>PLJC01000007.1 GCA_003139545.1 Actinomycetota bacterium
CGGTGATCAGCGGCAACAAGGCCAACAACAACACCGACTACGGCTTCGAGGACTACGAGTCGTACGACGCGACGTACACGGGCAACAGCGCGAACGGCAACGAGTACGGCTTCTACCTGGAATACCCGGCCCGGGACACGATCACCGGCAACACCGCCACCGGCAACACCGACGAGGGCTTCTACCTCTCCGAGAACTACGAGTACTACAACGTGCTGACGTTCTCGACCAACAAGGCGACCAGCAACGGCGACTACGGCTTGTACGCCGACTACGGGGCGCCGGGCAAGCTGAACACCGGCTCCCTCAACGTGCCGGCCGACTGCTACGACGTGGTGTGCGGCGCCGGGGTGACCACCACGCCCAAGCCGCTGGCCGCGCCTCTGCACGACCCCTCCGCACCCCCACCGCCGCCCGGCGGCTAGGACCGAGGCAAGCGACCGGGCACATCAAACGCGGATTCCTACGCCAACAGAGAGGAGGCCCGTTTGGAAACCTTGACCGACACCCTGATGAAGCGGGTGAACAAGCTCATCCGACCCAGCAGGCCGTCGCGTAAATGGGGAAACCCGCTTCTGTCGACGACACCAAGCTCCATCGCGATCCAAGAACTCGCCCTACGGACCGAGGCGCTCGAGAACGCCGTGCGGGAAATCGCACTCGAAGTGCAGGAGCTCTCCGACAAGAGCTAAGCCACGGAGGCTCACTCGAGGGCCACGTTTTTGAACGCAAGCATGCGCTCCGAGGCGGCGAGCAGCGGAGACGGGTTATACGCGCAGTCGTGCAGGAGACTACTCACGATGTCGTGCTTCCCAGCATGGCGGATACCATCTCCTCGATCGGCACCTCGCATCACGTCAGCCCCTACTCACAGACCTCAGTAGCGCTCGACCAACGTGCGCGCTGCGACGTTGGGGTTGGGCTGGTAGCCACCCGTGGCGGAGCACGCCGCCTTCTTGAACGATGTTTCTGCGCATGACACCGCGAAGAGCTCCGATAGTGAGCTTGGATTCGCGGAGGTTTGGATCGACCAGGAATGACCGTTCCATCCTTCTGCCAGTGTCGAAGAAGCCGCCGTGCCGACAGCCCCAACGGCCTCGCAGGACTCGATCGTGAGCGCGCAGGAAACGCCGAGCAGCCGCGAGCCGCCCGGGGTGGTCGGCCTCGGCGTGGCGACGACGGTCCATCTCGAAAGATTTTCGACCTCCGACAGGCTCTTCGAGATCGATCCGTCGAGAGTGGACCCGACCGCAACACACGACGTAGGCTGGGGGCAGGACACAGAAACAAGCGTCGCCCCGGTCGACGAAAAGACTCCTGGGACTGGCACGACGGCCCAGCTGGATCCGTTGGCATGTTCGACCAATGGGCTGGTTCGGCCCCCGATCGTCTTCGAGCCGACGGCGGTGCACAACGCAGGCACGGTGGCCAGCAAGCACGAGATTCCGTCGAGTGAGCTGACCCTGCCCAAGATGGCCGATGTCTTGACGAGCGTCCACGAGGATCCGTTGTAGGCCTCGGCCAGGGCGCCGCCCCGCCCGGAAGCGGTCATGAACGACCCAACGGCCTGGCACGATCTGGCCGAAGCGCACGAGACAGAGGCAAGTTCGCCACCCTCGGCAGCGGACGGCATCGCCGTCGGGACGGCTTTCCAGGTCATGCCGCTGAACACCTCCGAGAAGGGGTGCGAGCCTTGTGGCGGAACGACGCCGGAGTACCCGACGGCCACGCACGAGGTCGACGAGATGCAGGACACCGACAGCAGATCGGCATTCGTGTCGCCGGCCGGGTCGCGGACCGTCTCCAGCTTCCAGGTCTTCCCGTTCCACGACTCGGCCAAAGCGCCGGATCCGGTGCTGGACGACATCGTTCCGACGACCGCGCATGCCTTGACTGTTGGGCACGAGATCCCTGTGAGGCTTGCAGCGAGCTCGACCGGCATGAGCTGACGCTGCCACTGGGGTGCCGACGCCTGTGCCGTGTCGAACCAGCCGCCGACGCCCATCCCGAGCGCGACCACGACCGCCACCGCACCCAGGCGCACACGCCGTCGGACGTGGCTCACGGGCGGGGGGCGATCGCGAACGCTATCGGCCCGAGGCCCACCGTGATCGCCTTGCCGGCAGTGCTCATGCGAGTGGCGATCGGGAGGACACTGCCGGGCGTATTGTGTCGCGATCCGGCCCCCTTGTAGGTGCCGCCGTCCAGGACGTAGGCGGTATCGCCGTTTTGGCTGATTGCCAACGAGAACGCGTTGCGGCCAGCGTCGATCGGCTTGCCGACGGTTCCGGTTGCGAGGTCGACCGGGATGACCAGGCTCTCTCTCGGGAGCGAGGTGATGACAAGCACATAGGCGGTCGAGCCATCCGGTGTGATCGCCACCTGCCACGAGATCGCGCCGGGCTCGTTGCCAAGCTTTGCCACCGAGCGCACAGCTCCGCTGGTCGCGCTCACCACTGCGAGTGTCACATTGTCGGTGTAGGGGGATTTCGGCTCGAGGGCGGTCACGGGTGTGCCCACCTCGACGATCGACGAACTATCCGGCGCCACGGCGATAGCGACCTGGGTGGCAGTTCCCAGCCCGATGACCTTTCCGACCTTCCCGGTAGCCGTGCTGATCGGAACGACTCCCGCTGCGGTGATTGCGTACGCAGTGCGACTGTTCGACGCGAAGGCGATCCCACTCGCCGGGAACGGCACCAGAGCCTTGGACAGCTTGATTTCCGGTCCGGCAGTGTCGGTCGCGGTGTCGACGGGCGTGATCGCGCTCGGCTCGCCCGGGTCACGCTGGTTCGTGTCGACGACATAGAGCAGCTTGCCGTTCGGCGACATCGTCATCGACTGCGGGAGTGTCCCGACCTTGACCGAGGCCAACCGCCTGCCCGTAGCGAGGTCGATCGGCGTGACCGTCGCGGGCGTCGCCTCCGGCGTGGTGGCTGCGTCGATTCCGTTGAGGACGAACGCCTTCTTACCATTCGGCGTGATCGATATCGCTTGCGAAGCCGTCCCCACAGCGATCGGCTTGCCCGGCATGTCGGTCGCCGTGACAATCGGAACCACGCTCCCCGGGGAACCGTTCATATCGCTGCCGTCCGCGACGACATAGACGGTCTTCGCGCCCGGCGCAACAGCAAGCGCGACAGGCGCCAGCGAGCCAAGGCGGATCGGCCGTCCGGCGACACCGGTCGCGGCATCGATCGGCGTAACCTCGTGCGAGGCCTCATCAGCTACATAGATCGTCGACAGAGCTCCGGTCATGGACGCTGAGACAACCGCTGTGAGACCGCCGTAGCCGCCGATGACGATCGCGGCCGCAGTCGCCAACCGACAGGCACGGCCGCGGGCGTCCCTGCGGCTGCGCGACGAAGCGATCATCGATGGGAATTGACCGCTTCAGCTCGAGGCTTCGTCTGAACTGGAGCCTGTCTCAGTCGTCTCGGCCGTTGTAGCTGCCGATGGAGCAGGGGAAGATGCGGCAGGTGCGGACGAGCTCTCAGGTGGCGACTTGGCAGCTGTCTTTGCCGCCGCGGTTGCGTTCGAGGCGGCGGTTCCAACTGAAGTCTTCAGGTCGGAGAGCGACTCGCCGGCGGCCTTCATGCTCAACCATGCACCCGCGGCGATGCCGGCCGAGAGCACGAGCCCGATCCAGGCCCACGTCGCAACGTAGTCGTTCGTGAGCACTTTGATCAGCGCGAAGAGCACGAGCAGCGCGGAGAGCGCGGCGGTGACCATCGACGGGCTGAGCGGGCCGAGAGCGATCTTGATACCGGCAATCTGCGCCGCTTCCCAGGCGAGGATCGCGAGCAAGAGCAGCCCGACGAGAAGGCCCCAGCCGTGCCACATCGAAACGCCGGCCGAGACCGGGCCGAACGAGACCTCCTGCCAGTGGAGGAAGGAGTCGATCAGCAAGAGAACGCCGAGGCCGAGAATTATCTTCGAGCCGATCGTGAGCTTGGATAGATCCATTTCACGTCCCTTCCGAAAAGCAAGGCGGACAAGCAGCTTCGATCATGTCACGTCACTCGCGTCGCTGGATCGTGCAATAGGCTCTGCGAACAGCCGCATGACAATAGGAGGTTCTACGATGAGCAACATTGCTCGGAAGCGTCACGCCCGCCCGGCGTTCAAGTCGCTCCGGTCCAGCGCCCTGCTCCTCGGTATCGTCGGCGCATCGGGGCTCGTCGCCGCCCCGGCAGTCGCCCAGACGGCGTCTCGCTCAGGGGTCACGCCCCAGGGGCGCCAGGTCGTCACACGTACCGCAAGGCCGCTATCGTCGTCGATCTGCAGCAAGGTGAGCCCAGCATCGGTCTCGGCGATCGTCGGCTACTCCGTTCCCGCGGCAACACCCTTCATCCGCAACCTGAAGGCAACCAAGCAGAACTTCGGGATCTCTGCGGTCGCGACGACGTGTACGTTCGGGGCGCAGACGAGCATGGCCGCGCTCCTCAAGGATGTCACGCTCAGCTTCGAAGTCACCTCGAGGCCCCTCACCACGTCGGAGGAGCAGCAGGCGATCGCGAAGGCGAGCGCGACCTTGAAGTTCAAATTCACCCCGTACTCCGGCCTCGGCGTCCCCGCCTTCTACTTCAGGTTGACTGCTGCGGGTATCACGGGTCAGGGGATCGAGGGGGTCGTCGGTACGAGGTCGTTCGGGGCGAGCGTGGAGACCAAGAATCTGTCGAAGTCGAAGCTCGCCTCGCTCGCGAAGCTCGCCGAGAAACTCTGAACCGTCCGCGGCTCACGCTACGGGGGCGTGAGCCGGAAGCTCGAAGACCAGCCCAAGGTCGTCCCCTTCATCCCACTCCTCACCGACCGCGGCGGAACGCCGGCAAAAGTCGCGAGTCGACGTGACTGTGTGAGAGTGCCTGCGTGCGGGCAGAGAGCCGTGGCCCCGCACTAGGTGCTCCTACCCGGTACTTTCGATGGCCAAGAGAAAGAGCATTTCGCTCCATTCCCAAGACGAGGCTGTTACCGGTCTATGCGACGAGGTCGGGCTCCGGGGCCTCTTCGCGGAGGATCTCGGCGAGCTCCTTGTTCAGCTTCCCGGCGCGGCGGCGGCGACGGCCGAGTAGCCCAAGCGGCACGACCGCGACGAATGCCAGCGTCCACCAGGGGAAGCCGCCGCGATGCGCCGGCGAGACGCGCCACGTGCCCGTGTCGACGTTCACGAACGGCCGCCCGCTGCGCCAGTGCACCGACAGCGCGTTTCCATGCAGCCCTAGCACGATGTTGTAGATGCCGTTCTGATTCGTCATCGGCAGTCCGACGCAATGAGCGATGCCGTGCACGGTGTCGAGCGCGTGGATGAACGGATAGCCGGCGGGATTCGTGTACAGCGTGTACACCCACTGCCCGTCCGCGCTCGTAGTCCGCGTCACGGGGCTGCCCTGCATGACCCAGCTCTTCTGCGTGCGGTCGGCGATGCGGCCCGGAACGAGCAGGTTCGCCTTCAGGTCGTAGCCGCGGACGACGTAATGCTCAAGGTCGAGCGTGTTTGGCCCGGACTTGACGTACTGGATGAAGTACAGCTTCGAGCCGTCCGGCGACATCGCGTCGAAGGAGAAGTAGCCCTTCAACGTGATGCGCTTCGTGATCCGCATCGTCTTCGGGTTGACGACCATGAAGCGGCTCGGCGACAACTGCCCTGCGCTCGTGTCCGCGAGCACGAGCCTCTTGCCGTCGAGCGAAAGGCCCTGCGCCCCGGCAGGCGTGGAGGGCAGGCCCCAGCTGCCGAGGAGCGGGGTCTGGTTCAGTTCCGTCCCGTCCTTCGTCGAGATGGCCAACAGCTCCGTGACATCGCTGACACCGTTGTTGACGGGGATGTAGCGCGTCGTTCCCGACACGACCCCGATACCGCCCTGAGTAACGAACATCGGCCCGTCGCCGGCAGCAGCCGGCGCGGCCGCGAGCGCCCCGAGGACGCACAGCGCGAGTGTGAGTTTGGCGAGCATGCTCCTACTACGCCCGCCGGCGCTCGAAGGGTCCCTCAGACTTCGATCAAGAGCGCGTCGCCCTGGCCGCCGCCGGAGCAGATGGCGGCGAGACCCAAGCCGCCGCCGTTGCGGCGCAGCTCGTGCACCATTGTCCCGAGGATGCGCCCTCCGCTCGCTCCGATCGGATGCCCGAGCGCGACGGCGCCGCCGTTCACGTTCACGATCTCCTCGTCGGCGCCGAGCATCCGGGTCGAGTTGGACGCGACCGACGCGAACGCCTCGTTGATCTCGACGCGGCGAACGTCGCCGATCGACTTGCCGGCACGCGCCAGCGCCATCGCGGCCGCCCTCGCCGGCGTCCGGGCGAGGTAGGCGAAGTCGTCGGCGACGTAGCCCTGCGCCACGACCGTCGCGAGCACCTCGAGCCCGCGCCGCTTCGCGAACTCCTCCGAACAGACGACGACGCACGAGGCACCGTCGTTCACTCCGGGCGCGTTGCCGGCGGTGGTCGTCCCTTCCGGGTCCATGGCGGGCTTCAGCGCCGCAAGCCGCTCGTACGAGGTGTCGCGGCGGATGCTCTCGTCAGCAGTGACCTCGCCGACCGGGACGATCTCGTCGTCGAACCGACCGGCATCCTGCGCGGCCGCGGCGCGCTCGTGCGAGCGCAGCGCCCAGCGGTCCTGTTCCTCGCGCGAGATGCCGAGCTCGCGCGACACGAACGATGCCTGCTCCACCATGTGCCGGTTGTCGAAGGTCGACGTGAGCCCGTCGTGGGTCATCAGGTCGATCAGGGTTCCGTCACCGAGGCGGTAGCCGAAGCGCGCCCTCTGGAGGATGTACGGCGCGTTCGACATCGACTCCATGCCGCCCGTGACGACGACCTCGACGTCCCCGGCGCGGATCATCGAGTCGGCGATCTCGACGGCGCGGATGGAGGACGCGCAGACCTTGTTGATCGTGTCCGCCGGAACCTCGATCGGGATGCCGGCTGCGACCGCCGCCTGGCGGGCGGGAGCCTGCCCGGCGCCACCCTGGAGCACCTGGCCCATGATGGCGTACTCGACCTCTCCCGGCTCGATCCCCGCACGCTCGAGGCCAGCCCGGATCGCGATCGCCCCGAGGTCGGTGGCCGAGCGATCCTTCAGGCCGCCGCCGAGGCGGCCGAAAGGCGTCCGGACGGCGGAAACGATGACGGTGCGGCTCATTCGGCCAGCGTATCCATCGCCGACATGCGAGCGGCCCGGTGTCCAAGAGGCCGGGCCGCGCCGCAGAGACCGGGCAAACTTCCCCCACACCCCTGCTTGCGGCTATCAGGGCATGGCCACGGCCTCGCTGACATTTGTAACCCAATTTCGAGCGGTTGTCTATGGTCCAAATGAACCAGCCTTGACGGCGAATGGGGCGCCGCCTACGCTGGGGCGCAGTGACTTCCGCATCCCGCAGCCGGTGGGCCTGGCGCTCAGAGCGGGGCGGGAGCGTGCGCTGACGCAGGCGCAGACGGCCCCTCCGCTCGACCGGCTCCGGAAGGAGCCTTTTTCATGCCCGAAACCGTGATCGCAACCGACCTCCTCACCCCGCTCGGGGCATACCTCCGCCTGCGCGAGGGTGCGCGCGGCGCGTTCCTGCTCGAGTCGGTCGAGCGCGGGCGGCTCGGGCGCTATTCGTTCGTCGGCCGCGGGTCGCGGCTCGTGTCGTTCGACGAGGCCGAGGTGCTCGGCGAGCCGGTCGTCGGCTACCTCGGCTACGACGCCGTCGCACGGCTCGAGCCGACCGTCCCGCTGCCGGACGACGGCCCGGACTTCCCGGAGAGCCGCTTCCTCGTCCCCGACGTGCTCGTGCGCTTCGACCACGCGCGCGGCGTCGCGGAGATGCTCGTCGGCGACGCCACCTCCGCGCTCGAGGGGCCCCAGCCGGAGCCGCCGCGCGGGACAGGCGATAGCGGGCCGCTCCAGCGCTACCCCGAACGCGCCGAGCACCTGCGGCGCATCGCGCGCGCGAAGGAGTACATCCGCGAGGGCGACGTCTTCCAGGTCGTCGTCGCGCAGCGCGCCGTCCGCCCCACATCGGCGTCGCCGGCCGAGCTGTATCGCGCGCTCCGCCGCGTCAACCCGTCGCCGTATCTCTTCCTGCTCGAGCTCGACGACTTCGCGCTCGTCGGCTCGTCGCCGGAGACGGTGGTGAAGTGCGAAGGCTCGCACGCGACGCTGAATCCGATCGCGGGGACGATCGCGCCGGGCGAGGGCGACGCCGAGGCGCTGCTCTCGTCGGAGAAGGATCGCGCCGAGCACGTCATGCTCGTCGACCTCGGGCGGAACGACCTGTCGCGCGTCTGCGTCCCCGGCTCGGTGCACGTCGAGCGCTTCATGGAGCCGGAGCGCTACTCGCACGTGACGCACCTGGTCTCAGAGGTGGCCGGTGAGCTGCGCGACGACCAGACGCCGTTCTCGCTGCTGCGCGCGTGCTTCCCCGCCGGGACGGTCTCCGGTGCGCCGAAGGTGCGCGCGATGCAGATCATCTCGGAGCTGGAGGGCTACCGCCGCGGCATCTACGCAGGCGCGGTGGGCTACGTCTTTCCGGCCGAGCGCGCGATGGACACCTGCATCGCCATCAGGACGCTCGTCTTTCGTGACGGTAACTGTTACCTGCAGGCGGGTGGCGGCATCGTTGCGGACTCGTCGCCTGAAGCAGAGCACCAAGAGTGTCTCGACAAGCTCGCAGCTTTGGAAGCCGCGATCGAATTGGCCGAACGATGATGCTCCTGATCGACAACTACGACTCGTTCACGTACAACCTCGCGCACCTGTTCGGCGCGCTCGGCGTCGACGTGCAGGTGTTCCGCAACGACGAGATCGACGCGGACGAGGCGGAGCGGCTCGCGCCGGCGCAGCTCGTCATCTCCCCCGGCCCCGGACGGCCGTCCGGCGCAGGCGCGTCGGAGGAGATCATCCGCCGGCTCGGCCCGACGACGCCGACGCTCGGCGTCTGCCTCGGCCACCAGGCGATCGTCGAGGTCTTCGGCGGCGAGGTCGGTTATGCGCGCGAGCTCCTGCACGGGAAGGCGAGCCCGGTGCAGCACGACGGCACCGGCCTCTTCGCCGGGCTGCCGCAGCCGTTCGACGCCGGCCGCTACCACTCGCTCGCAGCGACGCGCCTGCCGGACGTGCTCGAGCCGACCGCGTACGCCGAGGACGGCGAGGTGATGGCCGTGCGCCATCGCGAGTTGACGATCGTCGGCGTCCAGTTCCATCCCGAGTCGGTGCTCACGCCCGACGGGCCTGCGCTCGCGCGCAACTTCCTCGAGGGCCGCTGGTGATCCAGGCCACGATCGCGAAGCTGCTGGACGGCCACGACCTCACGCGGGACGAGGCGTGCGAGACGATGCGCACGATCATGCGCGGCGAGGCGACTCCCGCGCAGATCGCCGGCTTCCTCGTCGCGCTGCGGGCCAAGGGCGAGACGGCGGATGAGATCGCCGGCTGCGCGGAGGCCATGCGCGAGCACGTGCTGCGTGTCAACCCGAAGCGCGACGACCTCGTCGACATCGTCGGCACGGGCGGCGACGGCGCGAACACGTACAACATCTCCACCGCGGCCGCCTTGGTTGCCGCGGGTGCAGGGGCCGCGATCGCGAAGCACGGCAACCGCGCCGCGTCATCGGCGAGCGGCGCCGCAGACGTCCTCGAGGCGCTCGGTTTCCGTCTCGAGCTGCCGCCGGAGCGGATCGAGCGGTCGATCGACGAGCTCGGCTTCGGCTTCCTGTTCGCGCAGGCGCACCACCCGGCGATGAAGCACGCAGCGCCCGTCCGGCGCGAGCTGGCGACGCGTACCGTGTTCAATGTGCTCGGCCCGCTGACGAACCCCGCCGGTGCCCGCGCGCTCATGCTCGGCGTGTACTCGCCCGAGCTGACGCGCACGCTCGCGGACGCACTCGTCCAGCTCGGAGCGGAGCGCGCCTACGTCGTCCACGGCGCGGGCGGTATCGATGAGCTCTCGCCATGCGGCCCCAATCTCGTCTGCGAGGTCGAGAACGGATCGGTGCGCGAGTACGAGCTCGACCCGCTCGATCTCGGCATCGAACGCTGCGACCCGGTCGAGCTGCGTGGCGGCGACCCGGAGACGAACGCGGCTGCGCTGCGCGCCGTCCTTTCCGGCTCGCCGGGTGGCCATCGCTCCGCCGTCATCCTCAACGCCGCCGGCGGCATCGCCGCAGCCGGCCACGCGGAGAATCTGCGCGAGGGCATCGCACTGGCGCGCGAGGCGATCGATTCCGGCGCGGCCGCGGCGCGCCTGCAGCAGCTCGTGGAGTTCTCCCAGGCATGAGATTCAGAGACGCACTGAGCGCACCGGGGCTCGCCGCGGTCGCGGAGTTCAAGCGGCGCTCGCCCTCGATGGGCGACATCCGCCCGGACGCGCGAGTCGAGGACATCGTGCGCGCGTATTCGCAGAATGGCGCGAACGCGATCTCGGTGCTCGTCGACGAGCGCTTCGCAGGCACGATCGACGACTTGCGTGCGGCGCGCGCGGTCACCGACGTGCCGTTGCTCGCGAAGGGCTTCTTCTCGACCGAGGAGCACCTGCGCGAGCTGCGCGAGGCGGGCGCCGACGCGGCGCTCCTCATCCTGCGCGACCTCGACGACGACACGGCGGCGCGCCTCATGCGCTACGCCGACGGCATCGGCCTCGACACGCTCGTCGAGGCGCACGACGATGCCGAGCTCGAGCGCGCCCACCGCCTCGAGGCTCGCATCGTCGGTGTCAACGCGCGCGACCTGTCGACGTTCGCGATCGACCGCAACGCCCAGCTCGCGCTCGTCGCGCGGGCGAAGGCCGACGTCGTGATCGCAGAGAGCGCGATCCATTCGCGTGCCCAAGGAGCTGCAGCGGAGCTCGCCGGCGCCGATGCTGTCCTCGTCGGCACGTCGCTCATGCAGGCGGCCGACCCGGGCGCGAAGCTGCGCGACCTCGTCTCGCGTCCGCTCGTGAAGGTATGCGGGCTGACACGGCAGGAGGATGTCGACGCCGCCGTCGAGGCCGGCGCCGACCTCACCGGGTTCATCTTCGTGGAGGGCTCGCCGCGCCGCGCGCCCACCGTTCTGTCGGTGCCCGACACCGTGCTCTCCGTCGCCGTCTTTGTCGGCGAGCCGGAAGAGCGCGGCGCCGACCTCGTGCAGCTGTACGAGCACGAGGAGGGACAGGTGCGCGGCCGCGACGCCGTCCTGCTCCGTGACGGCGAGCGCGTCGCGAGCGTTGCCGATCTGCCCTGGGAGGGCTGCGACCCAGAGCACCTGGAGCACGCAGCCGCGGTAAGCGGCCGGCTCGTCCTCGCCGGCAAACTCGGCCCCGACAACGTCCGCGCCGCCATCGACGCGGTGCACCCGTGGGCCGTCGATGCCGCGTCGCGGCTCGAGGCGGCGCCGGGGATCAAGGATCACGCCAAGGTGAAGGCATTCGTGGAGGAGGCGCACGCATGACGACGACATTCGGCGCGTACGGCGGGCGCTACGTCCCCGAGACGCTCATCCCCGCGCTCGACGAGCTCACCGCCGGCTGGGAGGCCGCGCAGGAGGACGACGCGTTCCACGCAGAGCTGCACCACCTCCTCACGTCGTACGCCGGCCGGCCGACGCCCCTCACGCTGATCGAGCGGTTCGCGCCCGGCAAGCGCATCTACCTCAAGCGCGAGGACCTCCTCCACACGGGCGCCCACAAGCTGAACAACGCGCTCGGTCAGGCCGTGCTCGCGCGCCGACTCGGCAAGCGGCGCATCGTCGCGG
>PLJC01000038.1 GCA_003139545.1 Actinomycetota bacterium
ATCATGCGCGACAACGGCCTCGAAGTCGGCGCGTGGGGCGCGGAAGGCCTGAACCCGATCGCGAGCGCTGCGGTCGCCGATCTCGCCATTCGGAACTACGGCTTCGACTTCTACATCGCCGACGCCGAAGGGCCCTACGAGAAGATGAAGCACACGAACGGCTACTGGCGCTCGTCGATGTTCGTGCGCGCGTTCCGTGCGCTCCAGCCGACGATCCCTTCCGCGCTCGTCACGCTCGGCGCGGCGAAGGCGCCGTACGTGCTGCCGATCGACTTCAACGCGTGGCGGAGCGGCGGCTTCGACCTCCTGCCGGAGGCGTACTACAACCAGTACCCGGGCTACAGGCCCGACCTCACGGTCGCGCATGCCCAGCGCGCGGGGTGGCCGCTCGACGAAGTTCATCCCGTCATCGGCGTCTACCACAACTACCCGGCAGCGAAGTACGTGCCGCTGCTGCAGAACCTCGGCACGCTCGGCTTCTCCGTCTTCCTCGGCGACCAGATGACCGCCGCCGATTTCACGGCGTTGTCCGGGATCGCTGCGTCGACGGTCGCAGCCGGCTGAGCGGCGCGCCGGCGAAGCCGNNTCGGTCGCCCCGGCAAAGCCGGGCCGACCTCTTATGGTCGGCATCGCAAGCGATGCCTTAGTGTCCGTCGCATGGCCGAGGTCGAGGTGACGCGCGAGGGCGCGGTGCAGACGATCACGCTCAACCGGCCGGACGTGATGAACGCGTTCAACCGCGCGCTCCACGCCGGTCTGCGCGACGCGTTGAAGGAGGCGCGCGATCCCGAGGTGCGCGCCGTGGTCATCACCGGCGCCGGCCGCGGCTTCTCCGCCGGGCAGGACCTGACCGAGTTCACCGACATGCCGAACGTCGGCGACAGCCTGCGCGCGACGTACCACCCGAACGTGCTCGCCATCCGCGCGCTCGAGAAGCCTGTCATCGCGGCGGTGAACGGCCCGTGCGCCGGCGCCGGACTGTCGCTCGCGTGCGCGTGCGACATCCGCATCGCCGCCGACAACGCCATCTTCGTGCCTGGTTTCATCGGCATCGGCCTCGTGCCCGACTCCGGCGGCACGTTCTTCATCCACCGCTTGCTCGGCGCGCCGCGCGCGTTCGAGTGGATGTCGTCCAACCGCCGGCTGACGGCGGCGGAGGCGCACGCGTGGGGGCTCGTCTCGGAGGTGGTCGAGGCGGATGCCTTCGCCGCGCGAACCGCGGAGCTCGCCGCGACCTACGCGGCGATGCCGACGCGGGCGGTCGGGATGACGAAGCGCCTGTTCGACCACGCCGACAACGCGACGCTCGAGGAGCAGCTCGAGCTGGAGGCGCAGCTACAGGCTGCGGCGGTGCAGACGAACGACTTCCGCGAGGGCGTCGCGGCGTTCGCCGAGAAGCGCCCCGCGAGCTTCAGCGGGAACTGAGGAGCGCGAGCACTTCCCCGTCCTCGGGGAAGCGGTGCTCCTGTTCCTTCGAGTAGATCGTCTCGCCGTCGGCGATGACGTCGTACTGGCTCTTCGCGCCTTCGCGTGCGGTGGCGTCGAAACCGTGTTCCCGTAGCTCGGCCGCGAGACTCGCGGCCCGCCGGTCGTAACCGCTTCAGACGGGGCAGTACAGAATCTCGATCGTCATCGATTTGGAGCTTATCCTCGCGGCGATCGATTGTGACATCGGTGGACGCATCGTAGACTCGATGGCCGCGGCCTTCGAGAGGAGCATGCCGATGGAAAAGTTCAAGCCAAGCTGGTGGCACGGACTATCGAGGCTTACTCGGAGCTACGAGGTTTCCGATGATGCCTTGACCATCCGATGGGGCGTCGTCCGGCGGCGTCACAATCGCATTCCACGTTCGAAGATCACGAATGTCGACGTGAGTCTCAACTACTTGAATCCCGGCTCGAGCGTTGTCCGAGTCAACGTCGGCTCCGGTGAGCCCATCAAGTGTCCAGGCCTCACGCGGCGCAATGCCAAAGCGCTGACGGCCGTCCTACATGCCAGCACTCAATCCGGATCGGCGAGCGCAGGATCGTCGCAACCCAGTGCGTAGCTACGCCGGCTAGATCGTCTTGAACTGCTCGAACGGCTGCCGGCAGCTCTCGCAATAGCGGAGCGACCGGCACGGCGTCGGGCCGAAGATGTTCTCGAGCTTCGTGTCCGTCGAGCCGCAGTACGGGCAGCGGTGCACCTGCGCCTGGATCTGCACCAGGCGCGGCGCCGGTGGCGCGAAGCCGGCTGCGCGCAGCTTCTCGCGCCCCACGGCCGTGATCTTGTCCGTCGACCACGAGTCGTCCTGGATGACTTCGACGTTCGCGCCGGGCACCTTGTCCTCGATCGCACGCTTCATGAACTCGAGCGCCGGACAGCCGAGGAACGTGGGCGTGAACTCCACGTGGACATGTCCCTCCGAGACGTCGACCGAACGGATGACACCGAGGTCGACGAGCGACACGACCGGGATCTCCGGATCGGGGATCTCCTCGAGCGCCGCCCACACCTGGTCGGCGGTCACCATTGCGAGCCGACCGGCGCCGAGCGGCGCACCATCGTCATCTCGTCCCACAGCGGCGCGAAGTCATCCGTGTGCGAGCCGCGCTCGACCGCCTCGACCTCGTCGAGCGCAACGCGCGCCGCGAGCGCCTCGCGCTGTGCGGGAAGCACGACGCCGAGCGCGTACGGCCACAGCTCCGTCACCGCGTCGCGGAAGCGCGGCTCGTCGCGCAGCCGCTCGCGCCACATCTCCGCGTGCATGCGGTGATACGCCTCCTCACGATTGATCTTCGCCGCGAGCCCGCCGACGTCGGGATCCTCCATCAATGCGGTAATGCGGATCTCGTCCGCGACCTCATACAGCCAGCGTCGCGCGATCGTGCGCCCCCAATCCAGCAGGCGCAGCTCGACGAGCGGCGCGCAGCGGTACTCATCCAGCGAGCGATCGAACGCGAGCGCGTCCGCGTCGTCGGTGAGCCGCTCGTACACGGCGCGCGCATGACCGATCTCGTTCTGCGCGATGGACGAGAACGCGACGTCCTCCTCAAGCAGCGGCGCGATGCCCGTCCACTCCGAGTCGCGCCAGCCGATGACGAGCTCGTCGTCAGCCAGCCCGAGCAGCAGCTCGTTCACGGGCCTCCTTCAACCTTGCCTTGATCGAGTAGCCGTCGACGCGCCGGTACTTGAGGTCGAACTCGTCCGCCCAGTCCTCGACGTCGTGGATGGCGTCGCGCGGGACGAGCCACAGCGCGACCGATTCGCCGCGGCGGCCGTACTGCTCGCGCGCCCACGCCTCGGCGAACTCCGTGTCGGGCGCGACGACCGAGCCGGCGTGCTCGAACGCCTGGCCTTTCCGTTCTCGGCGAAAGACCTCGTAGATCATGCGGCGAGAACCGCGTCGCGCACCCACTGCTCCTGGTCGAGGAACCGGCGGCGGAACGCGAGCCGCTCGTCGGTCTTCGGCCCGTGACCGGTGACCACGTGCATGAGCTCGTCCCAGTCGGGCTCGCCGTACTCCCACGTGCCGTCCTCGCGGCGGCGCAACTTCGTGTCGGGAACCGTGAGCCCGAGCTCCCAGATCTGCGGCACGTAGCCCTCGAGGAACTGCTGTCGCGCCTCCTCGTTCCCCTGCGACTTGATGCGCCACAGGTACATCGGGTCCTCTTCCTTCGGGATCGGGTTGCCGTGGAACTGCATCAGCGGGCCCCACCACCGATTGAGCGCCTCCTGCACGAGCTCGAACTGCGCGGGCGTGCCGGTGACCATGGCGAGGATGACGTCGCGGCCGTGAAGGATGTGGAACGACTCCTCCCAGCAGATCTTCTTCATGATCCGCGCGTACGGCGCGTACGAGCACTTGAGCAACGCCTTCTGACTGATGATCGCGGCGGCGTCGACGAGCCACGCGATGACGCCGACGTCGCCCCAGGTCTTCGTCGGGTAATGGAAGACGTTGTGGAACTTCGCCTTCCCGTCGACGAGGTCGGCGAGGCAGCGCTCGCGCGGCTTGCCGAGGTCCTCGACGACGCGGTAGATGAGCTGCGCGTGCCCGACCTCGTCCTGCACCTTCGCCGTGAGCGCGAGCTTGCGCTGGAGCGTCGGCGCACGGAGGATCCACTCGCGCTCGGGCAGAACGCCCATGAGCTCGGAGTTGCCGTGCATCTCGATGAACTTCACGAGCTTCGCCCGGTAGTCGTCCGGCATCCAGTCGGCCGTCTCCACCTGGCCGCCGGCCTGGACGTACGCGAGAAATGCCTGCTCATCCTGGGGTATCTCTACAGCAGCCATGGCTCCCTTCGGACCGAACGATCGTTAGCCTAAGTCTAGATGAGCGCCCGCCGGACCGAGCTGACCCGCGCCGCCGCCCGGCTCTTCGCCGAGAAGGGCTACCACGGCACCTCGATCGGCGACCTCGCCCAGGCGCTCGGCGTCCAGAAGGGCTCCCTCTATGCGCACATCGAGTCGAAAGCCGACCTGCTCTGGGCGGTGGCGAGCGAGGGCGCGACCGCGTTCCACGCCGGCCTCGACACCGTTCCCGAGGAAGGCCCGGTCGTCGACCGCATCCGCGCTGCACTGCGCGCGCACCTGCGCGTCGTCTCGGAGCAGCTCGATGTGGCCACCGTCTTCATCCGGGAGTGGCGCTACCTCGAAGGCGAGCGGCGGGACGAGTTCATCGCCGAGCGACGGCGGTACGAGGAGCGGTTCCGCGCACTCTTCCGCGAGGGCCGCGAACGCGGTGAGCTGCGCACCGACCTCGACGACGCCACCGCTGCGCTCCTTGCGCTCTCGGCCGTGAACTGGGCGTACACGTGGCTCCGGCCCGGCCCGGACACCGATGGGCTCGCCGATCGCTTCACCGCGCTCCTCGTGGACGGCATGCGCGGGTACGCCACCCCGTAACCGCCGAGGCCCGTCTCGCGTTGACGGGCCATGAAGCGCCTCGCTCTCGTCCTCGTCTTCGCGCTCGCGCTCGCCGCGCCCGCGCTCGCCGGCCAGTCGCCGCAGCCGGGCGGCCAGGCGCTCTCACCCGACGTCGTCCCGGCCGCCGGCCTCAGCGGCGTCGCAGGCATTCGGGCGGTGCGGTACCGGTTCGTCCAGGCCCTCGGCGTGACGCCGGCAGGGAGCTTCCGGGTCGACTTCGCCGCCGGGCCGGGGAACAAGATCGTCCTCGTGCGCGGCGGGACGCCGGTCTTCAGGGCGCTTCGGCTCACGTCGATGCGCTGGGCGTCCCGGTCAGTGCTCATCCGAGGCATCGGGCTCGCCTCCGGGAATCGCGTCCACTTCACGGCGCTCGCCGTCGACGGCGGCCGGCGGGATGTCTTCCGGCTCGACTGGTCACACGGCGCATGGCTCGGCGGCGTGCTCACGCATGGCGCCGTCGTGATTCACTGATGGCCTGACTCCCGTCACGCTGGTTGTCAATCCGTTCGCCACGCGAGTCACGCAGGCGAAGCTCGCGGCCGTCCAGGCCGAGCTCGAGCGTGTCGTCGAGCTGACCGTCCAGCTCACCGAGCGGCCAGGTCACGCGACGGAGCTCGTCACCGCAGCGGTCGACGGCGGAGCCGAAGCGATCGTCGTCTTCTCCGGCGACGGTGGCTTCAACGAGGCGCTCAACGGGCTCGTGCGCGACGTGCCGATCGGCTTCCTGCCGGGTGGAGGGACGAGCGTGCTTGCGCGTGCGCTCGGCATGCCGCCGGACCCGACCCACGCTGCTCGGCGGCTCGCCGTGACGATCGAGGCCGGGCGGACGCGGCGCATCACCGTCGGTCGCGTGAACGGCCGCCGCTTCGCGTTCGGCGCCGGAATCGGCATCGATGCGGAGGCGGTCCGGCGCGTCGACCGCATGGGCCGCAGCGACGAGGGCAAGCGTCCCGGCGATCTCGCGTTCGCGATCTCGGTCGTCCGCTCGCTCGGCGCCCGGCTCGGACACATGGAGCCGGTGCTCGAGGTGAAGGACTTCGGGCGCGCAGCCTTTGCGTTCGTCGCCAACGGCAGCCCGTACACGTACATGAAGCGGCTGCCGCTGCCCATCGCGTCGGAGGCGCAGTTCGAGCTCGGCCTCGACCTTGTCGCTCCGGTGCGCGTCCGGCGGCGCTCGCTCGTCCCGTTCGCGTTCGAGATCCTCTCCGGGCACAGCCACGGGCGGCAGAACACGCTGTACGGGCACGACCTCGACCGGGTGGAGATCGTGTGCGACGAGCCGATGCCCCTGCAGGCGGACGGCGAGGATCTCGGCGACGTCGTGGAGGCCGTCTTCGAGGCCGAACGAGGCGCCGTCTCCGTGTTCGTGTAGCGCCATTAGGCTTCCGGCGGGATGGCACAGGTCGCACACGGCGAGCCCGAGCTCCGCCGGGTCATCGACGAGGACCGCGAGCTCGACGGTGTCGGCGAGCAGGAGCTGCTCGACCTCTACCGCTCGATGGTGCTGCTGCGCACGTACGACGAGCGCTCGCTCGTCTATCACCGGCAGGGCCGCATCGGGACGTACGCGATCTTCTGGAATCACGAGGCGATGCAGGCCGGCTCGGTGCACGCGCTTGCGCGAGAGGACTGGATCTTCCCGAGCTATCGCGAGTCGGCGATCGGCCTACTGCGCGGGATGCCGCCGGCGACGGTGCTGCACTGGTGGCGCGGCCATCCCGCCGGCTGGTGGAATCCGTCGGAGTACAACGTCGCGTCGATCTGCGTGCCGATCGCGACACACGTGCCGCACGCCGCGGGGCTCGCGTGGGGGAAGAAGCTGAAGGGCGAGGCCGCGTGCGCGATCGTGTACTTCGGCGACGGCGCCACGAGCGAGGGCGCGTTCCACGAAGGCGCGAACTTCGCCGCCGTCATGCAGGCGCCGCTCATCCTCTTCTGCAACAACAACCAGTGGGCGATCTCCACGCCGCTGTCGGCGCAGACGCGCGCCGAGACGCTGGCGGACAAAGCGGTCGGCTACGGCATGCCGGGCACGCGCGTCGACGGCGGGGACGTGCTCGCCGTGTACGAAGCGACGCGCGAGGCCGTCGAGCGCGCACGTGCCGGCGAAGGCCCGTCGTTCATCGAGGCGGTGACATATCGCGCCGCGCCGCACGCGACCGCGGACGATCCGCGCGCGTACATCGACCTCGAGCGCGTCGAGCAGGAGAAGAAGAACGAGTGCCTCGGCCGGTACGAGCGCTACCTCCGCCGCCTCGGTGTCCTCGGCGACGAGCTCGAGGCCGAGATCAAGTCGGAAGCGGCCGACGCGATGCGCGCAGGCATCACTGCTGCGGAAGCAGAGCCCGATCCGGATCCCGAGCTGCTGTTCGAGAACGCATATGTCATTCCGCCGCCGAACCTGCGGGAGGGCTGGATTGACTGAGAAGCTCCTCGTCGAGGCGGTGAACGATGCGTTGCACGTCGAGCTGGCGCGTGACGAATCGGTGATGGTGCTGGGCGAGGACGTCGGCCGTGCCGGCGGCGTGTTCCGTGCGACCGCGGGGTTGCTTGATCGCTTCGGCGAGAACCGCTGCGTGGACACGCCGCTGGCGGAGGCTGGGATCCTCGGCGCCGCGGTCGGCCTGTGCATGGCGGGGTGGCGGCCGGTGTGCGAGATGCAGTACGACGCGTTCTCGTATCCGTGCCTCGACCAGCTGATCACGCACGTGGGGCGCTACCGCTGGCGCACGGGCGGGACGATGGAATTTCCGATCACGGTGCGCATGCCGTACGGCGGCGGCGTGCGCGCCCCGGAGCTGCACGACGACTCGCCGGAGACGTACTACGTGCACACGCCGGGGATCAAGGTCGCGATCCCGTCCACGCCGGCGGACGCGAAGGGCTTGCTCGCGGCGGCGATCCGCGACCCGGACCCAGTGGTGATCCTGGAGCCGAAGGTGATCTATCGCACCGAGCGCGGCGAGGTTCCGGACGGCGAGCACGTCGTCCCGCTCGGCAAGGCGCGCATTGCGCGCGAGGGAACCGACGTCACGCTCGTCGCCTACGGCGCCATGGTGCCGATGTGCCTGCGCACGGCGGAGGCGCTGCAGGGTGAGGCCTCGTGCGAGGTGCTCGACGTGCGCTCGCTGCGTCCGCTGGACGAGGAGGCGCTGCTCGCCTCGGCCGGGAAGACGGGTCGCGTCGTCATCGTGCAGGAGGCGCCGCGCACGGTCGGCTTCGGCGCGGAGCTCGCGGCCATCCTCGCCGAGAAGGCCATCCTCGACCTGCGCGGCCCCGTGCTGCGCGTCACCGGCTTCGACGTCCCCTATCCGTACTGGAAGATCGAAGACATGTATATGCCGTCGGTCGAGCGGATCTCCCATGCAGTCCGGCGACTTATCGAGTTCTGAACCCGACCGCCTGCGCATCTGGCTCGAGCCCGGCGAGTCGGGCTTCTGGCTGCGCAACGCGGCCACGGGCGAGGCGATGTCGTTCCGCGATCCGCGCCTGCTCGTGGTGAAGGTCGCCGGCGTCTCGCACCGCTCGGATGCGATACAGGACGATGCCTTCGCACCGGGACGCCGGGTGGCGCTCGTCCCCGAGCCGGACAACAAGCACGATCCGGACGCGGTCGGGATCTGGGACGCCGACCGGCGCGTGCAGGCGGGCTACGTGCCGGCGACGTTCGCGCCCGAGCTCCGCGGCGACGAGCAGGCAGTCGCGATCTGGGAGTTCCGCGACGACGAGGGACGGCGGATCGGCATGCGCGTCCTCATCGCGCCGCCGGACGCGTGGATCCAGGAGCCACCGGCGTGAAGGGCTTCTTCTGCCTCGACTACGAGCCGGAAGCGTCGGTCGCGCCGGGAGAGCCCGTCTCGTTCCACGCGTTCAACGCGGGATGGCACTGGGACCCGGGTGACGAATCGACGCGGCCGGAGGGCGGCGGCCACGCGCTCGCCGGCCCGTTCGAGGTGCGCGGCGCACGCGCAGGCCAGACGCTTGTCGTCCGCGTCGACGAGGTGACGCCGCGCGGTTGGGGCGAGACGTTCGGGGACGGCGAGCGCTTCGAGTGGCAGCTCGACGGCGGCACATGGCGCATGCGCACGCACGCCGTTCCATCCGCGCCGTTCCTCGGCGTCATCGGCATGTCGCCGCCCGACCCGGGAAAGCATTCGACGATCCCGCCGCGGCGCTGGGGCGGGAACATCGACTGCAAGCTGCTCGTCGCCGGCACGACGCTCTATCTCCCGATCCCGGTCGACGGCGCACTGCTGATGGCCGGCGACTGCCACGGCGCGCAGGGCGACGGAGAGGTGTCGGGAACTGCGATCGAGTGCCCGCTCGAGCGCGCGACCTTGACGCTCGACGTGAGCGACCTCGAGCTGCGCATGCCGATCGCGCGAACCGCCGACGCCTGGATCGCCTTCGGCTTCGACGAGGATCTCGACGCCGCCGCGTCACTTGCCACCGCGACAATGCTCGACCTGATGGAGCGCGAGCTCGGCGTTTCGCGAGCCGAAGCACTTGCGCTCGCGAGCGTTTCGGTCGACCTGCACGTGACGCAGGTCGTGAACGTGGCGAAGGGCGTTCACGCCATACTCCGCGCGTGAGCTACGAGTTCAAGCTGCCCGACCTCGGTGAGGGCCTGACCGAGGGGGAGATCGCGCGCTGGCTCGTCGCCGAGGGCCAGGAGATCGCGGAGGACGATCCGCTCGTCGAGATCGCGACCGACAAGACGACGGTCGAGATCCCGTCGCCCGCGGCAGGCACGGTGTCGAAGATCCTCGTCGGCGAGGGCGAGGTCGTCCCGGTCGGGACGGTGCTCGTCGTCATTGGTGGTGGAGGCGAGAGACCGGTACCTGGTACGGCTGCGCCGAACCAGGTACCTGCCCGTGCTACGCCACTGGTTCGGAGTCTCGCCAAAGAGCTCGGCGTCGACCTCGACGCGCTCATCGGCACAGGGCCGCAAGGTCGCATCACCGAGCAGGACGTGCGCGCTGCCGCCGGCCCGAAGGAGGGACGGCGCGAGCCGCTGCGCGGCGTCAAGCGGCAGATGTTCGAGCACCTGACGAAGGCGCACTCGGTGCCCACGGTCACGTGGGTCGAGGAGTGCGACTTCACCGGTGTCGACCTGAAGCTGCTCGTGCCGCTCGTGCTGAAGGCATGCGCGGCGTCGCTGCAGGAGTTCCCCGAGTTGAACGCGCGCGTCGAGGACGGCGACCTCGTCTACCTCGACCGGTACGACATCGGCATCGCCGTGCAGACCGAGCAGGGGCTCGTCGTCCCGGTCGCGCGCGACTGCGACTCGCGGACGCTCGAGGAGCTCGACGCCGATGTTCGTCGCCTCGCCGAGGCAGCGCACGCCGGAACGCTCGCGCCCGAGGACCTGCGCGGCGGAACGTTTACCGTGACGAGTGCGGGCCGCTCTGCCGGGCTCTTCACGACGACGTTGCTGAACCATCCGGAGGTTGCGATCCTCGGCATCCATCGCATCGAGGACCGCGCCGTCGTGCGCGACGGCGAGATCGTCGCACGGCGAATGGGGAACGTCTCGGTCACGTTCGACCACCGCGTGATCGACGGCAAGCGCGCCGCCGACTTCGGTCTGGCGGTGATCGACCGGCTACGCGATCGCGCGTAGGTGCGAATCGAGCATCTCTTCGATTCGCGGCGTCGTCACGCGCCCGTCGAGACGAGCGACGACGCGGCGGTTCTGCACGAGTGCGAGCGCCGGGACGGCGCCGACGCGGAAGCGCGCGGCGATGTCGGGCCGCTCGTCGACGTCGACCTTCTTCACCGCGAGGTGCTCGCGCTCCTTGCGCGCGATGTGCGCGAGCAGGCTCTCCATGCGCCGCGCGGGCCCCGATCGCTGTGAGGTGAAGAAGACGAGAACTGTGCGTTCCATCCCGACTACAACGCGCGATCGTCCCCAGGAGGTACGTCACTAGACTGACGGCGATGGGCGCCTGGTACTGGATCGGTGTTGCGGCCGGGCTCGGCGCAGCCGCCGGCGTGTTGCTCACGGGTGCGCTGCGGGTCGCGCTCGTCGGCATTGCCGTCCTCGCCGCAGTCGCCGGCGCCGCTCTCGGCTATGGGATCGACGCCTGGCAGTCGGGTGGCTGGGGCGACATCGTCGCTGGAGTCGTCGGCGGCGCGCTGGGCTCGGTCGGCGCCTTTCAGGTCGTGCGCGGCGCGTTACGTCGCGGCGGGACGAGGGGTGGGACCGCCGTCATCGTGGCGGGAGCTGCGCTCGCTGCGGGCGGGCTCGCCTGGGTGCCCGCGCTCGGATACCTCGAGGCGATCGCACTTCCCGTGCTCGCCGCCCGGCTTCGCCGCCGAGCGCCCGAGACATACGCCGGACTGCGCACGCTCGCGAAGGACTAGTGCCGACGAAAAAGCTCGTTCTGATCGTCGTCGACGGGATGACTCCCGAGGCGTTCGAGCGCGCCGCCGACGGTCGCGCGCCGGCGCTCGCGTTCCTCGCCGCGCACGGCGACTACCGCCGCGGCACCTCGGTGTTCCCTTCACTGACACCGGTGTGCCTGTCGTCGATCGCGACCGGCGCCGGCCCCGGCGTGCATCACATCCCTCACCTCGTCTGGTGGCATCGCGGCGAGCGGCGCATCGTCGAGTACGGATCGTCGTTCTCGGCGGTGCGCGCAGTAGGCATCACGCAGTCGCTCACCGACACGATCTACAACATCAATCAGCAGCACCTCTCGCCCGACGTGACCACCGTGTACGAGGCGATCGACGACGCCGGCCTTGTCGCCGCAGCGGTGAACATCACGTGCTACCGCGGCCGCACGCGCTACCTGCCCACGCTGCCGTGGGTGACGAAGCCGGCGTACGGCCCGAAGCGGTTCTACTTCTACGGCCTGTTCGAGTCCGACCAGACGGGTGCGCCGTTCGCGGTGCACAACCGCGCCGGCGGATCGACCGACGCGTACGCCTCCGCGGTCGGGCGTTGGCTCGTGACGCGCGACGGCTTCGACTTCCTCGCGTACTACCTTTCCGACTTCGACTACTCCTCGCACGTGCACGGCCCGGAGGGCGCGGAGGACGTCGCGCTCGCGCGGATCGACGCAGCCGTGCAGAGCCTGCTCGACGCAGCCGGCGGCGGCGACGCGTTTCTCGAGCGCTACGCGGTCGTGCTCGCGTCGGATCACGGGCAGACGACGGTCGATCGCACCGCGCGGCTGCAGACGCCGTTCGCGTCGCTCGAGCGTGACGTCATCGTCACGGCCTCGAACCGGGCCGGGCAGCTCTATCTGCGCCGGAACGCGCGGGTGGACGCGGCTGCGCTCGCAGTACGGCTGGACACGGAGCCGTCGGTCGAGGTGACCTTGCGCCGCGAGGGCGAGGACGCCGTCGCACGCCGCGAAGGCGAGGAGCTCCGCTTCCGGCCCGCTGATGACGGCTGGGAGACGGCAGGTGACGCGACGATCCTCGACCATCCGGACGCGCTCGCACGCTCCTGGTCGGCGCTGGCGAACCCGAATGCCGGCGAGCTGCTCGTGTCGGCCACCGAGGGGTGGGAGTTCACCGATCTCGGCGGACGCCACCACGCGGGCGGCGGGAGCCACGGCTCGCTCGTGGCCGGGGACTCGACCGTTCCGCTGCTCACGATCGGCGTCGACGCCGAGGTCCGCCGCATCAACGACATCACGCCCGCGGTGCGCGAGCACTTCGGCGTCGGCGTCACCGCCGATGCTCGCTGAGCGTCACGCGATGGTCGAACGACAGCTGCGCGCGCGCGGCATCGTCGACGAGCGCGTGCTCGCCGCCATGGAACGCGTTCCGCGCGAGCTGTTCGTGCCACCCGAGCTGCACGGCCGTGCATATGCCGACGCGGCGCTGCCCATCGGCGAGGGTCAGACGATCTCGCAGCCGTACATGGTGGCGCGCATCTGCGAGGAGCTCGGGCTGCACGGCACTGAGCGCGTCCTCGATGTCGGCGCCGGCTCCGGCTACCAGGCCGCGGTGCTCGCCGAGCTCGCCGGCGAGGTGCACTCGATCGAGCGGATCGCGGCGCTCGCCGACCACGCGCGCGAGCTGCTCGATGCTGCGGGGTACGGCGACCGCGTGCACGTGCACGTCGGCGACGGCAGCCGCGGTCTACCGGAACACGCGCCGTTCGCCGCGATCGCGGTCGCGGCCGCCGCGCCGAACTTGCCCGAAGCCTTGTACGAGCAGCTCGAGATGCGCGGCCGCCTTGTCGTGCCCGTCGGGAACCGGTGGGAACAGCTCCTCCAGGTGGTCGTGCGAACGCCGGAAGGCCCGGCGGTGCTCAGGACCGTGCCTTGCCGGTTCGTGCCGCTCATCGGCGCCGAGGGGTTCGACGGGCGCTGATTCAGGTCGCGTTTGCCTAGCGTCCACTCGGATAGGAAGGATCTCGCCATGGGGTCACGTTCCGCGGCCGGTTTGCTCGGCACTCCCGTTCGGCTGCACGGCATCCTCCTGGGGCGGCCCGTCGACCTCCTGCTCGACGCTGCCGGCCGCCGTCTCCTCGGCTTCGTGGTGGAGAGCGGCGACGAGGCTTCGCGCTTCCTGCCCTTCGCCGCGTCGCAGCCGGCCGAGGACGTCATCGCCGTCGCCTCGGCGCTGATGCTGCTCGACGACGTCGGCTTCTATCGCAAGCGGGGCGCCTCGTTCCGGTCGCTCCTCGGCACCGAGATCGAACGCGGCGGCGCTCCGGCGGGGACGCTCGTGGACATGTGGGTCGCCCCGAACGGCGACGTGATCGAGTTGGAGCTGAAGCGGGACGGACGGCGCGATCGCGTCCTGGCCGCCGGCTCCTCGTTCGCCGCCGCGGCGGCGACCGCGGCTTGACCGTACCGTGTCGGTGATGGTCGACGTCACCGGTGCACTCCGCGCTCGGCACAACTGGGAGCAGCTCGGCAAGTTCTGCGTCGTCGGCGCGGTCGGATACGGGATCAACCTCGGCGTCTATGCGGGGCTCCTGCATCTCGGGCTGCACTACCTCCTCGCGGCCACCGGATCGTTCCTCGTCGCCGTCACGAGCAACTACACGTGGAACCGCCTCTGGACGTTCCGCGACCGGCGGCGCGGTGTGGCCGCGCAGGGCATGCGCTTCTTCATCGTCTCGCTCGGATCCCTTGGCGCGAACCTCCTCGTGCTCGACCTGCTCATCTCGGTCGGCGCCGGGAAGCTCGTCGGGCAGGCGATCGCGATCGCCGTCGTCACGCCGCTGAACTTCGTCGGCAACAAGCTCTGGTCGTTTCGGCACCTCCACTCATGAGGATCTAGCCTTGGCGGCGTTGGCGCGCCGTCTCCTCGTCGTCCTCGCCTGCGCGTTTGCCCTCGTGCCTGCCGCCCGCGCCGGGACGACCGTCACGTCGCCCGTCTACGACGCGCACGGCCATCTCATCCAGACGCCGTTCGCGCCGACCGCGAACGTCGCCCGGCTGACGAAGGGACAAGCGCTCGCGATCGTCAAGAGCAACCCCAAGGCGAATGCGTGGCTCGCGCGCTACCCGAAGACCGGGTTCACCGACGAAGAGACGTACGACGCGACCACGCACCAGTGGACGGTCAAGATCTGGTGGAGCAAGGCGGGCGAGGTGGTGGAAGGGACCGTCGACGACGCGAGCGGCGCAGTCGTCAGCCTCTGGACCGGGCCGCAGGTGGCGTGGGGGATGCTGCGCGGCGTCAAGGGCGCGTTCGGCGGCGACAAGATCAACAGCCCGTGGATTTGGGGCGCGTTCTGCGCCGCGTTCCTGATCGGGCTCGGCAACTTCCGGCGGCCGCTCTCGCTCCGGAACCTCGACCTCATCATGCTGCTGTCGCCGACGGCGTCGCTCTGGTTCTTCAACCACGGAAACGTCTTCACCGCCGTTCCGCTGTTTTATCCGGCGCTCATCTGGGTGATCGGGCGTGGGATCTGGGTCGGCGTGACCGGTCGCGGCTCCGGGTCGCGCGCGCTCTGGCCGACGTGGCTCCTGCTCGCGGCGGCCGTCTTCCTCGCCGGCTTCCGCGTCGGGCTCAACGTCGAGGCGTCGAACGTCATCGACGTCGGCTACTCCGGCGTGATCGGCGCACAGCGCATCGTCTCCCAGGGGCAGGCGCCGTGGGGGAACTTCCCGGTCGAGGACAGCCGCCCTGCCTGCGGTCCTGCTGACAGCTCCGGCGAGATTCGCAACCGCATCCAGACGAACGGTCGCTGCGAGTCGGCGAACCCCCAGGGCGACACGTATGGGCCGACGGCGTACGAGGCGTACATCCCGGGCTTCCTCGCGTTCGGGTGGAGCGGTAAGTGGGACAGCCTTCCCTCCGTCCACTTCACGTCGATCCTGTTCGACCTGTTGTCGATGCTCGGGCTGTTCCTCGTCGGCCTGCGCTTCGGAGGTGCGCGACTGGCCGCGATGCTCGCATTCGCGTGGGCTGCCTATCCATTCACGCAGTACGCGTCCAACTCGAACACGAACGACTCGATCATGCCGTGCTTCCTCATCTTCGGCTTCTGGCTCGCGTCCTCGCCGGCCGGTCGCGGCGTGTTCAGCGCGCTGTCCGGGTGGAGCAAGTTCGCGTCGCTCATCGTCGCGCCGCTTTGGGCGACGTATCCCGACCGGCGTCCCTCGCTGCGGTTCCTGCTCGCGTTCGCCGTGACCACCGTGGCGGTCTTCTCCGTCGTTTTCCTGGAACCGAGCCCGCTGCACGAGCTCCGCATCTTCTGGGATCGCACGGTCGCGTTCCAGGTCGGCCGCGACTCGCCGTTCTCGTTGTGGGACTGGCAGCAGTACCACGCGCGCGGGCTGCCGAACCTGCACCTCGTCCAACGCGTGCTCCAGGTGCTGCTCGTCATCGGTGCGGTCGCAGTTGCGTTCGTCCCGCGCCGCAAGTCGCCGCTCCAGCTCGCCGCTTTCACCGCGGCGCTCCTGGCCGGCTTCGAGCTCGTGCAGACCTACTGGCTCTACACGTACATCCCGTGGTTCTTCCCCTTCGCCGCCATCACCGTTCTCGCGCCCGCGGCGCTCAGACGGACGCGTGTCCCCGCGCAGCAGATGGACTTCCGCCACTGGGCGGTCACTCCGCCTGCTGGCTAAGGCGAAAGTGCTGACGCACTTCGCCTTGGGGAGGTTCCCGCTTCGCGGGAGCGCTCGTCGGCGAAGCCGCCGAGCTCGTATCAGTGTCGGCGACGGTTCGGTTCTGCGCGTGCGGTGGCGGCTACCGCCGTCCCCGCCCGCTAGTGCGGCCTCCGCTAACGCTTCGCGTTAGCTGCGGCCTTCGGTGTCGGCTTCGCGCGCGACGCCTAAAGCGGACTCATTTCAGTTGTACGTCAGACGTTGACGCGGAGTAGCTCGATCCGCTCCGCGCGGCCGTCGTCCGTGCAGTCGACGACGACTCCTTCGATGCGGACGTCGCCTTCCGCCGGCTGGAAACGCACGGGCAGGCGCGTGCGCATGCGGCGAATCGCGAGCTCGGCGACCACGCCGATCACGGAGTCGTGCGGCCCGGTCATCCCGGCGTCGCTGACCGCTGCGGTCCCGCCCGGGAGGATGCGCGCATCGTTCGTCTGCACGTGCGTGTGCGTCCCGATGACAGCGGTGACGCGTCCGTCCAGCCAGCGCGTGAGCGCGATCTTCTCGCTCGTCGCCTCGGCGTGGAAGTCGACGACGACGACCGGCGCCTGAGCGCGCGCTTCGTCGACGAGCTCATCCACCATTTCCCACGGAGACATCGCCGCGTCGATGAACAGATTGCCGAGCAGGTTGATGACCGCAACTCGGACGCCGTTCCGCGCCTCGACCACCGCGAGGCCGCGGCCGGGAAGCTGCGACCCCGCGTTCGCGGGACGGATCACGAGCTCGCTTGTCGCGAGGTACGCGCCGATGCCGTCGCGCCTGAACGCGTGGTTGCCGAGCGTGATCACGTCGGCGCCTGCGGCGAGCAGCCGGTCGGCGAGCTTGCCGGTGATGCCCGCTCCGTCGGCGATGTTCTCGCCGTTGACGATGCAGACGTCGACGTCGAGCTCGTTGCGCAGGCCGGGCAGTCGCTCCTCGACCGCGAGCCGGCCGGGCGCGCCGAACACGTCTGCGAGGAAGAGGATTCTCAGTTGAGGGCCAGTGCCGCGGACGCGCGCACTTCGACCGAGACGTGGTCGCCCGCGTCGTTCGTGTAGCGCGCGAGCGCCTGGCGCTCGACGCGCGACAGGTCGATCACCATCCCGACCTTCGTGCGGCCGCTGACGACGTCGTTGCCGACGCGAAGGGCTGCGTCGGGGCGGAGCTGCGTGAGCGTGACGACGAGCGACGGCGCGTTCTGCGGCTGGATGTCGATCTGCGAGCCGAAGTGCCGTCCGGCGACGACGAAGGGTGCGATGCCGACAACCGTCCCGTCCACTGGTGAGTACACGTCGGTCCCGGGTAAGGCGCCGACGTCGAGCGCGGAGAGTGCGCCGCCGTCGAGCCGGTACCACACCGGATGGCCGCCGGAGCCGCCGAAGACTGCGTGGAACACGCGCTGGACGACGCCCTCGTTGCCCTGGCGGCCGAGCGGCGCGAGCGTGAGCGCGCCGTCGTTCGCCGAGTGGTAGCCGATGGCGGTCGTCTGGCTCTGCGTGACCGGCATCTGCAAGCGCACGGGGCCGCGCACGGCGACGATCTGCGGATACGGCTGCGTCGCGCTCGCGATCGAACGTGCGACGGACAGCCTCGCGACGCCGTTCGACGCCCCTCCACCGAACGCGGTGAGAGCGAGAGCCACGACGAGGACAACGGCAAGCAGGATGAGCAGCGCGAACCGCCGAGCTCGGCGCGCGTCACGCACCTCCCGACGTTCGACGCGCCGCCTCCTGCTGGGACGCGAGGACGGCATGTCGAGCGGCACCGTATCGGACGGCAGTGGGTCGTTCAACAGGGGTTCTACCCATTCGAGGGCCAGAGCGCCCTCCGTCCAGTCCCAGGAATCCCGCCGAATCCGGCTGACCTCCGCGATACGATCGCTCGGATGGCGACAGGCCCCGCTGCGTCGAGGATCGAGATCCCGCGCTGGGTGCAGCTGGTGGGGCTGCCGCTGGTGCTCGTGCTCGTGTGGGTCGTGGCGGGAGCCGTGCGTCACGTGGTGTTCCTCTTCCTCGTGGCGCTGCTCATCGCCCTGCTCCTCAATCCGCTCGTTCGTGGATTGGGAAGGGTCTGGATCCCGCGCGGGCTCGCGGTCGCGGTCGTCTACTTGGCGTTTGCAGCAGCGCTCGCACTCGCAGTCCTCGCTCTGGCGACTGTTGTCGTGCAGCAGACGCGCACTGCCAGTCACCGGATCGACAACTACTTTACGATCGTCTCCGGACAAACCCACGAGACGGGCGCGAATCACGATCTCGCCCGTCTGCAGCACTGGCTGAACGCGCATCACCTGAAGCAGGTCCAGGTCGAGAAGAGCGGGAACAAGTTCCTCAACTCGATCGGAACGAAGGACGTCGAGAAGTACACGACGAAGGCGCTCAACTGGGCTGAAGGAGCCGGGCTCGCGGTCGTGTCGCTGCTCTTCAGCGCGCTGCTCATCGTCGTCGTGTCCATCTACATGCTCCTCGACATGCAACGACTCGCGGCCGCGGTCGACCGGCGGTTCCCACCGCACCCGGGGAGCAAGCCGCTGATCACGCGGATGGAGCACGCACTGGCGAGCTACGTGAAGGGCCAGCTTCTGCTCTCGCTCATCATCGGCGCGAGCTCGGGCATCGGTGTGTGGATCCTCGGGATGACGGGCCTGCTGCCGCACGGCGGCCGCTACGCGCTGCTCTTCGGCGCGTGGGCGGGCGTGACCGAGCTGATCCCGTACGTCGGCCCGTGGCTCGGCGCGCTGCCGCCCTTGATCTACGCGCTCGTGACGCATCCGATCTCGGCGCTGTGGGTGGCGCTGCTCTACCTCGGCATCCAGCAGCTCGAGGGGCACCTCGTCGTACCGAACGTCATGGGGCGCACGCTGCGGCTGCACCCGCTGCTCGTCATCTTCGGGCTCCTCGCCGGCGCCGAGATCTACGGGTTCCCAGGCATCCTCGTCTCGCTTCCGCTCCTCTCTGCCGCGCGCGCGGTGTGGGAGTTCTTCGCAGAGCGCCTCGAGCTCCAGAAGTGGGACAGCGACGCGCCTATCGCAGTCGACGTCGACATCCTCCCGCCCGACGCACCGCCCGCATCCGCGGCGCCGTGACGTCTCCGCTCCTGCGGGCGCTGCGCGTCGCACGCCGCTACGGCGACGTCGAGGCGCTCGCGCCGACGGATCTCGAGCTCGCCGCCGGGGAGACGGTCGCGCTCGTCGGCGCCAACGGCGCCGGCAAGTCGACGCTGCTTGCGATCCTCGCCGGCGCGATCGACCCGAGCGAGGGCACGGTTGAGACGCATGCGCGCGTCGGCTGGGTCCCGCAGCGCCCGGCGCACTACTCGCGGCTGTCCGCGCGCGAGAACCTCGAGTTGTTCGCGCAGCTCGAGAACGTCCGTGACGCACGCGCCGCTGCGACGCAGATGCTCGAACGGTTCGGGCTTCCCGACGCGCAGCGGCCGTCGGGCGAGCTCTCCGTCGGCAACCGCCAGCGCCTGAACGTCGCTCTCGCGCTGCTGGGCGAGCCGCGCGTGCTGCTCCTCGACGAGCCGACCGCCTCCCTCGATCCCGGCCAGCGGCGCCGGGTTTGGGAGGTTGCCGACGCGCTGCGCGAGGAGGGCGGCGCCGTCTGTTTCGCGACGCAGAACCTCGAGGAGATCGAGCATGCGACCCGCACGATCGTGCTGCAGGACGGCCGGGTCGTCTCGCTTACGGTCGCGGAGGCCTTCGGATGAACGCCGTTCTCCTTCTGTTACGGAAGGACCTCCGCGTGCTGCGCCGGTCGCCGCTCCTGCTCGGCGCGCTCGTCGCGTACCCGATCGTCATCGCGCTGCTCGTCGGCCTCGTCGCCGGCTACGCGGCGGCGAAGCCCCGGGTCGCGTTCGTCGACGACGACAACCTGCCGCAGGTGATCGTCGTCGGCGGCCACCGCTTCCACATCCAGACGGTGATCGACGACGTCGCGAAGCAGGTGACGCTCGTGCGTCTCTCCGACGCAGAGGCCGCGCGCGAGCTCGACAACGGCAAGGTCGTGGCGACGATCACTGTTCCGCCCGGCTTCCTCGGCGACCTCGAGACGACGGTCGTCAGTCCGCACCTCATTCTCAAGACCGGGAGCGGCGGTCTTGCTCCGCGCGTGACGCAGCAGGTGCAGTCGCTCGTCTACCAGCTCAACCAGAAGCTCCAGGGCGGCTACATCGCCGCCAACCTCGAGTTCGTGAAGCTGCTGCTGCAGGGCGGCCACGGGAAGTTCGTCGGCAGGCAGTTCGACGTCATGGGGCTCGACCGCACGTCGCAGGAGCTCGCGAAGCTGCCGCAGAGCAAGCGGGTCGCCGCGATCGCGAACTTCGTCCGGCAGGCGAAGGAGGGGCTCGCGCAGACCGGCGTCGCGTTGCGCGCGACGGCGAACCCGATCTCGCTCCAGCAGGCGAAGTCACACGGCCGCACGTGGCTTCTCTCCGCGCAGGTGCAGTCGTACGGCATTGCGGTCACCGTCACGTTCCTCGCGCTGTTGCTCGCGGCCGGCGCGACGGCGGCTGAGCGGGACGAAGGGACGATCGGTCGGCTGCGTCGCGGCCTCGTGTCCCTCGGGCAGCTCGTCTGGTCGAAGGTCGCACTCGCCGCTGTCGTCGGCCTCGTCCTAGGCGCCGCGATCGCGATCGTGTTCGGGATCGTCGTCGACGTCGGCGGCGTCACCGGCGGCGAGCCGTGGTCGCGGCTGCCGCTGCTCCTCGCCGGCGTCCTCCTCACCGCGGCCGCGGTCGGCGCGGGCGGCGTGCTGCTCGGGGCGCTCGCGCGTGAGGCGCGCACCGCGTCGCTCCTCGCCGTCCTGCTCGTCCTGCCGGTCGTCTTCCTCGGTCTCGTGCCGCGCGGCGCCGTGCCGCTCGCGTACTGGGTCAGCCTCTTCCTGCCGTTCGCGCACGCGGTCCGGCTCTTCGGCGCCGCGCTCTACGACACGAGCCCGTGGCACGTGGTCGGCGTGGAGGCGGCCTGGCTCCTGGGGATTGGCGCAGTCTCGTGGGTGCTAGCCCGCCTGGGCGCGCGTACTCTTTCCGCGTGAGCTCGTTTCCCGAAGTCCGTCTCCGCCGCTTCCGCCGGACCGGCGGGCTGCGCGGCCTCGTCCGCGAGACGAGGCTGTCGCTCGACCAGTTCGTCATGCCGCTCTTCGTCGCGCCCGAGGCGCTGCCCGACGAGGCGCTGCCGGCGATGTCGCGCGTGACGGTCGACGGCCTGCTCCGCGAGGTCGAGGCCATCGTTCGCCTCGGTGTCCGGGCCGTGATCCTGTTCGGCATCCCGGACGAGAAAGACGAGGAGGCGACCGGCGCCTGGGAGGAGGACGGGATCGTCCAGCAGGCGCTACGCGCGCTGCGCCCCGAGTTCCCCGACCTCGTGCTCGTCACCGACGTCTGCCTGTGCGAATACACCTCGCACGGTCACTGTGGCGTGATCGTCGACGGCGAGGTGCACAACGATCGCAGCCTCGAGTTGCTCGCGCGCACGGCGGTCAGCCACGCGGAGGCCGGCGCTGACGTGGTCGCGCCGAGCGACATGATGGACGGGCGCGTGCGTGCGCTCCGCGAGGCGCTCGACGACCACTCGTTCGAGTCGACGCCGATCCTGTCCTATGCGGCCAAGTACGCGTCCGCGTTCTACGGCCCGTTCCGTGAGGCGGCCGGCTCGTCGCCGTCGTTCGGTGACCGGCGCGGCTACCAGATGGATCCCGCCAACGTGCGCGAGGCGCTGCGCGAGTGCGAGCTCGATCTCGACGAGGGCGCCGACGCACTCATCATCAAGCCCGCGCTTCCGTACCTGGACGTGATCTGCGCGGCGCGCGAGGCATTCGACGCGCCGATCGCGGCGTACAACGTCTCCGGCGAGTACGCGATGGTGAAGGCGGCGGCCCGCTCCGGCTGGCTCGACGAGCGGCAGGCAGCGCTCGAGTCGCTGACGGCGATCAAGCGCGCAGGCGCGGATCTCATCATCAGCTACTGGACCAAAGACCTCGCTTCGTGGCTCTGACAACGCGCTCCGATCTCTATCGGCGCGCGCTCGAGCTGATTCCCGGCGGCGTCAACTCGCCCGTCCGCGCGATGAAGGCGGTGGGATTGGACGAGCCGTTCTTCGTCGCCCGCGGCGAGGGCGCATATCTCGAGGACGTCGACGGGAACCGTTACCTCGACTGGGTGCTGTCGTGGGGGCCGCTCCTCTTCGGCCACGCGGACCCGGAGACGGTCGAAGCGGTGCGCGCCGCGGCGTTGCTCGGCACGAGCTTCGGGGCGCCGACGGAGGCCGAGGTCGAGCTCGCCGCCGAGATCGTCGACGCGTTCCCGTCGGTCGAACGCGTGCGCCTCGTCTCATCCGGAACGGAGGCGGCGATGAGTGCGCTCCGGCTCGCGCGCGCATTCACCAAGCGCGACCGCATCCTCAAGTTCGCCGGGGGATACCACGGCCACGCCGACGCGCTGCTCGCGAGCGCCGGCTCCGGTGTCGCCACGCTCGCCATCCCGTCTACGCCGGGCGTGCCGACCGCGGTGACCGCGGACACGATCGTGTGCCCGTACAACGACGCGGAAGCGGTTGCCGCGGCTGTCCTGCGCTACGGCGAAGGTCTCGCCGCGATCATCGTCGAGCCGGTCGCAGGGAACATGGGCGTGGTCCCGCCGGAGCCCGGGTTCCTCGAGACACTGCGCGCGTTGTGCGACGCGTCGGGCGCGCTCCTCGTGTTCGACGAGGTGATCACCGGCTTCCGCGTCGCCCGTGGCGGCGCGCAGGAGCTGTACGGCGTCCGGCCCGACCTCACCATCCTCGGCAAGATCGTCGGCGGCGGCCTGCCGCTCGCGGCGTTCGGCGGACGCGCGGACGCGATGGACCTGCTCGCTCCTTCCGGCCCCGTGTACCAGGCGGGGACGCTGTCCGGGAACCCGCTCGCGACCGCCGCCGGGCTCTCCGTCCTGCGGCGCCTGCGGGACCCACAGGTGTACGCGGAGCTCGAGCGCCGTTCGGCGCGGCTGGCGGACGGTCTCTCTGCCTTCGGCGTAGTGCAGCGTGTCGGCGCGATGCTGACGCTGTTCATGACGGACGCTCCAGTACGCAACTTCGAGGATGCGCAGCGCTGCGACACCGATCGCTACGGCGCGCTCTTCCGTCACCTGCTCGACGCCGGCATCTACGTCGCGCCGTCGCAGTTCGAGGCGATGTTCGTCTCACTTGCGCACACGGACGAAGACATCGACAGGACTATCGCGGCGTGTGGGACGAGATAACCGACGGCGCCGCCGACGAGAGCGTGCTGTGGCGCAATTCCTTGCGCCCTAGGGACGAGCGTCAGCTCGTCGCCGTGTTCTCGCCGCTCGCCGAGCCTCGGTTCGCCGTCGGGCTGGAGACGATCTACGAGGGCTACCTCGCGCACTACGGGACGCCGCGCCTGTTCGCTCCTTCCGATCCCGACCTCGCGCTGCTGCTCGGCGACTACCTGTATGCCCACGGGCTCGTGCGCATCGCCGCGTTCGGAGAGACCGACGCCGTGTCCGACCTGTCCGAGCTCATCTCCCTCTGCAGCCAGCTCCGCGCCGAGGACGCCGACGGCGACGGTGCCCTCTGGGCCGCGAGCGCCGCGCTCCTCGGGACCGGCCCCCGGCTCGACGACGCCCGCGGGGCTCTGCGCCTCCGTGGCGACCCCGCTCCCCTCGAGGCGGCGGCGCGCGCAGCCGCCGGCGACGCGGCGGTCGACGAAGCCCTCGCCGCGCACCTCCTGCTTCGGTAGATTCCGCTCGTGCTCGCGCAGCTCCCACTGCTCGCCGTCGAGACGGCCGCCGAGGAGGGCAAGAAGACCGTCCTCGTCATGCTTGCCGTCGGCCTCCTCTTCGTCGCGGTGATCGCACTTGGTGAGCTGACGCACTGGCTCCGCCACCGCCGGTAATCCGCACGAAATGCTGCGCATTTCGCGCGGGTGAGGTTGCGCCGCTTCGCGGGAATCGCTCGTCGGCCAAGCCGCCGAGCTTTTGGCCTGGCGTGAGCGCATGTCGGTGCTGCGCGACCGCCGGTGGCCTTCGGCCATCGCCGGTCGCGGGTGCGGCCTCCGCGTAGGCCTCCGGCTTACGCTCCGGCCCTTGGCGGCGGCGGAGTTCGAGCGGTCTACACTCGCGCTCCGTGGCCCCTGTACGAGACCTCCGGGACTGGATCTCTTTGCTTGAGCGGGAAGGCGAGCTCGCCCGCGTCTCGGCCGAGGTCGATCCCGATCTCGAGATCACGGAGATCGTCGACCGCACGGTGAAGGCCGGCGGGCCGGCGCTCCTTTTCGAACATCCGAAGGGCGCGCAGCATCCGCTGCTGATCAACCAGTTCGGAACCGAGCGCCGCATGTGTCTCGCGTTCGGGGTCGAGCGCCTCGACGACGTCGCGCGCAAGGTTGCCGACGTCCTCGAGATGCAGCCGCCCACAGGGCTCATCGAGAAGGTCCGCGGCCTGCAGAAGCTCAAGTCGATCGCCGACTCGCTGCCGCACACGGTGCGCAAGGGCGCGTGCCAGGAGATCGTCCTCAAGGGCGACGAGGTCGACCTCGGCCGCCTGCCCATTCAACGCTGCTGGCCCGGCGACCCGGCGCCGTTCATCACCCTGCCGGCCGTCATCACGCGCGACCCGCGCGACGGCACGCGCAACGTCGGCATGTACCGCATGCAGGTGATCGACCGCGCCACCACGTTCATGCACTGGCAGATCCACAAGGACGGGCGTGCCGACTGGCTCGCGACCGAGGGTCGCATCCCGGTCGCCGTCGCGCTCGGCCTCGATCCGATCACGGCGTACTCGGCGAGCGCGCCGCTGCCGAAGAACGTCGACGAGCTGATGCTCGCCGGCTTCCTCCGCGGTGAGCCGGTCGAGCTCGTGCGCGGCGTTACCGTCGACCTCGAGGTCCCGGCGAACGCGGAGATCGTGCTCGAGGGCTACATCGCGAAGGACGAGCTCGGGGAAGAAGGGCCGTTCGGCGACCACACCGGCTACTACACGGCAGCGGAGCCGTTCCCCGTGTTCCACATCACCGCGATGACGCTGCGGCGCGACGCGATCTATCCGTCCATCGTCGTCGGCAAGCCGCCGCAGGAGGACGCCTGGCTCGGCAAGGCGACAGAGCGCATCTTCCTGCCCGCAGTGCGCACGACCGTGCCGGAGATCGTCGACTACGACCTGCCCATCGCCGGCGCGTTCCACAACTGCTGCATCGTCTCCATCAAGAAGTCGTATCCGGGCCAGGCGCAGAAAGTGATGCACGCGCTGTGGGGCCTCGGCATGCTCAGCCTCACGAAGTGCATCGTCGTCGTCGACGCCGAAGTGAACGTGCACGACTACGCCGAGGTTCTCTTCTACGCCGGCGCGAACGTCGACCCGGCACGCGACGTCATCCTCAGCGAGGGGCCGACGGACCATCTCGACCACGCTCCCGCGCGCCAGTTCGTGAGCGGCAAGCTCGGCATCGACGCGACTGCCAAGCTCCCCGAGGAGGGCGCGCGCCCGTGGCCCGAGGAGATCGAGATGACGCCGGAGATCAAGGCGCTCGTCGACCGGCGGTGGGCCGAGTACGGGTTCGCCGCGCAAAGGACACCCCGATCAGGTTGAATCAGGGCCGGATGCGCGAGGAGGGGATGACACCGGGGCCGCCCGAGCACGGCCCGTCGCCCACCATCTGGCCGCTCGGCTTCGCCGTCGGCATCGCAGTCGCCCTCGTCGGGCTGATCGTCGACCCGATGGTCATTGCCTCGATCGGCGCCGTGATCGCGATCGTGTTCGGCTTCCTGTGGGCGCGCGACGCGACCTCGGAGATGCGTCGCGCGGCGCCGACCGTCACCGCCGAGGTGCGGGAGGCGACGCCGGCGGAGGCCGCCGCCATGCCGGAAGCGAAGCCCGCTCCCGAGAAGATGCAGCGCAGCCGCTTCCTCGAAGGGGCGACGCTCGGCCTCGGCGGCATCATCGGCGGCCTCGTCACGCTTCCCGTCGCGGGCTTCGCGCTGCTCCCGTCGTTCCTCGGCCAGAAGGGCCACAAGGTGGATATGGGCCCGGTCGACGCCTACCCGATCGGGAAGTGGTTCATCTCGACGTTCACCGTCGATCCTTCGGAAGGTGAGGTGTCGCGGCGCACCGCGTTCGTGCGCAACAACGGCGCCGTCGGCAACAACGTTCCGAGCTTCACGATCATCTCGAACCGCTGCGCGCACCTCGGCTGTCCCGTCCAGGCGAACGGACCGACCGGCGCGATCCTCGGCGAGAAGAACGTGACCGAGCACACCGTCAACGGCGCGATCCTCCTGCGCCCGGTCGTGCCGGCCGGCTTCGGCTGCCCGTGCCACGGCGGGCAGTACGACACCGAGGGCAACCGCACCGCCGGCCCGCCCGTGCGCGCGCTCGATCGCTACTCGTTCGAGATCGACAACGGCCACCTCGTGCTGCTGAGCACGTTCTCGGTGTCGCACGTCGTCGGCGTCGGCGCCCAGGCGAAGATCTACAAGTACAAGCTGTCCGGCCCGGGGCAACACGTGGACGGTCCGGAGCAGTGGTTCTATCCCCTCGAGCCTCCGCACCACTGATGGCGATCCGTCGCGAACCAAGTCGCGCCCAGGTCCGCCGCGAGCAGATGCTCGCTGCCGCGACGTATCCGCTCGACTGGCTCGAGGAGCGTTCAGGTCTCGTCGGCGGCGTGAAGTACTTCCTCTTCCGCAAGGTCCCGTCCGACACGAACTGGATGCAGACGCTTGGGTCGGCGACGCTGACGGCGTTCCTCGTCCAGGCGGTCACGGGCGTGATCCTCGCGATGTACTACAAGCCGTCGCCGCACGACGCGTACTCGTCGATCCAGAACATCACCGACCACCTGACGATGGGCTGGCTCGTCCGCGGCATGCACAAGTGGGGCGCGAGCGTCTTCATCATCCTCATGTTCCTGCACATGGGGCGCGTGTTCCTGTTCGGCGCGTACAAGTATCCGCGCGAACTGAACTGGATCATCGGCGTGCTGCTGCTCGTGCTCGGGCTGACGGCGGGCTTCACCGGATATCTCCTTCCGTGGGATCAGACCGCGTACTGGGCGAGCGTCGTCGGCATCAACCTGAACGGGACGGCGCCGTTCGTCGGCCCATGGCTCGCGCAATTCCTGCGGTCCGGCCAGGAGATCAACGGCAACACGTTGTCGCTCTTCTACTCGCTGCACATGCTCGTGATCCCGGCCGGGATCATCTCGCTCATCACGCTGCACCTGTACCTCGTCATCCGGCTCGGCGTGACGTCGCCGCCGTGGTCGCGCGAAGCCGCCGGACGCGAGGTCGTCGAGGAGCCCTCGACGGTGCGCACCGGCTTGACGCGTCCCGCGCCGCACGGCGGCGCCTCGGGAGGCAGCGACTGATGGCGGAAGAGAAGCCGAGCGGCCTCGATGAGCGCCGGGCGGGATTCGCGCGCTACAAGAAGGACGTCAAGGAGCGCGGGAAGTCGTTCTTCCCGTACGCCATGTTCCACGACACGGTGATGAGCCTCATCGTCGTCTCGGTGATCGTGGGCCTCGCCGTCATCTGGAAGTGGACGTCGTACGGGCCGCACCACGACGGCCTGCACAAGGGCCTCATCGGGCCCGAGTACGCGCCTCCCGCCGACCCGGGAACGGTGAGCTTCGTCCCGCGGCCGGACTGGTACTTCTATTTCCTCTTCTATCTCCTGCGCATCTTCAAGTGGCCGGAGACGGTGTTCCTCGGGACGATCGGCGTGCCGACGATCGCGCTCATCCTGCTGCTCGCGCTGCCGTTCATGGACCTGCGCCGCGAGCGGCGCCCGTCGCGGCGCCCGGTGGCGATGGTCGCCGCCGTGCTGACAATCTTCTCCATGGGCATCCTCACGTGGAAGGGCGCGACCGCGAAGGAGGCGCTCGCCTCCGAGGTGATCGCGGACGTCCCGTCGTGGGTGACGCAGGAGAAGCTGCCGGCGGCCGCGATACCGGGGGCGAAGCTGTTCGCGACAGCAGGCTGTACGGCCTGCCACACCTATCTCGGCACGGGCTCGTCGAACCTCGGCGCCCCCGATCTGACCGCGATCGGCACGCGCAACCTCGGCATCAGCTTCCAGATCAGGCACCTCCAGTGCCCCTCCTGCGTGACCCCGGGCTCGCCCATGCCGAAATTCGCCTCCCTGGGCACGGCGAGGCTGCACGAGCTCGCCGTCTTCCTCGAATCCTCCAAGGGCAAGCGGTAACAGCGACAATCCTGGGGAATGCACGTATTCCTCGGGATCACGGGCGCTTCGGGCGCTCCGTACGCTGCCCGGCTGCTCGAGGCGCTCGCCGCAGCTGACTGCGAGATCGGCGTCTGCGCGTCCAGCGCCGGCGTCGAGGTGCTCGCCACCGAGCTGTACGGCAATGCGAAGCTCTCGCGGGACGAGACGCTCGCCCGCCTCCTCGAGCACGCGCCGCGGGCAACGCTGTACGATCCGAACGACTGGAAGGCGCCCTACGCGTCCGGCTCGGCGAAGGTCGACGCCTACGTCATCTGCCCCTGCTCGATGGGCACGCTCGGGACGATCGCCTCCGGCGCCATGCAGAACCTCATCCACCGCGCGGCGTCGGTGGCGATCAAGGAGGAGCGCCGCCTCGTCCTCATGCCGCGCGAGACGCCGCTCTCGGCCATCCACCTGCGCAACATGCTCACGCTGCGCGAGGCCGGTGCGACCATCCTCTTCCTCGCGCCGGGCTTCTACCACGGTGCGGAGACGGTCGACGACCTCGTCGACTTCATCGTCGCGCGCGCGCTCGACCAGCTCGGCCTCGTGAACGTCGCTGCAAAACGGTGGGGCGCCTCGAGGTGAACGATGAATCGGAGGCTGTGATCGCTACGCATGTAACTGAAGCGCGTAGCGCAGAAACCGGGCGCCTGCCGGCAGACGGCGTGCAGCGCATGTTCGACCGCATCGCTCCGGTGTACGACGCGATGAACCGCGTCATGACGGCCGGGCTCGACCGACGCTGGCGGCGGATCACCGTCGAGCAGGTCGTGCGCAACGGCGACCGCGTCCTCGATGCCTGCTGCGGCACCGGCGACCTCGCCATCGCCGCGCGGGGGCGTGGCGCGGACGTCGTCGGTCTCGACTTCTCCGAGCCGATGCTCGAGCGCGCGCGCTCGAAGTCCCGCGAGATCGAATGGGTGCGCGGAGACGTGCTCGCGCTGCCGTTCGACGACGCGTCCTTCGACGCGGTCACCGTCGGCTTCGGCGTTCGCAACGTCGAGGATCTCGAGGCCGGACTGCGCGAGCTCCGGCGCGTGCTGCGGCCCGGCGGGCGCATCGGAATCCTCGAGATCACGCATCCGCGCGGCGCGCTCGCGCCCTTCTACCGCCTGTGGTTCGACCGCGTCGTCCCTGCCATCGGCCGGGTGGTTCCCGGCGGCGCGGCCTACACGTACCTGCCGGCGAGCGTGCGCCGCTTTCCTGCGCCCCAGGAGCTCGCGGCGCTGCTCGAGGACGCGGGCTTCGCGACCGTGCGGTTCCGCCTCTTCGCCGGGGGTATCGTCGCTCTCCACGTGGCGGAGGCCGGTCAGTGACGAGCCTGGCGGAGATCCGGGAGGCGCCCGGCCTCGAGTTGTACCTCGACGCGATCGAGGAGCGGCTCGCGCGCACGGTCGCGTCGCATCCTGGCCTCGTCGCCGCCGTCGGAAACGAGGCGCTCGCCGCCGGCGGCAAGCGGCTACGGCCGTTGCTCGTCTTCCTCTCCACGCCCTCGAACGAGGAGCCGTCGATCGCGGCGGGCGTTGCCGTCGAGCTCGTGCACATGGCGACGCTCGTCCACGACGACCTCATCGACCGCGCGCACTTCCGGCGCGGGAAGGCGGCGGCATGGTCCGTGTACGGGCCGGAAGCCGCACGTGCGACCGGCGACTACCTGTTCGCGCGCGCCTTCGCCGAGCTGACCGCGACGGGCGATGCGGACGCGGTCGAGATCCTCGCCGACGCGACGCTGTGCCTCGCCCGCGGCGAGGCGCTGCAGCGGACGCAGACGCACGACCCTGCGACGACGGTGGACGCATATCTCGAGCGCTGCGCGCTCAAGACCGGGAAGCTGTTCGAGGCGGCGTGCCGGCTCGGTGGCGGCCCGGGCACGTACGGCCTCGCGCTCGGTGTCGCGTTCCAGATCGTCGACGACGTGCTCGACTGCGCGGGGACGACGATCGAGACGGGCAAGATCGCCGGCACCGACCTGCGCGACGGCACTCCGACGCTGCCGCTGCTGCTCGCCGCGCGGCAGGACGAGGTCGTGCGCGACGCGCTCGCGGGCGGGCCTCTCGATGGCGCGCTCGTGCGGGTTGCCGCGAGCGGCGCTCTCGAACAATCGCGGGAGGTCGCGCTCGACTACGCTAGGCGCGCCCGCGCGTGCCTCAACGGCCAGCTTCATCGCGACGAGCTCGAGTCGCTGACGCACGCGGTCGTCGACCGAGAGAGGTAGGCACCTTGGCAGTCCTCGACATGCTGGAGACCTTCGCCCCCATCCGGGAGAAGATCGCGACCGGCGAGCGGCTCGATTTCGAGGACGGCGTGACGCTGATGGAGTCGGACGACCTCCTCGCGCTCGGCGAGCTCGCCGATCTGGCGCGCCGGCAGCGAGGCGGCGGCGACGAGGTCTTCTTCATCCAGAACCTCTACCTCAACCAGACGAACGTCTGCCGTGTGAAGTGCAAGTTCTGCGCGTTCGCGAAGACGCAGAAGCAGGAGGACGCGTACACGCTCACGGCGGACGAGCTCGCGGCCGACGCCGTCGCCATGTACGAGCACACGAAGTTCACCGAGATCCACTGCGTCAACGGCGAGAACCCGCACGTCGACCTCGAGTTCTACGCGGACGTGCTGCGCAAGTTGAAGGCGGCGCTGCCCGAGGTGCATCTGAAGTTCTACACCGCCTCCGAGATCCACCACATGTCGAAGCTCGAGGGCTGCAGCCACGAAGAGGTGCTGCGCGTGCTGAAGGACGCGGGCCTCGGATCGCTGCCGGGCGGCGGCGCCGAGATCTTCGCCGACCGTGTCCGCAAGCTGATCGCGCCCGGTAAGGAGCATCCCGACGAATGGTTCGACGTGCACGACACCGCGCACCGGATGGGGATCCCGACGCACTGCACGCTGCTCTACGGCCACGTCGAGACGTACGAGGAGCGTGTCGACCATCTGCTGCGGCTGCGCGCGCAGCAGGACGAGACGGGCGGCTTCCTCGCGTTCATCCCGCTCGCGTTCCATCCGGAGAACACGGTCTTCGAGCGGCGCGGCTTCAAGTTCACGACCGGAGCCGACGACCTCAAGATGATCGCGGTGTCGAGGCTCCTGCTCGACAACATCCCGAACGTCAAGGCCTACTGGATCATGATGGGCATGCCGATGGCGCAGGTCGCGCTGCACTTCGGCGCGAACGACGTGCAGGGCACGGTCGTCCGCGAGCAGATCTTCCAGGCGGCCGGCGCGACTAGCGGGACCGAGCAGAAGGTCGGCGAGCTCGTGCGCTTCGTCCAGGAAGCCGGGCGTACTCCCGTTCAGCGCGACACGCTCTACAACGAGCTGCGCCGATGGTGAAGCTCGGACGCATCTCCTACGTGAACATGGCGCCGGTCTTCTACCGGGTCGAGACCGAGGTGGAAGAGGTGCTCGGCGTTCCGACGGAGCTGAACCGGCTGCTGATCGAGGGCGAGCTCGACACGGCGCCGATCTCGTCGATCGAGTACGCGCGCAACGCGGACAAGCTTCGGCTCCTTCCTCGTCTCTGCGTCGCGTCGGAAGGCGCGGTCGAGTCGATCCAGCTCGTGTCGAAGAAGCCGCTCGAGCAGGTACGCGTCGTCGCGATCACGCCGGAGTCGGCGACGTCGGTCGTGCTGACGAAGGTGCTGCTCCCCGAGGCGGAGCACGTGCCGCTCGGCGAGGACGCGGACGCGAAGTTGCTCATCGGCGATGCCGCGCTGAAGTCGGCTTTCGAGGATCCGACGCCGCACTTCGACCTCGGGCGGCTGTGGCTCGAACGCACCGGCCTGCCGATGGTCTTCGCCGTCTGGGCGTGCCCGGAGCCGCTCGCGGACGGGCTTGCGGAGCTCGAGGACGCGCTCGTGGCGTCCGTCCGGCGTGCCCGCGCGGAGCCTGAGCAGCTCGCGTTCGAGGCGTCCGAGCGCTACGGCTATCCGGCCGGCTTCCTCGCCCGCTACTTCGAGAAGCTCCGGTACCGCTTCGGGCCGCGCGAACGCGCCGGCCTGTACACGTTCCTCGAGCTGGCGCGGGACGCGGGTGAGCTCGACGTCGTCCCCGAGCTGCGCTTCGTGCAGTCAACGGGCGCTGCGGTCGCGTGAACGCGATCCTCGAGAAGGCCGCCGAAGGCGAGCGCATCACCGACGAAGAGGCGGTCGCGCTGCTCCGCTCGCGCGATCTCGTCGCCGTCGGCCGCGTCGCGAACGAGGTGCGCAACCGCAAGCACGATCCCGAGCGGATCACGTTCATCATCGACCGGAACCTCAACTACACGAACGTCTGCTACACGGACTGCGATTTCTGCGCCTTCTACCGCCGACCCGGCGATGTGCGCGAGGGCTATCTCCTGCCGAAGCCGATCATCTTCAAGAAGATCGAGGAGACGCTCGCTCTCGGCGGCACCGGCCTCCTGATGCAGGGCGGTCATCACCCCGATCTCGGCGTCGACTACTACGAGGATCTCTTCAGCTCCATCAAGGCGAAGTACAAGATCCACCTGCACGCGCTCTCGCCGTCGGAGGTGCAGCACATCGCGCGCCGCTCGAAGCTCACCATCCCGGAGACCCTGACGCGGTTGCGCGACGCGGGGCTCGACTCGATTCCCGGCGGCGGCGCGGAGATCCTCGTCGAACGCGTGCGCAAGATCATCGCGCCGAAGAAGACGAAGACGAACGAGTGGCTCGGCGTCATGCGCGAGGCGCACCGTCTAGGCATCTCGACGACGGCAACGATGATGTACGGGCACGTCGAGACGATCGAAGAGCGCGTCGAGCACATGCGGCGGATCCGCGAGCTCCAGGACGAGACCGGCGGCTTCCGCGCCTTCTTCTCGTGGACGTTCCAGGACGACGGCAACCGGCTCGGCGACAAGGTGCCCCCGGAAACGAGGCCGACGTCGTTCGACTACCTGCTCACGCAGGCCGTCTCACGCATCTATCTCGACAACGTGCCGCACATCGGCTCGTCGTGGGTGACGCAGGGGAAGAAGATCGGCCAGGTCGCGCTCCAGTTCGGCGCCGACGACCTCGGCTCGGTGATGATCGAGGAGAACGTCGTCTCCGCCGCCGGCACGACGTACCGCACGACGGCGGACGAGTTCGTGCACCTGATCAGGTCGCTGGGCAAGACGCCGGTGCAGCGCGACACGCTGTACCGCGACGTCCGCGTCTGGAACTGACGCCCGCTACCCTGCGACGGGGTCGTGCTTCGCAAGCTCTTCATTCTCGTTGCCGTAGCGGGCACGCTCGCCGTGCCAGCAGACGCCGCGCGCCGCACGGCCGCGCAGCAGATCGTCTCGCAGCAGCTACTCATGCCGGGGGTGACCTACCAGCGCCAGGTGCAGTTCACTTCGCGAGGCCCGGTCGTCCTCGACGTCGTGACTGCGCCGAAGCCGGACGGCTCGCTCTACACCCTCGGTCCCGCGCTCGCGCACGGCGTGCTCTTCGGGACGGAGCCGCTCACCGGGATCGAGAAGGACGCGAGCGGCGCCGCGACCGTCGTCGGCGTGAACGGAGACTTCTTCACCGGCAGCGGCCCGCCGACCGGAATCGTCATGCGCGGCGGCGCGCTCGACTCAGCCCCGATCTCCTCGCGCTCGAGCCTCGTCATCGCTCCCGACGGCACGCTCACCGTCGCGCCGGTCGCGTTCGATGGGACCTGGCGCGGCACGGGCCAGCGCCGCCAACTCGACGTCAACGACAAGCCGGTCGCCGGGCACACGACGCTGTACACGCCGGCGTGGGGCGCGACGACGCCGTCGGAAAGCGCCGGCGTCGTCGCCGACGTCATCGGCTCCCTTCCGCCGCTGCAGCCGAACGCCGTCGCGAGCGGCGTCGTCACGGAGCAGGACGGGGCCGGTGGTATCCCGATCCCGCCCGGCGGCGCGGTGCTCGTCTCGCGCGGCGCGCAGGCGCCCCATCTGAGCGCGGAGGCGCCGCCCGGCCAGACGATCGAGATCCGACCGACGTTGACGCCCAACCTCAACGGCAAGCTCGCGGCAATCGGCGGCGGTCCGCTCCTCGTCTCCGCCGGCAAGGCGGTCTTCCGCGCGAACGAGAGCTTCGACGACGCGGTGCTCAACTCGCGCGGCGCGCGCAGCGCGGTCGGCCAGCTCGCGGACGGCCGGATCCTCCTCGTCACGGCCGAAGGCGGCGGCTCCGCGTACAGCGCCGGCATGACGAACTACGAGCTCGCGAACGCGATGGTCAATCTTGGCGCGGTCACCGCGATGGGGCTCGGCAGCGGCACGCCGGCAGGCATGGCGTTCGACGGCGCACTGCTCACGCGGCCGTCCACGAAGGCCGAGCCGCCGGTCGGAGACGCGCTCCTGCTCTCGTACACCGGCGTGTACGCAGCCCCGCCGTCCTCGGACGTCGTCTCGCCGAACGGCGACGGCTTCGACGACACCGAGACGTTCTCGTACAAGCTCATCGCTCCGTCGCAGGTGACGGCGACGCTGAGCGGGCCGGGCGGCGCGCTGATCACCCTCGCGCAGGACGCTGAGCAGCCGGGCGTGCACACCGTCACGTGGAACGGCCAGCCGAACACCGAGGGCCAGTGGAAGTTCGTCGTCTCCGGCACGGCCACCGGCGGCGCTACGACGACGGCAGAGCGCGACGTGTTGCTCGACAACACGCTCGGCGCTCTGCAGGTGTCGCCGCCGAGCGGCCACCTTGCAGCGGGCTCGACGGCGGTCACCGCAGCGTTCCAGCTCGCACACCCCGCGACGGTGTCCGCGACGATCGAGACGCGGACGGGCATCGTCCTCGCGACGCTCGTGAACAAGAGGCTCCAGCCCGGCGCGCAGTCGCTGCCGTGGAACGGGAGGCTGTGGACGGGATCGCTCGCGTTCACAGGCGCCTACCAGGTTCACGTCGTCGCGACGAACTCGATCGGCACCGTGTCGCTCGTCGCTCCGTTCGTGGCGCGCCGATAATCTCTCCACCGATGCTGATTGCGAGCCTCTCCGGGTCGATGACCCACGCGGTCGGCAACCACGGCATCTACGCGGTCTTCGGCCTGCTCGTGCTCGCGGCGGTCGTTCCGGTCGGGAGCGAGCTCGTCATGCTCTACGCCGGCGCGCTCGCGGGCGGCGCCTTCGCCGGCGTCTCGGTGCACGTCTTCGGCGCCGACGTCCATTCGCACGTGTGGGGATACGTCGCCGTCGCCCTCGCGGGCACGCTCGGCAATCTCGTCGGTGCGGCGATCGGCTGGTGGATCGGCGCGCTCGGCGGCCGCGCGGTCGTCCAGCGCTGGGGTCGCTTCATCCACGTCTCGGAGGAGAAGCTCGACCGGGCGGAGCGCTGGTTCGAGCGCTACGACGACTGGGCGGTTCCGGTCGGCCTCGCAACGCCGCTCGCGCGCTCGTTCGTGGCCATCCCCGCGGGCATCGTCCGCGTGCCGTTCGCGAAGTTCCTCGGCCTCGCGCTGCTCGGCAGCGCCGCGTTCTGCTTTGGGCTCGGTGCGGCGGGCTGGGCGCTCGGAACCGCGTACACGCACGCCCACCACGTGCTCGGCTACGCCGACTATGTCGTCGGTGCAGGCATCGTGGCTCTCGTGGCGTATCTCCTCTACCGCTGGGCTACAGTGAGCCGACGCCGTGTCTCAGATACCGCTGATTGACGTCAAGGCGCAATACGCGCCGCTGATCCCGGAGCTCGAGGCCCGCTTCCGCGAGATTCTCGAAGGCGGCCAGTTCATCCGTGGCCCCCACTACTGGGCATTCCAGGAGGAGGCGGCCGCGTACCTCGGCGTCTCGAAGGCGGTCGGCGTCGCGAACGGCACCGACGCAATCGTGATCCTCCTCGACGCGCTCGAGATCGGCCCCGGCGACGAGGTCATCTGCCCGGCCTTCACGTTCTACGCGACGGCGGAGTCGATCGCGCGCCGCGGTGCGACGCCGGTGTTTGTCGACATCGACCCGGCGACGATGAACGTCGACGTCGAGGACGTCGCGGCGAAGATCACGTCGCGCACGCGCGCGCTCATGCCGGTACATCTGTTCGGCCGGCCTGCGCCGATGAAGGAACTTGCGTCGCTCGGCGTTCCGGTGATCGAGGACGCGGCACAGGCGTTCGGCGCGCCGGGCGTCGCGCAGCTCGGCATCGCGTCCACGTACAGCTTCTTCCCGACGAAGAACCTTTTCTGCCTCGGCGACGGCGGCCTCGTCGTGTCGAACGACGACGAGCTCGCCGACCGCGTGCAGATGCTCTCGTTCCACGGGTCGCGCGACAAGACCGAGTTCGATTTCGTCGGCTACAACTCCCGCCTCGACGAGCTGCAGGCGGGGATGCTCCGCATCTTCCTCGGCCACCTGGACGAGTGGAACCGCGGCCGGCGCGAGGTCGCCGCCCGCTACGCCGAGCTCGGCCTCGGCGAGCTCGTCGAGCTGCCGCAGGACGAGCCCGGCCACATCTACCACCTGTTCGTGTGCCGCTCGCCCGAGCGCGACCGCATTCGCGCCGCGCTCACCGAGGCCGGCATCGCCTCTGCGGTCTACTACACGACGCCGCTCCATCTCCAGCCCGCGCTGCGCTTCCTCGGCAACGAGCCCGGCTCGCTGCCGAACACCGAGCACGTGGCGGAGGAGAACTTCTCCGTTCCGCTTTGGCCGGGCATGCCGGCCGAGGCGCAGGAGCGCGTCGTCGAGGTCGTCCGCTCCGCGGTCGGCGTCGGCGCCCGCGCATGACCGGCCTCGGACGTTCCCGCTTCCTGCAAGTCCTGACGGACGCGGCGATCGTCGCCGTCTCGTGGTTCCTCGCGTTCGAGCTTCGCTTCGACCACGGGCTCCCGGTCTATTACGACACGCTGCTGCGCCGGACGATCCTGCTCGTCGTCGTCATCAAGGTCTCCGTGTTCCTGCTCTTCGGGTTCCACCGCCGCTGGTGGCGCTACGTCTCGGTGCGCGACATGTGGAGCGCCGCACGAGGCGTCGTCGTCGCCTCGCTCGTGGCCGACGTCACCGTCTACTTCGCATCGCCGGTGCACAACGTCCGCCTGCCGCGCTCGATCGCGGTGACGGATCTGCTCATCACGCTGACGCTGGTCGCGGGCGCGCGCCTGCTCGCGCGCACCGTGATGGAGCGCCCTCGCTACGGCGTGGTCGCGCGCGGCAAGGAGGTCATCGTCGTCGGCGCGGGCGACGCCGGCCGGCTCATCGTCCAGGAGATGCAGCGCTCGCGCATGCTCGCCTACACGCCGATCGGGTTCATCGACGACGACGCGCGCAAGCGGAACACGCGCATCCTCGGCGTCCGGGTGCTCGGGACGATGGCCGAGCTGCCACGGCTCGTGCGCGAGTACAAGCCGGACGAGGTGCTGATCGCGATCCCGTCCGCCTCGGGCGAGATGCGCCGGCTCGTGGTCGAGGCGGCGTCGGCGGGGAACGTCCCGGTGAAGACGCTTCCGGGCCTGTACGAGTTGATCTCCGGCGATCTCGACCTCGCCGGCCAGATCCGCCCGGTGCAGGTCGAGGACGTGCTCGGCCGCGAGCAGGTCGAGGTCGACTTCGATGACGTCGCGTCGTATCTCAAGGGCCAGACCGTGCTCGTCACCGGCGCGGGCGGGTCGATCGGGTCGGAGCTCTGCCGCCAGATCGCGCGCGTCGGGCCGACGCGGATCATCCTCGTCGACAACGCGGAGACGGCGCTGTTCGACATCGAGCGCGAGCTCGTGGACGAGCGCGACTTCACCCCTGCGGTGCCGAAGCTCATCGACGTGCGGGACCGGAAGGCGATGAAGCGCGAGGTGTTCGAGAAGTACAAGCCGACCGTTGTCTTCCACGCGGCCGCGTACAAGCACGTGCCGCTGATGGAGACGCACCCGCTCGAGTCGGTGCGGAACAACGTCGTCGGCACGCGCATCATGGCCGAGCTGTCCGCGGAGTCCGGCGTCGATCGCTTCGTCCTCATCTCCACCGACAAGGCGGTGAACCCGAAGACGGTCATGGGCCAGTCGAAGGCGCTGTGCGAGTGGATCGTCGAGTCGTTCGGCCATCGCCGCGACGTGCCGGGGCGCTTCGTCGCCGTGCGGTTCGGCAACGTGCTCAATTCCTCCGGCTCGGTCATCCCGACGTTCCGCCGGCAGATCGAGCGCGGCGGCCCGGTGACGGTGACGCATCCGGAGATGACGCGCTATTTCATGACGATCCCCGAAGCCGTGTCGCTCGTTGTCCAGGCCGGCGCGATCGGCGGCCGCGGCCAGATCTTCGTGCTCGACATGGGCGAGCCGGTGAAGATCGTCGACCTCGCCACCAACATGGTGCGGCTGTCCGGCCACGATCCCCGTCTGCCCGGCGACACGAACACCGGTCCGCGCGACGTCCGCATCGTCTTCACCGGGTCGCGCCCGGGCGAGAAGATCCACGAGGAGCTGTGGAGCGGCGACGAGTCCGTCGGCGAGACCGAGCACCCGAAGATCAAGCGGCTCTCGCGGCCGCCCGTCGACTCGGCGTGGTTGACGCAGCAATTGCGCGAGCTCGAAGGCCTTGCAGACGACGGCGACACGCTCGAAGTGGTGGCGAAGCTCGGGGCGATCGTGCGCGACCCGCTGCGCGAGTCGCTTCCGGCTACGGGCTCGCCGGGGGCCCTCCGACACACCGAAGCGTCACCGCGAACGGCAGACGAATCGTCTCCGTCCGTCTGAACAGCGACAGATAGCGATACCGCAGCCGCATCCCCGTCGTGTACACGTCGTGCGACGCGGCCGTCGCGCCCGCGCACCGGAGGTCGAAGCGGACGACGAGGATGGCGTTGTCGCCGGGCGCAAGGCGCAGGCCGCCGAACGGGACGAGCTCGTTCGGGTCGGCGCTCGCGGTCGACGAGGTCGTGGCGAGCAGCTCCGTCGCGCCGAGCCAGGGCGGCGAGCCCGGCGTGCTCTGCTCGAGCCCGGTGACGTTCACGGCGAAGTGGCCGCCGTTGTGCAGCGTGAAGGCGGTATCGAAGGTGCGGCGCCGGCGCGCCGCCGGGAAGAAGACCGGGCGGCCGCCCGATCCCGACACCGGCTGCACGTCGGCGCCGATCCCCGGTCCCGGCGCGTACCCCGTGTCGAGGGCGTGCAGTGGCGCGTACGAGCCGAGCCAGAGCCAGAGGCCGAGGGCCACGACGGCGACGACGACGACGGCGCCCGCCGCCACCGCGAGCGCGCGCCTAGCCACGGGCCGAGAGAAGCAGGTCGAGCATCAACGCCGGATCGCGCCGGATCCTCTCACCCGCTGCGGCGTCGCGCTTCGCGAGGTCGAGCGCGCGCGGGTCGGTGAGCGGCTTCAGCCGTCCTTCCCGGATGAGGGCCTCGTCCACGCCGCCGAGCCGGCCGCCGTACGTCGTGTACACGGGGACGCCCAGCGCGGCAGCCTCACGGTTCATCGTGCCGCCGGCGGAGACCACGACGTCCGCGAGCGCGATGAGGCTCTGCGCGTCCACGGCCTCTTCCGGGAGGATGACCGACGGCAGCGCGAGACCGCGCACGTACTCCCGCTGCTCCTCCGTGCGCGGGATGACGAAGGCGTGCACGTCCTCGAGCCGCCCCAGGTGCTCGAGCGTCATCGGGAAGAGCGGGTTCGAGTGGCGGTGGTAGAGCGAGACGTCGGGCGGCGGGCGAAGCACGACGAGCACGCGTGCGGGATCGACCTCGAAGCGCTCGAGCAGCGACGCGTCCGGCTCGAAGTCGGAGAGGTAGTACTCCTCCTTCAGGCCGGGGTACTGCACGAGCTTCGGCGGATGCACGCCGTATTTCGTCAGCCGGTCGGGCGGGATCGCGTCCGGGACGACGACCTTCGTCGCCGCGCGGCAGCCGAGCTGGTGCTGGAGCGTCGCGAACTCGTAGTCGAACGTGTCCGAGCTCGGGATGCCGAGGCGGCGCGCCGTCAGGCATAGCTCGTGCGACCCGTGCGCGAGCGCGACATCGAAGTCGCGGCCCTTCGCCCAATGGTGGAGCGCGCCGAGCCGGCCCGCCATGCGCCGCGCCTTCTGCACGCGGGAGCGCCCGCCGTGCTTGCCGATCACCTCGGCGGCGAGGCCGTGCAGCTCGAGCAGCTGGAGCGTCTGCGCGTAGTCGCGCGCGGTGATCTCCACCTCGTCGCCGCGCTCGCGCATGATCGTGATCAGCGGACGGAAGACGAGCACGTGCGCGCTCGCCGTCATGTCGATCCAGACCCTCATACGAGCAGCGCCTCCATGCGGGCCGAGCGCAGGAGTGGCGGCTCCTGCTCGACGTGATGCTCGTACCAGAGCGTGAACGCGAGGAGTCCCCACAGGAGCCGGCTGTTGTCCTGGCGCCGGGCGACGTGCTCGTCGAGGAGCCGCGTGACCGGCTCCGCGCGGAAAAAGCCCTGCCGCTGGAGCGTGTCCGCCGAGAGCGTCGCGCGCGCGAACGGCTCCAGCTCGCCGCGCAGCCAGGCCGCAGCCGGGATGGAGAAGCCGCGCTTGCGCCCGTGCACGACCTCGCGCGGGAGCAGCGGCTCCGCCGCTTTCCGCAGCAGCACCTTCTTCGAGAGGCCGCGCACGCGCTGGCGCCGCGGCAGCTCGAAGGCGAAGTTGGTCACGACCGGGTCGAGGAACGGCACCCGCGCCTCGAGCGAGTGCGCCATCGACGCGCGGTCGGTCTTCACGAGCAGGTCGTCGACGAGATACATCGCGAAGTCGACGTCCTGGAGGCGCGCGAGCTCCTCCGCTCCCTCCGTCTCGGCGTACCGCGCGCGGTAGACGTCGACCGGGTCGAACGCGCTCCTGCGGCCGGTGAGCTCGGCGCGCGCGTCGGCGGAGAAGATCTCCTTCCAGCCGTGATGGCGCTCGAGCGGCGGCAGGTGCGCTGCGCGCACGAACCGCTTCGCGCGATATTCGAGCGAGACTCTTCCGCCCGAGGCGGGCAGCCGCTCGACGAGCGGCGAGGCGAGGCGAGCCAGCGGGCCGACGCGGTCGGCGAGCAGGTCGGCGGCGTACGTGTAGTAGCCGCCGAAGAGCTCGTCCCCGCCCTCGCCCGAGAGCGCCACCTTCACGTGCTCGGCGGCGAGCTGGGAGACGAGGTAGGTCGGGAGCGCGGACGAGTCGGCGAACGGCTCGTCGAACGCGTCGGCGAGCGTCGGTAGCAGCAGCGTCGGGTCGGGATGCAGCAAGAGCTCGTGGTGGTTCGTGTCGTACCGCTCGGCGACGCGGCGTGCGTCGGCGCGCTCGTCGAAGCTCCGTTCCGCGAACCCGATCGTGAACGTGTGCACGGCCTCGGAGGTCTCCTGCGCGGCGAGCGCCGCGAGCAGCGACGAGTCGACGCCGCCCGAGAGGAGCACACCGACGGGAACGTCGGCGAGCAGGTGCGCGCGCACCGAGTCGCGCATGCGCGCGCGCAGCTCCTCCACCAGCTCCGCCTCGTCGTCGTCGCGCAGCTCGGTCTCCTGGACGGGCGCGGGATGGGCGTAGCGCTCGACCCGCACCTCGCCGCTCTCCTCCCACACGAGCAGATGGCCGGCGGGGAGCTTGCGCACGTCGCGGAAGATCGAGTACGGCGAGGGGATGGAGTTGAAGGCGAGGAATGCCTCCAGCGCGTCGAGGTCGATCTCGCCGCGCGGTAGGGCGCGCACCTCCGACGCGAACTCGAGCGTGCCGCCGGCGGCGCGGTAGTAGAGCGGCTTGATGCCGTAGCGGTCGCGCGCGAGCACGAGCCGACGGCGGCGCTGGTCCCAGATCGCGATCGCGAACATCCCGCGCAGCCGGCGCGCGAAGTCGAGGTCGTGCTGCTCGTACAGGTGCACGATCGTCTCGGTGTCGGAGTGCGTGCGGTACGTGTGCCCGTCGTGCAGGAGCTCGCGCATGAGCTCGGGGTGGTTGTAGATCTCGCCGTTCTGGACGACGACGCAGCTTCCGTCCTCGTTGAAGATCGGCTGGTCGCCGCCGGCGAGGTCGATGATCGAGAGCCGGCGGGACGCGAGCGCGACGGGGCCGTCGACGTATTCGCCGGAGGCGTCGGGGCCGCGGTGCTCGAGCGTGGCGCTCATCGCCTCCAGGTGCGCACGGTCCGGAGACCCGGCCATTCCACAGATCCCGCACATCGGCCGCGAACTCTAGGTGTGGCAGCGGCGCGGAGCGTGGGCGAAGGCCGCAGCTGCGGGCTTCACACGGCCGCCGCGCCAGATGAGCCCGGAGTGCCAGCCGGCAACGCGGGTCTCGTCGACGAGCTCGAAGTTGAAGAACGCGTGCACGAGCGGCTGGCACGCGGCCATGTCGACGGCCGTCGTCACGTCTCGCGTCTGCTGCGCGGGCGTGATCTTCGTCGTCTGGAAGCCGTCCTCGAGGTACCAGATCGAGGGCGTGCGGCCGAACGCCTTCAGCGTCGAGACGAGGCGGGTGTAGTCGGCCTCGCCGAGGAAGTCGCCCTTGTGCGTCACGGTGGGCAGCTCGGTCGGCGTCAGCGGATAGGGGTTGTGGCCGAAGGCGTCGACCAGCGCCCGCGTGCGCCCGCTGTCGCGATAGGCGACGGCGAGCGCGTCGAGGAAGCGGATCGGCGCGTGCGCGGAGGCGGTCGAGTCCAGCACCTGGACGTGCGGCGAGTGGAGCGCGTCGTAGCACCGTGCGAGCAGCGACTCGTACTGCGCCGCAGTGCCGCGCCAGTACGTCGGGGAGTTCGCCTCGTTCCAGACGACGACGGCGCGCGCGTTCGGAACGAGTGCGAGCGCGTCCTTCGCGTAGGTGCAGAAGCGCCGCTGCGCCCAGGGCGCGGTCGGTGTCTGCGCGCCGAAGCCGAAGACGGCGAGCACGACCGTCGTCGTGCGCGCGGCCGTCTCCGTGCGCGAGAGCTCGACGCGGCGCACCGCGGTCGGCCGGATCTCGCCGTGCCACGGCACCCACACGCGGACTGCGCCCGCGCCGACCGATTGCTCACGGCGGACAACAGTGAGCGGGAACGGCGTCCACTTGAGCGTGTCGTCGTCGACGCCGACGATGAGCGGGAGCGCAGGATGCGACGCGTGCGTCACCTTCCAGACGCCGATGGCGATGAAGGCGACCGCGATGACCACTCCGAGGATTTTCAGCCGGCGGCGGGGGATGCCAGGCCTCGTAACGATTGCTTGAGCACGCGCCAGCCGGTGGCGAAGACGGTGCGAAGGTAGAGGCGGACCGAGCGGTCGGCGATCCATTCGAGGTCGTGCGCGAGCTTCTCCGCCATCGAGGTCTCGTAGCCGCGGCGCACCTGCGCCAGGCCGGTGAGGCCGGGGCGGACGACGAGCCGCTGCCAGTACGCGGGCAGCTCGTGTGCGAGCTCTTCGAAGAACACGGGGCGGATCGGTCGCGGGCCGACGAGGCTCATGTCGCCGCGGAGGACGTTCCAGAACTGCGGGATCTCATCGAGCTGGGTCGCCTTCAGCCGCTTGCCGAGCGGCGCGAACTCCTCTTCCGTGCGGCGCACGAGCTCCTCGCCGAGATATGGGCCGAGGCGCTGCTCGGCGTCGGGCTTCAGCGTCCGGAACTTCAGCATCAAGAACACGTGCCCGCCCCGGCCCACGCGCTCGCCACGGTAGAAGATCGGGAGGCCGCTCGTCGCGAGGAGAACGAGGGCGATCGCGGCCGCGAGCGGGAGGGTGACGACGAGGAAGAGCGCGGACAGGATGACGTCGAGCGCGCGGAGGAGGACGTCGCGCGGCCGGGCAGGCGTCCCGCGGGCCAGATCGCGGTAGCCGCGGACGAGGGTGTCCTCGGTCACGGGTCGATGCTAGACCGCTCGCATGAGAAGGCAAAGATAAGCTGGCCTTATATGGACACGCGGCAGCTCGCGGCTTTCTGCGCCGTCGTCGAGCGGCGGAGCTTCTCGCAGGCGGCGGAACAGCTCGGCGTGACGCAGCCGGCGGTCAGCCTCCAGATCCGATCGCTCGAGAAGCGGCTCGGGCGCCAGCTGCTCGACCGCTCCGGCCGGCGCGTCGAGCCGACCGAGGCGGGCCAGCGGCTGTACCGAAGCGCGCAGCGGCTGCTCGCGCAGGAGGAGCAGCTCCTCGCCGAGCTGGGCGAGGAGGCGGAGGGCGAGCTCGCCGGCCGCCTCGAGATCGGCGCCTCCACCGGCCCCGGCGGCAACGTCCTGCCGGTCGTCCTAGGCGAGTTCCAGCGGCTTCATCCCGATGTGCGTGTCGCGCTGTCGGTGTCGGACACGCAGCACGTGATCGAGCAGGTCGCGCGCCGCGAGCTCGAGCTCGGCGTCGTCGGCGCGCAGCGGCGCCACCGAGGCGTCGTCTTCGAGCCGTTCTTCCGCGACGAGGTCGTGCTCGCCGTGCCGCGCGGCCACCGCTTCGCCAACAGGAAGGTGACGATCGACGAGCTGCGGGAAGAGCCCATCGTGCTCATGCAGGAAGGCGCCGGCGTGCGGCAGGTGATCGAGGACGAGCTGCGCGAGCGTGGCGTGCGCCTGCGCGACCTCGACATCCGCCTCGAGCTCGGCCTGCAGGAATCCGCGCGCAGCGCCGTGCTCGCCGGCTTCGGCGTCACGTTTATCTCGCGCGCAGCGATCGACCCCGACGTCGCCGCGGGCGCGCTCGCGATCGCACGCGTCGAGGGTCTCGAGCCGGCGCGCGAGATCCTGCTCGCACGTTCGAGCGGTCGCGCGGAGACGCGTGTCGCGCAGGCATTCGTCGACTTCGCGCGCGAGCGGCTCGCATGATCGTCCGCTGGGGACCGATCTCCCTCCTCGCGGAGGTGTGCGAGGAGCTCGGCATGCGCGAGTCGCTGCTTGTCGCGAGCCCGCGCTGGGACAAGCTCGTGCTCCCGATCGAGCCGGTGGCGCGCTGGTCCGAGGTGCCGTCCGTTCGCGTCGAGGAGGCGGCCGACCTCGCGCGCGACGGTGTCGTCGCTATCGGCGGCGGCAGCGCGATCGACTTCGGCAAGGCCATCTCGGCGGCGACGAAGCTCCCCCTCGTCTCCGTCCCGACGACGTACGGCGGCGCGGAGTGGACGCCGTACTTCGGCATGCGCGACCCGCAGCGGAGGATGCGCGGTGGCGGAAGCGGTGCGCGGCTCGCAGGGATCGTCTACGACGTCGGTCTCACGGTTGTCCTCCCGCGTGAGGAGACGGTCGGCACTGCGATGAACGCGCTCGCGCACTGCGCCGAGGCGTTGTACGTGCACGGGCACAACGAGGAGTCGGACGAGCACGCGCTCGCGGGCGCACGGCTCATCTCCGAGTTCCTTCCGCGGGTGGTCGAGTCGCCGCTCGACCGCGACCTGCGCACGGAGCTTCTCCGCGGCGCATCCTTCGCGGGCGAGGCGCTCGCCGGCTCGATGCTCGCGCTCGCGCATGCGATGGCGCAGGCCGTCGGCGGCAAGTACGGCTTCGCGCACGGGACGCTGAACGGCATCCTCTTGCCGCCGGCGCTCCGCTACAACGCGCGCTATGCGCCGGCCGCTGTGCGAGCGTTCGGCGAGGCGGTCGGCGGCGACGCGGCGGCGCGCGTCGAGGAGCTCAATGCGCTCGGCGGCATCACGCGCCTGCGCGAGCTCGGCGTCCCCGAGCAAGACATCCCCGAGCTCGCTGCTTCGACCGCGCAACGCGGCGGCAACCAGGCGAACCCGCACCCGGCCACGCCGAAGGAGATCGAAGAGCTGCTGCGCAGCGTCTGGTGAGCGTCATCGGTAGTGCTGCTGCTCGTCGCGCGCGAATCCCCAGGCGGCGAGCGCTCCGAATCCGATCGAGTAGGCGCCGAGCAGAAGCCAATGCGAGGCATGCCACGGCGCACCGGTAGCGGCCGGCCAGAGGACGTCGCCCCATTGCCGCGCCGGTGTGTACGGCGAGATCGTGCGGACGGCGTGCGGCAGGTCTGCAGGCCCCGTCCAGAGGCCGCCCGCGTATGCGAGCAGCATGTAGAGGATGTTTGCGACGGGCAGCGCGCTCTTCGGCGAGGCCCAGTAGGCGATCGCGAGACCGAGAACCACGAACGGAATGGAGCCGGCGAGGAGCGCGGTGGCGAGGCGAAGCCAGGCGAGGGTGGAGAGTGAGGCGGACGTCGTCGTGAGCGCGATCACGACCACGACGGCGACCGAGGCGAGCGTGAAGACGAGCGCCGACAGCACACGCGCGGCGATGCGCGCGGCCGGCGGCGTGGGCAGGGTTCGCAGCCACGCTTGCCAGGGCGTGCCGCGCTCGATCGCGCCGGAGACCCCGAACTGGAAGAAGCCGACTCCGAGCACTGCGAACGCGGCGTAGGACGCGAGCAGCAGGTTCGGATGATGTCCCGCACGCGGCAATCCGAACAGCACGAAGACGATGCCCGGAAATGCGAGCGTGCCCGCGCTGAAGCCGGGGAAACGAACGAGCTCACAGACTTGGAGCCGCGCGTGAACGGCCGCGAGCCTCACGCCGTCACCAGGTCGATGAACGCTTGCTCGATATCGCCTCCGGCGCAGGCCTTGAGGCTTTGCGGAGAGCCGTCGGCGACGACCTCGCCGCGCGCGAGAACGATCACGCGGTCGGCGAGCGAGTCGGCCTCCTCGAGGTAGTGCGTCGTGAGGAGCACCGTCCCGCCCTGAGCGGCGAACGCCGCGATTGCGTCCCACGCGCCGCGGCGCGACTCGACGTCGAGACCCGTCGTCGGTTCGTCGAGGACGACGAGCGCGGGCGCATTCGCGAACGCCAGTGCGAGCGCGAGGCGGCGGCGCTGGCCGCCGGACAGTGAGCCGTTCTGCGCCTGCAGCGTGTCGCCGAGATCGAACCGCTCGGCGAGCTCGCTCAGGGGCGGAGGGCTGGGGGTGTGCGCCCGAGCGAGATCGAGGATCTCGCGGCCGCGAAGCGTCGGCGGGAAGTCCATCTGTTGCGGCGTCGTCCCGAGTTGTGCGCGCGCACGCCAGTCGCGCGGGTCCCGGCCGAAGAGCCGGACGTCACCGGCGCTCGGTCGGCGCACACCGGTCACGAGGCTGACGAGCGTCGTCTTCCCCGCGCCGTTCGGCCCGAGGAGCGCGACGAGCTCGCCTTGCTCGACCGTCAGATCGAGAGGCCCGAGTGCCAGCTGTTCCCCGAAGCGCTTCTCCGCATGACGGAACGCGATCGCCGACGCCGGGCGCACTCCGCCGCGACTCAGCACCGCAATGAGGTTGTACGTGGCGTGCGCGAGCGCACACGCGAGCAGGCTGCCCGTCGCTGCGAAGAGCGCGCCGAACGCACCACCGGTGACGAGCTGCGTCGCGGCGCCGCGGGTGCGGAGCATCGGCAGGTGCGTCGCCGCGAACGCCGCGGTGGTGACCGCAACGGCAGGCCAGACGCCCGCCGTTGGCGCGATCCGGCCTAGCGCGAACGCGCGCCAGATCGCCTCTTCGCTCATGCCGGCGCCGGCGACGACGATCGCGGTCGCAACCGCAAGCGGCGTCAGCAGCACGTGCGGCCGGGCGCGGGCAAGCACGGCGAACAGTGCGATGCCTGCCAGCAACCCGAGTGACGCCGATGTGACGCTCGCAAGCGGCGGCCGCGGCGGTGGCGTCGGAGAGAGCCGCAGAAGAGCAGGCCCGAGTGCGATCAGCGCAGCAGTCGAAAGCAGCGTGCGCTTCACGCTGCCACTCCGACGACGACGCCGTACACGACAGATTCCTCGACGCCGTCTGCGCCGACGAGATCGTCCACCTGCGCGTCGTAGAAGCCGCCGAGCGGCAACGCCGCCAGGTCGAGCGCGACCGCCGCGAGCGCGACGTTCTGGACGACGTGACCTGCCTCGAGGAGTGCAAAGCGGTAGCCGCGCAGGCCGTACTTGAAGCGCGTGCGTCCGAACACCGCGAGCAGGAGCAGGACGGCAGCGGCTCCGTCCAAGAGCCCGGGGAGAGGACACGCAGCTTCGAGCGCGGGCCAGGGATCGCCGAGCTCGTGCTCCTCGAGCGCGTGCAGCTCCTGGTCGTACCGGTAGATGCCGGGCGGTATGCCGGCGATCGCCCGTGCGGCGACATGGAGCTCGAAGGGATAGAGCGCGCCGCCGGAAGGGACCGCGCGCCGATTGCCGTCGCGCAACCCGTAGCCGGCGTCGAGCAGCGCGGCTAGGCGTGCGGCCTCGAGCGCTTCGCCGCCGAAGTCTCGTCGGCTGCGCCGATGGTCGAGCGCGGACCAGAGCGAGCACGCGGGTCGCCGAGGCGCCGGCAGTGGATGGCATCGCCGCTGCGGATTGCGGCGCACCGCATGCGCGGATGCCGTCTGCAGATGCTCGTTCACCGCCAAGCGCGTCAGGCCGGCGCTCTGCCGGTGCGCGAGCGCGGGGTGCAGCTTCGAGGCCTCGTGAAAGAGCTCCGCGGGGTCGTCCAACGCCGGTTCGCCGTCGCCGTACAGCTCGCCGCGCACGAGCGGTGCCTGCGGAAGCCTCACGGGAACGGATGCGGATCGGGGTTGATGTCCGTCTCGGTGAGCCGTCGTTCGCGCTCGCCCAGGCGGAGTGGCTCGTCGTACAGACGATCCCCGTCGAGCAGCCGGGCGCTGTGCTCGACGTCGAGCGCGCAGAGCTCCGGGGCGATCACGCGCACGACGGCGAGCCCTGCTTCGCGGACGTCGGGCGCCGTGACGTCGACCGCGTATGCGGTGACGCGCCGGCGAGCGAGTCGCCGACAAATCGTCTCGATGCGCGCCGCGGCGGTCCTCCCCCGGATCGTCGGCACGCTCTCGACGCGACGGCGACGCTGCGAGCCGTCGAGGAACTCGACGCGCCCTGTGTTGCGTGGATCGGCGTAGAAGCTGACGTGGTCGTCGAACTCCTCGATCTCGTCCGCCAAGGGTGTGCCTTGTCCCTGCGCGCGGAGCGCGAAGGCCCACGTGCGGACGCGCGCCGCCTCGTCCAGCGCTTTCGTCACGGCGCGCTCGATGGTCACCGCTGCTGCCGCGCCGACGCCGAGCGTCTCGCCGCCGCGGACGACGGCGGCGACGATCGGGATGTCCCAGAACGCGCTCAGGTCGACGGCGCGCCACTGCAGGCCGGTAGGCCGCAGGAACGCGCGCTCGAACTCGGTGAGACGCTCGTGCCCGCGCCAGTCGAGCACGGGCCACGAGAGCCGCGCCTTCCAGGTGATCATGAAGGCGTCGCGCTCGAGCAGCTCGAGGAGCGCGGCGAGCGTCGCCTCCGCCGCCGACGCTTGACACGCGAGCCCGCTGCTCGTCGTGCGGCAGATCGGGGGCTCTGACTCGTGGCCCGCGAGGTGGACGAGCTGCGCGGGCAACCAGGCCGGCCGACCCTCGGGCAGCGAGACGCCCTCGATCCAGGCGAGCTGCGTGTCGCGGTCGAAGCGAACGTAGGGGAAGCCGCCGGTGCGGTACTGCGTCTCGGAGAAGAGCGCGAATCGTGCGGGATCGACCGCGCGAGTGCCGAGCTCGCGCGCGGAGGCGACGACGCACGCATCCGGATCGACGATGCACGCGGAGTAGCGCTCCACCGCTTCCCCGATCGCCGCCTCGCGCGCCTCGTGCACGGTTGCCCCGGAGCCGCCGCCGACGAGCGCATGCGGAAACGCGCTCTCGCACCACGCGGTCGCGAGGCGGACGTCTTCAGGCCCGGCGAGCACCTCTTGCGTGCCGCGGACAACGCCGACGAACGGCGAGACGAGCGACTCAAGCGGCAACGTCGCTCCACGGAGCACTGGCTGCGCGCCGCATGGCCGGTGAGCACGCCGGGCAGCGAGGGACGCGATACACGAAGTGGCGCGTGCACCGGAGCTCCGGCACGAGCTCGACGGCGATGAGCACGCCGGCCTCGGCCGTGTCCGCCGCCGCCAATCGGCGGAGGGCGACCTGCGCTGCAAGTCCGGCCAGCACGGCGTCGAGTGCGGACGAGCCAACGTGACTCCCGGCCGTCCGATCGCGGATCGGCGCGATCGTCGAATCGCGCCGAAGTCGGAAGCATTCGTGGCAGGCCGACTCCCCGGGCACGAAGACCGGCCCGACAGCGGCGAGGCGTCCGTCGAACGGAAGGACTTGCAGCCACGGCGTACGAGCGACCAGCGCGCGTTGGTTCCATTGCTCGAGGAGCGCCAGCTCGTCGCTCGCAGGGGCAGCGACGACGAGGCCTTCCGCGGGAGGCCGACCGTTCCAGCCGAGGCTTGTTACGGACCCGGCGCCGCTCGCCTGCAGGAGGCGGCCGATCGGCTCGGCCGCCGGACCGTTCCCGAGGACGTGCACCTCGACCGTCGCGAGGCGTGCATGCAGCTCCGCGACCGTGCGCCCGGCGGCGTCCGTCGCAGCGAGGAGCTCGGCGCAGCGGCGGGCGCCCTCCCCGGATCCGTCGGGAGCGCGCTCCGTCAGGAGATCGTGCGCACGCAGGAGCGCGAGCGCGTGCTCGACCGCCGGGCGGACGGGCTCGCCGAGCTCGGCGACGACGCCGTCGACCGTGCGCGTCCCGTCGAGCAGCGGCAGCAGATGCGGCACGAGGCGCTCCGCCGCCGCGCCCTCGAACTCGAGGACGGAGCCGGCGTAGCGCAGGACGGAGCGGCCGCCCTCGACGGACAGCCGGTACCACGGCTTGAGCAGCGGCCGCTCCACGGTCTCCACCGCTACTGGTTCTTGCCCCTCGAGCAAGAGCAGCAGAGGATGATCGCGATGCAGAGCGGGTACGCCGCATAGGCGTGCCCGACCGCCGGCGAGCCTTTCTCGGTGACCCGGAGGTCGAGGAGCTCCTCCGCAAGCGTGTCGAGCATCGTGCGCCTCCTCGCATGGACGTCAGTGCGGCCACCGTACCGTTGCCAGGATTGACAATCAAGATGGCAAATTTGGCCATGCCTCGTCGCTCAGTGCATATCTATTGCTTATTGGTGCAATTAGTTACACCTGGGTACCATCAGGCGCGGCGTGGCTTCTCCAGCCCCTTTTGACGTGCTCGTGATCGGCAGCGGGGCCTCGGGCCTCGCCGCCGCTGTGTCCGCGGAGAAAGCGGGCGCGCGCGTCGCGCTCGCGACGAAGGGATCGCTCCAGTCCTGTAACTCCGCGAAGGCGCAGGGCGGCATCCAGGCCGCCTTCGGCGAGGACGACTCGCCCGAGCAGCACGCGCAGGACGTCTGGAAGAGCTCGCACGAGACGGCGAACATGGAGCTCGTCGAGATCCTCACGTCGGAGGCGCCGTCGGCCATCCACTGGCTCGAGGAGCTCGGCGTTGAGTTCACGAGGGAAAATGGCGGCTACCGGCTCGCGCGCTGCGGCGGCGCGTCGCAGAAGCGCTTGCTCCAGGTCGGCGACCGCACCGGGCACGCGATCACGAAGGCGCTGCGCGACGCGGTCGAGAGCTCGAGCATCACGCTCTTTCCCAACAGTCCGCTGCACGAGCTCGAGCCCGGGTGGACCGCGCGTGTGGGGGACCACACGGTCCAGGCCGACACCGTCGTCCTCGCCGCCGGCGGGCGCTGCTTTCGCGAGGCGGAGGAGCGCGGCGAGCTCTCCACGAACCATCCCGGCGCGACCGGCGAGGTGACGAAGATCGCGCTCGGCCTCGGCGCCGAGTCGCGCGACCTCGACGCGCTCCAGTACCACCCGAACGGCGGCGCGTGGCCGGAGAACATGCAGGGCTACTCGATCCCGGAGACGACGCGCGCGTACGGCGCCGTCCTCCTGAACGCGGACGAGGAGGAGTTCACCGACTCACTCGGCCCGCGCGACGTCGTCGCGCAGGCAATCGTGGACGAGGTCGCGAAGGGCAAGGGCGTCGAGACGCCCGACGGCCGGCCGGCCGTGTGGCTCGACACGACGCGCATCAGCGCGCACGACGCCGAGCTCTCGCTCCCGTACATGCTGCGTCGCTACCGCGCCGGCGGCATCGACCCGCTGGCGGAGAAGATCATGACCTACCCCGTGCTGCATTACCAGAACGGCGGGCTCGTCATCGACCGCGATGGCGAGACGACGCTCGAAGGGCTCTACGCCTGCGGCGAGATCGCAGGCGGCACGCACGGACGCAACCGGATGATGGGCAACTCGCTGCTCGAATGCGTCGTCTTCGGAAGGAGGGCCGGCCGTGCCGCTGCTGATCGACACTGACCTGCAAGCCGCGGTGGAGGACGCCGCCGCGCACCTGTACGTCTGGGCGCTGAAGGACATCCCGCAGGACCTGCGCGACGCGCTCAAGGCCGCCGCCGCCCGCGAGACGTCCGTGCCCGGGCAGCGCGTGCTCAACACGATCCTCAAGAACGTCGAGGTCGCGGACGGCGAGAATAACCTCGTCTGCCAGGACACCGGCATCGCCGTCTACACGTGCCGCGTCGGCGAGCACTTCCCGCTTCATCCCGCGCGCATCTACGAGGCGCTGCGCGACGGAACCGCGCGCGCGACGATCGAGCATCCGTTGCGCTCGAACGCGGTGCACACGATCACGCGCGAGAACACCGGCCCCAACATCGGCTACCGCCTCCCGATCGTGCACTGGGAGTTCATCAAGGACTGGGACGGCCTCGACGTGAAGTGCGTGCCGAAGGGATCCGGCTCCGAGAACATGAGCTTCCTCAAGATGTGCGTCCCCGCCGACGGCGTGACGGGGATCAAGAAGTTCGTGCTCGAGTCGATCGTCGGCGCCGGCGGCAAGCCGTGCCCGCCCGGGATCGTCGGCGTCGGCATCGGCGGCTCCGCCGACTACGCGATGTATCTCGCGAAGGAGGCGATCGCGCGGCCGATCGGCACGCGCAACTCCGACCCGATCGTGGCGGAGCTCGAGGACGAGCTGATGGGCCTTCTGAACGAGACCGGCATCGGGCCGATGGGGCTCGGCGGCGACGTCACCGTCCTCAACTGCCACATCGAGCACGCGGACACGCACATGACGCTCAACCCCGTGGCCGTCAACTACCAGTGCTGGGCGGCGCGGCGCGCGAGCGCGCACATCGCCGCCGACGGGACAACCGACTTCGACAGAGAGGCCTGAGATGGCGACGCACGAAGTCACGTTCCCGATCACCGACCCGCAGGAGATCCTCAAGCTCAAGGCGGGCGACGAGGTGACAGTCCAGGGCCACATCATCGGCATCCGCGACCGCACGCAGATCCGCATCTTCGACCAGGGCGTCGAGCCGCCGATGGATCTAAAGGGCGCGTTCCTGCTCCACACCGCGCCCGGCGTGCGCAAGCTCGACAACGGCAAGTACGAGAAGGTCTGCATCGGCACGACGACGAGCGCGCGCATGGTGCGCTTCACCGAGCCGCTCGGCGCGCAGTACGGCGTCCGCGCCATCTGCGGCAAGGGCGGCTTCCCCGACGAGGCGATCGAGCCCATGCAGCGGCTCGGGATGGTCTACTTCGCCATCGTCGGCGGCGCCGCCGCGCTCGAGACCACGCAGATCGAGGAGATCGAAGAGGTCGCGTGGGAGGAGCTCATGCCCGAGTGCCTGTGGAAGTTCCGCGTGAAGGACTTCGGGCCGCTCACCGTCGGCATCGACGCGCACGGCAACTCGCTCTACCACGACGTCCAGGCAGCCGCGACGAAGAAGCTGGAGGAGCTCTATGCCCGTTTTTGATCTCGGCCTCAAGCGTGACGGCGGCCTGACGCACGTGCTCGACAAGGGCCTCGGCCCGCGCGGGTGGGAGGACGTGCTCGAGGTCTCCGGCGACCACATCGACATCGTCAAGCTCGGCTGGGGCACCGCGTACGTCACGCAGAACCTGCGCCGCAAGCTCGACGTCCTGCGCGGCAAGCCCGTCGTCATCGGCGGCACGTTCTTCGAGGTCTGTTACGTCCGCGACAGGCTGGACGAGTACAAGCGCTGGCTCCAGAGCCTCGGCATCGCGCACGTCGAGATCTCGGACGGTACGGTCGACATCCCGCGCGAGCGCAAGCTCGAGCTCATCGCGGACTTCGCGAACGACTTCACCGTCCTCTCCGAGGTCGGCTCGAAGGCCTCGGAGGTCGTGTTCGCGCCGTACCAGTGGGTGGAGTGGATCAAGGAAGAGAAGGACGCCGGCGCGTGGAAGGTGATCACCGAGGCGCGCGAGGGCGGGACGGCCGGGATTTTTCGCAAGGACGGCGACATGCGCACCGGCCTCATCGACGAGATCGCGCACTCGATCGACTTCCACGACCTCGTCTGGGAGGCGCCGACGAAGGCGTCGCAGGCGTGGTTCATCAAGCACTTCGGGCCTGAGGTCAACCTCGGCAACATCCCGCCCGAGGAAGTCATCCCGCTCGAGACGCTCCGCCTCGGGCTGCGCGGCGACACGCTGAAGGAGGTGCTGCTCGGTGGCGAGCGTCAGCCTGCAGCTTCCTGACGTCGAGGCGATGACCGCGGAGGACTGCCTCCTCTGGGCCTACGACCGCTTCGGCGACAAGCTCTGCCTCACCTGTTCGTGGCAGAAGCAGTCGTCGGTGCTCGTGCACATGGTCTCCGAGCTCGGGATCGACATCCCCGTCATCGAGCTCGACACCGCGCTCTTCTTCCGCGAGACGTACGAGACGCGCGAGCGGCTCGTCGAGCGGTACGGCCTCGAGCTGATCCGTCCCGAGGTGATCTCGGTGGCCGAGCAGCACAAGCAGGAGGGGCCGAACCTGTGGGAGTCGAATCCCGACCGCTGCTGCCACGTGCGCAAGGTGGAGCCGCTCGAGCGCGCGCTGAAGGAGTACGACGCGTGGATCTCCGGCATCCGCCGCGAACAGAGTCTCACGCGCAAGGACGCGGCGCGCGTCGAGTTCAGCGAGCGCTACGACGTGTGGAAGATCCAGCCGCTCGTCGACTGGGACGCGAAGCGCGTCGACGCGTACATCCACGTGAACGAGATCCCGTACAACCCGCTGCACGACGCGGGCTATCCGTCCATCGGGTGCATCCCGTGCACGCGGCCGGTGAGCCGCGAGCAGGACGAGCGGGCAGGGCGCTGGGCCGACTCGGACAAGATCGAGTGCGGCATCCACACGAAGTGATCGGGTTCACACTCTGGTTCACCGGCCTCTCCGGGTCGGGTAAGACGACGATCGCCGACCTCGTCGCGCCCGAGCTGGAGCGGCGCGGCCTGCTCGTCGAGAAGCTCGACGGCGACGTCGTGCGCACGCACCTGTCGCACGGGCTCGGCTTCTCGAAGGAGGACCGCGACGCCAACGTCGAGCGCATCGGCTGGGTCGCCTCGCGGCTGACGCGGCACGGCGCTGCGGTGATCGTCTCCGCCATCTCGCCGTACGCGGAGGCGCGGCGCAAGGCGCGCGCGCTCGTCGAGGCCGAGGGCGTCTTTCTCGAGATCCACGTCGCGACGCCGGTCGAGGAGTGCGAGCGGCGCGACGTGAAGGGCCTGTACGCGAAAGCGCGTGCAGGCGAGATCCCCGAGTTCACGGGCGTCTCCGACCCGTACGAAGAGCCCGCGTCTCCGGAGCTGCGCCTCGACACGACGCAGCTCGCGCCGGCGGAGTCCGCGCAGCTCGTCATCGCGAAGCTCGAGGAGATCGGCTGCCTGGGGGTGCCGGCGTGATCGACCGCGTCAAGCTCACACACCTGCAGCGGCTCGAGGCGGAGGCGATCGACGTCATGCGCGAGGTCGTCGCCGAGGCCGAGAACCCGGTGATGCTGTACTCGATCGGCAAGGACAGCTCGGTCATGCTGCACCTCGCGCGCAAGGCGTTCCATCCCGCGCCGCCGCCGTTTCCGTTCCTGCACGTCGACACGACGTGGAAGTTCCAGGACATGTACCGGTTTCGCGAGCGCATGGTGGCCGAGCACGGCTTCGACCTGCTCGTGCACGTGAACGAGGACGGGCTCGCACGCGGCATCAACCCGTTCGACAGCGGTTCGGTCGTTCACACGGACGTCATGAAGACCGAGGGCCTGAAGCAGGCGCTGGACAAGTACGGCTTCGACGCTGCGTTCGGCGGCGCGCGCCGCGACGAGGAGCGCTCGCGCGCGAAGGAGCGGATCTTCTCGTTCCGCTCGGCGCAGCACCGATGGGACCCGAAGAACCAGCGGCCCGAGCTGTGGCGCCTCTACAACGCGCGCCACCGGCGCGGCGAGTCGATGCGCGTCTTTCCGCTCTCCAACTGGACGGAGCTCGACGTCTGGCTCTACATCTATCTCGAGCAGATCCCGATCGTCCCGCTCTACTTCGCCGCCGAGCGGCCCGTTGTCATGCGGGACGGGACGATGATCATGGTCGATGACGAGCGCATGCCCCTCGAGGCCGGCGAGGTGCCGGAGCTGAAGACGGTGCGCTTCCGCACGCTCGGCTGCTATCCGCTGACGGGCGCGGTCGAGAGCAGCGCGGCGACGCTGCCGGAGATCATCCAGGAGATGCTGCTCGCGAAGACGTCCGAGCGGCAGGGGCGCGTCATCGACCACGACGCGGCCGCGTCGATGGAGAAGAAGAAGGTCGAGGGCTACTTCTGAACGTCTCCGACCTGATCTCCGAGGACATCCTCGCCTACCTCGACGCGCACGAGCACAAGAGCCTCCTGCGCTTCATCACGTGCGGCAGCGTCGACGACGGCAAGAGCACGCTCATCGGCCGGCTGCTGTACGAGTCGCAGCTCCTGTTCGAGGACCAGCTCGCCGCGTTGGAAGTCGACTCGCGGCGCGTCGGCACGCAGGGCGACGACCTCGATTTCGCGCTGCTCCTCGACGGCCTCGCCGCCGAGCGCGAGCAGGGCATCACGATCGACGTCGCGTACCGGTTCTTCTCCACCGACACGCGCAAGTACATCGTCGCCGACACGCCGGGCCACGAGCAGTACACGCGCAACATGGTCACGGGCGCGTCCACCGCCGACTGTGCGCTGATCCTCGTCGACGCACGCAAGGGCGTGCTCACGCAGACGCGGCGTCACAGCTATCTCGTGTGGCTGCTCGGCATTCGCCACGTCGCGGTGGCGGTGAACAAGATGGACCTCGTCGACTTCGCCGAGGAGCGCTTCGCGGAGATCGCGGCCGAATACGGCGAGTTTGCGGCGCAGCTCGGCCTCGAGGACGTGACGCTCATCCCCATGTCCGCGCTGCGCGGCGACAACATCGTCGACGCCTCCGACGCGATGCCGTGGTACGGCGGGCCGACGCTCATGCAGTACCTGGAGGCGGTCGAGGTCGACCAGGAGCGCATGCAGGACGCGCCCTTCCGGCTCCCGGTGCAGTGGGTGAACCGGCCCAGCTCCGACTTCCGCGGCTTCACCGGGACCGTCGCGGGCGGCTCGGTCGCGCCCGGCGACCGCGTCGTCGTCCTCCCGCGCGGACAGGAGACGACGGTCGATCGGATCGTCACCTTCGACGGCGACCTCGAGCGCGCCGTCGCGGGCCAGGCGGTCACGCTCACGCTCGCGGACGAGATCGACGTCAGCCGCGGCGACGTCATCGCTCCCGTGGAGGCGCCGGCGCAGGTCGGCGACCAGTTCGAGGCGACGGTCGTGTGGATGGCGGACGAGCCGCTCCTGCGCGGGCGCACCTATCTCATGCGCGTCGGGACGAAGACGGTCGCGGCCACGGTCGCGCCGATCAAGTACAAGCTCGACGTCGACACGCTCGACCGCATCGCCGCGAACCATCTCGAGCTGAATGCGATCGGCGTCGTCAACGTCGAGCTGAGCGAGCCGATCGCCTTCGACCCGTACGTCGAGAACCGGGACACGGGCGGGTTCATCCTCATCGACCGGATCACGAACCACACCGTCGGCGCAGGCCTGCTCCACTTCGCGCTGCGCCGCTCGCACAACGTTCCGTGGCAGTCGGTCGAGGTGGATCGCGCGGCTAGAGCGGGGGCGAAGGGCCAGCAGCCCTTCGTCGTCTGGCTCACCGGCTTGCCCGGGGCGGGCAAGTCCTCGATCGCGAACGCCGTCGAACGCCGGCTGCACGCGCTTGGCCGCCACACGTTCATGCTCGACGGCGACAACGTGCGCCACGGCCTCTCCAAGGACCTCGGCTTCAGCGACGCCGACCGGGCGGAGAACAACCGGCGCGCCGCCGAGGTGACGAAGATCCTCACCGACGCGGGCTTGATCGTCATCGCGGCGTTCGTCTCCCCGTTCAGCGCCGACCGCGCGACGACACGCGCGCTCTTCGGCGAGGACGAGTTCCTCGAGGTGTTCGTCGACGTCCCGCCCGAGGTGGCCGTCGAGCGCGACACGAAGGGCCTGTACGCGAAGGCGCGCGACGGCGGCCTGGCGAACCTCACCGGCATCGGCTCGACGTACGAGCCTCCGGAGAGCCCCGAGGTGCACCTGGAGATGGCGTCGCTTGGGATCGAGGCGGCGGCGGACACGATCGTCGCCGCGCTCGAGGAGCGCGGGCTGCTGTGACCTGGCAGTTCGTGCTGGCGGGGCTCGCGGTCGGCGTCCTCGTCGGCATGACGGGGATGGGCGCCGGATCGCTCATGACGCCGATCCTCGTCTTCGTCTTCGGCTTCAACCCGGCGACGGCGATCGGGACGGACATCCTGCACGGCGCGATCTTCAAGTCGGTCGGCGGCCTTCGGCATCACAGCCTCGGGACGACGCACGCGAAGCTCAGCGGGTGGATGTTCGTCGGCAGCGCGCCCGCGTCGCTGCTCGGCGTCGCGACGGCGACGTGGCTGAAGCACAAGTACGGTGGCGGCATCCAGTCGACGGAGGGCAAGATCCTCGGCGCAGCGCTCCTGCTCGGCGCGCTCGGGATGCTGTTGAAGAGCTCCGTGCGCGTGCGCGAGGTCGCCGACGGACCGTTCGTCCTGCGCCGGCGCGACAAGATCGCGGCCATCCTCATCGGCCTCTTCGGCGGCTACATCGTCGGGCTCACGTCCGTCGGCAGCGGCGTCTTCTTCGGGCTGACGCTGCTGTTCGTGTTCCCGCTGCGCGCGCACAAGGTCGTCGGCACCGACATCCTCCACGCGGCAGGCCTGCTGTGGGTCGCGGGCTTCGGGCATCTCATCGCCGGCAACGTCGACTTGCACGCCATGGGGTGGCTTCTCATCGGCTCCATCCCGGGCGTCCTCGCCGGCAGCCAGTTCAGCGTCAAGGTCGGCGACCGGGTGCTGCGGATCTTGCTCTCGCTCGTGCTGTTCGCCTCGGGAGCCAAGCTCGTCGAGCCGAACGGGTACGGCTGGCTCGGGTGGACGGCCGGCTTCATCGTCGTCACGGCGCTCACCCTGTGGGCGGTGCGGGTGCGCGACAGTGCGCGGCTCGCCACGGTGGCGCGCGTAGACTGACGCCGCTTTGCAGCGGATTCTCTCGACGGCCGTCATTGTCGGCCTGCTCGCGGCGACCGCCGCCGCTTTTGCGATCACCGAGCGGCTGAAGCTCACCAAGAGCCCGATCACGGGCACGAAGGTCGTGCGGGCGTACGTGTCGCCGCGCGCGCACACGACGGCGGCGGTGAACGTCCGCTTCCGCCGCTCCGACCGCGTGACCGTGACCGTGCAGGACTCCCACGGCCACGAGGTGGACACGCTCGCGTACCGGGTGCTCGTGCCGAGCGGGCGGCGGACGTTCACGTGGAACGGCCGCACCGACGCGGGGACGCAGGCGGCGGACGGCACCTATCGCATGGAGATCCACCTCGCGAACCAGCGCCGGACGATCCTCCTGCCGAACCCGATCGGGCTCGAGTCGAAGCTCCCCGCCGTGCTCGACGCCGGCGCGGTGCGGCCCGTGTTCTCGCCGGACGGCGATCACCAGTCCGATACGGTCAACATCCACTACAAGCTGAGCGAGCCCGCGCACATCCTGGTGTTCCTCAGCGGACATCGCGTCATCCGCGGACGATTCGAGAAGCCGAAGGACAAGGTGTCGTGGGGCGGTACGGTGAACGGGAAGCTGTTGCCGCCGGGGATGTACGTCCTCACCGTCGGCGCGATCGACCTCGCCGGCAACCGCGCCACGAAGGTGCAGCACGTCGCCGTGACGCTGCGGTACATCACGCTCCGCGCGACGCGTGTTGGTGTCGCCGCCGGCGGACGCTTGAAGATCGGTATCTCGACCGACGCGAAGCGCTACCGCTGGACGCTCGGTGCTCGCGCCGGCTTTGCGTCAGGAAGGGTGTTGAGGCTGCGCGCACCGTCGGCCGCGGGCACGTACCGGCTGACGGTGAGCGAGCGCAACCACGTCGACACGGCGTCGGTGGTCGTCCGGTGATCGGGCTCGCGCGCATCGCCGGGCCGGTCGCGTGTCTCGGGCTCACGCTGCTGCTGTTGGCGCGGACGCGCCGCGACCGGCTCGCGGGGCTCGGCTTCGCCGTGCTCGGCGCGTGCATGCTCGCCGCCTCGCTCGCGCCGCACGACTACGCCGAGGCGGTGGGCGGGACGTTCGCCGCACTCGCCATCGCCGCCGGGCTCGCCGCCGCGTTTCGGCGCGAGCCGTGGATCCTGCCGCTGCTCGCGCTTGCATGCATCCCTGTGCGCATCGGCGCGCTCGGCCATCAGCTGCTCGTGCCGCTGTACGTCGTCGTCCTCGCGGCGGCGATGCAGCTCGCATGGGAGCTCGCGCACGGCGACATCCGCGCGCGGGAGCTGCGCGCGATCACGTGGCCGCTCGCGCTCTACCTCGCGTGGGTGGGCCTCTCGCTCGACTGGACGCAGGACGCGCACGCGGGCGCGATCGAAGTGCTCGCGTTCTACGTCCCCTTCACCGTGTTGACGGTCGCGGTCGCGCGGCTGCCGTGGAAGCGGATCGGTCTGTGGGCCCTGTACGCGGAGCTGACGGTGATGGCACTCGTCTTCGCGGTCGTCGGCTTCTACCAGTACGAGACGCGTAACGTGTTCGAGAACCCGAAGGTGATCTACTCGAACGCGTACGCGGCGTTCTTCCGCGTCAACTCCGTCTTCTGGGATCCGTCCGTGTACGGGCGCTTCCTGGTCGTGGCGATGATCCCGAGCGTCGTGCTCATCGTCCGCAGACGTTCGACTGTCGTCGTATGGGCGGCGGCGGTGGCGCTCGTGGTCATCTGGTTCGGGCTGCTGATCTCGTTCTCGCAGTCGAGCTTCGCCGCGCTTCTGGTGGCGGTGATCGGGGTCGCGTTCGTCGCGTGGCGCTGGCGGGCGCTGCTCGCGGTCGGGCTCGCGGTCGTCGTCCTCGGCGGTCTCGCGGTCGCGCAGCCGACGGTACGGCGGTCGATCGAGCATCACACGAGGAGCGGCCTGAACAGCGCGTCGAGCGGGCGGTACAGCCTCGTCGCGAACGGGATCCGCATCGCGGTGGCGCATCCGGTGCGCGGCGTCGGCGTGGGCGGCTTCCAGCACGCGTACGCTAAGCGCGTGCAGAGGCTTCACGGCAAGAAGAACCTCAAGACGGCGGCGTCGCACGACACGCCGGTGACCGTGGCGGCCGAGACCGGCTTCGTCGGCTTCGCGCTGTTCGTGTGGTTGCTGGTGGCGTGCGGCTCCGACGTGGTGCGGACGCGGCGTCTCGTGCCGTTCGCGGCCGGGCTCTCGCTGGCCGCGATCCTCGTCCACTCGCTTTTCTACAGCGACTTCTTCGAGGACCCGACGACGTGGCTGCTGCTCGGGCTCGTCGCGTTCGCGCTCCCGCCCGCCGTGGAGAGGCGAGAGGCGGTGGCGGCGTGATCGAACACTGGAAGCGGGCGCTCGTCCTGGCGCCGCACACCGACGACGGCGAGTTCGGGTGCGGCGGGACGATGACGCGACTCGTCGAGGCGGGCTGCGAGGTGCGCTACGTCGCCTTCTCGATCGCGACGCGCTCGCTGCCGGAGGGCTTCGCGCCGGACACGCTGTCGCGCGAGGTGCGCGAGGCGACGACGGAGCTGGGGATTCCGGAGGAGCGGCTGACGGTGCACGACTTCGACGTGCGCACGTTCCCGGAGCGCCGGCAGGAGATCCTCGAGCTGCTCGTCGCGATGTGGGAGGACTGGAAGCCGGAGGTCGTCTTCCAGCCGAGCCTGCACGACATCCACCAGGATCACCAGACGATCGCGCAGGAGGGCCTGCGCGCGTTCAAGCGCACGACGATCCTCGGCTACGAGATCCCGTGGAACAACTTCGACTTCGCGTACCAGTGGTACGTCTCGCTCGACAAGCGGCACGTCGAGCGGAAGGTCGCGGCGTTGGAGAAGTACGCGTCGCAGCAGCACCGGCGATACGCGAATCCGGAATACGTCTGGAACGTCGCACGCACGCACGGGATCAACGTGAACCGCGAGTACGCCGAGGTGTTCCAGGTGTACCGCGTCATCACCTGAGCAGCAGCAGCAGCTTGACCACCACCGGGGCGGCGGTCAGGAGCCTGCGACGCGTACCCGGAGTTTGAGTGCGGCCTGTTGTGCGAGTTCGAGTGCGGCTAGCGGGTTGTCCGCCGTGGCGATGATGTAGCCCCGGCGATCGGCGTCGACTTGCACCGGCCGGATGGTTTCGCCCGGCTGGATGTACAGGCCTGCTTCGAGGACGCCGGTCGCTTCGCGGACGTGGTCGAGTCCTTCCACCGCGGTGACGGTGCCTGTGGGGAGTATCCCGGGGCTGGCGGTGAGGAAGCGGATGGCGAGGGGCCGCTGGAAGTGAGGTTGGATCATGGCGTCGGTGACGGCGGCGCCACGTCCTTGCGCGAGGGCGATCTCGACGAGGTCAATGCCTGTTCCCAGCCGGACGAGGTCTGCCATCTGTCCAGCCGGGATGCGGGCGGCGACTTCGACGACGAAGGTCTCGCCTGTGTCCGTGACGAGCAATTGCGGGAAGGCGATGCCGTCTTTGAGGCCGAGTGCGCGCACGGCCCGGATTGCGACATCCGCGGCTGCGTCGAGGTGCGCTTGAGGAAGCTGCGAGGGGTACAGGTGTATCCATCCGACTCCGAAACCGATGCCGGGAGGACGGAGTCGGTCGGAGAGGGTGAGGAGGACTGGCTCGCCGCTTCGGACGACGATGATGCCGTTCAACTCGTGTCCCTCGATGTAGCGTTCGAGGATCGCCCGTTTGCTGCGCGACTTGGCGAGCGCCTCGGGGAGGTGCTCTGCCAAATCCGCGTGATCGGAGATCCGGTACACGCCTCGTTGGCCGCCGGAGTCGACTGGTTTGAGGACGGCCGGCACACCGACGCTCTCGAGGCCCCAGGTGGGTTCGACCTTCCCGTTGAGGACGCTGAACTGCGGCTGGGGGATACCGCATTCTTGGAGGCGGCTGCGCATGGCGGCCTTGTCGGTCATCACACGTGCGGTTTCCGTACCGATGGTCGGCAGGTTGAGACGTTCTGCGACCGCCGCCGCGATCGGGACGGCGCGGTCGGTTGAGATGGCAACGACGGCGTCGATCTGGTGGCGTCGTCCGATGTCGACGACCGGCTCGAGCTCGCTGAAGTCGACTACTTCGGCGATGTCCGCGGCGGCGAGGCCGACAGCGTTGGGGTCGGCGTCGACGGCGACCACCCGCCACCCGCCCGCCTTCGCTTGTTCGATGGCGGCGAGCTGGGAGACGCTTGCGCCCAGGATGAGAACAGTGGGCACTGAGTCGCGATGGTAGGACGCTGACGCGGCATGTTCGCCGAGGTTCATCGACGCTTAACGGCACCTCAATGCTGCGTGCGCAGAAGCGTTCGTGGCGCCGTGCGGCAGTAGCTGCCGGGGCTGAGTGCCTTCCCTTGCTGAAACGTGAAGGCGGTTGCAGGAAGGCCGTGCCGGGTGGTCGTAAGCCCGGCGAGGGCGAGCAGCTGCAGCCACCAATCCCACAGTGCGGTCGCGTGACGCAGCTGTGTGACGTAGCCGGTGACCGGCCGGTGGAGAAGTTGTGCGAGCCGGCGCAACCAGAGCGCGTTTGCCAACCTCGAGCACATCGCGCCCTTGAACTCGTGCGCTGCCGCGACCCCCACGCTCCAGACGTCGACGAAACGTGTCCCGTGCTCGACCGCCGCTGCCAGACCGGCGAGGTGGGCGCTGGGGGACCGAGTTGCGTATGCCCACGGCCGTTGTGCAGGTGTCCCTCCGAGGACGTGGATCATCTCGGTCCGCGTGGGCTGGCCGGGTGCAAGTGCGCGGAACCGGGCACGAAGGTCGAGGAAGCTGTCGACGATGATGAGCGCGCGCGGATGGAGGCCGGGATGTGTTGCAGCGAGCTCGGCCGCGGCGTAGCCCGCATAGGAGGCGCCGACGAGGATGAGCTCGGACACCTTCAACCCCTGCCGCTCGAGCCGGTCGGGAATGCGCGCAACTGCGTCCAGGTAGGCCGGGTCCCCCCAGTCTTCAACCCGTCGTGCGCGCGACGCGCCTGAGCGCTCGCCGTCGCGGCCATAGTCGGGGCACACAAGCGACGCGTGCAAGTAGCGGACGACAGCCGTCACCTGGCCGCAGTAGACAGGGCCGCCGAGGGTGATGACCAGCGGCCGCGGTCGCATCCGAGCGGAGGACGTGAGCCGAAGGTCGATGCGCAGGAGCGGCCGGCCTGAGCCCGCTCGTGGAGCGGCGCCCGTGATGGAGAAGAACGCGACCGCTGCGAGGACGACGACGGCTCCGGCGGCGCATGCGTTCCTGCCACGCCTCAGGGTGCGTTCTCGCATCGGCTCGCCACCAGGTCGAATGTAGAACGCGTTCGGCGACGAGAGAAGCTCCCGACGACCAGGCTTAACGAGACTTAACGGGAGCTACGCGAATCAGCGCTCTTGGTGTGGCCGCGCACGCGAGCACGGCGATGCTCAGCGCTTGCCGCGGAGTGCGCGCCGAAGCACGACGGCGTACTCGTTGAGCCCTTCCCGGTAGAGCCGCGCCTCGGGGCCGGAGGCGATGCCGACCCGTTCCGGGATCACGCCCCAGATCGAGACCGACTGCGACTTCCACCAGGCGATCGCCTCCTCGAGATCGTTCGTGCCGAGGCGGGCGGCGCAGATGACGACGCCGCGCGGCGTCCGCGCCGGGATGAGCTCGAGGGTTGCGAGCACCGGAGAGAACTCGACCCCTCCGGCTCGCGTCGGGATCACGACTGCGTCCGCCGCGCCGGCAGCGGATTGCAAGAGCCTCTCGTCACCAGGCGGCGTATCGACGACGACAAGGCCGTCGTCGCGCCCCATCGCGCGCGTCAACGTCCGTTGGGACGGCGCCTCGATCACCGTGACGCCCTCGATGGGACGCGTCTCGAGCCACTCGGCGGACGAAGCCTGCCGGTCGGCATCGACGAGGACGACCGGCTCGTGCCCCCGCTCGACGGCGGCTGCGGCCAGGTAGACGGACGTCGTCGTCTTCCCGACGCCGCCCTTGATGTTGGACACCACGACACTCGTCACGGTGCGCATCGTAAGAGATCGAGGGCCGCTAGCGGACGCGGAGGTACGCGGTCACGCCCAGGTTCCCGCCGCCGCAGCGCACACCCACGGTGTACCGGCCGGGATGGACGCCCGAGCGCACGTGGCCGTGGATCGAGAACGCGCCGCCCCTGCCCACCCGGCCGGAAAGCGTGCCCACGCCGAACGCCCGACCCGGGAACGCCGCCGAGATCGCGACCGCCGACCCACCGACATGGCACGGCGACGAGCGCGCGATCACCCGCACGGCGGCACCGGGAGCGACCGTTGCCGGTGAGACGACCAGGTCGACCCGCGCGCCGAGCGCCACACCAACGGCCGCGAACGCGAGCAGCACGACCACGACGAGTGCGACGAGGCGTTTCATGGTTCGCCCAGCATAGAGAGGCGTCAGGCATGCTGGGTGTTGCGGTTCCATCCTGCGGCTCAGAAAGTGGGTGTGCCTGTGGCTGTGCGTTCGATTCGAGGTCCGTTCGGTCCGGGTGAGTGGGCGGTGATGGGCAACGACGGCGTCGTCCACCTCGCGGAGACGACGAGCGGACTCCCGTCGAGCGGCGCGCGCTGCGGTGCCGTGGGGACCGCGTTCATGGTCTCGACGCCCGACTGGGGCGCGGCCCGCACGTGCGGTCGCTGTGTCGCGCTCGTCGAGGCGGAAGCAGGGGCGACCGCCGCGTGAGCGATACGGCCGGGTTCGACTTCGAGCAGGCGGTTCGCGACGCGCTCGACGATCTCCCCGCCGAGCTGCGCGACGCGATGTCGAACGTGACCATCGTCGTCGAGGAGGAACCACCCGCCGGAGCGCCACTCCTGGGTCTGTACCAGGGGGTGCCTCTGACGCGGCGCACGAGCAGCTACCAGGGCGCGCTGCCGGACAAGATCACCATCTACAGCGGCCCGCTCGAACGGCTCTACGGAGCCGACGCCGAGCTGCTGCGCACGCAGGTGCGCCACGTCGTCTGGCACGAGGTCGCCCACCACTTCGGGATCAGCGACGAGCGGCTGATCGAACTCGACCGCTATTGAGATTTGATCGATTTCCGCCGATAGAGGCGGCATGCTCCGCGTTCTCGGCCTCCCCTCGCTCCTCGTCGTGCTCGTCATCGGCGCCTACCTGTACGCGAAGGACGCCAAGACGAACGGGCCCACCTCTCCGACGGTGACCCTGGCGATCGCCCAGGCGAACACGGCGGTGGCGGCCACGAACTTCCAGGGAGCGGACACGGCGATGCAGGCCTTCTTCGCGCAGAGCAGCACCTACGCCGGCGCGACACTGCCGCCCGGCTCCGGCGTCGTCCTCGTCCGCGCGGACGCGGCCTCGTACTGCCTCCAGGCCACGGCGGCCGACGGCACGGCCCAGCACGAGACCGGCCCAGGCGGCCAGCCTCAGCCCGGCGCCTGCTAGTCCGTTAATTCGACGATGCGTTCGGCGAGCGCCGAGTGGCGCCGCCGCCCCTCCGCACGGCCGACCGCCGTCGCGAGCGCGCGCCGCTCGCCGACGATCACGCACAGCCGCTCCGCGCGCGTGACCGCCGTGTAGAGGAGCGGCCGCGACAGCATCACGGCGTAGGCCATCGACCACGGCGCGACCACCGCGGGGAACTGCGATCCCTGCGCGCGATGCACGGTAAGCGCCCACGCAAGCACGTATGTCTCGAGCGCGGCGGCGGGCACGACAATCTCGCGCTCGCCGTCGTCGAGCGAGAGCACGGCCTCCGCCTCCTCCTCGTCCCACGCAACGACGAACGCGACCTCGCCGTTCATCACCTCGCGGTCGGGCGTGTAGTCGTTCTTCGTCTGCACGATGCGCGAGCCGACGCGGATTCCCGCGCGCGCGAGCACGACCGCCGGCTCGCCCGGGTTGAGGCGCCGCTCGAGCTCCTCGTTCAGCGCATTGAGGCCGACCGCGCCGCGCCGCATCGGCACGAGCGTCATCACCTCCGTGCGCGGATCGAGACCGTAGTGGGATGGGATCCGCTCGCACACGAGGTCGAGCACCGCGTCGCGTATCGCCTCTTGCTCCTGCTTCGCGACGAAGAAGAAGTCCTCGTCCAGCTCGACGTCGCCGCCGAGCGACGCACGCGCGTCGTCGGGCGAGAGGAACGGCAGCTCGCCCGCGTTGATCCGGCGGGCGCTGCGCACGATGAGCGACCGCGCCGCCTGGCGGTAGATCGCGGTCAGGTGCGCCTGCGGAACGACGCCGCTGTCGACAAGGTCGGCGAGGACGCGGCCGGCTCCGATCGGCGGGAGCTGGTCGGTGTCTCCGACGAGCAGCACGTGGCAGTCGCCGGCCGCGCGGAAGAGCGCGTCGGCGAGCTCGAGCGAGAGCATCGACGCCTCGTCCACGATGACGAGCTCGTATTCGTTCGAGAGCGGGTCGTCCTCGTTGCGCTGGAAGCCGCCCGCGAACGGCGAGTAGCCGAGCGCGCGATGGATCGTCATCGCGTCGTGCCCGGTCAGGTCGCGCATACGACGCGCGGCCTTCCCCGTCGGCGCGCAGAGGAGGACGCGCGTTCGTGCTCGTCGTGCGATGTCGACGATCGCTCGCTGCGTGTGCGTCTTGCCCGCGCCCGGCAGGCCCGTGAGAAGGACGAGCGGGCGTGTGCGCACGAGCTCGACGACGGCCCACTGCTCGTCGGAGACTTCCATCGCCGGCCGGTCGTGCGCGTCGAAGAGCTCGACGGCCGCGGTCCGCGCACGCTCGGCCAGTGTGGTCGCGAGGCGGCGCTCCATCTCCCACAGCTCGGTGCGGTAGATGCAGTCCCCCTCCACCACGGCCTCGGCTTCGGCGACGAGCACGCGGACAGCGGACTCGAGCGGCTCCACGTCGCCGATCTCGAGGAGCTTTCCGGCGCGCTGCCACAGCTCTTCGACCGGCAGGAACGTGTTGCCGTCCGCCTCGGACTCCTCGAGTGCGAAGCGCAGCCCGGCGCGCAGACGTTGCGGGTCGTCGAGCTCGATGCCGAGCGAGCGCGCGATCCGGTCGGCGGTCTTGAAGCCGACGCGGGGGAGCTCGATCAGCCGGTAGGGGTCATGCGTGAGGACGTCCACGACCTCGTCGCCGTACTCGCGCACGAGCCGGCCGGCCAGCCCGGCGGCGATGCCGTGCGTGAACAGGAAGGTCTCGACCTCGCGGATCGTCGCCACCTCCCGCCACGCCGCGATTGCGCGCTCGACGCTCTTGCGCGAGATGGCGCGCCCGGCCTTCGTGCGCACCTCGCGCAGCCGCTCGGGGTCGCGGTCGAGCTCGGCGAAGACCTCGGCGGCGCCGAAGTGGTCGACGATCGCGCGGGCGAACGTCGGCCCGATGCCGGGCACGCGGGTCGTGAGCCAACGCTCGACTCCCTCGGCCGAGCGGGGCAGTGCGGCGCGGAATGTCTCGACCGCGAACTGCGGCCCGTAACGCTTGTGCTCGGAGAACGCGCCCGAGCAGACGATCTGGTCGCCGGCGGCAACGTGGCCGAGCGGGCCGGCGAGCGTCACCGGCTCCCCGTCCAGGTTCTCGCCGAACGTCGCCGACCAGACGGCGAACTCGAGGTCGGGCGACACGTAACGCGGCCCCGAGCGGGAGAGCGTCACCTCGATCTCGCTCGCCTCTGTCACGGCGTACGACGATACGTGCTTGACAGCACCCTCCCGTTCTGACAGATTGCCGTTTGCCAAGTCCCTGTGGGCCCTCGGGTTCACGGGGACTAGGCATTTTTTGGGCCTTTTTAGAGCAGCAACTCGGCCATGACCTGCAGCGCCTCGGGCTGCGGCGACCCGACGATGAGCGTCGTCACCGGCGTCTCCCGCCAGGCGGCAAGCCGGTCGGCGATGCGCTCCTTCGGCCCGACGAGCGCGACCGCGTCGACGAGCTCGTCCGGCACGGCGGCAATCGCCTCGCGCTGGTGGCCGCCGAGGTACAGCTCCTGGATCTCCTCTGCCGCGTCCTCCCAGCCGTACCGGCGGGCGAGCGCGTTGTAGAAGTTCTTCCCCTTCGCACCCATGCCGCCGACGTACAGCGCGAGGTGCGGCTTGAGCGAGTCGCGCAGCGCCTGCACGTCGTCGCCCACGAGGACGTTCGCAGTCGCGGCGATCTCGAAGCCCGGCGGAGGCGTCGGGAACGCATCCGCGAACCGGACGGGGTCGACGAAGATCGGGAGCCAGCCGTCCGCGATCTCGTACGCGAGCGCGACGTTCTTCGGGCCGATCGCCGCGAGGTAGATCGGGATGTCCGCTCGGAGCGGTCGCAACATCAGCTTCAAGGGCTTACCGAGGCCGGTCGCGCCGGGGCCGTCGTACGGGATGCGGTAGTGCTCGCCCTCGTGCTCGACGACGTCGCGCCGCAGCGCCGCACGCACGATCTCGACGTACTCGCGCGTCTTGCCGAGCGGCTTGCCCCAGGCCTCGCCGTGCCAGCCCTCCACCACCTGCGGCCCGGACGTGCCGAGCCCGAGCAGGAAGCGGCCGCCGGACATGAGGTCGAGCGTCGCCGCCGTCATCGCCGTGTTCGCCGGCGTGCGTCCCGGGATCTGCATGATCGCCGAGCCGACCTTGATGCGGCTCGTGCTCGCCGCCATCCACGCGAGCACCGTCACGGCGTCCGTCCCCCACGCCTCCGCCGCCCACACCGAGTCGAAACCGAGTCGCTCCGCCTCCTGCACGAGCGGGACGAGCGACGCCGGGTTCGTCCCGGGAGCTGCGTAGCCGAGATTGAGGCCGAGCTTCATTAGGCTGATGACTCTATGCAGTACTGGGAGGACTTCGAGGTCGGGTCGGAGACGATCCACGGCGAGCACGAGATCACCGCCGACGAGATCGTCCGCTTCGCGAAGGAGTTCGACCCGCAGCCGTTCCATGTCGATCCCGACATCGAGGGGCCGTTCGGCGGGCTGATCGCCAGCGGCTGGCACACGGCGTCGCTCTACATGGGCATGTTCGTGCGCAACGTCCTCCTCGACAGCGCGAGCATGGGCTCACCAGGCGTAGAGGAGTTGCGCTGGCTCGTGCCGGTGCGCCCCGGCGACGTGCTCACCGGACGCAGCCGCGTTGTCGACGCTTGGCCGAGCGAGCGCGATCCCGGGCGTGGCACGATCATCGGAGAGCACGAGCTCGTCAATCAACGGGGGGAGATCGTGATGCGGATGCGCGCCAGAGGATTCATCGCCCGGAGGCCCGCGTGAAGACGCGGTCGCTCGGGGCCGAAGGGCCCGAGGTCTCCGTCGTCGGGCTCGGCACGAACAACTTCGGCGGGCGGATCGACTACGAGCAGTCGAAAACCGTGGTCGACGAGGCGATCGAGCAGGGCATCACGCTCCTCGACACGGCGGATATCTACTCGCAGGGCACGAGCGAGGAGTTCATCGGCCGCGCGCTCGAAGGGCGGCGCGACGCGGTCTTCGTCGCGACGAAGTTCGGCAAGCCGATGGACGCGAACCCGTCCGAGTCGCGCGGCTCGCGGGAGTACATCCGTTGGGCGGTGGAGGAATCGCTGCGCAGACTCCGCACCGACGTGATCGACGTCTACCAGATGCACGAGCCGGATCCGTCCACTCCGATCGCGGAGACGCTCGGCGTCCTCGACGAGCTCGTGCGCGAGGGCAAGGTGCGCTGGATCGGCTCGTCGAACTACTCGCCCGCGCAGGTCGAGGAGGCGGACACCATCGCGCGGGACAGCGGGCTCACCCGCTTCGTCGCCGCCCAGAACGAGCACAGCCTCGTGAAGCGCGAGGCCGAGGACGAGCTGCTACCGCTGTGCGATCGCCTCGGGATCGGGATGCTGCCGTACTTCCCGCTCGCGAGCGGGCTGCTCACCGGCAAGCACACGCCGGGTCAGACGCCGACCGAAGGGCGGCTCGCGGGCCGCGAGATCCCTGCGGAGCGCTGGGAACAGGTGGAGGCGCTGCAGCGGTATGCCGACGAGCGCAGCGTCTCGCTCCTCGACGTAGCCATTGGCGGGTTGCTCGCGATGCCCGGGATCGCATCGGTGATCGCGGGGGCGACGAAACCGGAGCAGGTGCGCGCGAATGTGAGGGCCGGGAACTGGGAGCCGAAGCAGAACGATCTCGCGGCGCTCCGCGCATTGCGGTAGCGGAGGAGCACAAGCCGTACCTCGTCGGCTTCGACGAGGAGGTGGAGGCGCTCCCGGCCGGCTACGACTTCATCCTCGTCGCAGACGGGACCGGTTGCGTTGCTGTGCGGCGGCTGGACCAGAGCGCGTGCGAGATGAAACGGCTGTACGTCCGTCCGGCGGCGCGCGGCACCGGCGCCGGGCGCGCGTTGGGACGGGCGGCGATCGAGCACGCGCGAGAGCGTGGATTCGCCGTCATGCGCCTCGACACGCTTCCGTCCATGGCCGAGGCGGGATCGTTGTACCGGTCGCTCGGGTTTGTCGAGGTCGAGCGTTACAACGACAACCCGGCACCCGGTGTTCGGTTCATGGAGCTCGACCTGCGTCCTCCACGAACCGGCACATGAGCAAGACGGCGTCGCCCTCCTCGAGCCGCTGCTCCTGGACGAGCGAGCGCCACGTCGGGAAAGACACTGCGTGCCCGATCGCCGCGCGCGTGCGGTCCGCGGCCCGGCCGCGCAACCCTCGGCCGCGCATCAGCGTGTCTGCGGCCGAGCCGACGTACGCGTGGAAGGAGCTCAGCCGCCGCTTGACGATCGGGACGAGCGCCTCGTCGCGGAACAGGCTCGTGTACATCGCGGTCGTCCGGCCGTAGAACGCATACAGCTCTCGTAGGGCTGTCTCGGTGCGGACGGTCGGGTCGTCGATCGATGTCCATGCCCGCACGTCGGGCGGCGGATTCGCCGCCCGCCAATGCGACGAGCAGGCGTCGAACAACGTCTCGTCGTCCGGAAAGTGCCGGTAGACGGTCGAACGCCGGACGCCTGCCCGCTCGGCGATCGCGCTGATCGTCGTCCGCGCGGGACCGACCTCCTCGTGCAGCGCCGCCGTGCTCTCGGTGATCCGTAGTCGGGTCTGCGCCTCGAGCTCTGCGCGCCGCGCCATCCGGTATGGACGCCTTTGGTCGGACATATCTGTCTCTCCATATTGACACAGGCAGCGGAGGAGGTCTAGATTCCATAGGACATAGCTGTCCATCGAAAAGGAGTTGGGGGAATGCAGACCGCTGCAGGCGTGAAGATCGTTGGCCCGGCCGACGCGCAGGAGGGCTTCCTCGGGAGCATCGGCGTGCGCTTCATGATCGACGGCGCCGAGGCGGGCGAGCGCTTCTCGCTCGTCGAGCATCCGATGTCGCCGCGCGCGCTGGCGGCGCCGCTGCATCTGCACACGCGCGAGGACGAGTACAGCTACGTCCTGCAGGGCCGCATGGGCGCGCTGCTCGGCGACGACGTTGTCGAGGCCGGCCCCGGCGATCTCGTCCACAAGCCGCGGAACCAGTGGCACACGTTCTGGAACGCGGGCGACGAGCCCTGTCGCATCCTCGAGATCATCTCGCCGGCCGGGTTCGAGCATTTCTTCCGTGAGCTCTCCGACCTCGGTGGTGCGATGGCCGCCGACCCCGATGAGTTCGCGCGCCTTCGGGGCCGCTACGGGCTCGACATGCAGCCCGAGTCGGTGCCGGAGCTCGTCCAGCGATTCGGGCTGCGGGTCGGCGAGCCGCTCAGCGGAGGCTGGGTACCAGCTTGAGCAGGCGCTTCCGCTCGGCCGGCAGGTAGAAGCCGAGTAGCGCGAGCACGAGCGGGTACGCGAGCACGAGGAGGAAGGACGGCGCGAGCGGGAGATGCAACGCGCGCGCCACGACCGTGAGGGCCACTCCGGCGCCGACGACGGTGACGACGCGCCGCCACTGGTAGTCCACGGGGTAGACGTGCTGCGCGTACATCGTCATTCCGATGAACAGCACGACGTAGGCCGCAGCGGTGGAGATGGCGGCGCCGACCATCCCATATGCAGGGATGAGCCAGAAGTTCAGTCCGACGTTGACGAGCGCGCCCGCGCCGGTCACGACCCAGTTGAGCTGCGTCCGCCGCGCCCGTCCGCTGCCGATCGCGAGCACCGTGTAACCCGCGTACACGGCCCCGGCAAACGCGAGCAGCGCGATGCCCTTCTCCGCGCGGAAGTAGCTGTGGCGAGACGTGAGCAGGTGCACCCACCACGGTGCGAGCGCGCCGAGCGCGAGTGCGACCCACGACGCGAACGCGAGCAGGTACGTGAGCACGAACGCGTACGTCCGGCGCGCATCGCGGTCGTCCTCGATCGAATACGCGAATGCGGGCCATGCCGTCCTGAACGCGACCATGACGAACGTGAGGATGGACGAGATCTTGATCGCCACCGAGTACACGCCGACCTCGGCGAGATTCTTGTACCAAACGAGGAACTCGCGGTCGATGAAGTTGATCGCCCACAACGCAAGCGCCGACGGGACGAGGGGCATGCCGAAGTGCTGCATCTTGCGGAAGAGGCTGCGGTCGAACTCGAGCCCGAGCTGCTCGTTGCGGTACGCGACGAGCACGACGTACACGAGGAGCGTCCCCGTGAAGTTTCCGACGACGAGGCCGACTGCGCCCCAGTGGAAGACGGCGACGAAGAGCACCATCGCAGCGACCGTGATGAGAACGTTCGCGACGCTCGCGATCGCGTACGCCGTCGAGCGCTCCTCGACGCGGAAGAGCGCGGTCAGCTGCTGATAGTTCGTCTGCGCCCACAGCCCGACGGCGCCTGCGCGCACGAGCGTCGCGTGGTCCGAGTGCAGGATCAGGTGGCTGATCGGGCCGGCGAAGACGAGGCCGATCACGAGCCCGAGCGTCGACATCGCCATCGTGAACCAGAAGGAAGTGCGGACGACCGTGAGCTTCTCGGGGGGCTCCTTCGCGTCGAAGTAGAAGCGGAAGAACGCACTCGAGATCCCGAGCTGGAGGACGATCGCGAGGACGGCGGTGAGTGCCGTGACCGTCTCGACCTGGCCGTACGAGTTCGGCGGCAGGTAGTGCGTGTACAGCGGCAGGAGGACGGTCGCGAGGATGCGCGACACGAGCCCGCCGAGGCCGTAGATCGCCGAATGGCGGCCGAGCCGCTTGAGCTCGTGTCCGAGTCTCACCGGAGGCCAGCGTAGAGGTCGAGCAGGCGCTGTCCGACGACCGAGAGGTCGTGGACTTGCTCGACGTACGCCCGGCTGGCCGCTCCGATGCGGCGCAGCTCGTCGGGCGAAGCGACGAGCTCGCGCAGCACATCGGTGAGCGTCTCCTTCGTCGCGTGCACGATCGGCAGCTCGAGCCCGAATGCCTCCTCGGTCCGGCGGATCGCCTCCTCGTGCAGGAACGCGACCACCGGCTTGCCGAGCGCCATCGCCTCGATCGCGAACATGCCGTACCAGCCGGCGTTCAGCTGGTCGACGACGAGGTCGGCGGCGCGATAGCGCTCGAAGGCGGCGCGGTGGTCGACGCCCTCGACGAGCTCCAGGTTCAGGCCGAGCTCCTCGGCGGCCGCGACGACCTCCTCCGTCCCTTTGCGCGACCGCGACGACGGGGCATGGAGGACGACGGGATGCTCGCTGTCGGACGGCGGCGCCGGCACGATCGCGGCGACGTCGATGCCGGGCGGGATGACGTGTGCGTCGGGGAGCCATTGCGCGGCGTCGTACGAGCCGATGACGATCGCGCCGGCGCGCCGCGCCCACTTGAGGTCGTCGGGCGGTCGCCCGCGGATGTCCGAGCCGAGGAAGTGCATCACCGACGGCTTCCGCATCGCGTACAGGAGCGGGAACTGCAGCGACTTCGGGACGAGCGTGAGCCCGAAGTAGAAGTGGAAGATGTCCGTCTTCGGTGCGAGCTGCGCGAACGCCTGCCATTGCGTCCGCTGCTGCCGGATCAGGCCGCCGCGGCGCTCGAGGTCGATGTCCGCCTCGGGGTGCAGCCGGTAGCGGTTGAAGACGACGAGGCGTGCGTCGACGCCGCGCGCCCGGAGCGCCTGGACGTTCGCCCACGGGATGCCGGCCGTGTTGACCGGGCAGTGCGTGACCCGAAGCGGCTTCTCCACTGCCGTCACGGTATCGCCCGGAAGTGACGACGCTCACGTGATCGAGGCCGTCCTACACTCCACCTCCAGCCCCGGGTGGGTGGGGGTTTGGGACGGAAACGCGCCTCCGGCGCTCGAACGGTCGTGCCGGCAGAGCTGGAGGCAGTAAGCCTTAGGCGTCGGTTGCGAAGCCGACATCGAAGGCCGGAGCTAACGCGAAGCGTTAGTGGAGGCCGCACCAGCGTGCGGGGACGGCGGTAGCCGCCACCGTACGCGCAGAACGAAACCGTCGCTCGCACTCATAAGAGCTCGGCGGCTTGGCCGGCGAGCGCTCCCGCGAAGCGGGAACCTCAAGAAGGCGAAAGTGCGTCAGCACTTTCGCCTTAGGCGTCCCACTCCACCTGGTCGAAGTAGCGGAGCGCGGTCCGGCCCGGCCGCACCCGGGAGTGCAGCGCCGCAAGCTCCGCGTCGGAGATCTCGCCGAGCGCGCGCTTCACGCCGAGCCACGGCAGATTCAGGTCCTCCTGGTAGACGACCGTCGAGATGCGCGGGTTCACCTCGATCACGTGATCGCCGACGAGCTGGATGTTGAAGAACCACTCGATCGCGAGCTCCTGCACGATGCGGTCGGCGAGCTCCATCAGCCCGTCGTCCGCGAGCGTGACGAAGTACATCGCGAGGCCGGCGCGCATCGACTCGCGCGTCTTCGGATGTCCAAGCACGATCCGCTCGCCGTCGGCGATGCCGTCGATGGTGCGCTCGCCGCCGGTGGCGAGCTCCATGACGAGCAGCTCGGTTCCGCCCTGCTCGGGCAGCAGGTCGAGCGCCTCCTCGAGTCGCATCGACACCGATCCCGGCCGTTCGTGCAGAAGTTGATGCGCGCGATCGACGGTCGGATCGAGGATGCGGAACCCGCGCGAGCCGGACGAGAACACCGGCTTGAAACACACAGGCCGGTCGGGGTAACCGAGCTCGCGTGCGGCTGCCTCGACCGCGCGCGCGCCGGCGACGCGCCGGAACTCGATCGTCGGGACGCCGATGCGCTGCAGGAGCGAGTACGTCTCCGCCTTGTCGTTCGAGCGCCGCACCGTCTCGGGCGCCGACACGAGCACGGGCACGGGGAACCGTCCGCGCGCGGCCGCGAGGCCGGGCAGGTCGAACGAGGACTGCGGCAGCACGATGTCGGCGCCCTCGCGCTCGACCAGCTCGAGGATGGCGTCGGCGTACCCAGGATCGGAGCCGGGCGGCACGAGGTGGAAGGCATCGCACAGATGCCGGCCGATCGAGCGCTCCGACATGTCGACGCCGACGAGCCGCACCTCGCGCTCGCCGTTCTCGCGCAAGCCGCGCAGCAGCGCTGCGGCGCCGGGCGCGCCGGCGGCGGTGACGAGGATCGTCGTCATGTCATGTCGATCCGGTCGTCGATGAGCGCGTCGACCCATTCGTTGCGCTTCGCCTCCAGCATCGCTTCCATCGTCTCGCGCATGGTCGTCCCTTCGTACACCCAGATCTCGGGATGGACGAGCAGCTGGAGCCAATCGAGCGCACCGGATGCGAGCTCGTCGTGCGGGCAGCCTTCGCGCCAGTGGTGGTTCGAGTCGGACCGGTAGTGCCCGGGCGTGAACCACGGGGACTGCATGACATTCACCGCACCGTCGATCGGTTCCGACATGTATTCCGGGTCGGGGTTGTGCCACGCGATCACAGGGTCGAAGCGCTCGTCAAGCTGCGCCTTCGGGTACACGGCGTGCAGACCGACCGCGTGGCCGAGCTCGCGCAGCTCCGCGATCGCATCGCGGCCTGCGTGCGATCCGAGGTTGTAGAAGCGGCTCTCCGTCATCAGGAAGTACGTCGCACGCGCGCCAAGCTCCTGCTCGAGCCGCGCCATCGCGAGCGCTGCGTCGAGTGAGAGGTCGACGTCGTGCCGAAGGAGCAGGTCGCCTGCGCGCGGCTCCCGGTCGAACGTCGCCCACGAGTAGTCGCCGGCCGTGAGCAGCTCGCGGTAGTGCGTCAGATCGAACGCGCAGCTCATGCCGGCTCCACTTCTACCTGGAGCAGCCGCGCCGCGGACTCCGCGCGCTGGAGTGCCTCGACGTTCGTGTCCGCGATCGCGATCACGTAGCCGCGTCGGTCGCCGTCGAGCCGCACGGGCCGGATCGTCTCGCCTTCCACCAGGTATGTGTCCGCCTGCACGACGCCGGGCGCGGCGAGCACGGGATCGAGCGGACCGATGCTGATCACGCGGCCCGTCGGCAGCGGACCGGGCGACGCGGTGAGGAAGCGGATGGCGAGCGGCTGCTGCACCTGGGCGCGCGCGACGGAGTCGGGGACCGGCTCGCCCAGCGCCTGGCGGAGCGCGACCTCGATCAGATCGACACCGACGGCGTGCCGTGCGAGGTCGGCCATCTGCCCGCCGGGGATGCGCGCTGCGACCTCGATGACGAGCACGCCCTCGTCGGTGACGAGCAGCTGCGGGAACGCGATGCCGTCGCGCAGACCGAGCGCATGCGTCGCATGGGCGGCGACGCGCTCCGCCTCCGCGAGCACGTCGCCGAAGATCGTCGTCGGGTAGACGTGGATCCAACCCACGCCGAAGCCGATGCCCGGCGGGCGCAGGCGGTCCGAGAGCGTCAGCACCTCCGCCTCGCCGCCGCGGGCGATGACGAGCCCGTTCAGCTCCAGGCCGTCGTGGAAGCGCTCGAGCACGACTTCGCCGCCCGCCGACTCGGCGAGGGCCGCGTGCAGATGCGCGTCGAGCTCGTCGATCGATTCGAGACGGAAGATGCCGCGCTGGCCGCCCGAGTCGGCCGGCTTCAGCACCGCCGGAAAGCCGACCGTCTCCGCTGCTGCGTGCGCCGACGCGAGGTCGCGCGCGGCGGCGAAGCGCGGCTGCGGCACGCCGGCCTCGGCGAGCCGGCGCCGCATCGCGATCTTGTGGGTCATCAGGTGCGCGACCTCGGTGCCGATGCCGGGGAGGCCGAGCTCCTCGGCGACTGCGGCGACGATCGGCACCGCGCGGTCGGCCGACACGGTCAGCGCGCCGTCGACTCCGTGGCGGCGCGCGACGTCGATCACGCCCTCCAGATCCTGGAAGTCGACGACCTCGCCCACGTCGGCCGCCTGCAGGCCGAGCGCGTCCGGGTTGCGGTCGACCGCGACCACCCGTAGCTCGAGCTCCTTGGCACGGAGGATCGCGCGGCGCTGGTGGCGGCCTGCGCCGACGAAGAGGACGGTCTTGCCCTGCACGGGGCCGACTCTATTCAGCTGTGGGCGACGATCGCGTAGTCGAGGTCGTCGTTCAGGTGGATCGTCTCGGTCTCCCCGAACCCGGCGCCGCGCACGAGCAGCTCGAGCGTCTCCGGAACGAGCGGCTGCGCGTGCGTGAGGTCGGCGTAGTAGTTCCGCAGGGCGGCGACCGACGACGGGTCGATCGTCTCCGCGATCAGGAGCCCGCCCGGGCGGAGCTTCGCGTGCGCGAGATCGAGGAGCGAGACGAGGTCGGAAGGCGGTAGGTGCTCGAGCAGCTGGAGCGCAGCGACGGCGCCGAGCGACCCGTCGGCGCACGCCTCGAGTGCCTCGTGCGCGGTTGCCTGCTCGACGTCGAGGCCGTCGGCGCGCGCGAAGGCGACCATGTCGGCGTTCGCGTCGACGCCGCGCGCCTCGATCCCGGCGTCGCGCAGGAGCGCGAGCAGCTCGCCGCGACCGGAGCCGAGGTCGAGCACGGGAGCGTGGCCGCGCAGCCGCTCGACGTACGGGCGCTGGCGCTCTCGCACGTCGGTGACGGCTCCGCGCAGGCGCGACTCGAAGGCGAAGTAGTCCGGCAGCGCTGCGGCGCGCGGCTGCGGCGCGACGGTGCCCGGCACAGCTCCGGCAGGGCGTCGCTCGAGGCGGAGGAGCCGCTCCTCCAGCTCGGAGACCCGGCGCTCCGCGGCGAGTGACCGCGCCGCTGCGTCGTCGACGCGGCTCGAGAGTGCGTCGAACAGCCGCAGGAGGACGCCGTTGAAGCTCCGCTGCCCGGCGGCGAGCGGTGCGGCCGCCGCGTACTGCAGCCGCCTGCGCAGGCCGCGCGCTCCCGCCTCCGTCGGCGAGGGCGCACGGAGGCGCTCGGCCTCCCGCCTCGGGTCGTCGTCCACGCCCGGACCTTACGGTGCCGTGCTCCGGCGGGGCTCGTCGCGATGCCACGCGTCGCGGACGGCGAGCCTGACCCTCTCGGCGAGGCGTTTCGGCCGGAGCTCGGCGACGAGCACCGCGCCGGCGGCGACGTCGTCATATCGCGCTCCCTCGGCCTCGGCCAGCGTCGCGGTGCGCCAGCCGTCACCTGCGTGGAGATACAGCTCGTCCTCGAAGACGAGGAAGCCGCTCTGCTCGAACAGCGCGATCCATTCGAGCGGCGTGCGCTGCAGATGCCAGCCGTGGTCTTCGTGCTCCCCGGTCGGCACGCTCAGGACCAGGCGACCGGCGTCCGTGAGCACCCGGCGGAGCTCGCGCAGCGCCGCTTCCTGGCCGTCGTCGTCGGGCGCGTCCTCGACGCCGTACACGGCGTTGTCGCGGCCGATGTGCTCGAGCGTCGAGATGCAGAGCGCGAGCTCGAAGCTGCCGTCCTCGAACGGGAGGCTCCGCACGTCCGCGATCACGTCGGCGGGCTGGGCGAGGTCGACGGTGACCAGCTCGGGAGCCCCGAGGTCGCGGAGCCCTTCGACGTACGCCTGCTCCGCATGTGCCGTGCCGACGTCGAGCACTCGGGATTCGCCCGCATAGCGCGACAGCACCCACGGGATCTCGATTGCGCGCTCGTCGCTCCAGGCCGGCGCCTTCAGCTCCCGTGGGCGGCCGCGGCGTCCCCGCTCGGAGCGCGCTCGCGCAAGCCCGTCGTCGAGCAGCTCGATGCGCTCGAACTCGCGGCTCTCGACGAGCTCGCGGACGAGTCGCGACCGCGAGACGTCGCCGCGTCGAAGGCGCTCGACCGCGTCCGGATCCGGGCCGCGCCGCAGCACGAGCCGCCAGACCTGCTCGACGAAATCCTCCACCAGTCGGAGGCTAGAGTGACCGCCATGTCCCTGCACGGCAAGCGCGTCTTCGTCACCGGCGGCGCGGGCTTCATCGCGACCACCCTCGGGCGCCTGCTCGTGGAGGATAACGAGGTAATCGCGTACGACAATCTCCACCGGGACGCGCTCAGCACCACGGAGCTGCGAGTGCATCCGAACTTCACCTTCGTCCAGGGCGACGTCCTCGACGCCGAGCACGTCGCGGAGGCGGCGAAGGGTGCGACGCACATCGTCCACTGCGCTGCGATCGCGGGCGTCGACACCGTGCGCGAGAGCCCGGTGCGGACGATGCGCGTGAACATGATCGGCACGTACAACGTGCTCGAGGCTGCGCTTGCGACCATCGGCTCGCTCGAGCGCTTCGTCGACTTCTCGACGAGCGAGGTCTTCGGCACGCACGCGGACAACGTGCACGAAGGCCACGTGTCGACGATCGGCTCGGTCGGCGAAGCGCGCTGGACGTATGCCGTCTCGAAGCTCGCGGGCGAGCACATGGCGCACGCGTACCACGACGAGCTGAAGCTTCCGACCGTCACGGTGCGCCCGTTCAACGTGTACGGGCCGGGGCAGATCGGCGGCGGCGCGATTCGCGCGTTCATCGAGGCAGCCCTCTCCGGCGGGGACCTCACCATCCATGGCGACGGCTCGCAGATCCGCGCGTGGTGCTACGTCGACGACATGGTGCGCGCCGTCCTTCTCTGCCTCGAGCGGCCGGAGGCGGTCGGGCAGAGCTTCAACATCGGCAACGACCGCTCCGTGGTGACGATCCTCGACCTCGCGCAGCGGATAAAGGGACTCACCGGCTGCCCGGGCGAGATCGTCTTCCAGCCGCTCCACTACGCCGACGTCGAGGTACGCAGCCCGAATGTCGGCCAGGCGCGTGAGCTGCTCGGCTTCGAGGCGGAAGTCGACCTGGACGAAGGCCTCGAGAGGACGATCGCGTGGTACCGCAGCAGGCAGCTGGCATCCGCCTAGCGTTCCCCGACGTCGGCGAGGAAGAGCTCGCCGAGATCGCCGCTGTGCTCGAGACGGGCCAGCTGACGATGGGGCCGAAGGTGGAGGAGTTCGAGACGCTGCTCGCGGCCGCCGCGGGCACGCAGCATGCTGCCGCCGTCTCGTCCGGGACCGCCGCGCTGCACCTGGCCGTGCTCGCCCTCGGCATCGGCGAAGGCGACGAGGTGCTCGTGCCCGCGTACACGTTCCCGGCGACCGCGAACGTCGTCGCACTTGCGGGCGGGCGCCCCGTGCTCGTCGACGTCGACCCGGTGGCGATGAACATCGATCCCGAGGATGCGGCGCGGCGCGTGACGGCACGGACGAAGGCCGTGCTCGCCGTCCATCTGTTCGGCCGGCCCGCGCGTCTCGAGGAGCTGCCCGACGTGCCCGTGCTCGAGGACGCCGCCGGCGCGCTCGGCGCGGCGCACCGCGACCGGCCGTGCGGAAGCCTCGGCCTGCTCGCGTGCTTCTCCTTCCATCCGCGCAAGATCGTCACCACCGGCGAGGGCGGCGCGGTCACAACCGACGATCCGTTGCTCGACGAGCGCATGCGCTCGCTTCGTCACCACGGCTGGTCGCCGTCGTCCGCGTACGACGACATGCCTGTGCCGGCGTTCAACTACCGGCTGAGCGACGTGCTCGCCGCGCTCGGCATCCCACAGCTGCGCCGCCTCGACGAGTTGCTCGCCGCGCGAGCGCGCATCGCCGCCGGCTACGCCGAGCGGCTCGCGCATCTCGACGTCGTCCTTCCGGCCGCCGATCCGGGCGATCGCCACGGGTGGCAGGCCTACGTCGTCCAGGTCGACCGCCGCGACGAGGTGATGGCGGCGCTGCGAGCCCAGGGCATCGGCTGCCAGATCGGCACCTACGCGCTCCACCGGCTCGGCGCCTACGGCGACCAGGGGCCGTTCCCCGGCGCGGATGCCGCCTTCGAGCGGGCGCTCGCCCTGCCGCTGCACGGCCGGCTCACGGACGGCGAGCTCGACCGGGTGGCGGACGCTCTTGACAAGCTTGTGAGTCATCACTAATCTACGGGCGTGGCAGTTCGCCTTTCAGCAGCGGAGCGCAAGGATGACGTCCTCGAAGCGGCCCTGATCGAGTTCGCCGAGCGCGGCCTCGAGGGGACGTCCACGGAGGACATTGCCCGCCGGGCCGGCATCTCGCAGCCCTACCTCTTCCGCCTCTTCGGGACGAAGAAGGAGCTCTTCAAGGCCACCGTCAGCCGCTGCTTCCGGGAGACGCTCGAGCTGTTCCAGCGCGCGGCCGAAGGCAAGCGGGGCGAAGAGGCCCTGCACGCGATCGGCGAGGCATACATGGAGCAGCTGGAGACCAACCGGACCTGGCTGCGGGCGCAGATGCAGGCATACGCCGCCTCGGATGACCCCGAGATCCGGGCCGTCGTCCGGGCCGGCTACGGCGATCTCATCGCGTACGTCCGCCGCGTCTCCGAGGCCGACTGGCCCACGGTCTGGAAGTTCTTCTCCACCGGAATGATGTTGAACGTCCTGGCCTCGATGCACGTGACCGACGCCCCGGAGCCGTGGATGCAGGAGCTGCTCGACGGCTGCGGCAAGGATCTCTAATCCTCTTTTTTTGCCACAGGAGGAAGTGATGACTCACACACAAAAGCGGTCGGCGATCTGGACGCTCGTGATCACCTCGGTCGCGCTCTTCATGGTCAGCCTCGACAACCTCGTCGTGACGACGGCGGTGCCGGTCATCCGGCGCGATCTGCACGCGACCATCTCGCAGCTCGAGTGGACGGTGAACGCGTACACGCTGACGTTCGCCGTGCTGCTACTCACCGGTGCGGCGCTCGGCGACCGCTTCGGGCGCCGGCGGCTGTTCGTGCTCGGCCTGCTGCTCTTCACCGGCGCCTCCGCCGCGGCGGCGCTCTCGACGTCGGCGAACACGCTCGACATCGCGCGCGCTCTCCAGGGCGTCGGCGGCGCGATCGTCATGCCGCTGACGTTGACGATCCTCTCCGCAGCCGTGCCGGCCAACCGGCGCGCGCTCGCGCTCGGGATCTGGGGCGGCATCGGCGGTCTCGCGATCGCGATCGGCCCGCTCGTCGGCGGCGCCATCGTCAGCGGCATCTCCTGGCACTGGATCTTCTGGCTGAACGTGCCTATCGGCCTCGTCCTCGCACCGCTCGCACTTGCGCGCCTCGAGGAGACGCGTGGGGCCGACTCCGGCCTCGACCTGCCGGGGCTCGGGCTCGCGAGCGCAGGCCTGCTCGGCATCGTCTGGGGCCTCGTGCGCGGGAACGCGCACGGCTGGACGAGCGCCGGCATCGTCGGCCCGAGCGTCGGGGGCGCGCTGCTCGTCGCCGCGTTCGTCGCCTGGGAGCTGCACGCGCCGTCGCCGATGCTGCCGATGCACTTCTTCCGCGACCGCACGTTCGCGCTGACGAACGTTGCGTCACTGCTCATGTCCTTCGGGATGTTCGGTTCGATCTTCCTGCTCGCGCAGTTCTTCCAGACGGTGCAGGGAATGTCGCCGCTGCAGTCCGGCCTGCGCATCCTGCCGTGGACGGCGATGCCGATCTTCATCGCGCCGATCGCCGGCGCGTTCCTCGACCGGCTCGGCGGAGGCCAGCGCGTGATGACCGTCGGCCTCGCACTTCAATCGGCCGGGCTGATCTGGATCGCCGCGGTGACGACGACGACGACGCCGTACTCGCACCTCGTGCTGCCGTTCATCCTCTCCGGAGCCGGCATGGCGCTCTTCTTCACGCCGGTCGCGAACGTCGTCCTCGGCTCCGTGCGGCCCGAGCACGAGGGCAAGGCGTCGGGCGCGAACAACGCCATCCGCGAGCTCGGCGGCGTCTTCGGCGTCGCCGTGCTGGCTTCGGTGTTCGCGCACATGGGCGGATACCGCAGCGCAACGACGTTCGTGCACGGGACGACCACCGCCGTCTACGTCGGCGGCGCGGTCGTGGCGCTCGGCGCGGTCGCGGCGGCCCTGGCCGGCCGCCGCGCGGCCGACGTGCAGACAGTCGAGGAGCTGGAGGCGCTTCCCGAGGCTGCTTAGACTGGCGCGGTGACGCTCCGGAGACGCGCGGTGCTCGCTGCGACAAAGGTGCCGTACCTGTACGGGCTGACGAAGCTCGGACAGGTATTCGGCACGGACAAGGTCGACGCGGCGCACACGCGGAACGGGCTCGCCTACACGGACATCTACGAGCGCTATCTCCGCCCGTGGCGCCGGCAGCGCTTCACGCTGCTCGAGCTCGGCGTCTATCGCGGCAACAGTCTCCGCATGTGGAACTCGTTCTTTCCGAGAGCGACTGTCGTCGGCCTCGACCTCGAGCCGCTGGCGGCGGAGCGCGCGGCCGAGTTCGAGGTGACGGTCGGCTCTCAGTCCGACCCGGAGGTGCTCGCGAGCGTTGTTCGAAAGCACCCGGATCTTCGGCTGGTCGTCGACGACGCGAGCCACATCACGTCCCTGACGATCGCGTCGTTCCGGCACCTCTTCCCGCAGCTGCCCCGCGGGGGCATGTACATCATCGAAGACCTGGCGCCCAACACGTACGAGGATTGGCCGGGACACGATGCCGAGCGCGGCACGAATTGGCCGGCGATCCAGCAAAACCCGGAGGAGTCGCGTTTCAATGTCCGACAGGACATGGACGACTTCCTGCGGGAGTTGATCCGCGACTGCGATCTCGGCGGTGGCCCCTTCGGCGAGGGGCCGGGGGCGAAGGAGGTGGCCTTCGTGCACGTCTGGCCGTCGATCGTCGTCGTCGGGCGCGCCTGACCCGCGGCCACAGCCGGGTCCGTCGCGACAATGGGGCGGTGCGTTTGCTCGTCCTCGGCGCCGGTCCGCCGCAGCTTGGAGTGCTCGCCGCCGCCAGGCGGCGGGGGCTCACCGTCATCGCGGCCGACCGCGACCCCTCCGCGCCCGGCTTCCGCTACGCCGACCGGCGGGCGATCGTCTCGATCGAGGACGAGCCCGCGATCGACCGGCTCGCGCGGGCCGAGCAGGTGGACGGGCTCATCGCGGCGGGCACCGACCATGCCGTCGGGATCGCCGCGCGCGTCGCGCAGCGTCTCGGCATTCCGCACCCGCTGCAACCGGAGGCAGCGGCGCTCTCCGTCTCGAGGCTCCGGCAGCACGAGCGACTCGCCGCCGCCGGCTTCGCGCAGCCGCGCTCGATCGCGTGTCGCACGCCGGCCGAGGCGGCCTCCGCCGCGGGCGAGCTCGGCTTCCCGCTCGTCGTCGAGGCCCCGAACAGCCTCGGGGAGCGCGCGGTCCGGTTGGCGCGGACGGCGGACGAGCTTGCAGCCGCCACTGCCGGGGCGCTCGCCGAGTCGCGCGGCGACTACTGCCTCGTCGAGGAGCTGCCAGGCCTGCGCGCGGTGACCATGACCGCGTTCGTGCTCGACGGCCGCCTCGTGCCGCTCACGATCACCGACCCGGTGCCGGCGCCGCAGCCTGCGTTCGGCGTCCCCCTCGCGCATCTCTGGCCCGCCGACCTGGCGCAGCACGAATCAGAGGCGGTGTCGGACACCGCGGCCGCCGCAGCGGCCGCGCTCGGGATCGAGCACGGCCCCGTGACCGCGCAGCTCCTGCTCGGCCCGTCGGGACCGCTCGTCGCCAAGGTGTCGGCGCGCCTCGGCGGCGGGCACGACGCGGAGCTCTGCCGCGCGGCCCTCGGCATCGACGAGAGCGCGCTCGCCATTGCCGCTGCACTGGGCGAGCCCGTGCACGAGCACGAGCTCGAGCCGACGGCGGTCGCCGGCGGAGCGTGCGTCCATTTCCTCGTCGCGCCGCGCGGCGTGCTCACGGCAGTGGACGGCGTCGAGTCCGCCTTCACGGTGGCGGGCGTCCGCGCGATTCGGATCTATCGCAAGCCGGGCCACGAGTTCGGCGAGTTGCTCCGCGCATCCGACCGCGCAGGCGCCGTCCTCGCCACCGGCCGCACGCGCGAGGACGCCGAGGCGGCGGCGGCCGAGTCCGCCGGCCGGATCCGGTTCGTCACCGTGCCGGCCGAGGCGGTCGCGTGAGGCGCCTCTGGCGCGTCGGCGCGACACTCGTCGTCACCGGCCTCTGCACCGCGTACATCCTCTGGAAGATCGACGTCGGGAAGACGTGGCATGTGCTCACGCACGCACGCGTCGCGTGGTTCGTCGCGGCGCTCGCGATCATGGTCGTGTCGGTCTGGCCGATGGCGTGGCGCTGGCAGCGTCTCCTTGCAGCGCGCGGCGTACACGAGACCCTGCCGCGGCTCGTGCGGACGTACTTCGTCGGATATGCCGCCGGTCAGGTGCTGCCGACCGCGCTCGGCGGCGACGCGTCGCGCATCTACGAGACCGCGCGGCGGCACGAGGGCGCCGGTGGGGCCGCCGCCGGGACGGTGTTGCTCGAGCGTGCGCTCGGCGGCGCCGCCACGCTCACGCTCGCCGTCGCTGGGTTCGCCCTCGCCGTCGGCCGCTACAGCGTCGGGGGCTATCTCTGGGTCGAGCTCGCCTTCGTCGTCGCGACCGTCGCTCTCGGCGTGCTGCTCTTCTCGACGCGCATGCACCGGCCGCTTCGCCGCGTGCGCCCGCTCCTGCGCAGGTTGCGCGTCGAGCGCCCGCTCCGCGAGGTCTACATCGCGCTGCACTCCTTTCGCAACGACGTGCGGCTGCTGACGTCGATGTTCGCGCTCACGCTCGTCGTGCAGGCGGTTCGCGTGCTCGCCATCTGGTGCTCGGGCAAGGCGGTCGGCGTCGATCTCTCGCCGCGCCCGTACTACGTCATGGGGCCGCTGCTCTTCCTCGTCGCGCTCGTCCCCTTCACCGTGAACGGGCTCGCCGTGCGGGAGTCGTTCTTCGTCTCGTTCCTCGGCGCGCTCGGCATCGCCGCCGATCCCGCGTTCGCCACCGGGTTCCTCTTCTTCGTGGTCACGATTGCGCTCGCGCTCCCGGGGGCCGCGATCGTCACGGTGGAGACGCTGCGCGCGCGATGAACGACGCCGCCGTCGTGGTGGTGACCTACAACGCGCTGCCGTGGGTCGAGCGCGCGCTCGAGAGCGTTCGCGACGCGCAGACGGTCGTCGTCGACCACGGCTCGACCGACGGCACCGTCTCGGTCGTCCGCGAGCGCTTTCCCGAGGTGGCTGTCGTCGAGGAGGAGAACCGCGGGCTCGCCTTCGGCTGGAACACGGGCATTGCGCGCACATCGGGCCGTTACGTCCTCCTCCTCAACGCCGACGCCTGGCTGCACGACGGGGCGCTCGACGCCCTGGTGGCGTTCGCCGACGCACATCCCGAGGCGGCGGTCGTCGGCCCGCGCCTGCGTAATCCGGACGGCTCGCTCCAACGCTCCGTGCGCGGGTTCCCGACGCTGTGGCGGCTCGCAACCGAGTACCTCTTCCTGCGCAAGCTCGCACCGCGCTCGCGGCTGCTGAACGCGTTCTACGCCGGCGGCTTCGACCACGACGAGGTGACGGAGGCGGACTTCCTCATGGGCGCCGTGCTGCTCGTGCGGCGCGAGGCGATCGAGCAGGTCGGCCCCGCCGACGACGGGTTCTTCCTCTTCAGCGAGGAGACGGACTGGAGCTACCGCTTTCGTGCCGCCGGCTGGAAGGTGCTGTTCTTTCCCGGCGCCGAGGCGACGCACGTGCTCGGCGGCTCGCACGGCGGCCGGATGTTCGCGGAGAACGTGAAGAGCCAGTTGCGGTTCCTCGAGAAGCACCACGGCAAGGCGTACGCGCGGCGGGCGCGCTGGATCCTCCTCCTGGGTCTCCTGCTCCGCCGAAGGCTCGACGTGATCCGCGCGCTGTGATCCTCTGGCTCCGTCTCGCGGCTGCGACCGCCGTCCTGCTTCTGCCCGGCGTGGTCGTCGCGCGTGCGCTCGGCCGCCGCACGGTGTCGGCGACGTTCGCGTGGTCGGTGGCGCTCGTCGCCGGCGCGCTCGCGCTCACCTTCGCCGTGCACGGCTCGCTCTGGCTCACGCTCGGCCTCGACCTCGGCGCGGGGGCGGCCGCGGTTCCGCTCGCATTCCGGCGCAGTCCCCGCGAGGAGCGACTGCCGGGCGGCGGCGCAGTCGTGGTCACAGGCGTCGTGCTCGGCGCGCTCCTGTGGGGGATCGAGGGCGTCGTCCGCGGCGACGCGCTCTTCCATCTCGGTCGCATCCGCAAGCTGGACGACTTCGGCGCGCTCTCGCTTCGCACGGTGGACGAGTTCAAGGACGGCGGCCTCCACCCGGGCTACGCGTTCCCGCTCTGGCACGGCTGGCTCGCGCTCGTGGCCAAGATCGCGCACGTCGACCCGACGTCGGTCGTCCTGCACGAGCCGAGCATCCTCGCGCCGCTCGCGCTTCTACTCGCGTACGAGGTCGGCCGCACCGTCTTCCGGTCGGCGTGGCTCGGCGTCGCGACGATGCTCGCGCAGGTCGCGCTCATCGCGTTCGCTCCCGGAAACGGTGGTTCCTATACATCGCTCGAGCTGCCGGGCTCGGTTGCACGCCAGCTGCTGGTTCCGGCCGCGCTGACGCTCTTCTTCCTGTTCGTCCGCGCGCCGTCGAGGCCGCTCGCGCTCACGCTCGCCGCGGCGGGGATGGATCTCGCGTTCGTCCATCCGACGTATGCGCTCTTCCTCGCCATCCCGCTCGCCGGCTTCGCGCTGGCGCGTGCGCTGCTCGTTCGAGCCGACGTGCGCGCGAACGCGATGGCCCTCACCGCATACGGCCTGCCTGTGCTGCTCGTCTTCGCGTGGCTCGAGCCGATCGTTGCCGAGACGCTGTCGCACAACCCGACCGCGACAGAGAAGGCGATCCAACTCCGGCACTACGCGAACGACCTCGTCGTCCATTCGCAGAGCAGCTTCCACCTCGCGCCCGGAATGATTGCCCGCAGCGGCTCGATCGCACTCGCAGCACTCGTGCTCGTTCCGCTCGCAGGGCTCGCTGCGCGGCGGCGCTGGGCCGCGTTCGTGCTCGGCGGGACGGTGGTCGTGCTCGTCCTCGAGCTGTGGTCGCTCGTCTTCCCGCACTTCTCCGATCTCGTCTCGCTGTCACAGGCGCGTCGCGCGGCGGGCTTCGTCCCGTTCGCCTTCGCGCTCGTCGGCGGGGCGTCGATTACGACGCGCTTCCTGCGGTGGGCCGTCCTCCCCACCGCACTCGCTGCGGGCATCGTGCTCCAGGTCGAGTTCCCCGGCGACTTCGGCGCCCGCTTCCACTCCGGGCCGGCGGTCGCCGCCTGGATCGCACTCTTCGGAGGACTCGCCGCGCTCGCGGTCGGTGCGCTCAGGCGCGGCGCACTCGAACGGCCGGGGCCGCTCGCTGCAGCCGCGGTCGCGCTCTTCGTGCTCCCCGTCGTCGTGCACGGCTTCGCGCACTGGCACGCCGCGGTGACGACGGACGGGGACGCTCTGACACCGGGTCTCGTGCAGTACCTCCGCCACGAAGTGCCGCGCGGCTCGATCGTCTTTGCCGACCTGGAGACGAGCTACCGCATTTCCGGCTACGTGCCCGTCTACGTTTGCAACGCTCCACCGTCCCACGTCGCCGACACGAAGGCGAACGATCCGGACGCGCGCCGCGCGGCCTGGCTCGAGTTCCTGCGGACGGGGAGCCTCGCCATTCCGAGGCAGTACCACGCGGACTGGATCGTGCTTCGCCGGCGCGAGCCCGTCGCCCGCGTCGAGGCGCAGGGCGCGGTCCCGGTCTACCGCGACGCGAGCTTCGTCTTGCTCAAGCCCTGATTGTTCTCGACGTCGAACGCGAGCGACCCCGTGCCCGTGTTCCCGCGCGTGTCCGAGGCCTGGACCTCGATGGCGTAGTGGCCGTCCTGCAGGGCGATGCCGTGCGTGAGCCAGAACACGAAGCGGCCCGTCCGCCCCGGGAAGTTCTGATGCGTCCCGGGCGCGTAGACGGAGTTGAAGGCGCTCTTCGGATGGTAGGTGGACGAGTCCACGGCCACCGTCCAGGGGACGACGGCGAGGCCGTTCTGCACGAGGCGCCAGCGGATGAGCGCCGGCGTCCACATCGCGTTCTGCCACGGCGGCGGCGGCGTGATCGGCGGCGGGTCGTACGCCTCGACCGTCGCCTGGACGCTGCCGTCCGTCTCCTGGACCTCGATGGGGCCGACGATGGGCGTCGTCGTGTCGGCGAACGGCGTGAGCGCGCCCGGCCGGAGCGGGTTGACGTACGTCGTGCCGTCGAACTCTGCGAAATGCACGTGGCCGAAGCCTGGGCGGACGAAGCCGATCTGGTCGCCGGTCTGCACGTACGAGTGCTCGGGGACGGTCGCCTGGACGTGCCAGTAGGAGAATTCGTGGCCGTCCGGTTGCCGGACGGCGATCGCGTCGGAGTAGCGGAAGACGGTTCCGGGCGCCACGGCGTAGATGGCCGTTCCGTCCGGGACCGAGATGTCCACGCCGAAGTGGAAGGAGCCGAACAGGCGCGGGTCGTCGAAGGCGCCGCGGATCGCGTGCTGCTGGTTGAACGGCTTCACGGGCCAGCCGTAGGCATGCGCGAGCGCGGGCGCACTCAGCCCCGCGACCCCTGCCGCAAGAAACGCTACTACCCTGACCACGGCCCGCGGCGGACCGTAGCATCCTGACGGTGAAACTCCTACTCGTGACGCTGTACTTCCCGCCCGCGGGCGGCGGCGGTGTCCAGCGTCCCTTGAAGTTCGCCAGCCACCTTCCGGCGCTCGGGATCGAGACCCACGTGCTGGCCCCCGACGACCCGAAGTGGCTGCACGAGGACGCCGACCTGCCGCTTCCGACGCAGGCGTGGGTGCACCGCGCGCGCTACGTCGGGCCCCGCGGGCGCAGGCTCGCGGACGAGCTGCACGGGCGTTCGGGCGTCGACCTGGCGGTTCGTCGCGCGTCGACGGTCGGCCGCCGCCTGCTCGTGCCGGACGAGAACGTGACCTGGAACGCGACGGCGATCCCGAAGGCGATTTCGATCGCGCGCAGCGAGGGAATCGACGTCGTGCTCACGACGTCGCCGCCAGGCTCCGTCCACCTCGTCGGCGCCGCCGTGCAGAAGGCGACCGGCGCGAAATGGGTGGCCGATCTCCGGGACTCGCTGCTTGCGCACCCGCACCGCCGGTCGGACACTCTCGCCGCGCGCGTGAAGGAGCAGGCAATGCGCGGCGTCGCCTCGCTCGTCGCGCACCGGGCGGATGCGATCGTCGCGGCCGCCGACGCGATCGCCGAGGAGACCCGGTCGCTCAACCCTCGAGGGCGCGTCGTGACGATCGAGAACGGCTGCGACTTCGACGACTTCGCCGGGCTCGAGTACAAGCGGTCCGACGTCTTCCGCCTCACGCACACGGGCTCCTTCTTCGGCAAGCGCGACCCGAAGCCGTTCCTGCGCGCGCTCGCCGACTCCGGGCTCGAAGACGTGAGCGTGCGCTTCGTCGGCGACTTCAGACCCGGCGACCGGGAGTTCATGACCGAGCTCGGCCTCGCCGACCGCGTCGCGCTGATCGACCACGTGCCGCGACGGCGCTCGCTCGAGCTCCAGCGCGAGAGCGAGGCGCTGCTCCTGCTCATCCCCGAGGCCGGCGGCCGGGGACGCGGCGTGCTTTCCGGAAAGGTGTTCGAGTACATCGCGGCGGAGCGTCCGATCCTTGCGATCGTGCCGCCGGACGGTGCGGCCGCGCGACTCATCCGCGACACGGGCGTCGGCGTCGTCGTGGCGCCCGAGGACGTGGACGGCATCCGCGAGGCGCTCGTCGACCTGCACACGCGGTGGCGCGACGGCGGCCTCGACTCGGCGCCGCTGGCACCCGAGTGGCGCGAGCAGTTGTCGCGCGGGCGGCGCGTCGAGCAGCTCGCCGACCTGCTGCGGAGCCTCGCGTGACCGCCGCCGCCGTCGCGCTTCCGCGCGTCGTGAGCCGCACGCGCGTGACGGACTTCTTCTTCTTCGCGACGTTCTTCTGCGTGACGTTCGAGAAGGTGCACTGGAGCATCGCGGGCACGGTCGGCATCGCCGACGTGCTGACGATCCTGTTCCTCGTCGCCTTCGCGCTGCAAAGCCGCGGTCCGTCACCCCGGACGACGGGGATCCTCGTCGCGTTCTTCGTCGCCTTCATGCTCGTGTACTTCCTCGGCTTCTACAACCTGCAGACGAAGCAGGCGCTCGATCAATACGAGAAGGGAATGGTCAAGTTCGCGCTGCACTTCGTGTTCCTCGCGTGCGCCGTGACGTACCTCGCGCGGCGGGGGCAGCGCTTCTACTGGCGGACGATGGGATGGTTCGCCGCAGGTCTGCTCGCGAACGCGGTGTACGGCGTCCTGCAACTGCTGGCGGCGCGCGCCGGCCACAACCTCGACAGCATCGTGCTCTCGCCGCTGACCGGAGGTGCGAGCTCGATCAACATCTACGGCTCGGTGAACGGCGCGTCCGTCTACCGGCCGAACGCGCTCACCGGCGACCCGAACCATCTCGGGATCATGCTCGACGTCCCGCTGCTCGCACTGACGCCGGTCTACCTGCGGCTCGAGCGTGGGAACCGCCTGCGCTGGCCGCTCGGCCTGACGCTCGGGTTCCTGCTGCTCGTGCTCATCGCGACGCTCTCGCGCAGCGGCGCGCTCGGTCTGCTCGTCGGCCTGCTCATCCTCGCCATTCCGTACAGGCGATTTGTATGGTCGCGGGCGCTGCTCGTCCCGCTTGCGGCGGTGGCGCTCGTGCTCGCGTACGTGGTGGACACGCGCCGGCACTTCTTCTCCGTCGTACTCGCTTCGCGCGTGCAGACAGGCGGAAGCTCGACCTCGGCACACTTCGCCGTCTACAACTTCATCCCGCACGTGTTGCACTCGAACCCGCTGCTCGGGCTCGGCCTGAACACGTTCTCGGTGTACTACGAGTTCGTCACCGGCAAGACGAACTGGGGGCCGCACTCGTACTGGGTGGCGCTCATCGTCGAGACCGGCCTCGTCGGCGCGCTGCTCTTCGTCGTCTTCCTGCGCTACGTGTTCCTGAGGCTACGGGCGGCGCGCACACTTGGTCGTGCGCTCGACCGGGCCGGCGATCCGCTGGGCGCGCGCGTGCGCCCGCTCGCGTGGGGGATGACCGCAGCGCTCGCGGGGACGATGGCGGCGAACTTCTTCTACCTGACGATGCAGTTCTATTACTTCTACGGGTTCGTCGCGCTCGCGCTCGCGCTGCCCGTCGTGTTCGCGCGTCGACGCGCGTGAAGGTCCTCGTCCTGACCACGTCGTACCCGCGCGACGATCGCGATCCGGCTGGACGCTTCGTTCGGGACAGCGTCTACGCTGTGCGAGCACAGGGAGTCGACGTCGACGTCCTCTCGCCTGCGTCCTTCCGGCACTACGGCCTTGCGTACGGCTACGGCATCGTCGGGAACATCCGTCGGCGTCCGTGGCTCGTCGCGGCTGTTCCGCCGATGCTCTGGCAGTTCCGCCGCTCCGCGGCGCGAACGGACGCCGACCTCGTGCACGCGCACTGGCTCGCGGCCGGCGCGGTGGCGGCAACGCTGCGGAAGCCGTTCGTTGTGCAGGTGTGGGGGACCGACGTCGAGCTCGCGCGCCGCGTCCCGCTGCTCGCGCGCTGGATCCTGCGTCGCGCGGCGCTTGTGCTCGCCGCATCGGAGTACCTCGCCGGCGAGGCGCGCGCGCTCGGGGCGCGCGACGTCCGCGTTGTCCCCGCGGTCGTCCCCGTCCCGGATGTCGTCGCCGAGCCTGACGAGCCACCGCACGTCCTCTATGCGGGAAGGCTCTCGCCGGAGAAGGGGATCGAGGAGTTCCTTGCCGCGACGGACGGGATGCCGCGCGTGGTCGTCGGAGCCGGGCCGATACGTGTTGCCGAGAGCGTCGGCGCGATATCCCCTGCCGAGATGGGCGGCTACTACGCGCGGGCCGCCCTCGTCTGCGTCCCCTCGCGGCGCGAGGGCTACGGCATGGTCGCGCGCGAGGCGATGGCGTATGGGAGGCCGGTCGTCGCCACCGCAGTCGGCGGGCTCCGCGACGCGGTCGAGGATGGCGTGACGGGCATGCTCGTGCCCGCGCACGACGTTCCTGCGCTCCGAGCTGCGATCACGCGGCTGCTCCAGGACGGCGCACTCCGCCGACGGCTCGGGAGCGCTGCTCGAGCGAAGGCCGAGCGCGAATATGCAGTGGAGCCAGCGGCACGGGCGATCGTTGCGGTCTACGCGGCTGCGGTCGGTCGCTAGAACGTCGCGTAGAAGAACGGGCTCGGGCTCACCGGCTCCACGATCGCGCGTGCCGAGCGAACGTAGACCGTGAAGGGCGAACGTGGGATGAAGCCCATGAGGCGGCACGCCCGAACCAGGGCGCCGTCGCCCTCCTTGCTGGGCCAAGGCTGAATCCTGACGGTTCGAGCAGATCCCTCTTTCGCGAATTCGGCAAGCGCTGCGAGCAGTGCAACAGCCGAGGCAAGACCCGGGCGGCTCGGACGCCATGCGAGCAGCTGTACCTGCTCTGCCTCCGCTTCGGTCAGGACGAGAGCCCGGATTCCGCGACGCCCCGGAAGCTCCAATGCTCGGATCGAGCCGCTCGCGAGGAACCAGTCCCACGAGTCGTTGCCCGCAATGGTCCACGATCGGTCCATGTTCGACGGCTCGACGAGCTTGGAGTCGGCGCCGGTGGCGGCTTCGGATTGCATCGGCCCGGTCCCGGCGATGCCGCGGCCGACGGCGCCGACGACCGTGAGGGGGACGCTTTGACCGACGACGAGTGCGCGCCGGAGCACATCGCGTCGGGGAGACGACGTCGCGAGGACGTAGGGACGCGCACTCGTCGTCTGCGCGCGATAGCCGGCTCGCTCGAAGATGGCCCCCACGTGGGGCGTGACATACGCGTGCAGCGGATCGATGCCGCGCTCGGCGGCAGCGTCCGACACTGCCCACAGCAAGTCGAGCGCGACGGGACGTTCGCCACCGCGCTCGCGCGAGCGCCGGTAGCGCTCGTCGACGACGTACGCCTCGACCTTCCCCGAGTCGGCCGTTCGTCCGCCGACACGGGCACGGACCGGGATGACGGAGCAATGACCAATGACCTCGTCGCCATCCCGGGCGAAGGCGTGCAGCGCCCATCCATACGGGTTCTCGATGAAGAGGTGTCGAAGATAGGCGAGTTGCAGGTACTTCGGGTCGACGCGTCCGTAGAGGCTGCCGACCGACTCGAGACCGGAGTCGTCGAGCGGCCCCGCGAACGTCTCGATGTCGATCACGCCGCGGCGAGCTTCTCGGCGCGCTCGCGCCACCAGCTCTGGATCGTCCCGACCGAGGCGGCCCATCCGCCTCGCTTCAGCCCGTATTCGATCGCCGAGCGGTAGACCGTCGCGAAGTCATCGTGTTCCAGGTTGTTCGGATGGAACGACAGGGTTGCGACGCCTCCCGCGTCGGCGATCACGTCGATCAGGTGGTGGACGAGCTCGAGGGCGAGCTCGACATCGAGCTCCAGCGCCACTGGGTTGAAGATGGGGCCGTCCTGGATGATCAGCGGCACCTCGATGAGCTGCAACATCGAGTTGCTCTCCAGGTCGAAGTGGTGGAACGGCAGCGAGGTGCCTGCCCGGAAGCCGATCGAGCGGTTGAATCCGAGCGTGCTGTCGGCGGCTAGTCCCGCTTCGTCCTGGAGGCGCGGAGTCGTACGGATGTCCCAGTGGAGGAAGTGCTGCCGCGTCGTCTTGATCTCGAGCCCGGTGGCTCGCTCGAGCGTCGCTTTCTGGGTGGCGAGGAGACCCGGCTCGAGCGCGGAGTGATAGCTGCCGTGCAGCCCGACGTCGAAGCCGTCGTCGGAAAGCTGCCGGATGACGTCGACGATGCGATGACGCTCGCCTCGGAACGTGCATGGGTCGTTCAAGCCGTAGAGGCAGTCGTAGCGGCTGACGTGCCGGTCGGGAAGGACGGTGAAGAAGTACGAAGCCGTCACACCCGCTTCCAGCTCCATCGCAACGCAGCGCTCGAGCGTCGGGGTCGCCGATGGGGCAAGCGAGATTCCGGTCCGAGCTGCGCGCGCAAGTCGCACAGGCGGTCGGGCGAGCCGCAACAGCTGCTGCGAGAGGCCGCCGTGTCGTGGACGCTCGAGCGAGTTCTGCATGGAGCGCAGGACCTGGCGCGGCGTGGACGACGTGCTGACCAGGTCGACGTCGTGCGTCAAGCAGAGCGCGAAGGCCTTGCCGTCCGGCCAGAGCGGCGTGAGCGAGATGCCGGCACCCTCGAGGCGCCGACGCTCCTCCGCGGCCCAGCGATCGATCTCGGGGGAGACGAGCGTGCCGTCGCGGAAGCTCTCCGAGAAGCCGAACTCCCAACAGCCCCATTGATCGCGATAGCTGTGCTCGTACTCCTCCTCGCGCAGGAAACGACGCGCCAGGGGCTCCGGTAGTCGTGGGACTTCGACGTCCGACCTGTCGGGCAGACCCAGCCAGAGGCGAACCGTCTTCTCGAGATACTCCCGCCGGTCAACTCGCTCGCTGGCCACGATGCCGGAGCCTATCCGGGTCGGCGGTGGCGCCGGCCGCCGGTTACGGGCCGTTCCGCGTGACGCTCGGCGGCTTCGTGAGCAGGTAGCGGTGCTCGCCCTCGCCCCACATCGCACCAGCTCCGCGCACGCCACGTTCGATGGCGCCGTCGAGATCGAATTGACTGCGGCCGACGATCTTCTCGTAGACGACGCCTAGCGCGTCGAGCATTGCGTGCAGCTCCTCGGCGGAGGTGTGCGTCTCCACCGGCACGTACCAGGTGTCGCAAAAGATGAATCGATGCGCAGGCATGCCGATGACCGAGAGAACCGCCCGTGTGTGCTCGATGGGAATGCGCTCGAAGATCGGGCGTAACGCTCGCCTGGTCTCCCAGAAGATCCCACCTGTGCCGTACAGGTAGAGGAACGCACGTCCACCTGGGCGGAGCACGCGCACAAGTTCGGAGAGGCCTCGTTCGATCGACGCCGTGTGGTGGAGCACACCGTTGCAGAAGACGAAGTCGAACTCGCCGTCGTCGAACGGAAGCGCGAAGACGTCCGCCTCTACGAATCGAACCGGCAGCCCGCTGCCTTGCGCGATGCGCTCGGCAGCAGCGAAAGCCTTGGCCATGTAGTCGACTGCGCAGACGTGTCCCGCACCCGCAAGCGCGAGAGCCAACGCATATCGGCCCGAGCCGCAACCGATGTCGGCAACTCGCGCTCCCACAACTGCCTTCTGCACGAACTCCGCCGGCAGCCGCGCCTCGAGCAGCGCTGTGCTTTCGATACGCAACGCCTGCTCGTCGAGCTCAGCCCACAGGGTTGAGTACAGATCGGCTGTTGTCGCTTCGAGCGATCCACCCAGTCGGCGCTCGCCGAGGCTGCCGCGGTATGGGGAGACCGCATCGGCATACGCATCCGCTCCTCGTAACAGCCGCACGATGTGGGCCTCGGCAAATGGCACGGGGTCGTCGTGTACGACCTCGGCGTACGGCTCTACGGGGTAGAGGAATCGGAACAGCTCGTGGCAAAGGACGATTGCCAAATACGCGAGGCCTGCGTCGACGAGTTCGTCGCAGCGCCTGACGAACTCCTCGAGCAGGCTCGAGTACGTTTCGGTGCTCAGGCTGATCCGTTCCGGGCGACGACGTAGTTTCCGAGCACGAGCACGTCCATGTGCGTCTTCAGGAACGTGTCCACCGCCTCGGTTGGCGTTCGCACGATCGGCTCGTTCTCGTTGAACGACGTGTTGAGGAGCACCGGCACGTCGGTGAGTCGCCCGAACTCTTCGATCAGGCGGTAGTACCGCGGCTCGATGTTCCGGTCGACCGTTTGGACGCGGCCGGTGTCGTCGACGTGGTTCACGGCCGCGATACGCTCGCGCTTGTCGGGCTTCGTCTTGTAAACGAGCACCATGAATGGCGACGTGTAGTCCTGGTCGAACCAGGTGCCGGTCGCGTCCGCGAGTATCGACGGTGCGAACGGCCGAAACGGCTCACGGTGCTTGATCCGTGCATTGAGGACGTCCTTCATGTCGCTGCGGCGCGGGTCGGCGACGATCGAGCGGTGCCCGAGCGCGCGAGGACCGAACTCCATTCGCCCTTGGAACCAGCCGACGACGTCGCCGTCGGCGATCCGCTGCGCCACCGTAGGGAAAAGCGCGTCGTCGTCGAGGTGGTGCGGCTCCAGGCCGGCGGCCCGGACCGCCGCCTCCATCTCGGCGTCGGAGTACTCCGGCCCCGTGTACGCGTGGGTCATGACGAAGCCGCGCGGCCGGCCGAGCTCCTGATTCCAGACGTAGTACGCAGCGCCGACCGCGGTCCCCGAGTCGCCGGCCGCGGGCTGGACGTAGAGGCCGTCGAAGCCGGTCTCAGGGCGGATCCGCCCGTTTGCGACCGCGTTGAGCGCGACGCCCCCTGCGAGGCACAGGTTCGTCATGCCGGTGCGCACCTGGAGACGGTCGACAACATGGAGGTAGACCTCTTCGAACCGCTTCTGGAGCGCCGCGGCGACGTCCTCGTAATGCTTGGTCATCTCGGCGCCTCGCTCGCGCGCCGGCCCGAACGTCTCGACGAGCTTGTCCGAGTAGATGCGTCCGATGCGCGGCGAGCCCTCATCCCACGTCATGTCGACGCCTTCCTTGTCGTGCGTGAAGTAGTCGAGATTGAGCGCGAATAGGTCGCCGTTCGTCTGTAGGACATCGCGCATCGCCTTCATGTGCGCGGAAGCATCGCCGTACGGCGCGAGGCCCATCACCTTTCCTTCGTCGCCGTACTCCGGGAAGCCGAGCCATTGCGTGAGCGCCGAGTAGTAGATGCCGAGCGAGTGGGGGAAGAGCACGCGATCGAGGACCTCGAAGGAGTTCCCGTGACCGACGGCCGTCATCGTCGAGCAGAAGTCACCGAAGCCGTCGACGGAAAAGATCGCCGCTTCGTCGAACGGGGAGACGAAGAACGCGCTCGCGACGTGCGCCTCGTGATGCTCGACGTTGTGCACCTCGGCGCGCAAAGCTCCGGCCTCGAGCCCGAGCGACTCGGCCAGTGCGGTGCGGACGTCGCGGATCTTCGCTGCGTTCTGCAGGCGGGCCTTGAGGTAGCGCGCGCTCGCGCCGTGGCGAATCGTGCGCAGCAGCTTCTGGCCGACGTTCGCGCGCGGGTCACGCGAGACGGCGAGGTGGTCGAGCTCCTCCGGCGAGATTCCGCCCTCCGCGAGGCACCATGCTGCGGAGAGGGCGGGAAACCCTGCCACGTGCTTGATGCGGTTGAATCGCTCCTCTTCGGCCGCGGCGACGAGCTCCCCGTCGACGACGAGCGCCGCCGCGGCGTCGCCGTGATAGGCATTGAGCCCCAGAATGGCGGTCACTCGGTCCAGCCTAGCTGTCTCTGCCATCGTTTCCTGCCGGAACGAGGGGCATCTCCTCGGCCGTTGCCTCGACTCGATCGCGTTCTGCGACGAGCTGATCGTGGTGGACATCGAGTCGGAGGACGACACCGTCTCGATCGCCGAGGCGCACGGCGCGCGAGTCGTCCGCCACCCATACGTTCCCATCGCCGAGGCGGCCCGGGTGACGGTCGCGCCGCAGGCTCGGCACGACTGGATTCTCGTCGTCGACCCCGACGAGACGGTTCCGCCCGCGCTCGCCGCCGAGGTGGCCGCCCTCCTGCCGGCGATCCCGGACGACGTTGCCGCTGTAGACGCGCCGCGGCAGTACTACTTCGCGGGTCGCCCGCTGCGCGGGACGGTGTGGGGCGGCCCGAATGCGCGGCGGCTCCTCGTCCGGCGGAGCGCGGTGACACTCACGTCTGCGATCTGGGGCGGGATGACGATCCATGACGGCTATCGCGTCCTCGACCTGCCGTTCACGGCCGAGACGGCGATCGAGCATCGTTGGGCGGAGAGTTACCGTGAGCTCGTCTCGCGCCACCGGCGCTACCTGCGGCTCGAGCCGGCGAATCGCGCCGCTGCAGGCGAGGTGACGGGATACCGCGAGGTCGCGGCTACGCCCTGGCGTGCATTCCGGCAGAGCTTCGTGGTGAAGCGCGGCTATCTCGACGGGCTGACCGGGCTGCGGCTGTCGCTCTTCTGGGCGTGGTTCCGCACGCGGGGCGAGCTCGCGCTGCTACGGAGACTGCGGAAACCGTCGCTATAGTCGCCGCGGTGGAGGCTCTACCCCTCGTCTCCATCGTCACGCCCTCGCTCGGTCAAGGGCGGTTCATCGAGGACGCGATTCGCAGCGTGCTCGAGCAGGACTATCCACGCATCGAGCACATCGTCGTCGACGGCGGCTCGACGGACGAGACGCTCGACTTGCTCGGGCGGTACCCCGACCTGACGTGGGTGTCCGAGCCCGACGACGGCCAGGCGGACGCGATCAACAAAGGCTTCCGGCTCGCGCACGGTGAGATCTTCGGCTGGCTCAACGCCGACGACGCGTACCTCCCGGGCGCCGTGTCCGCCGCTGTCGCAGCGCTTCGAGAGACCGGCGCGGGGCTCGTCCACGGCGGATGGCGGCAGATCGACGAGAGCGGCGACACCATCCGCGACATCGCGCCGGTCGCTTACGACCACGATGCGGAGCTGAACGACCGCAACGCGGTCTGCCAGCCGGGCTCGTTCTTCACGCGCAAGGCATTCGAAGCGGTCGGCGGCGTCGACCCGAGCTACCGCTACGCGATGGACTACGAGCTGTGGCTCAAGCTCGGCGCGCGCTTTCCCGTGACGCACGTCGATGCGATTCTCGGCGCGTACCGTCTCCATCCGATGTCCAAGACGGTGGCGGAGGCCTCCGGCTTCTGGGCGGAGACCGTGCGCGCGAGCCGGACGCACGGTGGCAGGCGCTTCTCGAAGATCTACGTCGACTGGTATCTCCCGCGCGCGCGGCCGTGGCAGTACCGCGTCGTGCGCGTGCTGCGCCTCCTGCGTGCGGGGGACGTGCGCGGCCTCGCGCGCCGCGTCGCCGTGCACGCGTTCCCGCCGGGGACGCGTCACACGATGCGCATCGAGCGCGACGTACTCCGCACGCGCGGCGCGAGCTATGCGGCGAAGTGGAACGTCGCGCTCCTCGATTCGTTCGTGCGCGACCGGCTGCACCGCGGGCGCTACGACGTCCTCGACGAGGCGCAGGCGCGCGCCGCACGTCGCTCCGATCGCGTGTTCGTCTTCGGCAGCGGCGCGTCGATGAACGACATCCCGGAGGACGAGTGGGCCGCGATGGCCGAGCACGACACGTTCGGCTTCAACGCCTTCTACTGGGAGGAGTGGATCCGCGTCGACTTCCAGCTCTTCCGCGGCGGCGCGTACGGCGCGTTGCATCCGGCGCACCGAGCCGAGGAGCTCGCCGGCGCGCTGCGTGCGAACCCGCGCTTCTCCGACACGGTCTACCTCATGCAGGACGACTTCCTCGGCCATTATGCGAACTTCGTCGTCGGCCGCGGCTACCTCCCTGCGGGCGCGCGCCTCTTCCGCTACCGCACCGCGCCGGGCGTCGGGCCGCCGACCCGCAGCTTCGCCGAAGGGATCCGCCACGCGCCCGGCACGCTCGTCGACGCGGTCAACTGCGCCTTCTGCCTCGGGTGGAAGGAGATCGTCCTCGTCGGCATCGACCTGTACGACAGCCGCTACTACTGGCTCCCGCCGGACAAGACTCTGACCTACGACCCCACGCTCAAGAGCGTCGTCTCGGGCGACGTGAACTTCGATCGGGGAAACCGCGCAGGCGACCGGCACAACACCGTGACGGCGGGCATCGTCGACTTGATGGGGCAGTGGCACGCCGCGTTCGCCAAGGACGGCGTTCGACTCAGCGTCTACAACCCGAAGTCGCTGCTGGCCGAGGAGATACCGGTGTTCGCACATGAGCGAGTCGCAACATGACGTTCGCCTACGCGTTCGTCCAGGCGCGCATGAGCTCGTCGCGTTTTCCGGGAAAGGTGCTCGCGCCGTTTCGCGGTGAGCCAATCGTGATCCACGTCGTTCGCGCCGCCGCGCAGGCCGTCGGTGCCGACAACGTCGTAGTCGCGACGACCGGCGAGCCGAGCGACGACCCGCTCGTCGCATACCTCACGTCGGCTGGAGTCGCGTGCTTCCGGGGCCCGGAAGACAACGTGCTCGAACGCTTTCGACTGTGCGCGACGGCATATCCGTCGGACTGGGTGCTACGCCTCAGCGCCGACAGCCCGTTGCTCGATCCGAGAGTGGTCCGCAGGGTGGTCGACGCCGCGACCGAGGACGTCGACGTGGTCACGACCTCGCTCGGGCGGTCGGCGCACGGGACGAACGCGGAGCTCGTGCGCTCATCCGCGCTTCTCGGGATCGACCTCGCGGAAACGACCGCCGAGGACCGTGAGCACGTCATGCCGTTCTTTTACGCGCGCCCGGAGCGCTTCCGCATTCACGCCATCGAAGTCGATGCAGTCGGAACGGTGGACACGATCGAGGACCTCCAGCGGCTGGAGGCTGCCGAGTGATCGGCGCGGCCGTCGTCGGCCTCGGCGTCGGAGAGGCCCACGCGCGCGCGTACGCGGCCGATCCGCGTGCGGAGCTCCGGTCGGTGTACGACCTCGATGTCGAGCGCGCGCGTCGCCTCGCAGCCGAGCTCGGCGTGCGCGCAGTCGGAAGCCTCGAGGAGATCCTCGCCGACGACGGCGTCGACGCCGTTTCGATCGCCTCCTTCGACGACGCGCACTTCGGACAGGCGCTCGCGGCGCTCGACGCGGGCAAGCATGTGTTCGTCGAGAAGCCGCTGTGCCGATCGGTTCACGAGGCGCGGTCGCTCGCGCGCGCGTGGGAAGACGCAGGCCAGCCGGCGCTCATGTCCAATCTCGTGCTCCGCGCGGCGCCGCTCTACCGGGATCTCCGCGCGCAGCTCGCCGCGGGCGAGCTCGGCGTTCCATACGCGTTCGACGGCGACTATCTGTACGGGCGCCTGCACAAGATCACCGAGGAATGGCGCAGCCGGGTCGACGACTACTCGGTCATGCTCGGCGGCGGCGTCCACCTCGTCGACCTCATGCTGTGGCTCACGGGCGAGCGTCCGGTGCGCGTGACGGCGGTCGGCAACCGTATCTCGACGGAGGGCACCGCCTTCCGGTATCGCGACTTCGTCGCTGCGACGTTCGAGTTCGAGTCCGGCCTCGTCGGCCGGATCACCGCCAACTTCGGGTCGGTGCATCCGCACCAGCACGTCGTCCGCATCTTCGGGACCGCGGCGGCGTTCCTCCACGACGATGCGGGCGCGCGGATGTATGAGAGCCGGGATCCGGCCGTGCCGGCGAGGCAACTCGACGCTGCGTCGCTCGCGGCGACGAAGGGCGACCTCGTCCCGGCGTTTCTGCGTGCGATCGAGATGCCGGACCCCGCCGCAGTGCACCATGAGCTCGACGTGATCTGTGTCGCCGCCGCCGCCGACCGAGCACTCGCCGAAGGGAGGAACGTTGACGTCGAGTACGCCTGACCCCGACAAGAAGAGCCGCGTGATCATCGTGGATCTCGCGGTGGAGACCGGCCTTGATCTAGCCAAGGTCGAGGGCGTCGTATCCGCCTTCGCGCAGCACGGGCTCGTCGAGCTGGGCCACCGGCGCCGGTCGGCCGCCCGTCGCTCCGAAGGCGCGGCTAGCGTTTCCGGTATGGCGGCCCCCGCGACGAGGACGATCCCCTTTGGCAGGCCCTGGCTCAACGACGACGACCGGAAGGCCGTTGCCGACGTGCTCGACCAGCCGATTCTCGCGCACGGCCCGCAAAGCGCCGCGTTCGAGGACGAGTTCGCCCGGTTCATGGGCGACGGGGCGCACTGCGTGTCAGTGAGCTCGTGCGCAGCGGCGCTTCATCTTGCGTACTCGTACTTCGGCGTTGGGCCCGGCGACGAAGTGATCGTCCCGGCGGAGACGCACGCGGCAACCGCGAACACTGCCGAGTGGGTCGGAGCGACCTCGGTCTTCGTCGACTGCGACGACGCGACGGGAAACATGACCGCCGATGCGATCCGGGCGGCGATCACTCCGCGGACGAAGGCGATCACCGTCGTCCACTTCGTCGGGATCCCGTGCGACATGCGTCCAATCGCCGCGCTCGCTCGCGAGCATGGCATCCCGCTCGTCGAGGATTGCGCGCTCGCGGTGGGCGCTCGCATCGACGGCACGCACGTCGGCCTATTCGGCGACGTCGGCTGCTTCTCGTTCTACCCCGTCAAGCACATCACTACGGCCGAGGGCGGCATGTTCGTCTCGAAGCACGCGGACGTCGCCTCTCGCGTCGCGCGCCTGCGCGCGCACGGCGTCGACCGCTCGCACGGCGAGCGCGCGATCCCCGGGATGTACGACGTGCCAACGATTGGCCTCAACTACCGGCTGAGCGAGATCCAGGCTGCGCTCGGCCGCTCGCAGCTTCGGCGTATCGACGAGATTCTCGAGCGGCGGCGCGCGAACTTCGCCGCGCTGAAGGTCGGCCTGGCCGGTGCGCCGGTGCGCGTGCTCGACGGCACCGGCAACAGCCACTACTGCCTGTCGATCGTCCTCGAGGGCGACGTCGCGTCGAAGCGGAACGACGTCCTGCGTGGCCTGGGCGAGCGCGGCGTGGGCGCGAGCGTCTACTACCCGCAACCCGTCCCTCGCATGACGTACTACCGCGAGAAGTACGGCTACGACGCGTCGAGCTATACCGGCGCGGAGGACGTTAGCGACCGTGGCATCGCGCTCCCAGTCGGGCCACACCTCGAGGAGGGCGACGGCGAGGCGATCGCGGCCGCCGTGCGGGCCGTGGTCGAGGATGCCGCGTGAAGCGGGTCGCGATCCTTGGTGGGGCCGGCTTCATCGGACATCACCTTGCGCTCGAGCTCGCGGCTCGCGGTGTCGACGTTCAGGTCGTCGACGGCCTGCAGGTGAACAACATGGTCGCGGTCGCGACCGACGAGCGATATCGGCCCCACCGCGATCTGTACTCCCGCATCCTCCAGGAGCGGCTTGACCTCCTCCGCGCTGCCGAGGTCCCCGTCCATGTCCAGGACGCGCGCGACTACCACGCGCTGTCGCACCTGCTCAACGACATCGCGCCGACGGTGATCGTCCACGCGGCGGCAGTCTCGCATGCGGGACAGTCGAACAAGGATCCGTACAGCACGTTCGACCACAGCCTGCGCACGCTCGAAAACGCGCTCGACTGGTCGCGCACAGGCCTCGAGCACTTCATCTTCCTCTCCTCGAGCATGGTGTACGGCAACTTCCTCACGCCCGAAGTGGACGAGGCGCATCCGCTGGAGCCGATTGGCATCTATGGCGCGCTCAAGGTCGCGGGCGAGAAGATCGTGATCGGCTACCAACAGGTCTTCGACCTCCCGTTCACCATCATCCGCCCGTCCGCGTTGTACGGCCCGCGCTGCATCAGCCGCCGCGTCAGCCAGGTGTTCATCGAGAACGCGCTCGAAGGGCGGCCGATCGTGATCGAGGGCGACGGCTCCGACCGGCTCGACTTCACGTACATCGAGGATCTCGTTCGCGGGATCTGCCTCGTCATCGACCGGCCCGAGTCGCGGAACGAGACGTTCAACATGACGTACGGGGAGGCTCGTTCCATCTCAGATGTCCTCGAGCTCGTGCGTCGGGAGTTTCCCGACGTCGAGGTCGAGAACGTGCACCGGGATCGACTCATGCCCGAGCGTGGCACGTTGAGCGTCGCCAAGGCGAGAGACCTGCTCGGGTACGAGCCGCGAGTTCCGATCGAGGACGGGATCCCCAAGTACATCGCCTGGTATGCCGGCCTCGAGGTGCCCGGCGGTGCGGCCGCCCGGCTACAAGCGTGAGAGTCGCCTTCGCGGGCAATCAAGAGCGCGGACTTGTGTGTCTGCGCGCTGCAATCGCGGCGGGACACGAGATCGTCGGCGTGGTCGCACACCCGGCAGGGTCGGCACGGGGTGGGGTCGCCGAAGAGGGCGCGCGTATCGGCGTGCCCGTGTTTCGTCCGCAGGACGTCAACCACCGGTCGGTGGTCGACTCACTCGCAGAGCTGTCGGCCGACGTCCTCGTCCTTGTCGGATACGGCCAGATCTTGCGGCAGCCCCTGATCGGTCTCTATCGACACGGTTGCATCAACCTCCATGGAGGTCGACTACCGCAATATCGCGGCTCCTCTCCGATGAACTGGGCGTTGATCAACGGGGAGCGGGAGATCACGCTGTCGGCGATCGTCCTCGACGCGGGTGTCGATACAGGCGACGTCCTGGGTGAGCGCACGTTCGCTGTCGGCGTCGACGAGACGATCGCCGACGTCCACGCGCAGGCAAATGCGTTCTTCCCGGAGCTCCTCGTCGAGGTACTCCGAGGGCTCGACGACGGCACCGACCGTCGGCGGCAGCAGGAGGAGGCCGACGCGGCGTACTGGCCGCTTCGTCTGCCAGACGACGGCCTCCTCGTCTGGGATCAGGTCACGGCTCGACAGGCGCACGACAGGATCAGGGCGCTTGCGCCTCCGTACCCGGGGGCATTCACGTTCTGGCGCGGGCGCCGTGTGAAGCTGCTCCGGTCCGTCCTCGAGCCTCGCGTCATCAAGGGCGAGCCGGGGCGCATCTACGCCCTCGGCGCGAATGGGATGCTCGTCTGCGCCACCGACCGATGCTTGCGCATTACGAGCGCGATCCTGGAAGACGACGGCTCCGACCTGTCGACTGTCGTTTCTCGGTACGACGAGTTTGCCACGGCGCGCAAAGCCCTTCTCGGGCCGGTCTGATGCGCATCGGCTCGTTCGACACCGACGAGCGCGTCCTCGTCATCGCCGAGATCGGGAACAACCACGAGGGCGACGCCGGAGTCGCACGCGAGCTTGTCGAGCGTGCAGCGGATGCGGGTGCAGACGCGGTCAAATTCCAGACGTTCCGCACCGAGGCGTTCGTCTCGCCGTCCGATGCCGACCGCTACGCCCGGATGCAGCGCTTCGAGCTCGCCGCCGCGCAGTTCGCGGAGCTCGCGGACGTCGCGCATGCGCGCGGCCTACTGTTCCTCTCGACCGCGCTCGACCTCGACAGCGTCGATGCGCTCGCGCCGATCGTCGACGCGTACAAGATCGCGTCCGGTGACATCACCTTCTTTCCGCTGCTGTCGCGCGTGGCGGCAGTCGGCAAGCCGGTCGTCCTCTCAACGGGGACGAGCGAGCCTGCGGAGATCGTGCGCGCGGTCGATGCGCTTCCCGGCATCGACGTCGCGGTCCTTCACTGCGTCAGCAGTTACCCCGCGTCCGACGAGGAGATAAACCTCCGCGCCATCGGCGTCCTCGCCAAGCTACTCCCTGGTCGCGCGATCGGCTACTCCGACCACACCGTCGGCCTCGATGCGGCGCCGCTTGCGGTCGCGTGCGGTGCGCGGATCGTCGAGAAGCACTTCACGCTCGACAGGAAGTTCTCGGACTTCCGCGACCACGCGCTCTCCGCCGATCCGGAAGCCATGCACGAGGTCGTGCGGCGCATTCGCGCGGCCGAGACGCTCCTCGGCAACCCCGCGAAAGAGGTGCAGCCGTCCGAGGTGGACGCTCACGTTGCGCTGCGGCGTTCGATCGCCGCCGCACGTGGGCTCGACGCCGGGCACGTGCTCGTCGAGCACGATCTCGTGTGGACGCGACCCGCCGACGCTCTCCAACCAGGCCAGGAGTCACTCGTTCTCGGGCGTGCGCTTCGCCGTGCAGTGGTCGCGGGCGAGCATCTGCACTCGGACGACGTCGTCTGACGTGTGCGGGATCGCCGGATACGTCGGGACGCGACCGCGCGGCGACGACGCGGTCGCGCGCTGCCTCGAGGTCCTGCACCAGCGCGGGCCCGATTTCGCCGGCGCGGTCGCGCACGACCTCGGGCGGGACCGCATCGCGCAACTCCTCAGCACGCGCCTCGACATCATCGACCTCACCGAGCGCGCGAACCAGCCGCTCCGTGTGGACTCGAAGACGATCGTCTACAACGGTGAGCTCTACAACTACCGCGAGTTGCGCGCCGACCTCGAACGGGAGGGCGAGCGGTTCGCGAGCGACTCCGATACCGAGGTTCTCGTGCGCGCGCTCGCGCGCTGGGGCGAGGACGCGCTCGACCGCTGCGAGGGCATGTGGGCATTCGCGCTCCACGACAAGGACGACGGCTCGGTCACGCTCTGCCGCGACCGCTTCGGCGAGAAGCCGCTGTGGATCCACCGCGGTGACGGCGGCATTGTCTTCGCGTCGGAGCCGAAGGGCGTCTTCGCCCTCCTCGGCCGCCCGCTCGAGCCGGATCTCGACCAGGTGCGCCGGTACCTCGTCACCGGCTACCGGACGCTGTGGACCGATGACGACCGGTCGTTCTTCCACGGTCTCGAGCTGCTGCCGGCTGCAACCGTTCTCCGCATCGACGCGGACGGACGCGAGACGCAGCGGCGCTACTGGGCGCCGTCGTTCGAGCCGGACGACGAGATGAGCTACGACGATGCCGTCTTCGGCGTGAGGGAGCGCGTGCTTCGATCCGTGGAGCTACGCCTACGCGCCGACGTCCCGGTCGCGTTCTGTATGAGCGGCGGGGTCGACTCGACGTCGCTCATCGCCGCCGCCAAGCGCGTCTGTGGCTACGACGTCCACGGCTTCACCGTTGTAAACGAAGACCCGCGCTACGACGAGCGTGAGGCCGTTGCGGGGACGGTCGCCGCGCTCGGCCTCAGGCATACGGCGGTTCCGCTCGAGCACGTCGGATTCCTTCGCCGCATGCGTGATCTCGTGCGCTACCACGACGCGCCCGTCGCCACCATCTCGTACTACGTCCACTGGCAGCTGATGGAGGGAATTGCGAGCGACGGCTACCGCGTCTCAGTCAGCGGGACCGCCGCGGACGAGATCCTCAGCGGCTACTACGACCATCACCTCGCATACCTCGCGCAGGTGCGCGCGCTGCCGGAGCTGCACGCCTCCTCAGTCGCCGCCTGGGAGCGCCAGATCCGGCCGTTCGTGCGCAATCCGCACCTCGGCGACCCCGAGCTGTTCGTACGCGAGCCCGGCTTTCGCGGCTATATCGTCCTCGACGCCGACGTCTTTGCCGGCTTCCTCGTCGACGGCTACCAGCCGGAGCCCTTCCGCGAGCGCACGTACGCTGACGACCTCCTGCGCAGCCGCATGCTCAACGAGCTCAGGCACGAGACGGTTCCAGTGATCCTGCTGGAGGACGATCTCAACTCGATGTACTGGTCGGTCGAGAACCGCTCTCCGTACCTCGACCGTCCGCTCACCGAGTTTGCGTATCGGATACCGACGCGTCACCTCGTGCGCGACGGCCGCGCGAAGGCCGTCCTCCGCGACGCAATGCGAGGCATCGCCCCCGACCACGTGCTCGACGAGGCGCGCAAGGTCGGGTTCAATGCGCCGATCGAGGCGCTCCTCGACCTGGACGACTCCACGGTGCGCGCAGAGCTGCTCGCCGACAGTCCGATCTTCGACGTCGTCCGGCGCGAGCGGATCGAGGAGCTCCTCGACGAGCGCGGTTTTGCGAACAGCCGAAGCAAGTTCCTCTTCTCGTTCGTCAGCAGCAAGCTCTTCCTCGAGGAGGTTGCGGCGTGAGGATCGTCGACCGCGTCCTTCGCCGCGCGCGCCGCGTCGGCCGCTCCGCGTTGCAGCGCAGAGGTTTCGACGTCGTCCCGTACCCGGCGTTCGGGACGGAGCTCGCCGCGCTGCTTCGTCGGCTCCAGGTCGACTGCGTGCTCGACGTCGGCGCGTTCACGGGAACGTACGGGCGAATGCTCCGTGACCTGGGTTATCGCGGTCGCATCGTCTCGTTCGAGCCGGCCTCGGAGAACTTCGAGCTCCTGGCTCGCGAGGTGGAGGGGGACAGCGCCTGGGAGGCGCGTCGCGTCGCAGTCGGGAGCGCCGCCGGCACCCTGGAGCTACGCCTGACGGGCAGTCCTGGGTCCAATTCGCTGCTCGTGCCGAACGCGTACGCGCTGGGGGAGATGCACCGCATCTTCAAGGAGCGCGGGTCCGAGACGGTGGAGGTCATCACCGTCGACGACGTTTTCGACGAGGCGACGCGCGGGGCTGGCTCTGTCTTCCTGAAGATCGATACGCAAGGCTTCGACCTCGAGGTGATTCGAGGCGCAGCGGCGACGCTCGAGCGACTCGCCGCGGTCCAGGTCGAACTGGCGCTTCAGCGGACGTACGAGGGGCAGCCGGGCTATCTCGATTTCTTGGCCGAGCTCGACGAGCGCGGCTTCGCTCCCGCTCTCCTCTTCCCGACCTTCCCCGACTCGACGGGTCGGATCGTGGAGTGTGACTGCATCCTTATTCGCTGACGAGCGGGCCGCCCATTCGCCAGCGCACGCGGGCGGGGCGTAAGCGCCACAGCTGTGCGCGCAGTGGACGCTTGCCGCCGTTGACCGTTCGCTCCCACGCTTCCACGATCCGGCGACCGCGAGGTGGGAGTGGCGGCCACTTCGCCGCCTTCCGCCATTGGGGCGGTTCGGCGAACAGGCGCGCATCGTCGATGAGGATGCAGTCCTCGGGTCCGCCGGACGCAAGCGCCTCGAGCTCGTCCAGGATCGGACAGTCGATCTCCTCGCCGGCAGTCGGGCCGCCGCTCCAGTGCGCGTCGAGGAAGAACAGGGCCGGCACGTGACGGTCGACGTAGCGCGCCAGCTCCACTCCGGCGTCGCCGAGCACGACATTCACGCGCGGGTTCGCGGCGAACCGTTGGGCAGCAGCCGCGTGGAGCTCGGGCGAGAGCTCGATGGTGACCACCTCGGGGAAGATCGCGGCGAGCGTCGCCGCGCCGTTGCGAGGCGGGTGCCGGTCTCGACCGCCCGCGTCAGCCCCAACTCGAATCGCAGATCGGTGAGAAGCTGGGGCGGCGCGATTCCCACTCGCGCATCTTACGATGGTGCACGGTATGCAAGCGCTTCCGCTCGTCACGGTGGTTACTCCGTGCCTCAATCAGGCGCGGTTCCTCGAAGAGGCGATTCGCAGCGTGCTCGAGCAGGACTATCCGCGCATCGAGCACGTCGTCGTCGACGGTGGTTCGACGGACGGCTCGGTCGAGATCTTGCGTCGCTACGACCATCTGCGCTGGATCTCGGAGCCGGACGAGGGCCAGGCGGACGCACTGCGGAAGGGCTTCGAGCTCGCCGGCGGCGAGATCTTCGGCTGGTTGAACGCCGACGACACGTACCTGCCGGGCGCGGTCTCGGCGGCGGTGACACGGCTGAGCTCCGGCGACTACGGCCTCGTGTACGGCGGCTATCGCGTTGTACACGAGAACGGCGAGTCGGCCTTCGAGGTGCCGCCGCATCCGTTCGACTTCGACACGCTGCTCGATGCGAAGAACTTCGTCCCGCAGCCATCGGCGTTCTTCACGCGCGCGGCATACGAGGCGGTATCGGGCGTCGACTCGCGTTACCACTACGCGATGGACTACGACCTGTGGGTGCGCATCGGCCGACGCTTCGACGTTGCCGTCATCGACGGCATCCTGTCGTGCTTTCGTTTTCAATCGGAATCCAAAAGCGTTACCGCCGCCGACCGTTTCTATCCCGAGATGCGGAAGATCAGCCGCCGCCACGGCGGGCGTTTCTTCTCGCGCATGTACCTCGAGCGCCTGCCGCAGCGGCGCCCGTTCCTCTTCAAGCTCGTCCTCGCGTACCGGCTCCTTCGCCGGTCCGCACGCTAATTGGACGTGGCGACCGCCGATTGCTCGCTCATCAGCGGATATCCGCCTCTGCGGAGTCCCTCACCGGCGAGCTCCTCGTAGCGCGCGAGCTCCTCGGGAGTGAGGACGGACGACCAGCGGTCCTGTGTCATGCCGGGAAACGCGAGCGCACCGCCGCCGGACTTCTCGTCGATCTCCGAGAGCAGCTGCTTCGAGTTCCACGCCACCGCCTGCTCGAGGCGATCGGGATCGGCTGAGAAGCCGAGGAACTCCACGATCGTCCCGAGTTGTGGACCCGGCTCGCGTACGAGATCTTCGTACCGTACGACGAGGTAGCGGTCCGGCGACCACGTCTGCAAGCCGTTCAGCCAGCCGAGCACGTGCTCGTGCCACGGGCCGTACTTCGCGTTCCTGAGGAAGAACTCTCCGGGCGAGACGGACTGAACCCAGCTCGTCGCCGGCTCGGTCTTTCTCCTGAGCCAGTAGAACGAGAGGAGCGCGTCGCGCCCGTCGCGCATGAGGTAGATCACGCGGGCCGGGATCTTCGTGTACGCGGCATGGCTTCTGATGAGGACGGTGTCACGTGTCTTCGGCATCACCGGCGGCGTGAGTCCCGGCCTGATGACGCCCGGGACCGTCTCGGCCGCAAGCTCGGGGGTGATCGGGGAATTGCGCACGTACGACGTGACGAGACACCTGAGCCAGCTGCTCCCCGACCGGGGATGGTTCATCAAGTAGACGTCGTCGCGCGAGACGCGGGGGAGGAGATCTTCGTTGTAGAAGTACCGCCCGCGGTAGAGGCGCACGAACGGCGGCGCGAGCTTGGTCTTCATCGTGCTTCCGATCGCCATCGCGGCGATGGTAGCGCCGATGGCGCGACTCCTGAGGCTGAGGCGACAGGGGGTGCCGCTATCGTGTTTCCCGTGGACGTCACCGCCTCGGAACTACCGCCGCGGCCGGCTGCAGCGACCGCGGTCCGGCGGCTCCAGCCGTCGCGCGGGCTCCTCCTCGTCAACTGGCGCGAGCTCTGGCAGTACCGCGAGCTCCTCTTCACGTTCATGTGGCGCGACATCCGCGCGCGCTACAAGCAGACCTATCTTGGCCCGCTCTGGGCGATCCTGAAGCCGGTGGTCTCGATGGTCCTGCTGGCGGCGGTGTTCGGCGGCCTCGCCGGGTTCACGTCGGGCCAGCCAAACGTCCCGTACCCGCTGTTCCTGTACGCAGGCCTGCTCGTGTGGTCGTACTTCCTGAGCGCGCTCCCCGGTGCCGCAGCGGCGCTCCTCAACAACGCGAACATCATCGGGAAGATCTACTTCCCGCGGCTCTATGCCCCGATCGCGCAGGTGACGGCGCCACTGATCGACTTCCTGATTGCGTTCTTCGTCCTCATCGGCCTCTTCGCCTACTACGGACGCTGGCCGAGCTGGCACATCGTGTTCCTGCCCGTGTTCATCCTGCTGGCCGTGCTCGCAGCACTGGGCTTCGGGATCTGGCTTTGCGGTATCTCGGTGCGCTACCGCGACATCGCGTTCACGATTCCGTTCGTGCTTCAGCTCTGGTTCTACATCACACCCGTTCTCTATCCGGTCGGGCGCCTGCCTGAGCCGTACCGAAAGCTCATCGCCATCAACCCGATGACCGCGGTCGTCGACGGGTTCCGCTGGTCGCTTCTCGGGATATCGCGGCCGAACGTCGGTGTCCTCCTCGCGAGCACCGGAGTCGTTTTCGCCGTGCTCATATCCGGGCTGTTGGTCTTCCGTCGCGCAGAGCGCACCGTCGTGGACATGTTCTAGTGGCCGATCTCGCGATCAGCGCACACGGGCTCGGCAAGCGCTACCGGGTCGGGCAGGTCGAGACCGGCTTCGGGCGACTGTCGCGCACGCTCGGCTTTCGGAAGGCCCTCGACTTCATGTGGGCGATCGACGACATGACGTTCGACATCGCGCCCGGCGAGGCCGTTGCCCTCATCGGCCGTAACGGCGCCGGCAAGTCGACGCTCCTCAAGGTGCTCGCGCGCATCACGGAGCCGACGAAGGGATACGTGGACGTGCGGGGCCGCATGGGTGCGCTCCTCGAGATCGGCACCGGTTTCCACGCGCAGCTCACCGGGCGTGAGAACGTGTACCTCAACGGCTCGATTCTGGGGATGACGCGCGCGGAGGTGCGGCGGAAGTTCGACCAGATCGTCGAGTTCTCCGGCGTCGAGAAGCACATCGACACACCGGTCAAGTGGTACTCGAGCGGCATGTACGTCCGGCTGGCCTTCGGGGTCGCCGCGCACCTCGAGCCGGAGATCCTCGTCGTGGACGAGGTCTTGGCAGTGGGCGACGCCGACTTCCAGCGCCGCTGCATCGGTCGCATGAGCGAGGTCGCGCGCGAGGGCGCGACCGTCATCTTCGTCAGTCACAATCTGCAGCCGGTGCGCGCGCTGTGCGAGCGCGCGCTGCTGATCGAGCAGGGGCGGATCGTCGACGACGGTACGACCGATGCGATCGTGCGCCGCTACCTCTCCTCGTTCGAGACGCTCGATACCGGCCGGATGCGCTGGGACGATCCCGAGCAGAGGCCTGGGAATGACGACGTTCGCCTCGTGGAAGTCCGCGCTGAGGACGAGACCGGCGCCGCAAGCGCGACGTTCTTTTCGAGCCAGACCATCGGCGTCGTCGTCGAGCTCGAGGTGGAGACACAGGATCCGGCTCTCGTCGTCATGGTGGATCTCATCTCTGCCGACGGCACGTTCGTGGTCAGCTCGTACCACGTGGACGGCAACCAGGAGCTGCGGCCGGGGGAGCGGCCCGGTCTCCACGCGCTGCGCTGCCAGATTCCAGCCGGCCTGCTCAACGGCGGCAGATACATCGTCAATGTGCGCGTGTTCGCTCACGGAATCGACGGCGTCATCCACGAGAAGGGAATCCTCCACTTTGACGTCACGCTGGACCACGGCGAGTCGTATTTCGTCGGCTCGCACCACATTCGCCAAGGCGTCATCGCGCCTGTGTTCCGCTGGGACGAGGTCGATCCCGCCGGCGTGCCGGCCGTCGCGACGCATTGGAGCGTCGGTTAGCCGAGCGTGCGACGCCCGCGCATCAAAGCTGTGTAGACCGCCGCGAGCGCCGTTGTCAGGCGCAGCATCGGCGACCGGTATCGGCCGCCACGCGCGCGAACGAACGCCTGATGGAGCGTAAGCATGATCCGGACGTCTCCCATGCGCCACGGTGATTCGGTCTTGCAGCGGAACAGGAACTGCGACGTGTCCACCTGGCCCACATCGCGGGCGGATGTGTAGCCGACCCTCGGTGCCGCCACCGGTTCGACTCCCGCGTCGCGGAGCAGCGCCGCAAGCGAGATGTCGTCCGGGAGGGATTGGTCCAACTCCTCCTGCCGCTCGACGGACAGTCCAACGAGGTCCTTGCTCAGGAAGTACCCGGACCCGGACGCGAAGGGAAGGTCTCCGTACATCCCTCGATGACCGCAGTAGAAGCGCTCGCTCCGAGCGTGCTCGTTCGCGAACGCGTGCAGGTTCGGCAGGTCGACGTAACTGCTCGCGTTCGTTCTGAAGACGAGGTCGAAGTCGCAGGAGGCCAAGACGTGCTCGAAGCACGCGATCGTCTTCCGCCCGGCCGGGAGCGCGTCCGTTACCGGGAGGTACAGGCGGCGGCCGCGTTGCGCGAGACGGTCGCCGCCGTAGTAGAAGAGCGTCGACACGCCGTCGACCTCGACGGACGCCCACGTACGCTCCATCGTGCGGATGAGGATCGGATACGGCCACGCGCGAGTTGCAAGGACGAGTACGAGGATCTTCACGACGGCTTCACCGGCGTCCGCCGGCGGCCGACGCCGATGCCGAAGCCACCCTGTGCCCACGACTCGACGAGCTCGAGCGGGTCGTCGAGCTCTGCACGCACGTCGCGCCAGAACGCAGGCACCCCGCCGACGAGCTCCTCGGGGCCATCGACGATGTCGTGGAACGCAATCAGTCCGCCGGGGCGGACGAGCGGCGCGAAGAGCTCGTAGTCCCGCCGCACGCTTGCGGCACTGTGGTCGCCGTCGATGAGCAAGAAGTCCAGGTCGTCACCGAAGAACCCGCGGACGGCATCGCGCGTGACGTCCAGGTGCGAGTCCCCTTGCATGACGCGGACCTGTTGGGTCCCCCGTCCGAACGACTCGAACACTCGTCGATGGGGCGGCTCGTAGTTCTTGATGTCGAGCGAGAGGATGCGCGCGTTTGGTGCGGACGCCCATGACAGGAGGTACAGCGTCCCGCCGTTCGCGGTTCCGATCTCGAGAACATGTCGGGGTTGCTCGGCGCGGAGGAGCACGAGCAGCGAGGCGATCTCAGCGGGAACCTGAATCGGGGTGATCGAGATTTCCTCGAGCTTGAGCGAGCTCGCCACGCTGAAAATCTCCTCCGGAGTCTGTGCGCGATCCGCCGCTCGTTGCAGCAGGTGCGAAAAGCGGAGCGCCGCCCGTCGTCGACCCACGCGATAGCGGAGACGACGGAGGGGGCCTACCGTCAATCCTCCTCGCGGCGCAAGTAGCCGCCAGGATTGAACGTCATCAGGAAGCGTTCGCAGGAGCGGTCGCGAACGAATGGAGCGCCCTCCGCGAGGAACGTCTCGACTGCCTCGTGCGGGCCGGGCCCGAAGTCCGGGAGGACGGGATGGCCGTTCACGTTCGTGTCCTCGACGATCAGATAGGAGCCTTGAGTAACGAGCGTGGAGTATGCGCGCATCTCTGCAAGAACGTGGTCGCGCCGATGATCGGAGTCGAGGACGACGATCACGGCCCGGGCATCGGCAGCAAGACCGCGTACCCGATCGACAACCTCCGGATCCACAGACGACCCGTGCACGTAGGTGATTCGATCATGTTGCGGGCGATCGGCTCTGTCGTTGATGTCGATCGTGACGATGCGTCCGTTCCCGAGCATGTCCATGCACGAGGCGAGGAAGAGCGCGCTGCCACCGGCTGCGGTCCCGGTCTCGACGAGCAGGTCAGGCCGGATTGCGGCGAGCAGCTCCTGGTACATCCACAGATCAAAAGGGCACTTGAAGGCCCGTGTGCCGAGCCAGAGCGTCTGCGCCCATGTCTGGTGGAAATCGTCGTAGTACAGACGGTGAAAGGCATCGACCCTCGCAGGTGCGCGCCATTCCGTAAGCGAGCGTGCAAGTCTCCTGCGAATCCGGGCGAGGCGCATCAGGCGATCCTAGTGTCGCCGCTGCCAGTAGACGCCCGTCCAGTCGACCTCGACGAGCGGCTCCGTGACGTCGTGCTCGCGTCGATAGTCGTCGACCGCTCGCCGGCAGGGTTCGAGCGCTCCGTAGTCGTCGACGATGAGGTAGCCACCGACCGAGAGCTTCGGATAGAGAGTGTCGAGCGCGACGATCGTCGACTCGTACATGTCGCCGTCGAGACGCGCTACGGCAAGCTGCCCGATTGGAGCGTCCGCAAGCGTCTCCTGGAAGAGGCCCTTCAAGAAGCGCACCTGGTCGTCGAGGAGCCCGTACCGTGCGAAGTTCGCGCGCACCTCTTCTTCGCTTACCGCGAGTATCGTGAACGACCACTGCTTGTCGCCTCGGTCGGCGTCGTATTTGCCGCTCGGCCTCGGCAGTCCGGCGAACGAATCGGCGGTCCAGACTACGCGCTGCGTGTCGCCGTACGCGGCGAGGATCGCGCGCATGAAGATCGCCGCTCCCCCGCGCCATACGCCGGTCTCGATGAGGTCACCTGGGACATCGTTTCGGATGACGTCCGTCACGCAGTCCTGGAGGTTCTGAAGACGTTTGAGTCCGACCATCGTCTCGGCTTCCAGCGGCCAGTCGCGGCCGTTCTCGCGCGCCACCGGATCGAAGAGGACGCGCTCGTACGACACCGCCCGACCGGTGCGTCTCTCGAGCCGGTCGTAGAGGGCGGCCCGCCAACCGGTCGCGCGCGGCTCGACCAGCTTCCAAGAATCGCCGTACCCATAGCGCGTCAGGGACCGCTTCAAGAGGTCGAGGTAGAGCTCGATTGCCCGGTTCTCGTGCGCCGCCATCGACGGATGAATATAGACGGGGCGGTTCTCGACGATTGGGAAGAGGCGCACAGAGTGCGCCGACTACCCGGCTATCCTGGCGCTGTTGTCCGTCCTGCGTAGCGCGGCGCGCCCCGCCATGCGAGCGACTCGTCGCGGTCTCTGGCTTGCGCGGGTGAGACGGGATGCGGGGGCGGCGCGTGCGCGCGGCGCCGTGCTCGCGCTCTTCCACGACTTCGCGCCGCCGCCGGCGGGTGGCGCGCACCAGTCGCTTCGCGCGGTGGTCGGGGAGCTAGGCCGCCGCGGCATCGCTGTCGAGATCAACGCAGTGTCGCCGGCCGCGCGCGCGATCCTGTTCAACTCGTTCAACTTCGACGCGGGGCGGCTCGAGTGGTTCGCCTCGCGTGCCTCCGACGAGTGCCGCCTGGTGCATCGCGTGGGAGCGGTGACGTCTCTGTACCGCGGCTACGACGACGGCACCGACGCGCGCGTCGCCGAGCTGAACCGTCGCTTCGCCGATGCGACGATCGCAATCTCGCATGCGACCGTCGACATGTATCGAAGCATCGGCGTCGAGCTGGTCGAGCCGCGCGTGATCTACAACGGCACCGATCCCGAGATCTTCCATGCACGTGGGCGCACGCCGTTCGCCCGCGACCGGCGCACGCGCGTTGTCGCCGTGAGCTGGTCCGACAACCCGCGCAAGGGAGGGCCGTTCTACCGCTGGCTCGAGCGCAACCTCGACTGGACGCGTTACGACCTGACGTACGTCGGCAACACGCAGGAGGCGTTCGAGCGCGCGACGGTGGTGCCGCCGCTCCCGTCGCGCGAACTCGCGACGCTGCTGCGCACGCAGGACGTGTTCGTGACCGCGACCGAGCACGACGCGTACTCGAACGCGCTCGTCGAGGCGCTGTGCTGCGGGCTGCCGGCGATCTACTTGAAGAGCGGCGGGAGCGCCGAGGCGGTGAAGGAGGCCGGGTTCGGCTTCACCGACTGGAACGAGGTCCCTGCGCTCCTCGATCGTCTGCAAGACGAATACGAGGAGCGACAGTCGCTCATATCATTGCCGTCGTTGGCAGAGGTCACCGACGAGTATCTGCGCGCGCTCGGCCTGGAGGACCTCACGTGATCCGGCGCGTCCTCGAGTATCCGCGCTTGTACGCAGCCGCCCTCGGGGCCCGGCGTCGTGTGCGCCGCCTGCCGCCCGATCTGCCGCTCGCAGACGCAGTCGCCTTCGGGCGCGCGCTCACGTGGCGCGGTGGCCGTCTTCGTGCGACGCAGTCGACGGAAGAGATCCTCTGGCTGCTCGGGCTCGTGCAGGAGCTGCGGCCGGCGACCGTGGTCGAGATCGGCACGGACGAGGGCGGGACGCTCTTCCTCTGGACACGGGTCGCCGGGCCGGACGCGACGCTCGTCGCGGTCGACGTGCGGCCGCTCGGGCTGCTCGGCCGCTGGTCCACGTACGCGTTCGTGCGTCGGGGCCTTGCACGCGCACGTCAACGGGTGGAGCTCGTCATGCCGGTCGACTCGCAGTCGCCGGCGACGGTCGAGCGTGTTCGGCGACTGCTGGGCGACCGGCCCGTCGACTTCCTGTTCGTCGACGGCGACCACAGCTACGACGCGGTGAAGCGCGACTACGAGCTGTGGTCGCCGCTCGTGCGGCACGGCGGGCTGATCGCCTTCCACGACGTCAAGCCGGATGCACCGAACGACGTCCCGCGCTTCTGGTCGGAGCTGAAACGCTCGACTGCAACCGAGGAGTGCATCGCCGGCGATCCCAGTTACGGGATCGGAGTCGTGCGAGTCAGGTGAGCGCGCTCGCCGACCCGGCGCGCCGCGCCGCTCGTCGTGCGGCGCTTGCCGTCGGCGCGCGCTGGCCGGCGTATAGCAGGCTCCTCCTCGTCGGCGAGGGCGCCGGCTGGGTGATCGACGAGGAGATGCGCGCCGTCGCCGGCGTGGCGGAACGACTGGGGATCCGGGTCGCGAAGCGTTGGCCGCCGTCCGCCGCAAAGCGGCAGTCGGTGTTCTACGGCAGCCATTTCACGTTCTTCGACCGCCCGCCGCCGCCGGATGCCGGACACCGACTGGCGACGACGTATTTCCACGGCCTGCCCGGCACGCGTGGCGCCCCCGAGTTCGACAGCGCGTTCGAGGCGCTGCGGCGCCGGCACCACGAGGTCGACCGCGTGCAGGTGTCGCATCGCGAGCTGGAGCAGCTCGTGCTCTCGAGCGGTATCGACCCGGCGAAGGTCTTTCGCATCCCGATCGGCATCGAACCACGCTTCTTCGGACCGCGTTCCGTCGCAGCGCGGGAAGCGCTCGGGCTGCCTGCGGGCGCGTTCGTCGTCGGCTCGTTCCAGAAGGACGGCGTCGGCTGGGACGAGGGGCTCGAGCCGAAGTGGATCAAGGGCCCCGACGTGCTCGTCGGCGTTCTCACGCGACTGCGCGAGCGCGTGCCGGACCTCCACGTGCTCCTCTCGGGGCCGGCACGCGGATACGTCCGGGCACGACTCGGCGAGCTCGGCATCCCGTACGTCCATCGGTTCGTCGAGCACTACGCGGATGTGGGAAAGCTGTACGCGGCGCTCGACGCCTACGTCGTCACGTCGCGCCAGGAGGGCGGGCCGAAGGGCGTGCTCGAGGCGATGGCAGCCGGCGTGCCGCTCGTCTCGACCCGCGTCGGTCAGGCGGTCGATCTCGTCGTCGACGGCGAGAACGGCTGGCTCGTCGAGGTCGAGGACGTCGACGCGCTCGTCGGCAGGCTCGAGGCGATCGCCGCGGGTGCGGCCGACCGCGTCGTCGCAGCGGGCATCGAGACCGCGCAGGCGAACTCGTACGAGGCGCAGGCACCGCTGTGGCGCGCGTTCTTCGACGGGTTCGTTCGCTCGTGACCTTGCACATGCACGTTCGACGGGCGCGGAACGCGCTGTCGCTCGCACGGCTCGTCGCCGCGCAGGCGCCGCGGTGGATGCGCATCGCGTCGACGCCGCCCCGACGCGGCGAGGTCGCGGTCTCCTACGGCGTGGAGCGGATGCCGTCCGCCGGCGACGTCGTGTTCGGCGGCGCGGTCAAGTTCCAGCTTCTCAATCGAACGCTCCCGAACGCTCCGCGCGACTTCAACGTCCTCTACCTCGGCTCGAGCTCGATGCCGCTCGACGCTCCCATGCTGGTGCGGCTCGCACGGCGTCGTGGCGCCGTGTTCGCATGGAACCAGAACGGCGTCGCGTACCAGGGCTGGCATGGCGACGGGTGGGAGCTCGTCAACGCGCCGCGTGCCACGCTGCTCCACGAGGCCGACTGGGTCGTGTTCCAGAGCGCGTTCTGCAAGGGTGCCGCCGACCGTTTCTACGGCCCGCGCAACGACCGTTTCGAGGTGCTCCACAACCCGGTCGACGTCGAGGCGTTCAAGCCCGCCACGGACTCCGCGCGCCGGCCGCTCACGCTCCTCCTCGGCGGCAATCAGTACCAGCGCTACCGCGTCGAGTCCGCGCTCGACGCGCTCGCAGTTGTGCGCCGCGAGCGGCCCGACGTCAGGCTGCTCGTCGCGGGCGAGCTCTCGTTCGCGCCCGATGCACGCGCGCAGACCGAAGCTCGCATCAGCGGGCTCGGTCTCGGCGACGCCGTCGAATTCGTCGGTCCCTACAGCCAGGCGGAGGCACCTCGGCTGTTTCGTCGCGCCGACGTCCTGATCCATCCGAAGTACAACGACCCGTGCCCGACGGTCGTCCTCGAGGCGATGGCGTGCGGCCTCCCGGTCGTCTACTCGGCGAGCGGCGGCACGCCGGAGCTCGTCGGCCCGGACGCGGGCGTCGGCATCGACGCGCCACTCGACTGGGAAGCCGACCATCCGCCGACGGCGGACGAGCTTGCTCACGCAATCCTCACAGTTGACGGCGAGCTCGCGGCGCGGTCCGTCGCCGCGCGCGAGCAGGCGCTTCACTTCGACGTGCGGATGTGGGCCGAGCGGCACCGGCAGCTCTTCTCGGAGCTGGCAGGCGCCAGGGCTATCCTGGATCGATGAGCGCGACTGCCGAAATCGGCAGCCACTACGACGCGGGTCGCGTCACCGTCATCGAGGCGAAGCGGGGCTGGCGTCCTCTCGACTTCCGCGAGCTCTGGGACTACCGGGAGCTCCTGTTCTTCTTGATCTGGCGCGACGTCAAGATCCGCTACAAGCAGACGGCTGTCGGCGCCGCGTGGGTCGCGTTGCAGCCGGCCCTGACGGCGATCATTTTCACCGTCGTCCTCGGCCACTACGCGAAGCTGCCGTCGAACGTCCCGTATCTGTTGTTGACGCTCAGCGCCTTCATTCCGTGGCTGCTGTTCTCGAATGCGCTCTCCGCGTCGACGAAGAGCATCGTCGAGAACCAGGCGCTCGTCACGAAGGTGTACGTGCCGCGCGTGCTCATTCCGGCCGCTCCCGTTTTCGCCGGGCTCGTCGACATGGGGGTCGGCTTCGTCGTCCTCGCGGCGGCGATGCTGTGGTACGGGCAGGTGCCGAGCTGGCACATCGTCTTTCTGCCGTTCTTCGTGCTCTTCGCGGTCGTCGCGTCGCTCGCGGTCACGCTCGGGCTGTCGGCGCTCAACGTCAAGTACCGCGACGTGCAGTACACGGTGCCGTTCCTCGTCCAGGCGTGGTTCTTCGCAACGCCGGTCGCCTACTCCGCTGCGGTCTTCCCGCTCGGCATCCGCCCGTGGATCGGCATCAACCCGATGGCCGGCGTCGTCCAGGGCTTCCGCTGGTGCCTGTTCGGCAACGGCGTTGGGCAGGTCGGCCACATCATGCTCGTGTCGTTCGGAGTCACCCTCTTCCTCCTGATCATGGGCATCGAGTACTTCCGCAGAGTCGAACGGAGCTTCGCGGATGTCGTCTGACGTCGTCATCCGCGTCGAGGGCATCGGCAAGCGCTACCGCCTCGGTCAGCGCGAGCCGTACCGGGCGCTCCGCGACGTGATCGCCGGCGCCGTCTCCGCGCCCGCCCGCCGGCTCCGGAAGAGCGGCGCCGCGCGGCGGGAGATCTGGGCGCTGGACGAGGTCTCGTTCGAGCTCGGCCGCGGCGACGTCCTCGGCCTCATCGGGTCGAACGGCGCGGGCAAGAGCACGCTCCTCAAGATCCTCTCGCGCATCACCGACCCGACGAAGGGCCGCGTCGTCCTTCGTGGGCGCGTCGGCTCGCTCCTCGAAGTGGGGACCGGCTTCCATCCGGAGCTGAGCGGACGCGAGAACATCATGCTCAACGGGACGATCCTCGGGATGCGGCGGTCGGAGATCGTCGCGCGCTTTGACGAGATCGTCGAGTTCTCGGGCGTGGAGCGGTTCCTCGAGACACCGGTGAAGCGCTACTCGAGCGGCATGCAGGTGCGCCTCGCGTTCGCCGTGGCGGCGCATCTCGAGCCGGAGATCCTGCTCGTCGACGAGGTGCTCGCCGTCGGCGATGCCGAGTTCCAGCAGAAGTGTCTCGGCAAGATGAAGGACGTGACGCGCGACGGGCGCACGATCGTCTTCGTCAGCCACAATCTCGCCTCGGTGCGCGCGCTCTGTCCGCGCGCGCTCGTCCTCGACGGCGGCCGCCTCGTGTTCGACGGGTCGACGGAGGACGCGGTGCACCACTATCTCGGCCATCTCAGCGGCGGCGCGAGCCCCGCAGTCGTGACCGGCGAGGACCTGCGCCGGCACGTCGCGAAGGAGCGGCTCTACAGCGATCAGCCGTTCTTCGAGTGCACGCGCATCTCGGTGCTCGACGAGGAAGGCATTCCGGCGTCGGCTTTTTCGTCGGACGACCAAGTCACGATCGAGGTCGAGTACACGGTGCTGCGGCCGGTCCCGGCCCTGCGCGTGCTCGTCACGCTCACGGACGAGCAGCGGGGCACGCTGCTGCGCACGGAGACGCTCGACGATCCCGCGAGCGACGGACCGATGCGTCTCGAACCGGGGACCTACCGCTCCGTCGTGCGCCTGCCGCGCAACCTCTTCGGTGAGGCAGAGGTCGACCTGAACGTCAGTCTCATCGCCGAAGTGAACCAGGTCGTCGACTACGCGGCGCTCGTGCCGATCGAGATCCGGTTCACCGGCCACGCCGGGAACATGCGGGGCGGCGCGGTGTTGCGACCGCAGCTCGAGTGGCGGACCGATCTGGTCGCCGAGCGTGCGTCGATGACGTCCGCGCAGAGTTAGACGGGAATGCGCCTGCGCGCGGCCGAGGCGAGCATTTGCACCCGGCGGCGGGCGAAGAGCGTGTCCACGTGGATGAGGTCCCCTCCGAAGTAGCCGTTCAGCACTCGGGCGTACTGATTGAACGTCGAATTGTTATAGATCAGCGCGTCGCAGCGGGCGAGGAGGAACATATCCGCGAGCGTGTCGACGACGGACGCCCGGTCCTGGCTCGACGATCCGTCGAACGAGTAGAGATCGCCGGCATCCGGCGGGGGATAGGTGCGGCGTCGCGTCACGGCCCCGGGGAGCGTCGACAGGACGCGGCTCATCGCCTCGGAATCCGTGGCGTAGAACGTCGCCGACGCCGTCCGCACAGGACGTGGGAGTCTGCGCCCGAGTCTTCTCACGGCCCGGCTCAGCACACGCACGAGCCGCACTTCGTCCTGGAGCACGCCGAGATCCACGCGTCCTGCGTACCGCATGCCCCGGCCGAAATAGCTGCCGTTGCCGGTGCGGATGTTGATGCCGACGACGAAGCGGCCGCCGAGCTGCTCATCGGCCCACCCGTCGATCGCCTCGCGCAACTCGGGTGCGGGCGCGATCTCGCGGTAGAACTGCCTGAGGAATGCGAACCGGTCGCTTTCCGGACCGGGCATCAGGCGATCGGGGCCGTGGTACTGCTGCAGGACGACGTGCTCTGCGTCGTCGAGCTGCAGCTCGCCGCGAACGGCCGCGGCGGCCTCGTTCGCGCTGAGCCAGGGAACGCCCGAGTCGGGGCCGTACTCCGCGTCCGCGACCGGCGCATAGGAGGTCGGGACACCGAGGAAGGAGGTGCGATTCTCGAAGAACTCGGCGAAGTAGTTCACGGACTTGTCCTGAAGCTGCGCCATCCCGCGCCAGTCGACGATCAGGCGGCGCTGGAGCTTCTGGGCGAGAAGGATCGCGCCTGCGAGGCTCGCCAGGTTCGACCCGACGTTGCTCTCCGGGAACGGGCGCGAGACGACGTAGCGCTGCGTCATGCCGCGCAAGGGTACTCCGGTTGCTGTTCCGGCTCACCGGTGCGGTAGCGTCAAGCTCAGTGTCCTACCCGGTTTTCGTCAACTGCCGCGACAGGCTCACGTCTCTCGCAGAGCTCGTAGGCTGGCTCGAACGCGCCGGCTGCGAGGAGATCTACCTCATCGACAACGACTCTGCGTACGAGCCGTTGCTCGACTACTACCGCTCCACGCCGCACACGGTCATCCGGCTGGACGAGAACTACGGGAAGTGGTCACTGTGGCAGGCGCCCGAGCTCTACGAGCGCACGGAGGGACGCCGCTTCGTCTACACGGATCCGGACGTCATTCCGGTCGCGGCTTGCCCCCTTGACGCACTCGACCTGTTCTCGGAACTGCTCGACCGCTACAAGCTCCCGAACAAGGTCGGCTTCGGCTTGCGCATCGACGACATCCCCGACCACTATCGCCACAAGCAGGATGTGCTGGCCTCGGAGCTCGGCATGTGGCAGTGGCCCCTCGAGGAAGGCGTCTTCTACGCGCCGATCGACACGACATTCGCGCTCTATCGCGAGAACGGCTCCTGGGCGCGCGAGGCGCTTCGCACGGGCCTGCCTTACATCGCGCGCCACGACTCGTGGTATCTCGACCTCGATCGTCTGACGCCGGAAGAGGTCTTCTATCAGCAGAGGGCTGCGTTCTCCACGGCCTACACATCGGGCATGGCGCACTGGGTCGCGCCTGAGCTCGGCGAACGCCTTGCGAGCTTCGCCGCGAACCCTGGCCGCTCCATCCCGGGGCGCATCACGCGGCTTCGTTGGCGTTTGCGCGGCCGGCGGGCCGTGCGCAGAGGACGCGGGTGAGCGTCAGCGCCGTCTGAGCACGATCAGCTTCGCGGAGAGCCCTGCGCGCGTGCGCGATAGAGCTGTGCGATCGAGTGCCGCGAGCGGCGGCAGGACGACTGACGCAAGCCGGTCGCGTCCTCGAACGGAGGACGTGAGCCCACGCCAGAAGAAGCGGTGCAGCGCAAAGGCGGACCGCGAGCCCGCATCGACGGGATCTCCGAGGAACGCGACCGTCGGGATGACGGCGTCGATGCGTAAGCCCGCGTTTGCACTCGCCTCCTCCCATCGTGCGAGCGTCCGGACGACGTTGTGCGCGCTCTCTCCGCCGGCCGGCATCCAGCGGCCGCGCATGACGAGCGGGTCGAGCACCGCGAGGACGCCTCCGCTCGAGACTTGCGACGCGAGGTTTGAGAGGGCGCGGTCGAAGCGCTGCTCGTCGACGATGTGGTGCAGGACGCTCATCACGGTGACGAGGTCGAACGTCGCGTCGGGGAACGGTGCCTGTTCGGTGATGTCGGCTGCCGCGAAGTCCGAGCCGGGAAAACGCTCGCGCAACCGCTCGACCGCGGTGGGGACGAGGTCCGATCCCGCCACGTTCGCGGCCCCCTCGCGCCGCCAGAGGTCGACCCAGAATCCCGTGCCGCTTCCCACGTCGAGCACGGCACGATCGCGCACGGAGACACCCGCGGCGGCGAAGCCACGGAGGACCCCGCGCGCGCTATTCGCATACACGTGACTGTTGAACACGAGCGGCAGCGTCGGATAGCCGGCGACGCCGAGATCGTTCGCTGCGTCGTGCAAGGCGCTCCAGTACTCGGGCGGGAGATATGTCTCGCCGGCGCGCGGGTACGTCATGCGATCACCCTACTCACGAGTCGCGCGCGCGGGTGTCGAGGAGACGGGTGTAGACACGGCGGAGCAGCCGGAAGCGGCGGGCGAGGCGGCGTGCAGGCTCGACGCCCTCGCTCCTCAACGCACGCGCGGTCAGAGCCCGAACGCGTCCGAGCACGGATCCCGCACCGCTCGTCGCGGCGAGGAGCGGATACGCCTGCCCGAGGACGCGTGGACGGAACGCGCCGTGGGCCCGGGCGAAGCGTGCGAGCTCGCGGGCTTGGCGCCGGTAGCCGCCCGCGGCGTCTCCGAGCCACCCGGCGACCATCGTGGCAGCGGCGCGCTCGGTGACGGCGCGGCCGACGAGGGCGCGGCCGGCGGCATCGAGCTCGAGCCGGGTCGCGGCTGCGTCGAGAAAACGGTCGAGCTCGCCGTCCGCGAGCGCAGGCTCCTGCCAGAAGCGCGCGTCGCTTCGCAGGAGTAGGCGCAGTGTCGACGCCGGCGCCTCGGGAGCGAGCTCGCGCAGGAAGGCGTCGTAGCTGCGCGCGTCGCTTTCCCAAACCGCGGCGGAGTTCGCGATCGTCATCTGCTGCTCGTGCCGCCGGTAGCGGAGCAGCGTCTCCTCCACGACGCGTGCGTCCTGCCGCGCCAGGACGAGCTTGCGGTAGAGGTCGTGATCCTCGGCGGCGCTCAGGCTCTCGTCGAAACCGCCGAGCTCGAGCACGACGTCTCTCCGGAACATCAGGGAGGGATGGACGAGGAATACCTGGCCCGCCACCACGTCGGCTGCGAACTCGTTGAACGACCCGATACGAGGACGAACGGTCGTCCAGAGGCGTCCGTCGGTGTCGACGATGTCCGTCCAGGTCCCGACGAGTGCGACTCGGGGGAGACGGTCGAGGACGGAGACCTGCGCTTCCAACCGGCGCGGAAGGCACACGTCGTCGTGGTCGAGCCGGGCAACGTACTCGCCCCGGGCCTCCCGCAGGCCGCGGTTGAGCGACGGGATCTGCCCGATGTTGTGTTCGTTCCGGAGGACGCGGATGCGCCGGTCGGAAGGCAAGCCGGCGACACTTCCGTCCGTGCTCCCGTCGTCGACGATCAGGAGCTCGAAGTCGTCGAAGGTCTGTGCGAGCACGCTGTCGACGGCCTCATGCAGATACGCGCCGCCGTTGTAGGCCGCGAGCAGCACGGTGACGCGCACCTCGCTGCTCATGCGACGTCCATCGCTCGCCGGTAGATGTCGGCGAGTTGGTTGCCGATCGTCGTGCGGCCGTAGTGCTCGGAAGCGTCGGCGGCGATCGCCGCGCGGTCGAACTCGCGGGTGAGCCCTGCGAGGATCGCGGCTGCCAGCCCGTCCGGCCCGGCGAGCACGCCGTTCTCCGGGCCGATGAGCTCCGGGATCGCGGCGACCGGCGTGCCGACCACCGGGACTCCGCTCGCGAGTGCTTCGATCGCCGCCACGCCGCTCGTCTCGAAGCGGCTCGGCAGGGCGAACACGTCTGCCCGGCGCAGGAGCTCCGCAACCGCCGGCTTCGGGATCACTCCGCAGAAGGTGACAGGGAGACCGGCTGCGCGACGCTCCAGTGCAGGGCGCAGGTCGCCGTCGCCGACGAGCGCGAGGGTCACGTCAGGCCGGACGGCCACAACCTCTTCGAGCGCACTGAGGAGGAGGTCGTGCCCCTTCGCCTCGTAGAACATCCCGACCGACAACAGAAAGCCGGGGTCATGCTCGCCCTGTGGATGAAAGAGGGACGTGTCGACGGCGTTTCGCACCACCGACGTTCGCGCTCCCGGCGCCGTCGCGAGGATTCCCCGCTCGAGCGCACAACTGACCGGGAGGACGAATCGCGCGCGCGAGAATGCGAATCGGGCAGCGGCACGCAGCGGCGGTGTCAGCGTCAGCGGGTCCTCCGGCAAGAACACGCTCCAGTGCTCGCTGATGACGAGCGGGCGGCGGTCGAGCAGCGCGGCGGCCGCGCCGGCGAGGAAGAAGTGAGCGTGCACGAGATCGTGACGCGGTAGGCGCGGCCATGCGGCCGCCGCGGCCGCGAGCAGCCCCGCCGCGGCGGGGCGACGCGGGAAGCCGGAGCGGTACGTCGGCAACGGCTCGCCGTCGATCTTCTCCAACCCGAACCGCTCTTCGCGGGCCAGATGCAGAACCGTGATGTCCGCGTGCTCGGCGGCGGCGAGCGCGTGCTCGCGCACGAACTCACCCGTCGGATCCTCCGCGCTCGGATAGCTCGTGGTGACGAAGAGCACCCTCACGCGTCGAGAAACCGGCGAGCCCACAACTCGACGTTGAGGGCACGCCAGAGCTCCATGCCGGCACGCAGCCGGCCGCGACGATGCCGGTCGAGCCGCTGCCTGGCCGCCGACTCGTCGACGAAGCCCCGGTCCCGGAACGATTGCGACGCGAACACGTCTGCGGCGAGGTCGCCGAGGGCACCGCGGAAGAAGCGAGACTCGGGCGTCACGAACCCCAGCTTGTCGCGGCGGCGCGCGACCTCGGGCGGAAGGAGATCCGCGAGTGCGCGACGCAAGACCGATTTCGTCTCGCCGCGGCGGATCAGCTCGTCACCCGGGAGCGAGAACGCGAGCTCGACAAGGCGATGGTCGAGCAGCGGCACGCGCGCCTCGAGCGAATGGGCCATCGAGTTGCGGTCCTCGTAGCGCAGCAGCTCGGGAAGGCCGCGGCGCGTGAGCAGGATCTGGAGCTGCCGCCGGAGCCGGTCGGGAAACACCGCGCCGTCGCCGTTCGTGCGGTGCGCGGTCTCGCGCAGTTCCGGCGCGACGAGCGACGCCGCGCCGCGCAGGCGGCTGCGCGCCGCCAACCGGAGCGGCTCGGGCACGTGCGGCGTGGCGAGCGCGACGGCAGCCCAGCGTGGGCCGTGCACGGACGCGAACGCGCGCAGCTCGCGTGTCGCCTCCGTCACGTGGCCCGAGCGTAGGAGATCCGACAGCCGATAGCCGAAGGACGCGCGGTAACCGGCAAGGATCTCGTCGCCGCCCTGACCGTCGAGCATGACGGTGAGCCCGGCCCGTCGCGCCTCGCGCATCACGTACCAGCTTGCGCAGATCGACGTCGAGCCGAAGGGCTCTCCCTGCGCCTGCACGATCGCCGGCAGGTCTTCGACGAGCTGTTCGGTGCTGAAGGTGACCCAGTTCGCGTCCGCGCCTGTTCGTTCGACGACCGCGCGCGCGTACGGACGCTCGTCGAAGCCCTGATCATCGAAGTACGCGGTGACGGTCTTCTGATGCTCGTGACCGTGGTAGGCGACCGCGACGGCGATCGACGACGAGTCGATGCCGCCCGAGAGGCACGTTCCAACGGGCACGTCGCTCCGAAGCTGCAACCGCACCGCGTCGAGGAACGTCTCGCGCACGGCGGCGACGGGGTCCGTGGGGGCATCCGCCGGCTCGAGGTCCCAGTACCGCCACGTGCGCAACCCGCTCGGGCCGAAGGTGAGCGAATGGGCGGGCGGAAGCCGAACGACGCCGGCGAAGAACGTCTCGTCGCCCTGGTCGAGGTATCCCTGCTCGAGGTAGTCGCTCACCGCCCGGAGGTTCGCGCCGGAGCGGCGGAGCGGCGGTGGCTCGCTCGCGAACGAGAACCGGTCGCCGTCGAGGCGGTAGTAGAACGGCTTGACTCCGAGCCGATCGCGCGAGCAGAAGAGCGTGCGACGCGTCGCGTCCCAGATCGCGAACGCCCACATGCCGTTGAAGCGCTCGACGCACCGGTCGCCCCACTCGCGGTATGCGGCGAGGATCACCTCGCTGTCGGTTCCGGTCGAGAAGCGGTGGCCATGCGCGCGCAGTTCCTCGCGCACCTCGAGGTAGTTGTAGATCTCGCCGTTGTGCAGGAGCTGCAGCTCGCCGTCCTGCATCGGCTGCAGGCCCGCGTCGGAGAGGTCGAGGATCGCGAGACGGAGATGGCCGAGGCACACGCCGTCCTCCGCGAAGAGGCCGCGCCCGTCGGGCCCGCGATGCGCGAGCTGCCCGAGCATCGCCTCGACTGCGGCGCGGTCTGCGGGCCGGTCGAGCTCGACGACGCCTGCGAGCCCGCACATCAGCGGCTCCCGCGCGGCGCGCGGCCGCCCGTGAGCGCATACGCGGCCGCGACAGTGCGCATCGCGATCCTCTGCAGCTGCGGCTGCCGCACGAAGCGGCGGATGACGAGCGGGGACACGAGCCGGCCCCCGTGGCGGCGGCTCACCGCGAGCCGCTCCGGCCAGAAGTTGGAGACCGACGTCTTGGCGGCGGGGTGCCTGCGCTGCACGCCCCAGACCGCGTCGACGTGCCGCACCGGGAAGCGCTTCCCGATGCGGAGCCACAGGTCGTAGTCCATCGTCATGTGCAGCGACTCGTCGATGTCGCCGACCGCCTCGAGCGCCTCTCGCGTGAAGAAGACCGCGGGCGAGTAGATACCGCCTCCGAGGTTCAGCTCGGTCCACAGATCGAACGCCGGCCGCGAGCGGATACGCCGAGGGTTGACGCCGTCGTCGTTGACGCGCGTCACGTCGGCGTACACGAGCCCGGCGCCGCTCGAGCGAAGCGCTTCGAGTCCCTGCGCGACTGCGTCAGCCTCGTAGGCGTCGTCGGAGTTCAGCCAGCCGAAGACGTCGCCCGTCGCCAGCTCGAATCCCTTGTTGAGCGCGTGCGACTGGCCGCGGTCAGGCTCGGAGATCCAGCGCAGTCCTTCGTATTCGCGGAGGATGTCGAGCGTCCCGTCGGTGGAGCCTCCGTCCACGACGACGTGCTCGATCGGCGCATGCGTCTGCGCGCGCACGCTGTCGAGCGCCTCGCGGAGGTAACGGGACTGGTTGAGCGACGGCGTGACGATCGAGACGAGCGTCATACCGCGATGGGCACACGCACGGGCTCCGACTCGGCATCCAGGCCGAGCAGCTCGTCGTATACGCGCTCCACCGCGCGAGCGTTGCGCGCGGGATCAAACCGCAGGCGTGCATGCTCGGCAGCCGCCTCGCCGAGACGCTGGCGAAGGTCGGGATCGTCGATGAGGAGCCGCAGCGCCGCTGCGAGATGCTGCGGGCTCGCGTCCTGCAGCAGCAGGCCGGTCTCGCCGGGGAGGAGGACCCCGGCGCCGTCCACCGAGCCGGACGCAACAACCGGCTTGCCGTACGTTGCCGCCTCCAGGACGGGGCGTCCGAGGCCGACGCCCTGGTTCGGGAACGTGACGATGTCGAGGGCGTTGTAGATCTCGCCCGTCTCCGCAGTGAACGGCAGGAACGAGAAGTGCTGCGAGAGGCCCTTCGCGGCGACGAGGTCCTTGATCGCGGACTCCTCGTCCGTCAACAGGTTGGTCAGCGCGAGCGCGCGTCCGCGCATCGTGCGGAAATACTCCGGCGGACGGACGCCGCCGCCCATGATCACGAAGTGCGCCGGCGCACCTTCGCGCACGAGGATCTCTGCGGCGGACACGAGCTCCTGCCAGCCCTTCTGCCGGCGGACGAAGCCGGCGAAGCCGATGGCGACGCGATCCTCCGGAAGGCCGAGCGCGGCCTTGCCGCCGACGCCGGACGCGGAGGGCGGGCGCACCGAGTTGTGCACGATCTCGACCTGGAGGCGAGTCGGGAAGCGCGCGGCGACGTCGCGATCGATCGCGATGGCGGCGTCGCCGAAGCGGTCCATGAACGCGCCGATGACGCGCGAGCGGCGGTCGAGTCCCTCGCCCGCGAGCGCGGAGCGCAGATGCCAGACGACCTTCGCGCCGTGCTTGCGCGCCACCCACGCGGCTGCGAGCAGCGGCGAGTCATTGAGGTGCACGATCGGGAAGCGGTGCTCGCGCATGAGCTGCGACAGCTGCTTGACATGCGGCTGCAGCGACGAGATCTCGCGGCTGAGCACGAGCCAGCGCAGCCCTTCGTACGGTGAGTCCCACGCGTGGGCGAAGATCGACACCTTGCCGGTGTGCACGACCGCTCCCGCGTCGGCGAACAGGTCGGCTGCGGGCCCCTCCGGGCAGAACACGTGCGGTTCGAAGCGTGGGTCGAGATGGCGGATGAGCTGCGCGAGCGACGACGGGGCGCCGCCGAGCTGCGGCCGGTGATGGACGTACAGGATCGGGATCCGGTCGCGCGTCGGGAGGACATCGAGGTAGATGGACTCGATCCGTCGCGCGTTCCGGGCAGGGTCGAAGTTCTCCTCGGCGTGTGTGCGCGCGGTACGACCGAGCGAGTGGCGCCGGTCAGCGTCCTGCAGGAGCTCGGCGACCGCCTCGGCGATCGACTCGACGCCGTAATCCGGAACGAGCACACCCGTCTCGCCCGGAACGACGACGCCGCCGCCGGTGCGCGAGCCTGAGGCGACCACGGGCACGCCGCTCGCCGCGGCTTCGATCACCGGCCGGCCGAGCTCCGGCCCCTGCGACGGTGCGACGACCACGTCGGACGCCTGGTAGAGGTTCGTCGTGTCCTGCGTGAATGGGATGAAGCGGACGACGTCGTCGAGCCCGAGTTCGTGCACGAGGTCCTTCGCCTCGGACTCGTAGTCACGCGTGAGGTCGACAAGCTGGAGCGACCGTCCCATGACGGTGCGGAAGAATTCCTGGCCGCGAACCGCGCCACCGACGACGAGGTAGCTCGCGTCGACGCCGCGCTCGCGCAGCCGTGCGGCAGCCTCGATGAACTCGCGGAAGCCCTTCGACGGGTAGATGAACCCGAAGAACGAGACGACGGGGAGATCGGACGGAAGCCCGAGCGTCGCACGCGCAGCGGCCCGGTCGCCGGGACGGAAGCGATGGAGGTCGACGGAGTTCGGGACGACGGTCGAGCCGACGTCGAAGACCTCGGCGACGTCGCGGTTGATCGCGATCGACGTCGTCGCGAGCCGGCGGATCGCCTTACGGATGAGCGCCGAGCGCCGGTCGCGTCCGCTCTCCGGCAGCGCCGAGCGGAGATGCCAGACGACGGGCAGCCCCTCGCGGCGCGCGAGGAACGCGGCCGGGATGAGCGGCGAGTCGTTGAAGTGGACGAGGCCGAAGGGTTGCTCGCGCAGCGTCTTCCGAAACTGGTGCGCGTGGCTCGGAAGGCGGGCGAGCTCGCGGCCGAAGAGGAGCCAGCGGCGTCCCCGGTACGTCGACGCCCAGATGTGCGTGAAGCCGGACACGGCGCCGGTGTGCACGACCGCGCCCGCTTCGCGGAAGAGGTCGGCTGCTGGTCCGGGCGGACAGTAGACGTGCGGCTCGAAGCGCTCGCGGTCGAGCTCGCGGATCAGGTACGAGAGCGACTCCGGCGCACCACCGAGCTCCGACCGGTGGTGAACGAAGAGGACGGGCGTCGGCCTCGGCATCGATCCATGCTAGCCAGCACCCTGGCCGAATCGACCCAGCCGGCGGAGGGCCGGGCGGCACCGCGCGAGCGCGATCCGGCTGCGCAGGCGGAACGCGAGGAGGGCGGCGTCGAGTCGCGCGCTCCCCCGGTAGCGCGCCTTCGCGAGGTAGCGGTAGTCGCCGCGCCGCCGGTGGCCCCAGATGACCTGGTGAGGATGGTCGTGCGGACTGCGGAAGCCGGCGTACTCGTCGAGGTCTGCGACGACGAGGTCGTTCGGGTACGCGGCGAGAAGCCGCGCGTTCAACACCGACTGGTCATGACGGAACGCACGCGCGTCGGGCAGGGGCGGCGACTCGTCACGGCCGAAGCCCCAGTTGAGCCGGTCGACCTCGTTCGTCGAGAAACCCCGGCTGCGCCCGGCGAGGCAGTCCTCGTATGTCGGCACCACCACGTCGTCCCAGAACCGCCCGCTCGTTCGGAAGCCGATGATGCCGGCAGCAACGGCATGTCGCTTGGCCGCTTCGCGCTCGATGCCGTACAGCTCGTACCACGAGCTCGGGAGAATGTCGCCCGCCTCGTGCCCTTGCGATACCACCCAGTAGCCCCGCTCGGCGATCTGTTCAATGACGCCGGCGAGGCTCCGCAGGACCATCGCGCCCGCGTCGAGGTAGAAGATCGCGTCCGCCTCGAGATGCGTCCAGATCCACGGCTTCCACGTGAAGCCTTGCTCCCAGTGCGGGGCAAAGTGCGGCATCGGACGAAGGTCGACGCCGTCGATGGACGACGCCAGTCGGCGTTGCCGCACGCTCAGTCCGAGGTCGTACAGCACGATGCGCTCGAAGCAGCCGGGGGAGTTCGTCTGGACCGACCCCACCATGCTGAGGAGATGGAAGCCGTAGCGCTCGTTGGCAGCGGAGGAGAGGACGACCTTCACGTTGCGTTGCGAAGGCTGTTTCGGATTTTGCGCACCTTCCAGACGTACGTGGACGCGCGCCGGTACTTGTCGTGCAGCTTCATCCACCAGCGAATGCGGTGCCGCACGCCGAACGCGCGGGCGCGCAGCGCGCCCGGTCCCGTATAGGGCACCCGCCACAGGTAGCGGAGGTCGCCGCGTGCCCGGTGCGCCCAGATGACCTGCCGGCGGTGCTCGTGCGTGCTCCGGACGCCTGCGTACTCGTCGATCGACGCAACCACTGCCTCCGGCATCTCCTTCGCGAGATGGACGTTGAGGATCGTCTGGTCCCAGCGGAAGTTGAGGCAGTCGCGGACGATCGGCGACTCCTCGTAGGCGAGCCCACGGTTGCGACGGAGGTCGCCCTCCGAGAAGCCGAGGCTGCGGCCGGCGAGGCAGTCCTCGTACGTCGGGACGACGACGCGGTCCCAGAACTCGCCCGTCGTCCGGAAGCCGATGATCCCGGCGGCCACGTACGGCCTGTCTGCGAGGGACGTATCGAGTTGATAGAGCTCGAAGTAGTCGGGAGGGGCGATGTCGCGAAGCGCGTTGCCCTGCGAGACGAGGAAGTAGCCGAGCTCGTCGGTCTGCGCGAGAGCTGCGTCGAGACTGCGGAGGACGGTTGCGCCGGCGTCGAGGTAGAAGATCGCGTCCGCGTCGAGGTGCGTCCAGATCCAGGGCTTCCACGTGAATCCCTGCAACCAGTGCGGCGCGAAGTGCGGCATGTCGCGCACCTCGATGTCTCGAACGCGGTCGAGCAGCGCTCGCTGGTGCTGAGTGAGCCCGAGGTCGTAGACGACGATCCGGTCGAAGACGCCGTCCGAGTTGGCCTTCACGGACCCGATGAGGTTCAGGAGGTGGTAGCCGTAGCGGGCGTCCGCCGCCGACGCGAAGACCGTCGTCATCGAAAACGAGTCTAGTGCGGTGAGGTCATACTTCCTTTCGTGCGGGGACCGTGGCCGAACCTGTTCCTGGTCGGCGCTCCTCGCTGCGGGACGACGTCGCTCTTCACGTACCTCGCTGCGCACCCGGATGTGTTCGGCCCGGCCGAGAAAGAGCCGCACTACTACGACCGCGACGTCGTCGGCCCGGGGGGCATGGACGAGGACGAGTACGCGGCGTTGTTCGCCGCCTCGGAGTCGAAGCGTTGGCGAATCGACGCGTCCGCCCTCTACCTGTATTCGCCCGGAGCGCCGACGGCGATCGCGCGAGATGCGCCGGACGCGCACATCGTCATCGCTGTGCGCGATCCCGTCGAACTCGTCGCGTCGTGGCACCGCCTGCTCGTCGCCTCCGGTGCGGAGAGGCACGCCGACCTCGCCGCTGCGCTGGGTGCAGGTGGCGAACCGCTGCCCTACACCGAGATCGGCGCGTTCGCGAAGCACGTCGCGCGCTGGCGAGACGTCTTCGGCGATCGAGTGCACGTCGTGCGGCTCGAGACGCTCGACGCGACGTGCGTGCAGCTCGTGCGATCGCTCGGGCTCGAACCGGTCGAGGGGCAAGAGCTCCCGCATCTCAATCCCGCTCGCAGGACGATGGGTGTCGCTGCGCTGATCAACCGCCCGACCCCGTTGCGCGCCGCGGCGCGGGTCCTCCTCCCGCAGCGCGCGCGGCGCGCCGTGTGGCATCGGGTCAATCGTGCGCTCACTCCGCCCGCCGAGCGCGAGCCTGTCGACCCCGAGCTGCGCAGCCTCCTCGAGCGGATCTTCCCTGCCGAGCGCGAGCTACTCGCGAGCACGACGTAATGGCGCGTGTCGGCTTCGACGGCCTCATGATCTCCCCACAGGGGAAGGGCCACGCGCGCAGCGAGCTGCATGCGGTCGAGGCGCTCGCGGCGCGCAGCGAGCACGAGCTCGTCGTCTTCGTCCGCGAGCCCATGGAGATCGACGGAGTGAAAACCGCTCCGATCGGGGCGCGGCTGACGGCCGACTGGGAGTTGCGCGGCGTGGCGCGCGAATCGGCGCGGCGGCACCTCGACGTCTTTGTGTCTCTCAGCGAGCGGCTGCCGCTCGCTGGCGGGCCGCCCGTCGTCGTCTGGCTGTTCGAGTCCCCGGTCCACCGCATCCGCGCGAATCGTGAGAGCGGCGCCGCCTTGCGCCACCGCGCGAGCGATCTCCTCACCGCCACGCTCTGGCGTCGTTCGCTCCGCCGCGCCGCGCATGTCGCGTTCGGCTCGGAGGCGACGCGCGACGAGGTGGTCGCCGACCTCGAGCTCGAGTCGACGAGCGTCGTGTATCCCGGCGTGCCACCCGGCTTCGGTCCCGGCGCAGCGCCGGATCGCGGGACGTATGCGTTTCACCTCGGCTCGAACGATCCCCGGGACGACACCGCGCTCGCCGTCGAGGCCTGTCGCCGCGCCGGCGTTCGACTGCTCGTCGCCGGCGGCTGGTCCGGAACGGGGGCGGAAGCGCTCGGCCGCGTCTCGGACGAGGAGCTGCGCGGTCTCTATCGCGGAGCGACGGTGTACGTCGACCCCACCCGGTACGAAGGCTTCGGGTACGGCGTGCTCGAGGCGATGGCGTGCGGCGCGCCGGTGGTGGCCAGTCGCGTCACGTCCATCCCCGAAGTCGTGGGCGACGCCGGCGTGCTGTGCACGCCGGGCTCGGTCGAGTCCTTCGCAGAAGCGATCGCTCGCGTTGCCGGCGACGCCGGGCTGCGCGCGCAGCTGCGGGCGCGTGGCGCCGAGCGGGCCGGACGGTTCACCTGGGAGGCGACGGGCGCCGGGCTCAGCGACGCGATCGCTGCCGCGCTGCGGTCGAACTGACCGCGGCGGCCACGGCGTCGGCCCATGCGTCGGGCGTGAACCGCGCGGCGATCTCGCGCGAGCGCTCGCCCGCGGTCTTGCGCAATGCATCGTCCTCGAGCAGACGGACGAGCGCGGCGCGCAGCGCCGCGGGGTCGCCGGGCGGAACACGGAATCCGTTGACGCCCTCCTCGATCAGCTCGTGCGCCGCGCCTGCCGCCGTGGTGGAGACGAGCGGGAGTCCGGCGAGCGCGGCCTCGTTGAGCACCATCCCCCACGGATCGGAGCGCGACGGCATCACGGCGACGTCCGCGTCGGCGTAGAGCGCCGGTAGCTCGTCGCGCGCGACCTGCCCGAGGAAGGTCACGTTCGGGCCGGCCATGCGGCGCAGACGAGCCTCTTCCGGCCCCGTTCCCGCGAGGACGATCTCGACCGGAAGGCCCTCGGCCGCCTCGAGCAGGGTGTCGAGGCCCTTCTCCCGCGCGAGCCGGCCGACGGCGACGAGCCTGCACGGCCCGTCTGTCCGCGTGCGGGCGGCGGATCCGAAGATGCCGGCGTCGACCGCGTTCGGCGCAACCCAGATGCGCGCGGCCGGGACGCCGAGGCTCTCGACGTATGCACGGGCGGCCTCACCGGGGACGATGAATGCGGCAACGCTGCGCAGCAGCGCGCGCTTGACGGGCTCGAGGCGTCCGGTCCGACGATCGCGGCCGGTGCTCTCCACCCAGAGGATCGAGGGCACGCGCCGAACGCGGCACCACGCGAGCGCCTCCCAGAACGCAGGCTGGTTCCAGCCGCCGAGCACGACCGCGTCTGCGCCATGCAGCGCACGTGAGACACCGCGGTTGACGACGAGCCACCGGCCGCGGATCGTCAGCTCGGCGCCGGGGAGGATGCGATGCGCGAAGTCGATCTCGTCGAGGTGCAGCTCGTACGGGCGATCCGGGTTGCGCGCACGAAGGAACAGCACCGTCAGCTCGACGCGCTGAGCGAGCGCATTGAACAGCGGGATCCGGTACGGCGCCGGAATCTCGGTCAGGAGCGCGACGCGCGTCACGACCGGCGGCGGGCGGATACGAACAGGAACCACCCGAAGCGATGCAGCACCGCGCGCTGCACTGCGCGCGGGACAAGCCGAGCGACGGGCGCGCGCACCCGCGCGGGCAGCGGTACCGCTTCGCTCATCTGTCCCATGACGCGCGTCTCGACGTCGTCGAACCACGGAGCGAGCAGCGACGAGAAGTCGTTCCGCGTGTAGTGGCGTGCGATCACGCCGTCGGACCACCGATTGGCGAGCTCGTCGGGACGCTCACGCAGGAGGCCGCCGCGGAGCACGCCTCGGTAGAGGACGTAGTTCACCCAGTACGTGATCGAGCTGCGGTGGTACACCATGAGCGCGAGGCGTCCTCCCGGCCGGAGCACGCGGGCGATCTCAGCGACGACGCGATCGGTGTGTTCGGAGTGGTGGATGACGCCCCACGACCAGACGACGTCGAACGACGCGTCGGGGAACGGCAGCGATTCCGCGTCCGCTTCCCGAACGTCGGCATCGAGGTTCGCCAGCTCGAGCCGTCGCTTCGTCAGCTCGATCGCCGTCGGCGTCAGGTCGACCGCGGTCAGTCGCGCGCCCGCCTGCGCTAGCAGACGAGCGTGGACGCCCGTTCCGCAGCCGATCTCGAGGACGTCCTTTCCCTGCAGCTCCGCGAACGGGATCAGCCCGGAGAAGGGCGACGCTCCGGGCGCCTGCGCGAACCACGCCTCTGCAAGGAACCGGCGCTCCACCTCCGCCAGGTGCTCGGCGCTTCCGGGCTCGAACGGGATCTCGCCGCGCCAGTCGTAGGTCATCGGGTTCTCCGTCCACCAGCGGCGAACGTCGGCCTGCGTCCGGCTCGGCATCGCGTCCAGTCTAGGCGGCGTCCGCGTACAACCCGAGGACGCGCTCGACCATCGCGGCGGCGCTGAACTCGGCCAGGACGCGCGCACGTCCCGCTTCGCCCATGCGCGCGGCGCGAGGGGCATCGGCGAGCAGCTCCGTCAGTGCGCGCGCCAGCGCGTCGGCGTCGCCGGGCGGCACGAGCACTCCCGTCTCGCCGTCCACGACGAGCTCGGGCGTGCCGCCGACCGGCGTCGCGACGACGGGCTTGCCTTGCGCCATCGCCTCGAGGACGACGAGTGGAAGCCCCTCCGCGAAGGACGGGAGGCAGAAGACGTCGCATCCCGCGAGCAGTGCGGCGACGTCGTCGCGATAGCCCGCGAAGACGACGCGATCGGACACGCCGAGGTGCGTAGCTTCGGTACGGAGATCGCTCTCGTACGCGCCGCCCCGCTCGAGGTCACTGCCCACGAGGACGACGGAGGCCTCGACGCGGGCAAGCGCGTTCAGCAGGACGTGCTGTCCCTTGACCGGAGCGAGTCGCGCGACCTCGACGACGACCGGCCCTTCGGCGAGGCGCACGGGTGACACATCGGGCGCGGGCTCGATGCCGTTGTGCACGGTGACGAGACGTCGCGCCGGATAGCCCTGGCGGACGAGATCGTCCCGTGTTGCGTCGGAGACGGCGACGATCGAGAAGCAGAGTCGCGCGGTCGCGTTGTCGATCGCGATCTGCGCGCGCCGGCCCAGGCCCGAGCGAAACGCGTTCTGGATGTGCATATGAGAGAGGACGCGCGCACGGGCCAGACGTCCAGCAACGCGCGCGAGCACGTTCACGGCGAAGTGGCCGTGCGTGTGCACGACATCGACGCGTTCCGCGCGGAACACGCGTACGAGGCGTACGAGCGCGCGCGGGTCGATCACGCCCGAGACGGGGACGATGTGAGCCGGAATCCCGGCGTCGCGGACGAGATCGAGGAACGGGCCTTCGGAGGGCGACACGAACACGGCGTCGTGCCCTGCCTCCACGGCTCCGCGCGCGAGCCGCAGCGCGATGATCTGCCCTCCGGCCACGTCACCGCCGATGACGACGTGCACGACCTTCACGCGCGCGGCCGCGTGCAGACGGCGTAGAGCACGTGGGCGCTGTCGACGCTGTCGCGGCTGACGACGACGTCGTCGAGCGTCACGTTCTCGGTCGCGGGCGTTCCGGTGAGAACGGACGCGCGCCGAAGCAATGCCGAGCGTCGTCGCAGGCCGAGCACGTCCAGTCGTCGCAGCGCGCGATACCGGCGCGTCTGCAGGCGGCGCTCGCCGTAGACGTCCACGGCGTCGAACGAGCGCCGCAGAGTGCGCTCGAAGTCCGCGCGGGAGAATTCGACGCGATGGTGCGGATTCTCGGGAGCGTGCGTCGTCGTCTCGGCGCGCGGCGTCGAGACGAGGAGCGCTCCGGCGGGGCGCAGGGCGCGTGCAGCCTCGCGGACGAGGGCCTCCGGATCGGCGACGTGCTCGATCGTCTCGAACGAGCACACCGCGTCGAAGGAAGCATCGTCGAAGGGCAGGCGGGTCGCGTCGAGCACGAGGAACTCGACGTTCGGCCGCGCGTACCGGCCGCGGGCGTACGCGATCGAGGCCTCGTCGACGTCGCCGCCCACGACGCGCTGTGCCGCGTCCGCGAGGAACGCGGTCCCGTAGCCGACGCCGCACCCCAGGTCGAGGACCTCGCGGCCTTCGCACCACGGGAGCGCGAAGGCGTATCGCTTGAGGTGGAGGGCGACGATCCCGGGCTCGGTCTCGTCCGGGACGATGCGCTCAGGATGGCTCAAAGTGGTGACTATCCTTGCACGCGTCTTGCCGCCCGCTGCGCGTCAGCGCCTCCTCGACCGATTCGTTCCGCTCCTCGCGGGCGCCACTGTGGTCGCGTTCGCCGCCGGGTCGAGCTCGGTGCCGCGTGTCACGAGCGTCGGCCATTCGCTGCGGTGGGCGCTCCTCGGCGCGCTCCTCGCTGCGGCCGCGGTCTGGAGCCTCCCTCGCGTCCGGCTGCCCCGCGTTCCCCTCGCTGCTGCCGCCGTGCTCGTCGGCCTCGCGGTGCTGTCGACGGCGTGGTCGGTCGAGCCGCGCACGACGTTCGAGCGCGCGGTCTCGCTCGGGATTCTGTTCGCGACGTGCCTCCTGCTCGCCGCTGCGGTCGCCGGGAGGCCCGACCGGGCTGCGGCGGTGCTGAACGGCCTCCTCTCGGGGGCAGTGGTCGTCGGCCTGCTCGGCCTGGTCGTGCTCGTGGTCGCGCACGGCGACGCGGTGACGCCGGCGTCGACGGAGGCGGCGGCTCGCTATCGCGGCTTCGGTCAGGACCCGAACACGGTGGCGCTGTTGTTCGCGATCGCGGTCCCGATCGGGACGTGGGCTGTCGCGACGTCACGTCGCCGGGCCGTCCCAGCCGTGTGCCTTGCGGTGTGCGTCGGGACGATCGTCGCCTCCGGTTCACGGGGCGCGCTCGCCGCCGCCGCGGTCGGGGCGCTCGTCGTCGTGCTCGCAGCCACGGGGCGACGGCGTCTCGTCGCGGCGGCGATCGTCGTCGCCGTTGCCGGCGCCGGGGCATGGATCGGGACGTTGCCGAAGGCCGCGGCGACGAACCCCACTCCGCCCGCCGTCCATGCCGGTCCTGCCGCCAAGCCCGGGTACCTGAACGCCGAGCTCTCGTACCCGCTGTCGGCGGACATCGGGCAGCCCCTCCCCGGCGGTGGGCAGCCGCCGGTCACCCGGAGCTTCTTCGGATCGAGCGGCCGTGTCGACGCGTGGCGTGGCGCGCTGCACGAGGTCGGGCGGCGGCCGGTCGTGGGCCACGGCTTCGGCACGGAGCAGGCCGTCTTCGTCGACCGGTACTACCGATTCGTCGGCGGGCTTCCGGAGGATTCGTACATCGGTCTCGCGCTCCAGCTCGGCATCGTCGGCGTGCTCGCTCTCCTCGCGCTTGCCGCCGTCCTCGCGCGCGCCGGACTGCGGGCACTGAAGACGCAGCGCCCGCTTGCCGCCGCCGGTCTCGGCGTGCTCGCTGCTGGCCTCGTCGCGGCGATCGTGCAGTCGTACCTGTACTCGGTCGGGAACATCGCCGTCGCGGCGTTCTGGATTCCGGTGTTCCTGCTCGGGACGGTCGCCGATGTCTAGGCGCAAAGGCGAGCGGCCGCGCCTGCTCGTGATGAACCAGTACTACGCCCCCGGGTTCGAGGCGACCGCCTACCTGCTGTCGCAGCTATGCGCGGCGCTCGCCGAGGACTTCGACGTCGCCGTCGTCACCGGCAGGCTCGCAACTCCTCGTGCCGATCCGGGCCGCACTGTCGTCGACGGCGTGGAAGTCCTGCGCGTGCGCTCGACGGCGTTCGACCGGAGCAATCTCCCGTTGCGGGCGCTCAACTACGTCACCTATCTCTTGAGCTCGCTGCGTGCCGGCCTGTTCGCCCGCAAGCCCGACGTCGTCTTGTGCATGACGGACCCGCCGGTGATTGCGGACGTCGCGCTGCTCGTTGCCCGCCGCTACCGCGCGCCGCTCGTCGTCGTCAGCCAGGACGTCTTTCCCGAGATCGCCGTCGAGCTGAAGCGATTGGAGAGCAAGCCGTTGATCGAGCTGCTCCGGACGCTCATCGGCTTCTACCTTCGCCGAGCGGACCGCGTGGTCGCCATCGGCGAGACCATGCGCGCACGGCTCGAGGAGAAGGGCGCGCCCGCGGATCGCATAACCGTCATTCCCAACTGGGTGGACACGCACGCGATCACGCCGGCTGCCAAGGACAACGACTGGTCTCGGGAGCAAGGTCTCGGGGACGCGTTCGTCGTCATGCACTCGGGCAACGTCGGGCACGCGCAGAACCTCGACGCGCTCGTCCGCGCGACGACGTTCCTTCGCGACCTCGACGACCTCCTCGTCACGATCATCGGCGGCGGCGCGCGCCACGCGGAGCTGGTCGAGTTGTCGGAGCGCCTCGAGACGGATCAGGTGCGCTTCCTCGGCTATCAACCGCGCGAGCTCCTTTCCCTGTCGCTCTCCGCCGCGGACGTGCACGTCGTCGGGCTTGCGCGTGGACTGTCGGGCTACGTCGTGCCGAGCCGCCTGTACGGCATCCTCGCCGCCGGGCGCCCCGTGATCGTCGCGGCCGATCCCGACAGCGAGACCGCACGCGTCGTGCTGCAGGAAGGATGTGGCGTCGTCGTCGCCCCGGGGCGGCCCGAGCTCCTGGCGCAGGCGATCCGCTCGGCGTACGACGGCGAGCTCGACCTGGCCGGGATGGGGGCGCGCGGTCGTGCGTATGTCGTGCGAGAGGCCGATCGCAGCGTCGCGTTCGACCGCTATCGGAGCATGCTGCGTGAGCTGGCGCACGCGTAGCGCTGCGATCGCCGGCGTCGTTGTCGTCGTGGCAGCGGCGCTCGTCGCCGTCGGCCGGTGGGAGGGGTCGCATGAAGCTACGCGCGAGGTTCGGGGCTTCCACATCGTGCAGCGGCTCATCGGCCCACTCGACTCGCCGAGCCTGTCCGGTTTCCGCGTGCTCCCCGGCTTCGACTGCCTGACCTACCGTCGAGGCACGAACGTGTTCGCGCTCGAGCTCTGCGTCGACGGCTCCGGGCGGGTGGTGGAGGCGATCGACCGCCGCGCGTACGACCGCCGTATCTGGTCGCTGCGCTTCGACCCGTCCGCGTCCACCGACCGCGTCGACCGAGCCGAGGTCGACCGTTTGCTGCGGAAGATGGGCGTGCAGTGAACCTCTCCTCTCCACCGGCCAGGCTCGCCCGCGCGGCGGTCAACCGCGTCGCAGGCGACGAGATCCGGGTCGTCCGGGTGCTGTCGGGTGTGGCCCGCGGCAAACGCCTCGCGCTCGACCTGAGCAAGGAGAAGGCGTACTGGCTCGGGCACTACGAACGGCCGCTGCAGGAGTTCCTGCGAGAGAACGTTGGCTCGTCCGACGTGTTCTTCGATGTCGGAGCCCACGTCGGCTTCCTGAGCGTGTGCGCGGCGAGCCTCGGCGCGCGTGTCGTCTCCGTCGAGCCCGACGCGGCCAACGCAGCACGGTTGCGGAGGAACGCGGAGCTGAACGGCTTCGACATCGCCGTCGTCGAGGCGGCGGCGTGGGTCGAGACGGGAACGGTCACGCTCGTCCCGGGCGGATCCGCGAAAGAGTTCCACGTCGTCTCCGGCGAAGGCGTGCCGAGCATCTCCCTGGACGACCTCGCAGAGCGCTTCGGAGCTCCGACCGTGATCAAGCTCGACGTCGAGGGCGCGGAGGCCCGCGTGCTCGAAGGCGCACGCCACGTCCTCTCCGACGCGCGGCCGATCGTCGTCTGCGAGCTGCACGGTGCGGAGCAGCGCGAGCGTGTGCCCGCCCTGCTCGAGAGCTACGCGGTGGAGGAGCTCGACTCTCCGGACCGGATCGTCGGCCGGCCCGCTCGAAGGGCGGCGGCGTGATCGTCGTCGCGGTGCTCTTTTGGGTGTCGCTCGGCGCGCTCGTCTGGACCCACGTCCTCTATCCGCTCGCCGCCGCCGCGCTTGCGCGCCTACGCACCCGTCCGGTTCGCAGCGGCGACGCCCTGCCGACCGTGACGCTCGTCGTCGCCGCGTACAACGAGGAGAGCGTGATCGAACGCCGCATCGAGAACCTGCGCGCTCTCGACTATCCCTCCGACCGCGTCGAGATCGTCGTCACCTCCGATTCGTCGTCGGATGCGACCGAGGAGCTCGCCGAGCGCGGTGGGGCGCGCGTGATTCGCAATCCACGCGGCGGCAAGGTTGCCGCGCAGAACCATGCCGTGCGAGAGACGTCAGGTGACGTCATTGCATTCACCGATGCGAACTCGACCTGGTCGCCGGACGCGCTGCGCGCGCTCGTGCGGTCCTTCGCCGACCCGGACGTCGCGTACGTGTGCGGCCGCCTGAACGTGCAGACGGAGGACGGGCGCAACAAGGAGGGCGTGTACTGGCGCTACGAGCTCGGCGTGCGCGCGGCGGAGTCGCGGATCGATTCCGTCACGGGCGGCAACGGGTCGATCTACGCCGTGCGGCGCTCCGACTATGTCGAGGTCGACCCGCGGTTCGGCCACGACCTGTCGTTCCCCTACCTCATGGTCCAGCGTGGGCGGCGGGCGGTCTACGAGCCCGCCGCGAACGCCTACGAAAAGGCGACCCCGACGACGGAGGACGAATACCGCCGCAAGGTGCGGATGTTCGAGCACTGCTGGGCGATCGTGCTCGAGGGCAAGATGCTGCGTCGATTGCGGCCGCTCTACCTCGTCGAAGTGCTCTCGCACCGTCATCTTCGCTACGCGAGCGGGCTGCTCCATCTCGTGTTGCTTGGAACCTCGATCGCGCTGCTCGGGCACGGCGTCGTGTACGCGGTCGCCCTCGGGCTCCAGCTCGGCGTGCTCGCGGCGGCACTCGTCGGCGTTGGCTTGCCGCGGTACTACGTCCTCGTCACGTGGGCGACGGTGCAGTCGCTTTTCAACTATCTCCGCCACGGAGTGCCGGCAACGTGGGACCCGGCGGAAGGCACGCGCTGAACCGCGTCGTCGACGTCGCGATCGCCGGCGCGGCACTCGTCGTCGGGTCGCCCGTGCTCGCACTCTCCGCGCTCGCGGTGAAGGTGACGAGCCGTGGGCCGGCGCTCTACCGGCAGACGCGGGTCGGGAAGGACGGCGCCGACTTCGAGCTGCTGAAGCTGCGCACGATGGTTGTCGGAGCGGAGAGCCAGGGGGCCGGCTTCTCCGTCGACCGCGGCGACCCGCGCATCACAGCCGTGGGTCGCGCGCTGCGCCGGCTATCGCTCGACGAGCTGCCGCAGCTCTGGAACGTCGTGCGCGGCGACATGAGCGTCATCGGCCCTCGCCCGACGCTTCGCTACCAGGTCGAGCGCTACAGCGACCGGCAGCGGCTGCGTCTCGCTGTGAAGCCCGGGATCACCGGCTGGGCGCAGGTCCACGGCCGCGCCGCGCTTCCCTGGGACGAACGGATCGAGCTCGACGTCTGGTACGTCGAGCACCGGTCTCCTGCGCTCGACGTCCGCATCCTCGCGAAGACGCCGTTCGCCCTCTTCGGTGGGACGTACAAGGGCGCGACCGGCGGCTGGCGGCGCTAACAGGCGCGCTCGACCGTCGACTGCACGAGCAGCTTGCCGGTCTCGAAGGCCCACTCCTCCGGGAGCAGCAGCCACGGCGAGGACGCGCCGACCATCCAGAGGCTGCCGTGATAGCAGCGGCGGAAGAGCATGCGCGCGCGCGTGACGTGATACGTGGAGGTGACGACGACGATCCGGTTCCACCCGTTGTGCTGGGCGAGCCGCGTGACCGTCTCGGCCTCGCCGCGCGTGCTGTAGGGCACCGCCTGGAAGCAGATCACCTTGAAGCGCAGACGTCCGTCCAGCCCTTGGCACAGGCGGTGGGCTTTCGTCCAGCGCTGGTCCCGGTACGGGCTGGAGATCGCGAGCACCGGCGCGACGCCTCGCTCGACGAGCTTCAGCGCCGGGTCCAGGCGCCAGTTCCGGCCGCCAGAGAGCACCACCACGGCGTCGGCGTGCGCCGGCGGCCCGCTGTTCGCAGGCGGCCACACGAAGAGGACAGCGACGGCCACCAGCCAGAGCGCCACGAGCATGACGAGAGCGGCGAGGAGGCGGCGGAGCACGGGACGACGGTACCCTCTCGCCCCGTGACCGGCGTCGGCGTCCTCTTCACCTGCGCGGGCCAGCGCGTCGACATCGTCACGTCCTTCCGGCGCGCGGGCGCTCGAACGCTCGCAGTCGACGTGAATCCGCTCGCGCCTGCGCTCTACCACGCCGACGAGCACGCGTTCGCGCCGCGCGTGAACGATCCGGACTACGTCTCCGCGCTCGCCGCGCTCGTGGCCAGACACGACGTCTCGCTGATCGTGCCGCTGACCGATCTCGACCACGGCGTCCTCTCTCGCGCGCGCGACGAGCTCGGCGCCCTGGTACTGCTGCCGTCACCCGAGGTCGTGGACGCGCTCGCCGACAAGTGGCTGGCGCACCTCCTCTTCGTCGAGCGCGGTATCGGCTCGCCGGCGACGTGGCTTCCGGCCGACGTCCCCGCGGACGTGGAGTACCCGGTGCTCGTCAAGGCGCGGCACGGCTTCGGCTCGCGCAACATCTTCCGCTGCGCCGACCGGCGCGAGCTCGACTTCTTCGTCGGCTACACGACGGTCGACTCGATGGTGCAGGCGTGCTGCCACGGCGAGGAGTTCTCCATTGACGTGTTCTGCGACCTCGACAGGCGCTGCCTGAACGCCGTGCCCCGCACGATGATCGAGTCGAAGGGCGGCGAGTCGATCAAGGGGATGACGATCAGCGACGCCGATCTGATCGAGGTCGGGCGCCACGTGTCCGAGTCTCTCGGCATCGTCGGCCCGGCGAACATCCAGTGCTTCCGCGAGCCGGACGGGACGCATCGAGTCACGGACATCAACCCACGGTTCGGCGGCGGCTTCCCGCTCCCGACGGCGGCGGGCAGCCGGTATCCCGAGCTCGCACTCGCCCTGGCCGCCGGCGAGCGGCCAGAGCCGCGGCTCGGCGACTTCCGCGCAGGTCTGTACATGACCCGGTTCTTCTCGGAGCTCGTCCTGTCGACCGGCGTCGGCGGTACGTTGGAACCGTTCGCGGAAGAGCTCCCAGAGCCTGTCGCGGAACCCTAGGGGTTTTGCTTATCGCCGTCCTCGCCGGTTGTGGCGGCGGGGCGGTCCACCATGCCGCGGCGGCGCAGCCGCCACGGCACCTCGCGACCCTCCGGCCGGCAAAGCTGGTCGTCACCGTCGTCGATGGCGACCGCAGCACACTCGTGCGCGGCGCGACCGTGCGGCTGTGGCATCGCACGGTACGCACGAACCAGCGTGGTGAGGCCGTCATCCGCGTGCCGGATCGCAAGAGCATGTACGTCACCGTCGCCGCCAACGGCTTCGGGACGCGCACGCTCTTCGAGCCATTCGCAGCCCATCGACTGGTGGCGGTGCGTATCTACCGGTCGAACCTGCAATGGCCGATGTACGGCGCGACGTTCTCGCGCGCGCAGTCGCAGGTGCACATCCATCTGCATCCTCCGTTCAAGAGCGTCTGGTTCGTGCCGCTCGGCGGCCTCGTCGAGTTCCCGGCCGTCGTCGATAACGGCGTCGCGTACATCGGCAATCGCAGCGGCGTGGTGTACGCCATCGCAATGCGAAACGGCCACGTGCTCTGGCGGCACCGGACGAACGCCGTCATGGCGTCTTCGCTTGCGATCGACGGGACCGAGCTCGTGCATCACTCGATGGACGGCCGCGTGTCGCTCCTCGATCGTGCGAACGGTTCGGTGCGCTGGAGCTACGACGTCGGCTCGCCGATCGAGTCGTCGCCCATCATCCGCCGCGGCATCGACTACTTCGGCACCTGGGACGGCCGCCTCGTCGCACTCGACCTGCGCACGCATCGCGTTCGCTGGACGCGGGAGCTCGGTGCGAAGATCACCTCCAGCGCGTCGATCGCGGGCGGGACGCTCTACGTCGGGGATTACGCAGGGCGCCTCTGGGCCTTGTCGGCGGAGACCGGCGCGACGCGCTGGACCGCGAGCGTGAACGGCCGCATCTACGGGACGCCGGCGGTCGCGCACGGCCGCGTGTTCGTCCCCTCCTCGACGGGCGATTCGCTCACGGCGTTCACCACGCACGGCCGCTACCTGTGGCGCGTCTCGACCGGCTCGTACGTCTACTCCTCGCCGGCCGTGTGGGGCGGGCGCGTGTTCTTCGGCGGGTACAACGGCGTCTTCTACGGCGTGTCCGCGGCGAGCGGGCGTGTGTTGTGGGAGGTCGGCGCCGGCGGGCCTATCTCAGGCGCGGCAGTCGTCGTCGACGGCGTCGCGTACGCGGGGAGCTTCGCGCACCGCATCGTCGGGGTCGCGGTGAAGAGTGGCCACGTTCTTCTCAACTTCCACCATGGTCATTACGTCCCGGTCTCCGGAGACGGAACGCGCCTGCTCTTTCACGGCTACTCGAGCTTGTACGCGGTCGAGCCGGTCCGCTCGCTCAGGTGAAGCGCGGCCACGCCGAAGACGAGCCACGTGAGCGCGTCGAGCGGGATCCCCGCGTAGAAGCCCTGCGCCGCCCACAGCCAGACGAGTAGCCCGAGGCCGGCGAGGGCGTACAGACCGGTCGCCGAGCGACGGGCCTGCGCTGCGAGCCACGCTGCGGCCGCGAACAGCGCGGCCCAGAGGACGAGCCCGACGGCGCCGAGGTCGGCTGCTGCCTCGATCCATGCGTCCTGCACGCCGTACCGGCGGTTCGCCGACGGAAAGGCCAGAGGCGTCTCGTTCGGGAAGCGGCGGTGCGCAGCAGGGAGGTAGGGGTCGAACACGGCAGGCTCGGTCGTCCCCTCCCAGCCGACGCCGAGAACGGGATGGTTCCTCCAGATCTCGTAGCCGAGCCAGGAGAGCAGCGTGCGATGCGCATACGACGGTGTGCGGTCGGGGCTCGATTGTGAGCTCGCGGGCGCCGAGTCGACGAAGTTGCGGAACGCGTTCAGGTCGCTGCTGCGAATCGCCAGCGTCCCGGCGAGCACGACGAGCCCGACCGCGGCCACGGCCGCCACGCGTCGGGGACGGAGCTCGCGGCGAGCGACAAGGACGACTGCGAGCACGGTAAGCGCCGTCGCGAGGCCGATGACCGACGCGAGCGCGCCGGCGATGATCATGCCGACGACGCCGCCGGCCGTCGCAACCGCGATGAGCGCGCGCCCGAGCCCGAGGCGGGGCAGCGCGATCCCGACGATGCCGACGAGCAGCGTCGCGGCCGCCAGCGCGGCCCAGTCGGACGAACCGATGAACGACGCCTGCCGGCCGCCGCCGCGGCCGTCCGCCATGAACACCGCGGCGCCGAAGAACTGCGCGAGGCCGACGGCCGCCGCCAGCCCGTTCCAGGCCGCGAGCGACCAGGCGGCGACGGCGACGTCGCGGGCGTCGCGAAGGAGGAGCGGCACCGCGGGAGCAAGGAGGGCGTACTCGAAGAACTTCGCACCGGTGACCGCGTGCGCGTGCCATGCGTATCCGGTGGAGGAGACGTGCCGCCCCCACGCGATCTCGACAAGCACCCACACGAAGAAGAGGACGCCCGCGATCCAGAGCGGCCGTCCTGCGCGCAGCGGCCCCCAGCCGTCGACTGCGCCCGATACGAGGGCGGCGGCCACGACCGCGAGCACGGCGAAGTCGGAGAGGTACGCGTGCACGCTCGTCGAGCCGGCGTGGACGACGATGCCGGGCTGATAGTGGACGTGCAGGAAGAGCAACGGGAGCGCCGCGGCGAGCACGAGCGCGCGTCCACGAATCGCGGTCAAGTGCGGTACCTCGAGCGCACACGCGCAGCGATCGCCACGAGTGCCGCCGCCGCCAACAGGTCGAGAAGGAAGTCCCACGGAACGCGGTAGCGCGTGACGCCGACGAAGATCATCGCGACCACCGTCTGGTAGCCCACGAGGAGAAGCGCGAGCGCTGCGAGGGCACGCGGGACGAGGAAGAGGCCGACGATCGCAAGGACGTAGACGGCAATCATGTAGACGGGTTCGGCGGTGGAGCGGAGCGTGCCGACCCACGAGCCTGCACCGGGGCTCGACGCGGTCTCGACGACGCTCGGCTGCCACAGCCATTGCAGGTCCACGGGGACGAGCTTCGCCTTCGCGCCCGGGTGATGGATCCAGAACTGCGTGACCTTGTGCTCGTAGCTCGTCATCTGCGCGCACTCGCTGTACGGGATGACGACACCGGTCTTCTGCCAGTGGAAGTAGATGTCCTGCGGATCGAGCGGGTACGACTTCGGGATCGGCACGTTGTCGATCCAGCCGCCGCGCTCGAGAGTCGCATACGTGCCGAGGTTGTTCGCCTTCCAGAGCGAGCGCGCATCGGTCGTCACCGACCAGCACCCGACGTCGACGCGGTTGCGGACGACCCACGGGGCGACGATCACTGCTGCAGCCGCGAGGAGGGCGACGCACGAGAGCAGGGTGCGACGAGACACCCGGCTGCGCCACAGGAGATACGCGCCGATCACGAACGGAAGCGCAGCGAGGCGGACGTTGCCGAGGATCGCGAGGCCGAGCACGGCGCCGAGGAGCGCCGCGCGCCGCCACCCGAAGCGCTCCGCCGCGTGCAGCGTGAGATACGTGAGCGCGGCCGCGAGCAGCTGATCGAGGATCTCGCGGTTCATGTGGATGTCGTGCCAGATGAGGTACGGGTGGAGCGCGACCGCGAGGCCCGCGAGCAGGCCGATGCCCGGCGTCAGCCACCGCTTGCCGATCTGCCAGACGATGAGCACGGTGCAGACCGCGATGCAGATCTGGGCGATGCCCACGGTCTCCCAGCTGCGGCCGAAGATCCAGTACAGCGGGATGAGGAACCATCCGTACAGGGGCTGCGTGTAGGCGGACGGATGCCCTGGGATGAAGCCGTACGTCCCGGTGGCGAGATACGTCTGCGCGAACGTGTCGCCCTTGTCGACGTTGTTGACGAGGATCGAGCCGCGCTCGTGCAGGAGAGCCAGCAGCCGCGGGAGGGACGTTGCGAGGACGAGCAGCAACACGGCCCGGCGGGTGCGCACGGGCGCTCACGCTAGCGCATGACCTAAGCTGGCCCGCGCGTGCGCCGCCTCCTGATCGTCCTTGCCGCCGTCGCCGTTCTCGCCGGCGGCGCGCTCACCGCGTACATCGTCCACCGGCTGCACCAGAGCGCCGACGAGCGCGGGTCGACCACGACCGATTACGTCCCCACCGAGGCGGCGCCGAAGCCGCCTCCGCCCGACGTGCCCTGGCCGACGTACGGCTTCTCTCCCGACCGGACGCGCTCGGTGCAGATCGCGCTCCGCCCGCCGTTCCGCACCGTGTGGCGCTACCAGGCCGGCAGCCTGATCGAGTTCCCGCCGTCCATCGGCTACAACCGGCTCTTCTTCTCGACGAACAAGGGAACCTTCGCCGCGATCAGCGCGCGCACAGGGAAGTACGCGTGGAAGTACCACGCGCACCGCTGTGTCGCCGCATCGCCGGCGATCGGCCCGCACGCGCACGGCACCGTCTACGAGGCATTCCTCAATCAGCCGCCGTGCAACGCGCAGAACGGCGGGCACGGTGTCGACGGCGAGGTGATCGCGTTCGGCGTCGGGCACGGCAAGATCCACTGGCAGCAGCGGATCGGCCCGTCCGAGAGCTCGCCGCTCCTCGTCGGCAATCGCCTCTACGTCGGCGACTGGAACGGCGACGTGTGGGCGTTCGACGCGAATCACGGTCGCGTCGTGTGGCACCGGCACGTCGCCAAGGGTGCGATCAAGGGTGCACTCGCCTACGCAGGCGGCCGGCTGTACGTCGGCGCCTATGACGGTCACGTGTACGCCCTGTCGCGCACGGGCCGCGTCGTCTGGAAGGGGTCCGCGCAGCCGCGACTCTTCGGCGGCTCGTACTTCTACTCGACGCCGGCGGTCGCGTACGGCCGCGTGTACATCGGCTCGACCGACGGCAAGGTGTACGCATTCGGCGCGACGGACGGCCACCGACTGTGGTCGCACTCCACCGGCGGCTACGTGTACGCGTCACCTGCGATCTGGCAGCAGCGCGTTCTCGTCGGCTCCTACAGCGGGAACTTCTTCGCGTTCGACACCGGCACCGGTGAAGTCCGGTGGAAGTTCCACGCCGGCGGACCGATCTCCGGCTCGGCGGTCGTCGTCGATGGCGTCGTCTACTTCGCCACGCTGCACGAGCCGCACCTGAAGAACGGACGGACGTACGCGCTCGACGCACGCACGGGCAAGGAGCTGTGGACGTTCCCGGATGGCAAGTACACGCCCGTCGTCGCCGAGCGCGGGAAGCTGTTCCTCATCGGGTACGGCGTCGTCTATGGAATGGTCCCGAAGCAATGAGATACGTCGTCACCGGAGCTGCAGGCTTCATCGGCTCGCACCTGGCCGAGGCGCTGCGTGCCCGCGGCGACGACGTCGTCTCCGTCGACGCCTTCACCGACTACTACGACCTGGCAGAGAAGGAGGAGAACGCACGCGGCCTCGACGTGGCGCGCATCGACCTCGCCGACGAGAGTCTCGAGCTCGACGGCGTGGACGGCGTGTTCCATCTGGCGGGCCAGCCGGGCGTGCGTAGCTTCGGCGATGCCTTTCCGCTCTACCTGCGCCGCAACGTGCTCGTGACGCAGCGCGTCTTCCAGTCCGCCGCCGAGGCCGGCGTTCGCGTCGTGTACGCCTCGTCGTCCTCGGTGTACGGCGAGGCGGAGCGGTACCCGACGCCCGAGAACGCACGGCCGGAGCCGATCTCGCCGTACGGCATCACGAAAGTCGCCTGCGAGGAGCTCGCGCGCGCATACGCGGTGAGCTTCGGCCTCGACGCCGTCGGGCTTCGCTACTTCACCGTGTACGGGCCGCGCCAGCGTCCCGACATGTTCTTCCGCCGCGTCTGCGACGCGCTCGCCTCCGAAGCGACGTTCGAGGTCTACGGCACCGGCGAGCAGTCGCGCAGCTTCACCGAGGTGGCTGACGTCGTCGAGGCGACGATCGCCGCCATGGGCGGCGCCCCGGCCGGCGCCCTGTACAACGTTGGCGGCGGCGAGGAGGCCTCGATGCTGGAGGCGATCGCGTTGCTCGAGCGGATCTCGGGGCGGGGCCTCGAGGTCCGGCACGTCGACCGCGCCCGAGGCGACGTGCGCCGCACGAAGGCCGACGTCTCCCGGATCCGCGACGCGCTCGGATGGGAGCCGCGTGTGCCGCTCGCGGACGGTCTCGCGCGGATGTGGGCCTGGGCCTCCGCTAGAGTCGCCGCGCGATGAGCGATCCCGAGGCCGAGCAGGAGATCGACTTCTCCCGCTACTGGCGGCTCCTCGCCGCACGGTGGTGGGTGCCGGTCGGCGGCATCGTGCTCGGCGCGATCGTCGGCTATGCGGTCGCGCTCGGCGGCAGCCAGCGATACAGCGCGTCGGCGAACCTCTATCTCGGGCAGCCGTACACGGCGAGCGGCAACGTCGCGCTGCAGGGCTTGCAGACGAACCCGAGCTCGGTCGGGACGGTCGCGCACTCGCTCGCCGTCGACCAGCGGGTCGGGGAGATCTGCAAGGCGAAGGTGGGGACGTTCCGCTCCGGGATCTCGACGAAGCCGATCTCCGGCAGCCTGTCGAAGAACGGGCAGAACCCGCTCGTCTCCCTCACCGTGTTGTCCGCGAAGAAGAAGGTCGCGGCCTGCGCCGCGAACCAGCTCTCGAAGGCCGTCATCTCGCGCATCTCCGGCTACGCGGTCGAGAAGATCCAGAGCTTCAGGGGTCAGCTCTCCCAGGAACAGAAGGGCATCACGGCGCTCAATGCTGCGCTCGCCGATTCGAACGTCTCGACGACGGACAAGCTCCTGCTCCAGGTGCAGCTCAACACGGCGGAGAGCGATCTCTCGTCGACGACGCAGCTTCTGCACCAGGCGACCGCAATCGAGGAGCCATCGGTGGTGACACCTGCGTCGGCCGCGCGCGTGACGGCGCGGAGCCGGCGCAACTCGGTCGTCGTCGCGGGCCTGATCGGCCTCGTGCTCGGCGGGCTCGCCGCGCTGCTCTGGGATCGCGTGGCCGCAGTCGTCGCGCGCCGCCGCTCGGTCTGATGCTCGAGGGAAAGCGCGTCGGGGTCGTCGTGCCGGCGCACGACGAGGAGGCGCTCATCGGGGAGACCCTCGGAGGAATCCCTGCGTTCGTCGACCGCATCCTCGTCGTCGACGACGGCTCGCGCGATGCGACCGCGGACCGTGCGCGCTCGTTCGGCGACGCACGCGTGGAGGTGATCTCGCACGACCGGAACCGCGGTGTCGGCGCCGCCATCGTCACCGGCTACCAGCGGGCGCTCGAGCACGACCTCGACGTCGTCTGCGTGATGGCCGCCGACAACCAGATGGATCCCGCCGATCTGGCGACGCTCGTGCAGCCGGTGGCGCGCGGCGAGCTCGACTACGCGAAGGCGAATCGGCTCTTCACCGGCCAGGCCTGGGTGCTGATTCCGCGCACGCGCTACATCGGCAACGCGATCCTGTCCATGCTGACGAAGATCGCATCGGGCTACTGGCACGTGGCCGACTCGCAGTCCGGGTACACGGCGATCGCGCGGCCGATGCTCGCGCAGCTCGACCTCGATCGCGTCTACACCGGCTACGGGTTCCCGAACGACCTGCTCGTCCACCTCAACGTGTGGAGCGCGCGTGTGCGCGACTTCCCGTCCCGGCCGGTGTACGGCGTCGGCGAGCGCTCGGGCATCAGGTACCGGCGCGTCGTCCCGCGTATCTCGTGGCTGCTCGTGCGCGGGTTCTTCTGGCGCCTGCGGCAGAAGTACGTCATCCGCGACTTCCATCCGCTCGTGTTCTTCTACGCCTTCGGCTTCCTCGCGACGTTCGTCGGCCTCGTGCTCGGGTTCGTCGAGCTCGGCTTCCGCCTCGCCGGCAACCAGGTCAGCGTCGGCACCGTCGTGCTCATCGCGCTGCTCCTCATCTCGGGGTCGCAGCTCACGCTGTTCGCCATGTGGTTCGACATGGAGTCGAACAAGGATCTGCGCTGAATCCCCGGTTCAAGCGGTAAATCCTTCGTTAAGTCCCCGTCTCCCGCCGACAACGTCGCTAGCATCGACCCGATGGCAACGGCGGTCGTGACGGGGGGCGCGGGCTTCCTTGGATCCCACCTGTGCGATCACCTGGTGGCCAAAGGCCTCCGCGTGATCTGCGTCGACAACCTCGAGACCGGCTCGTTGCAGAACGTCGAGCATCTGCGCGGCGACAGCTTCTCGTTCGTGAACCACGACATGACGGAGCACCTCGCGGTCGACGAGGGGGTCGATCTCGTGTTCCATCTCGCGAGCCCGGCGAGCCCGATCGACTATCTGCGCTTGCCGTTGAAGACCTTGAAGGTCGGTTCGTACGGGACGCACAACGCGCTGGGACTGGCGAAGTTCAAGCGCGCGCGGTTCCTGCTCGCGTCGACGAGCGAGGTCTACGGCGACCCCGCCATCCACCCGCAGCCCGAAACGTACTGGGGCAACGTCAACCCCATCGGGCCGCGCGGTGTTTACGACGAGGCGAAGCGATACGCCGAGGCGTTGACGATGGCGTACCACCGCCAGCAGGGCGTGGACACGTGCATCGTTCGCATCTTCAACACGTACGGGAAGCGCATGCGGCCGAACGACGGCCGCGCGATCCCGACGTTCATCCGGCAGGCGCAGGCGAACGAGCCGCTCACCGTGTTCGGGGACGGTTCGCAGACGCGCAGCTTTTGTTACGTCGACGATCTGATCCGCGGGCTCGTGCTGCTCGCCGAAAGTGGCGAGCACCTGCCCGTGAACATCGGCAACCCGCAGGAGCTCACGCTGCTCGAGCTTGCCGAGAACGTCGTACGCGTCACCGGTTCCAAGAGTGAGATCGTCTTCGAGGCGCTGCCTGTCGACGATCCGCAGGTGCGCCAGCCCGACATCACCCGAGCCCGGCAGCTGCTGGGCTGGGAGCCGCAGGTCGGCCTCGAAGAAGGTCTGCGGCGCGTCCTGGAAGCGAACGAACGGGAGTCACTCAGTGTCTAAGCGTGTTGCCGCGATCGTCGTCCTCGTCATCGCCGCCGCCGGCCTCGCCGTGTCGGCCGCCACCGCCTCGCCGAAGAAGCACGCCGTCGCGACCACCAGCCACTTGCTCGTCGGCATCAACGACGAGGCGGACACGCTGTACGGGAACCCCGTCACCGGCTTCCAGGCGCTGAAGGCGCTGAACGCGCAGGTGCTGCGCGTGAACCTGTACTGGGGCGGGACGCAATGGGCCGTGTCGCGCGGCGCGAAGCCGACCGATCCGACCGATCCCGGCGACCCCGCGTACGACTGGTCGCTCTACGACCGACTCATGCGTTATGCGGCCACGTACCACATCAAGGTCGTCTTCTCGATTCTGTTCACGCCCAAGTGGGCGAATGGCGGCGCGGCGCGGACGGTCGCGCCGACGAATCCGCAGGAGCTCGAGGACTTCGCCTCTGCGGCGGCTCAGCGCTACAGCGGGCTCTACGTGCCTCCCGCCTGGCAGCAGCAGCCGACGCTCGAGAGCCCGACCGACCCACTCCCGGCCGTCAAGCTGTGGACCGCCTGGAACGAGCCGAACAACCCCGTCTTCCTCACGCCGCAGTACAAGCGTGCAGGAGGCAAGTGGGTGATCGAGAGCGCGGTGTCGTACGCGAAGATCTGCAACGCGATTTACACCGGCATTCACTCGGCCGGCGTCTCCGGCGAGACGGTCGCGTGCGGCGTCACCGCCCCGAAGGGCAACGACGCGCCCACAACCTCACGTCCCTCCGTCGATCCGATCTCGTTCCTCATCGCCGCGAAGAAGGCGGGGATGAAGAAGTTCGACGTCTACGCCCACCATCCGTACTACGCGGCGCCGAACGAGTCGCCAACGTACGTGCCGACCGGAAAGACCGCCAGGCGGATCCAGATGGGCAACATCAACGTGCTCCTGGCCGAGATCACGAAGCTGTACGGCCCGAAGCATCTCTGGATCACGGAGTACGGCTATCAGACGAATCCGCCCGACAAGTCCTTCGGCGTGAGCTGGGCCAAGCAAGCGGCCTACCTGACGCAGGTGTATGCGATGGCGCGTGCGAACCCGCGCATCGACATGTTGCTCTGGTTCCTCATCAAGGACGAGCCGAGCCTCGGCGGTTGGCAGTCCGGCCTCGAGACGGACACCGGCAAGCACAAGCCCGCCTGGAACGCCTTCCTGAAGGTTCCGCGCGGCTAGCCCGGTAACGGCAGGCCGCGCTCGGCGAGCAATTCGCGGTACAGCCGGTCGACGTCGTCGACCAGACGGGCGACGGCGTAGCGCTCGATGACCCGGGCGTGGCCGGCCTCGCCCATCCGCGCGCGCAGCTCCGGGTCGGCCGCGAGCTCTGCGAGCCGCGTGGCGAGTGCGTCCACGTCGTCCGCGTCGACGAGGAAGCCGTCGATGCCGTCGCGGACGACGTCCGGCACTCCGCCGACGCGTGTGGCGACCGCGGGCCGGCGGGCGGCCAGGGCTTCGATGACGCTCACGGGCGTGCCCTCGTTGATGGACGGGAGCACGAGCACGTCGATGGCGTCGTAGAAGCGGGCGACGTCTTCCTGATACCCGAGGAAGAGGCAGCGCTTGATCACTCCGAGCTCGTGTGCATAGCGCTCGAGCTGATCGCGGTCGGGGCCGTCGCCGACGAGCACGACGAATGCGTCGACATTCCGTGCGACGAGGTCCTGCAACGCCCGTACGACGAGCTCCGTCCGCTTCACGGCCGTCATGCGGCCGACCCAGCCGACGACGAAGGCTTCGTCGCGGAGACCCATCTGACGCCGCGCCTCGCGCCGCTGTGCGGCGTCGTTGTCGACACGTCGGGGAAGGTCGATGCCGAGGCGCACCACCGTGAACTTCGAGGCCGGCGCGACGCCGAGCGCGACCAGGTCGTCGCGAACCTCCGGGCTGACCGCGACGAGCGCGGTGCTCGTGCGCGCGAGCCAGCGCTCGAGCGTGCGAAAGCCGAACGTCTTGACCCGGCCGAAGTATCCGCGCAACACGTGGCCGTGGAACGTATGGATGACGATCGGGGGCCGCGCGCCGCGCGCGAGCAGCGCGGCGATCCGCCCGACCGCGCCCGCCTTTGCCGTGTGCGTGTGCAGGATCGTCGGCCGCTCACGCCGGATCAGCTGCGCGAGCTGCACGATGGCACGCAGGTCGCGAATCGGTGAGATCTCGCGATGGAGATCGCCCAGCGTCTCGACATGCACGTTGTGCGCGTCGGCGACGAAGGCCATCGACTCCTCGCCTCGCGCGATCGTCCCGGCGACGAGCGTCGTGTCGTACCCGCGCGGCGCAAGGCCTGCGGTCAGGTACGCGACGTGCAGCGCAGGCCCTCCGACGTTGAGGCGGGCGATGACCCGCAAGACCTTGACTGTCTCAGGCAACGAGGTACTCGATGGTGCGTTGCAGGCCCTGCTCGAGGTCCACTGACGGCGTGTAGCCGAGAACCTCTTTCGCCGCGGTCACATCGGCCCATGAGTCGCGGATGTCGCCGGGACGCGGCGGCTCGAAGCTGCGTTCCACGGGCTTGTCGAGGATGCGGCCGATCGCCTCGGCGACCGCATTCACACTCGCAGGCGAGCCCGCCGCGACGTTGAAGATGCGGCCGCTCGCGCCCTCGGCATTCGCAGCGCGCAGCGTCGCGTCGACGACGTTGGCGACGTACGTGAAGTCGCGCGACTGCTCGCCGTCGCCGTAGACCGTGACCGGCTCGCCGGCGGCGATCGCCGTGATGAAGAGCGGGACCATGGCCGCGTATTGCGAGAACGGGCTTTGTCGCGGCCCGAAGACGTTGAAGTAGCGCAGCACGACGGTCTCGAAGGACTCGTAGACGCGACTGAAGCTGACGCAGTAGCGTTCCGCCGCGAGCTTCGCGACCCCGTACGGCGAGATGGGATCGGCGGCCAGCGACTCGTCGACGGGGCGCTCGCGCTTCGCGCCGTAGACCGACGAGGATGACGAGAAGACGACACGGCGGACGCCCTCGTCACGGGCCGCGAGCAGGACGTTCAGGGTCCCCTCGACGTTGACCGCGCTCGAGGTCAGCGGATCCTGGACGGACCGCGGAACCGAGCCGAGCGCGCCGAGGTGATAGACGACCTCCGTGCCGCGCACGGCGTTATGGACGCGCTCGTAGCTCCGCAGCTCACCTTCGACGATCTCGACGTCGAGGTCTTCGAGATTCGCCCGGTTGCCGGTCGAGAAGTTGTCGAGCACGCGCACCGAGTCGCCGCGCTCGAGCAGAGCTCGGACGACGTTCGAGCCGATGAAGCCTGCCCCGCCGGTGACGAGCGCCTTCGCCATCAGAGGGCCACTCTAATGGGGAGCCGGACGACGCCCTCACTACACTGGCCCACTGATGGACGGCACGGTCCTCCGGCGGCGAGCGGGTGCAGCCGCGGGCACGTACGCCTCGATCGTGCTCGGATTCCTCGGCACGATCGTGGCCGCCCGGGTGTTCTCGACCGAGGTTCTCGGCCTCTTCACGCTGGTCATCGCGTCCGCCGGCTTCTTCCAGACGCTCCTCGACCTCACGATCGAGGAGGCGCTGATCAAGTTCGGCTTTCGCTACATCACGCGCGAGGACTGGGGCCGGCTCCGCCGGCTCTTCCGGCGGACGTTCGTCTTCAAGGCGGTCGGTGCGATCCTGGCGGGCGTCGCGCTCGTCGGCCTCGGCCTCGGGGCAGGAACGGTCTTCCATCACTCCGAGCTGCGGACGCCGCTGCTGCTCTCGGCGTTGCTCCCGCTTGCGCAGTCACCGGAGGGAATGGCCGCGGTCCCGCTCATGCTGCGCGGACGCTACGACGTGCGCGGCGGGTTTCTCGCGTTCTCGATGGCGCTTCGTCTTGCCGCGATCGCCGCCGGATCGCATTTCGGGCTCACGTGGACGGTCGCGGCGATCGTGCTCGCGCAGGTCGTCGCGTCGGCGGCCATCGGCATCGCCGGTCTCCTTGCGTTCCACCGGTTCCCGCGCGGCGACAGCAGGCCGCTGGGCGAGGACGGGCGCGAGATCCTGCGCTTCATCGGACAGTCGAGTGCAGCGACCGGCGTCGTGTCGCTGCGCTCAACGCTCACGCCGATGCTGCTCGGCATGGTCTCGACCGCGGCCCAGGTCGGCCTCTTCCGCGTCGCGCAGTCTCCGCAGACGGGCTTCAACGCTGTGTCGGCGCCGATCCGACTCGTGCTGCTGAGCGAGCAGACGCGAGACTGGGAGCGCGGCAACATCGAGAAAGTCTTCGCGGGCGTGCGCCGGTACACGCTGCTCGCCTCCGTCGGCAGCATCGTTCTTCTCCCGCTCCTGCTCGTCTTCATGCCGCAGATCGTGCGCCTGCTGTTCGAGTCGAAGAACCTCGGCGCCGTCGATGCGGCCCGCATCATCGTTGCCGCCGGCGCGGTGCAGTTCGTCGTCGGCTGGTCGAAGTCGTTCGCCGTCACGATCGGCCGGCCCAAGCTCCGCATCTGGACGCACGGGATCGAGACCGCCGTGCTGCTGCCGCTCGCCATCACGTTCGGCTGGCTCTGGGGAGCGCGGGGAGCCGCGATCGCAGTGCTCGCCTCGAGCATCGTGTTCGCACTCGCATGGGCGGTGCTCTTCGCGCGGATCCGGCGAGAGCCGCCTCCTTCCGCGGTCGTTCCGCTCGAGCCGGAGATTGTGGGGCTGTCGACGTGAGGGTGCTCGTCGTCTCGGGCATCTGGCCGCCGGACGTCGGCGGACCGGCCAGTCACGCACCCGAGGTCGCGAGCTTTCTCGACGAACGCGGGCACCACGTCGAGGTCGTGACGACGGCGTCGCAGGCGCCGCAGTCGGAGGCATACGACGTTCACTGGGTCCCGCGGTCGCTTCCGCCGGGCGTACGGCATCTGCGCGGCATCGCGCTCGTGCGCGCGCGCGCCGCTCGCGCGGACGTCGTCTACACGACGGGCATGTTCGGGCGGAGCTTCGCCGGAGCGACCTTGGCGCGCCGGCCGTACGTCGTGAAGCTCACCGCCGATCCGGCGTTCGAGCGGGCACGTCGCCGCGGCGTCGTTGCTGGTGACGTCGACGCGTTCCAGTCGCGCTCCGGCTTCCGCGTCGCTGCGCTCCGCCTCGCGCGCGACCTGGAGCTGCGGCGTGCGGCGCACGTCTTCTGCCCGAGCGACTACCTGCGCACGCTGGCGGTCTCCTGGGGCGTTCCAGCAGGCCGCGTCAGCGTGCTCCCGAACGCGGCGCCGCCGGTACCAGAGCTCGCGCCGCGCGATGAGCTGCGGCGGTCCTTTGGCATGAACGGCCCAACGCTCGCGTTCGCCGGGCGACTCTCCGTGCAGAAGTCGCTCGAGCTCGCGCTCGAGGCGGCCGGCGCCGTCGAGGGGGTCTCACTCGTGATCGCAGGCGACGGCGACGAGCGCGCGCGGCTCGAGGCGCTCGCCGGCCCGCATGTGCAGTTCCTCGGGCCACAGCCGCGGAAGCGTGTGCTCGAGCTCTTCCGCGCAGCCGACGCGGCGATCCTGTCCTCGAGCTGGGAGAACTTCCCGCACTCCGTGGTCGAGGCGCTCGCGGCCGGAACCCCCGTCATCGCCACGCGCGTCGGCGGCGTCGCCGAGGTCGTCCGCGACGGTGAGAACGGGCTGCTCGTCCCCGCCGGGGACGGCGAAGCGCTCGCAGGCGCGGTCCGTCGCTACTTCTCCGACGACGTGTTGCGCGCGCGGCTGCGTGCGGCGGCCGCCGAGTCGGTGCGTGCGTACGACCGCGACGCGGTCTTCTCCCAAATCGAGCAGGCGCTCGAGGCCGCGGTCGCATGAAGCCGCGCGTGCTCTTCGTGAGCCGAACGCGGTACCGGCTGCCGCTCGACCCGAGCGTCGCCCGGAAGTGGGACGCACTCGCAGCGGAGATGGAGCTGCGCGTGCTCGCAGGAGGCGACACAGCGGATGACGGCCGCTTCCGGCTCGTGCCCGGACGCTCGCCGGCGTTCTACCTCTCGCTGCCGCTCCGCGTCGCGGAAGAGCTGCGGCGGTTCCGCCCGGACGTCGTGGTCGCCCAGAGCCCCTACGAGGCGAGCTCCGTCCTCGCCGCGCGCGCGCTCGCGCGCTCGCGTGCCCGCGTCGTCCTCGAGGTGCACGGCGACTGGCATACGGCGACGAGGCTGTACGGATCGCCGCTGCGCCGTCTGCTCGAGCCGGTGAGCACGACGCTTGCGCGCGCGGCTGTTCGCCGCGTGGACGCCGTCCGCACCGTCTCGCCGTTCACGAGCGGGCTCGTTCGCGCCGTCGGTGTGGAGCCGGCGACGACGTTCACGACGTACTTCGACGTCTCAGCCTTCTCGGCGACGCCGCCTGCGCCGCTGCCGGAGCGCCCGCGGGCGCTCTTCGTCGGCGTGCTCGAGCGGTACAAGAACGTGCACGGGCTTGCGGAAGCGTGGCGGCTGGCCGCACCGAGCGTCCCCGACGCGACGCTGCACCTCGTCGGGCGCGGGCGGGAGCACGCCGTCTCCGAGCAGCTCGTCCGTGATTTCCCGGACCGCGTGACGTGGGACGAGCGGTTGCCCTCGTCCGGGGTGGCGGCGGCGCTCGACGCTGCGACCGTTCTCGTGCTGCCGTCGTTCTCCGAAGGGCTGCCGCGTGTTGCGATGGAAGCGTTCGCGCGCGGGCGGGGTGTCGTCGGCGCGAGAGCCGGAGGGATCCCCGACATCGTCGAGGACGGCACCAGCGGGCTTCTCGTGCCGCCCGGTGACGCCGCGGCGCTCGCCGACGCGCTCGTCCGCGCTCTCTCCGACCCACAGCTTGCTCGATCCCTCGCGGACGGCGCACGCGCTTCATCCGCTCGCTGGTTGCAGTCGCCCGAGGAGTTCGCGACCCGGACGCGTGAGCTCGTGGACTCGCTCCGCCGATGACGAAGCTCGTCTTCGTGACGCAGCAGGTCGATCGCGAGCATCCGACGCTCGGTGCGGCGGCAGACATGGTGGCGGCACTCGCGACGCGGTTCGACGAAGTGGTGGTCATCGCAGCCGCCGCGACTGTCGATGCGTTGCCCGCGAACGTCCGCTTCCGCAGCTTTGCTGCGCCCACGCAGATCCTGCGCGGACTGCGCTTCGAGGCCGCGCTCGCGCGCGAGCTCGCCCGGGGACGGCCCGCCGCGCTCCTTGCACACATGTCGCCTGTCTACGCCGTGCTCGCCGCGCCACTCCTCCGCCCGCTCCGCGTTCCCGTGCTCCTCTGGTTCACGCAGCAGCAGGGCGGCCGCAACTTCTACCGCTCTCTCCGTGTCGTCGACACGATCCTCAGCGTCGACGAGCGGAGCGTCCCGGTCTCCTCGCCGAAGATCCGTGCGATCGGGCACGGCATCGATACCGACGGGTTCGAATGCACCGAGCGGTCGCGGCACGACGGTGTGCGCCTTCTGTCGCTCGGCCGCTACTCGAAGGTGAAGGGACATGACGTCGCCGTCCGAGCGCTCCCTGCGCTTCGCGGCGCTTCGCTCACCGTGCGGGGAGAGGAGGCGACCCCGAACGACGCGATCGTCCGAGCACGCCTCGCCGCGCTTGTGCGCGAGCTCGGTCTCGAGGAGCGCGTGCGCCTACTCGATGCCGTGCCGCGCGGCGAGGTGCCCGGGCTCCTGGCCGAGGCGGACGTCCTGGTGAACGCCACGCACGGCATGAGCGCGGACAAGGTCGTGTTCGAGGCGCTCGCCGCGTGCACGCCCGTCGTGGCGGCATCGCCGGTGTTCGACGGGTTGCTTCCGAGCGAGCTGCGGTTCACGGACGGCGACCCCGCCGGTTTGGCGGTGGCGATCCGAGCGGCGAGCGCGTTGCCGGATACGGACCGGCGCCGCTTGCGTGCGCGCGTCGAGGCCGAGCACTCGGTCGAGCACTGGGCTGACGAGGTCGTCACAGCGGTTAGGCTGGCCCGCGGATGAGCGTCGTACTGGTGACCGGAGGCGCAGGCTTCATCGGGTCCCACGCCTGTGCGGCTCTCGCAGAGGGCGGGCACGAGGTGGTCGTCGTCGACCCCCTGCTCACCTACGCGTACTCCTTCGAGGCCCAGCACTGGCACAACCTCCACTACCGCCGCGAGGTCCTGCTGCGCGATGCGCGCGTCGTCGTCGCCTCGACGGAGATTCGCGACGAGCTGCGACGGGTCGTGCTCGAGGTCAGGCCGGACTACGTGCTCCATCTCGGTGCACTGCCCCTCGCTACGGTCGCGCGCGTCAGAGCCGACCACGCGTTCGAGAGCATCCTGCGCGGCACGTTCAACCTCGTCGAGCTCGCGCTCGAGCTCGACCTGAAGAAGTTCCTATACGTGTCGTCGAGCATGGTCTACGGCGACTTCACGCAAACGCCGATGCCCGAGGACGCGCGCCCGGCGCCGAAGGATCCGTACGGCGGCTTCAAGCTGGCCGGCGAGGTGATCGTCGAGACGTTCTCGCGCGCCCGCGGATTGCCGTACGCGATCGTGCGTCCGTCGGCCGTGTACGGCCCGACGGACATGAACGACCGCATCGTGCAGCGCTTCGTCGAATGTGCGCTGTGGGGCCGGCCGCTCACCGTCGTCGACCCCGACCACACCACGCTCGACTTCTCGTACGTCAAGGACGTTGCCGGCGGTCTCGTGAAGACGCTGCTCTCGCCGGTCGAGAACGAGACGTTCAACATCACCGCGGGACAGGGCCGGACGCTCACCGAGTTGCACGACATCCTTCGCGCGCGCTACCCGGACATGCCGGTGGAGGTTTCCGTCAAGTCCGACGACTTCCGGCCGAAGCGGGGCGCGCTCGACATCGACAAGGCACGCCGGCTCGTGGGGTACGAGCCGAGCTACTCGCTCGAGCGCGGCGTCGAGGAATACCTCGAATTCCTGAGCGCGCTTCCCACCGGCGCGCCTGTACTGGCGTGATCCCATACTTCGCGCTCGACCGCGAGTTCGAGGCGCTGCGCGACCCGATCATGGCGCGCGTCGAAGAGGTCTTCGAGTCCGGCCGCCTCCTGCAAGGCCCCTGGATCTCCGACTTCGAGCGCGAGCTCGCCGGTCTCGCCGGGCGGAAGCACGTGGTCGTGGTGAATTCCTGCACGGATGCGCTCTACTTCGCCTTCGCCGCCCTCGGGATCGGCCCGGGGGACGAGGTGATGGTCCCCGACTTCTCGTTCGCGGCCACCGCATCGTCCGTGCTCCGCACGCGCGCCGTTCCCGTCTATGCCGACATCGGAGACGACTACGAGCTCGACCTCGACCACGCTGCGACACTCGTCTCCGACCGGACGAAGGCGCTCGTGTACGTCGATCTCTACGGGCGCATGGGCGACGCGGCCGCGCTCGAGCGTTTTGCCGCGGAGCACGGCCTTCTACTCGTGGAGGACGCCGCGCAGACGCTCGGCGGCGTGCGCGACGGGCGTTCCGCCGGCTCGGCCGGAGTCGTGAGCTGCTTCAGCTTCGATCCGACTAAGGTCGTGAGCGCACCCGGCAGCGGCGGCGCGTTGCTCACCGACGACGACGAAGTCGCGGAGACGGTCCGCACGCTGAGCCACCATGGCAAGTCGAGTGCAGGGACATTCGACCGCGTCGGCCAGAACGCGCAGATGTCGTCCATCGTCGCCGCAGTGCTCTCCGTGAAGCTCGCGTACGAGGAACAGTGGCTGCGGGCGCGACAGCGCGTCGCGGCCGCATACGGCGATGCGCTCGCGTCGCGGGCCGCCGTCGTTCCAGAGCGTCCGGTCGACCGCGAGCACGTGTTCCACAAGTACGTCGTCCGTGTTCCGCAACGCGACGCCGTGCGCGCGGCGCTCGAGCAGCGCGGCGTGGCGACGCTCGTCCACTATTCGACGACGCTGTCGGCGTTGCCGTTTGCGGCAGCCGCACCGAAGCGCGGCGGCGGCGAACGCGCAGCGCGCTTCGCGGACGAAGTGCTCTCCCTCCCCATTCACGCGCATCTGCGCGACGACGAGATCGAGCGCGTCTGCGCAGCGCTCGCCGAGACGCTGCCCCCCGCATGACGCGGCCACGCGTCCTCTTCGTCTCACGGGAGCGAATTCGGTTGCCGCTCGCCGGCGCGCAGGAGCGGAAGTGGGCCGCGGTGGAAACGGTGGTCGAACCGCGGGTCCTTGCGGCCGCCCCGGCCGGCGCGCCCACCCGCGGCGGCCCGTTCCGTCTTGCCGCTCCGGGTCGTCCCGGGTTCGCAGACGGTGCCCTCTACTACCTCGCCCTGCCCGCGCGGATCGCGCGCGAGCTTCGTTCGTTCCGTCCCGACGCGGCCCTCGTCCAGGGCGTCCAGGAGGCCGCCGCGTTTCTGATCGGCCGGCGGCTGGCGCGGGACGACGCGAAGCTCATTCTCGACGTCCAGGGTGACTGGCACGAGTCGACGCGGCTGTACGGCTCGCCGTTTCGGCGCCTGCTGAATCCCGTCAACGACGCCCTGCCCCGCCTCGTCGTGCCGCGGGCCGATGCCGTGAGAACCGTGTCGACCCAGACCTCGGGCCTCGTGCGCGAGCTCGGTGTCGAGCCGTTGGCCGTCTTCCCGTCGTACGTCGACGCCGACGCGTTCCTCGCGCGGCCGCCTGCACCGCTGCCGGCAACCCCTCGCGCCGTCTTCGTCGGCGTGCTCGAGCGCTACAAGGCCGTCGACACCCTCGTCGAAGCGTGGCCTCGCGCCGCCTCGCAGCTGCCCGGCGCAATCCTGCACCTCGTCGGCGACGGGTCGCTGCGCGACCGCGTGCGCGCGCTGACCGAACAGCTGCCGGCGCAGACGGAGTGGTCTCCGGAGCTCGACGCGGACGAGGTCTCGCGGGCGATGGACGACGCCTGGCTCGTGTGCCTTCCCTCCCGCTCGGAGGGGCTGCCGAGAGTTGCGCTCGAAGGAGCGTGCCGAGGCCGCGCGATCGTCGGCGGCAACCGGGCGGGCATCCCCGACGTCGTCCATGAAGGAGAGAACGGGTTGCTCGTCGATCCCGACGATCCGGACGCGCTCGCAGCGGCGCTCGTTCGCGTCCTGTCCGACCGCGCCGAAGCCGAGCGGCTCGGCGCCGCCGCTCGGCGAACGGGGGAGGAGTGGGTGGTGACGCCGGCCGAGTACGGCGCGCGCATCGAGCAGCTCGTGCGCGACGTGCTCGCGGGCTAACCTGAGCCCCCAATGCGCGAGCAGATCAAGCAGCTCCTCAAGAACTCTGTCTACCGCGCCATCGGCGAGGTCGCGAGCGGGGTGGGGACGGCCGACGGCGCCGACCGCAGTCTGCGCGTTCTCATGTACCACAAGGTCAACGACCTCCCGAACAACCGGATGTCGATGCCCGTTGACCGCTTCGACGAGCAGATGGCGCAGCTCCGGGAGTTCGGATACCGCGTCGTCGACCTCGACGCGGTGCTCGCACACTACGGCCGCGGGGAGCCGCTGCCCGACGGTGCAGTGCTGATCACGTTCGACGACGGGTATCGCGACAATCTGCTCAACGCGGCGCCGGTCCTCGCGAAGCACGGGTATCCCGCCGTGCAGTTCGTCCCCATCGCATACGTCGGCGACACGCAGCCACTTCCGCACGAGCGGTACCTCGCTGCGCACGGTGTCCACAATCCGACCGTCGACTGGGACGAAATTCGCGAGCTCGAGCGCTACGGCGTGCGCATCGAGTCGCACGGCATCTCCCACAAGCCGCTCGCCGAGCTCGAGATCGACGAGGCGGCACGGGAGATCGCGATCTCGAAGCTCGAGCTCGAACGGCGGCTCGGCCGGCCGGTGCGCGCGTTCTCGTACGTCAAAGGCTCCGAGGCGGACTACAAGCCCGTGCATCCGAGCCTGGTGAAGCAGGCGGGCTACGACATTGCGTTCACCGCAGTCTCGGGTGCGAACTCACCGCGCAGCGACCCGCTCCAGCTGCGCCGCTACAACGTCGAGCCGTACTCGCCACGAACGTTCGAGCTCGTGCTCGCCGGCGCGTGCGACCTGATCGCGATCAAGGACACGGTCACGGGCACGCACGCGCGGCGGCTGTTCAACGCTGCGCTCGGCACGACGTCGCGGTAATGGCCGCTCGCGGCTGGGAGATCGTTCCGTACGGGCCGGAGCACCGTGCCGAGTTCCTGGACCTGATGCGCGCGGTCTACGAGGGCACCGCCTGGACGGAGGACGAGTTCGACTGGTGGTTCGAGCGGAACCCGACCGGCCACTTCATCCTCAATCTCGCTGTCGAGGACGGCGCAACGATCGGCGCCGCGGCCCAGTCCTTCGCGCGGATGGTCATCGCGGGCAGGGAGGGGGAGGCGACCTTCACCATCCACGTGATGACGGGGCCGGCGGCGCGCGGAAAGGGCGTCTTCTCGGGGCTGCAGCTGCACAACGACGACATGGCCGCGCAGGCGGGCGCCCGGCTCGCGCTCGGCTTCACGAACCCGATGGCCGGCCCGATCTTCGTCGGCAAGCTCGGCTGGGACGAGCTCTGCTGGCTGCGCCTGTGGGCACGCCCCAAGCGGCCGTTGCGCGCCGTCCGCCATCTGCGCGCGCACGGCAAGCCGGCCGGAGGCGTGCGCGGTGCCGTCGAGGAGTTCACCGAGCGGCACGAGGAGATCTACCGCCGCGCAGCGACCGGCTGGGCTGACCACTTCGTGAAGAGCGCGGAGTACCTCAACTGGCGCTACGGCGCGTCGACGCGCTCGTACGCGAGCTTCTCCACCGAACGCGGCTTCGCCGTCCTCGGCTGGGGCGTGTTTCGCGGCATCTCCGCCGGGCTCGTCTGCGAGCTCGTCGGCGATGACGGCGTGCGTCTGCTCAACCGGTGCGCGCGGGCGGCCGACGCGGACATCCTCATCGCCATGCCGAACCCCGGTGAGTACCGCACGTATCTCGCCGCCGGCTTCCTGCCGACCCCCGAGGCGATCAGGTTCATCGGCCGTTCGCTGCAGCCGGACGAGCCGCTGCCGCACGAGCGCGCGGCGTTCCGTTTCTCGCTCGGCGACACCGACATCTTCTGATGAAGCGGAAGCTCATCTTCATCACCCAGGTTGTCGATCCCGCCGATCCGAATCTCGGTGCGACGAGAGCAAAGATTGCAGCGCTCGCACGGCGTGTGGACGAGGTCGTCGTTCTCTGCGACCGCGGCGTCGACGACGCGCTGCCCGACAACTGCCGGCTCCGGGTCTTCGGCGCGCCGACTCGTCCGCAGCGCGCCGTGCGCTATATCGGTGCGCTCCTGTCCGAGCTGCGCGACCGCCCCATCGGCGTCGTCGGCCACATGGTCCCGCTGTACACGATCGTGGCGGCGCCGTTCGTGCGCCCGCGCCGCGTTCCGCTCGTGCTCTGGTACACGCACTGGAAGGGTCACGTCGTGCTCAGGATCGCGACGCTGGTCTGCACGGACGTCACGAGCCTCGACCTGCGCTCGTTCCCGCTGCAGTCGCGGAAGGCGCACGGCATCGGCCACGGCATCGACGTGAACGAGTTCCCGTGCCAGCCGGTCGTTCCCGCTGCGGGTCGACCGTTTCGCGTGATGTCGCTCGGGCGCTACTCGCGGCCGAAGAAACTCGACGAGATGATCGAAGGCGTGCGCATAGCGCGCGAGCGCGGCGTCGACGCCCGCATCGATCTCTTCGGAACCGCGGGCTCGGAGTCGGAAGCGGCGTACAAGCGCGAGCTCGAGGCCCTCGTCGCCCGCCCGGAGTATCGCGCGTTCTCATCGGTTGGCGGGCCGATCCCGCGCACCGAGCTTCCGCCGGTGTACGCGCAGGCGGACGTCGTCGCCTCCGACTTCATCTCCACGGACAAGATCGTGCTCGAGGCGTGCGCCTCCTGCCGGCCCGTGATCGCGTCGCATCCGGCGTTCGACACGCTCTTCGCGGGCATCGATCCGCCGCTTGCCTTCGACCGCGGGCGGCCCGAGACCTTCGCCGACCGAATCGAGCAGCTTGCGGCGCTCTCCGACGAGCAACGGCACGCGATCGGCGAGACGCTGCGGGAACGCGTTCGCACCCAGCATTCCGTCGAGACGTGGGCGGACGCGATACTCCGGCTGGTCGAGAAATGAAACGCGGATTGGTCATACACATGCAGAAGGTCGCGGGCATCTCCGGCTCGGAGGCGCACCTGCTCGCGCTGCTGCCACGGCTGCGCGAGCGCGGCTGGGACGTGCGCATGCTCATGCTCCACGAGGACGAGCCCGGCGCGTGGCAGTTCGCGGAGGCGCTGAGATCGCGGGGCGTGCCGCTCGACGCGATCCGCGTCCGCGCCGACGTCGACCCGATCGCGTTCGGGCAGCTCGTCGCGTATCTCGTCCGCGCGCGTCCGATGATCTTGCACACCCACCTCGTGCACGCGGAGACGTACGGGTTGCTCGCGGGCACGGCGGCTCGCGTTCCCGTCCGCTTCTCGACGAAGCATGGCTTCAACGAGTTCCGCGAGATGCCGTACTTCGGCGTCGCCGATCGCGCGGTGGCGAGCCTTGCGCACGTGGAGATCGCGATCTCGCGCGGGCTCGCCCGCTACCTCGAGGAGGTGGAGGGGTTCGACGGCGAGAGCTTCGAGATCGTCCACTACGGCATCGACGCCGACGGCGAGCCTTCGCCGTACGCCGGCGAGGTGCCCCGGCTCCTGTGCGTCGGCCGCCTCATTCCGATCAAGGGGCACATCGTGTTGCTTCGGGCTTTCGCCGCCGCGAAACAGCGGCTGCCCGCGCTCGAGCTCGAGATCGCCGGCCGCGGCCCGCTCGAGCCGGCCCTGCGTGCGCTCGCGCGTGAGCTCGGGGTTGCCGACGCCGTGCGATTCCTCGGACAGGTGAGCCCGATCCAGCCGGCGATCGAGGACTCGGCGGTCGTCGTCGTGCCGTCGATGGGCGAAGGCTTCGGGATGGTCGCGCTCGAGGCGATGGAGCGCGCCCGGCCCGTCATCGCCGCGGCGATCGGCGGCCTCGGAGAGCTCGTCCGTGACGGCGAGACCGGCCTGCTCGTTCCGCCCGGCGAGGCGGAGCCCTTGGCGGAGGCGATCGTCCGCATCGCCGGCGACCCGGAGCTCGCACTGCGCATGGGCGAAGCGGGGCGGCGCAGGGCCCTCGCACGGTTCCTTCAGGTCTTCTGCACCGAGCGCACGGAGCTGCTGTACGAGGACGCGCTCGAGCGCGCTGATCGCTGAGCGCCGATGCCGCAATCGCTCGAATCGATCCGGGAGACGATCCGACGTCAGAGCCCGCTCGATCCGGCGGAGACGGAGCGGATCGTCTCGACGAGGTACGACCATCTACCGCAGCGCCTCGTCTCCGCCCTGCAGGAATGGCCGCTCGAACAGGCCGCCGTGCTCGACGTCGGGTCCTCGTACGGCACGTGCCTGATCCACTTCGGGCCCGGCAGCCTCGGCATGGACAACGACGACGAGGGTGTGACGTTCACCCGCGCGGTCGGGCTCGACGCGCTCCTCGCCGACCTCGAAGATCCGGAGCAGCTCGGCCGGATCCCGGACGGCGCCTTCGACTACCTCTGGGTCTCGGACGTCCTCGAACATCTCGAATCGCCGCGCCTCGTTCTCCGCCGCCTCTCGTCGAAGCTGAAGCCCGGCGGCTCGCTGCTGCTGCAGACGAGCGTCCTGCCTCGCTATCGACCCGTGCGCTCGCTGTTGCGAAGAATCGGCGAGCACCCCTTCGACGCCGAGGTGCATTACCACCAGTGGACGACCGACACCGTCGCGCATCTCCTGCGCCGGGCGGGGTATCGCCCGAAGCGGATCGTTCCGCTCGTGCCGCCTCGCCTCGCCCGCCTCGCGCCGATCGTGCCGGCCGATGCGGCGTCACGGGTGATCGTCGAAGCCGTGGTCGATCCTGCGCTCACCGAGCGCGCCGACCGCGCGGTCGCTCGGAACCTCCGTCAGAGCCGTTCGTAGAGCGCGACCGTCCGGTCGGCCATGCGCTGCACCGAGAACTCGCGCCGTGCGCGCTCGAGCCCGGCCGGCCCGAGAGCGGGGTCGGCGAGTGCGCGCTCGATGGCGCGTGCGAGGGCGGCAGGATCGTCTGGCGGCACGAGCAGGCCGGTCTCGCCGTCGGCGACGAGCTCCGGCAGCGAGCTGACGTTCGTCGCAACGACGGGAAGCCCGCACACCATCGCCTCGAGGACGGCGAGGCCGAATCCCTCCCAGCGCGCCGGCTGCACGTAGACCGACGCTCGCCGAAGCCACGCGGTCACGTCCGGGACGCGGCCGGGGAGGATGACGCGCGACTCGACGGCGCGCTCGCGCGCGAGCTTCTCGAGGACCTCCCGCTCCGGGCCCTCGCCGAGCACGACGAGGACGACGTCGTCGGGCAGGGAGGAGAGCGCCTCGACGGCGACGTCGATGCCCTTCTGTCGTGTCAAGCGCGAGACGGCAAGCACGATGCGTGCATCGCGCGGGACGGAGTCAGGCGGGTTCGTCCCCCACGCGCGCGGGGGCTCGTCGAGCCCGTAGTGGATGGTCTCCACTTTCACGGCAGGAACGCCGACGCGCTCGACGGTGAAACGGTGCAACGAGTCGGAGATGGTGATGACCCGGTCGGCGAGGCGGGCGAGGCCCCGCTCGACGAAACGGAAGGCGCCCGTGCGGAACGGATCGTCGTTGTGCTTCGTCGAGACGAGGGTTGTCCCGCGCAGCTTCGCGGCGAGGCCGCCGTACAGGTCGGCATGCACGAGATGCGTGTGCACGACGTCGGCGCGCGCGTCGCGCACGAGCCGCGCGAGGAGCAACGGGTCGACGTCCCGCGGGGCGGGAATGCGCACGGCCGGCACGGTCAGCGCGTCGTAGAAGTCGGAAGGGTCCCAGGCCGGATCGTCGAGCCCGATGAAGACGGGCTCGACGCCGCGGTCGGCAAGCGCGGGAAGCAGTGTGAGGAGGTGGCGCTCCGATCCGCCGATGCCGCGCATGCGATGGACGTGCGCGACCCTCACGCGACGGTTGCTCCGGCGCTCACGTCGACGTGCGTGCGCTGCCAGAGCTCGAGCATCGTCAGCGTCCACAGGCGGTGCCCGTTGTCCGCTCGGCCCGCTGCGTGCTCGGAGAGGAGACGCTCCACCGCCTCGGGCCGGAACCAGCCTCGGCTCCGCGCGCGCTCGTCGAGGAGCAGTTCGCGCGCGAGTGGTTGCAAGTCGCCGCGAAACCACTCCGCAAGCGGAAGGCCGAAGCCGCTCTTGCCGCGAGCCGCGACCTCCGGCGGGAGCTCCGCCGCGAACGCGCGTCGCAGCGCGATCTTCCCGGTGCGGCCCTCCTGTTTCAGTCCGTCCGGCAGCGAGAGACCGAGCTCGACCACGCGGCGGTCGAGCAGCGGCGAACGCAGCTCGAGCGAGTGCGCCATGGAGGCGATGTCCGACTTCGGAAGCAGGTCGCCGGGGAGATACGTGTTCAGGTCCAGGAGCTGGAGGCCCGTGGTGCCCTCGTCCGGCGGCGCGCCGAGCAGAAAGCCGGCCGAGGTGAGGGTGCCGATCTCGGCCTTCGCCGCGGCGCTCCAGAGCTCGGCACGCTCCTGCAGCGTGAACACCTGCATGAGCCGGCCGTATCGCTCGGCCCGCGGGACGGCCGCCGCCTCGAGGAAGCGCGCGGCGCGGAAGATCGGCGACCGGCGTTCCCGGCGACCCGCAGGAAGCCGGCGCAACATGCTCGCGCCCGCGCTCGCCACCGGCCTCGGCACGTGCTCGGCGAGCGCCGCTGCCGCATAGCGCTCGTAGCCGGCGAACGACTCGTCGCCTCCGTCGCCGACGAGCCCGACGGTGACCTCGTTCCGCGCTGCCTCGCAGATGAGGAACAGCGGCAGCGCCGCCTCGTCGCCGAGCGGCTCGTCGAACGCCTCCGCCAGACGCGGCAGCGTTGCCGCCGCGTCTGGCTCGAGGACGATCTCCTCGTGTTGCGTCGCGTACCGTTGCGCGACCGCGCGTGCAAACGCGCGCTCGTCGTAGCGTGCGTCGGCGAAGCCGACCGTGAATGTGCGCACCGGCTGCGCGGATGCCGCGGCCATCAGCGCGACGACGACCGCCGAGTCGATCCCGCCAGAGAGGAGTGCGCCGAGCGGCACGTCGGACGCGAGACGCGCGCGGACGGCCGCGGTCACCTCGTCGCGAACGCGCTCGAGCCACGCCTCGTCCGAGAGCTGCTCCACGTGCGCGTGCGGATGCCAGTACCGCTCCTCGCGCTCGCCGGTGCTGTCGACGATCAGCACGGATGCGGGCGAGAGGCGATGGATGTCGCGGAAGCCGGTGCGCGCGCCAGGGACATATTGCAGTGCGAGGTACGAGTCGAGCGCTGACAGGTCGGGCTCACGGTGCACGCCGGGCACGGTGAGCAGTGCCTTCACCTCTGACGCGAACGCGAACGTGCCGTCGTCGAGGCGCGTCCAGACGAGCGGCTTCTTCCCGAGGCGGTCGCGGGCGAGCAAGAGGCGCTGCTCGGCGGCGTCCCAGAGCGCGATCGCGAACATGCCCTCGAGGCGTTCGACGAAGGCCGGTCCGTACTCCTCGTACAGGTGGGGGATGACCGGCGTATCTCCGCGTCCGCGGACCTCGTGCCCGCGCGCGGCCAGGTCGCGACGCAGCTCGGGGAAGTTGTAGAGCTCGCCGTTGAAGACCGCGACGACGTCCCCGCGCTCGTTCGCGACCGGCTGGTAACCGAGCTCGGGATCGAGCACCTGCAGCCGCTGGTGGCCGAGCACGCACGCGCCGAATGCGTCCGTCGAGCCCTGATCGGGGCCGCGATGGCGGATGCGCGCGCGCATCGCGTCGACGACGGCGGGAGGCGGGGCGCCGGACGGCGAATAGAGTCCGCAAATCCCGCACATCGGCAACAGTGTGCCTTCACCGTCAGCCGGGACTGCCGCCGTGGTGTCTTGCCACGTCGAGCGCCCGCTGGACGACGCCGCCTGGGACCGCTTCGACCGGCTCCAGCGCCGGCGCCCGGGGGGCTTCGACGTGATCGCGCTCATGCGCCCGCCCGATGCGGAGCACGGCGAGGCGGAGGAGCCGTGGCTCGAGCGCGCCCGCGCCGCCGCCGCACGCGTGCCCTTCGGATTGCACACGCACTGGACGAGCCCCACCCATGCGAGGCCGACCAACGGTGATCCCGCGGCGCGCGTCCGCCGGGAAGCCGAGTGGATGCGCGAGCGCGGCCTCGAGCCGCGCTACTTCTGCGGCGGCGGCTGGTACACCGACGAGGCCGTGCGAGCGACCGTCGCGGAGCTCGGGCTCGTCGATTGCACGTCGCGGCGCGGCGAGCCGTCGCCGGGCGTCCTGCCGACGACACATTCACTGGGCTCGCTCGCCCGCGCGGTCCTGCGGCCGCTACCGCACTACGTCCATGCGTACTTCCACGACTACGACCTGCTCGACGCGCGCAGGCGCTACGCGCTCGTCGCATCGCTCGCGGTGCTCGGCCGCAGGGCCGAGAAGATCTGACCGCTCGCGAAGGGGTCACAGGAGGCCAGTACAATGGCTCCTTCGTGGCAACGAAGCCTCTTGTCGGCACCGGTTCGGGCGACGGCGCACGGCCGGAGCAACCCCCGGGCACAGGCGCGGCCGACATCCGCTCGGTGCCGGTGCTTCCGTCGGGGATCCAGGTCCGCGCTCTCGCGCGCCGGACGCTCAGCGTCGCGATGCTCGTCTGCATCGACCTCGGCGGGCTCGCCGGTTCGCTCTACCTGGCACTCGTGCTCCGCGAGCTCTACTACGGAGAGCGCCCGATCCTCTGGGGCATCCCGTGGAACGCCGAGCAGAACTGGCTTCCGTTCCTGATGGTCGTGACCGTGCTCGTCTTCTGGCAGGCCGGTCTCTACGCGCCGCGTGAGCGTCGTGCCGGCGCGGGCAGGATCGTCTCGTCGCTGCTGCTGGTCACTGTGGTGACGCTCGCGTTCTCGGTCGGCACGGGCTATCAACATTCGACGTTCGGCCTGTACCTGACCGGCTTCGTCCTCAGCGTGCTCGTCATCGGAACGCTGCGCGCGAGCTACGAGGTCGTCACCGCCGATCTCTGGCGCGTCCGGGGCGTTCGCCGTCGCGCGCTTCTCGTCGGCGAGGGAGAGCAGCTCATGTCGCTCCGTCGCGCGATCGGCCGCGGTCGGAGCGGGATCGACTACGAGTTCATCGGCGTGCTCGCAGCGAATGCGGAAACGGACGGGCTTCCCATCCTCGGCCGGCTCTCCGACCTGCAGGAGGTTCTCGTCGCGTACCGGCCGGACGAGCTGATCGTCGGCGGGGCGGGCCTCGGGGAGGAGGAGCTGCTCGATCTCGTCGAGGACGCTCACCGCTGCGGCGTCAAGGTGCGGATCGCGCCGACGACGGCTGAGCTGCTCACGCAGCGCGCCGAGTACGTGCCCGGTCAGGGCGTTCCGCTGTTCGAGCTCCGGCCGCCGGTGTTCGCCGGCCTCGACTGGGCGGTGAAGCGCGCGTTCGACATCGCCGTGAGCACCGGACTGATCGTGCTCGCATCGCCCTTCTGGGCGCTGATCGCGCTCGCCGTCAAGCTCGACTCTCCCGGCCCAATCTTCTACCGCGATCGCCGCATCGGGCTCGGCCAACAGGAGTTCGGGATGTTCAAGTTCAGGTCGATGTACGTCGACTCGAATCTCCGGCAGGCCGCGCTCGAGGCGTCCAACGAGGCATCGGGGCCGCTCTTCAAGATCAAGGACGATCCGCGGGTCACGAGGATCGGCGGGTTCCTCCGGCGCTATTCGCTCGACGAGCTGCCGCAGGTGCTGAACGTGCTGCGCGGCGAGATGTCGCTCGTCGGCCCGCGTCCGCTGCCGCTGCGCGACTACGTCCAGCTCGAGGATTGGCACCGCAAGCGCTATCTCGTGCTGCCGGGCATGACGGGCCTGTGGCAGGTGTCCGGGCGGATCGACCTCAGCTTCGACGACCTCGTTCGGCTCGACTTCTACTACCTCGAGAACTGGTCGATCTGGCTCGACATCTCGATCCTCGCGAAGACGCTGCCGGCCGTGGCCGCGCGCCGCGGCGCCTACTAGCCCACCGCGGCGACGTGGAAGTTCGCGTTCAGCGAGCCGGGCACCGGCGCGCGTAGCAGCGGCACGGCGCGGTCGAGCGCCTCGCCGCCGGCATTGAGCGCGAACACGAGCGGCGCGCCGAGCGGGCGCACGTGCGCACGCTTGAAGAAGAGGTCGGCGAGATGCGCCACGAGCATCGCGACGGTCAGGGCAGTCCCAGCACCGGGCGTGACGGTGAGCGACGACCACTCGCCGTTCTCCTCGAACAGGCGCTCGAGGCCCGTGTCCGTCCAGCGCCAGAGATCTTCCGGATTGGGGTGGAACGGGTAGACGCCGTGCGTCGTCGCGAGCACGAGGCCGCCTGGACGCACGACCCGTCTCAGCTCGCGGACGGCCGCGCCCGGGTCCGGGACGTGCTCGAGCACCTGCAGGCAGAGGACGACGTCGAAGCTCGCGTCCTCGACGGGAATCGCCTCGATCGACCCGTGGATGTCGGCGTACGGATTCCCGGGCCGGTCGAAGCCCACCACTTCCGCCGCCCCGGCGAAGAGCGGCTCGTACGGGCGGTCGCCGCAACCGACGTCGAGCACGCGCCGGCCGGCGACGGGCTGCGCCTTCAGCCACGTGAGCAGCGGCCGGCGTACGGCGTACTGCACCGATACGCGACTCGGATGCAGACGCGGATTGGCCAAGCCGCCCCTTATACCACGGGGTCTAACGGATCCTTCAGATCTCGTTGACACAATGGCGGCATGCCTGCCCCCAAGGTGCTCGCGGTCGCCTCCGCCTCCGACCTCGACTTTCGCTACGGCTGCACTCCCGCGTGGTGGCAGCTCTGGAAGGGCATGGCGGAGAACGGCGTCGACCTCATCGTCACGACGTATCGCGGCCGTGCGATCGAGTCGCCGTGGTGGCGGACGGTGCCGAACCCGCTGTACCGGGAGGCGGAGATCTTCGCCGCGGGCCGAGGCGCCGCCGCGCGCCTGCAGCGGCAGGAGTTCATGCGCCGGTCCGAGGAAGACCCGCGCGACACGATCGCCGACCGCGTCGTGCGCCAGGCGATCTGGCGGTACGTGACGCCACGCTGGCGCCGTCATCTCGAGCGCACCATCGAGGCAGAAGGCGGCGTCGACGCGGTGATCGTCTTCACCGTGCCGATGGCGCACTTTCGCGGCATCCCGACCGCGCTCCGGAACAGGTTCGACGTGCCGTTCGTCTACTACGACGGGGACTTGCCCATGAGCCTGCCCGAGTACGGCGGGACGGACACGAGCGGCTTCAACTACTACATCGGCGCGGATCCCGGGGAGTACGACCTCGTGGTCGGGAACTCCGAGGGCTCGCTCGCGCGTCTGCTCGAGCTCGGCGCGCGTCGCGCGGAGGCGATCCACTGGGCCGCCGACCCGGAGCTCTTCCATCCGCAGGAGGTCGAGAAGGAAGCCGACGTGTTCTTCTACGGGCACTCGGACAAGTTTCGGCGCGAATGGATGCGCGATCTCATCGGCGAGCCGAGCCGCAGGCTCGAAGACGTCGACTTCGCCGTCGGCGGCTACGACTACCGTGGCGACATCGGCAACGCGCGCAAGCTGGGGCGGATTCCGTTCAACGTCTTCCCGCGGGCGATCTCGGCCGCGCGGATCAACGTGAACGCGACGCGCCGCGTGCACGCGGAGGTCGAGGCCTCGTCCACCGCGCGCTTGTTCGAGCTTGCCGCCTGTGGCGCGGCGATCGTCTCGAACCCGCTCGCCGGCGTCGAGCGCTGGTTCGAGCCAGAGCGTGAGCTGCGCGTCGTCACCGGTGCGGACGAAGCGGTGGAGGTCTACGGGGAGCTGTTGGCCGATCCGGGGCAGGCGGAGGAGCTCGGCCGCAGGGCGCGCGAGCGCGTGCTCGACGAGCACACGTACGCGCACCGAGCGCGGCGCCTCCTTGATCTGATCGGTCTCGGCGCGCATGCGAGGGCCGGTGCCTGACACCGCCGTGACCACGTCGCCGGCCGGCGCACTCCGCGGCCTCTCGGATCTCCGGCGGGTCGCGATCGTGCCGGCGCTGAACGAGGCGGGCGCGCTCCCGGCGGTCATCGACGAGCTGCGCGCGTTCGATCCCGGTCTCGACGTCGTCGTGGTCGACGACGGCTCGGTCGACCGCACCGCCGCGGTCGCGAGGTCGATGGGAGCGCGCGTCCTGCGGCTGCCGTTCAACCTCGGCATCGGCGGAGCGGTGCAGACGGGCTTCCGGTTCGCGTTCGAGAACGACTACGACCTTGCGGTGCGCGTCGACGGCGACGGGCAGCACGATCCGTCGCAGCTGGGGCTCCTGATCGCTCCCGTGCTCGCCGGCGAGGCGGACATCGTCGTCGGCTCGCGCTTCGCGGCGGACGCGGACGGATATCGCTCCTCGCGGACGCGACGCATCGGTATTCGGCTGCTCGCGCGCGTCGTCTCCGGCATCGTCGGGCAGCGCGTCACGGACACGACGTCCGGCTTCCAGGCGCTGAACAAGCACGGCATCGCGCTGTTCGCGCGCGACTACCCGCACGACTATCCCGAGGTCGAGGCAACCGTGATGGTGTTCAGGCACCGGCTTCGCCTGATCGAGGTACCGGTCTCGATGCGCGAACGCGGCAGCGGCCGCTCGTCGATCACGTCGCTTCGTTCGGTCTACTACATGGTCAAGGTCTTGCTCGCGATCTTCGTCGGCCTGTTCCGGCGCAACGTCGTCCCGCAGGAGGACGCCAGATGACTCCGCTCGCAGTCTCCATCGCCGGCGCGATCGCGTCGTTCACGCTCGTGCTCGTCGTGCTCGAGTTGATCCGCAGTCACCGGCTGCGGGAGCGCTACGCCCTGCTCTGGCTCGCGACCGGCCTGACGCTCACCGGTCTCTCCGCGTGGCGCGAGGGCTTGAACACGATCGCCGGCTGGGTCGGCGTCCGCGGGTATCCGCCCGCGGTGCTCTTCGCAGTCGGCATCCTCTTCATCCTCGCCGTCCTGCTCCACTACTCGACCGTGATCTCACGGCTGTCGGATCAGAACGTCATGCTCGCGCAGCGGCTGGCGCTGCTCGAGGAGCGGCTCGGCGACGACGCTACGGCTTGAGTTTCACCACGACGGGCGGCGAGACGACGTAGATGTCGCCCTGGTTCGCCTCATCGAGCCAGCTCGCCTTTGCGCCGACACGGTACTGCCATATGCCCGGACCGGGCCTCTCCTGGAACGCGTGCTTTCCGTTCGCGTAGTCGACGATCGCCCCGGTCAGCCGGCATTGCGCGCCGCCACCGGTGGCGTCGCACGCGACGGTCGCGTTGATCGGTGCGCGTAGGACGACGTAGTTCATGTGCCCGCCGATGGAGTGCAGCTCTCGCCACTGCAAGGTCACGAGCCCGCCGATCTCGCTCACCTGGGGCCGCCAGCCGCTGTCCACGTCGAATGGCGCAGAGAGCGATGCGCCGTCCTGTGTATAGAAGACGAGCTTGTCGCTGTTCGTCAACCGCGGCAGTCCTGTGGCGAGCGCGATCGGGACGACGCCGAAGAGCGTCACGATGCCTGCTACGAGCCCCACTCGCATTCGGTGCGACCCCCACGCCCGGGGATCTCGTGCCGGCAGCCGCTGCGGCAGGCCCGGGAAGAGCAGCACGACCCCCGCGATGAGCATGAGAGCGGCTGGGATGGTGAAGATCGACTGGCGGAGGATGTCGGAGTTGTCCACCGTCGACCCGTGGCTGGGCGAGCCCCACTTGCCGACGATGGTGGCGAAGAACCAGCCGGCGAACAGGAGCCCCGCCGGCCGTGAGCGGCGGAGAAGCCCGATCGCGCCGGCGAAAGCGAGCCACTCGAGGACGCGCAGGCTCCAGAAGTGGCCGTCCAGGCTGTCGAGCTGCTGAACGGTGAACCACTGCCAGTTGAAGCTGATGTAGCGGTGGAGGTTCAGCCCGCCGACCGCCACCAACGGCTGGTGCACTCCGAGCGCGAGCCGGTTCGCCTGCGTCGCGCTGCTGAATAGCGGAACCTGGCCTTCACCGCGCGCCTTCCACACGGCCAGCGCGACGACGCTCGGCGTGAGCCCCACTCCGAAGGCGACGATGCCGCGCCAGCGCTTCGCGACGAGGAGCGCGAGCCCGGCTCCAGCGAGGAACGGTGCGTTCGAAGGCTTGATGCCGAGCGCGACGCCGGTCAGGAGGCCGGCGATGATCGCGTCCATGCGCGAGTCGTCCTGTGCCGCGCGCAGGACGAAGTACGCCGCTGCGGCGAGCGCAACCATAGAGGGGAAGTCGGACATCACCGACAGGCCGAAGGACTGAGGCAAGAGGAGCTCGGTGTAGCGCTGGTGGTAGCCCACGTCGGCGTACTTGATCCCGACGAGGGGGACGACGATCCACAGGAGAGCGGTCCAGTAGCCGAACAAGCGCCCGCCGATCCGCTCGCCGATCCCGTATGCCGAGATGAAAGCCACCGGCATGAGAACGACGACGTTGAAGACGAGGATCGCCGGGAGCGCCGAGACGAGATTCGGGCCGGCGAAGATCGAGAAGGGCAGGAGGATGATCGACCAGCCGTAGCCGACGGATGTGTGCGTCAGCTTCCCCTGTCCCATCAGCCACGAAGCGGTGTAGTGCCAGAGCTGGTCGCCGCCCTGGTAATAGATCCACCCGTTACGCCGTACGGTCACCGCGACCGCGAGGATCGTCAGCCATTCGACGACCAGAAGGACGGAGAGCACCTTCCATGGCCGCGCGTCCTCGAGCCACGCCACGCCGCGGCGGAGCGCGTGCAGCCCGGCGCGAGGAGCGGTGAATGTCTGCGCCGACGTGGTCATCGCGCGGCGGGGATCGAGGCTTGGTACCACTCGACCGTTCGCGCGAGCCCGTCGCGCAGGCTCGTGCGCGCCTCGAAGCCGAAGAGCTGCTTCGCGCGCGAGACATCCAGGCTGCGGCGCGGCTGTCCATTCGGCATCGACGTATCCCACACGATCTCGCCGTCGAAGCCCGTCAGCTCGGCGACGAGTTCTGCGAGCGCGCGGATGGAGATCTCGTCGCCCGTGCCGAGGTTCACCGGCTCGGCCCCGTCGTAGCTGTCGGCGGCGAGCACGAGGCCCGCGACGGCATCGTCGACGTAGAGGAACTCGCGCGTCGGCGAGCCATCGCCCCAGAGCACGATCTTCTCCGAGCTCTCCGTCATCTTCCGAATGAGCGCCGGGATGACGTGCGACGTCTCGAGGTCGAAGTTGTCGCGCGGCCCGTAGAGGTTCACCGGAAGCAGGTGGATGGCGTTCGTTCCGTACTGCTGCCGATACGACTGCGCGCCGACGAGGACGGACTTCTTGGCGATCCCGTACGGCGCGTTCGTCTCCTCCGGGTAGCCGTTCCAGAGGTCGTCCTCGTGGAACGGGACCGGCGTGAACTTCGGGTACTCGCAGATTGTCCCGAGCGTGACGAGCTTGCTCACGGCGTGCAGGCGGCTCAGCTCGAGCACGTGCGCACCCATCATCAAGTTCGCGTACCAGTAGCGGCCCGGGTTAGCGCGGTTGGCGCCGATGCCGCCGACCTCGGCAGCGAGGTGGAAGACGAGCTCCGGCTGCGCGTCGCGGAAGAGCCGCTCGGCGTCGTCCCAGTGCGTCAGGTCGTAGTCGGCGCGGCGGGCGACGAACGGGTCGTCGCCGCGCTGCCGTAGCTGCTCGACGAGGTGTGAGCCGAGAAAGCCACCTCCACCCGTGACGACGACGCGCACCGCGCCCTAGGGTAGCTTCGTGATGAGGACGTCGGCGCTTCGAAGCGGCCTGATGACCGGCCTCGCGCAGGTGGTCGTCGCGCTCGCCGCGGCCGGCGCGGGCGCGCTGCTCGCCCACAAGTTCGGGCGCAGCGCCGAGACCGACGGCTTCCTCAGCGCCTACGCCGTCTATCTCGTCCTCATCCTGGCCGCGCAGTCGTTCCGGATGGTCGTCGTCCCCGACCTCACGCGGGCGGCCGCTCGCGGCGACCTGTCCGGCGAGAGCCGGAGCTACGCGCTCGCGCATCTCTGCCTGGCCGTGCCCGTGTCGATCCTCGTCGGCGTCTTCGCCTCGCAGATCGGCGACCTCCTGACGGGGAACCTGCCGCCGCGCGCCGCGCACATCGCAGCGCGCGCTCTCGTCATCCTCGTCCCGGCGGCGTTCGTGCAACTCCTCGCCGCATTGGCCGCGAGCGCCCTCGCGGCGCTCGACAGCTACGGCACGGCGGCGGCGGGCTTCGCACTGGGTGGCATCACAGGCCTCGTGGTCTTCGCCGCGCTCGCGAACAGCCTTGGGATCGTCGCGCTCGCATGGGGACTGGCCGCGAACGCCGTCGTCGCACTCGCAGTTCCGACTGTCGCGCTCGTTCGCCGAGGGGCATTGCGCGGCGCCATGCCCGACCGGCTCGGGATAGGGCCACGGTTGTGGCATCTCGTCCAGGGAGCCGCGGTGCCGGTCGCTCTGCAGGGCTGCTACCTCCTCGGCCTTCGCTTCGCCGCCAAGCTCGGCGTCGGCAGTGTGACGAGCTTCTCCTACGCGTACCTCGCCGCCTCGACCCTCGTCGGCGCGACCGCGTTCTCTCTCGGCCTGATCTCTGCCGCGCCGATGACGCGGCGCGGCGTCGACGCGGTCGCAGCCGGCCGGCACGTCGTTCACGCGTCGTGGGTGAGCCTGTCGATCGTCGGTGCCGCGGCCGGCGTCTTCGCCGTCGTCGGAGGGCGCATCGTCGGCCTCGTCCTCGGTAGCGCGTACAGCGGCGGCGTCGGCCGCCAGCTGGGTCACCTCGTGGTGTATCTCTCGCCGTGGATGCTCGCCTGGGTCGCATTCGCGGTCACGTTCCCGCTTGTCTTCGTCGCGGAGAAGCGCTGGACGCTCCTTCCGCTCGGTGCGCTCGGCTTCGGCCTCTGCATCCCGCTCGGTCTCGGTTTGCGCGCCCTTTGGGGGCTGCCCGGCATCGCGATCGCCGTCGGGCTCGCAACGCTCGTCATCGCAGGCGGCTTGCTGGCGACGATCTCGATGCGCACGCTCGGCATCGCCGCCCTCGGGCTCGCGAAGCTCGCGCTCGCCGTCGGCTCGGCAGCAGCGCTCGCGTTCGGCGGGTTGCGTCTCGCGCTGTCCCCCGTCACCGCGGCGGTCGCCGGCGTGCTCCTCTACGGCCTCGTGATCTACGCGCTGCGCTCGCTCGGCTTGAGCGAGGCCTGGACATACGTGCGAGGTTTGCAGTAGTGATGCGCTACGCGCCCGAGTTTGACGCGAACGAGCACCCGCGCATCCGCGCCCCGACGCCGCGACTGGGAGAGGTCCATTGAGAGCTCTGATCACTGGCATCGGCGGGCAGGACGGCTCGTACCTCGCCGAGCTGCTGCTCGGGCACGGCTACGAGGTGGCCGGAATCGTCCCGCGTCTCGACAAGGAGTACGAGAACCTCGCCGACGTTCGCGAACGGGTCGAGCTGCTCCAGGTCGACCTGCTGGACGAGGCCGCGCTCGGGGACGCGTTGCGCGACCACGCTCCGCACGAGGTGTACAACCTCGCGTCGCCCTCGTTCGTCCCGATGTCGTGGGACGAGCCGGTGCGCACGGCCGAGTTCGCGGCCGTCGGCGTCACGGCGCTGTTGGAGGCGATCCGCGCAGTCGATCCCGCGATCCGCACGTACCAGGCATCCTCGAGCGAGATCTTCGGAGAGCCGATGGTCGTGCCGCAGACGGAAGAGACGCCGCTCCATCCCGTGACGCCGTACGGCGTGGCGAAGGCGTACGGGCACTTCATCGTCGGCTCGTACCGTCGACGCTACGGCCTGCACGCGAGTTGCGGGATCCTCTATAACCACGAGTCGCCGCGGCGCCCGGTCGACTTCCTGCCGAGCAAGGTGGCGCATGCCGCGGCCGCGATCTCGCTTGGCCTCCAGCAGGAGCTCGCGCTCGGCGACCTTCGCGCACAGCGCGACTGGGGCTACGCCGGCGACTACGTCGAGGCGATGCGTCTGATGCTGCAGCAGGTCGAGCCGGGCGACTACGTCGTCGCCACCGGCGTGCTGCACGCGGTCGAGGACCTCGTCGAGCTCGCGTTCGGACACGTCGGGCTCGACTGGCACGATCACGTCCGGGTCGATCCTGCGCTCGTGCGCGGCACCGCCGAGCTGCACGACCTCGCCGGCGATGCCTCGAAGGCGCGCCGTACCCTGGGCTGGTCGCCACAGCTTCAGTTCGAGGACCTCGTCCGGCTCCTCGTCGATGCTGCTCGAGACCGCCTCACGAATCGGTAACAGACCGTCCTTAGACTCACCGCGAAATGGCCGACCAGCAGGAGCTTTCCGTCGACGAGGTCTATGCGCGGCTCAAAGAGGCCGTCGACCGCGGCTCCCGCGACGTCGCCTCCACGCGCGGCCTCGCCGAGCGCTTCTGGCCCGTGAGCGCGGACAAGCCGCTCGAGCGCCGTCCCGGCCCGAAGGGCTGGGTCGCGTTCCAGGCGAAGCGCGTCCTTCGCAAGCTCATGCGCTGGTACGTCGAGCCGGCCTTCGCCGAGCAGCGCATCGTCAACGACGCCCTCTTGCGGCTCGTCGACGACCTCTCGCGCCGCATCGACGAGCTGGAATCGCGCTGGTGAGACTGGCCGTCTGCCTTCCGCAGGTCCCCTTCGAGCGCGGCGGCGCGGAGATCGTCGCCGACGATCTCGTCGCGCAGCTGCGCACGCGCGGGCACGAAGCCGAGCTCGTCACCGTTCCGTTCAAGTGGTATCCCGGCGAGCGCGTGCTCACGCAGGCGTTTCTGTGGCGCCTGCTCGACCTCGAGGAAGCGAACGGCCGGCCGATCGACGCGGTGATCGCGACGAAGTTCCCGTCGTACGCCGTGCGCCATCCGCGCAAGGTGGTGTGGCTGCTGCACCAGTTCCGCCAGGCGTGGGATCTCGACCGTACCGAGCTCGGACAGTTCTCGGAGTCGGCGGAGGACCGCGCGCTGCGGCGACGGGTGCTCGCGTTCGAGCGCACCGCCCTCGGCGAGGCCAGGAAGATCTTCGCGACGTCGGGCAACGTCGCCGGTCGACTGCGCGAGTCCACCGGGCTCGAGGCCGAGCTCATGCCGCACCCGCCGGCGCCGCTGAAATACCGCTGCGACCGGTACGACGACTTCATCCTCTCCGTCAACAGGCTCGATCGCGCGAAGCGGATCGATCTCCTGCTCGAAGCGGCGGCCGCCGAGCCGACCTTGCGCGTCGTCATCGCCGGAGACGGCCCGGATCGCGAGCGGCTCGAGCGGCTCGCGCAGGAGCGCGGCCTGAACGGCCGAGCGGAGTTCACCGGCCGCGTCAGCGACGCGCGTCTGACCGAGCTGTACGCGAGCTGCCTCGGCGTCTATTACGCGCCGGTGGACGAGGACTTCGGGATGGTGCCGTTCGAGGCGTTCCTCTCCGAGAAGCCCGTGCTGACGACGACGGATGCCGGCGGCCCGCTCGACGTAGTGCGCGACCGCGAGACCGGGCTCGTCGTCAGGCCGCAGGCGTCGGAGCTCGCGCGCGCATGCGTGTGGCTGCGCGACCACGCGGACGAGGCGCGTGCGTTCGGCCGCGCGGGCCGTGATGTCGCGAACGGCGTGACGTGGGACGCCTGCATCGACCGCCTCCTCGCAGCGGTCGCGTGAGGGTCTCCTACTTCTCACCGCTGCCGCCGTCGACGTCGGGCATCGCCGACTATTCGGCGCTGCTGCTGCCCGCGCTCGAACGGCTCGTCGAGGTCGAGCTGGTGCGCCCCGGTCGCACGCGTCCCGTGGCCGACACCGACGTCGCGCTCTACCACGTCGGCAACGATCCCGACGCGCACGGGTGGATCGTCGACGCGCTTCGCCGGCGTCCCGGCGTCGTCGTCCTGCACGACTTCGTCATCCACCACCTCGTCGCGGGTCTCACCATCGGCCGTCACGACGGGCACGCGTACCTCGCCGCGATGGAGCGGGAAGCCGGCGTTCCGGGGCGCCTGCTTGGCTACGGCGTGCTCGAAGGCCGCGTGCCGCCGCTGTGGGAGGTCCGGCCGCAGGAGTTCCCGCTCGCAGGAGAGGTGCTCGATCGCGCGACGAGCGTGATCGTGCACTCGCGGTACGTCGAGACGCTCGTTCGCGAGCACGGCTACGCCGGGCCGCTGCACCGGATTGCGCATCCCGCGTGGCCGGTCCCGCCCGTGGCGCCGGAGTCGGTGGCCGGGTCACCGCTCGTCGGCAGCTTCGGGCACATCAACGAGAACAAGCGCGTGCCCCAGCTCCTCGAGGCCTTCGCCGCGCTGCGGCGGACGCGGCACGGGGCACGCCTGCTCGTCGTCGGCTCCGAGTCGCCCGGGTTCGATCTCGCCGGACGCATCGAACGCACGGGGCTCGACGCGACCGGTGTCATCCGCGAGCCGTACGTCGAGGAGGAGCGGCTGTGGGCGTTGATGGCGGCGTGCGACGCGATCGTGCTCCTGCGCGCGCCGACAATGGGCGAGACGTCGGGCGCCGCGATCCGCGCGCTCTCGCTCGGGAAGCCGCTCGTCGTCAGCGACGTCGGCTGGTTCTCGGAGCTGCCCGACGACGTGGCGATCAAGATTCCCGTCGGCGGCGACGAGGAGGTGCAGGCGCTCACGGCGGCTCTGCGCCGGCTCGCCGACCCGGAGGCGGCACGAGCGATGGGCGAGGCAGCGCGGGCGCTCGTCGCCCGCGACCACGACGTCGACCGAGTCGCCGAGCGGTACGCCGCCGCGCTGGAGGAGGCGGCGGGCGGAGCGGCCGTCAGCGGGGCCGTGCTGCAGGAGGTCGCGGCTGCGGCAGCCGACGTCGGCGTCGACGAGGAGCCGCTCGCGGCCGAGCTCGTGCGCTCGTCGCTTGTCTCCCGTGACGGTTCCGTACCGGTACCTGGTACCGGACCGCGCTTCTTGCGGACACTGCCCATCTGGGCATGGCTCGGCGGGCTGTACGCGGTCGCCGTCGCGGTGCAGCTCGCGCTCGCGCTGCGCGTCACCTCGCCGTGGATCATGGTCGACGAGATCGTCTACTCGGACATGGCGCGCAGCTTCGCGGCCACGGGCCACTTCCTCATTCGCGGCGTCCACGCCAACTACGGCTTCGTCTATCCGCTGCTGCTCTCTCCGGTGTATGCGGCGATCGGGCCGATGGCCGACGTGTACCGCTGGTCGCAGGCGGTGAACGCGCTCGTGCTCTGCTCGGCCGTGCTGCCCGCGTACCTGCTCGCGCGACGCGTCGTGCGCCCGTCGGCCGCGCTCGTCGCGGCGGCGCTCGCAGTCGCGGTCCCGTCGACGGCGTACGCGGGAACGTTGATGACGGAGAACGTCTTCTATCCCGTCTTCCTCTGGCTCGCGCTCGCGCTCGTCGCCGCGCTCGAGCGGCCGACGCGCGCACGGCAGGTGCTGCTCCTCGCGGTGTGCGCGCTCGCGTTCGAGACGCGCACGCAAGCCGTCGCGGTCATCGCGGCCGTCTTGAGCGCGCCGCTCGTCCTCGCGTGGATCGAGCGCGGACGCCCGCGTCGCCTGGCCGCGTTCGCCCCGCTATACGGCATCGTCGCCGCGGCGGGCGTCATCGTCGTCGCCGTCGAGGTTGCACGGGGACGTTCGCCCGCGGCGATCCTCGGCAACTACAGCGTCACCTCGAACGGTGGATATCGCCCGTGGCCGGCGATCGACTGGATCGTGCTCCACCTCGCCGAGCTCGACCTGGCGGTGTTCGTGCTTCCGTTCGCGGCGCTCATCGTCCTCGCCGCGAACGCGCGCCATCTCGACCGCCGGCTGCGCGTCTTCATCGCGGCCTCGGCGTCGCTGTCGGTCTGGCTCGTGCTCGAGGTGGGGGTCTTCGCGTCGCGCTACTCCCAGCGCATCGAAGAGCGGAACCTCTTCTATCTCATGCCGTTGCTCATCATTGCGCTGCTCGCGTGGATCGAACGTGGCCAGCCGCTGCCCCCGCGGGCGTCGGTGGTCGCCGCAGGCGTCGCCGCTGCGCTGCCGGGCGCCATCCCGTTCGCGCATCTGTTCAACATCACGGCGCAGTCCGACACGATCGGGCTCCAGCCGTGGTGGTTCCTCGGCAACACCTGGACCGGCCGCCAAGGCGTCGGCGTCGTCGCGGTGCTGCTAGCTCTCGCGCTGGCGGCGTGCTTCCTCTGGCTCCCGCGCCGGTATGCCCCCGTTCTGCCTGCGGTCGTCGCGGTGGGCTTCCTGCTCACCTGGCTTCCGCTCGAGCTCTGGACCCACAGCTTCCCGCGGCTCGCGTCGAGCGCATACGCGCAGGGCGTCGGCACGGCGGAGAAGAGCTGGATCGACCGTGCGGTCGGCCGAGACGCGCATGTCGGCGTGATCTTCGCCGGCGGAAACCAGCTCGCCGTCTTCGAGAACGAGTTCTGGAACCGCAGCGTCGACCGCGTCTACGGACTCGGCGCGCGCCTGCCCGGCGACATGCCGGAGATCCAGACGAGCGTCGATCCCGCGAGCGGTGCTCTGCGCGGCGTGACGGAGCCGTACGTCCTCGCGCCCACGACGGTGCAGCTCGTCGGCACGAAGATCGCTGCCGATCCCGCGAAGCAGCTCGTGCTCTACCGGGTGGCGCAGCCTGCGCGCATCACGACTCGCGTGATCGGTCTCTATCCGACGACGCCCGGGGTCGAAGCGTGGTCGCGGGCGCACGTGAGCTGGATCCACGCTCAGTGCACGGGCGGAACGCTGTCGGTGAAGGTCTCGAGCGATGCAAGGCTCTTCCAGGGGACGACGTCCACGATCGCGATCAGCGGGACGACGACCTCCCGGACGCTGAGCATCTCGCCTGCGACGGTCGACCGTCTCATCACGCTGAAGCTGATCCCCGCGAAGGGCGTCTGCCGGGTCGACTTCGCGATCTCGCCCACACGTGTTCCCGCGAAGGTCGAGACCGGGAACACCGACACGCGCCATCTCGGACTGCATTTCACACAGCCCGTCTACACGCCGTGAGGATCGTGATCGACGTCGCGCCCTTGTCCCATCCGCGGACGGGCGTCGGCAACTACATCCGTGGATCGTTGCTCGGGCTCGCGCAAGCCGGCGCACGTGACGTCGTCGCCTTCGCCCCGTCTTCTCGCGCCGGCCGGCGAACGATCGAGGAGTCGCTCGACGGCGTGGACGCAGAGCGGCGTCTGCCGGTCCTGCCCGCGGCGCACGCGCTGCGCACGGCGTGGTCGCGTCTCGGCACGCCGCCGCTGGAGACCGTCGTCGGCTCCTTCGACGTCTTCCATTTCAGCGACTGGATGTATCCACCGCAGCGAGGCGGCGTCCGCTCGACGATGATCCACGACCTCGTCCCGCTTCACTTCCCCGACTGGGTCCACCGCCGGACGGTGCGCATGCACGGCGCCAAGTACCGCCACGCGGCGCAGGCGTGCGACGTCGTCGTCGTCAACTCGAGGTTCACCGCCGACGACGTCGTCGAGACGCTCGACGTCGAGCGCGACCGCGTCCACGTCGCTTACCCCGGCGTCGACCCGGCGTTCGCGCCCGAGGGTGCGAGAGCGGAAGGCGAGTACCTCCTCGCCGTCGGGACGCTCGAGCCGCGGAAGAACCTCGTCAACGCGATCGACGCGGCCCAGCGGCTCGGCATCGAACTGCGGGTTGTCGGCGCGCGCGGCTGGGGCGGCGTCGAGGCGCGGGGCAGGGGAGTGACGTGGCTCGGGTATCCCTCGGACAGCGAGCTCCCGGCGCTCTACCGCGGCGCAGCGGCGTTCGTGTACCCGTCGCGCTTCGAGGGCTTCGGGATCCCGGTGCTCGAGGCGATGGCGTGCGGCACGCCGTGCGTCGTCTCGTCGCATCCGTCGCTCGACGAGGCCGCGGGCGAGGCCGCGATGCGTGCGGACCCCGACGACGTCGATGCGATCGTGGCGGCGATCGAGCGCGCACGCGACGAACGAGGCCGGCTCGTCCCGCTCGGTCTCGAACATGCGCGCCGCTTCACGTGGCTCGAGAACGGCCGCGCACATCTGGCCGCGTGGGAGTCGGCGCGATGAAGGTCGCGATCGACGTCACACCGCTCGAGCTGACGCGCGCCGGCACGGCGCGCTATCTCGACTCGCTGCTGCCACGCGTCGAGCGTGAGGTGACGGTCGAGCGGTTGCGGGGGTTCGCAGCCGGGAAGGCCGGAACGCTGTGGCTCGACCTCGCCTGGTATCCGCACGTGCTTCCGCATCGCGCTCGCGGTGCGGACGTACTGCATTGCCCGACCTATCGCGGGCCTGTTCGCAGCCGCGTCCCGCTCGTCGTCACCGTGCACGACCTCGCCGTCTTCCGTCACCCCGAGGCGTTTCCACCCTGGACGCGCACGTACAGCCGCGTCGTCGTCCCGCGTGTCGTTCGCGCCGCGCGGATCGTCGCCGCCGTGTCCGAGTTCACCGCCGGCGAGCTCGAGGCGGTGCTGCGCGTGCCGCGCGAGCGCATCCGCGTCGTGCCGAACGCCGCGGACGCCACCTTCACGGACGTCGGGCCGCGCGAGGAGGGCGACTACGTGCTGGCCGTCGGGACACTCGAGCCGCGCAAGAACCTCGCGCGCACCATCGCGGCGGCGCAGCGTCTCGGCGTGGAGCTGCGCGTTGCAGGCGCGCGCGGGTGGGGCGGCGTCGAGGCCCGTGGGGACGGCGTTCGCTGGGAGGGCGAGGTCGGGGACGAACAGCTTGCGCGGCTCTACCGGGGCGCGCTCTGCGTCGTATATCCCTCGCTGTACGAGGGCTTCGGGATCCCGGTGCTCGAGGCGATGGCCTGCGGCGCGCCTGTCGTAACGTCGCGCGGCGGCGCGACAGACGAAGTCGCCGGAGGCGCAGCCGTGCTGGTCGATCCGCACGACGTGTCGTCGATCGCTGCAGGGATCGAAGAGGCGATCGCGCGTCGCGACGAGCTGCGCGCCGCCGGTCTCCGCCGTGCGAGCGCGTACTCGTGGGACGCATCGGCGCGGCTCCTGGTGCAGGCATACGAGGACGCGGCGTGATCGTCGTCGACGCCGACACGCTCGGCCGCCACCGCACCGGGGACGAGACATACGTCCGCGAGCTCTTGCGTGCGCTACCCCGCGACCTCGACCTGGCTGCCGTCACCCGGCGCCCCGACCTCGTGCCCGAAGGCGTGCGCGCGATCGAGCTGCACTCGCGCGTGCAGGAGCTGCGCATGCTGTGGACGCTCCCGCGCCTCCTGCGCAGGCTGCAGCCGACCCTGGCGCACTTCGTGCACGCCATCCCGCCAGGCCTTCCCTGCCCGGCGGTGCTGACGGTGCAGGACCTCTCGTTCGAGCGCGATCCGACGGTCATGGGCGCGCGCGAACGCGCGATCTTCAAGACCGTCGTGCCCTGGTCGGCGCGCCGCGCCGCCCACGTGTTCGCGATCTCCGAGCGCACGCGCGTGGACCTCGTCGAGCTGTACCGCATCCCAGAGGAGAAGATCACCGTCACGCCGCTCGCGCCTGCGCCCGAGTTCCGGCCGTCCGAGAGCGGCGAGCACGACGGCTACCTGCTCTTCGTCAGCAGCATCGAGCCGCGCAAGGATCCGCTCGCCGCACTCGCCGCCGCGCGCGCGGTCGGGATGCCGCTCGTCGTCGTCGGTCCCCACAAGGATGCGGCGCTCGTCCGCGCCATGCGCGACGGCGGGGCCGACCTGCGCGGCTACGTTCCCGAGGACGAGCTCGTTCGCCTTTACCAGCGCGCCGCCTGTCTCGTCCATCCGACCCTGTACGAGGGCTTCGCGCTCACGTGCGCCGAGGCGATGGCGTGCGGCACGCCTGTGGTCGCGCGGCCGGACGCGGCCGTCCGGGAGCTCGTCGGCGATGCGGGCGTGCTCACGGACGACCTCGCCGCCGGCATCGAGCGGGCGCTCGCCGAGCGCGACCGACTGCGGGTCGCCGGCCTCGAACGCGCGCGGCTCTACACGTGGGACGAGACGGCGCGCAGGACGGCCGAGGTCTATCGGAGGCTCGCATGAAGGTCTCCGCCGTCGTCATCTCGCACGGCCACGCCGGCGAGCTCGAGCACTCGCTGCCTGCGCTCGCACCGCAGGTCGACGAGCTGCTCCTCATCGCGAACATCCCCGGCAGCGTCCCGCGCGACCTCCCCGACTGCGTCCGCGTGCTGGAGAACGAGCGGGCGCTCTCGTTCGCCGCGAATGCCAACGTCGGCACGGCAAACACGCAGCACGAGCTCGTGCTCATCGCGAACCCCGATGCGATCCCGGACCCGGGAGCCGTCGGCATCCTGCGCGAGTTCGTCGAGGCGCATCCGCGCTGCGGTGTCGCGGGACCGAAGATGCTGTACAGCGACGGAAGCTGGCAGGCCTCGCGCCGCGGCTTTCCGACGGTCGGCGCCACGCTCGTGCGCCGCACGCCGCTGCGCCTGCTCTTCCCGCCACTGCGGTGGCAACGGCGCCACTACCTCCTCGACGAACGCCCCGACGAGCCGGCGCCGGCGGACACGATGCTGGGGGCCTTCCTGCTCATGCGACGGACGATGCTCGACGAGATCGGCGGCTGGGACCCGGGCTACAGGATGTACTGCGAGGACATCGACCTCAACTATCGCGCCGCGAAGGCCGGCTGGGAGCGCTGGTACGTCCCGGCGGCGGTCGTCCGGCACGAGTACGCGGCCGTGATCGACAAGCGCTTCCTCACGCGGCACACGCTGTGGCACGCGCGCGCCATGCTCCGCTTCCTCCGCAAGCATCCCGAGCGCCTACTCGCGCTGCGATGACCTGGGAGAAGTACGGCCGCAAAGCGGAGCGCTGGACGGAGACGGCATACGCCGACGCGAACGCCTATCTCGCGCGCCGCGCGGAGCTCGTGCGCACGCTCGGGCCCCAGCTTCGGCCCGGCGATGCGGTGCTCGATCTCGCCTGCGGCGACGGTGGTCTCGCCGACTTCTTGCCCGGCCTGCGGTACGTCGGCGTCGATGCAAACGCGGAGATGGTTGCGGCCGGACGCGCACGCGGGCGCGAGATCGTGGAGGCCGACCTCAACGCGTACGTTCCGCCTGCTCCGGTCGAGGCGACGACGATCTTCCGCGCGATCTACTACGCGGCCGACCGCCGCGCGCTGCTCGCTCACATCGCCGGCTACACCACGCGCAAGCTCGTCTTCGACCTCAACCCGCGGCAGTACCGCCTCGCGGACGTGCAGGCCGACCTCGAGGCCGCCGGGTTCGACCGCCTCGCAGCGCACCCGTTCTTCGTCCCGCAGACGCGGGCGCCTCTCCCCGGTCTTCAGCTGCTCGAGCGGAGCGGGCCGGTCGCGCGGGCGATCCTCCGCCTCCGGTTCACGCTCATCTGTGCGGCTTGGTCCGGAAGAAGCGATACGTGAGCATCACGCCGAGCTGACGCTTGTCGCCGCGGTGGTCGTACGCGTCGGGAACGAACGTGTGGTCGACGACGACGTGCACGGCGAAGCCGCCGGCAGGGACGCGCAGCCACGCGACCTTCGGCTGAATGTTCCCGATCGTCGAGTCGACATTCTTCGTCACCTGGCCGAGGGCCGGCTGCTGCTCCTTGATCTGGAGCTTGCCCAGGGTGATGTGGATCGGGCTCGGCTTGATCGGATAGTTCACGGGGCGCGAATACGCCACTCGGAGCCATCCGGCGGCCCCCGAAAAGCGGTAATAGAAGCTGGCCGTGCCGTTCGTCCAGCCGTCCGGATAGATGTCGGTGCACGTGCTCTGGAGGCGGTTCGGCCGCGCGAGGCGCAGGAGCGCCCACGTCTGGGGGCCGCCGCCGGCCCGGTACTGGTGCGTCTTCACGGTCGCGCCGGCCATATCGATGCACGGGAGATCCTCGACCGCGTAGGCGTACTGGATCGGCAGCGTGCCGGGAGCGTTCGTCCAGTAGAGCGCCCCGTCGCGGAGGATGTTCGGGCTACCGGAGAAGCCGGGGCCGAGCACGCTGCCGTCGAGGCTCGAGATCCTCGCGAGTGACCGGTTCCAGAACTCGAGCAGCCACTCCGGGTTCTGGTCGTGCTCCTCCTCACCCATGTACAGCGTCGGGGCGAGGTGCGTCGTGTCGTCCACCCACGAGAACGGGCGGCCGAGCGTGGTCGCGGCCTGCTGCGCGATCGAGCTCGTTCCGGCCGAGGCCGCGAGCTCGCCGGTCAGGTTCCAGCCGACGACGCCGACCGCGGCCACTGCCGTGACGATGGCCGCGACGCGCGCGCGGTTGCGGAGGAAGCGCGGAGCGAGGAGCACGAGCACCGACACGACGGACATCACGATCAACACTTCGCGGACGAGGTGCGGCGTCCAGGACAGATCGCGGTTCCCCTGCTGGACGATGGCGAAGCCGAGTGCGTCCGAGTACAGCTGCACGCCCATCTGGTACGGATACTGCGTCACGTGGTAGAGCGCGTAGCCGACGAGGTAGAGCGTGTACGCGCCCGTGACGGCAAGACCGACGGTGCTGACTCGACGCCGTGAGAAGACGAGTGCCGTCCCGACGAACAGGAGCGGCGCGATGTAGATGAGATTGCGCTCCTCGACGCGCGTCGCGAACACCGTCGACAGGTACGCGGCCTTGATGCCGGTGTACAGAGCGAAAGCGACGATCCCCGCCAGCGAGACGCACCGGAACAGCCGTACCTCGCGGCTCCGTGGCTCGCCGCGTGCGCGGAAGAGCGCCGCGAGCCCGGCCATGAAGGGCAGCACGCCCATCCCGAGGGCGAGCGTTCCCGCCGCCCAGTCGCCCTCGTTGATCAGCCGGTGCTTGTACCCGCGTGTGACGCGAAAGATCTCCGTGGAGTGATGGCTGCCGATGGCGGTGAGGAAGAAGATCGCCCCGAGGAGCAGGACGACGCATCCGACCCAGTCGCCCGTCGACCATGTGGAACGCCACTGTCTCGCGCGGTCGCTCGACCAGGCCGCGAACAACGCCACAAGCACGAGTGCCGCGGGGATCATCACCAGCTCGGTGCGAACGATCGGCGCGAACGCCGACACGATGATCGTCGCTGCAATCCATCGCCGGCTGCGCGTGACGAAGGCTTTCGCGATGACGAAGAAGCACAGCGCGGCGTACGGGTAGGCGATCGGCTCTTCGACGAGATAGGAGGAGTACGCGAGCGCCGGGATCGCGCCTGCACCGGCGGCCGCGAAGAGAGCCGCCGTCTTGCCGACGATCATCCGGGCGAGGAGGTACGTCGGGAAGACGACCGCGGCCATGATCAAGACGTCGACGTACTTGATCGCCGAATAGGCGGTCGCCACGTCGTGGATGCGCCAGAGCGGGGCGATCAGGTACGTGATCACCGAGTCGGCGGAGTGGGGCACGCCGCGCTCCGCCGGATGCCCGGTGGCGGCGATCGCGCGCGAGAGCTGTGTGAACTCGAGCTCGTCGCCGAAGAGCCACGGCGTCGACCGCCTCCAGGCCTCGACCATGTAGATGCCGGACAACCACAGGTAGACGCTCGCCAGCGGTGCAGCGGCGAGGAGCCGGTCCGTGAGCGTGGCGGAGCGCGGTGCGCTACGCGGCGTTGCCAGCGCGCTCACGTCCCTCGCCGCCTTCGGCTCCCGCCCGGCGGAGCCGGGCTCCGCCGAAGGCTGACGGCGCTCGCCGCGGGATCCTGCGCGCGCGGCGTTTGGTCGTACGTCATGTACTGCCCTTCGCGCCGCGCGCTTGGCTCCCTTGCGAGCGCCGCCCCAGGAACGTGAGCAAGCTCACTCGGCGACGATGCCGAGCGGAACGGCGTGCGTGATCTCGATCTCGCGGCGCACGAAGCTGCACGGTATCGCAGCACGCCTGCACGCCTCCAGCACACCGTCGAGCTGTGCGCGCGGAGCGTCCGGGATCGTGACGAGGACGGCGTCAGGGGCCAGGCGCCCGACTGCCCAGCCGATGTCGTCCAGGCTGCCGACGATGGATACGCCCTGGATCCGTCGCCGCCGGATGGCCGGGTCGTCGTCGACGAAGCCGACGACCCGCTCGCCGGAGGTCTCGCGCAGCTCGCGGAGGAGGCTCCGCCCGCTCCGGCCCGCGCCGACGATGAGAACCCGCCGCTGGTCCCCGCGGCCGACGAGCGCGGCGAGACCGCGGGCGAGCCCCCGTTCCCAGAAGCGCGACAGGCCGATGAGGAACGTGCAGAGGAGCACGTCGATGAGATACACGCTGCGCGGGAAGCCGTTGAAGGGGACGGTCGCCCACGTGAAGAGGAATGCCACCGCCTCGGAGAGGACACAGGCGGCGAGAACGGCCGCCGCGTCGCGGGCGCCCGCGTAACGCCACACGCCGCGGTAGAGGCCGAAGATGATGAAGAAGATGTAGCGGGCTACGAGGAGCGCCGGCAGCGAGAGGTCGAACACGTGCCGCTGCCACACGACGCCCGTGCCCTCCAGCCGGATGATGTAGGCGGCCGTGAACGACGCCGAGATGAGGAAGAAGTCGACGACGACCTCGACGAGCCGCCGGCGGTGCACGAGCAACGAGCCGATGAAGCTCGGGGCGCGATCGGCGGCGGGTGCTCGGTTGACGTCCGCGAGGTAGCTGCCGAACTGGAGCAGGAATGCGAAAGTGATGAGCACGCCGATGAGCGTGATTCGCGTGTCGTTGAGAACCTTGTAGGCGAGACTGGTCAGCCCGAGCGCAGCGGACACGCCGGTGAGGAGGACGACGGCGCGCTTGTCGGAGAGGCCCTCGTAGACGAGACGGTGCGACGTGTGGTCGCGTCCGCCTTGCGTCACGGGGCGTCCTTCCAGGAGGCGCACCACCGTCACGAGCGTCGTGTCGAGGATCGGTACCGCCAACACGAGCAGCGGCAGGAGCAGCGTGGCCACGGTCGAGCCGGCGACGTTCCAGCTCGATGCGAGCCCGAGCGCGCCGAGTGCGAAGCCGAGGACCTGGCTGCCGCTGTCTCCCATGAAGACGGACGCGGCCCGCCGAAGTCGCAGGTTGTACGGCAGGAAGCCCAGGCAGGCGAAGCTGACGCTGAGCGCAAGCAGCGCGATCATGTGGTTCGGGTGGATCGTGAACGCGTCGATGGCGAAGAACGCGCACGCGACCGTGGCGAGCGACGCCGCGAGCCCGTCCATGTTGTCGAGCAGGTTGAACGCATTCGTCATCCCGAGCAGCCACACGACCGCAAGCGCCGTGGCGGCGACGTTGTTCGAGATGATCTGGACGCGGACGCCGGACGCGATCACGAGCGCCGCGGCTCCGCCCTGCGCGGCGAGCTTCGCGAGCGGAGGAAGCCGGTAGACATCGTCGACGAGGCCGGCGACGAAGAGGATGGCGCAGCCGCCGAGGATGCCGCCGAGCTCGCGGCTGGCAGGCACGACACCGGCCGCGACGGCGATTCCCGCCGCGACGAGCATTCCCACGAAGATGCCGCTCCCGCCCAGAAGCGGCGTCGACTGCGTGTGCCACCGGTCCGCGCGCGGCGCCGCGACGACATGGCGCGCCGCCGGCGTGTGCCGGAGCGCCCAGATCGCGAGCATGCTCGCGGGCAGCGCAGCCAGGGCGGCGGCGGCGACCGTCACGGGAGAAGGCTATTCAAGGGCTGTTAAGCGGTTGTTTGGGCACAACTGTCCGCTAGTTTGGCCGCCGGATAGGACATGGAAACGCCTCTCCTCGAGCTGCTGCGCTGCCCGCTCTGCCACGCCTCGCTCGAGGGTGGAGCGGACACGCTCACCTGCACGGGCTGCGGCCGCAGCTTCGGCGTCGAGAACGGCATCCCGCTGATGCTCCACGAGGATCTGCCCGGCGCGCGGGAGAAGCTCGGGGAGACGGCCGGCTGGGTGGAGAAGGCCAAGGCCGAGGGCTGGTACGAGCCCGACGATGAGGTCGACTCCGTGCTCCCGTTCGTCAATCGCGAGCTCGGCTGGGACGATCTCGTCTGGCTCGCGAACGGCCACTCGTTCCAGGTGCTCCTCGACCGCTACGTCGGAGACCTGCGTGGGCTGCGCGTGCTCGAGGTGGGCGCGGCGAAGGCGTGGGCCTCGAGGTTCTGGCTCGAGCGCGACTGCGAGTACGTCGCCACCGACATCCTCGTCGACCCGAAGATCGGCCTCGGCCGCGGCGCGTTCTACGGCGAGTTCGGCCGCGTGCAGGCGGACGGCGAGCATTTGCCGTTCGCGGACGAGACGTTCGACGTCGTCTACTGCCTGGCCACACTGCACCACGCGCTCGACCTCCGGCAGATGGTGCGGGAGATGGCGCGCGTCGCGCGTCCCGGCGCCGTCGTCGCCGGGCTGAACGAGGGAACGCGCGGCCTCGGGCGAAGTCCGGAGAACCCCGATCAGGCGTCCGAGAAGGAGGTCGGGATCAACGAGCACGTGCACACGGTCTGGGCGTACGTCGCCGCATTCGTCGGCGCGGGCTTGCGCGTGCGCCGGCTCGAGCGGCCCGACGGCTGGGCGCCGTCTCCGTACGGCCGTCTGCTCTCGACGATCCCGAAGATCGGGCTCTCGCTCGGGACGCTCACGCACCTGAGCGCCGTGCACTACTGCGGCGTATCCGTCTACGCGCGCAAGCCGGCATGAACGTCTACGCGGACGTCGTTCGCTACCGCGAGTTGTTCGGCAACCTCTTCCGCCGCGACCTGCAGGCGAAGTACCGCGGATCCGCGCTCGGCGTGCTGTGGACGATCGTGAACCCGATCATGCTGATGGGCGTCTATCTGCTCGTCTTCAGCGTGATGTGGAGCACGCGGTTCGCGGCCGTCCGCCACTACCCGTTGTTCCTGCTCTCCGGGCTCGCGATCTGGACATTCTTCGCCGCAGCGCTGCAGTCGGCGACGCGCTCGATGCTCGACAACGCGAACCTCATCCGGAAGATCCGCTTTCCGCGGCAGCTCGTGCCGCTCTCCGTGGTCGGGGCGCACCTCGTCAGCTTCGCCGCGATGCTCGTCATCCTGCTCGTGCTGAACGGGATCTTGCTGCCGCGCGTTCGTGCGACCGAGCTCCTCGCGATTCCACTTGCGGCGCTCGTCGTCGGCATGGTCTCCGGCCTCGCGCTCACCTTCGCATCGCTCAACGTGCTCTTTCGCGACGTCGAGTTCATCGTCGCAGCGGCGCTCGTACCGTTGTTCTTCCTGACGCCCGTGATCTATCCGCTGTCACAGTTTGCGGCGCACCGGCACATCGTCGAAGTCATCCACTGGGTGAATCCGCTATCACCTGCGGTCGAGGCCGTGCGCGCGCCGCTCTTCCTCGGACAGATGCCGTTCTGGGGCGACGCGCTCTACCTCGTCGTCGCGTGCGGCGTTGCGCTCGCGCTCGGAGCATTCGTCTTCACGCGCATCGACGATCAGATCGCTATCGAAGTCTGAGCACGAGCCGCGCGTCGAACATCCACGGCTCGTCGCCGTCCGGCCGGTAGGCGGGCAGGCCTGCCACCTCGTCGTTCGGCTCGAGCGGCGGAAGGAGCGACGGACAGACAAGCGGATGCGGGAAGCGCGGGTGGCGGCCGCCGCCGGGCGCATACGGCGCGAGCGCGGGCGGCTGGCGGCGCAAGAGGCCGCCGTCGGTCTCGATCGCACCGCCGACCGCGGCATATCCCTCCTCGTGTAGCGCGCGCGCCTGCTCGAGCCATTCGGCCGGCGGCTCCAGCCCGTCCGCCGGGAACGCGCGCGCGCCGGCCGCGTCGCGCGGGCCGACCTCGACGTCTCGCTCGAGAGCGTCGTTGCCGAGCTCCGTCAGCCAGAACCGGTTCTCCTCGACGAGGTCGATTGCAAGCCGGTAGCGGCCGGGCGGGATCGGGCCCCGCACCGCGACCGTCTGGCGCAGCGTCGCGCCCGGAAGCACCGTTGTCTCGAGCGCCGTGCGCTCGCCGTCCCACACGATCGCGTTGCCGCGCTCGTCGAGCCAGTGGTACGCCAGGAAGAGGCCCTCCTGCGGGCCGCGCGAGCGCCACGGCGCGCTGCCGGCGTTCTCGGCCTCGACCGTCGCGAGCTGGCGCGCGCCCGCCTCGACCGGTGCGAGCTCGAGCGCATGCCACCGCACGACCAGCGGGCCAGACCCAGGCACCGGGCTACTGTAGATGCATGGCCGAGCCTCTCCTCGTGCGGGTCGCGCGTCGCGAGCCGGTCGAACGCACACCGGTCTGGTTCATGCGTCAAGCGGGCCGCTCGCTGCCCGAGTACCGGGCGCTGCGCGAGCGCTACGCATTCTTCGAGCTCGCGGGGACGCCCGAGCTGTGCGCAGAGGTGACGTTGCAACCGGTGCGCCGGCACCACGTCGACGCGGCAGTCGTGTTCGCGGACATCACGACCCCGGTCCTCGGCATGGGGATCGGCGTGGAGCTGGTCGAAGGCGTCGGCCCCGTCGTCGATCGGCCGATCGAGCACATGGCGGACGTCGAGCGCCTGTCCGTCACGGAGCCGGACGAGAACGTCCTGGAGGCGATCCGGATCGTGCGCCGCGAGCTCGAGCCGGACCGCGCGGTGATCGGCTTCTGCGGCGCCCCGTTCACCGTTGCCGGTTACCTCGTCGAGGGGAAGCCGAGCCGCGACTTCGCGCGTACGAAAGCGCTGATGTATCGCGAGCCGGCTGTCTGGCACGCGCTCATGGAGCGGCTCGCGGATCAGTTCGTGCGCTACGTCGCCGCGCAGGTCGAGGCAGGCGCAGACGTGATTCAGCTCTTCGACTCCTGGGTCGGCGCGCTGTCCGCGGCTGACTACGCCGAGTACGTGGAGCCGTACTCCGCGCGCATCCTCGCCGCGGTGGACGTGCCGACCATCCACTTCGGGACCGGCGCGACGGAGCCGCTGCTCGAGGCGCTCGTCCGCGCGGGCGGCGACGTCATCGGCGTCGACTGGCGTCTGCCGCTGGCGGCGGTTCCGGAGGACCGCGCCGTGCAAGGCAATCTCGATCCAGCCGTACTGCTGGGGCCGTGGGATCTCGTCGAGCGCGAGGCGCTCGACGTGCTCGCGCAGGGCGAGGGGCGGTCGCATGTCTTCAACCTCGGTCACGGCGTGCTGCCGCAGACGGATCCCGAAGTGCTCACCCGCTTGACGGCGCTCGTGCAGGAGCTCGTGCGTGCCTGACGCGGTCGTCCTCATGGCGTACGGGTCGCCCGAGCGCCTCGCCGACGTGCCCGCGTACTACGCCGACATCCGCGGCGGACGGCCGGTCGCGCCCGAGCATCTCGAGGATCTCGTCGCGCGGTACCGGCGGCTCGGGATCGAGGAGTCGTCGCCGCTGAACGCGATCACGGAGGAGATGCGCGCCGCCCTCGAGCGTGAGCTCGCGCTGCCGGTCTTCACCGGGATGAAGCACTGGACGCCGCGCATCGCCGACGCCGCCGAGTCGGCGCTTGCGGGCGGCGCCGATCGAGTCGCCGGGCTCGTGCTCGCGCCGCACTACTCCGCGCTCTCGATCAAGGGCTACCGCGACCAGCTCGAGCAGGCGCTCGACGGGCGCGCGGAGCTCGAGTTCGTCGACAGCTGGCACGACGAGCCCGGCTTCGTCGATCTCCTCGCCGATCGCATCCGCGGCACGGACGCTCACGTGGTCTTCACCGCGCACTCCCTTCCGGCGCGCATTCTCGACATGGGCGACCCGTACAAGGATCAGCTGCTCGAGACGTCGAGGGCCGTGGCGGATGCCGCCGGCGTGGACGCGTGGTCGTTCTCCTTCCAGAGCGAGTCGCCCACGGGCGAGCCGTGGCTCGGCCCCGACATCCTCGACCACCTCGACGCATTGCACGCCGAGGGCGTCGACCACGTGCTCGTGTGCCCCGTCGGCTTCGTCTCCGACCACCTCGAGATCCGCTGGGACCTCGACGTTGAAGCGCAGGAGAAGGCGGCAGACCTCGGGCTCCGCCTGGAGCGGATCGAGATGCCGAACGCCGACCCGGCGTTCGTGCGCACACTTGCCACGATCGTGAAGAGAGCCCTATGAAGCCGGGCGAGATCGCCGTCGAGCATGCGGCGCGCCGCTTTCGCGTCTATCCACGCGAGAGCCGCGCGCTGAAGGATCTCGTCGTCGCGCGCGGACGGACGCGCGGCACGGACGTGTGGGCGCTGCGCGACATCTCGTTCGCGGTCGAACCGGGCAGCGCGATCGGCCTCGTCGGGCGGAACGGATCCGGCAAGACGACGCTCCTGCGTCTGCTCTCCGGGATCGTCAAGCCCACGTCCGGGACTGTCGCCGTCGGCGGCCGCATCGGTTCGCTGCTCGAGCTCGGCGCGGGCTTCCATCCCGACATGACGGGCCGCGAAAACGTCTACCTCAACGGGTCGATCCACGGCCTGCGGAGGGCCGTGATCCGCGAGAAGCTCGACGAGATCGTGGCCTTCGCGGGCCTCGAGGACTTCATCGACCTGCCAGTGCGCACGTATTCCTCGGGGATGTACATGCGTCTCGGCTTCGCGATCGCGTCGCACATCGAAGCGGACGTCCTGCTGCTCGACGAGGTCTTCGCCGTCGGCGACGAGGCCTTCCAGCGCAAGTGCTTCGGCAAGATCTTTGAGTTCAAGCAGCGAGGCGGCACGATCGTCTTCGTCTCACACGATGCCGGCGCCGTCGAGCGCCTCTGTGACCGGGCGGTCCTGCTCAGCGACGGACGCGTCGCCTTCGACGGCCCGACGCACGAAGCGGTGGTCGCCTACCGGCGTATGCTCGCCGGCGAGCGCAATCCCGAGGAGCGCTCCGCCGGTTTGAAGGAGTGGGGCGGCGAGGTCGCTCGCGTCGAGCACGTGCGGCTGTTCGGGGCCGGGGACGACGAGCGCAACCAGCTCCTCGCCGGCGAGCCGCTCGCGATCGCGCTCGACGTGGCCGCGGACGCGGCGATCGCCCCGCCGCGGCTCGGCTGGGAGCTGCGCGACGACGCCGGCGTGCTCGTCGCTGCGGGCGCGGTGTCGACCGGCGAGCACGGCTGGAACGACGACACGCGCCGCCTTCCGCTTCGTTTCGAGTCGGAGCGGCCGCCCTTTGCCGACGGTCGGCTGCACCTGCGCGTCGACCTCGTCGACGAGCGCGGCGAGCGGCAGTACCACTCGCTCGACGACGCGCTCGTGTTCGTCGTCTATCCCGCAGATGAAGGACGTGGGCTCGTCCGCCTCGAAGGACGGTGGACGTGAGCAGTCGCACCTGCCCGGACTGGCCCGACCTGATGGAGATCGCGCCCGAGCTCCAGTTCAAGCACTACACCGTCGCCGAGGCGCAGCTTCCGGCCGACGCGCTCATGCAGATCCGCGACATCTCGCTCGCCGACGTGGCCGTCTGCTGCGACCTCGAGCACAACGTCTTCTACGCGGCGCACACCGACGAGCGCGTGGCCGATGCGCTGCGCTCGAGCCACTGGTTCGAGGTGCGCGAGTGGATCAGCGCCGGCCGCCCGGGCCAGGCGTATTAGACAGGATTCGGGAGCGGCTCGCCCCGCGAGAAGGCGAGGACGTTGTCGACGACGACGCGGGTCATCGCGGCGCGCGTTTCGATGGTGTCGCTCGCGATGTGCGGCGTGAGGACGACGTTCGGAAGATCGAAGAGCTCGTGCGGCACGTGCGGCTCGTGCGCGAAGACGTCGAGGCCCGCAGTGATCCGCCCGGACACGAGCTCGGCGACGAGCGCCTCCTCGTCGACGACGCCGCCACGGGCGGTATTCACGAGCGTGGCGCCGTCCTTGAGCAGCGCGAGCCGCTCGCGCGAGATCAGTCCTCTCGTCTCGGCCATGAGCGGCACGTGCAAGGTGACGATGTCGCAGTCGCGCAAGACCGCCTCGAGGTCGCCCTCGCTGCGGCGGACGGGGAGGATGCGCATGTCGAATCCCGCAGCGCGGCGGGCGACGGCTGATCCAATGCGGCCGAGGCCGACGATCCCGAGTGTCGCGCCACTCACCTCGCGCCCGTCTCGGAGCCCGGCCCAGCCGCCTTCGCGGACGATCCGGTCGCCCGCGACGAGGCCGCGCCGAGCCGCGAGCATGAGCGCCATCGCCAGGTCGGCGGTGGCGGCGTCGAGCACGCCGGGCGTGTTCGACACCGCGACTCCACGGGCGGTGGCCGCCGGGACGTCGATGCGGTCGTAGCCGACGCTGTAGTTCGCGATCAGCCGCAGCGACGGGTAGAGCGTCAGGTCGACGGGCTCGTTGACGACGACGAGTATCTCGACGTCCGGCCCGGGGACGTCGGCCGGCGTGATCTCCACCTGGTCGAGCTCGGCCCACGCCGATCCGGGCAGCTTGCGGGTCGCGCGCACCTTCACTTGGGCCACGCTACTACGCTCTCTCCATGACGACAGTGGTTGTGCCGTTCGCAGGCACCGAGGGAAAGACGCGCCTGGATACATCGCGCAGCACGCGGCGCGAGTTATCCCTGGCGATGCTGGCGGACGTCCTGGCGGCCACGGCCGTGCTCGGGCGGACGCTCGTCGTCACCGCAGACGCGGACGGCGCCGCACTCGCGGGCGCGGCCGGAGCGGAGACCGTCGCCGATCCGAGCGGTGGGCAGGGAGTCGCGGTCGCGGCAGCGCTGGAGCTCGCCGCCGACGAGCAGGTGCTCGTCGTCAACGCCGATCTTCCCTGCGTGGTGCCCGTCGACCTGCGCGCCCTCCTGGCCGCGATCCCGTCGCACGGGCTCGCCCTCGTCGAGGCGCTCGACGGCACGACGAACGCGCTCGGCCTGTCGGCGCCGGAGGTCTTCGCGCCGCTCTACGGACCGGGCAGCGCGAGCCGCTTCCGCGCGCTGCCCGTCGAGACGGTCGCCGTCGTGGTGCCGAACCTCGCCGAGGACGTCGACACGCTCGAAGATCTGGAGCGGTTGCAGCTCCGGTGTGGCCCGAGGACACAGGCTGCCCTCGCCGCGCTCTCCGCCGGGACGGCGAAGTGAGAGTCGTCGTCCTCTCCGGCGGCGTCGGCGGCGCGCGCTTCGTCCAGGGCGTCGTGGGCGCCGTTCCGGCCGACGACGTCACGGTCGTCGGCAACGTGGGCGACGACGTCGAGGTGCTCGGCCTGCACGTGTCGCCCGATCTCGACTCGATCCTGTACGCGCTCGCCGGCCTCAACGACGAGGAACGCGGCTGGGGACGCGCGGGCGAGACGTGGCGCGTGCTCGAGACCGTTGCCGCGTTGAACGGCGAGACCTGGTTCCGGCTCGGCGACCTCGACCTCGGAGTGCATCTCGTGCGAACGCAGGCGTTGCGGGCCGGCGAGCCGCTCTCGCGTGTTATCGCACGGATCGCGGATGAGCTCGGCGTCGGCACGAGGCTGCTGCCCGCGACCGACGATCGCCTGCGCACGTGGATCGGAACGGGGGCGGGAGAGTTCCCGTTCCAGGAGTGGTTCGTGTCGCGTGGCCACCGCGACGAAGTGGATGCCCTCCGCTTCGAGGGTGCGGAGACTGCAGCGCCGGCTCCCGGCGTGCTCGAAGCGCTGGCGCAAGCAGACCTGCTGCTTCTCGCTCCGAGCAATCCGTACGTCTCGATCGCGCCGATCCTCGCCGTGGGCGAGATTCGCGCCGCCGTCGCCGCACGCACCGTCCCGTGCGTCGCGGTGAGCCCGCTCATCGCCGGCCGAGCCGTGAAAGGTCCGGCCGACCGCATGCTCGCGCGTCTCGCAGGCGGCACGTCACCTGCGCACGTTGCACGGTGTTACGAGGGATTGATCGACGCGCTCGTCGTCGACGAAGCGGACGCCGGCGACCTGGACGGGCTCGGCGACGTCAGGCCGATCGTCGCGCGCACGCTCATGGTGGACGGCGACGCACGGCGGCGCCTCGCCGAGGCCGCGCTCGGAGCGGTGCCGGCATGAGAGTCGCCGTCGTCGGTGGAACGGGCGACTTCGGCCTCGCGCTCGCACAACGCCTTGCGGAAGCGGGAGATCACGTCGTCATCGGCTCGCGCGACGCCGATCGAGCTCGCGCCAAAGCGTCCGAGACCGGCGCCGCCGACGGCGCGACGAACGCCGATGCGGTCCGCAGCGTCGACATCGTCGTGCTCGCGGTGAAGGCGGATGCCGCGATTGCGACGGCGACCGAGCTCGCGGACGCGATCGGGGAGACACCGGTCCTCAGCGTCGCGAGTGAGCTGCGCTTCACGAAGTCGGGCGTTCATCCGACGAAGGACGACCGCTCGATCGCGGAGCGCACGCAGGAGGTGCTGCGCGCGCCGGTCGTCGCCGGCCTGCACTCGCTCGCGGCCGTGTCACTCGCCGGCGGCAAGGCCGACGGCGACGCGCTCGTCTGCGGCGACGATTCGCTGGCCAAGGACCTCGCGCTCGAGCTCGCATCGAAGGTCGTCTCGGGCCGCGCCCTCGATGCGGGGCCCCTCACGAGCGCTCGCGCGCTCGAAGGCATGACCGCGGTGATCGTCAACCTCAATCGCCGTTACAAGGGTCACGCCGGCATCCGCGTCGTCGGCCTGTGACCGGCGTCTCGATCCTCCCCGTCGCCGGCATCCCCGAGCTCGAAGAGGGCGACGACCTCGTAACGCTCATCGTCGAGCGCGTGGAGCTCGAGGACGGCGACGTCGTCGTCATTGCGCAAAAGGCGATCTCGAAGATCGAAGGACGGATCGTGCACCTGGACGGCATCGACCCCTCGCCGCGCGCGGTCGAGATAGCGGGCGAGGAGGGCGACGCCGCGCGCCGCATCGAGGTCATCCTGCGCGAGGCGAAGAGCATCATCCGCGTCCGCCCGCCCCTCGTCATCTGCGAGACGAGTCACGGATTCATCTGCGCGTCTGCCGGCGTCGACGCATCCAATGCGCCGGAGCCGGGAACGCTCGTCCTGCTTCCGTTGGATCCGGACGGAACTGCGGCGCGCCTCCGCGATGAGCTGCGCGAACGAACGGGCCGCGAGGTCGGCGTGATCGTCACCGACTCGTTCGGGCGTCCGTGGCGGCAGGGCACGGTCGACGTCGCGATCGGCGCCGCCGGCGTCCTGGCGCTCCAGGACCTCGCCGGCGAGCGCGACCCGATCGGTTACGAGCTGCAGAACACGGTCATCGCGGTCGCGGACGAGATCGCGTCGGCGGCGCATCTCGTCTCCGGCAAGCTCGCGCGCGTTCCGGTGACGATCGTCCGGGGACTCGACGTCCGCGGCGACGGGCGGGCCACGGACATCCCGGTCCCGCCGGAGCGCGATTTGTTCCGTTAGCGTGGCCTTGTGGCAACCGACGCAACCGACGCGATCGAGGCTGCAAACGCGCTCCTGCGCGAGCGCGGCTACGCCGAGCGCGACCTGGCCGTGCATGCCGCACCGCGCGGGCGCGCTCTGCTCAAGGGCAACAAGCTCCTCAGCCCGCTGAGCGACGAGCCGGAGCTCGTGCTCCGCATCGTCCGCGAGCTCGTCCCGGCGAGCGCGGAGCTCGGCACCGGAACCTTGAGACCGGCTGCTCTTCGTGCCGACCTCTGACGCGATGGTGGCCACGGCCGCCCGGGAGAGGATGCGGGCCTTGATCGAGGCCGGCATCGCGCTCAGCTCGGAGCTATCGCTCGACGCTGTCCTCCAGAAGCTCGTCGAGACGGCGTCGTCGCTGACCGGAGCGAAGTACGCCGCGCTCGGCGTCCTCGACCCGACCGGCTCGCGGCTGGAACGCTTCCTCACCACCGGTATCGACCCGGAGACACAGGCGACCATCGGAGACCTGCCCACGGGGCGCGGGATTCTCGGCGTCCTCATCCGCGACGCCTCCCCGCTGCGCCTGCACGACCTCTCCGAGGATCCCCGTTCCGTCGGCTTTCCGCCCAGGCATCCCCCCATGCGATCCTTCCTCGGCGTCCCCGTCGCGCTGCGCGGCATCGCCTACGGCAACCTCTACTTGACCGAGAAGGAGAGCGGCGACTTCACGGAGGAGGACGAGGAGACCGTCACGCTCCTCGCGTCGCAGGCGGCGGTGGCGATCGAGAACGCGCGGCTGTACGAGTCGGCGACGCACTGGTCGACGCAGCTCGAGTCGCTGAACGAGGTCGCCGCCGCGCTCGTCTCGGAGCTCGAGCTCGGCCCGCTGCTCGAGCTCGTCGCCAACCGGCTGCGGGCGCTGATCGCCGCGGACAGCGTCACCATCGCGCTTCCGTACGCCGACGGGCTCCGCATCGAAGCGGCGGCAGGGCCGGAAGCGGACCGTGCCCTCGGTGTATTGATCCCGGCACGGTCGAAGACAATGCGGGTGCTCGAGCGCAGGCGCAGCGAGCGGATCGACTCCGTCCTCGACGACCCGGAGGTCGACCAGGAGACGGCGCGCCGCCTGAAGATGCGCACGGCGGTGCACGTGCCGCTCGTTCTGCGCGGCGAAGCGATCGGCGTCATCACCGCACAGGACAAGGAAGGAGCCGACCCGCGCTTCACCGACGAAGACGTCAGGCTCGCAGAGGTGTTCGCGCAGCGCGCCTCCGTTGCGGTCGATCTATCGCGCCGCGTGGCGAGCGACGCGCTTCGCCGAGTCGTCGCGGCACAGGAGCAAGAGCGCCGCCGCCTTGCGCGCGAACTGCACGACGAGACCGGTCAGGCACTCACGTCCATCCTGCTCGGGCTGCGCACGGTCGAGGAGGCCAGAGGGGAGACCGAGATGCGCGCCGCCGTCGCCGAGGTGCGCGATCTCGTCCGCTCGACGCTGCAGGACGTGCGTCAGCTCGCGGTCGAGCTTCGCCCGAAGGCGCTCGACGACTTCGGGCTCGCAGCCGCCCTCGAGCGGCTGACCGAGAGCTTCGCCGAGCAGACCGGCATCGCCGTCGGCTTTCACTCGGCGTTGCCCGCAGAACGGCTCGCGCCCGAGATCGAGACGGCGCTCTACCGGATCGTGCAGGAGTGCCTCACGAACATCGTCAAGCACGCGCGCGCCGGTAGCGTCAGCATCGTCCTCGGGCGCAAGCCCGACGCTGTGACGGCCGTCGTCGAGGACGACGGCGTCGGCTTCGACCCTGCCAGGACGCGCGACGAGGGTCTGGGCCTGATAGGGATGCGTGAGAGGGTTGCTCTCGTCGGCGGCCGGCTCACGATCGAGTCGCGTCCGGGCGCCGGCACGACGTTCGTGGCGGAGGTGCCTGTTCCGTGATTCGCGTGGTGATCGTCGACGACCATGCGCTCGTTCGCTCGGGCCTGCGCCTGCTGCTCGAGGCGGAGGAGGACATCACTGTCGAGGACGAGGGCGGCAATGCGGAGGAGGCGATTCGCCTGGCGCGGCTGCACAAGCCCGACGTGATGCTCCTCGACGTCGTCATGCCCGGCCGCAGCGGCCTGGAGGCCGTTCGCGACATCCTCGAGGCGGCTCCGAAGACCGCGGTGCTCGTGCTCTCCATGCAGGATGACCCGAGCTACGTGCGCGAGGCGTTCTCGGTCGGTTCGACCGGCTACCTCCTGAAGGAGGCGGCCGACAGCGAGCTCGTCGCCGCGGTGCGGGAGGTCGCGGCGGGCGGCCGGTACGTCCACCCGACGCTCGGTGCCAAGCTCGCGGCAGCCGAGTCGGAGGCCGATGCCCGGGCGGCTGCCGACCCGCTGTCCGACCGCGAGCGCGAGGTGCTCCGGCTGCTTGCTCTCGGCCACACGAACCAGGAGATCGCCAAGATGCTGTTCATCTCGGTGCGAACCGCCGAGACGCACCGCGCGCACATCATGCAGAAGCTCCGGCTGACCACCCGGGCCGAGCTCGTGCGCTACGCCCTCGGGCAGGGCCTGCTGGAACAGAGCGAAGACCCGGCCTGACCGCCGCTCTGCGGCTTTCCCGGTATCCGCTCAGAGGGGCCACGGATGCCGCCCCTCGCTCCAGGGACGACCATTGGTCCATGGAGAGCTTTGCGGTCATCTGGAGCGATGCGAACCGTTCCCCGCGTGTCGGCAAGCTCGAGCTCGAGCCCGCCGGGCTCCGGTTCGAGGGCAGGCGGACGCACCGCGTCTTCTACGAGGACATCGAGTCGGTCCACGTCGCTCGCGACGGCACCGAGCGGATCGCCGGCCGGCCGGCACTCGTGCTCGACCTGGCGGTCGGCGGCCCGCTGCGCATCGGAAGCGTCAACGGCGTCGGCGTGCTCAGCGAGCTCGCGGAGCGGCTCGGCCGCCTGACTGCGACGCACCTGGCCGTATGAGCAGGGTCGCTGTAGTGGTGCCGCTGCGCCCGGGCGCATACGAGGATGCCGCGCGCCTGGTCGAAGCCGGGCCGCCGTTCCGTCTCGCGGACAGTCCGCTCGATGGGCATTGCGTCTTCCTCACCGACCGTGAGGCGCTGTTCGTCTTCGAAGGGCTCGAAGCGGAGCACATCGTGGAGCAGATCGCAGGCGAGGCCTCGGTTTGGCAGGCCGCGACGGAGTGGCGAGGGCTCCTCGATGGGAAGCCGCGCATCGCCGACAGCATCTTCGCGTGGCACAGAGACGACTAGGCTGACGGCGACCTTGGCATCGACGGAAGTGCAGCCGCTCTCGGCCGAAGAGCTCCGGCTCGTCGACGCCTACTGGCGTGCGGCCAACTTCGTCTCCGTCGGCCAGATCTACCTCCTCGACAATCCGCTGCTGCACGAGCCGCTGCTGGCGGAGCACGTGAAGGCGCGCCTGCTCGGCCACTGGGGGACGACGCCGGGGCTCAACTTCGTCTACGCACACATGAACCGCGCGATCCGCAACTGGGACCTCGACGCGATCTACGTCATGGGGCCGGGTCACGGCGGGCCCGCCGCGGTGGCGAACGCCTATCTCGAGGGCACGTACACCGAGGTGTACCCCGACATCACGCGCGACGAGGAGGGCCTGCGCAAGCTCTTCCGGCAGTTCTCGTTCCCCGGCGGCATTCCGTCGCACGTCGCGCCGGAGACGCCCGGGTCGATCCACGAGGGCGGCGAGCTCGGCTACAGCCTTTCGCACGCGTACGGCGCTGCCTTCGACAACCCCGACCTGCTCGTCTGCTGCATCGTCGGCGACGGGGAGGCCGAGACGGGGCCGCTTGCGACCGCGTGGCACTCGAACAAGTTCCTCAATCCGGTGACCGACGGAGCCGTGCTGCCGATCCTGCACCTGAACGGATACAAGATCGCGAACCCGACGGTGCTTGCGCGCATCGGCGACGACGAGCTGACGTCGCTGCTCGAGGGCTGCGGCCACACGGTGCACTGGGTCGACTCCGCCGACCCGGAGGAAGCGCATCAGCGGATGGCCTTGGTGCTCGAGACGGCGGTGGAGGAGATCGCGGCTGCGCAGCGCGCCGCCCGCGTGGACGGCGTGACCGAGCGGCCGCGGTGGCCGGTGATCGTGCTCCGGACGCCCAAGGGCTGGACGGGGCCGAAGACCGTCGACGGCCTCGCCACCGAGGGGACGTGGCGGTCGCACCAGGTGCCGCTCGCGGAGCTGCGGACGAATCCGGAGCATCTGCACCAGCTCGACTCGTGGCTGCGCAGCTACCGCCCGGAGGAGCTGTTCGACGATCACGGAGCGCTGGTCGCTGAGTTGGCAGGCCTACCGCCGAAGGGCCACCGCCGGATGAGCGCGAATCCGCACGCGAACGGCGGGCTGCTGCTCCAGGATCTCGTCCTTCCGGACTTCCGCGACTACGCAGTCGAGGTTCCGGCGCCGGCGACGACGTTCAGCGAGGCGACGCGCGTCCTCGGTACCTATCTGCGCGACGTCATCCGGCTGAACCCGACGCACTTCCGGCTCTTCGGCCCGGACGAGACCGAGTCGAACCGGCTCGGCGCCGTCTTCGACGTGACCGACCGCCAGTGGGAGGCAGAGTCGCTGCCGGGCGACGACCATCTCGCGCGGGCCGGACGCGTGATGGAGGTGCTGTCCGAGCACCAGTGCCAGGGCTGGCTGGAGGGCTACCTGCTCACGGGCAGGCACGGGCTCTTCAACTGTTACGAGGCGTTCATCCACATCATCGACTCGATGTTCAATCAGCACGCGAAGTGGCTGAAGACGACGCTCGACATTCAATGGCGACCGCCTATCGCCTCGCTCAATTACCTCCTGTCCTCGCACGTATGGCGGCAGGATCACAACGGCTTCTCGCATCAGGACCCGGGGTTCATCGACCACGTCGTGAACAAAAAGGCGGAGATCATCCGCGTCTACCTGCCGCCGGATGCGAACACGCTTCTCTCGGTCGCCGACCACTGTCTGCGCAGTCGGCACTACGTAAACGTCATCGTCGCGGGCAAGCAGCCGGCGCTGAACTATCTGTCGATGGACGACGCGGTCCTGCACTGCACCCGCGGCATCGGCATCTGGGAATGGGCGTCCAACGACGACGGCGATCCGGATGTCGTCGTGGCGTGTTGCGGCGACGTGCCGACGTTGGAGGCGCTCGCCGCCGTCGACATTCTGCGCACGGAGCTCCCCGACCTACGTGTGCGCTTCGTCAACGTCGTCGACCTGATGCGCCTGCAGCCCGATGCGGAGCATCCGCACGGGCTTTCCGACAGCGAGTTCGACACGCTCTTCACCACTGACAAGCCGGTCGTCTTCGCATTCCACGGCTACCCGTGGCTCATCCACCGGCTGACGTATCGCCGGACGAACCACGCGAACATCCACGTGCGCGGCTACAAGGAAGAGGGCACGACGACGACGCCGTTCGACATGGTCATGCTCAACGACCTCGATCGGTTCCATCTCGTCATGGACGTGATCGACCGCGTCCCCTCGCTCGGCTCGCACGCGGCTGCGCTACGCCAGCGTATGGAGGACGAGCGCGTGCAGTGCCGCGCGTACACGCGCAGCGAGGGCGAGGATCTGCCCGCCGTGCGCGACTGGGTCTGGCCGCACTGAGAATTCTCGTCGTCAACGCGGGGTCGAGCAGCCTCAAGCTCTCGGTGCTCGACGGAGACGAGCTCGTGACGAACGACGTCGACCTTGATGCGGTCGAAGGGATCGACGCGGTCGGGCACCGCATCGTGCACGGCGGGACCGAGTTCGTCGAGCCCGTCGTCATCGACGACGACATCGTGCGGCGGCTCGAGGCGCTCGCAGACCTCGCCCCGCTGCACCAGCCGAAGTCGCTCCGCGGCCTCGAGGTCGTCGGCAAGGCGTTGCCGGGCGTGCCCGCGGTGGCGTGCTTCGACACGGCGTTCCACGCGCACATCCCGGCAGCCGCGGCGACGTATGCGCTTCCGCGCGAGTGGCGCCGGCGCTGGAACCTGCGGCGCTTCGGCTTCCACGGCCTCTCGCATGCGTATGCGTCGCGGCGCGCGGCCGAGCTCGTGGGCGTGCCGGTCGACGGCCTCCGCGTCGTCACCTGCCACCTCGGCGCGGGCGCGTCGCTCGCCGCCGTCCTCAGCGGCGTCTCGGTCGATACCACGATGGGCTTCACGCCGCTCGACGGCCTCGTAATGGCCACTCGCTCGGGAAGCGTCGACCCTGGGCTCATCCTCTGGCTCCAGGAGCACATGGGCATGGGGCCGTCCGAGCTCGGGTCCGCGCTCGAGTACCGGTCCGGGCTCGTCGGGCTCGCCGGCACCGGCGACATGAAAGCCGTGCTCGAGGCAGAGGCGACGGGCGATGAGGATGCCCGGCTCGCGGTCGAGGTCTATCTCCACCGCCTGCGCGGAGAGATCGCCGCGATGGCTGCCGCGCTCGGCGGTCTCGATGTGCTCGTGTTCACCGGCGGCGTCGGCGAGCGGTCTGCGCCGATTCGCGCCCGCGCGGCCGACGGCCTCGGTTTCCTCGGTATCGGCGTCGATCGCGTCCGCAACGCCGCGCCCGAGCTCGACGCGGAGATCTCCTCCGACGGCGCGGTGGTCAGCACGTTCGTCGTCGCAGCCCGTGAGGACCTCGAGATCGCGCGGGGCGTTCGCTCAGCGCTTGCGCTCGAATAGCACAAGCACAGCCAGCTGCTCGTACGCGCTGAAGCGGTGGTCCGCGCCCGCCTCCACGAAGCAGGCGTCGCCCACGTTCATCTGCACGCGCTCCCCCTCAACGTCGAGCGTGCCCGAGCCGTCGAGCACGACGTAGATCTCGTCGTCCTCGTGCGGTTGCTGCCGGTCTGGCTCCGGCGCGACGAGCACGTAGACGCCGAGCTCGATGCCGGCGGACTCGTGGACGATCTCGTAGCCACCGCCTGCCGCGCGGAGCTTTTCGACGACGGATCCGACTCCGAAGGCGTGCATGGTCAGCTTCTACCAGGACTTGGCGCGTCGCTGCGGCGCCTGGCGTGCCACGCGGACGCGTGCGTCGACGGCGATACAGCGGTCGGAGAGGGCGAGAACCGGGTTCAGATCGAGCTCGGCCATCTCTGGAATGTCCTCGGCGAGCCGCGAAAGGCGGACGAGCAGGTCGACGAGCGCGTCCTCGTCCGCGGGCAGTGCGCCGCGGAAGCCCGCGACGAGCCATCCGGCCTTGCCGGCGCGCACGAGCTCGCGGGCATCGAGGTCGGTGAGCGGCGCAAGGCGGAACTGCGCCTGGCCGATGAGCTCTGCGAAGACGCCTCCGGGGCCGAACGCCACGAGCGGCCCGAACACCGGATCCTGGACAGCGCCTGCGAGCAGCTCAGCGCCGCCGTGCACCATCGGCTGCACGAGCACCGGCACGCCGATCCGTTCGACTGCGGCACGCACTTCCGTCTCGTTTGCGAGGTTCAGCGCGATGCCGCCCGATTCCGTCTTGTGCGCGCCCGCGGCGGCGCTCTTCACGACCACGGGGAAGCCGAGCTCCGCGGCGGCCACAACCGCGGCGTCCACCGAGTCGACCACACGTTCGGGGACGACCGGAAGTCCATATGCCTTGAGGAGGCGCCGGGCCTCCGCCGGCTCGAGCCACGCGTCGTCGGCAAGCGCGAGAGCTTCGGCGACGACGGCCTCGGCCGTCTCGCGGTCGACGGTGAGGTCGGGAACGGTGCCCGCCGGCCGCCGCAGCCAGTCGCCGCGTTCGGCGGCGCGGCTGAGCGCACGGGCCGCGGCTTCGGGATATGAGAACGCAGGCACGGGAGCAGCGCTGCGCAACGCCGCGGGCGCCCCCTTGGCGGACAGGAATGCACAGAGCACGGGCTTGTCGTCCGCGCCGGCCGCGGCGCGGCTGATCGCGGCGCCGACGTCGTCCTCGGAGACGCCCACGGTCGGGACGAAGAGAACGATGAGCGAGTCGACGCCCGGATCGGCGAGCACGATGGGCAGCACGTCGGCGAACGTCTTGGCATTCGCCGAGCCGAGGATATCGACCGGGTTCGCGGCGCTTCCCTCGAGGGGCATCACGTCGTGCAGCGCTCGCAACGTCTCCTCGGCGAGCGACGGGAGCTCGAGCCCGGAGGCCTCGCATGCGTCGGCGCACAGGATTCCGAGTCCGCCCGCGTTCGTGACGAGCGCGACGCGTCGCCCGCGCGGGACGGGCTGGTCGGAGAGGAGCGCGGCGACGTCGACGAGCTCGTCGAGTGTCTGCGTCCGGATGACGCCCGCCTGCCGGAAGAGCGCGTCGACCGCGGCCTCCGACCCGGCGAGCGCGGCGGTGTGCGAGCTTGCAGCCTTGATGCCGGCCCGCGTCGTGCCGCTCTTCATCGCGAGCACCGGCTTGTTGCGCGCAACGCGGCGCGCGATGCGCGCGAACGCTCGAGGATTGCCGAACGATTCGAGATAGAGCATCACGAGCTCGGTGCTCGCGTCCTCCGCCCACCACTCGAGCAGGTCGTTCGAAGAGACGTCCGCCTTGTTCCCGATCGAGACGAATGAGGACAGGCCGAGCCCGCGCTTCTCGCCGTGCTCCAGCACCGCGAGGCCGAGCGCGCCGCTCTGCGACGAGAAGCCGATCTTCCCGGGCGGGAACGCGCGCGGCGCGAAGGTGGCATTGAGCCTCGTCGAAGCAGACGAGATGCCGAGGCAGTTCGGGCCGATCATCCGCGCGCCGTGCGCGCGGACGAGCTCGAGCAGCTGCTCCTGGCGCACTCGACCCTCCGCGCCGATCTCGGCAAAGCCGGCCGAGATGACGACGAGCGCGCGCACGCCGGCCTCGAGCGCTTCCTGCGCCGCGTCGAGCACGTGCTCTCCCGGCAGGCAGATGACGACGAGATCGACGGTGTCGGGGATGTCTGCGACTCGCGTGTAGCCGCGCACACCCGCGACCGCGTCACCTCCGCGGTTGACCGGATACGCGGCGCCGGTGAAGTCCGCAGCGAGGATGTTGCGGAAGAGCTCGCCGCCGATGGAGCCGCGGCGCGCGGACGCGCCGATGACGGCGACGCAGGCCGGCTCGAAGAAGGGGCGGAGCGACGCGCGCACTGCGAGGTGGTCTCGTTCCGCGACCTGCTTGCGATAGTGCGCGGTCGGCGCGATCGGGAAGTGCACCTCGACCGATCCCCCCTCGAGCTCGCGCGTGACGTCGAAGCCTGCGTCGCGGAAGACGACGAGCATGTTGCGGTTGTCGGGCATCACTTCTGCGACGAAGCGCTCGATACCCGCGTCGGCGGCGAGGGCAGCGAGCTGCTCGAGGAGGCGCGTGCCGATCCCGCGGCCCTGGAAGTCGTCTGCGACGGTGAACGCGGCCTCCGCCCGTCGCGGGTCGCGGAGGCGGACGAAGTTCGCGAGCGCGACCACACGGCCGTCGAGCCAGCCGGCGAGCGCGCCGCGCTCCTCCCAGTCAGGCTCGAGGAACGGCGCGATCAGCTTTGGGCCGAGTGCCGGGAAGCCGTGGAAGCGGAGGTAGCGGCTGCGGTCGGAGAGGCTCTCGAAGAACGCCAGGATCGCGTCGGCGTCCTCTGCGAGCGGCGGGCGGAGCCGCAGGGTGGAGCCGTCGCGCAGGATGACGTCGGTGGCGATCTCGTCGATCGTGGCCATGAACCAGGTGTACCTGCTCGGCCCAGGGCGCTGCGACGGGGGTTTCCCGTACGGTCTCGCGGATGAATCCGCGGGAAACGCCGCTGAGCCGCACCGATCTCGCGGCGAATCCGCTGGCGCAGTTCGAGCGCTGGTTCGAGGAGGCGCGGCCCGTGCGCGCGCCGGAGGCAATGGCGCTTGCGACCGCGGATGCGGCGGGAAGGCCGTCGGTGCGCATGGTGCTCATGAAGCGCGTGGACGAGGACGGGATTGTCTTCTACTCGCACTACCCGAGCCGGAAGGGCCGCGAGCTGGAGGAGAATCCCCGCGCGGCGCTCCTCTTCTTCTGGGATCCGCTCGGGCGGCAGGTGCGCGTCGAGGGCGCGGTGGCCCGCGTCTCAGACGCGGAATCGGATGCGTACTTCGCCGCGCGGCCGCTCGACGCGCGCCGGTCGGCGGTCGCCTCCCCGCAGAGCAGGCCGGTCGAATCGCGCGACTGGCTCGAACAGCGGGTGGCCGAGCTGGAGGGGGAGCCGGCGCGACCGGAATGGTGGGGTGGCTTCCGCCTGGTACCGGACGCGTGGGAGTTCTGGCAGCACCGGGAGAGCCGGCTGCACGACCGCTTCAGGTATCGCCGCGACGGCGACGCCTGGGCTATCGAGCGGCTCGGGCCTTAGCCAGAGAACGTCCGAGCGCCGCGAGGCGCTCGTCCCAGCGGCCGCCCATCTCGACGAGCCACGCGGCAGCGTCGCCGAGGGGCTGTGGCGTCACCGCGTAGCGCGTCTCCCGCCCGACGCGCGTCGCGCGCAGGAGGCCGGCGTCGGCGAGCGCGCCGAGCTGCTTCGCCACTGCCTGCCGCGTCACCGGCAGCTCCGCCGCCAGCTCGGTGGCCGTGGCGGTGCCGCGGTCCGCCACGGAGGCGACGAGCGCGCGCCGCCCCGGATCCCCGAGCGCGTCGAAGACGAGATCTAGTGAACGGGTGCCCACGCGAGCGCGTGCAGCTCGAGCGCCGCGGCGAAGTCCGGCGACGTCTCTGTGACGTGGACGCGCGTGCCGCCCTCGACCTCCTCCAGCTCGAGCACGACCTCCCCGCCGTCGTCCCAGTCGAGCACCAGGCGCTCCTCCGGCTCGGCCTCGCGCACGACGGCGCGCCGCTCCTCGCCGTCGGCCCAGCGGAAGACGCCCTCGCCGCCCGGCCGGGGATCGAGCTCGACCTCGGTGGCGAACCACTCCTCGAGCCGCTCCGGGTCGGTCAGCGCCTCCCAGACCTCGTCCGGCTCGGCCGGGAAGAGGACGTCTCTCTCGACGTGCAACTCCATGGTTGCGTATTATACGCACCGTGAGCGCCCTCGTGCCAATGGTGGTGGAGTCGGACGGGCGCTTCGAGCGGTCGTTCGACATCTTCTCGCGCCTCCTGCGGGAGCGCATCGTGTTCCTCGGGACGCAGGTCGACGAGCAGTCCGCGAACCTCATCGTCGCGCAGCTCCTCTTCCTCGAAGCGGAGGACCCGGACGCGGACATCCACCTGTACGTCAACTCGCCCGGCGGCGACGCGTACGCGGGGTTCGCCATCTACGACGCGATGCAGTTCGTCAAGCCCGACGTCTGTACGTACGGCATCGGCATGGCGATGTCCGCCGGCGCACTCGTGCTCGCGTCGGGTGCCGCCGGCAAGCGCCACGTGCTCCCGAATGCCAAGGTGATGATCCATCAGGGGTCGGGTGGCTTCCGCGGCACGCCGGCTGACATTCAGATCGCCGCGCGCGAGATCCTCGCGATCACGCGCAAGTACGCGGAGATCATCGCGCGTCACTCCGGCAAGGACGTCGAGCAGGTGATGGTCGACATCGACCGCGACCGGTTCCTCTCTCCGGAGGAGGCGGTCGAATATGGGCTCGCAGACTCCGTGCTGCTTGCTCGGACGCCCTCACCGGGCGACGAATAGCCGAAGCGGGCGGCGAGCTCGCCGCAGCGCCGGTCGATGATCGCGACGTCCGACGGAGTGAGCCCGTCCGCCCTCGAGTCCCGGTAGATCGGGTACCACTTGCGGTCGCTCGGGAGCGTCGCGAAGGGAAAGCGCTGCCCGCTGCGCGGGACCATCGCCTCGTCGAAGTCGAGGCCGAGCGCCACGCACAGGCTCAGCGTGCCGGCCTCGGGGTCGGCGAGCCAATCCTCGAAGCGCACAACGGTGACGTTCGCCACGCGCGTGGCGTCCTCGAGCGCGGCCCCGTACGCGTTCGCCCAGTGCTCCGCGGCGAGCTCCAGCCGGCGCTCCCACGTGAGCGGCACGCGGAACGACGGCGGCTTCTTGCGGACCAGCCATGGGCAGCACGCGTACGGACTGCGGACGACGAGGACGAAGTGCGGGTCGTGCGTCGCCAGAAGCTCGGCGAGCAGGGGCACCTTCACGGTGTTCGTGTGCGTCTTGTCGATGAAGCGGGCGCGGCCGGGATCGCGTGCGTAGACGGCGAGATGCTCGCGGAGAACGCGGGTGAGCCGGCGAGCGTCCTCGGCGTTCGCGTCCAGCTCGGTCTTGCGGTAGGTCGGGAGCAGGTCGTCCGAGGCGAAGAAATGCGTCGTCCCCTGGAGGGGATCGTCGATGTCGACGCGGTACTTGTTGCCCCAGAGGGATCGGGGCAGCGACGGCATGCGGTTCCGCACGGCGCCCAGCTCGTCGATGCCGGTCCACGCGTCGGAGGCTCCTGACATCGACACGACGCGGGGGTTGCGTCTCAGCGAGCGGCCGATCAGCGTCCCGCCGCAGCCGGCCACGCCAAGCAGGAAGATCGGCCGGTCGAGAGGCACCGCGTCGACGAGCCCGTCCAGACGGCGCGGAGAGAACCGCCACCGGTCGCGCTGGTAGAGGCGCGCCAGCTTAACCGCGAGCTCGCGGGGATGGCCAACGCTCGAGAGGAGGTAGGAGAGCCCGCCGTCGCGCATGGATAGACACCATCAGGCGCGATTAAGAACGGACTCAGAAGTTTCTAAGAATCGAGGCCCGGTCGGGGTTCTCATCTCGTTCATACGCACCTCGTGCACCGTCAGCAGTGGAACTCGTCCCCGCGAAGGAGCACGCGATGAACGTCATCACCAGCCGATTGCCAGCCGTCCGCGGCCGTAGGGCCATCCCGCATGCGCTCCGCAGCCTCGGCCTCTTGAACGGGCTCATGGGCGCCGCGCTCATCGGTGCGGGCATCGGCTCCTACCTCGTCGTGGCCGGGACGAGCACCCCCGCAGCCGCCGTTCGCACGGCGACGGTGACGCGCGGCGTCGTCCTCTCGACCACCTCGGCAACCGGCACGCTGCAGGCGGCGAAGGAGCTGAACGTCGGATTCACGGGCGCAGGGACAATCACCGCGATCGACGTCAAGCCCGGGCAGCGCGTCACTCAGGGCCAGCTCCTCGGCCGCATCGACTCCACTACCGCGCAGCAGGCGCTGCAGCAGGCGCAGGCGTCCCTCGCGACCGCGGAGGCGCAGTACGAGGTGACGCTCACGGGCGAGACCGCTCAGCAGCGAAAGCAGGACGCCCTCTCGGTCACGCAGGCGAAGGACGCGCTCGTGAACGCGAAGGCGACACGGAAACAGGATGCGAGGCAGTCCGCCGCGTCCGTCGCGCAGTCGACGAGCTCGCTCCGGACCGATCAGGGGCAGGAGAAGGTCGACCTCTACCAGCAGTCGAAGGATCGCGCGACGTACGCGACGGAGGACGCGGCGAACGCCGCGATCGCGAACGACAAGACGCAGCTCGCTGCCGACCAGACGAAGCAGCAGTCCGACTCGCAGCATCAGTTCGACCTCCAGGCTCAGGAGAACTCCGACAACAACCAGCTCTCCGCCGACCAGACGAGCCTGACCGCGGCGCAGACCGCGCACAACAACGCGGGCATCGCCCAGTACACCGCCGCGATAGCGAACGACAGGTCTGCGGTCGAGAGCGACCAGGCTTCGCTCACCTCGCTGCAGAAGACGCAGAACGCCGACAGCTACGCGATCAGCCAGGACAACACCACTCTCACGAACGACCAGGCCGCGCTGACAGGCCTCCAGAACGACGCCAAGACCATCCAGGCCGACGAGGCGAAGATCGCCTCCGACCGCTCCGCATTGAGCAACGCGAAGCTGAATGCCGCATCGGGCACTGCGCGCGACGCGCAGACAGTGTCGTCCGACGAGCTCTCGGTGAAGTCGGCGCGGATGGGCGTCGTGGTCAAGCAGGCGCCTCCGACCGCCGCCGCGCTCGACGCCGCGAACGCGAGCGTCGTCAACGCGCGGGTCAACGTCACGACCGCGGAGAAGGCGGTCTCGGATACGGAGCTGCGCGCGCCGATCGCAGGGACGGTTGCCTCCGTCAACGGCACCGTCGGCACGGCGGAGTCGGGCGGCGGCAGCTCCGCCGTCTCGAGCTCGTCGTCGGCCAGCGGCTCCTCCGGCAGCGGCTCGTCGACGGGTCTCGTCACGCTCACCGGCATCAACGGCATGCAGCTCGTCGCCGGCTTCGCCGAGACCGACACGGCGAAGCTCCGCGCCGGCCAGCCGGCAACCGTCACGGTCGACGCGCTGCCGACGGTCGAGCTCGCGGCGCACATCATCGCCATCGCAGGCACGGCGACTTCCACCTCGGGTGTTGTCACCTACACCGTCACGTTCGCGCTCGACCGGACCGAGGCGGGGCTCAAGTCCGGGATGACCGGCAACGTCGACGTCGTCGTCAGCGAAGTCGACAACGTCCTGCACGTTCCCACCGCAGCCGTGCGCGGGAGCGGCGCCAACGCGACCGTCACCGTCCTCCAGGCGGGCAAGCAGGTGAGTGTGCCCGTCGTCGCCGGCCTCCAGGGCGACTCGTCCACGGCCATCCTCAGCGGCCTCAAGGCGAACGAGAGCGTCGTGCTCCCCTCCGTGTCTCTCGCCACGACCGGCGGCACCGGATCCGGCACCACGGGTACGGGCTCGACAACCGGAACGGCCCGTCGCGGCGGCGGCGCCGCCTTCTTCGGCGGTGGATTCGGCGGATGAGCCGCCCTCGGCGCCGCGCCACGCTCGTCCTCGAGCGCGTCACAAAGACGTATGGCACCGGCGACATCGCCGTGCAGGCGTTGCGCGGCATCGATCTGCGCGTCGAGCGCGGCGACTTCATCGCCGTCATGGGCGCGTCCGGCAGCGGCAAGTCGACGCTCATGAACCTCATCGGCTGCCTCGACGTCCCGACCGAAGGGCGGTATCTCCTCGAAGGGCTCGACGTCAGCCGTCTCGACGAGTTCGAGCTTGCGTTCGTCCGCAACCGGAAAATCGGCTTCGTCTTCCAGGCCTACAACCTCATCCCGCGCACGAGCGCGTTGCGCAACGTCGAGCTGCCGCTCATCTACGCGCGTGCACCGAAGGCGGAACGCAAGCGGCGCGCCGAGGAAGCTCTCGCGGCCGTCGGTGTCGCCGACCGCATGCACCACGTGCCCTCGGAGCTCTCCGGTGGGCAGCAACAGCGCGTCGCGATCGCGCGCGCGATCGTCACCGAGCCGGCGATCGTGCTCGCGGACGAGCCGACGGGCAACCTGGACAGCGCGGCGAGCGCGGAGGTCATGCAGATCTTCGCCCGGCTCAACGCGAGCGGCAGGACGATCGTGATGATCACCCACGAGCCCGACGTCGCTGCGTACGCGAAGCGCGTCGTCCACATCGCGGACGGCCTCATCGAGTCCGACGAGGCCAAGACGGTGGTGATGAGCGCGTGACCGCTGCGGAAGCGCTCCGGATGGCGGTGCAGGGCGTCCTCGCGAACAGGTTGCGCTCGATGCTGACGATGCTCGGCATCACCATCGGCGTCGCCGCCGTCATCATCCTCGTCGCCGTCGGCAACGGATCCTCAGCCGCGGTGCAGCAGCGCATCGAGGCGCTCGGGACGAACGTCGTCTCGATCATGCCGGGGTTCAGCTTCGGCCGCGGCTCAGGCGGGGCGCAGAGCTCCTTCACGCAATTCACGACGAAGGACGTCAAGGCGCTCGAGGATCAGAATGCGGCGCCGGACATCAAATCGGTTACTCCCGTGGTGAACGGGAGCGTCACCGCGACCTTCGGCGCCGCGAGCTACTCGCCGAGCCAGTTCGTCGGCACGACGCCGTCGTACGAGGAGGCTCGCAAGTCCCCGGTCGAGGCGGGGACGTTCATCACCGCACAAGAGGAGGCGGAGCACGCGCGCGTCGTCGTGCTCGGCGAGACCGTGGTCGAGAACGTGTTCGGCAGCCAGAACCCACTCGGACAGACGATCAAGCTGAACGGCATCGGCTTCCAGGTCGTCGGCGTCCTCACGCCCAAGGGCTCGAACGGCATCCAGGACCAGGACGACATCGCCATCGCGCCGCTGACGACGACGCAGGACCTCATCACCGGCGTCACGAGCGGGCTCAGTCAGATCATCGTCGAGGCGAAGTCCTCCGGCCAGGTGAACGCAGCCGAAGCGGAGGCGACCGACATCCTCACGCCGAACCACTCGTCCAACGGCACGGCGAACTTCCGGGTGCAGAACCAGGCGTCGCTCCTGCAGACGACCGCATCGACGAACCACGTCTTCACCGTGCTGCTCGCGGCAGTGGCCGCCATCTCGCTGCTTGTCGGCGGGATCGGCGTGATGAACATCATGCTCGTCACTGTCACGGAGCGCACACGCGAGATCGGAATCCGCAAAGCGCTCGGCGCGCGCCGCGGCGACATCCTCGGCCAGTTCCTCACCGAGGCGGTGCTGCTGTCGATCTGCGGCGGCGTCGTCGGCGTGGCTGCCGGCCTCGTTGGAAGCTTCTTCAAGATCGTCGGCGTCCAGCCGGTCGTGCAGCTGTACTCGGTGCTGCTCGCGCTCGGCGTCGGCGTCGCCGTCGGCCTCTTCTTCGGCATCTACCCCGCCAACCGCGCAGCGGCCCTCAGGCCCATCGAAGCACTGCGTTACGAATAGGAGCATGGAATGAGCACACTCGATACCGGGCTGCCGGTGCCTGCGGACGAGCCCGACGACGACGACGACGTCGCCGCCGAGCTCGAGGCGCTGGCCATCTCGCGCCGGCGCAAGATGCCTCGCGTCACCCTCACGCTCGCCGTCGCCATCGTCGGAGCCGGCGCGTTCATCGGCGGCGCCGAGGCGCAGAAGCATCTCGGCTCGAGCCCGAGCTCGTCGAGCGGCGCGGGGAGCGGAGCCGCCTCGTCGTTCGCGTCCCGCTTCCGCGGCGGCGGGAGTGGTAGCGGTGCGACCGGAGGCGCGGGCGGCGGCGCGACCATCGGCACTGTCACGCTGATCAAGGGCTCGACCCTGTACATCACGGACACGAGCGGGAACACCGTCAAGGTGACGACGTCGGCCGCGTCGCAGGTGACGAGGACGGTCTCGGGGACGGTGAAGAACGTGCGACCCGGCGACTCGGTCGTCGTGCGCGGCACGACGCAGAAGAATGGCACCGTCGCGGCGAGCTCGATCTCGCTCGGGGGCGCTGGCGGAAGCAGCGGGGCGACCGGGTTCGGCGGCACCGGTAGCGGCAACAGCAACAGCAACGGCGGCGCCACCGGCTTCGGCGGGGGTAGCAGCTCGAATGGAGGTGGATGATGATTCGTAGCGGTATTGCGGCGGTGGCGGCCGGGCTTGTTCTGGTTCCTGCGGCCTCGGCGGCATCGCCCGTGCAGGGCTCCCTGTTCGGCCCGGTGGTCTCGGTCAAGGGCACGACATTCACGATCACGACGACGCTCAGCCCGTCCGGCAAGTCGCTCGTCTCGGCAGGCTCGGCGAAGATCACTGAGCAGGCAGCCGCGCCGAAATCGAGCCTGAAGGTCGGCGCGTGCGTGATGGCGACCGGTGCGCGGAACGCGAAGGGCGTCGTTGCCGCCACGCGGATCACGATCTCGCAACCGGTCAAGGGCTCGTGCACGAACGGCTTCGCCGGTCGCGGCGGAAACCGGCCCGGCGGCGGTACACCGCCCTCCGGCAACCGGACGCCTCCGGCCGGCGGGTTCAGCCGGAGCGGAAACTTCGGCTTTGCCTCCGGCTCCGTGACCAAGGTGAGCGGCTCGACCGTCACCGTGAAGGGGAAGAAGTTCGGCTCGTCCGCGACGCAGACGACCACGGTGACCGTGTCGTCGAAGACGTCGCTCCAGCACACGGCGACAGTGAAGACGTCGGCGATCGAGGTGAAGATGTGCGCCTTCGTCAACGGCACGAGCACCGATAAGGGCCTCACCGTGAAGGCGACGAGGGTCGCGCTTACCCCCGAGACGAAGGGAACCTGTACGAGCGGCTTCAGGCGTCCCGGTAGCTGACGTACGCTTGCCGGCGTGGCGGTCGTCGCCGATCTCCGCGCGGCTCTCCTCCGGCTCGTGCCGGACGAGAGCCGCGTGAGCGAGGTCGAGTCGGTCCTCGACCAGCACGCCGGCGACCTCAGCTACCACGAGCCGCACCGTCCCGACGTCGTCGTCTTCGCCGAGTCGACGGCGGAGGTGTCGGCCGTGCTTGCTCACGCGAACGCGGCCGGCGTGCCCGTCGTCGCCTTCGGCGCCGGCACGAGCCTCGAGGGGCACGTGATCCCGCTGCACGGCGGGATCAGCCTCGACTTGACGCGGATGAACGCCGTCGTCGCCGTGCGGCCCGACGATCTGACCGCGACCGTGCAGGCAGGTGCGACGCGGTCGCAGCTGGCGGCGGCTGCGGGCCCGCACGGCCTCTGGTTCCCGGTCGACCCGGGTGCGGACGCGACGCTCGGCGGCATGGCGGCGACGAACGCGAGCGGGACGACGACCGTCCGCTACGGCGGCATGCGCGCGCACGTGCTCGCGCTCGAGGTCGTGCTCGCGGATGGTCGCGTGATACGGACTGGGACACGAGCGGTGAAGACCTCAGCGGGCTACAACCTCACCGAGCTCTTCGTCGGATCGGAGGGAACGCTCGGCGTGATCACCGAGCTGACGTTGCGCCTGCACCCGATCCCCGAGCGCATCATCGTCGCGCGCGCTGCATTCCCGTCGGTGGAGGCGGCCTGCCGTGCCGCAGCCGCGATCATCGGTGCGGGTGTCCTCGTCACGCGCTGCGAGCTCCTCGACGCGACGACGATCGCTGCGCTGAACGCGTTCAAGGGGACGTCGTTCCCGGAGTCGCCGTATCTCTTCATCGAGCTTGGCAGTGAGCTCGAGACGGTGCGCGAGCTCGCCGAGGACGAGGGTGCAACCGCGTTCGAGTCGGAGACCGACCCGACTGCGCGTGCACGCATGTGGGATGCGCGACACAGCGCGCTGATGGCATCTCTCGCACTGGCTCCCGGATCGAAGGCGATGACGACCGATGTCGCCGTGCCGCTCTCCGAGCTGGCCCCGGCGATCGAGCACGCCCGGGCGGCGCTCGACGCGTCCGGCCTCCGCGGCGGCATCGTCGGCCACGTCGGCGACGGCAACTTCCACCTCGCGTTCCTGCTCGATCCCGCCGACGCCGAGTCGGTTAGACGCGCGCAAGCGCTCAACACCTCGCTCGTCGAGGACGCGCTTGCGCGCGGCGGCACCTGCACGGGGGAGCACGGCATCGGCTACGGCAAGCTCGGCTACCTCGCCCGCGAGCACCCGGATCTGCTCGATCTCTACCGCGGCATCAAGGAGCTCTTCGATCCCAACGGGATCCTCAACCCCGGGAAGGTCGTGCCCTAGTCCAGGTTCGTCCGCCGTCGGTGGACTGGAAGAGTGCAGTGTTGTATCCCTGCTCGCGTGCCACGACCCAAGCCGTTCGCGCGTCGGCGGCGCTCACCGTCACGACCGAGCAGCGGCGTGCAGGGAGTCCGCTCGCGACGACGGCGTGCCAGCTTCGCCCGCCGTCGACGGAGACCTGAACGACCGGACGCCGCGCTCCGCCGACGATCCACCAAGTCCGGGGGCCTGCGATGGCAGCCGGCCAGACGCCGCTGGAGTAGATCGACATCGGGCACGCGCCCACAGCGCGGACTGATTGCAGCGACCAATGGCTTCCCCCGTCTCGAGTGATGGAGAAGGCAACCGATTTCGTAGAGCCGGGCTCGTCGGCCGGCCGATTGCCGATCGTCGCTGCGACGACACCCGTGCTGCCGAAGAATTGCGGAACGTCGAGGCGCGCCATCGCTTCGTCCGGAACGGGAATCGACACCGGCTTCCAGCGGCGCCCGCCGTCGTGTGTTGAGTACGCAACGCCGGCAGAGCGGTTGAACAAGCACCGGCCCATCCAGCCCGCCGAGCGCGAGACGAAGCGAATCGGCGCCAGGCACGGAGGCGTGGTCGTGAGTTGCTTCCAGGTCCGACCGCCGTTACTCGTCCCGAGGAGCTCTCCCGCCGGAGCGTTCGGGCTCACCGGCTCCATCCAGCCGTGGAGCTCGTCGGGGAAGCTGAGATACGTTGGGCCGCCGCCGCAGCTGTGTCCGCCCGGTGCGCCGAGGGACTGCCACGAGCGGCCGCCGTCGCTCGTCCGATAGAGGTAGACGGTGGCGCGCGCGCAGTTGTACCCCGCTACCCAGCCGTGCAGCCGGTCGACGAAGGCGACGTCGTCGATTGTGTCGACCTCGTCCGCCCGGAGAGCGGACGGCGTCACGTCACGCCAACGGTCGCTGTCGTACAGAAAGAGGCGGATGACGACGCGCGTGCGGCCTCCGCTTTCGATCGTTCGATAGGCGACCGAATAACCGAAGCCTTGCGACCGGAGCTGCGTCGGCCCGATCGTCGTTCTGAGAACGGTCACGCGGCCGGCCGAAGCGGCCGGAATGCCCAACGCGAATACCAGCATCGCGGACGAGCACACGCAGCACGCGACGCGTGCCATGGCTCCGCTAGCTCGCCGGCCCTTCGTACGCGATCGAGCCGTCGAGGATCTCGTCGATGCGCGCGAGCGTCGCGCCGTCGAGGTCGACGCCGCTCGCTGCAGCGTTGTCCTCCACCTGCTGCGGACGCGAGGCACCGATGATGGCGGAGGCGACGTTCGGCTCGCGTAGGACCCAGGCAAGGGCGAGCTGCGCCGTCGAGATGCCGAGCTCCTTCGCAACGTTCCCGAGCTCCTGCACCTGCTCGAGCAGCTTCTTCGCGCGCAAGCGGTCGTCGAAGAAGTAGTTCATGCTCTCCGCCGCCGCGCGGCTGTCCTTGGGCGGCGGCTCGCCCGGCTTGTACTTGCCGGTGAGGACGCCCTGCGCGAGCGGCGACCAGACGATCTGCGAGATGCCATGCTCGGAACAGAACGGGATGACGTCCCGCTCCGGGCCGCGCCAGAGCATCGAGTACTGCGGCTGGCTGGAAACGAACTTCTCGACGTTCGGGAGTGCGAGAGCCTCGGTGATCTTGTCCACCGGCCACTCGCTGAAGCCGATGTAGCGGGCTTTGCCCTGCCGCACGACCTCGGTGAGCGCATCCATCGTCTCCTCGAGCGGCGTGTCCCAGTCATAGCGATGGCACTGGTACAGGTCGACGTACTCGGTGCGCAGGCGTGCGAGCGACGCGTCCATCTGCTTGACGATTTGCGCACGCGACAGCCCGCGGCCGCCGTCCGGCATCGGGAAGAAGACCTTCGTCGCGAGGACGTACGAGTCGCGCTGCCTGCCGGCGAGCACCTGGCCGAGGAACTCCTCGGCAGCGCCGCCGGCGTAGACGTTCGCGGTGTCGATGAAGTTGATGCCGACTTCGAACGCCTTCGCGACGCAGGCCTCGGCCTGGTCGCTCCCGACGCCGCCGCCGTACGTGAGCCACGAGCCGAGGCTGATCTCGGAGACCTGGAGGTCGCTGGAGCCGAGCTGGCGATAACGCATGGGCTCGACGCTATCGGTTAGCGTCCGGCTCGTGCCGCAGTTGGACGCACTTGGGGTCGTGTCCGCGGATCTCGACCGGTCGCGGGCCTTCTACCGCCTGCTCGGCATCGAGGTCGCCGAAGGCGACGATCACGTCGAGGCGACCCTCCCCAACGGGATCCGCCTGATGTTCGACACCGAGGACGTCATCCGCAGCTTCTCGCCGGACTGGCAGCGCGCGACCGGCAACCAGGTCTCGCTCGCGTTTGCGTGCGACAGCCCTGCCGACGTCGACGAGACGTACGCGCGCGTCGTCGCGGCCGGCTTCCAGGGCGTGAAAGAGCCGTGGGACGCGTTCTGGGGTCACCGCTACGCGCAGCTTGCGGACCCGGACGGCGTCCACGTCGATCTCTTCGCCGCTCTCTGATCGAGGATCGCCTCGAGCTTGCGGGCCGGGAGCTCACGCTGCTCCGGCCGCCGAGCGCGGACGACCTGATCGACGAGCAGGCCTTCGACGAGGACGAGTTCATGCCCTACTGGGCAGAGCTGTGGCCGAGCGGCATCGCGCTCGCGCGCGTCGTGGCCGAGCTCGATATCGGTGGCAAGCGCGTGCTCGAGCTCGGCGCAGGCCTCGGCCTGCCGTCGCTCGCCGCCGCGCTGCGCGGCGCCGACGTGCTCGCCACCGACTGGGCCGACGATGCCGTGACGTTGCTGGAGGAGAACGCCGTCCGGAACGGGATCGTTCTGCGGGCGGAGCGCGTGCGCTGGGACGAGCCCGGTCTCCTCCTCGAGGGGGCGCCGTGGGATCTCGTGCTCGGTGCCGACCTCCTGTACGAGGAACGCAACGCGAACCTGCTCCTCGAGCTGCTGCCGCGCCTCGGCGCGCGCGACGTCCTCCTCGCCGAGCCCGGCCGGCCGGCCGCCGCGGGATTCCTGGCGCACTGGGACGTCGAGGAGCTCGCGGACCGGGTATACCGGCTGCGGTGATCGCTCTCGCTCTCGCCGCGCTCGCGCTCGCGGCGCCGCCGAAGCCGCACATCGTGTGGAAGCCGATCCCGTACGGGGCGACGCGCCGCGCGGAGATGGCGGCGTACTCGGAGAAGCACTACGGCGTCCACTCGTGGGTGCTGCACCCGCGGGCGATCGTCGAGCACGTGACCGCGACCAACTCGTTCTCGTCCGTCTACAACACGTTCGCGGCCGACGTTCCCGATTCCGAGCTGCACGAGCTCCCTGGCACGTGCGCGCACTTCGTCATCGACCGCGACGGAACCGTCTACCAGCTCGTGCCGCTGAACGTCATGTGCCGCCACACGGTCGGGCTCAACTGGGTGGCGATCGGGATCGAGCACGTGGGCCTCTCCGACGCCGAGGTGATGCAGGACGCGGCCCAGATGCGTTCGTCCCTCGCCCTCACCGCGTGGCTGATGTGGAGGTACAGCATTCCGCTCGCGAACGTCATCGGCCACAACGAGAGTCTCACGAGCCCTTTGCACAAGGAGTTGTACGCGCCGTGGCGCTGCCAGACGCACGCCGACTGGCAGCACGCGGACATGGTCGTCTACCGCGCGAAGCTCGCAGCGCTCGCGCGCAGCGACGGGCTCACGGTCGGGCCGACGTTCCGGCCTCGACCGAGCGGCTGTTAGTACTGGCGGCGCGATACTCGTTCGCGACGCGGTGCGAGCGACCTGTGTTGGGCGCGGCGCGCTGCAGGTTGCGCTCGTGGATCTCGGCCGCGACGACGCGTGCGAGCCGAGGCATCTCGCGGCGCAGCTCGGCGGCTGTCCAGCGGGCGAACCTCCACACCGCCGACGCGGCCCGCATCACGATGTCTGCGACGATCGGCGTCGCGACCTCGACCCCGTGCTCGACCTGGTGGGCCGCATGCTGCACGAGCAGCTTCGCGTGCTGGTGGCGACGGGCGAGCAGCATCTTGCGCGCAGGCACGACCGCGAGCACTTCACCCATCCAAGAGCGGTTCCCGCGTCCGCGACCGGCCAAAACCTCTGAACGTCAGCGCCCGGTAAAACGCTGCCCGAGGAGATTCCCTTTCCGTAGCTCGCGATCGAGCGGAATCACGCTGTGCGACGCCTCGTCGAGATACTGCGGGGCGAGACCGAGCGTTTCGAGGTCGGCTACGAGCTCCTGCGGTGTCGTGCCGGCTTCGCGCAGAGCGGCGGGATGGAGCTCGACGATCGCCGTGACGGCCGCCGCATCCCGAAGCGATCCGGCGGCGCCGCTCAGGGCGAGCCGCTCCGCGCCTTCGACGTCGAGCTTCAGCAGCAGACGCCGGCCCGACAAGTCGCCGAGCTCTGCGTCGAGGGTCGTCGTATCGACCTCGATGTCGCGGGCAGGGCCGACACCGACGACGCGAGGGATGAGCGAGCTACCTGTCGTTGCCTTGTTCTGCCGAAAGCTCGCGCGGCGTGCGCGATCGGCAACCGCGCGTTCGACGACGCGGACGTTGCGCACGCCTGCGCGCCGGACGTTCGCGCGGAGCGCGGCTGCGTTGTAGGGGTCGGGCTCGAACGCGACTACCACGGCGTCCGGGGCTTCGCGGGCTGCGAGCAACGAGTAGAAGCCGATGTGCGCTCCGACATCGGCGACGACGTTCGCGGAGTCGAGTGCTCGGCGGAACGTCTCGCGTGCGAGCGGTTCGTGCTCGCCGCGGCCGACCTCGGCGAGAAAGCTGCGGTGACGGAGAAAGCCCCGAAGCTCGACCCCGTCGACGGTTGCTCGAAGCGGGGGAGTGCCGATCGCGATCAGGATCCGATCCACGCCGTCGCGAGCGGCGCCGAACAGGGGGCCGGCGCCCACACGCCGTGCGGCCCGGGAGACATGGCCGAGCGATCGCAGCACCACCGAAGCCTTGCAGCGATGAAGTCTTGCGGTGCAAGGCAATGCCTGGTATCTTGCGCTACATGGCAAGCACAGAACGGCGCAGCAGCCAATTGCTTCGCGGGGTACTCGACCTCTGCCTGCTGGCCGTCGTGGCCGACGAGCCTGCGTACGGGTACGAGATGACGAGGCGCCTCCGCGCGCGCGGCCTGTCCATCGTGGGCGAGGGCTCGATCTATCCGCTGCTCGGACGCCTCGAGCGCGACGGCCTCGTCGAGACCCACCGCGAGGCGAGCAACGGAGGACCTCCCCGCAAGTACTACCGCACGTCGAGTGCCGGTCAGCGCGCGCTTGCCGACGGAATCGGCGAATGGAAGTCCGCACGCGATGCGATCGATGTCGTCCTAGGCCTCGTCGAGGCGGAGGTGCAGCAGTGAGCCGTTTCATCGAAGAGTGCCGCCGGGAGTGGAAGCGTCTCCGCGTTCCGGATGCCATCGCCAACGAGATGGCCGCCGACTTGGCCGCCGATCTCGCGGAGGCCGAGGCCGAAGGAGCGTCGGCCGAAGACGTTCTCGGCGACGCCGTCTTCGATCCACGTGCGTTCGCGCTCTCGTGGGCGGAGGAGCGGGGCGTCGTGGCGGCCGCGCCCGTCCGCTCCGGCATGCGGCCCTCGACGGCGCTCGCCCTCGTGGCGGCGGTTCTCGTCCTCGTCGCCGTCGTCGGCGCTGCCCTCGTGGTTGTCGACCGCCCCGGCGCATTCGGCGTCCGGCTCGCTGCGAGCGGCACGCGATCCCTGGTACCGCCCCGCTTCACGTTCATACGGCCGGGGGTCGCTCGCGCCGGGGGCAACCGCCTCCTCGTACCGCGCTTCCGGATCGCGGCTGCTCCAGGTGTCGTCATCGCACCGAACGTCCCCGACACGGCACAGGCCGGTATCGCGCTGCTCTTCGTCGGCCTCGTCGGCGGCGCCATCGTCGCGGCTCTGGCCTGGCTGCTTCGCCGACGGCCCACGATTCTCTAAAGACCGAGGGCCCCGTCGCCGGGGCCCTCGAATCACGTCGCCGCTGAGCGCCGGGCTCAGCTGCAGCCGGTGTTCGTTCCGCAGTCGCGGCACGTGTAGCACGAGCCGGTGCGGATCATGCGGCCGCCGCAGCGGGCGCACTCGACGGCGTCCTCCCACGAGTTGAAGAGCGCCGTCTGGCCGGGCGTGAGCGCCTCAGTCGGAGTCGGCGCTTCGCCGCCGTTCGCGTAGCGATCGGCGAGCATCGCCTTGACCTCCGGCGAGAGGATGCCGGCCTCCTCCTGCTGCTCGGGCGTGAGGAACTTCTTGCCGAACCAGCGGAAGATGTAGTCGACGATCGACTTCGCCGCGCGGATGTCCGCGTCGTTCGTCATGCCGCTCGGCTCGAAGCGCATGTGCGACAGCTTCGAGACGTACACCTCGGGCGGCACGCCGTACTGCAGGCCCATCGAGACGGCGAGGCAGAGCGAGTTCATCAGGCCGGCCATCGTCGTGCCGTCCTTGGCGATGTCGACGAAGATGTCGCCCGGGCTTCCGTCGTCGTAGAGCCCGACGTGGATGTAGCCCTCGTGGTCGCCGACCTGGAACTTCCGTCCGACCTCGGTGCGGTCGAGCGGAAGCCGCTTCCGCTCGCGCACGAGCACCGGCGGCGTCGCCGACGCGGTCTCGGAGCTCGAGCTGGACAGCGGCTGCGCCACCTTGCAGTTGTCGCGGTAGATCGCGATCGCCTTCACGCCGAGCTTCCACGCGTCGACGTAGAGGCTCATCACGTCCTCGACCGTCGCCGACTCGGGCAGGTTGACCGTCTTCGAGATCGCTCCCGAGATGAACGGCTGCACCGCGCCCATCATCTTCACGTGGCCGAGGTAGTGGATCGACCGGTCGCCGACGGCGCAGTCGAACACGGGATAGTGCTCGGTCTTCACGTACGGAGCGCCGACGACGGTGTTCCGCTCGTCGACGAACGCGACGATCTCGTCCACCTCGCGCGGCGCGTAGCCGAGCTTCTCGAGGCCGGCCTGGACCGTCTTGTTCACGATCGTGATCTCGCCGCCGCCGACGAGCCGCTTCGACTTGACGAGCGAGAAGTCGGGCTCCACGCCCGTCGTGTCGCAGTCCATCATGAAGCTGATCGTTCCGGTCGGTGCGAGCACCGTCGCCTGCGCGTTGCGGAAGCCGCTCACCTCGCCGAGGTTGAGCGCGTCGTCCCACGCCTTCCGGCACGCGGTCAGCAGATCGCCCGGCACGACGTCGGAGTTCTCGATGTTGCCGACCGCAGCGCGATGCTTCGCGATCACGCCGATCATCGGAGCGCGGTTCACCTGGTAGCCGTCGAACGGCCCCATGCGGGAGGCGATCTCGGCCGACTTGCGATACGCGCGGCCGGTCATCAGCGCCGTGATCGCCGCCGCGTACGCCCGACCCTCGTCGGAGTCGTACGGGAGGCCGCGGGCCATGAGCAGCGCGCCCAGGTTGGCGTAGCCGAGGCCGAGCTGGCGGAAGCGCTTCGCGTTGCGCTCGATCTCGGGCGTCGGATACGACGAGTAGCCGACGAGGATCTCCTGCGCGAGGAACACGACGTCGCACGCGTGCTCGAACGCCTCGACGTCGAGCTCGCCGTCCTCGCGACGGAACTTCATCAGGTTGAGCGACGCGAGGTTGCACGCCGAGTCGTCGATCGACATGTACTCCGAGCACGGATTGGACGCGTTGATGCGGCCGGTGTTCGGCAGCGTGTGCCAGCTGTTGATCGTCGTGTCGTACTGGACGCCCGGGTCAGCGCACTCCCATGCCGCTGCGGCGATCTGCCGGAGCAGGTCGCGCGCGTCGACGGTCGACACGACCGCACCGTCGGTCCGCGCAGTGAGGGTGAACTCGCCGCCCTCGGTCGCCGAGCCCATGAACGCGTCGGTGACACGCACCGAGTTGTTCGCGTTCTGGTACTGGATCGACGCCCAGTCGGGCGAGTCGAGCGACATGTCGTAGCCCGCATGCTCGAGGACGCGCGCCTTGCGCTCCTCTTTCGCCTTGCACCAGATGAACTCTTCGACGTCGGGATGGTCGACGTCGAGCACGACCATCTTCGCCGCGCGCCGCGTCTTGCCGCCCGACTTGATCGTGCCTGCACTTGCATCCGCGCCTCGCATGAACGAGACCGGGCCGGACGCGTAGCCGCCCTTGGACAGCTGCTCCTTCGAGGAGCGAAGCTTGGAGAGGTTGATGCCCGAGCCGGAGCCGCCCCGGAAGATGACGCCCTCGCGGCGGATCCAGTCGAGGATCGACTCCATCGAGTCGTCGATGGAGAGGATGAAGCACGCCGAGCACTGCGGCTTCTCCTCGAAGCCGACGTTGAACCACACCGGGCTGTTGAAGGACGCGTACTGGTTGACGAGGATCGCCTTCAGTTCGGCCGCGAACGTGTCGCGCTCGTCGTCGTCGGCGAAATAGCCGCCCTGGGTGCCCCAGGCGACCGCCGTGTCGACCACGCGGCCGACCATCTGCTTGACGCTCGACTCGCGCTCCGGCGAGCTCAGCCGGCCGCGGAAATACTTCTGGGCGACGATGTTGGTCGCCGTCTGCGACCAGAACTTGGGAAATTCGACGGCCCGCTGCTCGAAGGCGGGGCCGTTGCGGCCGGGGATGACGGCGTCGCGGTTCTCCCACTCGATCTCGTCGAACGGGTCCCGTCCGGGGATGGTGAAGAAACGGCGCACGCCGAGGCGAGCTCCCTCGTCTGTGACGGTGTTGACCACCTCATCGGTCGTCGGATCCGTCGTCTTGTGTTGCTCTACGCTCGCCATGGCCGGCCCCTTCCACTGTCGCCCTGTTGATGTGCTCGACGTCCCCGCCGAGCCTGGCTAGAAGCCCGAGGGGAACCGGAGGTTAGGGCTTGGGCCGGACGGAGCTATGGGCGGGCGCGGGGGTGACCCGCCGGCCCTGGAGGCGCCGCGCGAACCACGTCGCCGCTGCTGTCAAAAACAGCAGGAGGGCGAGGCCGCCGAGCACGAGCAGCGGGAGCGGAATGGACTGCGCGTTCCCCGGGCCGATGTCGGCCGCGAGCCGGCTGAAGAGACTCTTGCCGTGGCCGCCGGTCCCGCCGCCGGATCCGCCGCCTCCGCCTCCGATGGCTCCGCCACCCCCGCCGCCGAGGCCGAGGCTGCCGCCGGGGCCGTTGCCGCGCTCCTCGTGGATGGCGGCGAGCAGCGCGCGGTGGATGTCGTCGATCGCGCTCGAGTACTGCTTGATGTCGGGGTAGGCGCTGAGGTGCTGAATCGCCTGCGTGTAGCAGGGGATCGGGTAGGTGCCGTTGACCTGGCCGTGGGCGAGCCAGTCGTTCACGACCTGGAGCCAGCAGTTGTTCGTCGCTGTCGCGGTCGCTGCGGGCGCTGCCGAGGCAGCGGGCGCGCCGGCGGCGATGAGTGCGAGCGCCGAGACGACGACGGCGGCGGCCAGCCCCGTCTTCCGTATGGAACGTCTCGTCAGCATCATCGTCTCCCGTGCTCCAATCGCGGACGGGTCAAACGTCCGTTGCGCAACCCTCTCCGGTCAGTCTCTCCAACGGCGGTGTTCTCGGCGTAACGACGATGTAAACCGTTTGTGAACGGGCCGTCCGCGGCGTTTTCGCAATGCTAGCGTCCTCGCCGGTGCGCGCTCTGGTCGAACGGCGGTCGACCGCGGGAGCCGTCGTCGCAGCAACGGGGGGCGCGCTCGTGTTCGCGGCATTCTTCTTTGCTCAGGGGACGACACTCTCGTCGTTCGTCTGGATCGGAGCCATCGCGCTCGTGGCTGCCGCGGCCGCCACCGCCGCGGTCCTCGTCGGCGCGTTGCCCGGGCCGAGGCTCGACGCGGCCGGCGCCGGGTTCCTCGCCGCGCTCTTCGGGCTCGCGGTGTGGGTCGGCGTCACGACGCTCTGGTCGGTCTCGCCCGAGGACTCGTGGCAGTACACGAACCGGACGCTCGTGTACGCAGCGTTCGCGCTCCTCGGCGCATTCGCGGCGGCGCTCCTCCAGCGGCCGGCCGAGTCGATCGCGCGCGGCGCGGCGCTCCTGCTCGCGCTCTTGCTCGGCTATGCGCTGCTCGCGAAGTGCGTGCCGTCGCTCTACTCCGACTACGGGCGGCTCGCGCGGCTGCGCGCGCCGCTCGACTATTGGAACGAGCTCGCGCTGCTCGCCGCCGTCGCAGTGCCGGTCGCGCTGTGGCTCGCGTCCCGGCGATACGCGGCCGGGGCGGTTCTCTTGTACGGCGCCGGCCTGACGGTGCTGCTGACGTACTCGCGTTTCGGGGTCGCGCTCGCGTGCCTCGCCGCCCTCGCCTGGATCGTCCTCGCGGAAGACCGCGTCGGGAGCCTGGCCGCGGTGGTACTCGCCGGCGGCGGTGCGGCGGCTGTTTTCGGGATCGCCCTCACGCTGCCCGGGATCACGAAGGACGCGCAGCCGCATGCCGTGCGTGCGCACGACGGCTGGATCTTTGCCTTCGCGGTCGTGGCGGGCGGAGCCGCCGTCGCGGGCTCGGCGGCGCTTGCGCGCCGGCGGCTACCCGTCTCCGACGCAAGCCGCCGCCGCATCGAGCGCGCCGCCGCGCTCGCGGGCGCAGTCGCCGGCGCCGCGCTCGTCGTGGTTGCGGCTGTGTTCGCGACGCGCATCTGGCATGCGTTCGCCAATCCGGTCTCGAGCCAGATCGGGTCGGACAAAGGCCGTTTCGGCAGCCTCAACTCCAGCAACCGCTGGACGTGGTGGCAGGAGGCGTGGCACGCGTTCGTGCGCCATCCGGGCGGCGGCACCGGCGCCGGGACGTTCCAGTTCACCGACCTCCTGCTCCGGCGCACGAGCCTGGTGACGACGACCGAGCCGCACAACGTCCCGCTCCAGTTCCTCAGCGAGACCGGGATCGTCGGCTTCCTGCTCTTCGTCGCGGCAGCTGTCGCAGCCGTCTTCGGAGTCACACGCGCACGCCTGCGCGCGCGAGGGGCCGAGCGCGCGGCGGTGACGGCGCTTGCGATCGGCGCGGCCGCGTTCCTCGCGCACCTCGTCGCCGACACCGACTGGGACTACGTCGCGACGTGCGGCCCGCTGCTCTTCGTCGTCGGTGCGCTCGTCGTGCGCGGCTCCGCGCCGCCGGCGCCCGCGCGGCGGCCGCTGCTCGCCGCCGCCGCGGTGCTCTTCTCGCTCGGCGCGATCTACTCGCTCGCAGCGCCGTGGCTCGCGCAGCGGCAGCTCGCGTCCGCGGCGTCGATCGCGCAGGTCAAGCACGCGCACGCGTACGACCCGCTTTCGACCGACGTCCTCACCGAGTGGGCCGCCTTCGAGGAGGTGCTGAGCCCCAAGCGGTCCCTGCAGCTCTACCGCGACGCCGTGTCGCTCGAGCCGGAGAACTCCACCGTCTGGTTCGAGTTCGGCGACTTCTTCTGGGACCGGAAGCTCTGGCCGGAGGCATACCTCGCATATAGCAACGCGTGGAAGTACGACCGCTACGGCCCGGCGGGCACGCCTTGCGGCCGGCTCGACCAGGCCCGGCACAAGGTCTTGAAGGTGTGGCCGCCTAGCTGTCCAGCAGGACGACCAGCCGCGACGCACTGAGGGTCGACGGGGTCAGCCCGTCCACCGGTGCCACGAGCCGGATGCCGGCATCGTGCGCGAGTCGGCGCGCTTCCTTCAGGTACCCGGGGACGAACATCACCATCGACTGCGCGTAGTGGTGGCTCGGTGCGTTCGCCGCTCCGCCGATGGGATAGCCGAGCGCCTGTAGGCGCGCCGCCTCGGCATGTGCCGCGCCCTGCACGCCGTTCGCGTTGAGGACGAGCACGCGCACGAGCGAGCGCGCGCGCAGCGGATGCGGCGCGATCGGCGCGACGCGGTCCTTCGCCGGGACGGGGACGACGTGGCGCACCGGCGCTGCATGGTGGACGACGGTCGCGGGCGCGGGTGTGGTCGTCGTGTGCTTCGCGGCGTGCCGGAACGGGTGCGCGAGGACGAATGCGCCGACGACGATCAGCCCGAGGAGCTCGAGCGTCGCGACGGCCGAGGCGACGAGCGTCGCCGTCCGCCACGGGAAGGGCTCGGTGTAGTGCTCGACGCTGTCCACGGCCCGGTCGGTTTCGCCGGTCCCGCGTCCGATCCTTCTAGCTCGAGGCGATCCAGTCCCAGGTGGCGGTGAGCCCGTCGGCGAGCGGCCGGGCAGGATGCCAGCCCAGGTCGCGCTCGGCGAGCGAGGCGTCGAGGACGCTGCGTTGCAGCTCGCCGAGACGTGCGGGCGCGAACGTCGCCTCCCGGTCGATGCCGGTCGCGGCCCGAATCGCGTCGTACAGGTCGACGACGGAGGTCTCGATGCCGGTGCCGATGTTGTAGACACCGCCGTTCGGTTCGAGCGCGCGCACCATCGCGTCCGCGACGTCGCCGACGTAGACGTAGTCGCGGCTCTGGCTGCCGTCGCCGAAGATCGTCGGCGCCCCGCCGTCGCGGAGGAGGCCCATGAAGATGGCGACGACGCCCGCCTCGCCGTGCGGCATCTGCCGCGGGCCGTAGACGTTCCCGAGGCGCAGCGCGACGTGCTCCGTGCCGTACAGGCGGTTCCACGTCGCGAGGTATTCCTCACCGCAGACCTTCGACGTGCCGTATGGGGCGAGCGGCCGCAGCGGCGCCGACTCGGTCGCCGGCGCGTCGCACTCGCCGTACGCCGCGCCGCCGGAGGATGCGAACACGATCTTCGCGCCGTGCCGGCGCGCGGCCTCGAGGATCCGGATCGTTCCGAGCACGTTGACGTCGGCGTCGTGCGCGGGGCGGTCGACGGACACGCGGACGTCGGCCTGGGCGGCGAGGTGGAACACGATCTCCGGCCGCACGGCGTCGAAGACCGCGTCCGGCTCCCGGATATCGGCCACGTGCAGTTCCGCCGGAGCCGTGACGTTCTCGCGCGACCCTTTCGAGAGGTCGTCGAGCGCGTGCACGCCGTCCCCGCGCGCGAGCAGCGCGTCGACGAGGTTCGATCCGATGAAGCCCGCCCCTCCGGTCACGATCGCCCGCATCGCCGTATCGTAGGTGCCTCATGTTCGTGACCTTCGAGGGAGCCGACGGTTCGGGGAAGTCGACGCAAGCGGAGCTTCTCCGTGACGCTCTCGCCGCCGAGGGCCGCGAGGTTGTGCTCACGCGCGAGCCCGGCGGCACCGAGGTCGGCGAGCGCGTGCGCCAACTCGTGTTGAACGGGCCTGAGATGTCGGGGTGGGCCGAGGCGGCGCTCTTCGCCGCAGCGCGGGCGGAGCTCGTCGCGACGGTTATCCGGCCTGCGCTCGACCGCGGCGCTGCCGTCATCGCCGACCGCTACGTCGACTCGTCGCTCGCGTACCAGGGCTTTGCGCGCGGGCTCGGGATCGATGCCGTCCTCGAGCTCAATCTCGCCGTCGTCCAGCAACTCATGCCCGACCTCACGGTGCTGCTTCTCGTGGACGTCGACGAGGCGAGGCGACGTGCCGGCGCCACCGACCGGCTCGAACGCGAAGGCGACGGCTTTCGCTCGCTGGTGAACGCCGGCTACCTCGAGCTTGCGAAGATGTTTCCCGAGCGCATCGTCGCCCTCGACGGGACGCAGCCGCGAGACGAGCTCTCGGAGGTGATCCGTGAACGACTTCGAAGCCGTATCTGAGCAGCACGAGGCGAAGCGCCTCCTGAGTGCGGCGCTCGCCGAAGGTCCTGCGCACGCGTACCTGCTGCACGGCCCGTCCGGGGTCGGCAAGCGCGACCTCGCGCTGCTCTTCGCCGCCGAGCTGCTCGGCGATCATGCCCGCGTCGAGCGCCGCACGCATCCCGACCTGTACGTGCTCGAGCCGCTCGGCGACCAGATCCGCATCGACGACATCCGCGGGCTGCGGCACGACCTGCACATGCGGCCCTTCGAGGCGTCACGGCGCGTCTATCTCGTGTTCGGCGCCGACACGATGAACGAGGATGCGGCCGACGCGCTGCTCAAGGATCTCGAGGAGCCGCCGCCGTACGCAGTCATCGTTCTCGTGGCCGACGACCTCGGCCCTTTGCCGGAGACGATCAGATCGCGCTGCCAGCTCGTGACCTTCCGGCGGCTCTCGGAGGCGGCCGTGCGCGACGCCGTGCGTACGCGTGCGCCCGACCTGCCGGACGCGGAGGTGACCACCGTCGCACGGGTGGCCGGCGGGCGGCTCGACCGCGCCGAGCGCCTGCTCGACCCGGCCGCGCAGCACCGCCGCGAGCAGTTGCTCGGCGTGGCCCGTGCCGTGTATCTCGATCCCGAGTTCGACTCGGCCGACGCCGCGGAGACGATCCTCGCCGGCATCGGCGAGCGCGGCGACGAGGCGCGCGTGCGGGCCGAGGAGACGGTCGCCGTCCTCGAGCTCACCGGCCGTGAGGCGGACCAGCGCCTGCGGCGCGCCCAACGCGGCGCGGAGCGCGACGAGCTGCTGGCCGTGCTGGAGGAGCTCGAGTGGTGGTACCGCGACCTCATCGTCGCCGCCGTCGGCGCCGAGGACGCGGTCGTGCACGTCGACCGCCTGCCGGAGCTGCGCGAGGATGCCTCGAAAGAGCGGCTCCCCGCTGCCGAGGAGGCGTGCGAGGCCGTGCGGGCGGCGTGGCGTGAGGCCGAGGAGCTGCAGCTTTCGATGCCGCTCGCGGTGGAGGCGCTCCTCGTCCGGCTGCGCCGTGCCTTCTCAGGGGCGGCTTTCTCGGCACGAACGGCTTCCTGAGAGATCCCCCTTTCGAGGTTGCCGTCATGCTCGGTCGCGCGGAAGATACGCCGACGGTTCGAGGCTCTGGGGGCAGGGAATGGCTGTAGTTCCGTCCATAGGTCGTGCAGACCGCGCCGCTCCGCCCGAGGCGGACCTGACCCGCGCGCTGTACGAGCGGTACTCGACCCAGATCTTCCGGTACTGCCTGCACCAGCTCGGCTCGCGCGAAGAGGCCGAGGACGCGGTACAGAGCACGTTCCTGAACGCGTTCCGGGGAATCAAGCGCGGCATCGTCCCCGAGCTCGAGTCGGCGTGGCTGTTCAAGATCGCCGAGAACGTCTGCCTCTCGAGGCGCCGGTCGACGTGGCGCCGGAACCGGGTCGAGTCGCCGACGGACTTCGAGGTGGTCGAAGAGCTGACTCCCGCGCCGAGCCGCCTCGCCGACGAGCTCGTCGGGCTCCAGGACGTGCTGGAGCAGATGCCCGAGAGCCAGCGGCGCGCGATCCTCCTGCGCGAGTGGCAGGGCCTCTCCTACCGGGAGATCGCCGCGGAGCTCGAGCTCTCGCAGACGGCGGTGGAGACGCTCATCTTCCGTGCCCGCCGCTCGCTCGCGAAGGGCCTCGAGGAGCCACCGGCGCCGGCGCAGAAGCGGCGCATGGTGCGCGGCACGGACTTCGGCAACCTGCTCACCGGGCTCAAGTCGCTCCTCTTCGGCGGCGGCGCGGCGGCGGCGAAGGTGGCGGCGGTTGTCGCAGTCGTCAGCGCCGGCACGGTCGTCGCCGCGTCGCCGGCTCAGCATCACGCCCGGGCGCACGTGCCCGCTGCGCCCGCGCCTTCCGCTCCGGTTGCGTCCTTACCGGTTGCCGGGCTCGCCTCCGTTCGTCTCGCGCCCGTGCGCGCGCCCGCAGCGCCGCGGCCGCCCGCGCACGTCCCGGCACCTGCGTCCTCCGCCGCCGGGACGCCCGCACCGACGATCTCGGACACGCTCGCGCAAACGGCCCCTCCGGCTTCGGCGCCCGTCGATGCGCCGGTGATCGCGGTGAGCCGGCCTGCTGCGCAGGACCCGCCAGCGCCCACCGGCCACGGTGACGGAGGCCCGGGGTCGGGCGGGACGCAAGCCCCTCCTGACGGCGGCGGGACGCCGCCGACTCCGGACGGCAGCGGCTCAACCGCTCCGGTCACGCCTCCCGACTCCGGCTCGGGCGACAGCAGCTCGTCGTCGCCGGGCCAGGGTCAAGGGAACGGCGGCGGCCAGGGGCAGGGCCAGGGCCAGGGCCAGGCGCAAGGAAACGGCGGCCAGGGCCAGGCGCACGGCGACGATTCCGGTCAGGGCCAGGGCAACTCAGGCCAGGGGCATGGCCAGCGCTCGACCGACCCGTCGAACGGCGCCGGGACCACGCCACCGACCGCCGGCGGATCGAGCACCGGCGGGAACGGCGGCAATGGTCAGGGCAACGGCCAGGGCGGCGGCGGCCATGGCGGCGGCCACGGCCACTAGGCCTACGCCTTAGGCAGCGCTTGCGAGCTCGTCGCCGAGCTCGAGCTGGAGCCGCATGAGCGCCTCGGTCTCGAGCTGACGCACGCGCTCGCGGGTCAGTCCGAGCTCCTTGCCGATCGTCTCCAGTGAAGCGGACTCGCCTCCGAAGCCGAAGCGCAGCTCGATGATCCGGCGCTGCCGCTCGGGCAGCTCGGCCACCGCGCGCTGGACGCGCTGGCGCCGGAGGGCATCTGCGGCCTCCTCGACCGGATCGGCCGAGCTCTCGTCGGCGAACAGGTCGCCGAGCTCGGAGTCGCTGTCGGAGCCGAGGCCCTGGTTGAGCGAGACCGAGTCGACGGCGTCGAGCGCCTCTGTGACGTGCTCCTTCTTGAGGCGCGTGGCGTCGGCGAGCTCGTCGATGGTCGCCTCGCGGCCCAGCTTGGCCTGGAGCTCTGCGGACGCGCGGTTGAGCTTGATGCGGCGCTCCTGGACATGGACCGGGATGCGGATCGTCTTCGACTGGTTCGCGACCGCGCGCTGGCAGGCCTGACGGATCCACCAGGTCGCGTACGTCGAGAACTTGTAGCCCTTGCGCCAGTCGAACTTCTCCGCGGCGCGGTTCAGGCCGATGACGCCCTCCTGGATCAGGTCGAGGAGCGGGACATCGTGGCCCTGGTAGCGCTTCGCGATGGAGACGACGAGGCGGAGGTTGGAGTTGATCATCCGCTCCTTGGCCGCCAGGTCACCGGTCTCGATGCGCTTCGCGAGCATGACTTCGTCGGCCGCGGTGAGGAGCTTGTGCCGGCCGGCCGCGTCCATGAAGAGCTGGAGCGGGTCGAGCGTGCCCGTCGCGGCAGGCGCAGCCTCGGCCGCCGTGATCGGGGCGCGGACGGTCACGTCGCGCTCGTCGAGGGCGGTCTGAAGGGCCGCGATCTCGTCGTCGGCCAGATCGTGCTCGTCGGCGAACGCCTCGAGCTCCCGTTCCTCGATGAAACCGCGGTCGGCGGCTTCCTCGACGAGGCGCTCGGTAGGCGTCAAATCGTGCAGATGCGTATCAGTCAGTGGAATCTTCCTCTTTCGGTCGTAGGGACCGCGCCGTTCGCGGGCCCCGAGGCCCCGGCGCGGGGCGTGGCCCGCGATCTGCCGGTCGGCCCCTGCTCTCTATATATAGAACGGGATGCCGCCCCTGTCCATTCCCAGACATTGCATTTTTGCGATTTCCTAACAGCGGGACAACGTTCGGGGCCCACCTTCCTGGTTCAAACCCGGAATCCTCCTGTCGGGACAGAGTCAACAGCACCAGGATTAGCCACGGATGAGAATCCCGATTCCTCGGGCGCGCCGCACTAAACTGTCGCCGCCGGGCCGACGTAGCTCAGCTGGTAGAGCACTTCACTCGTAATGAAGGGGTCCGCGGTTCGAATCCGCGCGTCGGCTTCTCATCATCTTCCTACGCATCCTCCGCCGCCAATAGGAGAGAATCGGGGCGGACAATGCTCCGCCGGCGCCGCCTACTCCTTTTCAGCCTCGTGGCGCTCGCCGGCATCGTCCCCGCGGCGCCTGCGCTAGCGAAGACGGTCCCCGGATCTCCGCCCTTCCGCGTCGTCATCCTCGACCACATGGCCGGCTGGCAGCTGCGCCAGTTCGCGCGCCACGGCGCCGTCGGCCTGCTCGTGCCGGGGACGGGCCCGACGACGAACCGCCGACAGGCTCTCGCACAGCTCGTGCGCGGCGTCCGGGAGAACGCGTACCTCGGCGGTGTTCCGAGCGGGCCGCCGCTCGTGTCGGCGACCGCAGCGACCGGCACGCCGAGCCGTGCGCGCACGATCATCGTCACGCTGCCGCCCAAGAGCGGCACGCCGGTGCCGAACGACAAGCGCTACTACGTCGTCGTCCTCGGCGGAGGGTTCCACGGCCTGCTCGTCTCGCAGACGACGCGCATCCCCGGTCTCGTCTCGATCGTCGACATCGCGCCGACCGCGCTCGGGCATCAACGTGGATCGCTGACGTCGACGCCCGCGCCGCACGCGATCGCGACGTTGAAGACCCTCAACGCGCAGATCCACGCGAACAACCGGTTGAAGCTCCCCGCGCTCATCATCCTCGCGTGTCTCGCGCTGCTCCTCGCCGCCGTCCGGCCGCGTGCCGCGCTCACGCTCGTGCCGGCCGCGCTCCTGGCGAGCATCGGCCTCGGAGCGGCGGAGGTGACGAACGAGGTCACGATCCTCGCCGTGCTCATCGTCGCGAGCGTCGGAGGAGGACTGTGGCTTGCGCGCGTCTGCCGGACGGACGGGCGGCTGCTGCTGCTCTTCCTCGGCGTGATCCTGCTCCACCTCTATCTCTTCGCGGCGCGCCCGGAGTGGGTGGCGCTGACGCCGCTCGGGCCGACGCAGAACTCGCGCTTCTGGGGGATCGGCAACCAACTCGAGACGCTGCTGCTTGCACCGCTGCTCGCCGGCGCGGCCATCGCCGCGCGCAAGTTCGGCGCGCTCGGCTTCGCGGCGTTCGGCGTCCTCGGTCTGTTCCTGATGACGGACAACCGCTTCGGATCGGACGGCGGCGGCGCGATCGTGCTCGGCGTCGCGCTCGCATTCCTCGGCGCGCGCATGCTGCGGCTCGGGACGCGCGGGTTCCTCATGCTGCTCGGCATTGCAGCGGCGATCGTGCTGAAGGTGGTGTCGTCGAACCTCAGCGCGGCGGGGCCGGACCACTTCCGCAGCGCATTCGGTCGCGGCTTCTCCGGCCTGTGGGCCGTGATCGAGAACCGCGTGCCGCTGTCGTACCTGCCGGCGCTGCACAACTGGCCGTTGGTGATGCCGCTCGCGCTCTGGTTCCTCATCACGTTTGCCGTCGGGCTCTATGTCGCGCGCCATCGCCCGACGCGCGACTTCGTCCTCACGCTCGGCCTCGCAATCGTCGCGTCGCTGCTCGTCAACGACTCGGCCATGTACGAGCTCACCGGCGGCGTCGCCGTGCTCGCCTCGCTTGTCCGGTTCGTACCCGCACCTGCGGTGCCGGTCACCGTGCTCTCGCTCGTGCGAGCTGCGCTGCCGCGCGTACCTGCGCCGGCGGCAGTCGAAGTCGCGGACGACTAGGACGACAGGCGCTGTGCGGGCCGGTGCGCGAGGTTGCCGTTGACGGCGACCTCGGCGGTCAGGGCCGCGTCGAGATCGGCGACGTGTGGCGTGAGCGGCGTCGCGCAGTACGGGCACGCCTGCCAGAGCGGGTCGAGCGCCGAGTCGCAGGACGGGCACTGCTCACGGAGCCGCGTCGTGCAGACCGGGCACACGAGGTAGTCCGTCTCCACTTCGGTCAGGCACACCGGGCAGTGCGGCGCCCCGTGGAGCAGATGGCCGCGGAGCGCCCGGAGCTCCACCTCGCGGGCATGCGTGTCCGCGAGCGTCTCGAGCGGGCGGAACAGGAGGTAGACGAGCGGGCCGATGTAGGGGAGCCCGAAGCCGAGCGCGGTGGCCAAGCCCACGAGCCACCCGTCGTCGATGCGCCGGCGCGCGTCGCGGTAGACACGGAAGCCGAGGCCGAGCCAGAGCACGACCGCAAAGAGGATGAGCACGTTCCCGACGACCGAGACGGCGCTCGAGTGCAGTGCGCTGTGAATCGACCCGAACGCTGACCCCGTCATGCATCTGGTTCGTTGCCCACAACGCGCCGGGAGAAACCCATGGAGACTATGGCCATGGAGGCAACGCTGCGCGCGATCCATGTCCTCGCCGCCGCCATCTGGGTGGGCGGGACGGTCGCGCTCGTCTTCGTCGCCGTGCCGCCGGTGCAACGGCTGGAGGGAGACGACCGCGCGCGGCTGCTGCGCGAGTTCGGACGTCGGTGGCGCCCGATCGGCTGGAGCGCGCTCGGGGTCGCCGTCCTCACTGGTCTCGGCCTCGCGGCCTACGACCACGCTTTCGACACGGCACCGTCCTCGTTCGACTGGGTGCTCGCGGTGAAGGGCGCGCTCGTCGGGCTCCTCGTCGCCGGCGCGTACCTGCACGACTACGTCCTCGGGCCCGGGCTCGCGCGGCAGATCCGGGAAGGACGGCCGCAGTCGATCCGGCCGCTGCTGACGGCGATCGGACGCGGGAACTTGCTCGTCACGCTGGCGCTGCCGGTGCTCGGCGTCGTCCTCTCCGAGCTCGCCTAGACCCCGCTTCCGTTTCACGCGCGCGTGGGCGCGAAAGAACCCGGCAGTGCGGGATCGCAATCGTGCCGACCTCGAGCTCACTGCGCTCCTGCTCGCGCGCCGGTCGCGGTTGCGCCGCGTTCGTGCCAGGCGCAAGGCCGGCGTCGCCGCTGTCGCCGCTGTCGTATTGCTCACGGTCGTGCTCGCCGGCGCCGCTGCGAGCGGACGCGCCGTCCTGCTCGACTCCTGCACGCTGAATGCACTCGCGCCCGTAGGGCTCGGCCAGAACTCGTTCGTGTACGCGGACAACGGGTCGCTGCTCGGCGTCATCCCGTCGACCGTGAACCGGCAGCCGCTCCGCCTCGACCAGATCTCGCCGTACCTGCGCACCGCGACGGTCGCGATCGAGGATCGCCGCTTCTGGCAGCACGGCGCGCTCGACTACCAGGGCATCGTGCGCGCGCTCTACTCGGACGTGACCGCGGGCAGGATCGTCCAGGGCGGGTCGACGATCACGCAAGAGCTCGTTCGCAACCTGTACATCGGGAACGCGAGCCGTACGTTCTCGCGCAAGGTCAAGGAAGCGTGCCTCGCGATCAAGCTCGCGCAGGTGTGGACGAAGCCGCGGATCCTGAACGCGTACCTCAATGAGGTGTTCTACGGCCGGGCGGCACATGGCGCGCAGGCGGCGGCCGAGACGTTCTTCTCGACGCGGGCGCAGGACCTCTCGCTCGCGCAGTCGGCGCTGATCGCCGGGCTGCCGCAGGCGCCCACGGTCTACGACCCGCTCGTGCATCCGGCGATGGCGATGCAGCGCCGCGACGAGGTGCTGCGCGCGATGCTCGCCAATCGGGCGATCACCACGGACGAGTACACACGCGCCGTCGCCGCGCCGCTCGGGTTGAAGCCGGGCAACCTGTACACGCGTCAGCAGCACGAGAACTTCTTCGGGTGGGCGGAGCAGCAGCTCGTGGCGAAGTACGGCGCGGGCCGTGTGGCTGCCGGCGGGCTCCGCGTCCGGACGACGCTCGACCCGAGCATGCAGGAGAGCGCCCTCTCGGCGGTGCGCGGCGTGCTGCGGCACCCGTCCGATCCTGCCGCGGCGCTCGTCGCCATCGATCCGCGGACCGGCGCCGTGCGCGCAATGGTCGGGTACTTGCCCGACGGCACGAAGCTGAAGTTCAACCTCGCAACGCAGAGCACGCGCACGGCGGGCAGCTCGTTCAAGCCGTTCGTGCTCGCGACCGCGATCCAGCAAGGCATCTCGCTGTACTCGAGCTTCTCGGGGCCGCCGTCGCTCGTCATTCCCCAGCACAGCTGCGACGGACCGCAGGGACCGTGGGACGTACACAACTACGCCGACGAGAGCGCGGGTTACATGAACCTCCTCAGCGCGACGGCGAACTCGGTGAACACGATCTTCGCACAGCTCGTCGCGAAGATCGGGCCGTCGAACGTCGTCCCGGTTGCGCACCGCATGGGGATCACGACGAACCTGCAGCCGGTGTGCTCGATCACGCTCGGCACGCAGCCGGTGAATCCCCTCGAGATGACGGACGGGTACGCGACGCTCGCGGCGCACGGGGTCCACCACGCGCCGCAGGCGTTCGAGCTCGTTCGCGCCCCGAACAGCAGCGTGCTCGGCCAGCTGACCACTCGCGGCGATCAGGCGATCTCGAGCAGCGTCGCCGACCAGGTCACGTACGCGCTCGAGGGCGTCATCCAGCACGGCACCGGCACCGCGGCGTACTTCGGCCGTCCCGCCGCCGGCAAGACCGGCACCGCGGAGAACTTCCAGGACGCATGGTTCTGCGGCTACGTGCCGCAGCTCGCGGCGTGCGTGTGGGTCGGATATCCGAAGGCGGAGATCCCGCTCACCGACATCGAGGGTGTCGGCGGCGTGGCCGGAGGCACGCTCCCCGCCGAGATCTGGCACGACTTCATGTCAGCCGCGACGGCAGGCATGCCGGCGCTCGGGTTCCCGACGCCGCAGATCACCGGGACGACCACGTACGGTACGAACTACTCCGTGCCGACGGCGCCGACGCAGACCATGATCAACGTCCCGCCGGGGCCTGTGCTGCCGCCGCCACCGGGTGGGCATTAGCAGGTTCGACGACGCGCTCGGTAACGGGATCGAGCGTGCCGTCCGCTCGCATCACCGGCGCCGCCTCTCCCGCATCGGCCACGAGCGCGCATTCACGCCGCCCGTGGGTGGGTGGGCGGACGCCGGCACGTTCTCTCCGCGCCCCGGCAACCGGCTCGAGCTGCTCGTCGACGGCGCGGAGGCGCTGCCGCGGATGGTCGCCGACGTGGAGGCGGCGCACTCGCATGTCCATCTCGCCGGCTGGTTCTTCACGCCGGGCTTCCGGATGGGCGACGACGGGCCGACGCTCGCCGCGCTCCTCGGCGAGACAGCGGAGCGGATCCCCGTCCGCGTACTCGCGTGGGCCGGTGCGCCGCTGCCGCTGTTCCATCCCGACCGCCGCGAGGTCCGGAAGATGCGCGACGTGCTCGCGAGCGGAACGCGCATCGAGGTCGAGCTGGACGCGAAAGAGCGGCCGATGCACTGCCACCACGAGAAGCTCGTCATCGTCGACGACCGCATCGCGTACGTCGGCGGCATCGACCTGACGACGTTCGGCGGCGACAGGCTCGACGCCAGCGACCATCCGGCGCGCGGCGGCATCGGCTGGCACGACGCATGTTTTCGTCTCGAGGGGCCGGTGGTCGCCGACGTCGCCGACCATTTCCGCCTGCGCTGGGCGGGGAAGCTCGAGCGCGCGCAGCCGATCGAGCCGGTGGGGAGCGTCGACGTGCAGCTCGTGCGCACCGTCCCTGAGCGGATCTACACCGGACTCGAGCGCGGCGAGTTCACCATCCTCGAGAGCTATCTCCGGGCGCTGCGCAGCGCCGAGCGGCTCGTCTATCTCGAGAGCCAGTTCCTCTGGTCGAGCGAGGCGGTCTCCGTGCTCGCTGCGAAGCTCCGCGACCCTCCGTGCGACGACTTCCGCGTCGTCGTGCTCCTCCCCGCGCGTCCGAACAACGGCGGGGACGACACGCGCGGCCAGATTGGTGTGCTGCTCGACGCAGACGCGGGGAGGCGGCGGTTCCTCGCGTGCACGCTCCACCAGCCCGGCCGCGGCGGCGGCATCGTCTACGTCCACGCGAAGATCGGCATCGTCGACGACCGCTGGCTCACGATCGGCTCCGCGAACCTGAACGAGCATTCGTTCTTCAACGACACCGAGGTGAACGTCGTCCTCCATGACGAAGCGACCGTGCGTACAGCGCGGCTGAAGCTCTGGGCCGAGCATCTCGAATGTTCGGTCGACGATGTGTCCGGCGATCCGACCACGCTCGTCGACGAGGTCTGGCGCCCGCGTGCCGAAGAAGAGTTGGAGCGGCGGCGCCGCGACGGGTACGTCCAGCACCGGCTGACGTTGCTCCCGCACGTGTCCCGCCGCGCACAGGCGCTGTGGGGACCGGTCAGCGGTTTGCTCGTCGACGGCTAGATCTGCCAGAGGCCGTCTTTGATGACGGCGATTTTCTTGCCCTTGGCCGTATAGCCCGTGACCTCGAAGTCGGGGCTGCCGATCATGACGTCGAGATGGACAGGCGACTCGTTCAGGGCGCGAGCAGGCTTCACCGAGCGCGTGCCGCCGAAGCCGGAGCCGAATGCGATGTGCGCCGTCGCGTTCTCGTCCAGCAGCGTGTCGAAGTACGTCCGGCCGCTCTGCCCGATCCGCGACGTCGCATCGACGAGCGCGACCTCGCCGAGCCGGCGACCGTTCTTCTTCGGGTCGCTGTCGATGTAGCCGGCAACGAAATCGCGATCGCCCTTGTTCGCGGCTTCGAGCCGGACGAGCCTGCCGCCGCGGAACTCCCCGCGCAGGCCTTCGATCAGCCGTCCTTGAAACGAGAGCGGGAACGTGCACGTGAACTTCCCTTCCGTCGCCGTCGCGTCGGGGCTCGTGAACGTCTCCTCGGTCGGCATGTTCGCCGCAATGGTCGCGCCCACGTGCGTCTTCTCGAGACCGCCGAGCCACTGCGTGCCGGGGACGAGGCGCAGGTCGAGTGCGGTGCCCGGGCCGCGCAGCTCCACACGCGTGAGTGCGAGCCGCGTCAGCTTCTCCGAGCGGCGCACGATGCCGCGGCAATGGTTGATCCATCCGGTCGAGCCGGGCCCGTCCGCGTCGGTGAGCCGGCAGAAGTGCAGCAGGTCCTGCGCGAGCTTCCGTTTCGCCTTCAGGACCGACAGCCGGGGATACACCTGGGCCGCCCAGTGATCGGTCGGCCAGCCGGCGATCGTCCAGCGCACACGCATGGCGAGGCTCGCGCGGCGGAACGCCTTCGTCTGCGCGCCCGCGCGCGCGTACTCGGTCATGATCCGTTTCTGCGGGATGCCGTCGAGGAAGCCGGGGTCGCTCTCGCCGCTGATGTAGATCTCCGCCGCGTCCGGCTTCATCAACTCGCGCAGCCGCTGCTTGTGCCAGGGCGTGAGAACGCCGAGAGCGTCGGGGCGGCCGTGGACGAGCCGCGCGCGCATGACGAGCGGATCCGAGTAGATGGCCTCGACCGCGTGCGCGCCGCCGCGATAGGCGGACGCCGCGACGGCCACCATCAGCTCACGGTGCGCAGGTGCGCCGCGGACGACGATCGTGTCGCCGCGCTTGAGCGCGATGGACTTCGTGATCGCGTCCGCGTATCGCTCGAGCACTGCGGGCTCGAGAATCTCCCCGTCGTCCACGGGTCAGGACGCTAACGCTTCTTCGACCGTCGTGCTGATGTTGAAGTGCCGGTCGAGCCCGGAGACCTCGAGCGCGCGCCGCGTCTCGGCGCCGGGCGCTGCGAGCACGAACGCCTGCTTGTCCGTCATCCGGCTGCGGGCCTCGACGAGCACGCCGAGCGCGGTCGAGTCGATGAACTGCACCTCGCCGAGGTCGACGACGAGCCGCGGCGGATTCTCGTCCGAGCAGCCGACCAAGGCCTCGCGCACCTGGTGCGCGTTGTAGAGGTCGAGCTCCCCGGTCAGGCGCACGACGACGTTGCCCTCGCGCCGGTCGCCGCCGGCGACGGGATCGACCCGGCCCCCCGGACTGCCCTCCACGACAGCGGATTCAACCACCAACAGTGCTCGTATGCTTGGTCCATGGAAGTCGCCGAGGTCGCGGCCCGCGCGGCGGGCGAGAACTTCCCCGTCGGCTCGATCCTCTTCCCGCGCCGGCTGCGCCCGCACGTGCGCGCGCTCTACTGCTACGCGCGGCTCGTCGACGAGCTCGGCGACGCGTACGACGGAGACCGGCTGGCCGCCCTCGACGAGCTCGCGGGAGAGGTCGAGCTCCTCTTCACCGGCCGCCCCACGTGGCCGGTGCTGCGCAACGTGCAGCCGACCGTGCGCGAGTTCGACCTGCCGCGGGAGCCGTTCGACCGCCTGATCGACGCGAACCGGATGGACCAGACCGTGTCCGAGTACGAGAGCTGGGACGACCTGAAGTGGTACTGCGTGCACTCGGCCGACCCGTGCGGCCGCCTCGTCCTCGGCGTGCTGCGGCGGCTCGACGATCCCGAGCTGGTGGCCGCGAGCGACTCGGTCTGCACTGGGCTGCAGCTCGTCAACTTCCTCCAGGACGTGCCGCGCGACCTCGAGCTCGGCCGCATCTACCTGCCGGCCGAGGACCGGCGCAGCTTCGGCGATCCGCCGCTCGACCGCGCGAACGGCGCGTTGACAGCGCTGCTTCGCTTCGAGGCGGAGCGCGCGGCGGGTCTGCTGGCGGCGGCGGACGTTCTCCGCGAGGGCATCGGCGGCCGCCTCGGCCGCGCGGTCGCGCTCTTCGGGCGCGGCGGCCTCGCGGCGCTCGACTCGCTCGAAGCCGCCGGCTGGGATCTCTTCACGCAGCGGCCGCGGCCGTCGCGGGCCCGGCTGGCGCGGGAGGCAGCGCTCACCCTCGTTCGATGAGCACCACGGTCGAGCAGGCGTACGCGGAAGTACAGCGGGTTACACGCGCGCGCGCGAAGAACTTCGCGTACGGGATCATGGTCTTGCCGCGTCCAAAGCGCCGCGCCATCGCCGCGATCTACGCCTTTGCGCGTGAGGTGGACGACGTCGCCGACGGCGACGCTCCGGTGGACGAGAAGCGGGAGCAGCTCGAAGCGCTGCGCGATGCGCTCGACGATCCTCCCGCGACCGCGATGCATGTTGCGCTGACGGACGCGCGCGCACGCTTCGGCATTCCGCGCGCTGCGCTCTCCGCGCTCGTCGACGGCGGCCTGCAGGATCTCGTCAAGACGCGGTACGCGACCTTCGACGAGCTGCGCGCGTATTGCGAGAAGGTCGCAGGCGCCGTCGGCGTCGCGTGTGTCGCGGTGTACGGAAGCGATGACGTCGAGCGCGCGCAAACGCTCGGCATCGCGCTGCAGCTGATCAACATCATGCGGGACGTCGACGAGGACAGGCCGCTCGGCCGCGTCTATCTGCCGCAGGACGAGCTCGATCGTTTCGGCGTGCACGAGCTCGCCGTCGGCCCGGAGTGGCGGGAGCTGATGGCGTTCCAGGCAGCGCGTGCGCGCGTGCACCTCGACGAGGGGCTGCACCTGCTCGACTCGCTCGACCGGCGCAGCGCGCTGTGCGTGGCGACGTTCGCGGGGCTCTATCGCGGCCAGCTCGACCGCATGGAGGCAAACGGCTTCGACGTGTTCTCCGAGTCGTGCCGGCTGTCCACGCCGGCGAAGCTCGCTGTGGTCGCGCGCGGGATCTTGCGATGAAGATGGCGGTTGTGGGCGGCGGGCTCGCGGGCCTCGCCGCCGCGCTCGACCTCGTCGACGCCGGCGCCGACGTCACAGTGCACGAGTCGCGGCCGACGCTCGGCGGCGCGGTGCAGACGCTGCCCGAGCGCGAGGGCGATCCGCAGCCGCCGCCGGACAACGGCCAGCACATCGGGCTCGGCTGCTTCACGGAGTACCTCCGCTTCCTCGATCGGATCGGCGAGGGCGGCTCCGTGCTGCGCAAGCGCCTCGCCCTCCCGGTCCTGGATGAGCAGGCGCGGCGCTCGGACATCTCGCCGAGTCTTTCGGCGCTGCTTCGGTACGGGCATCTCCCGGTACGAGAGCGGTTGCGATTGCCGTTGACACTCATGCGTCTGCGCTCCGCGCGGTCGCAACCGGAGGAAACCTTCGGAGACCTGCTCAGGCGATTGGGCGAAACGGATACCTCCATTACCGCTTTCTGGGATGTCTTCATTCGACCCGCGCTCAACCTGCGCACGGACGAGGTGGATTCCGAGGCGGGTCTCTTCACCGTGCGCACGGCGCTGCTCGGCCCGCGCGCCAATTCGGACCTCGTGCTGCCGCTGAAGCCGCTCGGCTGGATGCACGGCGACGCCGCCGGCCGCATGCTCGGCGACCGTGTGCGCCTCGACGAACGGATCGAGTCGCTGGACGACCTCGATGCGGACGCGGTCGTGGTCGCGGTCCCGCCGGCCGAGTCGGCGCGCCTGCTCGGGGAGCCGGATCCCGAGCTCGAGAGCTCGCCGATCGTGTCGGTGCACCTGCTCTTCGACCGCCCGATCCTGAACGTGCCGGTCGCGGGGCTGCTCGGCTCGGACGCGCACTGGGTGTTCGACCGCGGCGCCCTCACCGGCCACGCGGCGCCCGACGGCGGCCAGTACCTGACGGTTGTTGCGAGCGGCGTCCCGGAGTTGATGGACGTCCGCGGCCGCGAGCTCGTCGACCGTATGGCCGCGCAGCTGACGGAACGACTCGGTGCCGCGGAGCTCGTGTGGTCGCGGGTCAGCCGCGAGCCGTACGCGACCATTGCACTGCGGCCCGGCATGGTCCGTCCGGGCGTCGAGACCCGGCGACCCAACGTCGTGCGCGCGGGCGCGTGGACGGATACGGGCTGGCCTGCGACGATGGAGAGCGCGGTGCGAAGCGGACGCGCGGCGGCTCAGCACCTCTTGAGCAAGGTTCCTGCAAAAGTCTCGGTGTGAGTGCAACACAGGAGCTGACCGCCCTCGACGAAGCCATCGACCGCGGGACGCGGCGACTGCTCGAGCTTCAGCGGCCGGACGGGATCTGGGTCGGCGAGCTCGAGTCGAACGTGACGATGACGGCGCAGCACCTGTTCTGGAACCACGCGCTCGGGCTGCGCACGCCCGACCTCGACCGCCGCATCGCGAACGAGCTGCTGGCGCGCATGCGCGACGACGGCACGTGGTCGATCTGGTTCGAAGGCCCTCCGGATCTCTCCACCTCGCTCGAGGCGTACGTCGCGCTGCGCATGTGCGGTGTCGATCCCGGCGAGCAGGCGCTCGCATACCTTCAGCGCGAGGGCGGCATCCCGAAGGCGCGCCTGTTCACGAAGTGCTTCCTCGCGCTTCTCGGCCAGTGGCCATGGCAGCGGATCGTCCCCGTCCCGCCCGAGCTCGTGCTGCTGCCGCCCAGCAGCCCGTTCTCGATCTACAGCTTCGCGTGCTGGGCGCGACAGACGTTCGTCTCGCTCGCGCTCGCGCAATCACTGCGGCCGGTGCGCCCGATCGACCTCGACCTTCGAATGCTCGGTGCGATACCCGGCCGGTCCCGCGCGCCGCTTCGCCGCGATCCGTTACGTCGCCTGGCGCAGCGGCGCGCCGAGCAATGGATCCGCGCGCGGCAGGAGGCTGACGGATCATGGGGCGGCATCCAGCCGCCGTGGGTGTGGAGCATGATCGCTCTGTCCGCGCTCGGCCACGACCCCGCGCATGACGACACGTTGCGTAGAGCGGTCGAGGGCTGGCAGGGATTCATGGTCGACGACGGCGACCGCCTGCGTCCCGAGGCGTGCCAGTCGCCAGTCTGGGACACCGCCCTCGCGGTGCTCGCCCTGCGCGCATGCGGCGTGCCCGCCGACCACGCGCAGCTCGTCGCCGCCGGCGACTACCTCCTCCGCCAGCAGGTAACGCTCAGGGGCGACTGGGCGATCCGAGTCCCCGACCTCGAAGCGGGCGGCTGGGCGTTTGAGTACGAGAACGACCTCTATCCGGACATCGACGACGCGGCCGTCGTCTCGCTCGCGCTGAGGGAGCTCGGAATCGGCGCGGCCGCACAGCGCCGCGGGCTCGACTGGGTTGTCGGCATGCAGTCGAAGCGCGGCGGCTGGGGCTCGTTCGACGTCGACAACAGCGCGATGTGGCTCTACAAGATCCCGTTCTGCGACTTCGGCAAGGTCACTGACGAGCCGACCGCGGACGTCACTGCGCACGCGCTCGAGGTGCTCGCGCCGGAGGGTCATGCTCCCGCCGTCGAGCGCGGGCTGAAGTGGCTGCTCAGCGAGCAGGAACGGGACGGCTCCTGGTTCGGCCGCTGGGGCGTCAACCATCTGTACGGCACCGGCGCCGCTCTGCCCGCGCTCGAGGCATGCGGCATCTCCTCCGACCATCCTGCGATGCGCCGCGCCGTCGCGTGGCTCGACTCGGTCCAGCAGGAGAGCGGCGGCTTCGGCGAGGACATCCGCTCCTACTCCGACCCCGCCTGGCGAGGGCGCGCGCCGTTCACGACGCCGTCGCAGACTGCGTGGGCGCTCCTCGGGTACGTGGCCGCAGGAAACGCTGAGGATAGAAGCGCGAAGAGGGCGGCAGATTATCTTTGCGCTGTCCAGCGTCCCGATGGAGATTGGGACGAGGAGCACTTCACCGGCACCGGTTTCCCGCTCGACTTCATGATCCGATACCACCTGTACCGCATCAACTTCCCATTGCTCGCGCTGGGTCGACTGAGAGAGAGGCTTTCCGAATGAAGTTCCCGCTGCAGTCCACCGTTTCGATCGGCAAGTACGTCGCGACCCAGCAGCGCAAGGGCGAGCGCTATCCGCTCGTCCTCATGCTCGAGCCCACGCTCGCGTGCAACATCGCGTGCATCGGCTGCGGGAAGATCCGCGAGTACGAGTCGAATCGAGCGCGGCTGACGGTGGAGGAATGCCTCGACTCCGGGCTCCAGTGCCCGGCGCCCGTCGTTTCGATCTGCGGCGGCGAGCCCCTCGTGTACAAGGGGATCGAAGAGGTCGCGGCAGGGATGATCGCGAAGGGCAAGACGGTCGAGCTGTGCACGAACGCGCTCCGGCTCGAGCAGTGCCTCGACTGGTTCGAGCCGTCGCCCCGCATGACGTTCGTCGTCCATCTCGACGGCATGCGCGAGATCCACGACTACGTGTGCGACTATCCCGGCCTCTGGGACGTCGCCGTCGACGCGATCAAGACGGCGCGCGCCCGCGGCTTCCGGGTCACGACGAACACCACGATCTTCAAGGAGACCGAGGTGGACGACGTGATCGAGATGATGCGCTACCTCACCGACGAGGTCGGCATCGACGGGATGCTCGTTGCGCCCGGTTACCAGTACTCGCAGATCGACCCGAACCTGACGATGACGCGGTCGGAGCACGAAGTGAAGTTCCGCGCCATCCGCGCCGCCGTGCGCAAGCACGGCTATCGCTGGATCGCGACGCCGATCTACCAGGACTTCCTCACCGGCGAGCGGAAGCTCTCGTGCGCGCCGTGGGGCTCGATCACGCGCAACCCGTACGGCTGGAAAGGCCCGTGCTACCTCCTCACCGACGGCATCTTTCCGACGTACGAGGCGCTGCTCGAGGGGATGGACTGGGACGCGTACGGGCCCGGCAACGATCCGCGCTGCGAGCACTGCGGCATCCATTCCGGCTTCGAGCCGTCGTCCGCGTTCGAGTCGTCGAAGAGCCTCAAGGAGACCGTCCGGAGCATGGCGTGGACGCTGACCGGCTGACCTTCGCGTGCGCATTGCCGGCCGAGCGCCGGGCGGCGAAGAAGCTGGGGCGGACGATGCTCGTCGGGATGGCGTGCGCGCACGGTGTGCCCGAGCAGGACGTCGTCTCGTTCGGCATCGCCGGCTCGCTGCGCGATGACCTGCCCGTCGGCACGGTGATCGACGCGACGCGCGTCGTCGACGAGTCCGGTTCCATCCTCTGGGAGGGGCGGCCGCTCGGCGTGCGGGGCGCGCGGGAGGGAACGATCCTCGGCGCCGCGGCGATCATCGACGATCCGGCGGAGCGCGCGAGGCTGCGCGCGAGCACCGGGGCCGACGCGGTGGACATGGAATCCGGCGTCTACGCGCGGGCGGGACATCTCGCCGGCTGCGTCCGCGCCGTCAGCGACACGCCGGGCCGGCAGCTTGGCCCGCTCGTGCACGCCTTCCGCCCGGACGGGAGCGTCGCGCCCCTCGGCCTCGCGCGCGCGTTCATCACGTCTCCGCGCGAATCGTTCCGCGCCGTGCGCGACGTGCGCACCGCATTGAACGCACTCGGGAGTGTCGCGTGAGCGGCAAGCGTGTCCTGCTCGCCGCGCCCCGCTCCTTCTGCGCCGGCGTTGACCGGGCCATCGAGATCGTCGAGCGGCTGCTCGAGCAGAACGGCCCGCCGGTGTACGTCCGCCACCAGATCGTTCACAACGAGCACGTCGTCCGCCGCCTCGAGCGGCTCGGCGCCGTCTTCGTCGAGGACGAGTCCGAGATTCCCGAGGGCGAGGTCTGCGTGCTGTCCGCGCACGGCGTCGCCCCGTCGGTGAAGGAGAACGCGGAGGCGCGCGGCCTCAAGGTCGTCGACGCGACATGCCCGCTCGTGAACAAGGTGCACGCCGAGGCGCGCACGTACGCAGACAGCGGCCATCTCGTCGCGCTGGTCGGCCACGCGAACCACGTCGAGGTGATCGGCACGCTCGGCGAGCGTCCGGAGTCGACCGTCGTCGTCGAGACGCCCGAGCAGGCGCGTGCGCTCCCGACCGACCGGCCCATCGCGGTGATCACGCAGACGACGCTCTCGCTCGACGACGTCGCGCCGATCGTCGATGCGCTCTCCGACCATGTAGGCGGCTCGCTCCGGCGCCCGCACGCGGACGACATCTGTTACGCGACGCAGAACCGGCAGGATGCGGTCAAGGAGATGGTCGAGCTCGGTGCGACGCTCATCTTCGTCATCGGCTCCGAGAACAGCTCGAACGCGCAGCGGCTCGTCGAGGTCGCGAAGTCCGCGGGCGCGGAGGCGACGCTCGTCGACGGCGAGAGCCCGCTCGACGCCGATCTCCTCGACGGGCACACGACGGTCGGCCTCACCGCCGGCGCGTCCACGCCCGAGGAGCTCGTGCGCGCCACCGCCGACCGTCTCGCCGTCTGCGGCTACGACACGCTCGAGGAGATCACCGTCGCGCGCGAGGACGTGCACTTCCGCCTGCCGAGGGAGGTGGCCAACGCATGACCTCCATTGAAGTCCCATACTCGATTGCCGCAGCCCTTCCGACCCTCTCGGTGATGGACATCACGAACGACGTCTCCCAGTCGGTGGCGAGCGCCGATTGCCGCGCCGGCATCGCGTACGTCCACCCGCTGCACTCGCTCACGATCGTGCGCGTGCAGGAGCGGGAGACCGGCTTCTTCGAGGACCTCGAGGTGCTGCTGGAGCGGATCGTCCCCAGCGGCAACCCGAACCGCGAGCGGATGGTCGCGTCGCTGCTCTCGCCGAGGAGCGAGCAGGTCCCCTTCGCCGACGGCGCACTCTGCCTGGGCCGGTTCCAGCGGATCATGCTCTTCTCGCTCGATGCCGAGCATCGCAGCGAGTGGTCATTGACCTTGCTCGGCTAGTGCCGTAGAAGTACCCCGTGCCTTCGGGCCACGAGCAGGCGTGGGCGGATGCGCTCGCGGAGGAACACCTCCATCAGCGCGAGCTGTTGGCGACGCTGCGCGGCGAGCTGGGGACGTTCGCGCGCGAGTGCGCCGCCGCTCTCACCGCGCTCGACGTGTACGTCGGCCTCGCCGGCGTCGCCGAGATCCTGAGCACGGCGCAGACGACGGCCACGCACGCGCGCCTCGCGCTCGACGTGAGTCGCAGGCTTCAGGGCGGCGAGGATCCGGAGATCGTCGACCTGTACACGGCAGTCGCGGGCAACGAGGACGTGCCGCCCCGCCTCGTCCGCCACGCGAGCGACCTGATCGCATCCGGCCCGAAGCGCACCGACCGGCAGATGCTCCAGGCGGTCGTCACAGCATCCGGTGCGCGCGCGCAGATCGAACAGCTCGTCGGACCTGCGCCCGCCGCGGCGCTCGCCGCGATGCAGCCGCTCATCCGCTGGATCCGGGCCGACGATCGCCGCGCGCTGCTCAAGTCGGCAGGCGGCGACCTCGCCCAGGTGCTGAGCGCGACCGCCGAGCTCGGCGCCGGGAGCGAGTCTGCCGCCGCGGGCGATGCCGCGGCGCTCGGCCAGTCGCTGCGGGATGCTGCCGAGCACGTCGAAGGTGCGGCGAAGTCGGTGCGGGAGGGCAAGCTCGAGAGCGTCCTCGCAGAGGCGCGCGCGAAGCTCCAGGCAGACCTCGACGGGCTGCAGGCAGTCCACGAGAACGCGCACGAAGCGCCCGAGGAGTGGCGGGCGGCCCGCAAGGTCGAGCACACGGAGCTGACACAGGAGGTGCACGAGAAGCTCGACAAGATCGAGCGGATCCGCGGGATCCTGTTCCGGCTGCTGCCGAACCTCCAGGCGGTCACCCGTGCGCTCGGCGTCGTGCAGAAGCTGCACGCCCTCGAAGGCCGGCTCGACCCGGCGCCGGCCGCGGGCGTCGCCGCCGCCCACGCATCGCTCATCCTCGACGCAGGCGCCCTCTGGGATGGCGTCCTTCCTGGGCCGCCGCCCGCGCCGCGCGTCCGCCGCGTGTCGAAGCGCACGCGCTGGGTCGCTGTCGCCGCCGCAGTCGTCATCGGCGTCATCGTCGGGATCGCGCTCGCCGGCGGGGGCTCGACCAAGCCGAAGCCCGTCGTCATCGAGACGACCACGGCCGCCGCGCCGCCGACGACGACGGCCGCCGCCCCGAAAGTCGGGCCGAAGCCCAGCCTCCTGCCGGTCAAGGCGGTCTTCGACCCCAACCAGCGCGCGACGTTCTACACCGTCGGAATCGAGCAGGGCGGCGAGCCCGTCGTCTCATATCGCTGGACGCTGACGACCCCGCCGGGCAACCCGACCTGCAACAAGTTCGCGCCTATACCGGGCAAGCCGAACGAGGCCGTCTGGCATCACGCCCCCACCGACGGCTGCACCCACAACGGCATCCAGCACGACGGAACCGTGCACGTCGCCGTTCTGACCGCCCACTGGTCGTGCAAGGAGTCGTTCTTCGGGACGCTCACCCGCACCGGCACACCCAACGCACAATGTCTGCGCCGGTAGGCAGACTCCCGATATGAACCGGCAGCGGTGGCTCTCTCGGGTCGCGCTCGTCTTGCTCGCGCTCATTGCGGAGCTCCTGGGCCGTAGCCTCGCGCACCGCCTCGACGTCGGCAGGCACGTCGGGCCGATGAGCTACAGGCACACGGACTATTACCCGTTCCTCCTTGCCGGGGTGAAGATCGGCGCTGCGCTCATGCTCGCTCGCGTGGTGTGGAGGTTCGCGAAGGCGCGCCGTCTCGCGTCGGCGCTCGGCCGGCCGCGCATGCGCGTCGAGCTCTCCGCGCGCCTGTGGCTCGCATCATTCCTCGCCACCTCGGCGATCTACCTCGTGCAGATGGATGCTGAGGGCAGGACGCATTGGTTCGCACCGTGGCTGCATACGTCGGCCCTGCCCGTCTTCGCTGTGCTCTCGGTTCTCGTGGCGCTGCTCCACCGCAGCGTCGAGCTGTGGCTGCACGACTACGAAGAGCTCGCCGCCCATGCCGTCGCGTGCATGCGCAAGCTCGACGTCGACGCGCCCGCACCGGTCGACTCACATGTCGCCGTCGCCCCGCGGCGGCTCTTCGGCCTCGCGTTCGAGTCGCGGCCGCCTCCTCTGTCTGCCTAACCGCAGACCGTTCGACAGAGGAGGAATGCCATGAGCGCGGATATCGCGCACGAACTGCACGGCGACAGGGAGAAGAAACGGGCTGCGACCGCGGCAACGTCGGCGCGCGTGCGCATCGTGCTCGCGCTAGGCCCCGCGACCGCGGCGGCCGGTGTTGTGTGGGCCTTCGTGCAGCCGTGGCGCCTGACGCTGCTGGACCCGCACGGGCAAGGCTTCTGGTGGCTGCTCGCTGAGCCGCCGCTCTACATCGTGCTCGTCGGCGTGCTCTTCCGGGTGCTCATCGCACGAGCGCTCGTCCAGGATATGGAGGACGCGGGGCGATGATCGTCGCCGGTATCGAGCCCAGGGCAGAGATGGTGCACTGGTGGTTTGCCACCGCCATCCTCGTCCTCGGCCTGCTGTTCCTCGCCGAGACGATCGTCGGGCCGGAGGTGTGGGCACGCCGGCCGTGGCGCCGCTACCTGTGGCCGGCGACGATGTTCCTTATCGGCCTGCTCCTGTGGCCGGTGATGGCGCTCTACACGAACTCGATGATCCACATGGTCGCGCACGGGTCGTGGGCGCAGGTGCTCATGCTCAGCGGCGGCGCCGAGCTCGGCGTCGTGCGCGGAAAGCTGCACTCGCGGTACTGGCGGCTCACTTCGGCGGGGGCGCTGTTCGTCTCCGGGACGGCGTTCCTCGTCCACGAGCAGAACGGCTGGTTCTTCGCCCGGGCGGCGTTCCTCCACCACGCGCTCGGTTGGACGCTGATCGTGGCCGCCGTCTTCCCGCTCGTGCAGGCGATCCGGCCGCGCTCCGTCGCTGCCGCGTCCGGGTTCGCGATGACGTTCTTCGTCGTCGCGGTGCTCCTGTACTGCGATCGCGACTCCGCCGCCATCCTCGGCCACTTCTCGCAGTTCGCGGGAGTGCCTCACCGATGAAGCGCGCGCTGCTCGTCGTGGCGTTTGTCGCGCTCGTGGCGCCCGCGTCGGCGTTCGCGCACGCGTCGCTCCAGAAGGAATCGCCGAGCTTCAAGCAACGGCTTGCAGTGTCGCCGCGGCAGGTCGTGCTCCAGTTCGACCAGAGCGTCGACGCACTGCCGAAGGCGATCCAGGTGTTCACGCTGAAAGGCAAGAACATCGCCGGAACGCCGCGCGCGATCCCCGCGCAGCGCGAGATCGTCGCATCGCTTCCACGCCTGCCGAAAGGCCCGTACACGGTGCGCTGGCAGGCGCTCTCGAACGACGGCCACATCGTCACAGGCGTGTACACGTTCGGCGTCCGCGTGGCGGCGCCGCCGGTGACGGACGCGGTCGGCGCACAAGGGCCGACGCGCACCGAGGACATCGTGCGTTGGCTCTACTTCGTCGGGCTCGCACTCGCGGTCGGCGGCATCGGTTTCCGGCTGCTGATCGTTCGCGGCCCGCTGTCGGCGCGCGCACAGCGGCGGTTCTTCTGGGTGACGGGCATCGGGATCGTCACTGTCCTCGAGACCGGCATCACGTCCTTCCTCCTGCGGGGCGAGGACTTCCTGCAGCTGCCATTCTCGCGCTTCCTCTACGGCGATCTCTCGCCGCTCGCGAGCGGCACGCGCTTCGGGCAGACGTTCGTGATCATGGAGCTCGGGTTCGCGCTCGTCGCCGCGCTCATCTTCCTCGCGTGGCTGACCGACCGGAACGCGCTCCTGTGGGTCGCATTCGGGCTCGGGCTCGTCTTCATCTCGGGGCTCTCGCTCTCGGGCCACTCCGCTGCCGACGCCGGGCACTCGTGGCTCTCGGAGCTCGCCGATTGGGTGCACCTCACCGCGGCGACGCTGTGGGTCGGCGGCCTCGTGCAGCTCGCCGTCGTCGTCTGGCCGACGTCGCCCGAGCTCCGCGCGACCGCATTCCGTCGCTTCTCGCGGCTCGCAACGGTGCTCGTCGCGCTGCTGCTCGCTGCAGGGACGTATCTCAGCATCCTGCGGCTCCCGCACGTGCACGACCTGTGGACGACGGGGTACGGCCACGTGCTCCTCGTCAAGCTCGGGCTCGTCGCGCTCGCGCTCACGTGGGGGGCTGCGCATCACTTCATCGCCGTGCCGCGCATCGAGCGCCCCGGCGTGACGGGCACGCTGGCGCGGACGCTCATCGGCGAGAGCGCGGTCGCGATGGCCGTGCTCCTCGCGGCGGCGATCCTCACCGACTCGAAGCCGCCGCCTCAGCCGCTCCCGAAGGCGCCGGTCGCTGCCGTGTCGCAGCGTTGACGGGACTCACGCGGGCGGAGTTCCTCGCCCGCAGCGCGGCCTTCGCGCTCGCACCGTCGGTTCAGGTGCCGCCGCGCTTCATCTCGCGGCCGGACCTCGATCCGCCGCCGGTCACGATCCTGCACGCAGCATCCGGCACGGCGCCCGGCCACCTGTTCCTCGCACCATCGTCGGGACCGGGCCAGCGTGGCCCTCTCATCCTCGACAACGCGGGCCGGCCGGTGTGGTGCAAGCCGACGGGACTTCCGGCGATGAACTTCCGCGCGCAGACGCTGCACGGCGAGCCCGTGCTCACGTGGTGGCAGGCGCTGGCGGGCGGCCTCGGTCACGGTGTACACGTCGTCGCCGACGCGTCCTATCGCGAGCTCGCGCGCTTCCCGGCCGGGAACGGCCTGCCGTCCGACCTGCACGAGCTGCTGCTCACCGATCGAGGCACAGCGCTCGTGACGAGCTTCGAGATCCGGCATCGCGGCGCCCGCGGGCTGACCATGGGCGGCGTCGTGCAGGAGCTCGAGGTGCCGAGTGCGCGTGTGCTCTTCGAGTGGCGCAGCCTCGACCACGTTCCCGTCGGCGAGTCGCACGCGCCGGTCGGTTATCCGTGGGACTACTTCCACGTCAACTCCGTCGACGTCGACGCGGACGGGCACCTGATCGTCTCCGCGCGCAACACGTGGGCCGTGTACAAGGTGCACCGGCGCACGGGAGCGGTGCTGTGGCGGCTCGGCGGCAAGCGGAGCGACTTCGCGCTCGGTCCCGGCGCACGCTTCGCGTTGCAGCACGATGCACGCAGCCACGAGGGCGGGCGCGTCCTCTCGATCTTCGACAACGGCGTGTCACGCTCGCGTGGGATCGTCCTCGGGCTGGACACGAAGCGCATGCGCGCATCGCTCCAGCACGAGTACGTCCACCGACCCGCGCTGCACGCACACAAGCTCGGCAGCGTGCAGCTGCTCGGGAACGGCGACGTCCTCGTCGGCTGGGGAACGGATCCGCACTTCACGGAATTCGCGGAAGGCGGCGCCGTGAAGCTCGACGCGACGCTGCCGCACGGCGGCGAGAACTACCGCACGCTCCGCTTTCCGTGGCGAGGGCGTCCACGCGATCAGCCGGTCGCAGTCCGGCGCGGCCCGACCGTGTATGCGAGCTGGAACGGCGCCACGGACGTCGCCGCCTGGAAGATCGAGCCGGGCGGCTCCGCCGTCGCTCGCACCGGCTTCGAGACCGCGCTGCCTCTGCGGGCGGGGACGGTCGTCGCGCTCGACGCTCGCGGGCGGGCTCTCGGGAGATACCGTCTCCCGTGATGCTCGTGCTCAGCCGCGCCGAGGTGGAGGAGCTGCTCGATCTCGACGCGCTCCCGGACGCGCTCGCACGCGCCCACGTGGATCTCTCGTCGGGCGCGGCGTCGATGCCCGCGCGCATCGCCGCCTTCGCCGGCGACGCCGGGCTGCTCGGCGCGATGCCGGCCTACCTGCCGTCGGCGGGGCTCGGCTGCAAGCTCGTCAGCCTCTTTCCGGGGAACGTCGACCGGCCGACCCACCAGGCGGAGATCGTCATCTTCGACCCGGAGAACGGGACGCCCGTTGCCGTCATGGACGGGACGTACATCACCGCGATGCGCACGGCGGCCGCGGCCGCGCTCTCCGCGCGCCTGCTCGCCCGGCCGGATGCCCGCGTGCTCGCGATCCTCGGCACCGGCGTGCAGTCGCGCGCGGCGCAGGAGATGTTCCCCCGTGTGCACGACTTCGCCGAGGTCCGGGTCGCGGGCCGCGGTGAGTACGAGGATGCCGTTCGCGGCGCGGACGTGGTCCACGCCGCGACGCACTCGCCCGAGTCGGTAGTGCTGCTCGACTGGGTGAGCCCGGGGACGCACGTGAGCTCGGTCGGCTACAACGCGCCCGGGTCGGAGCTCGATCCCGCACTCGTCGCTGCCGCAACGCTCTTCATCGAGTACCGCGACTCGTCGTTCGCGCCGCCGCCGAGCGGTGCGCCCGAGCTCGCCGGCATCGATCCCGCGTCGGTGGCGGAGCTCGGAGAAGTCGTCGCGGGCATGCGCCCCGGCCGGACGAGCACGGAGGAGATCACGCTGTACAAGTCGGTCGGCGTCGCGGTGCAGGATCTCGCCGCCGCCGCGCTCGTGCTCGCTGCGGCCGAGGCGCGCACGTGAGCGACTTCAGTCCTGGTCTCGCCGGCGTCGTCGCGTTCGAGACGGAGATCGCCGAGCCCGACCGAGAGGGCGGGTCGCTCCGCTATCGCGGCGTCGACATCGAGGAGCTCGTCGGCAGGGTGCCGTTCGAGAACGTCTGGGGACTGTTGGTGGACGAGGCGCTCGAGCCGGGGCTGCCGGCGGCCTACTGCGAGCTCGAGGTGCGCACCGGCGGTCACATGTCCGATCTGCAGTCGATGCTCGCGATCCTCAGCGGCAAGTGGAAGCTCGGGCAGCTGATCGACATCGGCGACGAGCAGGCGAAGGAGGACCTGCGCCGCCTCTCCGCCGCCGCGCTCTCGATCGTCGCGCAGTCGGCGCGCGGCGCCGACCTGCCGCCCGTGCCGGAGGAGACGGTGCTCGCCGGCCGCACCGCAGCGGAGCGCTTCCTCCTCGCGTGGCGCGGCGAGGTGGACGAGAAGGCCGCGAAGGCGATCGACACGTACTGGATCTGCACCGCGGAGCACGGCCTGAACGCATCCACGTTCACGGCGCGGACGGTCGCGTCCACCGGCGCGGATTGCGGCGCAGCACTCTCCGCAGCCGTCGGCGCGCTCTCCGGCCCGCTGCACGGCGGTGCGCCCGCGCGCGTGCTGCCGATGCTCGACGCGGTCGCCGCGAGCGGCGATGCGGAGAAGTGGGTGAACGATGCGCTCGGCCGCGGCCAACGCATCATGGGCTTCGGACACCGTGTATATCGCGCCGAGGACCCGCGCTCGCGCCTGCTGAAGCGCACCGCGAAGGAGCTCGGCTCACCGCGCGTCGCGGTCGCCGAGGAGCTCGAACAGGTCGCGCACGAGGCGATCGCGAAGAAGCACCCCGACCACTCGTGGACGAACGTCGAGTACTGGTCGGCGATCGTGCTCGACGTCGCCGACGTTCCGCCCAATCTCGCGCCGGCGATGTTCGCGTGCTCGCGCACGGCAGGCTGGTCCGCGCACGTGCTCGAGCAGAAGCGCCTCGGCGTGCTCATTCGGCCGAGCGCGCGCTACGTCGGCCCAGCCCCGCGATCTCTCCAACAGGTGTGATCGACCCGCGCGATTACCGGGATCGCTTCCCGATCCTGGGCGACTGCATCTACCTCATCAACCACTCGCTCGCCGCCATGCCCGCGGCCGCCGAGGATCGCCTGCTCGAGTACGCGCGCATGTGGCGCGAGCGCGGTATCCGCTCGTGGGGCGAGGGCTGGTGGGACATGCCGATGACGGTCGGCGACCAGATTGGCCGCATCGTCGGCGGGCCGTCCGGCTCGGTGGTCATGCACCAGAACGTCACCGTCGCCGAGATGGTCGTCATCTCCTGCTTCCGCAACCCGGGCCGGCGGAACCGCGTCGTGTACGAAGAGGCGAACTTCCCGTCGGTGCGCTACCTGTACCAGGCGCAGCCGGAGCTCGAGGTCGTCGCCGTGGAGGACGACCGCGCCATCGTCGAGGCGATCGACGAGCGGACGCTGCTCGTGCCGATCAGTCACGTGCTGTTCAAGAACGGCGAGATCCAGGACGTCGCGCCGATCATCCGGCGTGCGCACGAGGTTGGCGCATACGTCGTGCTCGACGCGTATCAGTCCGCGGGCGTCGTTCCCTTCGACGTCACCGAGCTCGGCGTCGACTTCGCGACGGGCGGAAGCGTGAAGTGGCTGTGCGGCGGCCCCGGCGCCGGCTGGCTGTACGTCCGGCCCGACCTCGCCGAGCGGCTCGAGCCGACGTTCGTCGGCTGGCAAGGGCATGCGCGGCCGTTCGCTTTCGAGCCGGAGCTCGAGTACGCGGACGGCTCGGCGCGGTTCCTCACCGGCACGCCGAACGTGCCGGCGCTGTACGCCGCCACCGCCGGCTACGACGTCATCGAGGAGGTCGGCGTCGACCGCATCCGCGAGCGCTCGCTCGCGCTCACGTCCCTACTCATCGAGCTGCTCGACGAGGCCGGCCTCGAGGTGGCGAGCCCGCGAACGCCGGAGCGGCGCGGCGGCACCGTGACCGTCCGGACGCCCGACCACGCCGCCGTCCATCGCGAGCTCGGAGAGCGGGGGATCATCTGCGACTTCCGGCCGGACGCGGGCGTGCGCCTCGGCCCGCACTTCTACAACACCGAGGACGAGCTCCGGCAGACGGTGGCGGAGCTGGCCGACATCGTCGAGAGCGGCGCCTATGCGCGCCACGCCGGAGCGGCCGCGCGCTTCTAAAGAAAGTTTCTCGCCCGTCCGATGCTCTATCCACAGGATGGGTCGGTTTTTGGGGGTCTTCTTCGCTGTGGCGGTGGCTACGCTCGCGCTTTCGAGCGTCGCGTCCGCGGCGCAGCTCATCGATCGCGACGCGGTCGGCCTCCGGCTGTCGGTGAACGCCAAAGGCGAGGCGCTCCTCAGCTACCGGAAAGGGGGCCTGCTCAAGCACGTGCTCGTGTGGGGCGCGATCAACGCACTGCCGCCGACGGCGGACGCCGAGCAGGTGAAGTTCAGCGTCGACTACGCCGGCGGCTGGGGGAAGTACCGCACCCTGTACTGGAAGCACTTCAAGAACGTCTGTGGGACATACGACGGGCCGGCGCTCCCGAACGTCATCGCGGCATGCACGGCGCCGGACGGGACGTACTGGGCGGCGCAGCAGTGGCCGCAGCCGCTTCCTGACCTCGGCTTCACGCCGTGGCTCTCGACGCAGAGCCAGCAATGGCTGGAGGTTTCCCATTGGAGTGGGCCGGTGGCGCAGCTCGAGACCGGGATGCACTGGGTGTACGACGGTCGGTTCCAGAGCATCTTCGGCCGCTACACCTACAACGGTCAGCCGGTGTACGGCTTCGGGACGACGCGGGTCGGCGCGCCGACCGACGGCTTCGGCCGGCTCGTCTACCTCGACACGTACAACTCGGTGTACGGCCCCGGCTGGCGCCGCGAGAACTCGTTCGTCGCGCATAACCCGAGTGGCGTGTTCTGTTACGGCTTCTATCCGTTCGATCCGACGAAGGGCGGTTATCACTATCCGCCCGGCCAGACCGCCAAGCGCGGGCCCGGCATCGGTGAGCAGTACCGATTGTTCGCGGAAGGCCCCGGCGTGACGCCGGACGTCGCAACCATCGTGCAGCCCCTCCACCCGTTCGACGGGCGGAGTCTGGCGGACGTCCAGCAGGAGCAGCAGTCTGCCTCGCTCATCACGACTTGGGGCGACAAGAGCTGCCGGACTAGCTGAGCATCTCGAGGAGTTGCTGCGCGAACGCGGGCGCGGTCGGCGCGTCCTCGTGCCGGAAGTAGACGTACACGGGCTCGGACGCCGCGCGAACGCGCGCCGCGAACGCTTCGTCCGGCGCCTCACGCCGGCGCAGGTAGCGGAACGGCGCCGGATTGTCGAGGTCGTTCACGCGCACGGCGCCCTGGTCCGCGAGCCGCTCCTCGATGCCGTCCCACGACGGATGCTCCAGGTCGAACGCGATGCGGAGACCGGCCCCGAGCGAGCCGAGGATGAGCTCGATCGCGCCCTCGTCGCGCACGCTCTTCAACGAGACGCGAACAGGCCCGAGCCGGTCGCCGAGCGCGCGGGCGCCGGAGTCGAAGGCTTCCAGCACGCCGGTCCGGTGGCCGGGCAGCTTCGGCGCGAACTCGAAGCCGTCCGGCGCCTGCTCCGCCCAGCGGCGGAACTGCTCGACGCCCGGCATGCGGTAGCCGGTCGTGTTCAGCTCGACCGTCCGGAAGCGCTCCGCGTAGAAGCCGAGGAACGCTTTCGGGTCGAGGCCGGCCGGATAGAAGCCGGGCCGCCAGGTCGGATACGACCAGCCGGACGTTCCGACCGAGACCCGCGCTAGCGTTCGCGCTCCCGTGGCCACCGTGGAAAGCCTGCCACTCCCGGTCGAAACCTTCACGGACGAGGAGCGCGAGCGCCTCGCCCCGCACTTCACCAACCTCGACCGCCCGGTCTTCGGGCTCGTGAACTTGCCCGAGACGGTGAAGGGCGCCCTGTTCGCGCGCTACTCCCGCTATCCCGGGACGCTGCGCCGTCTCTTCCTCGAGGAATTCGCCGACTCCGTCCCGGAAGTGCCGGCGATCGAGGGCGTCGAGGGCAAGCGCGCAGCGGAGCTATACGACCGCATCTTCCTCGGGTACGGCGACGACTCCGTCGCCCAGCTCGGTGGCGCACACATCGCGTGCGAGTGGACGTCGAACCTCCTGACGAAGATCCTCCAGCGACCGCGGCTCGCCGCGTACCTCGAGCAGTCGACGCGGTACATCGCATACGACGCGCGCCTCGAGGGCTACGGGTTCCGCTATCACCGCGATCCGCGCTTCGGTCCCGCGTACGAGCGTGCGCTCGACGATCTGTTCGAGACGTACGCACGCCTGCTCGAGTCGACGACGGAGTGGGCGGCGGAGCGCTATCCGCGCGCGGACGACGAGTCGCCCGCCGCGCACCGCCGTGCCGTGCGCGCGAAGGCACTGGATCTCGTCCGCGGGCTGCTGCCGGCTGCGTCGCTCTCGCACGTGGGCATGTACGCGAGCGGCCAGACGTACGAGCAACTCGTCCTCCATCTGCTCGCGCATCCGCTCGCGGAGGCGCGCGCCTACGGCGCGATGCTGCTCGAGGAGCTGCAGCTGATCATCCCGAGCTTCGTCGTGCGCATTCCGCGCGAGGACCGGGGCGGGCGCTGGATCGAGTACCTGCGCGACCGCCGCGAGTCGGCGGATTCGCTCGCCGTTCGGCTCGGGCTCGCCGCCGGCGACACCGAGGTCGGCCCGTCCGTGCGTCTCCTACGCGTGCACGGGACCGAGGAGGAGTTGCTCGCCTCGCTTCTGGCCGAGTCGGCAACGGTCTCGGAGGAGGAGGTGCTTCGCACCGTCGTGGGACTCGGTTCCACCGAGCGTGCGGCGCTCGTCCGCGAGCTGGTCGGCGAGCGGGAGAATCGTCGCCACCGTCCCGGCCGCGGCTTCGAGACGCTCCGCTACCGGTTCGAGATCGTCTCCGACTACGGCGCGTTCCGCGATCTCCAGCGCCACCGCCTCCTGACATGCCAGTGGCAGCGCTTGTCGCCTGCGCTCGGCGCCGACGTCCCGCACGAGCTCGTTGCCGCGGGCCTCGGCGGCGAGTTCGAGCGCGCGCTCGACGTGTCGCGCCGCGAGTACGAGCGCCTGCGCGACGCGGGCCTCCCCGAGGAGGCGCCGTACGCGCTCTGTCTCGCATTCCGCATCCGTTACGTGCTCGAGCTCGACGCGCGCGAGGCGCTGCACCTGATCGAGTTGCGCTCGGGCCGCGAAGGCCACCCGTCGTATCGCGCGGTCGCCCACGAGATGCGTCGCGCCATCGCCGAGGTGCACCCGAACGTCGCCGCCGCGATGACGTTCGTGGACGACTCCACCGAGGAGCGCCTCGAGCGCATCCTCTCCGAGATTCGGAACGAGGATCGAAGCTAGATCGGTCGGAGCACGACGACGCCGGGGTCGCTGCCCGTCGGCGTCTGGCGCGTCACGATCCAGGTGTCGCCATGGTGCAGGCGATAGGGCGCGTTCAGCTGCACCGTCGTGGCTTGATTCACGGCCACCTGGAAGGTGCCGCACGGCGCGAACACCTTGCCGTTGCGCACGAGGAAGACCTCGTAGTACGAGCTGTTGGAAAGCTTCGGCAGGCCGGTGACGCTGAGATGCATCGGCCAGTTGCCGCCCGCGTCCACGGGCTCGACCTGCAGTGACGCGAGCGCGTGCGGCGCCGCCGGCGTGCCGGTGAGCTTCAGCACCTCCGCGTTCGCGGTGCTGCCGCCGTTCCCGGCGATGTAGCCGCCGAGGAAGGCGAGCGCGAGGATCGCGACCGCCGCCGCGAGCAGCAGGACGCGCCGGCGCACCCGTGGCGGCCGCCGGCCGAGCGTCATTCCGAGCGTCGGGCCGGACTCGAGCCCCGGGGAGAGCTCCTGGGGCGGGCCGGCCTGGATGAGCAGCGAGTGCACGCGGGCGAGGCGCGCGCGTTCCGCGGCTTCCACGTCCGCTCCGACGATCTCTTCGAACTCGGGCGGTGTCATGCCAGTTCTCCCTCCAGGACGTCCGCGAGGTGCGCGAGTGCGCTCCGTGTGCGGGTCTTCACCGTTCCCAGCGGGATGTCGAGAAAGCTCGCGACCTCGCTTTGTGACAGGCCGCTCCAGTAGGCGAGCTCGACGACCTCCCGCTCTCTGTTCGGCAGCGTCTCGAGCGCGCGGTGCACGCGCCACGAGACGAACGAGGTCTCGGCCCGCTCAGCGGGGCCCGGCTCGTCCGAGGTCATGTCGGGAATCTCGACCGGCATCTCGGCGCGGGACCGCAACCGGTCGACGATCGCGTTGCGCGCGATCGCGTACAGCCACGGAGCGGCCGGCCCGCGCTCGGGGCGGTAGCTCCCGGCCGAACGCCAGACGGCGGCGAACATCTCCTGCACCGCGTCTTCCGCCCGTTCGCGGTCGCGCAGCCGCTGGAGCGCGAGACCGAAGATCGACCGGATGTACCGGTGGTAGATGACCTCGAAGGCCTCCCGGTCTCGGGCGGCGATCCGGACGAGCAGCTCCGAGTCGGATGCCTGCTCCGGGGGAACAGGCCCCGCTTCGGCACGACTGGGAACGGCCCGAAGGTGGGCAGGCGTCTCGAGTGCGATTTCCATTCCTCTACGACTTCTACGCATGGCGTCCCGGTTCGGATTCTCGCACGAGGGTCTTAGGTACCCGGGTGTCTGACACCGTTTTCGGTGTCAGACACCTCGACGGNNTAGGCGTGCTCCCACACGTCGATGCCGAGCAGTGGCACGTGGCTCTGCATGATCGGCGAGTCCTGGTTCGGCGTCGAGTAGACGGCGAGGCCGGTGCCGTCCCAGACGAGCCACGTCCAGCCGCTGCCGAAGCGCTTCACGCCGCCCTCGTTGATCGCCTTCTGCAGCTCGTCGAAGGAGCCGATCGAGTCGTCGATCGCCGCTGCGATGTCCCCGGTCGGCGCGCCGCCGCCGTCCGCCGACATGATCGTCCAGAACAGGGAGTGGTTCGCGTGCCCGCCGACGTTGTTGCGAACGGCGGCCCGCTTCTCCTCCGGGATGATCTCGATGTCGGTCAGCACCTGGACGACGTTCTTGTCCGCCCACTCGGTGCCGGCAAGGGCAGCGTTCGCGTTGTCGACGTAGGCCTTGTGATGCAGGTCGTGATGGATCCGCATCGTCTCGGCGTCGATGTGCGGCTCGAGCGCGTCGTATGCGTAGGGCAGGTCGGGAAGTTCGAATGCCATTCCAGGGGCTCCTTTCAACCGTCTTGTCTTCTCTTCGCGGAGGATATGCTCCACCGCCATGGCCACGCTCGCGTTCAAGTTCGAGGAGATCGCTCCGCGCCCGCTGCGCCCCGAGGTTTACGAGCTGGAGGGAATCTCGCGCGCCGCGGTCGAGGCGCACTACAAGCTCTACGTCGGGTACGTGAGCAAGCGGAACGAGATCCTCGGCAAGCTCGCGGAGGCCGACCCCGCCGCTGCGAACCAGGTGTACTCCGACCTCCGGTCGCTCAAGGTCGACCTGACCTTCGCCATCGGCGGCATCAAGAACCACGAGGTCTACTTCGCGCATCTCGGCGGCGGCGGCGGCGATCCCACGGGCGCCTTCGCCGCGCTCGTCAAGCGCGACTTCGGCTCCGTCGATGCCTGGCGCACCGATCTCCGCGCCACGGGCATGGCGGCGCGCGGCTGGGCCTGGACGGCATACGACTGGGACGAGGGCCGGCTCTTCAACTACGTCGGCGACGCGCAGAACACGTTCCCGGTGTGGAACGCGACACCGCTCGTCGCGCTCGACGTGTACGAGCACGCGTACTTCCTGGACTACCAGACCGATCGCGCGTCCTACATCGGCGCGTTCTTCGACAACCTGGACTGGGATGTCGTGAACGGCTGGGTCGCGCAGTACGGCATCCTCGGCTGAGTCGTGCTCACCGTCGGCCTCGCAGTGGCCGGGTACGTCGTCGGCTCCATGCCCTGGGGCTACTGGCTCGTGCGCATCTTTCGCGGCGAGGACATTCGCACGCAGGGAAGCGGGAACATCGGTGCGAGCAACGTCTGGCGCGTGTACGGCCGCCGTCTCGGCATCCCGGCCGTGCTGCTCGATGCCGCAAAGGGCTTCGCGCCGGCATTCGTCGCAGTCGAGCTCGCCGGGCACGGGGCCGGCGTCCTCGCCGGCGCCGCGGCGATGCTCGGCCACTGGCGCCCGCTCTTCCTCGGCTTCCGCCGTGGCGGGAAGATGGTCGCGACCGCAGGCGGCGCGTTCCTCGGCGTCGCGCCGCTCGTCGGCGGAGCGAGCGCGGGTGTGTGGCTGCTCGTGTTCGCCCTGACGCGCTACGCCTCGGTAGCGTCGATGGTCTCGGCCGTCTCGCTCATCTTCTGGGCGTGGCTGTTCGGCTACCCATGGCCGGTGATCGCGTTCGCGTGCTTTGCAGCGGCCGGCGTCGTCTTCCTCCACAAGGCGAATATCCGCCGCCTCGTCCGCGGCGAGGAGAGCCGGTTCAGGCGGCCCGCAGCCAGTCCCTGAGCTCGGTGTGGCGGAGCGGGCCGTGCCCGCCGCCGTCGAGCTCGGCACGCAGCTCGCCGATCGTCCCGTAGCGCTCCGCCACCACCTCGTGCGCGTGGATGGTCTCGAAGTTGAGCTGGCGCGAGAGCACGAAGTCGTCGTCGTCGAGATCGGGCAGCTCGTCGAGCACGCTCTTCAGCGCGACGCGCACGGAGTCCTCGACGAAGCGCGGCTGCAGATGCGCGTGCTCGACGACGAAGAGCTCGTCGGGCCGCTTGAGCAGCTCGTAGATCGGCGAGCTCATCGACGCCTCGACGAGCTCGACCAGCCGCTCGGCGTTCACGCGTGACGAGGAGCCGATGTAGAGGGTGCCGAGCCCGCGCTGGTTGTGCGTCGCAAGCGGAACGAGCTCGAGGATGCGCTCGACGTCGCCGGCGTCGAAGCCGGCGTCGAGCAGTCGTTCTGACGCGTGGCCGCGCACGAGCCCCTGCGCGCACGGACACGCGTTGATGCCGACGGCCTCGACGCCGACGACACGGCGGACGCCGTTGCGCGAGGCGGCAGCGATGCCGATAAGCGTGACCATCTCCTGCGTCGAGAGCGCGGTGACGGGCGTACGGCGCTCGTACGGGTAGCGCGCCTGGATCCGCACCTCGGCGAGCAGCGCGCCCTGCCGCTGCACGATGCGGCGCGCGACGTGCTCGGCGAGATCCTCGACGAGGAACGCCTCGTCCTCGACGACGCCTTCGATCGCCTCCTCGAACAGCTCCGGAAAGCGCGACATGTGCACGCCCTTCTGCGACGGATCGAGGTCGACGGTGCAGTCGATCGTGGCCGCGATCAGCTTCTCGCGGCGGCCGCGTCCGATGCGCACGGCCTTCTGCACGCCGGTGACCCCCGCGCGCGACAGCCCGATGGCGACCTCCGGGGTGGACGCCTGCAGGTCCTCGATCTTCGCCATACCGCTAGGTTAGTGCCCGCGTGCAGAACGACACGTCTTTCGCCCGGCTCGTCTCGCTCGCGTGCCACGACGTCCGTACGCCGCTCGCCACGGTGCACGGCTTCGCGACGACGCTGGCGCGCACGAGCGAGCTCGCCCCACCGGCCGACCGCTACGTCGAGATGATCGAGGCGGCGTCCCGCCAGATCGCCGAGCTGCTGGACGAGCTCTCGCTCGCGGCGCGGATCGAGAGCGGCCGCTACGAGCCGATGCTGCGCGAGACGGACACGCTCCTGTTCGCCCAGGCCGCCGCCGAGCGGCTCGGCGCCGACCGCGTCCATGTTTCCGGCGAAGGGGCGACGGTAGAGACCGACATCGACGCGATCGACCGCGGCGTGTCCGCTCTCGTCCAGGCGACGCTCCGGCACGGCGGGCTCGACGAGGTCGCAGTCGCCGTGCGCGGGAAGGAGATCGACGTCGCCGGAGTCACCGACTCTTCCGCGCCGGTCGTGCTCGGCCAGGATCTGCGCGACCTCGGCGCGGCGGTGGCGGTGCGCGTGGTCGAGAGGCTCGGCGGTGCGGTCTCGGTCAGCGACTCGACGCTGACGATACGGCTGCCGTAACCGGCGCAGCCAGCTCGTGGCACGAGCGGCAGCGCGCCTCGTACGAGTCGAGCGCGCCGACGACGATCGTCTCGCCGTCGGCCGGTGCGGGAAGCCCGTCGACGAGCCGCTGCGTCATCGTCGCCGGCCCGCCGCAGCGATGGCAGACGGCCTGCAGCTTGTCGACGAGCTCGGCCCGGCAAAGGAGCTCGGGCAGCGCGCCGAACGGCAGGCCGCGGAAGTCCTGGTCGAGACCGGCGGCGACGACGCGTGTGCCGCGCTCGATCAGGCGCTCGATCACGTCGACGACTTCGGGCGCGAAGAACTGAACCTCGTCGATCCCGACGGCGTCATAGCCGTCGGCGAGACCGACGATCTCCTCGGGGCGCGACACCGCGACGGCGCGCATCTTCGCGCCGGCATGGCTGACGACGTGCCCGATGTCGTAGCGATCGTCGATGCGGGGCTTCGCGATCAGCGCGCGCTGGCCGGCGATCTCAGCACGGCGGAGGCGCCGGATGAGCTCTTCGCTCTTGCCGCTGAACATCGGGCCGCAGACGACCTCGAGCCAGCCTCCGCGCTCGGGAAGCAACCGGATCATGCGGAGGACCCTAGTGAGCGGACTGGACGGACGACTCGAACGCCCACCGGGCGAGCAGGCGCAGGCTGACGATGCCGAGTGCGCGGCCGTCCTTCACCACCGGCAGGTGCCGGAAGTTGTTCTCGAACATGATCTTGGCCGCCTCTTCGATCGTCAGCTCGGGGCCGATCGTCACCGGGTTCGGGGTCATCCACTGGCGGACGCGAGCCTCGGCGGCGCGGGCCCGCGCGGCGACCGCACGCAGCAGGTCGCGCTCGGTAACGATGCCGACGATCCGCACCATGTCCTCGACCACGACGACGGCGCCGACGTTGGCCGCGTTCATCTTCTCCGCCGCCTCGCCGATCGTGTCCGACGGCTCCACGGTCAGCACGTCCTTCACCATGAGATCGGCGACCGTGGCCATGAGGCATTATCGCAGGAGCCGCGAAAGGCGCCTGTCTTTGAGGACGCGACCGCCGGTCTGGCAGCGCGGGCAGTAGTAGATCGTGTGCTCCTCGAAGTCGACGCGCGCGATCGGTGTCTCACACACGTGGCACGGCTCGCCGAGCCGGTTGTGGACGCGATACGTCCGCTCGTCGCTCGCCCCTTGCTCGCGCAGCGCGAGGCCGCGGGCGAGATCGTCGTCGATTGCGGCTGCGAGGCGTCCTATCTCTTCGTCGTCGAGGTCGGTCGACAGCGCATAGGGCGAGAGCTTCGCCGTGTGCAGGATCTCGTTCGACCAGGCGCGGCCGATTCCGGCGAGCGCACGCTGGTCACGCAGGAGGGGGTGCAGCCGGTGCGACTCGCGGCGGAGGATCTCGGTGAGCGCCGGCGCGCCGATGCCGAGCGCATCGGGGCCGAGGTGGGAGACCTCGGCCTCGGCGGCTTCCGGCGTGAGCAGCCAGACGCCCGCGCGCTTGCGCCGAGCGTTCTCCGTGAGCACGAGCTTCGATCCGTCGGCAAGCTCGAGCGCGAACGCGGGTGTCTTCGGCCCTTTCTCGCCGGCCTTGAGGAACTTGAGCCGGCCGGAGGTCATTAGATGGATGACGAGGACGAGCTCGCCGTCGTCGGTGGGGAAGAACAGGCGCTTGCCGCGCCGTTCCGCGCCGCTGAGGCGACGCCCCTCCAGCGCGGAAAGGGGAGGGTCGAATGTCTTCAGCGTGGCGATGTGCGCAGGCCCGGCCTTCGCGATCGGAAAGGCGGAGACCGGGTCGTCGAGCTGGCGCCGCCACGCCTCCATCTCCGGAAGCTCAGGCATCGGCGGCAGCCGGTCCGGGCAACGGCGTGCCCTCGACCAGGCCGCCTGCGAGCTCTGCTTCGGCAGGAGTGGGTTCTACGACCGGCTCGGGCATCGTCCGGATCGAGCGTACCGGCGACAGCAGCACCCAGAGAAAGACGGGGATGCTGCCGATGGCGCCGACCCACATTGCGGCCCGCAAGCCGACCGCCTGGCCGATCGCGCCGCCGGTGAGCGTCCCGAGCGGGATCGTCCCCCAGACGATCCAGCGCATGGCCGCGTTCATCCGTCCCTGCAGCCGCTCGGGCGTGATCGCCTGGCGGAGGCTCACCTGCGTGATGTTGTACGCGACCGACGCAAACCCGAATAGCGCGAGGCCGGCCATGAGCTCCGGGATCGGGGACGAGCGCGGCGCGAGCGGGAAGAGAATGCCCGCGCACGAGAAGACGACGGCGTAGCCGACGATCGCGGGACCGACACCGAGCCGCTTCTGCAGGCGGTTGGCCAGAAGCGCGCCGATGATCGACCCGACGGAGCCGACGGCGAAGATGACCCCGAGCTGGACGGACGAGAGATGGAGGACGCGGACGGCGTACAGGATGAAGATCGCGAACAGGACTTGGCCGAAGAAATTCGACGTCCCGGTGCACCCGGCGATCGCGCGGAGCTGGCGGTTGCCCAGCACCCAGGCGAGCCCTTCCTTCACCTGCGGCCACATCTTCGGGCGTGGATCGTTCGCGTCGTAGCGAGGCGGGGTCTCGCGGTGCTTCATCCGCAGCATGAACGCCGTCGAGACGACGAAGCTCGCCGCGTCGACGACGATCGCGTACGGCGCCGTGATCGTGGCGATGAGGCCGCCCGTCATGCTCGGGCCGCCGACCTGCGCGACCGAGACGGTGAGCTGCAGCTTCGAGTTGCCGTCCACCAGATGCTCCCGCTCGATCAGCGCGGGGAGGTACGACTGGTAGGCGACGTCGAAGAAGACCGTGAAGCAGCCGATGACGAACTGCAGGATCAGCAAGTGCCAGATCTGCAGCACGCCGAGCGCCCACAGGATCGGGATGAGCGTGAGCAGCACCGCACGGGCGCCGTCCCCGACGATGAGGATCTGACGGCGGCGAAGCCGGTCGACCCAGACGCCCGCCGGCAGCGCGAAGAGGATGAACGGCAGGAAGCCGAGCACGCCGAGGAGCGAGAACTCGATCGGGCTCGCGTGGAGGCCGACCGCGGCGAGCCATGGGATGGCGAGCTGCGAGACTTGCGAGCCGAGCTCGCTGATCGACTGCCCGGTCCACAGCTTCAGGAAGTCCGGGTTCGACCACAGGCCGCCGCGCGGTCTACGCATCGGGTCGTCTGTACATGGCGGTGACGAGCGCGTACGGCTCGCCGTCCGGGCTCTCCGCCGCGCGGAAGTCCTCCATCAACTTCTTCAGGCGGCGCTCGAGGCGTTCGACGTCCTTCTGGGTGAGCGATGCCTTCGTGTGTCCGAGGCCCGTGCCTTCCGGCGCGCGCTCGAGCTCGCCCGCGGCTTGCCGGAGCATGACGACGCCGATCGCGCGCGCGTCCGCCGGGTCCTCGGTCTTGTAGAGGAAGAGCCGCGCGGTCCGGCCGTAGAACTTCTCGGTCACGGCGCGCACCTGCCGCGTACGCACGACGTGGATGAGCCCGGCGCGCTCGAGCACCTTCAGGTGGTGGCCGACGGTGCCTTTCGGGATGCCGAGCTCTTTCGCCAGCTCCTGGGTCGAGTACGCCCGTTCGCGGAGGAGGGCGATGATCGCCGCGCGCACCTGGTCGGCCAGAGCCTTGAGCTGCGCGGGCGCGGCGACGACGAGCGTCTCGGGGGCGTCGTAATCTGGAACGGACGGCACATCCCGAACATACGGCATCCATCGCCCGTTCGCAAGGACACCTCCACACCGGCCACGACCGGTACCAGGTACCTGTACTTAGGCGTCACGACTTCTCAACTCAACGTGTCGGCGGAGTGCAGCCCGTGGATCGACCGCAGGCCAGTCGAAGCACGCCAGGACCTTCGAGGGGTCGACGAACGAGTGAGCCGGAGCGAGCCCCACCGTGCCGGCGAAGCTGCTCCAGGGCCAATCGGCCGGGTTCTGGCACAAACCCGCTTTGACAGGGTTGTTCGTCACGTATGCGTATCGCGCTAGGAGGTCATCTTCGTCCGCGATTCGCCTCGCTCCGTATCGATCGAATTGGACGTGTCCTCGCAGCGCGTGGCGCTGATTGAACGCGCGGGCGTAGGCGAGGTTCAGCGCGTGCATCGCGGCAGGAAGAACGTTGTCGCCCACGTCGACGATGAGGTGGTAGTGGCTGCCCATGAGGCAGAAGGCCGCGCAACTCCACTCGGGGCGAGCCGATGCCAGTGCGAGATGCCGGAGGAACTCGAGCCTGTCGAGGTCGTCCCGATAGAGCGTCGGGACTCCCCAGACGCAGTGCGTATAGACGTGGAATGTTCCGGGCGCCGTGTCTCGCGGAGGGCGGGGCATCGTTCTCCGACGATGACCGCTCAATGACAACGCGTGTGTCTGAGGTCTGTGACGACTTCGTATCGGTACCTGGTACCGGCCGTGTCCCCGTTAGCCTTGCCGCGTGGGCCCCATCGTCGTCGAGGTGCGCCGGAACGGGATGGTCGAGGCGCGGCACCTGGTGCACGCGGTCGCCGTTCGCGACGGCGAGATCGTCGCCGCCGCGGGCGATCCCCACCTCGTCTGCTTCATGCGCTCGTCCTCGAAGCCGATCCAGGCGCTCGCGCTCGCTCGCGCGCGCGACGACCTCGACGACGCCGACCTCGCCATCGCCTCCGCCTCGCACCGCGCGACCGACGATCAGATCGCCGCAGTCCGCGCGCTCCTCGCCAAGGCTCCCGCGACGGAGGCCGACCTCGAGCTCGGCCTGCAGGAAGGCCGCCCGCCGCAGCGCGTCTTCCACAACTGCTCCGGCAAGCACGCCGGCATGCTCGCTCTCTGCCGCGCGCACGGCTGGACGACCACGGGCTACCGCCTCCCCGACCACCCCGTCCAACAGGCGGCGCTCGCCACACACGTCGAAGCCGCCGAAACGGAACCGCACGCGACCGCGACAGACGGATGCGGCGTCGTCACGTTCGCGTTTCCGCTCGACCGAATGGCGCACGCGTTCGCTCGTCTCCCACATCTCCCGGCCGGCGACCGTATCGCCGCAGCCGTGCGCGCGCGTCCCGATCTCGTCGGCGGCCCGGACGGTGCCGACTTCCATCTCATGCAGCGCGCGCCCGGCTGGTTCGCCAAGGGCGGAGCCGAAGGCCTCCTGTGCGCCGCCGACGACGACCACCTCGGCATCGCGCTCAAGTGCGAGGACGGATCCTCCCGGCCGCTCGAACCGGCCCTCGCCGCCTTCCTCGCTCCGCTCGGGATCGACCTCGCCGACCTGGCGGTCACCCCGGTCCGCAATAGCAGAAATGAGCTCGTGGGGGAGTGCAAAGTTGCTTCCTGAAGTTCTTTACGAACCTGTAACTCCGCACTACTATCCGGTCCACTTCGAGGTGAGGCCGGAGGACGAGGGGGAACCGGCCCGGACGCTGTTCAAACCACAAGCAGCCGGAGGTCGCCAACGTGCTCACCGTTGATATCTCGCTTCCTGAGGTCGAAGAGCTCCAGAAGCTCGTCGCCGAAGGACAGGAGAAGGGTTTTCTCACCTATGACGAGATCGTCAACGCGCTCGAGGACGTCGAGCTCACCAAAGAGCAGGTCGAGGACTTCTATACGTATCTGATCGAGCACAGCATCGAGCTGATGGAGGGCGAGCAGCACAAGACGCCGCCCCACGAGCAGCCGCAGCCGGAGGACGAGAAGGCGGCGGCGGCGCCGAAGCTCGATCTCACCGTCGAGCCCTCGCTCGACTCGCTGCGCCTCTACCTGCGCGAGATCGGCAAGGTCCAGCTGCTCACCGCCGACCAGGAGGTGTCGCTCGCGAAGCGCATCGAGCGCGGCGACATGGGCGCGAAGACGCAGATGACCGAGGCGAACCTGCGCCTCGTCGTCTCGATCGCGAAGNNTGGTGGATCCGCCAGGCGGTCACCCGCGCGATCGCGGACAAGGCGCGGACGATCCGCATCCCCGTGCACATGGTGGAGAAGCTGAACAAGGTCGTGCACATCGAGCGCCAGCTCGTGCAACGCCTCGGGCGGGAGCCGAACGCCGAGGAGATCGCGGAGGAGCTGGAGATGACGCCGGAAGAAGTGCGGGAGATCCTGCGCATGGCGCAGCTCCCGGTCAGCCTCGAGAAGCCGATCGGCGAGGAGGAGGAGTCGGCGCTGGGCGACTTCGTGCAGGACGAGACGGCGGAGTCGCCGTTCGACACCGCGCAGCTTTCGCTGCGGCGCGAGGACATCGAGTGTGCGCTCGGCGCCCTTCCGCTGCGCGAGCGTCAGGTGATCGAGCTTCGCTTCGGCCTCCGCGGCGGCCCGCCGCGGACGCTCGAGGAAGTCGGCCGCGCCTTCGGTGTCACGCGCGAGCGCATCCGCCAGATCGAGAACAACACGCTGAAGAAGCTCGAGCATCTTCCGGAGGCGCAGGCACTCCGGGACGCCGTCAGCTAGTCGTTCTCTTTCTTCGACTCGGCGCGTTCAGCCGGCACGAAGAGCTTGCAGTGCGGGCACTTGAAGCCGCGATAGCGCGCGGCTGCGCCTTCCAGCAGCTCGGCCGCGAACGACTTGTGGCAGTGCGGGCACTCGACGTCGAACGACTCGGCCACGCCGTTTACGGTACCTACTCCGTCCGGCCCGGTGCCTACGCTCCGCGACGATGGAGGAGAGCGTTCTCCGGCGAGGTGTTGCCGAGTTCATCGGGACGTTCACGCTCATCTTCATCGGCGGAGGCGCCGGCGCGATCTCCGGCAACGACATCGTCGCCGTCGCCCTCGCCAACGGTCTCGCCATCGGGATCATGGTCTCGAACTTCGGCCACATCTCCGGCGGGCTGTTCAACCCGGCGATCACGCTCGGGTTCCTCAGTACGCGGCGCATCACGCCGCGGCTCGCGGTCATCTACTGGATCGCGTAGTTCGGCGGCGCGGTCGTTGCCGCGGGGATCCTGCGCTGGCTCGTGCATCGAGCGGCGTTCGGCGGAGCCATCCCGAGCGCGTCTCACTTCGGTGCGGGCCGCGGCTTCGTCCTCGAGGCGATCATGACGTTCTTCCTCGTCATCGCGGTCTTCGCGACCGCGGTCGACCCGCGCGGCGCCTTCAAGTCCATCGCCGGTTTCGCGATCGGCCTGACGATCACGATGGACGTCTTCCTCGGCGGCCCGCTGACCGGCGCGGCGATGAACCCGGCGCGTGCATTCGGCCCCGAGCTGATCGGCAACTTCAGGGCGCAGGGCTGGATCTACTACCTCGGCCCGGCACTCGGCGCCGTCGTCGCCGCCGTCGGCTACGACCGGCTCTATCTCCGGCCGCTCGCGCCGTCGGTCGTCGGCACACCAGAGTCAGGCGTTGCCGAGCCGCGCCCCGGCGACGCCGCCGAGTCCTAGGTCAAGAACTCGACGTACGTCTCGACCGGCTCGCGCTCGCGCGGCGCCGGCTCGCGCTCGGGCGGGCCGAGGTGCAGGAGGCCGAGCACGCGCTCGCCGCGCGCGACGCCGAGCGCATCGCGACCGCGAGCCGTCCGCAGGACGCTCGGCGTCCGCCAGTAGGAGGCGAGGCCGCGCTCGGTCGCGCCGAGCAGGACGAGCATCGTCGCGGCAGCGGTCGCGCAGACGTCCTCCTCGTCCTGCACGAGATCGCCGGTGAGTGCCGCGGAGACGACGACGAGCGTCGGCGCGCGATCGAGTTTCAGCGCCTCGGCCGGCCCGGCCACCTCCTTCAAGCGTGCGAGCGCCTCGGGCCCGAGCACGCGAAAGCGCCACGGCTGCGTCAGGTGATGATTCGGCGCGAGCCGCGCGAGGCCGAGCAGTTCGACCAGCATCTCGCGCGGCACGGGCTCGGGGCCGAACGCCTTGTGCGTCCGCCGCGCCGCTGCCAGCTCGCCGAGGCTCACGCCCTGCGGGCGCTGAGGTGGAGCTCGACGCCGGCCGCGCGCAACAGCTGCGAGAACGGGCAGCCCTCGTCGGCCTTCGCGAACGCCTCGCGCAGACCGTCGTCGTCGAGGCCGTCCGCGTCGACGACTGCATCGACGTGCGAGGCCACGATCTGATGCCCGCGGCCCTCGACCTCATCCATGACGATGCGGCACGAGACGTCCAGTCGTCCGGGCGGCGTTCCCGCCTGCGTCAGCTCGCTCGCGAGCGACATGGTGATGCACCCGCCGTGCGCGGCCGCGAGCAGCTCCTCCGGGCTCGTCTTCCCTTCCGGCTGGCCGATGCGCGTCGGCAGCGAGAAGCCGAGATCGGCGAACGCGCCCGTGCCGGCGCTGATGCTCCCGATCCCGCGGGCGACGTTTCCCTCCCAGACGAGCTGGGCGCTGCGTTCGATGCGCGGCATCAGTACTGGAGGGCGGGAGTGCCGTCGGGGTAGTAGGCCTCGGCCGGCGAGCCCGCCGGCCGGAACACGCCGAGCACCTGCATCTCGCCCGGCCCGCGGTTCTCGAGCGAGTGCACGAGCTTCGCCGGCAGATGGATGCACGAGCCTGCCCGCAATTCCGTCGACTCGCCGTCGATGTGCAGCGCGCCGTTCCCTTGCAGGACGTAGACCACCTCGTCGTAGCGGTGGTAGTGGTCGGGCGCGCGCCCGGGCGGGATGTACCCGACGAACTGCGTCGCCGACGCGCAGGGCACGAGCAGCCGGAACATTCGGCCTGCGGTTGCCTCGTCCGCCTCGACCTCGTCGACTCCGACCACCGCGTGGCGGACGCCGTTCGCGGGAAGCGGATCGCGGACGAGGACGGACAGCAGTTCGAGTGCGTCCGCACTGTCAACACTCCAGCTCGATCCGGCGGCGACGTACACCGCCGTGCCGGGAACGAGCTCCGCCGGCTGACCGGCGATGGTCGCGCTCCCGCGTCCGGCCAGGACGTACATCACCTCGTCGTCGGCCGCTGGCGTCTCGCCGGCGCCGGCTCCGTCGAATCGGAGCACGCGCTGCTCGAACTCGGCGCAGCCGCGCTCGACACCGAACAGGACGCTCTGCTCGTCGGATTGGACGCACCAGCGCATCGATCCACTCTAGATACATTTGCTGGGTGGACAACCTCGAGCTCGTCCGGCGGTCGTACGTGGCATTCGAGCGCGACGATCTGGACGCCGTGCTCGCCGACATGCACCCCGAGATCGAGTGGCATCAGGCACAAGGCCTGCCGCACGGTGGCCTCTACCGCGGCCTGGACGAGGTCCGGCGCAACATCTTCGAGCCGCTCGACGAGTCGTGGTGGTCGGAGTTCTCCGCCACGCCCGAGCAGTTCCTCGACGCCGGATCGGAGATCGTCGTCCTTGGGCGCTACCGCGGGGTGGGCAAGGAGACGGGCAAGCGGCTCGATGTCCCGTTCGTCCACATCTGGACGGTCGAGAACGGCAAGGCGGTGCGCTTCCGGCAGTTCCTCGACACCGTGGGGTGGGTGGAGGCACTGAGCCCCTGACTTGATCAGATCAGGACAACGCGCAACATTTGATCAGATTGACAGTCCAACTTGAAGAATGGAACACTCCGGGACTCCGGCAGGAACCGGGCAAATAGGAGGGCATACATGAAGAAGGGCATCAGCCTTCTTGTGGTGCTCGTCGCGACGGCAGTCGTCGCTGCGAGCGCACAGGCGAATCACCAGACTTCAGCTTCGGCCGCGAAGGGCTTTAGCTGCAAGAGCACGTTCACGCTTCCGTTCGTGACGCCTCTGACCGGCGGTGCGGCATTCCTCGGGCAGGAACAGATGAGCTGGGCGAGCTACGCCGTCAAGACCCTTGCTCCGAAGCTCGGGTTGAAGGTCAAGCTCGTCGGCGGCGACACCCCGGTCGAGCAGGGCGCGACGCCGGCGCAGGATCTGGCGCAGAAGTACGTCGGTGACAAGAGCGTCTACGCAATCCTCGGCCCGTCGACGTCGGGCGCGGTTGCCGCTTCGTCGGCGACGTATTTCGCGGCAGGGATCGCACATCTCTCCCCGTCCGCCACGCGTACCGATCTGACGAAGACGGTCGCCGGCGTGAAGGAGGGAACGCCTGCGTTCTTCCGCGACGTCCCGGGTGACTACATCCAGGGCCCGAGCGACGCGAACTACATGATCAAGACCCTGCACGTGAAGAAGGTCGTGATCATGGACTTCCAGGAGCCGTACTCGCTCGGCCTCGCGGATTCGGTCCAGTCGGTGCTGAACGCCGCAGGCGTGACCACGATCCGGCTCTCGGCGCCGAACACGACGACCGATTACTCGGCCTTCGTGACGAAGGTGCCGAGCGACGCCAACATCGTCTTCTTCCCGACGCAGAAGCCGGCTGACGCGCAGACGTTCGCGCAGCAGCTGCTCGAGCAGGGCAAGCAGGCGAAGGTGTTCGGTGGAGACGGCTCGAACGACTCGACGCAGTTCAAGGTGCCGGGCTCGTACGTGTCCAACTTCGCTCCGGACATCACCGGCATCGCGGCCGACAAGGCGCTCGTCGCCGGCTGGCAGAAAGCGAACCCCGGCAAGCCCGTCGGTTCGTTCGGCCCGCCGTCCTACGGCGCTGCCCAGATCCTCTTGAACGCGATCCATCTCGCGTGCGTGGCGGATCACGGCGTCCTCAAGTCGCGGCGCGACGTCCTGCGCAAGGTCAAGCAGGTGTCGATCAAGAACTGGATCCTCGGCGGGACCTTCAAGTGGTCCACGAAGTCGAATGACCCGCTGAACGCGAAGTTCTACATCTTCCAGATCCAGAGCGACGGCTCGTACAAGCTCGTCGGATAAGGCAATATCGAGCGACGCGGATGGCCGGTCTTCTGGCCGGCCATCCGTTTAGCTCACCGGTGGGCAACCGCTAATGGACACTTTCATCCAGCTCACCATCGACGCTCTCACGCTTGGAAGCGTCTATGCGCTCATCGCTCTCGGCTACACCCTCGTCTACGGCGTCCTCAAGCTCCTGAACTTCGCCCACGGCGACGTCTTCATGGTCGGCACGTTCATCGGCTACGGCGTGCTGCAGCTGTTGGGGGGCGCCGAGAGCCCAAATGTTCCGGTGTGGGCACTGATCCCGATCATCACGGTGGCGGCGATGGCCGGCTGCGCGATCCTCGGTGTCGTCATCGAGCGCTTTGCCTACCGCCCGCTGCGCGACGCGCCGCGCATCGCGCCGTTGATCAGCGCGCTCGGCGTCTCGTTCTTCCTCGCGAACTCGATGCAGCTTCTCTTCGGCGCGACGCCGCGCACCTACAACGCCTTCGACCTCGGAAACGGCGAGCTCTACTTCAAGGGGTTCGACATCGGCAACGTCCGCGTGCCGTTGCTTCGGATCATCACCATCGGCTCGGCGTTCGTGCTGATGATCGCCCTGTACCTCCTCGTCAACAAGACGCGTACCGGTAAGGCGATGCGTGCGACCTCGTACGACAGGGAGGCCGCGGCGATGATGGGCATCGACATCGACAAGGTCATCCGGTTCACGTTCATCCTCGGATCGGCGCTGGCGGGCGCCGCGGGCGTGATGTTCGCGTTGCGCGTCCCGACGACCGCCGCCATCGGCTTCGTCGCGGGCCTGAAGGGCTTCACCGCGGCGGTGATCGGCGGCATCGGCTCCATTCCCGGCGCGATGGCCGGCGGCCTGATCCTCGGTTTCGCCGAGTCCTACACGCAGGGATACATCTCCACGAAGTGGTCCGACCTCGTCGTCTTCTCGATCCTCATCGCGTTCATGATCTTCCGGCCGCAGGGCCTCCTGGGGCGCGCCGACATCCGAAAGGTGTGACGTGACGGACTCGACCCCGCACTCCTCCGAGACGCCGGCTTCCGGTCCCGCCGTCGGCCAGGACGAGTGGGTCGCGCGTCACGCCGAGCGCCGGCTCATCCGCGGCGGCCCGCTCGCGCCGATGGAGGAGCGGCTTCGTGCGGTTCCGTGGTGGGTGTGGCTGACACTCTTCGTCGGCGTCATGTGCCTGCTGCCGGCGGTGACGGCGAGCGGCTACGTGCGTCGTGTTGCCTTCGACACCGTCCTGTACATGATGCTTGCGCTCGGCCTGAACGTCGTCGTCGGTTGGGGTGGGCTCCTCGACCTCGGCTATGTCGCGTTCTACGGGCTCGGTGCGTACTCGTACGCGCTGCTCGACTCGGACCAGTTCCATGTCCATCTGCCGGCGTACGTCGCGATTCCCGTCGTGGTCGTCATCGGCGCGATCGCGGGCTTTCTGCTCGGCCTGCCGTCGAGACGCCTGCACGGCGACTACCTCGCCATCGTGACGTTGTTCTTCCTCCAGCTCTTCCAGACGATCGCGACGAACGGCGACAGCATCTTCGGGCACAACGTCACGGGCGGCGCATTCGGGATCTTCACCGTCAAGCCGCTGCACGCCTTCGGCCACAACCTCGTCGTGCAGCACCAAGGCGTGTTCGCCGTCACGTACTACTTCGTCGCGCTTGGCTTCTTCGCGCTGATCTATGTCGCACTGCGCTTCGTCAACCTCTCCCGCACCGGCCGCGCGTGGCGGTCGCTGCGGGAGGATCCGCTCGCTGCCGAGGCGATGGGCATGCCGGTGAACGCGCTGAAGCTGATGAGCTTCGCGTTCGGCGCCGCGATCGCGGCGCTCACGGGGACGATCTTCGCATCGCTGAGCGCGAGCGTCCTGCCGCTGACCTTCTATTTCGTGCTGCTGATCACCATCTACACGATGGTCATTCTGGGCGGCTCGGGGAGCATGCGGGGCGTCGTGCTCGGCGCGCTCGTGATCGGGCCGCTGCTCGAGCTCCTCCGTGACCCGAACAAGTCGCGCATCATCTTCTACGTCGCTCTCATCGGGGGCCTTGTGTTCGCGTTCCGGCGCTCGAGACGACTCGGGATCGTCGTCGCAGCAACGCTCGCATTCGGTTTCGTGTGCCACGCGATCGCGGGAGCGCTCCACCATTCGTGGATCGCGGGCAGCGCGGACGGCGGCCTCCAGCACGTCGTCTCGTACTGGTTGATCATCCCGAAGCACCTCGCCGGCTGGATCCCGCCGGTGTCCTATGTCGGCGTCATCTGCGTCGCGCTGGTCCTGACACTGGTGCACGGGAGGCTCCGGCTCGTGCTGCTCCCGCCGACGCTCTACCTCGCCGCGTTCGTCTGGGACAACGTGATGCTCACGCAGCCCGACCCGGCGCGCTACATCGTGCTCGGGCTCATCCTCATCGCCCTCATGATCATCAGGCCGAACGGGCTGCTCGGCGAGCGGAGGGTCGAGATCGTCTGATGGCCGACAAGCGCCTCGAGATCAAAGGCGTCTCGCTCAACTTCGGCGGGCTCGCCGTGGTCGCCGACCTCGACATCGACGTCAACGAGGGCGAGATCGTCAGCGTCATCGGGCCGAACGGCGCCGGGAAGACGACCCTCTTCAACCTCATCACTGGCATCTACCGGCCCGACGCGGGCGACATCGTGCTCGACGGCAAAAGCCTCGTCGGCCTGCAGCCGCACCAGATCAGCCAGCGGGGCGTCTCGCGGACGTTCCAGTCGCTGCGTCTCTTCCTGAACATGAGCGTGATCGAGAACGTGATGGCTGCCGCCTACGGCAACACGCACGCGGGTGTCTTCCGCTCGATGCTGCGGACGCCCGGCATGCGGCGCGAAGAGCGGGAGATCCGGGAGTTCGCCTCGCAGCGCCTCGCGTTCTTCGGCGAGCGCCTCATGGGCTATCGCTGGGACCAGCCGGCCTACAGCCTCTCGTACGCGAACCGGCGGCGCCTCGAGATCGCGCGCGCCACCGCGACCAAGCCGACGCTGCTGCTGCTCGACGAGCCCGCCGCCGGCATGAATCCGGTCGAGACGCACGAGATCGCCGAGCTGATCGGGCGGCTCCGCGACGAAGGCGGCTACACGATCCTCGTCATCGAGCACGACATGCACGTCGTCGAAGGCATCTCCGACCGGGTCGTCGCGCTCGACCACGGCGTGAAGATCGCGGAGGGAACGTTCGACGAGGTCGCGACCAATCCGCGCGTCGTCGAGGCCTATCTCGGGACGAAGGCAGCGGCGACGAAGTGACCGCGCTCCTCGAGATCCAGAACGTCGACACCTATTACGGGCCGATCCACATCCTGCAGGGGCTGACGCTCCGGATCGAGCCCGGCGAGCTCGTCTGCCTCCTGGGTGGGAACGCGTCGGGGAAGTCCACGACGCTGAAGACCGTGCTCGGCATCGTCACGCCGCGCACCGGCTCAGTGGTCTTCGACGGCGAGGACGTGACGCGCCGCTCGACGAGCTACCGGATCGGCAAGGGGATGGCGATCGTGCCCGAGAACCGTCGCCTTTTCGCCCCGATGACCGTCCTCGAGAACCTCGAGATGGGCGCTTACCTGCACGGTGGCGGGAAGAAGGAGGACTTCGACCGCGTGTACGAGCTGTTCCCGCTGCTGTACGAGCGTCGGAGCCAGCTCGCGGGCACCTTGTCGGGCGGCGAGCAGCAGATGGTCGCGATGGGCCGCGCGCTCATGTCGAAGCCGAAGCTCCTGCTGATGGACGAGCCGTCGATGGGCCTCGCGCCGATCCTCGTCGAGCGCAGCTTCGAGATCATCAAGCAGGTGCACGAGTCCGGCGTGGCGATGCTCATCGTCGAGCAGAACGCGAACGTGTCGCTCTCGATCGCCGACCGCGGGTACGTGCTCTCGACCGGACGGCTCGTGCTCGAGGGCGCGGCCGCGTCGCTGCGCGAGGACGAGGACCTGCGTAAGGCATATTTGGGTCGATGACCGATGTGGTGGCAACGGTGGTGGCGACGAGGAGCTCGGCGCCGCGGCCGATCGGCTCGAAGCTGATCGTCCGGGAGGACGGCAGCCTCGAGGGCTCGGTGTCGGGTGGATGCGTCGAGAGCGACGTCATCGTCGCGGCGCAGGAGGTGCGCGAGACCGGCGTTCCGCGCCTCGTCACGTACGGCATCACCGAGGACATGGCGATCGACGTCGGGCTTCCGTGCGGCGGTGAGATTGACGTCTTCATCGAGCCGCTCGGCGACGTCGTCGACTCCGGGGTGGTGCTCACCGTCGTGGCCGGCGAGGGCGTGGGCGAGAAGCTGCACGACGCCGAGCTCGAGCACGCGGCGCTGCGGCGCGGCTGCAGCCACGTGATCCAGCTCGAGGATCGCACCGTGTTCGCCGACGTCTTCGCGGAGCCGCCGAGGCTCTTCGTATATGGCGCGGTCGACACCGCCGAGGCGCTGTGCGCGGCGGCGAAGCTCATCGGCTGGAGGACGATCGTCGCCGACGCCCGGCCGCGCTTCGCCACGGCCCAGCGGATTCCGAGCGCCGACGAGCTGCTCGTCGTGTGGCCGGAGGAAGCGCTCGCCAAGGTCGCTCCCGATGCGGCGACGGCGATCGTCGTGCTCACCCACGACGACAAGTTCGACCTGCCGCTCGTGGAGGGCGCGTTGGCGACGGATGCGTTCTACGTCGGCTGGCTCGGCTCCCGGCGGAACCAGCAGCGCCGTCGCGGGCTCCTCGTCGAGGCGGGCGTCGCGGAGGACGAGCTCGACCGCATCTCCGGTCCGAGCGGGCTCGACGTGGGCGCCGACTCTCCGGCAGAGACGGCGGTCTCGATCCTCGCCGAGATCCTCGCCGTGCGCGCCGGCCGGAGCGGTGGGCGCCTTCGGGATGCGAAGGCCCGCATCCACGGCGAGTCTACGCTTTCGAACAAAAAATAAAATCCCGCTTGCAAAGCGCTTCGGGCGGCCCATAGGATCGCCATCGTGCTGTTGCGCGAGGTCGAATACGTCAAGCCGTCGTCGATCGCAGAGGCGCTGACGAACCTCGCGGCGAACGACGGCGCGCGGGCGCTCGCCGGCGGCCAGACGCTGATCAACGTCATGAAGGCGCGAGCCGCCTCCCCGGATGTCCTCGTCGACCTGAGCGGGCTCGAGGAGCTGAAGGGCATCGAGCTGGGCTCCGACGGCACCCTCTCGATCGGGCCGATGACCACCTACACGGAGCTGATGGACTCGGCCGAGGCGCGGGCACGCCCGATCCTCGGCGAGGTCTGCTCCAAGATCGCGGACGTCCAGGTGCGCAACCGCGGCACGATCGGCGGCAACCTCTGCGCGAACGACCCGACGAACCATCTGCCGCCGCTCATGGCCGCCATCGGCGCGGAGCTGACGATCACCGGAGCGGGCGGCGAGCGCACCGTCCCCGCCTCCGACTTCTTCCTCGGCGTCTACATGACCGCTGTCGGCCAGACCGAGCTCTTGACGCGGATCACGATCCCCGCGGGCAAGCACGACGGCTTCGCGGCCGTGACGCTCGGCGTCGACGGCACGTGCATCGTCAACGCGGCCGCGAGCATGAACGGGTCCCTCCGCATCGCGATCGGCTGCGTCGACGCCGTGCCGGTGCTCATTGAGGTGGAATCGCCCGACACCGTGCGCGCAGCGGTGCGCGCCGCCGCCCTGCATCCGCCGGACGACGTGCACGCCTCGAGCGAGTACCGCGCGCACCTCGCCGAGGTTCTCGCCGAGCGCGCCGCGCGGCAGGCGGTCGGCGAGTGAACGTCGCGGTCACCGTCAACGGAACGGTCTACGAGCGCGACGTCGAGGCCCGCAAGCTGCTCATCCATTTCCTGCGCGACGACATCGACCTGACCGGCAGCCACATCGGCTGCGACACGGGCAACTGCGGCGCGTGCTCCGTGATCCTCGACGGCACGCTCGTGAAGAGTTGCATGGTGCTCGCAGTCCAGGCGAACGGCAGCAAGGTCGAGACGGTCGAAGGGCTCGCCGACGGAGAGCAGCTGACCGCGCTCCAGCAGGCGTTCACCGACCACCACGCGCTCCAGTGCGGCTACTGCACGCCGGGCATGCTCATGAGCGCGACGTCGCTGCTGCGCTCGAACCCGAGCCCGAGCGACGAGGAGATCCGCAAGGCGCTCCAGGGGAACATCTGTCGCTGCACCGGTTACTGGAACATCTTCGAAGCGGTCAAGTCGGTGGCGCGATGACGACGATCGCGCCCGAGAAGGTCGAGGTCGGCAAGAGCCTGCTCGGCGAGAGCGTCCCCCGCAAGGAGGACAGGCGGCTGACGCAAGGGCAGGGCGTCTTCGTCGACGACATCAAGCGGCACGGCATGGGCTACCTCCACTTCGTCCGCTCGCCGTATGCGCACGCGCACATCACCTCCATCGACGTCTCGAAGGCGGAGGAGATCAAGGGCGTGTACGGCACGCTCACCGGCGAAGAGGTGGCCTCGCTCACGGATCCGTTCTTCCAGATCGCGAGCGAGCCCGGCGGCCGGATCAAGGATTTCTCGCTCGCGGTCGGCAAGGTGCGTTTCGTCGGCGAGCCCATCGTCGCGGTCGTCGCCGAGACGCGCGAGCTCGCGCGCGACGCCTCCGAGCTCGTCGAGGTCGAGTATGAGCCGCTGGACGCGCTCGTCGACGCACGCCACGCGCTCGAGACCGACGCGCCGGTCCTGCACGACGACGCCGGCGGCAACCTCATGTGGGAGGGCGTGTACGAGTGGGGCGACCTCGACCAGGCGTTCGCCGAGGCGGACCAGGTCATCAAGATCGACGAGCTCCACTTCCACCGCTTCAACTCGACGCCGCTCGAATGCGGCGGCGCGCTCGTCGAGTACAACCGCGGGACCGGGCAGTGGACGATCCACACGAACAACCAGTTCCCGGGCTTCGCCGCGATCATGATGGGGCCTGCGATGCGCTGCGGCCTCGACAAGCTGCGCTTCGTCACGCAGGACATCGGTGGCGGCTTCGGCAACAAGATCACGTCGCATCCGCAGCTCGTCACGTGCTGCCTGCTCTCGCGCAAGCTGAACCGTCCCATCCAGTGGACGGAATGGCGAACAGACTTCCACATGTCGATGTCGCACGGAAACGAGCGCTGGTTCCGGGACACCGAGGTGGCGGTGAAGGACGACGGCACGCTGCTCGGATTCCGGACGAAGGCGCTCGACGATGCCGGCGCCTGGCTCCGCTACGAGCCGCTCGGCGGCGTCATCTGGGCGCAGGTCACGCCCGGCATGTACCGCTGGCGGCACATCCGGGTCGACTTCACCCAGGTCGCCACGAACAAGGCGCCGGTCTCGCCGAACCGCGGCTACTCGCGCATGCAGCACCTCTGGTTCACCGAGCGCGTGATCGACATCGTCGCCCGCGAGCTCGGCCTCGACCCGGTCGACGTGCGCAAGCGCAACTACATCCGCACGGAGGACATGCCGTACGAGACGCCGAACGGCTGCATCTACGACTCCGGCGACTACGCGCGGATGCTCGACATCGCGCTCGACCTGATCGGCTGGGACTCGATGGGGGAGAAGCGCCGCGACGCCGAGTCGCGCGGCAAGCGCCTCGGCGTCGGCATCGGCTCGACGCTCGACTCCGGCACGAACAATTTCGGGCAGTCGCGCATGATCAACCCGGAGCTGCAGTTCTCCGGGAACAACGAGGTTGCGACGGTCAAGCTCGACATCTTCGGCGAGATCGTCGTCACGCTCGGCACGACGCCGCAGGGCCAGGGCCACGAGACGACTGCTTCCCAGGTCGTCGCCGAGATCCTCAACTGCTCCCTGGATGACGTGCATGTGAGGGCTGGTCACGACAGTTACTGGAACTCGCACGCCGGCTTCTCCGGCACGTATGCGAGCCAGTTCGCCGTCACCGGCCTGTCCGCGGTCAAGGGCGCGACCGAGATGCTGCGGGAGGAGATCAAGAAGCTCGCGTCGGTGATCTTCGGCGGCGTCCCGGTCGAGGCACTGGAGCTCGCCGAGGGCGGCGTCCGCATCAAGGACAATCCGGAGGCGTTCCTGCCCTTCATGGCGTGCGGCGCGATCATCAACGCGAACAACGCCGGACTCCCGGAGGATCTCGGCGTCACGCTCAACTGCCGCTACGTGTACCGGCCGCCGTTCGAGGTTCCCGACATCGAGCGCAAGTTCGGCAACCTCACCCTCACGTACGCGGCGCAGATCCACGTCGCTGTCGTCGAGGTCGACCCGGAGACGGGGTACTACGACATCGTCGACTACGCCGCCGTGGACGACTGCGGCAAGCGGATCAACCCGCAGATCGTCGAGGGTCAGGTGATGGGCGCGACCGCGCAGGCGATCGGCGCCGTCATGCACGAGACCTTCGAGTACGACGAGGACGGGAACCTGCTCACGCCCAACTTCTACGACTACCACGTGCCGCACGCGCTCGACATGCCGCCGCTGCACACCGGCGCGATCGAGAGCCCGTCGCCGTTCACACCGCTCGGCACGAAGGGTATGGGCGAAGGCGGGGGCGCGGGCATCCACGCCGTCTGCGCTGCGATCCAGGACGCGACCGGGAAGATCGTGACCGACAGTCACAACCCGTATCACCGTGTGTGGGAGCTGATGCGGTGAACGTCTCCGGCGAGCGCATCTTCTCCGCACCGCGCGCGACCGTGTGGCGCGTGCTGAACGACCCTGCCTCGATGGCAAAGGTCATGCCGGGCGTCGAAGGGTTCGACGTCCACGACAGCGGGCGCTGGACCGCGAACGTGAAGATCCCACTCGGCCTCGGCGGCCTGCGCATGAAGGTCGACATGGAGAAGACCGAGGAGCGCGAGCCCGAGTTCGCCAAGATGGCGATCAAGGGCACGGGCGTCGGCGCGATGCTGAACATGGTGACGTCGTTCGATCTGCGCGAGGCGGACGGCGCGTGCGCGATGGCGTGGTCTGCCGAGGTCAAGATCGCCGGCCCGGTCGGCTCGATGGGCCAGCGCGTGCTGCAGCCGATCGTGAATCAGCAGGTCGAGAACGTGTTGTCGGCGCTCGAAGTTCAGGTGCAGGAAGCGCTTCGCGCCGAGTGACTCCGCCTTTCTGCATCGGCGTCATGCAGCTGACGATGGAGCCGCTCGACGAGATGCTCGCGTCCGCGTGCGCGATGGACGAAGCGGGCATGGACACGATCTGGCTCGCGGAGGCGTATCCCTGGTGGCGCAAGCACGGGATGGAGGCGCGTTCGTCGACCGTCGTTTCGGCGCTCATCGCGCGCGAGACGACGAATCTGACGGTCGGCTGGGGAATCATCTCGCCGTTCACACGCCATCCGGTGCAGGTGGCGATGGACGCCCGCGTCGTGCAGGAGGCGGCGGGCCCGAACCGGTTCATCCTTGGCTTCGGGACCTCGAAGATCTTTCTCAACAACGCGCGGATGCAGACGACGAAGACGCTCGGGCCGATGCGCGACGCGGTCACCATCGTGCGCGGCGTGCTCGGCGGAGAGGCGTTCGAGTACTCGGGCGACACGTGGAGCGCGTCCGTCCCGGCGCTGCAGCCGGAGGCGGAGACGCCCCGCGACGTCCCGCCCGTCTACGTCGCCGCGACGGCGCCGAAGATGCAGGCGCTCGCCGGTGAGATCGCCGACGGTTGCCTCACTCCGTCGATCACGACCCCTGCGTTCGTGCGCTACACGCGCGAGAACGTCGCCGCCGACATCGACATCGGTTGCACGGTCGTCGCCTCCATCCACGAGGACGACCGTGACGCCGGCCGCGACGGCGCGCGCGAGATCGCCGGCATGTATCTCGCCAACAAGGTCCAGAACATTCAGGGCTCCGCCGACACGCTCCTCGATCTCGCCGGCATCGAGCAGGACGAGATCCGCCCCGTCGCCGAGGCGATGGAACAGGGCGGCCGCCTCGCGGCGAAGTCAAAGGTCTCCGACGCGCTACTGGACAAGTGCCGGCCGATCGCCGGGACGCCTGCCGACTGCATCGCTGCGATCGAGGAGTACCGTGACGCCGGATGCAGCCACGTGATGCTGGAGCTGTGGGGCGCGAACCGGCACGAGCAGATTCGTCTGTTCGGGTCGAAGGTACTGCCGCACGTCCGTCCGCGATGAAGGTCGACCGCGAGCGGCTCGTCGAGTGGGCGAGCACGGCGATCGGCACGCCGAGCTTCACCGGCGACGAGCAGGCGATGGCGGAGCTGATGGCACAGACCCTCGACGCGATGGGCCTGCACGTGCAGTGGCAACAGGTCGAGGAGGGCCGCGCGAACGTGCTCGCGACGCGCGCCGGCGCGGGCGGCGGGAAGAGTCTGATGTTCAACGGCCACATGGATACGTCGTACTCCGGCCGCGAGCCGTGGCTGCGGTCGGTCCCGGGCTTCCAGCCGCAGCCGTTCGAGCGCGATGGCCGGCTGTACGGGCTTGGCATCTCGAACATGAAGGGCGCGCTCGCGTGCTACGTCGAGGCGCTCCGCGCGCTCGCGGACGAGGGAGTCCGGCTGCGCGGCGACGTGCTCGTCGCCGCCGTGTGCGGCGAGATCGAGAAGGCCCAGCAGGGCGACGCGCAGGGAGCGCAGTACCGCGGTTACGCCGCCGGCTCGCGCCACCTCGTGACGCACGGCGGCGTCGCCGACATGTGCCTCCTCGGCGAGCCGACGGAGGGCAAGCTCGTGCTCGGCCACTTCGGCTCTCTGTGGGTGCGCATCCGCGTCCACGGCGGCTTCATCCACACGGCGTTCAGCGAGGGCCGGCGCGGCGAGAACTCGATCCTGCGCATGCACGAGGTCCTCGCCGCCGTGCAGAAATGGCTGCCGACGTGGGAGGACGATCCGTCGAACAGTTATCGAGGCGCCAAGGCGATCGTGAACGTCGGCGCGATCCAGGGCGGATTCGGCTGGCGCGTGTCGCGCACGCCGCACCACACCGACCTCTTCCTCGACGTGCGCGTGCCGCCGACGAAGCCGATGGCCGTGGCGCGTGCCGAGGTGCTGGAGATGGTGCGCGGCCTTCCGCACGAGGCCGAGGCGGAGATCTACGTTACCGCGCCCGGCGCCGAGATCGACGAGGGGCACGAGCTCGTTCGCGCGGTCGACGCTGCGCACGAGCAGGTCTTCGGCGCGAAGCCGGAGCGCGACGTGACGCGCTGGTTCAGCGACGCGTCGGCGTTGACGCGCTACGGCGTGCCGACGCTGAACTACGGCACGTCCACCGGGTTGATGGACGTCGAGCTGGGCGAGAACCTCGAGATCGACGGGCTCGTCAAGACGGCCGAGGTGTACGCGCGCGTGGCGATGGAGGTCTGCGGTGTCGCATGACGTGTACACGCTCCCGCCGGGGCTTCCTGTTCCGGAGGACGATGGCGGCGCAGACCACCTCGTCGGGCTCGAGCTGCCCGACCTGACGCTCGCGTCGTCGCAGGGTGACGTGAACGTCCGCGACTTCGCCGTGGTCTACATCTATCCGCGCAGTGGGCGACCCGACGTGCCCCTCCTGCCGGGCTGGGACGAGACGCCGGGAGCACGCGGGTGCACGCCGCAGTCGTGCGCATTCCGCGATCTGTATCCGGAGCTCGGCGTCCCGGTCGCCGGCCTGTCGGCGCAGACGCTCGACGACCAGCTCGAGTTCGCGGAGCGCAACCGGATGCCGTTCCCGGTGATCGCCGATCCAGAGCGGAAGCTCGGCGCCGCCCTTCGGCTGCCGACCTTCGAAATCTCCGGACTGACCCTTTACAAGCGGATCACGCTCGTCGCCGAGGATGCGCGGATCGTGAAGGTCTTCTACCCCGTCTTCCCGCCCGACGCGAACGCCGGCGACGTGCTCGCCTGGCTGACGGCCCGATGAAGCTCGTCACCTACGACGACGGGAAGGTTGGGCGCATCGAGGCCGACGAGATCGTCCGGCTGAACGTTCCCGACATGCGCACGTACTTCGAGCGCGGCGGCGCCGACGATGTCGGCGAGCGGACGCCACTCGCCGACGCGCGCCTGCGCGCGCCGATCGTCCCGAAGAAGTTCTTCCACACCGCAGGGAACTTCCGCGAGCACGAGGAGGAGTCGAAGCGCGTCAACTGGTCGCACGAGATCGCGCCGTGGATCATGTTCTTCCAGAACGTCGACGCGATCATTGGAACGGACGACCCGGTCATCTATCCGGAGCATCTGACCAACGAGCTCGACTACGAGCTCGAGCTCGCGGTGATCATCGGCAAGTCGGGCAAGTGGTTCGGGCCTGAAGAGGCGATGGACTACGTCGCCGGCTACGTCATCTTCAACGACATCACCGCGCGCGACATCCAGCGCCAGGAGATGAAGAGCGGCGTGTTCTCGTTCTGCAAGGCGATCGACACGTTCTGCCCGCTCGGCCCCTGGATCGTCACGCCCGACGAGGTCCCCGACCCACACGATCTCGCCATGACGCTGCGCGTGAACGGCGAGACGCGGCAGACGTCGCACTCCGGCCGCATGTCGACCACGATCCCCGAGATTCTCAGTCACTACTCGCCGCTCGGCTACTCGGCAGGCGACGTTCTCTCGACGGGTACGGTGAGCGGCGTGGCCGGGTTCAGCGAGGACGCGGCGTCGCTCTACCTGCGGCCGGGCGACGTTATGGAGGCCGAGATCGAACGGATCGGAGTGCTGCGGAACCCGGTCATCTCGTGGGCGGAAGGGCATCCGGAGTGAGCCGGAAGGCGTTCATCACCGGCATCACGGGCCAGGACGGCTCCTACCTCGCGGAGATCCTGCTCGAGAAGGGTTACGAGGTCTTCGGGATGATCCGGCGCTCGAGCTCGTTCAACACCGCGCGCGTCGACCACATCTTCGGCGACATCGAGCTCGTGTTCGGCGATCTCACCGACGGATCGTCGCTTAATCAGTTGATGCGGACGATCCGACCGGACGAGGTCTACAACCTCGGCGCGCAGAGCCACGTGCGCGTGAGCTTCGACGTGCCGGAGTACACGGCCGACACCGACGCGATGGGGACGCTCCGCCTGCTCGACGCGATCCGCGAGGAGGACGTGAAGTGCCGCTTCTACCAGGCGTCCTCGAGCGAGATGTTCGGGCAGGTGCGCGAAGAGCACGTCCCGCAGACCGAGGACACGCCGTTCCATCCCCGCAGCCCGTACGGCGTGAGCAAGGTCTTCAGCTACTGGATCACGCGCAACTACCGCGAGGCGTACGGCATGTACGCGGTGAACGGGATCCTCTTCAACCACGAGTCTCCGCGGCGCGGGCCGACGTTCGTGACGCGCAAGATCACGCGCGCCGTCGGCGCGATCCTGCGCGGCGAGCAGGACGTGCTTCGCCTCGGCAACCTCGACGCGCAGCGCGACTGGGGCTTCGCGCGCGACTACATGGATGGGGCTTGGCGGATGCTGCAGGCGGACGAGGCCGAGGACTACGTGCTCGCCACGGGCGAGACGCACTCGGTGCGCGAGTTCCTCGACGAGGCATTCGGCTATGCCGGCCTGGTTTGGGACGAGTACGTGCAGATCGATCCGCGCTACTTCCGCCCGGCCGAGGTCGATCTCCTCATCGGCGACTACTCGAAGGCGAAGGAGAAGCTCGGCTGGGAGCCGACGGTGCGCTTCCCGGAGCTCGTGCGGATGATGGTCGACCACGACCGCGAGCTCGAGCGGACCGAAGAGCACTACGTCTGACGTGAGCCGCCCGCTCGACTCCGCCAAGCTCGAGCGCGTGCGCGCGCTCATGGAGGAGGACGGTCTCGACGCGCTCGTCGTCCGGGCGCCGGACAACGTCCTCTACCTGACGAACTTCTGGGGCATGAAGGGCTACGACGCGTGCGTGTTCCCGCGCGAGGGCGATCCGGTGCTCATCTGCCTCGAGGCGTCGGCGGAGGATGCGGAGCGCACGGCATGGACGTCGCGCGTGCGATTCGTGCGCGGCTACGACGATGGCGATCCGCGGCCGCCTCTCGCGCGGACGCTCGATGCGGTGATGGACGCCGCACGCGGGTTCCGCCGCGTCGGCCTCGAGCTGTCGCTCGGCACGCAGGCGTCCGACCGGATGGTCGGCGAGCCGACGACGTTCACGCGCGGGTGGTTCGACGCATTCCCCGACGCAGCCGACGCGACGGGGCTGCTCGCGCGTGCGCGCTCGATCAAGACCGAGCAGGAAGTGGCGCGGATGCGGATCGCGAACGAGATCGCGGCCGATGCGATGGAGCACGTGCGCGGCCGGCTCGAGCCCGGCATGAAGGAGTCCGAGGCGGCGGCGATCTGGCAAGGGCACGTGCACGGACAGGGGACGGCGCGCGCCGACGTGGAGCTCGCGCTCCCGTTCTCTCTCGTCTGGGCCGGGAAGGGGATCAAGACGTTCACGGCGACCGGCGACCTGCCGGTGGTCGAGGGCGAGCCGGTGCTGTTCGAGATCTGGGTGTGCGCGGACGGGTACTGGGCCGATCACACGAAGAACCTCGTCGTCGGCGATCTCACGCCCGCGTACGCCGAGCTCGAGGAGCGGCTCATGGGCGTGTACGAAAACGCGCTCGCCCTCATCCGGCCCGGCGCGTCGATGCCGGAGCTCGACGTGCTCGTGCGCGCCGGGCTCGCCTTCGAGCCGTCGCATCCCATCTGTCACGGAGTCGGCGCCCGTGCGCACGAGCCGCCGTACCCGCACCAGGCTGCCGCCGGGACTTTCGAGGAGGGCATGGTGCTCGCGGTCGAGCCCGGCATCTACTGGGACGGAGGCGGCGGCCTGCGCGTGGAGGACAACTTCCTCGTCACGGCCGACGGCGTGGAAAAACTGTCAGCCTTTCCCGACGGAGTGGTGCGCTGTTGAGCGATCTCATATGGACCGGGGGCCTCAACGACGGCCATGTCATCGGCGGCCACGTCGGCCTGTACGACACGACGTTGCGCGACGGCGAGCAGACCGTCGGCGTCGTGCTCGACCCCGAGCAGAAGCTCGAGATCGCACGCCTGCTCGACGAGCTCGGCGTCGATCGCATCGAGGCGGGATTCCCGCGCGTCTCGCAGGACGATTGGGACGCGGTGAAGCTCGTCGCCGGCGCCGGCCTGCGCGCCGAGGTGTGGGGCTTCTCCCGCGCAGTCCCCGCCGACCTGGAGGCGCTCGTCGAGCTCGGCGTCGGCGCATCCGTGATCGAGTCTCCGATCTCCGACCTGAAGCTCGACGCGATTGGCGTCGACCGTGACACGATGCTCGGCCGCATCACGAACGCGATGCGCTTCGCCGCCGACCATGGGATCACCGCCGCGTTCTTCGGTGTCGACTCGACGCGCGCGGAGCCGGATTTCTACGACCGCGTGTATTCGGCCGCCGTCGAGGCGGGTGCGGCCGAGGTCGTCGTCGTCGACACGCTCGGCATCGCGTCTCCGGAAGCAGTGGCCGATCTCGTCGGCCGGACGGTCGAGCTCGTCGGCGACGTCCCTGTGCACTTCCACGGCCACAACGACTTCGGGCTTGCAACCTCCTCCGCCGTGGCGGCGGTGCGCGCGGGCGCGACGTGGGTGCACGGGACGATCAACGGCATGGGCGAGCGCGCGGGGAACGCGAACCTCGGCGAGGTCGCGCTTACGCTGCGCGCGCTGTACGGCGTGGAGTCCAACCTCGACCTTGCGCGCATCCGCGACGTCTCCGCCCGCGTGCAGGAGCTGTCGGGCTATGCGCTCGAGCCGTGGAAGCCGGTTACCGGCGAGACGCTCTTCCGGCGTGAGTCGGGCGCGGTCGCGTCGCAGTTTCACGATCCGCCGTCGATCGAGCCGTACTCCTCGGCGCTCGTCGGTGCCGATCGCGGACTGGTGCTCGGCAAGAAGAGCGGTCTCGACTCGATCCGGATCAAGGCGGAGGAGCTCGGGCTCGACGTGCCGGAGGAGCGCCGCGCGGACCTGCTGGCCCGCGTGAAGGAGCTCGGGATGCGCAAGCGCGGGCTCGTCACCGACGAGGAGTTTCGAGCGCTCGTCGATGGCTGAGTACGACGCCGTCATCGTCGGCAGCGGCGTCAACTCGCTCGCGTGCGGCGCGCTGCTCGCGAAAGCCGGCTGGAAGGTGTGCGTGCTCGAGCGCAACGACTGGCTCGGCGGCGCCATCCACACCGCGGAGTTGACGAAGCCGGGGTACCACCACGATGTGTTCAGCGCCTGGCATCCGCTGTGGGTCGGTGGAGCGGCGCACGCCCAGCTCGGCGACGACCTTGCGGCGCGCGGGCTCGAGTACCTCAATACGGAGCTGCCGACGGCGACGGCGTTTCCCGACGGGTCCGCGGCTTTCCTGCTGAGGAACGCGGAGGGGAACGCAGGCGAGCTCGGTCCGGAATGGCCGGGCGTGCTCGAGCGCTTCTTCCCGAACGCCGACCTCGCATTCGGCCTCCTCGGCACCGAGTTGTGGAGCGCGTCAGGACTTGCGCTCGCCGCGAAGGCGTATCGGCGGCTCGGGCGAAGCGGCGTCGCCGCGTTCACCGGTGAGCTCTTGCAGTCGAGCCGCGACTGGCTGCGGCAGACGTTCGCGTCGGAGAACGCGCACGGCGTTCTCGCGCCGTGGGTGCTGCACACCGGTCTCGGCCCGGACGCAGCCTCGTCGGGGTTCATGACGCAGGTGATCGCCGTCGCGGTGCAGGAGGGCGGCATGCCCATTCCGCGCGGTGGCGGTGCAAAACTCGCCGACGCGCTCGTGCGCTTCATCCGCGACCACGGCGGCGTGTGCGAGACCGGCAAGGACGTCGAGCGCGTTGTCGTGCGGAACGGTCGTGCGGTCGGCGTGCGCCTCGCCGGCGGCGAGACGGTCGAGGCCGGGCGCGCCGTGATCGCGAACGTCACGCCGACGCAGCTATACGAGCGGCTGCTCGAAGGCCCCGCACCCGATGGCGCTCGCCGATTCCGGTACGGCCGCGCGGAGATGCAGATCCACTTCGCGCTCTCCGAGCCGGCGCGCTGGGACGGCGACGAGCGGCTGAACGGCACGGCGATCGTCCACGTCACGCCCGGCCTCGACGGCGTCTCGCGCGCGGTGAACGAAGCGGAACGTGGCCTGATTCCGGAAGAGGCGACCATCGTGGTCGGTCAACCGCTGACGATGGACCCGTCGCGCGCGCCGGACGGGAGAGGGCTTTTGTGGATTCAGCTGCAGGAGCTTCCGTCGCGGTACGGCTGGAACGACGACGAGCGCGAGCGCTACGCCGACCGCATCCAGGCGCGGCTTGCGCGGCACATCCCAAATCTCGAGTCGTCCATCGTCGAGCGCGTCGCGCTCGGCCCGCACGACCTCGAGCGCATGAACGTCAACCTCCTGCACGGCGACCCGTACGGCGGTGCGCTCACGCTCGACCAGAACTTCCTGTGGCGGCCGTTCCCGGGAAGCTCCGGCCACACGACGCCGGTCGAGCGGTTGTGGCACATCGGCGCGAGCACGTGGCCCGGTCCGGGGCTCGGCGCCGGCTCGGGCACGCTCGTGGCACAGAAGCTCCTCGCACCACCGCTTGCACGCCGATTGCGTAGATTCCTCCCGTGAAGTTCAGCATCTACAGCGAGCTCCAGAGCTGGCCCGGCAAGTCGTACTCGCAGCTGTACGGCGAGGTGCTCGAGCAGATCGAGAACGCCGACCGCCTCGGCTACGACGCGTACGCCGCGATCGAGCATCTGTTCTTCCCGAAGTTCTCCGCGTCGGCGAACGTCTTCGGCCTGTTCGGGATGGCCGCGGCGCGCACGCGGAACATCAAGTTCCGCACGATGCTGCACATCCTCCCGTACCACAACCCCCTCGTCCTCGCCGCGATGATCCATGAGTTCTCGCTGCTGACGGACGGCCGCTACGAGTTCGGCGTCGGCCGCGGGCACGGATGGATCCCGCTCGCCGCCGGCACGCCGCTCGACGAGACCTCGCGGCCGCGCTACGAGGAGGCGCTCGACCTCTTCATCGAGGCGCTGCACAACGACACGGTCTCGTTCCACGGTGAGTACTGGAACGTCGACGACAGTCACGTCATCCCGTTCAGCGGCCATCGCTTCCGTGTCGTGCTCGGCGGGACGTCTGATCGCACGTACGACCTCGCGGCGAAGCACGGCTGGGCGGTCGCCGTCCCGCCGCTCCTGCCGTACGCGGCGTTGAAGGAGCAGCTCGACCTCTATCGCGCGAAGTGCGCGGAGTACGGCACGACGCCGGACATCATCTGGATCCACGCGTGCTACATCGACGATGACCGCGAGCTCGCGCGGCGCGAGGCCGAGACGCACATGCGCGGGTTCCTTGCGGGCAACGCGTCACCGCTGACCGAGTACACGCCGCCGCCGGCCGATGCGTTGAATGCCGCCGGGTACGGGTTCTACGCGGCGGGAATCATGGAGAAGCTCGCCGCGACGCCGTACGACGACATGATCGCCGGCGACATCGTGTGGGTCGGCACGCCCGACGACGTCGTCGAGCGGATCAAGGAGACGATCGACGTCTGCGATGGTCTGACCGAGATCGCGATCACGACGAACCCAGGCGGCGTCGAGCACTGGAAGGCGATCAAGGCGCAGGAGCTGTTCGCGCAACACGTGATCCCGCGCGTGCGGGAGATGGTCGGCGATGAGTCGGCGCAGTCGGTCAGCGCTCCGGCGTAAGGGCGCTCGCGCACCTGACGGTCTTCTAGCTACGCCGAGACTGGAGCGCGAAAGTGGCGACTCCTATGACCAGAGCCGCAGCCGCGCCAACGATGATCAAGCCTCCAGTGGTCGGGTCGCCGGCCACTCGCCACCAGATGCCTGCGCCGACGAAGGCCAGGATGGCCGCCATCGCTGCATAGCTTGCGATTTGCGAGTCGCCTTTCATGGCGGGAACCCTACGCCGCTGCTCGGGGGACATTCCCGCACGCTGGCGCAGCCGAGCCACTAGTGATTCGGCCGGTGAGGACTCTGGTCTGCCGGGCGCTGACGCAACAGATCCCCCTGACCGGGAGTTCCCTGCACGAGCCAGCATTGCCCAGCGGCGAACAGTTGGGGGTGAACGGCGGGCGGAACGGTGTGTCGACCGTCCCGTCCACTCACTCCTCCACCCCCGGTGGTGGCTCTACCCGACCGGCTGAAACCGCAGCGAACGCAGCTAGAGGTCCCGGCACTCTTCGCCCTCTAGCTGCGCAAGAGCCGATCCGAATAGAGAACCCTTCACGATCGGTCGTCTCTGGGGCAGCCTACGATCGCAACAAGCTTGGCGTCCCGAGCTGTTAGGTGCTCATGGTGAAGGCGCTTTTGCTCGTCGCCGTGCCGGACGGGCCGGTGACGGTGATAGTGCCGGTGGTGGTTCCGATCGCGACGACGGCCGTGATCTTCGTGTCCGAGTTAACGGTGAAGGTCTGCGCGTTTGTGCCGTTGAACTCAACCGCGGTCGTGCCCGTAAAACCGGAGCCGGTAATCGTCACCGTCTTCCCCGCCGTCCCGCTGGTCGGTGAGAACGAGGTGATCGCAAGCATCGTGTAACTCGACGCGCTGGTCGCGGTGCCGCCAGGACCGGTAACGGTCACCGTTCCACTGGTCGTGTTCGCCGCCGTATGCGCGGTGATCTGCGTGTCGGAGTCAACATGGAAGCTCGCCGCAGCGACGCCGTGGAACTTGACCGCGGTCGCGCCGTCAAAGCCCGACCCGCTAATCGTCACTACGGTCCCAGCCGGCCCCTTCGACGGCGTCAACGACGTGATCTTCGGAGTGATCGCAAACACCGCCGCGCTCGTCGCGGTACCAGCCGGGCCAGTAACGGTGATAGAGCCGAGAGTCGTTCCCGGTGCGATGATCGCGGTGATCTTCGTGTCCGAGTTAACGGTGAAGGTCTGAGCGTTCGTGCCGTCGAACTCGACCGCGGTTGTGCCGGTGAAGCCGGTGCCGCTGATCGTCACCGTCTTCCCGGCGGTCCCGCTGGTGGGTGAGAAGGAGGTAATCGCAAGCGGGGTGAAGCTGGCCGCGCTGGTTGCGGTGCCGCCAGGGCCGGTGACGGTGATCGTTCCGGTGGTTGTGTGCGCCGCGGTGTCGGCGGTGATTTGGGTGTCGGAGTCGACATGGAAGCTTGCTGCGTTGACGCCGTGGAACTTGACCGCGGTCGCACCGTCAAAACCCGACCCTGTGATCGTCACCGTAGTCCCAGCCGGCCCCTTCGACGGCGTCAACGACGTGATCTTCGGAGTGATCGCAAACAGCGCCGCGCTCGTCGCCGTCCCAGCCGGACCAGCAACCGTGACAGTGCCGAGAGTCGTTCCGGACGCGACGATCGCGGTGATCTTCGTGTCCGAGTTAACGGTGAAGGTCTGCGCGTTTGTGCCGTTGAACTCAACCGCGGTCGTGCCCGTAAAACCGGAGCCGGTAATCGTCACCGTCTTCCCTGCGATCCCGCTGGTGGGTGAGAAGGAGGTGATCGCAAGCGGGGTGAAGCTGGCCGCGCTGGTTGCGGTGCCGCCGGGGCCGGTGACGGTGATCGTTCCGGTGGTTGTGTGCGCCGCGGTGTCGGCGGTGATTTGGGTGTCGGAGTCGACATGGAAGCTTGCTGCGTTGACGCCGTGGAACTTGACCGCGGTCGCACCGTCAAAACCCGACCCTGTGATCGTCACCGTAGTCCCAGCCGGCCCCTTCAACGGCGCAAACGACGTGATCTTCGGAGTGATCTTCGTAGTGATCGCGACGACGAACGCCTGGTAGGCGCCGGAGCGGTCGGTGTAGGTGCCGCCGGCTGTGCAGTTGCCGGCCGTGGCACACGAGACCGACCACACCGTGGCGTAGGTGCCGGTGTTGAGGGTCGCGCTGCCGGG
>PLJC01000023.1 GCA_003139545.1 Actinomycetota bacterium
CTGACGGCATAACTGTGACGGGCCACGCGCTCACAACGCGGACAGGCTTCTGATCAGGCCAGCAAGCGGACGCCAGGCCGACACCGGACTCTCGGCTCGGACACATCACTGGAAAGACACCGCAACAGCGGGTCATTCAAGAATCGAGTCACAAGCAAAGAGCACCAGCGTCAACCTGACAAACGCCCCAGACGGGACCCCTCGCACACTCACAGTTCAGGAATGTCCCCTGATGGTGGCGAGTGTTCTTGCCTAGCCTCGGCAGGCTGGATTGAGGGACGCCTGGATTACGGCTGTCTGCTCCGCCTGTGACACCGATGTCCAGAGGTAGGGCAGGCCGATCTTTCGTCCGAGCCAGCGGCTCTTGAGAACGATGCAGTAGCCGTTCCAAGGCCGAACGGTCGTCGTGTCCGGAGGGAGATGGGTTCCCAGGACGAGCCGGACGAGGTGGATCGCGGTGAACTGAGACTTCGGATTCACGACGACGCTGAATGCCTCCACCCGCCCGAAGCGCGAGTCGATTACCCGGTAGTACGCGACGCCGACGGGCGGTGTTCCCCCGCCGTTCGGATCGCGCGCATGGAAGTTGGAGACGGTCGCGCCGATCCCGCCGTAGGGGAGCGTCTGTGTCGCTGCGGGTGTTGCGATAAGTGCAGCTGCGGCGACGACCAACAGGAGACTCTTGCCGAACGGCGCGCACATGCCTACGTCATCCGAGCTGCTGAATGATCTGGATGAGTTCGTCGGGTTTGTAGCCGTGGGTGCGGGCGTAGTGGAGGAGTTCTTTCGCTTGTTCGATGAGGGCGCTCTGCTCGGGGGTGCCGGTGACGGTGATGCCGCGGCCGCGGCGGAATTCGAGGAGGCCTTCGTCGCGGAGTTGGCGGAGGGCGCGCAGGACGGTGTTGGTGTTGACGCCGAGGACGGCGGCGAGGTCTTTGGCGGGTGGGAGTCGTTCGCCGGGTTTGGCTTCGCCGTCGGCGATGGCGCGGCGGATCTCGCCGGCGACTTGTTCGTGCAGGTCGAGCGGGTTGTCGCGGTCGAGCTTGACATGGCGCATAGTGCTAGCGATAGTAGCGTCTTCTTGATGGAGGAGTCGCCGTGACCGTCACCACACCTCCCCGCAGGCCAGAGATCGAGCAGGATCGCGATCTCGCGCAGCGTGTCGCGGATCTGGAGGCGCTGATCGAGGAGGCGCGCCGGCGGGCGAGACGCCGTCGCACCATCTACGCCGCGATCGTGCTCACCGCCCTCGGGGCCGCCGCGTGGGCCTCGTTCGACGGCGGCGGCAGCAGCGGGGTTTCGTTGGGCCGGTCGGCGTCCGGCGGCCCGTCGGCTGCTTCGGTTGCGCTATCGGGGGCGGCGCGGTGGCGACCGTTGAACGGCCCCCAGGGCGGCTCCGTCTTCGCGCTCGCAATCGCCCCGACCGACTCGAAGATCGTCTACGCGGCCGGTTACGGCAGAGTGTTCAAGAGCAGCAACGGCGGCGAGAGCTGGACGGCCGTGAGCGGCGAGCCCTGGCAAGAGATCGAGTCGTTCGCGATCGACCCGATGCACGCGGGCACCGTCTACGTCGGCAGCGACCGGGGCGTCGGCAAGACCGTGGACGGCGGGCGCCACTGGCGCATGGTCAACACGGGCCTGTTCGACCCTCCGCCGCTGCCGCCGCCCACAGCGCCTCCGAATGGGAGCCTCGCCTGGTCTCTGATGGTCGACTCGGAGCATCCCGCGACCGTGTACGCCACGACGGGCCGGGGTCTGTACCGCACGAGGAACGGCGGCAAGAGCTGGCAGACCATCGTGCCGGCATCGCTGCGAAGCAAGATGCTCTGCCGCACATGCCCGATCGGGCGCGCGTACTCCGGCCTGTCTTTCGCGATCGACCCGCACCATCCCCAGACCATCTACGCAACCGGGATTCCCGCGGCGGGGCTCATGTACCAGAGCGCCGACGGCGGCGACAGCTGGCGACGGATCACGATGGCTACCCCGCTCTCGATCTCGGCGCTCGCCCTCACAGCCTCGGGCGCGCTACTCGCCAGCGACACGGCGCGGCGGGGCATGTTCCGCAGCACCGACGGCGGCAGGACTTGGGCGCCGGACGGTCTCACGGGGGCGACGATCGACGCGCTCACCATGGATCCCGGCAGCGGCGCAATCTACGCGACGACGGGTAACGGCTCGGCGGTGTTCCAGACGACCGACGGCGGAGAGAGCTGGCAGTCAGCCCCTGCGAACCTCGCCTGGTTCGGGACCGTCACCGACCCGAACGACCCGGCCACCGTCTACGCCACCACGAACGACGGAATCGTCAAGAGCGTCGACCGCGGGAACACCTGGGCCACGGCCGACAACGGATTCGTCGCGACGCGAATCTCCTCCCTCGCGCTTGCCGCTGGGAGCCCCGCGACCCTCTACGCCGGGACCGCGGGAACCGCGGCCCCGGTCTTCAAGAGCACGGATCGGGGCCGGACATGGCAAGCGGAGACCGCCGGACTCGGCAACGCGCCAGTCAACACGCTCGCCGTCGATCCGCAGCACAAACGGACGCTGTACGCCGTGCAAGGGCGGGGCCTGTTCAAGAGCAGCGACGCCGGGGTTCACTGGAGCCTCGTGCCGATCACGCTTCCCTCGAAGGGCGTGCAGGCAATCGCGATCGACCCGCAGCACACGCGCACCATCTACGTCGCTGACTGCGGCGGGACCTGCAGCGCCGGCGCCGTCCAGAAGACGGGTGACGGCGGCGCGAGCTGGCGGCCGATAACGGGCATCCCCTGGGCTGTGCAGTCGCTCGCGATCAACCCGCAGCACCCGGACACCGTGTTCGCGGGGACGGCGCGAGGCGGCATCTTCCGAAGCACGGACGCAGGCAGCAGCTGGCAACGGGTCGCGATCGCGCCCGGCGTCCCGGCGGCGAAGTCGCACCTGGACTTCCCGTACACGGTCGTCGCGATCGCCATCGACCCGCTCAACCCCGCTACCATCTACGCAGCCAGTCGCACCGGCGGCATCATCAAGACGAGCGACGGCGGGCAGACCTGGGCCAAGGCGAACGCCGGCCTGACCAACCGGGACATGTACGCACTCGCCGTCGACCCGCGTAACCCGCAGATTCTCTTCGCGAGCACCGAGGGCGGCGTGTTCAGAAGCAACAACACCGGCGAGAGCTGGCAGCCATACGGACGCGGCCTCCCCGCCGGCGGCGTCGCCGCATTCGCGATCGACCCTGCCAGCCGCACCCTCTACGCCGGCACCAACCTCGACGGCGTCGACTCGCTCCAACTCGGCGGCTGACGCGCGAAGCGCACGCGGGACGAACCTGCGCTGATCGCGTCGGCCCAACAATCATCACGCGAGAGGTCAAGGGCCGTACCCACTGGCGTGCGCCAGCGTCCTCCTGCTAGATCGGCGCGTCGAACAGAGCCAGCCACCGGCTGAGGTCCTGCTCGACCGGCAGTTCCGGCTCGAGTTTCGCCTTCAGCTGCATTTCTTCCGCGTTGTCGCGCTCGTTCTTCTCGCCGGTCGGGACGAACGGCCAGAACGTCCCCGTCTTGAAGCCGTAGATCCAGTACACCGGGTTCTTCCCGCCCTGGAACTTGAAGGCGGCCGCGAGCAGCTGCGCGCCGAACCCCTTCGCCTCGAGCTCGGACGCGACCGTGTGCACGCCGGCCACCTGATCCTCGAGGTCGGGATCCTTGATGATCACCCACTCGTAGCCGAACGAGTCGGTCTTGCGATCGAGTGTCGAGCCGCTCGACGACGCGACCGCCTGCAGCAGCTGCTCGATCTCCTGCTCGGCGGCCGTGAACTCGCCGGCTGACAGCGGCTTGAAGATGACCGCGCCGACGCCTGCGGTCGTGAGCGAGCAGTCGGTGTCGAGCGTGACCGCGGCGGTGCTGATCGCGAACAGCCGCTCCGCGGCAGGGGCCTTCAGCTTCTTGCGGCCGAAGAGGACGTCGCCCAGGCCCAAGCCGCTACTGCTGCGGCTGCGCCGGGTCGGGCGCAGGCTCGGCGTCGCCGGCTGCGATCTCTTTCTTCGCGCCGTCGCCCGAGCCGACCTCTGCCTTCAGCTTCGCCAGCTCGCTGTCGACCTGCGACGACGCCGAGATCTGCGCCAGCTCGCGGTCGAGCTGCGTCTGGTCGCCCGCGGTCAGATCCTCGAGCGCGCCCGTGCTGGTCAGCTCGTCGATGGCGGAGGCGCGCGCCTGCAGCTCCTCGGTCTTGTCCTTGGCGCGCTGGACTGCGAGGCCCGTGTCGGCCATCCCCTTGCCGATGCCGGTGGCCGCCTCGCCGACGCGCACCTGCGCCTCGGCGGCGGAGTACTGCGCCTTGAGCACTTCCTTCGTCGAGCGGAACGACTCGATGCGCGTCTCGAGCTGCTGCTGCGACGCGACGAGCTTCTCCTGCTGGTCGGCGAGCCCCTGCACCTGCCCGTCCATGCTCTGCAGCTGCTGCTGCGCGACCGCCTTGCGCTCGAGCGCCTGCTTCGCGAGATCGTCGCGATTCGCACCGACTGCCTGGCGCGCCTGCGTCTCGAGCGTGACGACGTTCTGCTCCAGCTTCTGCTGTTGGAGCTCGAGCCGCTTCTTTGCAGTGACGACGTCCGCGACGCCGCGCTTGACGTTCTGGAGCTGCTCGAGCATCTGCTCGTACGAGTAGTCGAGCGTCTCGGTCGGATTCTCCGCCCGGTTGAGCAGCTTCGAGTACTTCGCCTTGATGATCAGCGTCGTGCGTGACAGGAGCCCGGCCATGTGTTCGTTAGCCTAGCTGCCTTGCTCATCGAGCGGAACATGCATCCCGACTGGCTCTCGAACGCCTACGTCGTGGCCGACGCCGAGGGTGGGACGGCCGTCTTCGTCGACGCCGGAGCCGATCCGGCGCCGCTCGTCGCGGCGCTCGAGCGCTGGGGTGCGAAACCGGCGGCGATCCTGCGCACGCACGCGCACCACGACCACGTGGCCTGGGAGGACGAGCTGAACGAGATCTACAACGTCCCCGTCGTCGCCGAGCCGGGGGAGTGGGACTTCGGCGGGATCCACGTCCGCGGGGTGGCGACGCCCGGGCACTCGGACGACATGGTGGCATTCGTCGCCGGCAGCGAGCTCGTCTTCACCGGCGACACGCTGTTCAAGGACGCGGTCGGGGGAGGCGACCCGGCGCTCGTCCGCTCCTCGGTGATGGACGTCTTCATGGCGCTGCCCGACTCGATGCGTGTGCTCCCCGGTCACACCGACGAGACGACGATCGGCCGCGAGCGCGAGCACAACCCGTTCGTCCGCGTGTGGTCGGGCGCGGAGCCGGAAGGCACCGAGCGGGTCCAGGTCGGTGGCCGCGATGCCACGCTGCTCGTCTGGTCGCCCGACTACGACGGCAAGGGGAAGGCCTGGGTGCGGTTCGACGACGGCAGCGACGCCATCGTCGGCGGCTCACGTGTCCGAAGGGGACAGTAGGTTCCCGATGTGCGCCTGCTCGTCGCCCGTTGCGAGGTCCGCTACTCCGGCCGTCTGAACGCCGTCCTGCCGGAGGCGGTGCGGCTCCTCATCCTCAAGGCGGACGGATCCGTGCTCGTGCACGACGATGCGGGTGGCTTCAAGCCGCTCAACTGGATGACCGCACCGACTGTGGTTGAGGACGAGGGCGACCGGCTCGTCGTTCGCAAGGCGAAGACCGAGGACGTGCTCGAGATCCGCCTCGCCGAAGTGCTGAGCGACATCGTCCACGACATGGGCGAGTCGGCCGCGCTGCAGAAGGACGGCGTGGAGCGCGACCTCCAGTTGGAGCTCGCCGCCGCCCCGGCCACGCTCGGCGAGGAGCTCACGCTCGTCAAGCGCGAGTGGCCGACCGAGATCGGCCCGGTCGACCTGATGTGCAAGGACGCGGCCGGCGAATGGGTCGCGGTCGAGATCAAACGCATCGGGACGATCGACGCCGTGGAGCAGCTGACGCGCTACCTCGCGTTCATCCGCGAAGACCCCGCGAAGGCCGGCTGCCGCGGCATCCTCGCCGCGCAGGCGATCAAGCCGCAGGCGGTAGCGCTCGCCGAGTCGCGCGGCATCCGCTGCGTCGAGGTCGACCTGGCCGTGCTTCGTGGCGAGCGCGAGCCGGACCTGACACTGTTCGCGGCCTAGGACATCCGGCTATCGAGTTCGAGGACGGCAGCTGGTATCGCGCGGAGTCCGCCGACATGGCGCGCACGATCCGCGAAGGCAAGCTGATGGACAAGGCGCGCGGCTCGGCTGCTCCGGCCTCCGGCTAAACTGCGGCGGACTCGGGGCTATAGCTCAGTTGGGAGAGCGCCTGGATCGCACCCAGGAGGTCGGCGGTTCGAGCCCGCCTAGCTCCATCCGAGCAGTCGTCAGCTCTGCCAGGCGAACGGCGATGCAGCCCGCGGCTGCTGGAAGACCGCCGCAGTCTCCACCTCGTGCAGGCGCTCCTGCGCCGCACGCAGCGTTTCGATCATCGTCGCGCGGTCGGCCGCGTACGCGGCGAGTTCGCTCCGCGTCGTCTCCAGCTCGGCCTGGGCCTGCTGGAGTTCCTGTTCGCGTGCGTCGCGCTCGGCCTCGGCCTGCCGGGCAGCGGCGAGGTCGACCTCGAGCGCCGGGATGCGGGCGGCATCCATCCGCGCCGTCGCCAGCTCGGACTCGAGCGACTGGATGCGCTCCTCGGCAAGTCCGACGGCCGCGAGCTCCATCTCCAGCTCCGTGATGCGGGCCTGCGCCGCCACGAGCTCCGGATCGGGGCCCTGGACGACGGCGACCTGCTCGATCTCGATCTCCGGCACCGGGAGCGCGACGACCTCGGCCTCCGGGGCCGGTGCGATCCACGCCGCCGCGAGGGGCGCCGACGCAGGCGGGCTGATGGGCGGGAACGAGACGAGGCCGGGCGTGCCGAATCCGGTGGCCAGTCCGTACTCGGTCTTGACGAGCCCGCCCTGCTGCGTCGCGAGCGCCTGCGCGACCGTCGCCGCGGTCACGTAGCTGAGACTGATGAGCACCTGCCCGAGCGGGAGACCCGTGCGGGCGTGCTCGTCGAGCGCCGTCTGGAGCTGCTCCTCGGTCACATGACCGCGTTCGACGAGGAGCCTCCCGAGGGGAGGAGTCGAGACCTCAGGTTCAGCCACACGGAGACCGCCCGTGTCGAGTGCATCGAACATCGATTCTTCTCTTTCGCCGCAGTTACCTTGCCGCAGTGATGCAGTACAACTTTCGTCGGAAACGGGCGGCCGGACGCCACCCGGAAAGGTGATCCGTCGTGTGAAACCCGTATGGATTCTCCCCTTTGCAGTCGCGCTGCTCGCGGGGTGCGGCGGCGGCGGCGGCGGTAGCAGCGGAACGGTCACGCTCTCGGGCAGCGACTATTTCCATGCGGCGACGGAGACCGTCTCGCACAGCCCGGCCGAGTGCGCCAAGGACGCCCGGATCTTCGCAACCGACGCGCTCGCGCTCCTCGCACACTCGGGCGCGAACGCGTATCCGGCCGACCTCTACTACTCGATCATCCACGACGACTTCCTCGACTTCGAGGCGCGCACCTGCGAACCGAAGGTGCTCGGTCCGCCGCTGCGGCGGAGGCTTACCGCAAAGCAGCGCGCGGCGCTTGTCGCCGATCTCCCGAGCGTCATGGCGCAGGTCGTCCGGGACGGCCTGGGAGGCACGTAACGGCGCCTGAACAGCCAGCGAAGTAAGGTCGGCAACATGGAAGCGCCGGCCTCCACGACTCCGCGCGTCCTCCACCTCGCGCTCGTCACGGGCGGCGACCTGCTCGACCCCGCCGGCGCGAAGCTCGGCCGCGTCGACGACCTCATCGTCCGGCTGGGCGAGGACGAGTACCCGCCCGTCACCGGCCTGCTCGCGACCCTCGCCGGGCGGCAGGTGTTCGTCCCCGCGGACGCGATCGCGGAGATCGAGCACGGCCGCGTCCGCATGCGCGCGCAGCGGCTCGACCTGCAGCCGTTCGAACGGCGCCCCGACGAGGTGCTCCTGAAGAAGGACGTGCTCGACCGGCAGCTGATCAACGTCGACGGGGCCCGGCTCGTCCGTTCGAACGAGATCGAGCTTGCGCGCCTCGACGGCTGGTACCGGGTGGTCGGCGTCGACACGGGCCTCCGCGGGCTGCTGCGCCGGGTCGTCCCGCGAGCACTCGCCCACTCGGTCGGAACGAACGAGTTCCTCGATTGGGCCTCGGTCGAGCCCTTCACCGGCCACGTGCCCAGCGTGCGCCTGCGCGTGCCCCACCCGAAGCTCGCACGGCTTCATCCGGCCCAGCTCGCCGACCTCGTCGAGCAGGCGTCGCACCACGAGGGCCAGGAGATCCTCGGCGCGGTCGGCGGCGACCCCGAGCTCGAGGCGGATGTGTTCGAGGAGCTCGAGCCGAATCACCAGCAGGAGTTCATCGAGGAGCGCTCCGACGCCGACGTGGCGGAGGTGCTCGCGCGCATGGAGTCCGACGACGCGGCCGACCTCGTGAGTGAGCTGCCGGAGGAGCGCCGCGACGAGATCGTTCGCCTGCTGCCGCTCGTGCAGCGGCGGCGCGTGCGCGCACTGCTCGGCTATGACCCCGCCACCGCGGGCGGGCTCATGAGCCCGGAGTTCCTGTGCGTGTTCACGCAGGCGACGCAGCGCGAGGTGATCGAGCGCATCCGCACCTCCCACATCTCGGCCGAGGCGCTCGGGTGGATCTACGTCATGAACGCGAGCAAGCGGCTCGCGGGCGCCGTCGCGCTCGTCGACCTGCTGCGCACCGGCCCGGACGCCCTTCTCGGCGACATCGCCGACATGCCGCAGCGGCTACGGCCCGACGCCGAGCTCGAAGAGGTCGCTCGGCTGATGACCGACTTCGACCTCACCGTCGTCCCGGTCGTCGATGGGGAGGAACGCCTGCTCGGCGTCGTCACCGTCGACGACGTCCTCGAGCTCGTCCTCCCGCGCGGATGGCGTCGCCAGTTCGGGCTCTTCGGCGAGTGATGCGGAGCCGCTCGCAGCGGCTCCTCGTATTCCTCGCGATCCTCGGCCCCGGTCTCATCGCCGCGAACGCCGGCAACGACGCCGGCGGCATCGCGACGTATTCCTCGGTTGGCGCGAAGTACGGCTACGACCTGCTCTGGATGATGGTGGTGATCACCGTCTCGCTGATCGTCGTCCAGGAGATGGCGGCGCGCATGGGAGCAGTGACGGGCAAGGGCCTGGCCGAGCTGATCCGCGAGGAGTACGGCGTGCGCTGGTCGTTCTTCGCGACCGCCTCGGTGCTCGTCGCGAACCTCGGGATCTGCATCTCCGAGTTCGTCGGCATCGGCGCGGCGCTCGGGCTCGCCGGCATCCCCTTCCAGGTCTCGGTGCCGATAGCGGCGGCGGCGGTGTGGCTGCTCGTCGTGCGCGGTTCGTACAAGATCGCCGAGCGCGTCTTCGTGCTGATGACGATCCCGTTCTTCGCGTACCCGATCGCGGCGGTGCTAGCGCATCCGCATTGGGGTGACGTCGGCAAGGCGATCGTAGAGCCGCACATCCAGCTCAACTCCGGCTACCTGTTCCTGTTCATCGCCACCGCCGGCACGACCATCACGCCGTTCATGCAGCTGTACGTGCAGTCGGCGGTGGTCGAGCGCGGCATCGGGCCCGACGAGCTGCGTGCCGAGCAGATCGAGGTCGCGTCCGGTTCGATTTTCGCCAACCTCGTGGCAGGCTTCATCATCATCGCCACCGGCGCGACGCTGTTCGTGCACGGCCACCACACGGTCAAGGACGCCGCCGACGCGGCGCGCGCGCTCAGGCCGTTCGCCGGCCGCTTTGCCGAGGTGCTCTTCGGCGTGGGGCTGCTCGGCGCGAGCCTGCTCGCGGCGGCGATCCTACCGGTGACCGCCGCCTACGTCATCGCCGAGACCTTCGGCTTCGAGAAGGGCATCAAGCACCGTCCGCGCGAAGCGCCCGTGTTCGTCGCCGTGATCACCGTCCTGATCGCGATCGGCACCCTCGTGGCGATCATCCCGGGCGTCCCCGTGATCAAGCTGCTCATCGCCGTCCAGGTGGTGAACGGGATCCTCCTGCCGATCACGCTCTTCTTCGTCTGGCGTCTGTCCGCCAACCGCGAGCTGATGGGCAAGCACGCGAACGGCCCCGTGTTCAACGTTCTCGCGGGGCTGACGGTGCTCGCGACCTCGTCGCTGTCCTTCCTGCTGCTGGGCGTCACGCTTTTCGGGTGAACGACCCCCCGGCACTCGCGCGCGCGACACTCTCTATCTCGCGCTCCAGGGAGGCCGGCGAAGGATCTCCTAACTCTTGGGCCGGTCCGTCGTCTGAAAGGACAGAAGGAAACGATGCTCACCCCCGTGCCGCCATCGGATTGTCAGCGGGCGCGTGAAGCCGTCTCCGTCCAGCTCGACGGTGAGCTGTCGGAACTCGGCTCGGCGCGCCTCTCCGCGCACCTGCGCGAGTGCGACGCCTGCACCGCGTACGCCTTCGAGGTCGCGGCGGTCGCGACCCGGCTCCGGGCGGCGCCGCTCGAGCGCCCACGGGTCGGGATCGCGCTGCCCGCGCGCCGCCGGCGGGCGGGGCTCCAGATCGCAGCCGCAGCCGCGGTGGCGGTCGCCGCCGCCTCGTCGCTTGCGCTCGGGCAGGCGCTCCGCTCCTCGAACCGGCCGGCCCAGACGGCCACGCAGGTCGTGACGACGCCCAGCCTCCAGCAGGACATCGTCAGCCAGCACATCCTCGCCATGGAGCGGAAGCTCGTGCCCGCCGGCCGCCTCCGGGTTGGGCCGGTCCTCGCCCTCTAGCCTTTTCGCCCCGTCCTAACTAAGCTACTGCGCCGTCGTCATACGACGTAACGGGGCGCCCTACGGGGCGTGGAGCGAGCAGGCGCCGCCGACCAGAGATCCAGCTCCCGGCGCCGAACAAGACGGAGGGAAAATTCATGCACAAACGCCTCTGGCTCCTCGCGGGAGCGGCAGCAGTCGTACTTCTTCTGGCTGCGTCCGCCACCGCGAAGACCAAGGTCGCCGGCTCGGCTGCCATGACTGAAGGCACGCCGGCCGCTGCGCCGTTCGCCCAGGCTTGGGCGCAGGTGCCGAGAACGACGGCCGGCCGCAAGGCCGCAAACGTCGTGGTGTTCGGCGCCGAGCAGGACATCGACGGCTTCAACACGGTGCTCAGCTGCTGCAACGAGCTGTGGGCCGGCAACATGGGCAACATCGAGGCGCTCCACGGTGCCTTCCTCCAGAACCAGAAGGGGATCTGGGTCAAGGACCTCGTCTCGAGCGCGTCCGCGACAACGAAGACGCTCTCGTTCACGATCAAGCCGAACGCGTACTGGTACTGGGGCGGCAAGAAGCTCCCGGTCACCTATCAGGACTTCGTGTACACGGTGCAGAAGATCGACGACCCGAACAGCAACGTCGTCGGGAACACCGGGTACAACCAGATCAACACCACGCACTTCACGCACAAGGGGCAGAAGCAGGTCACGTTCTATTGGAAGACGACCGCTTGCTCGGCCACTGCTCCGTGCGGCCCGTACGCGAACTGGCAGAGCCTGTTCTCGGGTCTGTATCCGGCCGCCGCTCTCAAGGGGCTGGACTTCAACAAGATCTGGACGAACTGCATCTGCGGCTCGGACGGTAAGCCGGTCTCGAACGGCCCGTACTACCTCTCGAACTACACCAAGGGCCAGGGTTCGACGCTGATCGCCAACCCGTACTGGTCTGGCAGCAAGGCGAAGATCCACGAGATCGACTTCAAGATCATCTCCGACACCAACTCGGAGGAAGAGGCCATGCGTGGCGGCGAGGTCGACGCGATCCAGCCGACGTTCGGTCTCTACCTGGCTCCGCTGAAGAGCACGCCGGGCATCACGTTCAACCAGATCCCCGGCTACTACTTCGAGCACATCGAAATGCGCGAAGGCAACGCCCCCGCGGCTTCGAGCGTGACGGGCGGCTCGACGAACAAGCTCCTCCGCGCGCCGTGGTTCCGCGAGGCGATCGCGATGTCGATCGACCGCCAGTCGATCATCAACACGATCTACGGATCGCTCGCCGCCGGCCTCAAGCCGATGGACAACGCGGTCTACTACCAGACCGAAGGTGCGTACAAGCCGGACTTCGCGAAGTGGAACTTCAACCCGCAGAAGGCTCTCGCCTTGATGGCGAAGCACTGCACGGGCGGTCCCTCTTCCGTCGATCCGAGCAACTCGAAGATCTGGACGTGCGCAGGCCTGCCTGCGGTCATCAACTGGTCGTGGACCTCGGGCAACTCGGTCCGGGCGACATCCGAAGCGATCGGCAAGGCCGAGATGAAGTCGATTGGCATCCAAGTCAACGACAAGCCCCTGCCGCCGAACGTCATCTTCGGCTCGTCGGGTCTCCCGTCCGGTCAGTTCGACATCGCCGAGTTCGCCGAGATCACGAGCGGCGACCCGGGCGACTGGACGTCGCTGTACGGCTGCAAGGCAGACGGCAACTGGACCGGCTACTGCAGCTCGAAGGTGGACAAGCTGTTCACCGCCGGCGACGGCGAGCTCGATCCCACCAAGCGAGCCGCCGACTTCCAGGCGGCGGACGCACTGATGTCCAACACGGTGCCGGTGTTCCCGCTGTACCAGCGGCCCGCACCGCTGATCTACAAGTCGTCCCTGCTCGGGATGGTCAACAACCCGACCACGTACGGCCCGTTCTGGAACATCGAGGACTGGCACTGGTCGTCGTAGTAACGGCGTAGAAGGCGGGTTAGACTAGCCCGCACTTCGAAGCATTCCTGGGGCTCCGTCCGCTGAAGGGCGGGCGGGGCCCCAGGTCGAAAAAGGCCTCGGACAATGCTCACCTATATCGCGCGGCGCATCCTCTACAGCATCCCGGTCCTGCTCGCGACGAGCTTTCTGAGCTTCACGTTCATCGCGAAGTCGAGCGACCCGCTCGCGAACCTGCGGGCGAATCCGCGTGACAACAACCCGACCGTGCTGCACCACCTCGCGCACGTGTACCACCTCGACCAGTCGCTGCCCGTGCGGTACTGGTACTGGCTGCAGGACGTCTTCGTCCACAAGCTCGGCGTTTCCCTGCTGACGTCGCAGCCGATCTGGCCGGACATCTCCGTCGCGATCGAGCACACGCTGCAGATCATCCTGCTCGCGCAGGTGATCGCGCTCGTGCTCGGCGTCGCGGTCGGGATCTACTCCGCGATCAGGCAGTACTCGCCATTCGACTACGCGATGACGTCAGTGAGCTTCCTGGGATACGCGATGCCGACGTTCTGGCTCGCGCTCATCCTGCAGATTCTCTTCGTCGACATCTATCTCAAGTGGCACGTGCGGGTCTTCTACACCTCTGGCCTCAACAGCGGTGTCACGAGCTCGACGTGGTCGATCGACCGCTTGCAGCACATCGCCCTGCCGGTGGTCACGCTCACCGTCGTCAGCTTCGCGCTCTACAGCCGGTACATGCGGGCGACGATGTTGGACGTGATCAACAGCGACTACGTGCGCACGGCCCGTGCCAAGGGACTGCCGGAACGGTTGGTGATCTTCCGGCACGTCGTCAGGAATGCGTTGATTCCGATCGTGACCGTTTCGGCGTTGCAGTTCGGAGCGCTGCTCGGCGGTGCGATCGTGACCGAGTCGATCTTCCAGCTCAACGGGATGGGGTACTTCTTCATCACGCGACTGCAGACGAACGACGTCTACTCGGTGATGGCCTACGTCATGATCGTCGCCATCACGGTCATCATTTTCAACCTCCTGGCCGACATCCTGTACGGCTACCTCGACCCGAGGATTCGCTATGACTGAGCCGACCACACCGCTGGACGTCAGGGCGTCGGTCGTCGTCGACCCCATGGCGATCGCCGTTCCGCTCGACCTGGCTGCGGCCGAGGGGATGGAGCTCAAGACGCGCAGCCAGTGGTCGTACGCGCGTCGCCGGTTCCTGCGCCACCGTCTCGCGATGATCGGCCTCGTCGGGCTCATCATCATCTTCGGCGCGGGCGCGCTCGCGACCTGGGTGTCGCCGTACTCGTTCGACCAGATCGACCTGACGTACGTCCTCCATTCGCCGACGACCGTCGGCCACCACATCTTCGGCACGGACGAGATCGGCCGCGACTCCCTCAGTCGCATCATCTATGGCATCCGGACATCCGAGCAGGTCGGCCTCACCGTCGCCGTCGTCTCGACGCTGTTCGGCCTCATCGTCGGTGCCATCGCCGGCTACTACCGAGGCTGGCTCGACAACGTGATCATGCGCATCACCGACCTGATCCTCACGCTGCCGTTGCTCGTCGTGCTGCTGACGGTCGCGGCCCTGCTCGGGCGGTCGAGCAGCGTATGGACGATCGTCTTCATCATCGCGGCCTTCTACTGGACGGGGGTCGCGCGCATCGTGCGCGGCGTCTTCCTGTCGCTGCGTGAGAAGGAGTACGTCGAGGCGGCGAAGGCGGTCGGCGCCGGCGACCTGCGGATCATGTTCCGCCACATCCTTCCGAACACGCTCGGGCCGGTCGTCGTGACCGCCACGCTCGCTGTCGCGGATGCGATCATCCTCGAGTCCTTTCTCTCGTTCCTCGGGTTCGGCATCGCCGACCCGACGCCGTCTCTCGGCAAGCTCGTAGCGGAAGGGCAGCAGTTCCCGCAGAAGTGGTGGATCACCGTCATCCCCGGCCTCGTGCTCGTCCTCATCGTCATCTGCGTCAACTTCGTGGGCGACGGCCTGCGCGACGCGCTCGACCCGCAGCAGAGGCGAGTCCGGGCCTGATGGCCGCTGAGGCGCTGCTCTCGATCCGCGATCTCGCGGTCGAGTTCCGAACCGAGGACGGGATCGTCCACGCCGTGGACGGCATCTCGTACGACGTCTTCCCCGGCGAGACGCTCGGCATCGTCGGGGAGTCGGGCTCGGGGAAGAGCGTGAGCACCATGGCGCTCCTCGGGCTCATCCCGCAGCCGCCGGGCCGGATCGCGAGCGGCACGGCGATGTTCCAGGGCAAGGACCTGCTGAAGCTGTCGCCGAAGGAGCTGCGCGCGTTCCGCGGGGACGAGGTGGCGATGGTCTTCCAGGATCCCATGACGTCACTCAATCCGGTGCTGAAGGTCGGCTACCAGATCGGCGAGGCGATCAAGACGCACTATCCGAAGCAGTCGGACGACGCGGTCGAGACGCGCGTCGTCGATCTGCTCCGCCTCGTCGGCGTACCGAACCCGGATGAGCGCTCGAAGCAGTATCCGCACGAGTTCTCGGGCGGCATGCGNNACCGCGCTCGACGTGACGATCCAGGCGCAGGTGCTCGAGGTTCTGAAGACGGTGCAGGAGGAGACGCAGGCAGCGACGATCCTCATCACGCACGACCTCGGCATCGTCGCCGAGCTGTGCGACCGCGTCCTCGTCATGTACGCGGGCCGCATCGTGGAGGCCGGCGACGTGCTTACGATCTTCCGCGCGCCGCGGCATCCGTACACGGTCGGGCTACTCGACAGCCTTCCGAAGCTGACAGAGGACGAGGAATGGCTGCGGCCGATCCCGGGCTCGCCGCCGTCGCTCATCAACCGTCCGTCCGGCTGTGCGTTCCATCCGCGCTGCTTCCTGACGCAGGGGCGTCCGCGTTGCCGTGAGGACGTGCCGGAGCTGCGCGACGCCGAGGGCGCCGGCCATCTCGCGGCGTGCCACTTCTCCGAGGAGCTCGCCGGCCATCAGTCGAAGTTCTCGGAGCCGGTCGAAGCGGGGAGTGGGGCATGAGCGCGAACGGCGACGGCCAGCACGACGTCGCGGCCCTCGAGGCCGGGCTCGAGGGCTGGGAGGCGCGCGCGGATCGGCTGAAGCTGCTCGGCCAGCGGCTGCTCAGCTCGAGCACCGCCCTCTTGGGCGTGTCGCTCGTCGCGCTCTTCACGCCGTGGCTACGGCTCGCAAAGGTGCACGGCATCGCCGTCGGGAAGACGTTGACGGGGACGAGCGGCGCCGGCTGGTACGTCGTCATCGCGCTCGTGGTCGCCATCGTGCTCGGGGCGATCGGCTACAAGATGCGCCTGTTCCTGATCTCGGCGGTGGGAGCGCTCGCGGCCTTCGCCATTTCAGCGTTGACGATCGCGATCGCGGCCTCGCCGAAGAGCGTGCATCCGTCCCTCCCGCTCGGGAAGGGGCCGGCGCACGGCGGCGCGGTCACGCCGGCGTGGGGGCTCTACCTGACCATCGTCACGTGTCTCGTCGTCGCTCTCGTGATGGTTGCGGTGACGGTAGTGACGCGGATTTGGGATCTCGCCGAGGACGAGCTCGACCGCGCCGAGGCGGTGCTCGCGGCGGACAAGCCGGGCCTGCTGCGCATCGAGAACCTCGTCACGCACTTCCCGATCAAGGCGGGGCTCTTCAAGCGGACGGTGGGTCAGATCCACGCGGTCGACGGCGTCGACCTGACGGTGTACAAGGGCGAGACGATCGGCCTCGTCGGCGAGTCCGGCTGCGGCAAGACGACGCTGTCGCGCACGATCCTCAAGCTCGTCGAGCCGACGAGCGGGCGCATCTACTTCAACGGTCGCGGCATCAGCCGTTGGGGCCGGCGCCGCATGCGGCCGGTGCGGCGCGAGATGCAGATCGTCTTCCAGGATCCGTACGCGTCGCTCAATCCGCGCATGACCGTGCGGGACATCATCGGCGAGCCGCTGCGGATCGCCGGCTCGTACGGCGGCGACCGCGGCCGGCAGCGCGTGGACGAGCTGCTGCGAACGGTCGGGCTCTCTCCGGAGCACGCCAACCGGTTCCCCCATGAGTTCTCCGGCGGCCAGCGGCAGCGCATCGGCGTCGCGCGTGCGCTCGCGCTCAACCCGCAGGTGATCATCCTCGACGAACCGGTGTCGGCGCTCGACGTCTCCATTCGCGCGCAGGTCGTGAACCTGCTCGAATCCCTGCAGCGCGACTTCGGACTGACGTACATCTTCGTCGCGCACGATCTCTCCGTCGTCCGCCACGTCTCCGACCGCGTCGCCGTCATGTACCTCGGCAAGATCGTCGAGATCGGCGACAAGCATCAGATCTACAACGAGCCGGCGCACCCATACACGCAGGCGCTCCTGTCGGCGGTGCCGATCGAGGAGCCGTCGCAGCGCGGCAAGCGGAAGCGGATCGTGCTCGAAGGCGACGTGCCGAGCCCGGCGAACCCGCCCTCCGGCTGCCGCTTCCGGACGCGGTGCTGGAAGGCGCAGCCGATCTGCGCCGAGGAAGAGCCGGCGCTCGTCGACCGAGGGCAGGGCCATCCGGCCGCCTGCCACTTCGCCGAGATCGTGAAGCCGCTCGACCTCGTGGCCTCGTAGCCGGGCCGGAACACCACCGGGGACACTCCCCGTCACGAGAACTCCACGAAGCCGCGCAACAGTCGTAGCGCTTTCTCGGAATCACCGCCAAAGTACGCTCGCATCGGCCGGTGGTCGACGAACGCAAAGCCGGCGTCCGCGCCGGAGGCGCCGCGATAACTGCCCCATGGCCACTCGCCCGGGCTGCTGCAGAGGCCGCCTCGGATCGGGTTCCGGGCGATGTAGCGGAACGCGCGCAGCATGTGCAGATCGTCCTCAACCGGTGTAGCGCTGTACCGGTCGCCGCGAAGATGGCCCGAACGACCGTGCCGTTTGTTGAACTGCTGCGCGTATGGTCCGTTGAGCCGGTGCATGCCCGGCTGTAGCAGGTCGAGCTTGACGTCGACGAGCAGGTGATAGTGCGTCGTCATCAGGACGAAGCAGCGACATGTCCAGCTGAACCGTGCGATCGTCCGCGAGAGCCTTCGGCAGAAGTCCATCCGATCGACGTCGTCGACGAACATCTGGATGGGACCGGCGCTGCGGTGAGTGACGTGGTATGTGCCGTCAGGAACGTGTCCGCGGGCTTGCCGAGCCATGAGAACGAGTTTGCGCACGGCAATCCGCACGAAAGTGCGACGACTTCCTCACGGTCTCGTTACGGGGAGTGTCCCCGAAGTGTCGGGTCAGCCGCGGTGCCTCGTGCGTGACCGGGCGTCGCGGACGCGCAGCTGCCACTTGCGCTTTTCCTCACGCCGCAGGCGCGCGTCGGTGCGCATCGCGATCGCCCGCAGCTCGCGCTGCAGCTTGAGCCAACTCTGATGCCGCTCGCGTGAGAGCGCGCCCGAACGCAGCGCGGCCTGCACCGCGCAGTCCGGCTCGGTCTCGGTCTCGTGCGAGCAGTTCGCGAAACGGCACTGCAGCGTGAGCTCCTCGATGTCTCCGAACGCCGCCTCGACAGCTCCGGCGCCGCCGTCCCAGAGCTGCAGCTCCCGCAGCCCGGGCGTGTCGATCACGACGCCGCCTCCCGGCAGGAGGATCAGCTCGCGGTGCGACGTCGTATGCCGGCCCTCGTCATCGTCGGCCCTCGTCTCCTTCACCGCCATCTGCTCATGCCCGACGAACCGGTTGACGAGCGTCGACTTTCCGACACCGCTCGATCCGAGCAGCACTGCCGTCGTCCCGTCCGCGATCCGCGCGCGCAACGCGTCGCACCCTTGTCCGGTGAGCGCCGACACGACGTGGATCGGCACGCCGACCGCGACCGCTTCCACGGCGGCGACGAGCGCGGACGGGTCGTCCATGCGATCGGCCTTCGTCAGCACGATCTCGGGCGTCGCGCCGCTCTCCCAGATGGTGACGAGATAGCGCTCGATGCGACGCGGCTCGAGATCAGGGCCGAGCGAGCTCACGACGAACGCGACGTCCACGTTCGCGGCCAGCGTCTGCGACTCGGACGTGAGCCCGGCCGCCTTGCGCACGATCGCGCTCCGACGCGGCAGGACGGCCTGGATGATCGCGCCGGCGACGCCGACCCAGTCGCCGACAGCGACGTCGACGCCGTCGTGCAGCATCCGGCCCGGCAGCCTGGCACGCACGTTGCCGTGCGCGGTGGCGACGTCGAACGCACCGCGGTGCGCCGCGACGACACGGCCCGGCTCGAGGCCTTGCTCCAGTTTGTCAGCGAGCTCGGTGCTCCAGCCGAGCGCGCCCAATTCGAATCCAGGCAACGCAGATCTCCTTCGAGATGGGAACGGGACGCCGCACGTCCCGAAGGAGCGCCGGCGCTAGGTCGGGAAGACCAAGGAGGCGACAGTCACAGGCTTCATGTGTACGACCTCCTTTTGCGCCGGGGACGGAACCGCCGTGAAGGCTAGGCGCCCGGGGCCCAGCCGTCAAGCGACGGTTCCCCGCCGAACTGGCGCCGGATGTGCGAAACGGCGAGGACACGGTGGCCGCCGCGTGTCTGCACGAAGACCCATTGGTCGGCCGCGGGCAGCGAGGACAGAAGCCAGCGGCCGTTCGGCGACCATGCGAGGCCGGCGAGCCTGCTCGGTGCGACGAAGAGCGTCCGGATGCCGGCATGCCCGACGAGCAGCACGCCGTTGCCGCGCAGCAGCGCGAGCCGGCCGTCCGGCGCGAACGCGAGCGCGCCGACGCCGGCGACGTGGAACATGTGCGTTCGGCCGCTCGAGACGGCGAGCTCCACGACTTCGCCGCGCGTGCCGAGAGCGAGCGTCTTCCCGTCCGGCGACCACGCGAGTGTGCGCGCGCCGACGTATGCGTGGGAGACGACGCGTTCTCCGATCCGGACTCGCCCGCGGGCGTCGACGTACGCGAGGACGTGCTTGGCCGTTCCCGGCTGCCAGACCGGAGCCACGCGCGCCGCCTCCGACACCCGCGTGTCGCCCGTGCCATCACCGGCGACGATGTGCACGTCGTTGCCGGTCAGGTACGCGATGCGCGTGTCGGTGTGCGTGCCGCCCCAGCGCGGGAAGCTGATCCCCGGTCGCGCGAGCTGCCAGTGGACGCGCCCACTCGCCGGCTCGATCGCTGCCAGCTCGTTCCCTGTCGCCGCGACAACGAAGAGCGCGTGCGGTGACCATGACGCCTGCGAGTACGCGCCGAGCCGGCGCGTCGACCCGTCGGCGGCGACCACCCACGTTCCGCCGGCGCCGCTCACGAGCAGCCGGCCTGGCGACGGGAGCTGGAAGAGCGCGGGCTGCGCGCCCTCGATGCCGATCGACCGGCGCACGGCGTTCACCACCGCGCGTCCGGGCGGCGACAACGCTGCGGCGACGACGGCGACGGCGACAGCCGCGAGCACGAGCGCGGGCCGGATCGGGCTGCGGCGGCGGCGCACCACCGGCTCGCGGTGCGCATACGCCTCGCGGACGACCGACCACGCCCGCTCCTCCGCCTCGGCGTCCGAGGGCACGGCATCGAACAGCCGTCTCACTCTCGCACCGCCTCTTGCAAACGGTCGAGGCCGCGCCGCAAGCGCGAGTTGACCGTGCCGCGCGGCAGGTCGAGCAGGCGCGCGATCTCGCCCGGCGTGTACCCGAGCAGGTAGCGCAGGACGATCACCGCCCGTTGCTCCGGCTGCAGCAGCGCGAGCCCCTCGGCGAGGGCGCGCGCATGCGCCGACGGTTCCCGCTCGCCGGCGGCTTCGAGCTCGACATCGCTGAAGCTCTCGCGCCGTAACGCGCGTGCGCGCGCCCAGTCGATCGCGCGGTTGACAACGATGCGATGCAGCCACGGGCCGAACGGTCGCCGCCGGTCGAACCGGTCGAGGGCGCGCACAGCGGCGAGGAACGACTCCTGGGCGATGTCCTCCGCGGCAGCCGCGTCCCCGACCACGAGGAGCGCCGCGCGATACGCCCGCGGCCAGTGGCTCCGGAACAGTTGCTCGAACGCCTCCACCGAGCCGCGCTGCGCGTCCCGGATGAGCGCGCGCTCAGTCCGGTCGCCGGCCACGGGCAGGTCCAGCCTGAGGGCACCCACGTTGGAGGACACCGTCCCTATACGGTTACACAGCCGTGAGAGGTCCATTGACCGAGAGCCAGCTGGCGTTGTTCGACGAGCTCTACTTCGGCGTCGTCACGACCCTCCGGCCCGACGGCTCCCCCCAGACCACGGTCGTCTGGGTGGAACGGGACGGCGGCACCGTTTCGTTCAACACCGCCTACGGGCGCGCGAAGCCGGGGAACCTCGAGCGCGACCCGCGCATCTCCGTCCTCGTGACTGCCCCGGACTTCTACCACTGGGTCGCCGTCGACGGCCGCGCCGAGCTGACGACGGACGGGGCGGAGGAGCAGATCGACCGCCTCAGCCGCAAGTACGACGGCAAGTCCTGGCCGTACGTCGAGGGGCAGCGACGTGTCCGGGTACGCGTGGTACCCGAACACGTCACCGCGTACGGCGTCTAGCCGAGCCCCAGATCCGTGACGATTTCCTTCGCCGCGCGGTGGCCCTCCTCCGCGCCGCCTTCCATGTATCCCTGGAAGTTGGTCGAGCAATGCTCTCCGGCGAAGTGGATGTTTCCCTGCCGCACGCCCTCGTAGCCGCTGAAGCTGGTGTATTGCCCCACCCTCCAGTACGCGTACGAGAGAAGGAGGTTCGGATCGGTCACCGGCGTCGACAGCATCGCCTTGCCGTTCCACTGCGCGCTGATGCCCGGATAGAGCGCCTCCAGCTGCTTGAGGTACGACTGCACGGCCTTCTTCACGTTCGGATTGTTCGCCGTCGTCGTGTACGGGTTCGACTGCGCCAACGTCGTGGCGACGTTCGCACCGGGATACTCGACGAGGATCCCCGTCGCGCCCGCCTGGCCGCGCGTGACGTCCCAACCGCTCTCGAAGGGCAGATCGGTGTAGATGTTGCCGGTGCTGCCCTGCGCATTCCAGAGGCGCGACTTGAACTGCACGTTGAGCTTCACGCTGTGGCCCGAGCCGAGCTGCGTGATCGCCGTCTGCTTCAGCTGGTCGAAGCCGGCCTTCGAGTAGTCGAGCGTCCTGAGCACGGAGAAGCTCATGCACAGGATCACGTGGTCGGCCGTGATCGACGTCCCGTTCGAGAACGTCACCTTGATCGAGCCGTCGCTCTTCAGCGCGATCGACGACATCCGATAGCCGAGGTGGACGCTTCCGCTCGGAAGCGCGTTCGCGATCGCGATCGGCAGGTTCGAGTTGCCGCCGGCGATGTGGTAGCGCTCGTCCGACTGGCCGAGCACGTTGAAGCCGGTGTTGGGCTGGAACCCGAGCAGGTAGACGAGGTTGAGCGACGACTGGTCGGTGGTCTCCGCGCCGTACTCCTCGTTGTAGGCGGAGTTCAGCAGCGTGCCGAACTTCGAGCTGAGCCCGCCGGGAACGTAGTTCACGATCCACTCGTGCACCGACACGGCGTCGAGCATCTGACCCGTCGGCGTGGAGCTGTTGTACAGCGTCGGATAGCCCGCCGCCTTCACCTGCTGCTTCAAGACGTTGCTCATGGACTGGAAGTCGGCGGCGGCCTGATCGGGTGTGTAGTCGGCTCCGAAGATCCAGTTGGTGTCCTCGGTGCCCGCGGGCTGCGCCGCCAAGAGGTCGACCGTGGCGAGATTGAACTTCTGTGCGAGCGCGAGGATCCTCTTGTGGCCCGAGTCGATCAGCTCGCCGCACAGCTCCGCTTGCTGGCCGTTGTCCCAGAAGTTGTGCCCGAACTCGGTCCAGTCGGAATGCATGCGGCCGCCGATGCGGTTCGACGATTCGTACACATCCGCGTAGACGTTGTGGTGTTGCAGCGTCAGCGCCGCGTCCAGGCCGGCGATGCCGCCGCCGATGATGGCGATACGCGGACTCGTCCCGCCTTTCGCTGCGCGGGCGTGCTCGGCGAAGTACACGGAACCGGCGAGGGCGCCGGCGCCGGCGACGCCGGCTCGCTTCAGGAACTCGCCGCGGTCGTACGCGGCGTCATCGGCCCGTCGCTCGTGGAGCTCCGAGACCGGGATCCCCAACCGGTCGGCTGCGTGCTGATCGTCCGCAAGCCGCCGTAGGGCACGGAGAAGAGGTGTCCTCGGCATGTGCGCAACTTCTGTAATTCGGGCCCGGATGTCAAGACCGTTGACGGAATGCGTGATTTCGTGGTACGAATCCCGCGCATTGCGCAGGGTGCACGCCCAGAGGCTCGACTCGCCGCGCGGCCCGGTCGCCCCCGCGCGGACGGTCGACGACCTCGATCGCAAGATCATCGAGGAGCTCCAGGCCAACGGCCGCGAGTCGTTTCGGCGCATCGCCGCGCGCCTCGGCGTCTCGGAGGCGACCGTGCGCGCGCGCTACGCGCGGCTGACGAGCGAGGGCATCCTCCAGGTCGTCGGAGTCACGAACCCCCTCGGGCTCGGCTTCGACCAGGCGCTCGTCGGTGTCAAGACCTCCGGCGCGCCGGACACGGTTGCGGACGAGATCTCGCGCTGGCCCGAGGCCGACTACGTCGTCGTCACGGCCGGTCAGTTCGACATCGTCGTCGAGGTCGTCGCCGCCAGCCGCCGCGACCTCCTCGACCTCACGAACAGGATGCGCGCGCTCGACGGCGTCGTCTCGACGGAGACCTTCTTCTACCTCGAGATGTGGAAGCAGCTCTACGACTGGGGTACACGTGGCGCTTGACCTGCGCCAGGCAGCGCGCGACCACCTCTGGCTGCACTTCACGCGCATGGGTGGCGCAGAGCCGCCGATCATCGTGCGCGGCGAGGGCTGCTACCTCGAGGACCTCGAAGGCCGCCGCTATCTCGATGCGCTCGCCGGGCTCTTCGCCGTCCAGGTCGGCTACTCGTACGGCGAGGAGATGGGCCAGGCCGCACTCGCGCAGATGCGCGAGCTGCCGTTCTACACCAACTGGTCGTATGCGCACCCGCGGGCGATCGAGCTCGCGCACGAGGTCGCGCAGCTCGCACCGGGCGACCTGAACCGCGTCTTCTTCGTCTCCGGCGGCTCGGAGGCGGTCGAGTCGGCGTGGAAGCTCGCGCGCCAGTATCACCAGGCGCGTGGTGAGCGCCGGTGGAAGGCGGTCTCGCGCCGTCTCGCGTACCACGGTACGACCATGGGCGCGCTTTCGATCAACGGCATCGCGGCGCTGCGGGCGCCGTTCGAGCCCCTCGTTCCGGACGTGATCCACGTGCGCAACACGAACCGCTACCACCGCCCTGCGGGCGAGACCGAGGAGGAGTTCACCGCGTTCCTCCTCGAGGATCTCGACTCGGCGATCGTGCAGGAAGGCCCGGAGACGGTCGCGATGGTGATCATGGAGCCCGTGCAGAACGCCGGCGGCTCGTTCACGCCGCCGGCGCGCTACTGGCGCGGCGTCCGCGACATCTGCGACCGCTACGGGATTCTGCTCGTCGCCGACGAGGTCATCACCGGCTTCGGTCGAATCGGGTCGTGGTTCGGCTCCGAACTGTACGACATCCGGCCCGATCTCATCCTGAGCGCGAAAGGCCTCTCGTCGGCGTATGCCTCGATCGGCGCGGTGATCGCGGCCGACCACGTCGTCGAGCCGTTCCTCGACGATCGGGCGACGTTTGCGCACGGCATCACCTTCGGCGGCCATCCTGTCCAGTGCGCGATCGCGCTGAAGAACATCGAGATCATGAAGCGCGAGCGCGTGGTCGAGAACGTGCGCGACAACGGCGACGCGTTCCGCTCGACGCTGGCGCAGCTCCTCGACCTGCCGATCGTCGGCGACCTGCGCGGGACGGGCTTCTTCTATGCGCTCGAGCTGGTGAAGGACAAGGAGACGAGGCAGACCTTCGACGATGACGAGTGCGAGACACTGCTGCGCGGATTCCTGTCTCCGCGGCTCTTCGAAAAGGGCCTGATTTGCAGGGCAGACGACCGCGGCGACCCTGTCATCCAGATCTCGCCGCCGCTGATTGCGACACAACGGGAGTTCGACGAAATGACCGGAATCCTTGGGGAGGTGTTGACCGAAGCATGGCAACGCATGCACTAGACGTCGAGCGGACGACGAAGCTCGCGCTGCAGGAGAAGGGCAAGCTGATCAAGTCGCTGGGCCGGTTCGACATGGTGTTCTTCACCGTCTGCGCGTTCGTCGGGTTGGACACGCTCGGCACCGTCGCGAACAAGGGGCCCGAGGGCTTCTTCTGGCTCATCGTGCTCGCGCTCGTGTTCGTAGTGCCGTACATGCTCCTCATGGCCGAGGTCGGCAGCGCTTTCACGCAGGAGGGCGGCCCGTACGAATGGACGAAGATGGCCTTCGGCCGCTTCCACGGCGGTATCGCGGCCATCCTCTACTGGGTGACGAACCCGCTGTGGGTTGGCGGCTCGCTGGCGTTCATCGCCACGAGTTCCTGGTCGGCGAACGTCTTCAAGATCGGGAACGGGTCCTTCGGCGACTACGTCTTCAAGCTCGTCTTCATCTGGATCTCGATCGGCGTCGCCATCATCTCGCTCCGCTACGGCAAGTGGATCCCGAACCTTGGTGCGTTCCTGCGCCTGATCGTGCTCGGCTTCTTCTCGATCACGGTGATCATCTACGGCGCCAAGCACGGCGTCGCGGGCTTCGCGGCGTCACAGTTGAGCCCCACGAGAGCCATCTTCTTCGGCCTCGTCCCGCTGCTGCTCTTCAACTACGTCGGCTTCGAGCTCCAGAACGGTGCCGCCGAAGAGATGGAGAACCCGCAGAAGGACGTTCCGCTCTCGATCCTGCGCAGCGGCATCACCGGCGTCCTCATGTACGCGGTGCCGATCTTCTGCATCCTGCTCATCCTCCCAGCGAAGGCCGTCACCGGCATCGGCGGGTTCATCGACGCCGTCACGCTCGTCTTCCACGGCGTGTACGGCGGCGCGGCCCACGCGCTGCTGATCGTCATGACGCTCTGCTTCGTCGGCGCCCTCGTGACGTCGGGCGCCGTGTGGATGATCGGCTCGGACCGGATCCAGGCGGTCGCCTCGTACGACGGCGCGTTCTTCCCGTTCTTCGGCGTCTTCAACAGGAAGCTCGGAACACCGGTGCGTGTGAACGTCATGTCGGGCGTGGTGGCGAGCGCGTTCTGCATCGTCGCGCTCGCCGCATTCAACGGTGGCGCGAACGCGAAGTTCGTCGTCGTGCTCGACATCGCCATCTCGACGACGCTGCTGTCGTACCTGTGGATCTTCCCGGCCGCGTTGAAGCTGCGGTACTCGCATCCACACGTCCATCGGCCGTACGTCCACCCGTGGGGCCTGCGGGGCATCTGGGTCTCGACGATCCTCACGACGTTCTGGATCGCGCTCGGCTCCTGGGTCGCCGTCTTCCCGGACACGCTGGAGCGGCTCTTCGGCGTCGGCTACGGCTTCAAGGACTCGTGGAGCGTGTCGCAGGGGACGTTCGAGGTGCTGACGCTCGGGACGCTCGCCGTGATCGTCGTGTTCGGCGTGATCGGGTACGTGGCCGGCGCCGGGGTGCGCCGCGACACGGTCGAGATTCCAATCGAGCCGGGAACGGTCTCCGCGCCCGCCTGAGCAAGACCGGGCCCCGCCGGAATGCGTACCGGCGGGGCCCGAAAAAGAGGACGCCTCAGTAGCGCATTTTCGGATCTGTCTCGGGGAGGCCCGCTCCGATGCTGCGAACGACACGCGGCAAATCGAAAGGACCTCCATTGATGAGTAATCGTCTCGTCCGCTTCGCGGTCGCCTTCGGGGCGGCAGCGGCGGTCGCCGGGGGCGCATACGCGTTCACGGCGGCTAACACCGTTCCCACCAGCAATGCAGGCGCGGGTAGCGGGGCCGTCTCCGGTTACACGGTGACGAATGTCCATTACGCGCTCGACGCCACCACCCCGGCCAACGTCGACTCCCTGACGTTCAACGTCAGCCCGGTCATCCCGAGCAGCGGGAGCGGCAAGGTCATCGTCCAGGCGGCGCTGTCTGCCGGCGGCCCGGACACGTTCACGTGCTCGACCGACACGACCGGCGCCATCGTCACATGCGCAACCACGGCCCCTCAGCTGACGGCAGCACTGCTGACGTCGCTGACCGTCGTCGCGGCGCAGTGAGGGGCGGGCGGGAGCGCCATGTTGTCCTGGTCTTCATCCTCGGCGCTCTCGCCCTCTCTTTCTTCCTGCTCGCTCCGGCCCAGCTCGGCGGATCGACGACGTACACCTCCACCGTCGGCGACAGCATGGAGCCGATGTTCCACAAGGGCGATCTGGCGCTCATTCGCCCCGCGTCGACCTACAGGGTCGGCGACGTCGTTCTGTACGAGAGCCCCGTGCTCAACCGACCGGTGCTCCATCGCATCGTCGTCATCCAGAATGGCCACTACTTCTTCAAGGGCGACCACAACGACTTCGTCGACCCCGGTTACGCGACGCGCAGCGAGCTGCTCGGCAAGCTCTGGGTGCGCATCCCGAGGGCCGGCACGGCGCTCTCGTTCATCGGCAAGCCGCAGCATTCCGCCGCGCTTGCCGGCCTTGCGGTCCTCTTTCTCGTGTTCCCCCGTGCACGTCGAAGGCGGAGGAAGGGCAAGAGCGTGAACGATCGGAAGGCATTGCACCTCCATCGCCCGCGGCATCCGGCCGAGGACATCCTCACGATTGCGCTGCTCGCCGGCATGGCTCTGGCCCTCGCAGTCGGGTTCACCTCCCCGCTGAAGCGCACCGTGCAGGTTCCCGGCGCGTATCAGCAGTCCGGGACGTTCGCCTACTCGGCGCCGGTCATCAAGCCGAGCCCGGCATACCCCAGCGGGTTCGCGCGCACGGGGCAGCCCCTGTTCATGCAGGACTTCAAGACCATGACGATTCGGTACGCATACCACTTCACGTCGCAGCTCCCGCACGGTGTTCTCGGGACGATCGAGTTCGCCGCGGTCCTGTCGTCCGAGTCGTCGAGCTGGCAGCACACGTACGTGCTCGCGAAGCCGCGCCCGTTCAGAGCAGACGACGCGACCCTCCGTTACAGGTTCGCGCTCCGGGGGCTCACGAGCATCATCACTGCGCTGACAGTCGCATCCGGCTCGCCGTCGGCGGAGTACGACATCGTGCTGAAGCCCATCGTCCACGTGCACGGCGTCGTGGACGGCAACGCGATCGAATCGACGTTTGCGCCGACGCTTCCGTTCTCGCTCACCGGCCCGACGCTCAAGCTCGACGTCGCCGCGGCGCCGGCGCCGTTGGGCGCGACCTACGTGCAGCCGTCCGCAGCGGCGGATCTTGCGGCCGCGGTCAACCCGTCGTCGTCGGGAAGTATCCCAGGGTCTGCCGGGAACGAGGTCACGGTCTCCGCTCACCGGATTCCGGTCGCCGACCTGAGAGGACTTGGTCTCGGGCTCGCCGGGCTGGCCCTGCTCGTCCTCGTGACGCGACCGATGCGCCGCCGTCAGGACCTCTGGACGGCCGAGCAGCACCTCGCCGCGCAGCAGGGCTGCGTGGTCGTCGACGTCGTGGCTCTCGACAGCTCCGGCGTTCACACAGAGGTGCCTGACTTCGCAAGCCTTGTGGCGTTCGCGCGCTATCTCGAGCGGCCCATCCTCCACGACCTGCAGACGGGCGCCTTTGCGACTGAGGACGGCGGCCGCCTCTATGCGTATCGGCCGGCCGCGGAAGAGCCGGTCGCCGCGCAGCCGGTTGCGCCGCCGCCGGCGCCCGCCCGCAAGGGCGTCCGCCTGCGCTGGCTCGGCGCGGGCCTTGCGGTCGCCGTCGTGGCAGGCCTCGTCGTGAGCTTCACCGCGGCGAACGTCGTTCCGCTCACGAATGCCGGCGTCAGCAGCGACGCCACCTCACTGAGCGAGCTGACGCCGTCGGAGTGCGCCGGCATGGGCCTGACGGAGCTCGTCGTCGCGAGCGGCGGAAACGCCACCGGCTTGGCCGGGAACGACCTCATCCTCAACGACTCGACGACGAAGGGGACCCTGAGCGGAATGGCCGGCAACGACTGCATCGTGTCGGGCGCGCCGAAGAGCACGCTCGACGGTGGGGCAGGAGCGGACGTTTGCATCGGCCCGTCCGGCACGAAATTCAAGAACTGCGAAGCGACGTACTCGGCTCCGTAGTTAGGTCGAAGCCTGCGTCTCGCTGACGCCGTGCTCGACCGCGATAGCGCGGGCGATGTCGAGCGTCGAGATGACGCCGATCGGGCGCCCGCTCGCCGGCTCGACCACGGCCAGGTGCGCGACACCGTGCTGCGCCATCAGATCGGCGGCGCGCACGAGCGGCGCGTCGGTGCGCACCGCGACGATCGGCGTCACGGCGCTCGCGCCTGCGGTGCGCATGTCGACGTCGAGCCGCCCAGCGGCGACGAGGTCGAGATCGGAGACGACACCCCAGGGCTGGGCGTCCCCATCGTCCCCGTCCTGATGCTCGAACACGAACACCGCATGGACGTTGAACGTCGCCATCATTCGTGCGACCACGCGCAGCGGCGTCTCCGGCGGACAGCTGATGACGCCCGGGCTCATCGCGTCCTCCACGGTCGCCGTCTCGAACGGGACCGGCAACCGTTGCTCGACGTGTGCGCTATCGATCATGCGACTGCCTCCTCGAGCGCATGCAGGGCACGGCGGGCGACGCCGGTCGCTTCCGCGGCCTCGGCGACCGCTGCCGCGACTGCCGGAGCGACGGCTCGGTTGAAGACGCTGGGGACGATGTAGTCGGCGGAGAGCTCGTCGGCAGCGATCGTCTGCGCGATCGCGCGTGCCGCCGCCAGCTCCATCTCACCGTTGATCGTGCGGGCCTGGACGTCGAGCGCGCCACGGAAGATGCCTGGGAACGCGAGCACGTTGTTGATCTGGTTCGGATAGTCGGACCGCCCGGTGGCGATCACCTCGGCGAGACCTTCGATCGCCTCCGGATCCACCTCGGGCGTCGGGTTCGCCATCGCGAACACGATCGCGCGGTCGGCCATCCGTCGGACGCCTTCCACCGAGATCGCGCCGGGGACGGATACGCCGATGAAGACGTCCGCGCCTTCGAGCAGCTCGTCGGCGGTGCCGCGCAGGTTGTCCGGGTTCGTCGTCTCGGCGTACTCGCGCTTCGCGTCGTTCAGGCCGGGCCGGCCTCGGTAGAGCGCGCCGCCCTCGTCGCAGCCGATGATGCAGACCGCGCCGGCGCGCTGGAGCGTGCGCGTGACGGCCATCCCGGCAGCGCCGCAGCCCGTGGTCACGATCCGGACGTTCTCCAGGCGCTTGCCGACGACGCGCAGCGCATTCAGCAGCGACGCAAGGACGACGATCGCCGTTCCGTGCTGGTCGTCGTGGAAGACGGGGATGTCGAGCAAGTCGCGTAGCCGCGCTTCGATCTCGAAGCAGCGAGGGGCGGAGATGTCCTCGAGGTTGATGCCGCCGAAGACGGGCGCGATCGCCTGGACCGTGCGGACGATCTCGTCCGGGTCCGTCGTGTCGAGGCAGATCGGGAAGGCGTCGACTCCGCCGAACTCCTTGAACAGGACCGCCTTGCCCTCCATCACGGGCAGCGCCGCCTCCGGGCCGATGTCCCCCAGCCCCAGGACGGCCGTTCCGTCGGTGACGACGGCGACCGTGTGCCGCTTGATGGTGAGGTTCCAGACGTTCTCCGGGTCGTCGGCGATGGCGCGGGAGACGCGCGCGACGCCGGGCGTGTACGCCATCGAGAGATCCTCGCGCGTCTTCAGCGGGATGCGGGACCGAACCTCGATCTTGCCGCCGAGGTGCGCGAGGAACGTACGGTCGGAGACGTGTACGACCTCGACGCCGTCGACGGCGCGCACGGCGTCGACGATCGCGTGCAGGTGGTTCTCGTCGTCGGCCAGCACGGTGACGTCGCGAATCTTCGTGGTGCGCTCGACCCGTACGAGGTCGATCGCACCGAGCAGGCCGCCGGCCGCGCCGACGGCGGCTGCGAGCCGGGCGAAGGCGCCGGGATGGTTGTCGATCCGCACGCGGATCGCGGCGCTGAAGGAGGCCGACGGGTGCATGCACTGACGGTAGGGCGACGCGGGCCGGGCGGCATCGTGGGCAACTACGCTCTCCGGGTGCGGCTAACCCTCTGCGACGTCGGACCGCGCGACGGCCTCCAGAACGAGCCCGAGGCGCTGGCACCCGCCGTTCGCGCCGATCTCGTCGGCCGCCTGGCCGCGACCGGCTTGCCGCGCATCGAAGCGGTGAGCTTCGTCCGCGATGACCGCGTCCCGCAGATGGCCGGGGCGGAGCAGGTCGTGGCGGCGGTCGAGCGGCGCCCGGGCGTCGAGCTGTCCGGGCTCGTCCTGAACGAGCGAGGGTGGGAGCGCTTCCGGGCCGCGGGCCTCGACCGCGTGAACGTCACGTTCGCCGCAACGGAGTCCTTCAACCGGGCGAACGGGAACGTCTCCCTTGCCGATGCGGTCGCGACTGCGGAGTCCATCGTCGCGGGCGCGGACGTGCCGGCGACGGTGACGATCTCCGTCTGCTTCGGCTGTCCGTTCGAGGGCCGCGTCGACGATGGGGTCGTCGCCGAGCTGGCCGCGCGCTTCGCCGGGCGGGCCGAGGTCGTCCTCGCCGACACCATCGGCGTCGCGACGCCGTCGCACGTGCGAGCGCTCGTCGAACGGACCGGGGCGGAGGGATTCCACGGGCACAACACGCGCAACACCGGATACGCGAACGCGCTCGCAGCGGTGGAGGGCGGCGCGCGCCTTTTGGATGCGTCGGTGGGCGGCCTCGGCGGCTGCCCGTACGCGCCGAAGGCGACGGGCAATGTCGCGACGGAGGATCTCGTCTACCTCCTCGACGGGGAAGGGGTCGAGACCGGCGTCGACCTCGACGCGCTCATCGCAATCTCGGCGTGGCTGGAGGGCTTGCTCGGCCGCCGGCTCGAGGGCTACGTCTACCGCGCCGGCAACTGGCCGTAGACGATGCGCGAGGTTCGGGTCGTCTGGGGGCTGCTCGCCGCCGAGGCCGTCGCCGTCGTCGTCACGTACTCCCGGCTGCCCGCGAACGAGCTCTACAACGTCACCGGGAGCGGCCTGCGCGGCGGGTTCAGCCGACTCGTCGTCGAGCTGAACTTCCCGGACGCGCTCATTGCGCTGGCGATCCTCGGCGTGCTCGCGCCGCTCCTTTCGCCGGCGCTGCGTTGGATCGCAGCCGTGGCGGCGGTGCTCTGCGCGTACGCCGTGCTGCCCGGCGTCGTCCAGCAGAGCAACCTGGATGCGAGGTGGGAGAACGCGATCCCTGCGGCGGGCGTTGCCCTCGCGCTCGCGCTGACGTTCCTCGCCCGCAGGCCGCCACCATCGCGGCCGCGCGGAGACCGGGCTCGCATCGTCGTCGGCGCGGTTCTCATCGTCCTCGCCGCGCCCTGGATCGCTGCCCTGCTCGGCTTCTACCTCGACGGCGTCCCGGTGCTCGGCAGGGTCTTCCAGACCGGGAAGCTGGCGAGCTTCCACGATCCGCTGCACCATGCCGTCCATCACCGGGTGGACCACGGGCTGCAGGGGCTGCTGTTCGCCCTGACGGCATTGATTCTCTCGCGTGTCCCGAACCGAGTCTCGCTCTACCTCGCGCTGCTCTCTGCTTTCGGCGTCGCGAACATGCTGAACGACGGCTGGCTCGAGCAGGTCGTCGAGCGCGGATGGAGCTCGCATCAGGTCCCGAGCGTGCTCGGGTTCTCGGTCAACTGGTTGTGGGGCGCGACTCTCGTCACCGCCGTGGGAATCTGGGTGGCGGCGAGGGGTAGAGCGGCCGGTCGCCGTCCACCGTGAACGGCGGCGCGACGGTGATGCCGTCCCCGAGCTGCTGGAAGATTCCGAGCGCCGCCGCGTGCTCGTCCGCCATCGCCTCGGGCACGGTCCGCACCCGCGCGGCGGGAATGCCGGCATCGACGAGCTCCCGTTCCCAGTCCTCGGTCGGCCGGCCGGCAAGCGCATCCTCGATCGCGTTGCGCAGCGCCTCGCGGTTGCGAACGCGATCCGGGTTGGTGCGGAAACGCGGGTCGTCGGCGAGCTCGAGCACTGCGCGCAGCCGCTTCCATAGCGCGTCGCTGCCGGCGGCGATCATGAGATCGCCGCCGAAGACCTCATACGGCGCGATCAGCGGGAAGGCGGTGCCGTGTCGTCCCGGGGTCTCGCCGGTCGACGCGACGCCGGCGATGTGGCCTGCGAGGAGAGCGAGCGCGGTCTCATGGAGCGAGACAGCGATCGTGGCGCCCCCGCCGCGGAGCAGGGACGCCAGCACTCCGATCGCCGCCCACTGGCCGGTGGCGAAGTCGATCAGCGAGACGCCGACGCGTACGGGCGGCCCGGCCGCCTCGCCGGTGACGCTCATGATTCCGCTCGCTGCTTGGACGAGCGGGTCGTAGCCCGGACGATCTGCATACGCGCCGACCGACACGTGCACGAGCGACGGCTTGCGCAGCCGGAGCGAGGCGGCGTCGAGCCCGTGTCGCTCTGCGAGGCCGGGGCGGAGGCTCTGGACGAAAACATCGGCGCTGTCTACGAGCTCGAGCATGCGTTCGTGTTCACGCGCGAGGTCGACGATGACCGTCCGCTTCCCCGCGTTGGCCGCGAACCAGAGCGCACCGTCGTCGCCGACGAACGGGGGGCCCCATGCGCGCGCGTGGTCTCCGTCGGGCGGTTCGACCTTGATCACGTCCGCTCCGAGCGCGGCGAGCAGCTGCGTGCAGTACGGCCCGGCGAGCGACGACGTGACGTCGACGACGAGCTTGCCTTCGAGTGGCTGGAAGCTCATCGGGGATGGACCCACACGTCGGCCGGCGCGTTCGGCGTCTCGACGCGCCGCCCGATGTGCGCGCCAAGCTTCTCCGCCACGCGCTGCGAGCGCACGTTCGCCGGATGGATGAGGGAGATGATCCGGTCGCGCTCGATCCAGTCGCGCGCCGCCTGCGCCGCCTCGGTCGCATAGCCCTGGCCCCAGTGCGGGCTCAGGATCGCCCAGCCGAGCTCCGTCTCCGAATGCTCGCCGGCGACGTCGTACGACGAGGGCTCCCACGTGCGCGAGTCCCAGACGATGAAGCCGGCGCGTCCGATGAAACGCCCGTCTAGCTCGACGATGAACGGCCCGATGCCGTTGAGCTCCCAGCGGCGCATCCAGCGCTCGATCACCTCGGCCGGGTCGTGGTCCACGCCGATCCACTCTTGAACCTCGGTGTCGGCGACCCACGCCGTCAGGTCGTCGTCGGGTCGCGGCTTCCGCAGAACGAGCCGCTCAGTCGTCAGCAATCGGCACCATGATCGTCCGCTCGAACTCGATCACGACCTCGTCGCGCTGGTTGAGCCCGCGCGTCCGCACGGTGACGATGCCCTGGCCCTGCCGCGACTGCGACTCGCGCTTCTCGAGGATCTCCGTCTCGGCACGGATCGTGTCTCCGGCGAAGACCGGCGCCGGCAGGCGCACCTCGCGCCAGCCGAGGTTGACGGCCCGCTCGGAAACGTCCGCGACCGAGAGCCCGGTGACGAGCGCGAGCGTGAAGGTCGAATCGACGAGCGGGCGCTTCCATTCGGTCTTTGCCGCGTGCTCCGCGTCGAAGTGGATCGGATTCGTGTTCATCGTCAGCAGGGTGAACCAGACGTTGTCGGCGTCGAGCACGGTCCGGCCGAAGCGGCTCCGGTAGACCGCTCCCACTTCCAGGTCCTCATACGTCCGTCCCACGGATTCGATCATCGCATCAACCCGTGAGGACGACGTTCGCAGGCGCCCACGGCGCCGAGTACGCGCGCGGCGCGAGCTGCCACTCGAGCAGATCCGCGGCCTTCAGCGTCCGAGGCACGTGGATCTCCATGGCGAAGGTCACCGATTGTCCCGGAGCGATCGCGCCGACGTTGCGGCAGTTGAGGAAGTGGATCTCCTTCGCGATGCCTCGCTGTGCGACCAGCGCCTTCGCGCCGCCGAGCTCCTCGACGTAGACGGGGCACTTCGCGAAGCGGTACGGCCGTGAGGTCGGGTTGCGCAGGGTGACGCGGTAGCGCAAGGTCTTGCCGCGGACGGCGTCGTAGAGCTGCGAGTCGAGTGAGGCCTTCAGCGGGATCGTCGTCGATTGCTTGGCCGGCGGCAGGTACGGCCTGAACGCGCCCGCTTCCACGCTCGAGGTCAGCGCAGGCCCGTAACACACGGGTGTCCCACCGACGGGAAAGCGGGCGACGTCGCCTGACGGGAGCGTCACTTCGAGGGCGCTCGGCGGCGGCGACATCTGCCCGCCTCCGGGATTCCCCGGCGCGCACCACGAACGCCACGCGACCTCTACCCATGCGCTGCGGCCGGTCGGCAGCGCCCGAACGGAGAACGGTGCCGGGAGGAAGTCCGGCGTCGGTTGGATGTCCTTGGTCAGCCCGGCCTCGACCTGGTGGACGCGCGCGGCGGGGCCGCCGACGAAGCGGAGGCGCGGCTGTCCAACGAGCGAGCACGCCGGCCCGTCGTTTCGGAAGATGATCGATCCGGCGTATCCGCTGCCGGCGAGCCCGTTGTCGAAGACGCCGCGAGGACCGGTGAAGCGCAGATGTGCCAGGCGGCACGGCGCCGCGGTCGCCGGCGCGACCAGCGCAGGCGGCGACGCGGGGATCCAGGGAACGACGGCGGGCACGGGTCGATGGTGCCAGTCCCCGGCTAAGGTCGCCGGATGCCGAACCGCCTCGCGCAGGAGACGAGCCCGTACCTGCTGCAGCATGCGGACAACCCCGTCGACTGGTACCCGTGGGGCGAGGAGGCGTTCGCGCGCGCCCGCGCCGAGGACAAGCCCGTGCTCCTCTCGGTCGGCTACGCGGCCTGCCACTGGTGCCACGTCATGGAGCATGAGTCGTTCGAGGACGAGGAGACCGCTGCGCTGATGAACGAGCTCGTCGTCAGCGTCAAGGTCGACCGCGAAGAGCGTCCCGACGTCGACGCGCTGTACATGGACGCCGTCGTGTCGCTCACCGGGCAGGGCGGCTGGCCGATGACCGTCTTCCTCACTCCCGACGGCGCGCCGTTCTTCGGCGGCACGTACTACCCGCCCGAGCCGCGCCACGGACTGCCGTCGTTCCGGGAGTTGCTCGTCGCCATCGCGAACGCGTATCGCGACCGGCGCGACGACGTGACCGAGCAGGCCGGCGTCCTCGTCGACGCCATGCGTCGCAGCGCGCAGATCGCGCCGTCGCGCGAGCCGCTCGAGCGCGGGATCCTCTCCGACGCCGTGCGTGTGCTTCGCGGCCAGCTCGACCCGGAGTGGGGAGGCTTCGGGCGTGCGCCCAAGTTCCCGCCTGCCTCCACCATCGAGTTCCTCCTCCGCGTCGGCGAGATCGAGACGGCGACGAAGACGCTCGACGGCATGGCCGCCGGCGGGATGTACGACCTCGTCGGCGGCGGTTTCCACCGGTACTCGGTCGACGAGCGCTGGCTCGTCCCGCACTTCGAGAAGATGCTCTACGACCAGGCACTCCTCCTCGGCGCGTACACCCAGGGTTGGCTGGCCAGCGGTGATCCTCGGTACCGGCGCGTCGCTGAGGACCTTGTCGCCTACGTGCAGCGCGACTTGCGCCATGAGGCGGGCGGCTTCTTCGCGGCCGAGGACGCCGATTCGGAGGGGGTGGAAGGCAAGTTCTATCTGTGGTCGCTCGAGGAAGTCGAGGCGGTCTGCGGCGCCGACGCGCCGGAGGTCATCCGCTACTTCGGGGTGACGCGCGGCGGCAACTTCGAGGATCCCCACACCGGGTTTCGCGGCAACATCCTCCACGTCGTGGACCGCACCGAGGCGCGTCCCGCCGCGGTCGAGCGGGTGATCCCCCGGCTGCTCGAGGTCCGGGCCCGGCGGGTCCGTCCAGGCCTCGACGACAAGATCCTGTTGGGCTGGAACGCGTTGTTCCTCCGGGCGTTGACCGAGGCCGCCGGCGCGTTCGACCGGCCCGACTGGCTCGACGCGGCGCGCACCACCGCCCGGTTCCTGCTCGGCTCGCTGCGTCGCGACGACGGCCGGCTGCTGCACACCTGCCAGGACGGCCAGGCGCGGTTCCTCGCGTTCGCCGAGGACTACGCGGCGTTGCTCGAGGCGCTCCTGAGCCTGGCCGAGGTCGACGACCCCGCCTGGCTGGTCGAGGCGCGCCGCACCGCCGACGGCCTCCTGGAGAACTTCAGCGATCCCGACGGCGGCGGCTTCTACAGCACCGGGAGCGACGCCGAGGCGCTCATCGTTCGCCCCAAGGACATCCAGGACGGTGCGACACCGGCCGCGAACTCGCTCGCCTGTAGGGGATTGCTGCGCCTCGCCGCGCTCACCGGAGATGATCGCTACGAGGTGCCGGCGCGTCGCTGGCTGCGGATCTTGGGCCCCGTCCTCGGCGAGCATCCGCTCGCCTTCCCGTACCTGCTGGGCGCGCTCGAGCGGTCGCTCGCCGCGCCGGTGGAGGTCGCGGTGATCGGTGATGGTCCGGACGCGGTGGCGCTGCAGAGGGTCGTGCTCGGCCGGCTGCTCCCGAACGCGGTGACGCTCCGCGCGCCGCCCGGCGCCGGCACGGAGGTCTCGCCGCTGCTCGCCGACCGTCGGCTCGTCGACGGGGTGGCGACCGCGTACGTGTGCGAGCGGTACGCGTGCCGGGCGCCGGTCACAACCCCGGCGGCGTTGGCCCTCCAGCTCGACGCGGTGGTGGCGCCGGCCCGCTGAGGGTCAGGCGGAGCGGCGGCCGAGCTGGCCGGCGAGGGCCTCGGCCATCGCCCAGCCGTACGCGATGAGCGCCTCGCCCTTGTCGGGGCGGACCGTGCCGACGAGCTCCGCGGCGGCTTTGCCGCCCAGCTTCACGTGGCGGGCGTCGAACACCGCCTCCGAACCCCCGTGGGCCTTGACCCGGAACTTGCGGTCGTCGTAGCCGGCGTCGCAGCCGAAGCGTCGAGCCAGCCGGCGTCCCCAGGCCCGCTCCTCCCCGTTGGGGGTGTAGCGGGGGCGAGGGCAGACATCGCTGAGCTCGAGGAACAGCGAGTAGGCGGCGGGGTGGGCGATGCGGCCCGCGACGAGGACGTCCTCGTCGGGAAACGAGATCGCGGCCCGGCGGTACAGCTCGCCGACCAGCGACTCGAGCGTGAGCCGGGCGGTGCGGCCCTTCTTGGTGGCGCCCAGCCCCCACAGGATGCACGGCGTCCCGCCGATGCGTTCGAGGGAGCCGAACAAGAAGCCGTGCAGGTCGGTGTCCTCGATGCAGAGCGCGACGAGGGGGAACTGCTCGAGATGTCGATCCAGTGCCTGATCGTCGATCGGGAGACCCACCCCCTCGACGAATTGCCCGAACTCATCGAGCTCAGCCGGCTTCAGGGACGCGGAATCGCGGGACTCGACGCTCATGAGACCCCCATTCTTGCCGACCACCCCCAGAAACGGCCAGTCGACAGCCGATGCGCCCCAAACGGACCCGTGGGCGCCATTCCCTCACCGCGACCGCCCCGGCTGGCCCGTTCGGGGGTCGGGTTTAGTACCGCAGCTCGGCGTAGATGGCGTAGTGGTCCGAGGGCTGCACCCCGTCGACCGGGTGGGTGGCCTCGACCCGGGCCGCGACCACCTCGCCGGCGCCCTGGTCCCGTGGGTAGCCGACCAAGACGTAGTCGATGCGTCGGTCGGGTTCGGAGTCGACGACCGCGAACGGGTTCGCGTTCGACCAGGTGTAGCCCGGGCCGCCGTCGCCGGCGGTGCGCCAGGCGTCGAGGAACACGAGCCGGGGGACGGGCACCGGGGCGAGCCCGGTCAGCATCCGCATCTCGTCGGAGGCGGGTTCGGCGTTGAAGTCGCCGCAGACCACGGGCGGGAACGAGCGGCCCTCGGCGGTCTCGGCCACGAATTCGGCCAGGGCTCGGACCTGGTCCTGGCGGACGTCGCTTTGGTCCATGCGCCAGTTGAGGTGGGTGACGAACACCTCGATCGGGCCGCGGGGCCCGTCGAGGTCGGCTCGCATCGCGACGCGGAGCTCGTTGAGACCGTCGGGGGCGGGGAGGCGGCGCAGCTCGGTGTGCCGGATCGGCCAGCGGGACACGATGGCGTTGCCGAGGCTCTCCGCGGCGATGTCGAGGCCGACCGCGGGGGCGTACGCCGCGTGGTGGCCGCCGAGTGCGGTGGCGATGCGCTCGGCTTGGCTCTCCCCGTCGCGGGTCTCCCACGCCTCCTGGAGGCAGACGACGTCGGGGGCGAGGCGGCACACGGTCGCGTCGATGGCGGGCTGGCGGGCCGCCCAGGGTCCGAAGCGCCACCAGAGATTCCACGAGAGGACCGAGAGTCGGGTGTCGAGGCGCGGCGGCGGCTCCCACCCGGCGGTCACAGCCGGCGACACTAATGTGCGCGTTCGTACGACCCCGAGGAGCGGGCGCGCCGCGTGTGCGCGGCACCCGCTCGGTGCGAGGAGGCCGGATGGGGCTCGACGTGAACCTGCTCGACGGTGGCTTCTACGCCGGAGATCCCTACCCCGCCTACCGGCGCCTGCGCGACGAAGCGCCCGTGTACCGCGACGAGGTGAACGGCATCTGGGGTATCAGCCGGTACCACGACGTCGTCGACGTCGAGAAGGACACGGGCCGATTCACGTCGTCGGGCGGCTCTCGACCCCACATCGTCGGGGACGTGTCGTCGATCAACAACGACGATCCACTGCACCAGAACAAGCGGCGGCTAGTGGCTCGCCGGTTCACACCCCGATCGGTCAAGCAGCACGAGGACCATGTGCGCGGCATCGTCACCGAGCTCATCGACCGGGTGGCGCCCCTCGGTGCGTGTGACGTCGTCGCCGACTTGGCGGCGCCGCTGCCCGCCCGGGTGATCTGCGAGCTGCTGGGGTTCCCGAGCGAGCTGGCACCCAAGTGTCAAGAATGGTCGCAGGTCACGATGCTGTCGGGCGGCACCTATCCGACGGACGGCTCCGACCCGCAGCCGAGCGACGCGACGATGACCGCGGTGCTCGAGTTCGTCGCGGTCGCGCTCGAGACGCTCGAGGCCCGCCGCCGCGAGCCCCGCGACGACCTCCTCTCGGTCTGGGCTCACGGCGACGTCGAGTTCCCCGACGGCACGACCCGCCCACCCAACGACGACGAGATCGTGCACGAGGCGCTCCTGCTGCTCGACGGCGGCGCCGAGACAACCCGTACCGTGATCGGGACGATGTGCCTCGAGCTGATGCGCCACCCGGACCAGCGGGCCCGGCTCGTCGCCGACCCGGGCCTGCTCGCCGCGACGGGCGTCGAGGAGTTCATCCGCTGGGTCACGCCGATCCTGAACATGCGTCGCACCGCCACCGAGGACACCCCGCTGGGCGACGAGACGATCCGGGCTGGCGACGAGCTGCTCTTGATGTACGCGTCGGCCAACCGGGACGAACGGGCCTTCGACGCCCCCGACACGTTCGACGTGACCCGCGCCCACAACCATCACGTGGCGTTCGGGTTCGGCACCCATTTCTGCCTCGGTGCGTCGCTGGCCCGCCTCGAGATCCGCGTGATGTTCGAAGAGCTGCTCCGTCGGCTCCCCGTCTTGCACCTCGCTCGGGGCGCGCCGCCGGCGAGGGTGCCGAGCGCCTTCGCGTGCGCCTACGACGCGATCCCGGTGGAGTTCCAGCCCGCCTGAGGCGGGCCGCCCAGCCGACGCCCGCCGATCAGGCCGGCGGGTCAGGCCGGGGTGACCGAGATCGGCATCCGTTGGATGCCGCGACGAATGCGGGTCCTTGCGCTGGGTGATGTCGAACTTCGCGTGAGTGCTGGTGGGCCGCGGTTTTGGTCTTCTCGACACCGCGCGAACCGGACAGCGGGGAGCACGCCGATCTCACCATGGACTGGAGACGGGCGTCACGGCACTGTCACGCCGGTGGCCGCACAATCCGGTCATGCCGAGATGCATGCTTGAGGGGTTCTCCCATGTTGGTTGCTGGGATCATCTTCCTCTTGCTCGGTCTGCTGTTCGGCGTTTCGATCTTGTGGCTGCTCGGCGTGGTGTTGGTTGCAATTGGCGCCGTGCTCTGGGTTGCCGGGTCAACGGGCCACCGGGTTGGTAGCCGAGCCCATGACTGGTCGCCCGACCACACGCGGTGATCGGGCCGCCCGCATCAGGGGGCGGGTGGCCGGCCCGGACCGTTCTGTTTTATTCGTACACGCGTTGGGCACGCTCGCGTTGCCTACGCGGAACCGAGGTGCGCCATGATCGTCATAGCCCTGCTCCTGATCGTCGTCGCAGCAGCGTTCGGCATCGATCTCATCTGGAAGAACAACGTCACCATCACGAATCCGACCGTCTTTGGGGAGAGACTGGGGATCCACAGCGCCGCATCGCTGTTCGTCGTCGGGGCCATCACGGGAGCCGCGGTCGTACTCGGAGTTGCATTGTTGTTGTGGGGGGTCCGACGGAAGGGAGCAAACGCCGTCAATCGACACCACGAGCGCAGGGAGACGCGACGCGTGCGCGAGGATCGGGACAGGTTGCGCTCCGAGAACGAGCAGCCACAGGCCTCAGCGAGCGGCCAGTCTCACGCCAAGCTCGACCAGATCGACGACACTGCGGCCGCCCCCGGAGTCGTGACCGCTTCCGATGAGCCCCTCACCGAGACCGCGGAGACCGATCAACCGCACCCGGCCTCCAGCGCGCCCACGAATTAGTCGGGAAGGTGAGGTCCCGTAGGTCGTTCGCGCTCAGATCGGCCGGGTTCGGCGGTCGCGACCGGCTCGCCACCATGGCTCGGACCCGCGCCGATGACCCGCTAGCGCGGCGTGAACGAGCACGGCATCCGTTTGATGCCGTGGATGAAGTTTGAGCGCAGCATCTCGGGCTCGCCGGTCACCTCGATGTCGGGGAGTCGGCGGAGGAGCTCCTCGAACATGACGCTGATCTCGCGCCGGGCGAGGTGGGCGCCGAGGCAGAAATGGGGGCCGCCGCCGCCGAACCCGAGGTGTTCGTTGGGTTTGCGGGTGACGTCAAATTGGTAGGGGTCGTCGAAGTACGCCTCGTCGCGGTTCGCCGAGTTGTACCAGAGAACGACTTTCTGGCCCGCCTCGAAGTGGGTGCCGCCGACCTCGACGTCCTGGGCGACGCAGGTGCGCCGAAAGTGGATGACCGGGGTGGCCCAGCGGATGATCTCCTCGACCGCGCCCGGCGCGATCCCCTCGAAGTCGTCGAGCCAGCGGCGACGCTGGTCGGGGAAATCGGTGAGTGCCTTCATGCCATGGCTGATCGCGTTGCGGGTGGTCTCGTTGCCCGCGGCGACCAGGAGGACGAAGAAGGAGCCGAACTCCTCGGGGGTGAGGCTGTGCCCGTCGACCTCGGCTTGCGAGATCGTGGTGGTGATGTCGTCGCGGGGATGGCGGAGCCGGTCGGCGCGCAGGTCCTGGGCGTACTGCCAGAGCTCCTGGGCGGCGGTGAACGCGGCGGTGATCTCCCCGCCGTACTCGGGGTCGCTGGCGCCCAGCACGACGTTGGTCTTCTCGAAGATCAGGCCGTAGTCGGATTCGGGGATCCCGACCATGTCGCAGATGATCTGCAGGGGCAGCGCGGCTGCGATCTCGCTGACGAAATCGCAGCTGCCTTGGTGGGCGACCGCGTCGACGATGGATCGGGCTCGATCGTGGACGCTCTGCTCGATCGCGCCGACCTGGCGGGGCGTGAACCCACGGTTGACGATGAGGCGGAACCGGGTGTGTCGGGGCGGGTCCATGTTGATCATGGAGCCGAGGAACTCGTACACCTCGGGGGGAAAGTCGGGGATGTTGGTGCCTTGCCCGGAGATGAACACCTCGGGGTTGCGGCTGGCGGCCACGATGTCGGCGTAGCGGACGAGCGACCAGAAGCCGGGGCCGGGGCCGAAGGTCAAGCCGGGAATCTCGGGTTCGGTATGCCACGAGATGGGGCGTTCGTGGCGCAGGGCGGCGAACATCCCCGGCCAGTCGTCTCGGTCCCAGATCGTCATGTCGCCAAAGTCGATGGCGTCGGGGGCGAGATCGGTGGTCGGGATGGGGACCATTCCCCCACTCTATTGGCGTCGTCGCGACCGACCCGAGGACCGCCGACCTCGAGTGACGATGGAGCCGACGCCAGGGAGCCGTGCTGGTCGGGCTCACCGCGTCGGCGTCTCGATCCGAGCGTGGTCGGCGCGGCGGTCCACCGCCACGGGTGGTTCAGCGGGGGCGGTGCTCGGTGTCCCGGCCCGGGGTGACGAACAGGGCGATGCCCGGCTCGTGGACGGTGGCGGTGTGCCACACGCCGCGGGGGTTCACGGCCGCGTGGCCGGGATGCAGCTCGACGGTGTGAGGCTGACCGTCGAGCTCCTGGACGAGATCGACCTGTCCGCTGACCAACACGACGAGCTCCTCGCCGGCGGGGTGGCGCTCCCAGGTGTCCCAGGTCTGGCCTTGGGGGACCCAGGCAGACCAAGCGGCCTTCGTCGCCGTCGTCGGCGAAGCGCCGCTGGTAGTCGTCGAGGAACTCGGGGTTGAACGCGAAGTCGGGGACGGGGACCGCACGGGCGCCGAGGCCGAGGTGCACGAACGTGGACGCCAGGTCAAAGCCGGAGTCGGGCATGACGCCAGTGTCGCGCCCGCGTCGGCCCTCCGCCCTGGGTGGGGCGAGGCGGCTCAGACGCGATCGGGAATCCACGAGCCGTGGAACCCGAACGGGACCCGCTGGGGCAACGCGACGGCGGCCCGCCGCGGTGCGGTGAAGTCGGCGGCGTCGAGGATCACGAAGTCGCTGGTGTCGCGGGCCGCGTCGTAGACGTAGGTGAGCACCCATCCGTCGTCCTCAGCGCTGCCGGTAGCGCGGGGCACGAACACGGGCTCGCCGGGCTCCCGACCCGCCCCGAAGTCATGGACCTCGGCATCGCCGGACGCCTGGTCGTACTTGACGAGCGTGGCGTGCTCGTCGCCGATCCCGCCCGGTGCCTGGAGCGCGTAGCCGTAGCGATGGGGTCGCCCCACGACGCGCGGGTCGACCCGGGGAAACTCGATCGGCCGGTCGTCGAGCTGCTCCTCTTTCACCGTGCCCGCCCCGAGATCGACGGTCCAGCGGGTCAGGTACGCGGGCGCGAAGTCCTCGTTCGACCGGTCCCAGAGCCGCGGGTACCGGACCACGTCGAGCACCACCGACCCGTCCTGCTCGTAGGCATTCAGAGCATGAAAGACGTAGCAGGGCTCCACGTCGAACCAGCGCACGTCGGCGTCGCCGCCACCCCGGGGCATCACGCCGAGGCGGGCGCCGTAGGCGTCATCCCAGCGGTACGGGAAGCCGCCGCGGGCGGCGAGGTCGGGGTCGAACACGATGGGGAGGTCCATGAAGATCACGTGGTGTTCGGTCAGGTTGAAGTCGTGGATCATGGTCGGGCCGGGAACCGAGATCGGCTCGCTGCGCACCAGCGTCCCGTCGCGGTCCGCGACGTGGTAGGTCAGGTACGGGGCCATGAAGCCGTACCCGAAGAAGTGCAGCTCGCCGGTGGCCGGGTCGAGCTTGGGGTGCGCGGTCATCGCGGTCGTGAGGCGGCCGTCGAAGTCGAACCAGCCAACCGTGTCGAGCTCGGGCGTGACCTCGTAGGGGAACCCGTTCTCGACGAGGGCGAGGATGCGTCCCGCGTGGCCGACCACGTGGGTGTTGGCTGCGTCGACGCGGAGATCGACGCGACCCTGGTCGTCGATGAACGTCCCCTCCCCCCGCAGCAACTTGGTCTGCACGTACCGGTTCCGGTACGTGCGGGCTCGCCCGTCACCGAGCTCGAGGCCGTGGAGCATCCCGTCGCCGAGGAACCAGTGGGCCGACCCGCCGTGGTGCGGGTTCGGGCCGTTGCGGAGAAAGCGGCCGGCCAGCTCCTGGGGCACCGCGCCGGTCACCGGCAGCTCGCGAGCGTCGACCTCGTCGGGGACCGGCGCGTAGTTCCCCTGCAGATGGAAGGGCAGCTCGGTACGGGAAGCGGTGGCCATCGCGCCACCGTAGACGTCTCGCGCGCCAGGCGGGCGGCCGGTGGGGGCAGCCGTCCGGGCGGGAAGGTACGGTCACCGACGTGAGGGGGACCCGAGCCGGGCGCGGCCTCGTGGGCGGAGCACGCGCCGCGACCGTCGTGCTGGTCACGCTCGGCGTGCTGGCGGCGGCGCTGCCCCCGCGACCCGCCGGCGCCACCCCCCGCTCCGCGGCGACGCCGAACGGCACGTGCGACTTCCTCGACCCGAAGGAGTGCCTGCTCCCCTTCCCGAACGACTACTTCACGGTCGCGGATCCCACGACGGCCACCGGCCGGCGGGTCGACTTCCAGCTCCAAGCCATGCCACAGAACGCGGCTGGCACGCCGATCGACCCGACGGCGTGGGACCGCAACGACGGGTTCAGCCCCGGTTCGGCCGTCCTCACGTTCGTGCCCGGCCTCGACCTGGCCCGCAGCGGCGCCGCCGCGTCGACCGACATTGGCCGTTCCCTCGACCGCGACGCGCCAATCGTGCTGCTCGACGCGACCACCGGTCGACGCGTCCCCTACTGGGCGGAGCTGGACCAAACCGCCCCCCGCGCCAACGAGCGGCTCCTCATCGTCCGGCCCGCGGTGAACTTCCCCGAGGGACACCACATCATCGTGGCGCTCCGCCAACTGCACGACGCAGCCGGGCAGACGATCCCGGCCGGCGCCGCGTTTCGCGACTACCGGGACGACCATCGCACCACGAACCCCGCCATCGAGGCCCGCCGCGCCCACTTCAACCAGCTCTTCGCCAGCCTGCAACACGCCGGGGTCGGCCGCCGGGACTTGTACCTGGCCTGGGACTTCACGATCGCCAGCAGCCGCAGCATCGCCGGCTCGATGCTGCACATGCGCGACGACGCGTTCGCCTCCCTAGACGGCCACGCGCCCGCGTTCCACGTCGCCACGGTGACCGCCAGCACCGATCCCGGAATCGCCCGCGTCGTCACCGGAACGTTCAGCGTCCCGAGCTACCTGACCGGCGACGGCAGCCCCGGCAGCCAGCTCGCGCTCGGCGCCGACGGGCTACCCATGCGGACCGGCACCTACCCGGCGCGGTTCGAGTGCATCGTCCCCCGCGCCGCCCTGGCCAGCGACGGCACCGTGCACCCCGCCCGGCCCGGCGTGTACGGGCACGGTCTGCTCGGCAACGAGGCCGAGGTCGACTCCTCGGACGTGCGGGCCATGGCCGAAGAGCACAACTTCGTGTTCTGCGCCACCCGGTGGCTCGGCCTCTCGTCCGACGACGTCCCGAATGTCGCCGCCACGCTCCAGGACCTGTCGCGATTCCCGTCGATCCCCGATCGGCTCCAGCAGGGGATCCTCAACACGCTGATGCTCGGCCGCCTCATGATCACCCCCGACGGGTTGGCGTCGAGCCCCGCGTTCCAAGGGGCCTCGGGCGCTTCGGTGATCGATCACCGCGAGCTCTTCTACGACGGCAACAGCCTCGGTGGGATCCTCGGCGGCGCGGCCACCGCCGTCGCCCAGGACTGGACGCGGGCCGTGCTCGGCGTGCCCGGCATGAACTTCAGCACCTTGTTGTCACGCAGCATCGACTACGACGCCTACGAGCAGATCAGCACACAGGCCTACCCCGACCCCGTCGCCCGCACGCTGACACTCAGCATCTTGCAGATGCTCTGGGACCGCGGCGACGCCGACGGGTACGCCGAGCACCTCACCCGCGACCCGTACCCGGGCACGCCCCGCCACACCGTGCTCCTCGACGAGGCGTTCGGCGACCACCAGGTGGCGAACGTCACCACCGAGGTCGAGGCCCGCACCATCGGCGCCCACACCCACCGTCCGGCGCTCGCGCCCGGCCGCTCACCCGAGCAGCCCCAGCTGTGGGGCATTCCCAGCATCACCTCGTACCCGTACCGAGGCTCGGCGCTCATGGTCTGGGACAGCGGCACACCGGCGCCGCCCCCCGGCAACCTGCCCGACCGGGCCGGCCACGACCCCCACCCCGACCCGCGCTCCTCACCCACGGCCCGCCGCCAGAAATCCGACTTCCTCGAACCCGACGGCGCGGTCGTGAACGTCTGCGGCAACCAGCCGTGCCGGGACCGCCCCGCGGCCGGGTAGACCCGCAGCGCGCCACCGGCCTCGCGCTGGCTGTCGCCGGTCTGCTGGCGGCCTACTTCGTCGCCGAACCTGAGCGACGCTCTCGCGCCGCGCTCCATGATTGACGTCCGGAGAGAACCAGCCGAACCGTGGGGCGCGTGATCGACGGCGACGGTCCGGTCATCCGCGCTTCGAACAGGAGGGCAGGCGCGGCCCGCCGCCGCGACGCGGTCAGGGGGCGACGGAGCCGAGGTCGGCGAACCCGGACGGGTCGTGGCGGCCGATCGAGCCGTGCTCGAAGATCCCCCAGCCGACTTCGCCGTCGAAGGTCGCGCGCGCGAGATGGTCGGTGATGGAGAAGGCCCCCCGTCCCGACACCGCGGGGTCTTGGTGGTCGTAGACGGATCCCTCGACCCAGGCTTCGCCTTTCCAGACGCCGTGGGTCCAGTCGGGGTCGGCGCCGTACCCGCAGCCGACGTTGAGGGGGATGCCGAGCACCGGGTCGATCTCGAGGGTTGAGGACGTGCCGTCGCGTCCGGTGAGCTCGATCGTGGCGTGGGTCGGGCGTCGTGTGCCCGACTCGTAGCGGATCTCGGGCAACGGCCAGCCGAGTTGTTCGACGGGTCGACCGGTCGCCGCCGGCCACAGCCGCACCGCGAAGTTCGTGTTTCGCAGCCCGACCGGGTCTTCCTCGAGGATCAGGTGTAGCGCGAAGGTTTCGAAGCGCAGTGGGATCCAGCACCACCACATCCCCCCGAACCCGCGCGGCTGGCCGGCGGGCTCGGGCTCCCCCACCGGGCGGATTCCCCACGAGCGGTCCCGGGTCGCGGTGAACCGCTCGGGTGTCACGTCGATCCGCTCACCCGCGACGCGCAGCTCGCCGGTCCAGGTTCCGACACCCGCGAAGCGGGACGCGTCGAGCAGGACGCGGTCGCCGTGGCGGCGGAGGTGCTAGGGCTCCGAGATCGGCCCGTACTCGGAGCGGTAGACGAGATCGAAGCCCAGGCCGTGGTCGTCGGCGTCGCACACGAGGCGGAGCTCGTGGAACGGTTCGATGACCTCGATGCGATAGGGACCGACTTGTTGGGCCTGCTTGTCGTCGGGTCGTAGACCCGACGTGCGGATCGCCCATTGCTGGTCGCCGCGCCGCACGGTGGCGTACGCGTCGATGACCCCGAGGTTCGGGTACACGCCGAGCCCGGTGATGAAGTAGGCGTCGGCGTCGTGGTCGACGCCCTGGAAGATGCACCGGTCGTAGAAGTTGCGGTCGCTGGTCGCCACGTACCGCATGGGGAGCGGGACCTGGTGGATGGGGTACTCGTCGAGCGAGTCAAACTCGAGCACCGCGGGCCTCCTGGCATGGTCGGCGTCTGCGGCGAGAACGTATCGGAACCCCGAGCCTCGGTGTCTCGCCCGGATTGATCTCAGGGCATCGCCACGCCGCCGTTGGGGCGGAGGATCTGGCCGGTCATGAAGCTCGAGGCGTCCGAGGCGAGGTACAAGATGGCGAGTGCGACGTCCTCGGGGGCCCCGATCCGGCGCAGGGGTGTCGCGTCGCGGATCGGGGCGACGGTCAGTTCCTTGCGTTCCTCGTCGATCGTCCCGTCGGGTTCGGTGAAGTGGCGACCGACCATCGGCGTGAGGATGAAGCCCGGCGCGAGCGCGTTGACGCGCACGCCGGCGGGACCGACCTCGACGGCCAGCGTCTTGGTCAGCTGCGCGACCGCGGCTTTCGTCATGGCGTAGCCGGCGAGCATCGCGGCGGGCGCGTCGATGGCTGCTGACGACAGGTTGATGATGCTCCCCGAGCCTTGCGTGACCATGCGGCGCGCCGCGGCCTGACAGCCAAAGAACACGCCTTTGAGGTTGACGGCCAGGATCTGGTCGAGGTCGGCTTCGCTGGTGTCGACGACGAGCTGGTGGTCGATGATTCCGGCGACGTTCGCCATGACGTCGACGCGGCCCTGCTCGGCCGCGACCCGCTCGAGCAGCTCGTCGACCTCGGTGTGCTGGGCGACGTCGACGACGGCCGCCGCCCCGGTGGCGCCGGTCGCGGTGATGGCGCGGGCGGTCGCCGCGGCGGCGGGGCCGTTGCGGTCGGCGCAGGTGACTGCCGCGCCGGCGGCGGCGAGGACCCGGGCCGTCTCGGCACCGATCCCGCTGCCCGCGCCGGTGACGACCGCGACGCGCCCGGTGAGGTCGAAGGCGTCGCGAGGATCGCTCATGGTCCGCCGTCTCCACTCGTGGGGTCGACACCCTCGATCGCGCGGGTGGCGTCACGTGCCGCCGCGCGGAGACGTCCCGCGTATTGTGGCACTTCGGGTCCGGCGAGCGGCTCGGGGAAGCCGAGCAGGGTCAGGGCGAGGGTGACACGACCCGCGGCGTCGAACACCGGCGCCGCGATCATGCTGAGCCGGTACGAGGCAGCGCGCTCGAGCTCGAGGAGGATGTATTCCTCGTGGCCGAGCTCGGCGACGATCGGCTCGGCGTCGTCGTGGGCGGCCAGGGTCTGGTCGAGGCGGATCCGCGCCTCGCCCTCGCGCGCGAGGGAGTAGCCGCGACGCTGCACCGCGCGGATGGCCGCCCGGTACCGGGCGAGGTCGGCCTCGTCGGCGTCGGCGCCGAGGCGCCGGAGCCACCCGTCGATGGCGTCGGCGCTGGACCAGGCGAGGAAGACGGTCCCGAGCGGCGGCGCGAGCGGCACGCGCTGACCGACCTGGACGGAGAGGCCGACCGGCTGAGGTGTGCCCGTGCGGGCGAGCATGACGATCTCGTCGCCGAGGACGGTGCTGGCGACGCATTGGATCCCGAGCTCGTCGGCGAGCTCCTGCATCATCGGACGAGCGCTGTCGACGACGTCGAAGCTTCGACGCGCCGCGGCGTTGCCGATCGCGACCAGCGCGGAGCCCAGCTGGTAGGTCCGGTCGGTCGGGTGGCGCCGCAGCCAACCCTGGGCGCTCAGCGCGGTCATGGTGGCGTGCGCGGTCGCCTTGTTCAGGTCGAGGCGTCGGGCGAGCTCCGACACGCCGAACGCCTCGTCGGGTCGGGTGGCGAGGAACTCCAAGACGGCGACGACGCGATCGACGGCGGGGGCGGGGCGGGCCATTCAGCGACCGCCGGGGTCGATGGCGTCGCGCACGGCCCGGCCGAACACGGCGGCGAGCGTGCGGTGCCCGTCGTCGCCGGGGTGGATCCCGTCCGCGAGGTCGCCGGGGGCGAGGAGGGTGCCGCCCGGGACCAGGGTGAGGTGATCGTCGCCGGCGGCGCGCCGCTCGGTGGCGACGTCCTCGATCGCTGCCCGCAGGTCGGCGAGCGTCGCGCCGAGCGCGTTGGGGGTGGCCTCGGCGTCGGGGCGCACGACCGGGCTGGTGACCACGATCGGGGTGTGGGGGTGGCCGTGGCGGATGAGGGTGAGGAACGCCCGGGTGCCCTCGCGCAACAAGGCGGCCGAGAACGGGACACGAGACCAGCAGTTCGTGCCGTGCGAGATCGAGATGACCGCGGCGGGCAGGTGGGCGAGCTGCTCGGCAGTCGCGAGCTCGCCGCGCGCCGCGCCGGCGTAACCGAGGTTGATGACGTCGAGGCCTCGGTCCCGCCCCACGATCGCGGGCCAGGCCCCCGCCGGGCTCGACGCCACCCAACCCTCGGCGATCGAGTCGCCGTAGGCGAGCCAGCGAGGCTGATCGGGTGGGGGGGCGACGGCGCCACCGATCGGGGTGATCGAGTCAACCACGGGCCGCATCGCCTCGGGGAGATAGACGATGACGCGCTCGTCGGGGTCGCCCGTGCCGAGGGTGAGGCGGGCGGTGCCCGCGCCGAGCTGGGCCGGGGCTTCGTCGACCGGCACCCCGGCCCGGTAGGCGACGAAGCTCGTCCCCGCGCCCGCGCCGCGGTAGCCGAGGTCGTCGGTGCCCGTGCGGTAGTGGAGCTCGACGGTGGGCGCGTCGCCGACCAGCTCGAGTCGCACCCCCACCGGGAGCTGCGCGCTGGTGGCGGTGTCGAGGGGCAGCCGAGCGAGGTCTTCGGGGTCTGCCCGCGGGTACGCGACGTCGCCACGGGCCGGCCAGGCGCACCCGCGCACGAACCGCTCGGCGGGTTCGGGCCGGTTCACGGGCCGGGCTCGCCCCGCTTCACCGGGTGGTCACCGAGACGTCGGTGGTGACGTCGTGGCGGGCCAGCTCGGGGATGAGCTCGGTGCCGAGCAGCTCGATGGTCCGCAGGACCGACTCGTGGGAGAGATACCCGAACTGCACGTAGCAGATCAGCTGATCAACGCCGAGGTTGGCATAGCGCAGCATCTTCTCGAGGCAGCGCTGCGGGTCGCCGACGATGATCATGTCCGCGTCGTCGAACTCGTGCGCGTCGAAGTTCCCCTCGAGTTGGCGTTGGAGGAGCGGGAACGTCCGGTCGCGCTCCTCGGCGCTCACGTTGGGCAGCTCCCATTCCAGCGTGAACTCGGCCAGGTTCTTGTACCACCACCACACCGACTCCCAGATCCCGTTGTCCTGGCAGGCGCGCAGCGAGTCGGCGCAGTGCACGAGCGTGTAGGCCGCGACCTTGTTCGTCGTGACCCGGGTCAACGGGTCCGGGTGCGCCGCGCCGCGCCGGTACTCGGCGATGTGCTGGGCCATCTTCTCCAGCGGCTGCAGGATCGAGAACGACAGCAGGCCGAGACCCAGCTGGCCGGCGGTCGCCGCGCTGCCGTCGCTGGTGGCCGCCATCCAGCACGGTGGGTGGGGATCCTGGACGGGCTTCGGCGTGACCATCCGGCGCGGGAAGTCCAGGTACCGGCCGTGAAACTCGCAGTACTCCTCCTCCCACATCGCGACCACAGCTTCGATCGCCTCGCGCCACTGGTCGCGGCTCTCGTCTCGCGGGACACCGAACGCGGCTTGCTCCATCGGCGTCGAGCGGCCGGTGCCCCACTCGATCCGTCCGCCCGAGAGGATGTCGGCCGTGGCCACCTTCTCCGCCACGCGCATCGGCGGGCCGAAGCCGTGCGGCATCAACGTCACGCCGAAGCCCAAGCGGAGCTGTTCGGTGCATTGTGACAGCGCGCCGATGATCACCTCCGGCGCCGGCGAGTGTGAGCGTCCCTCCCGGAAATGATGCTCGACGTGCCAGCTGCAGTTGAAGCCCAACCGGTCGGCGAGGCGGATCTGCTCGAATGCCTCCCGGTAGGCGCGCTGCTCGGCCTCGCGTTGCCCGGCGGGGTGGGGCCCCGGCCAGGGTTTGGGCACGTCGATCTCGTAGAGCAGGTCGAGCTTCATCCACCCCTCCGCGTTCGCTATATCAAACGACTGATCGTTCTAGCGAACGCTACTGCGCGCGGACGCGGCTGGGCCGGCGACCCCGAGGGGCCGCCGGCCGCCGCACATCCGCGTGGGCTCAGCCCGGCAGAGTGCCGTGCGCCTCGACGATGTTCTTCGGGTTGCAGTCGAAGGTCGCCGGCTTCGACGGGTACACCCGCACGAACTTGTCGTTGCGGACCTGCAGGAGCGCGAAGCACGGGCCTTGCTTGTGGCCCCCGACGTCCTCGGGCCCGATCATCCCCTGCGCGGTGAAGTTGTGCTCCGTCTTGGCCGTGGCGAGGAAGTTCGCGCGTGTGAGGCCGTTGACCCCGTCGGCGGCGACGATCTTCTGCACGACGTCCTGGAAGAACAGAGCCGCCGTCCAGGCTTGTTGGCCGAAGCCGTCGGCGTTGGCTTTGCCGACCGCCTTCAGGTACGCCGCCACCGGCGGGGAGTCCTTGGCCTCCTCGAGGGGCACGAACGACGTCTCGATGTAGGTGCCGTTCGCGGCGGGTCCGGCGAGCTGGAGGAACCGCTGGCTGTAGCACGACAGGGAGCAGTCCCAGATCTTCACCGAGGTGACCCCTTGCTGCTGGGCCTCGAGCCGCATGTCCGCCATGCTCACGTCGTTGCTGCCGCCCCGCACGTACGTCGCGTTGGCACTCTTGATGGCCGCCGTGATCGGCAGGTAGTCGTTCTGGGTTCCCATGCCGTAGACGTTGAACTCGTGGTCGACCTTCACGCCGAGCTTTTGCGCCGCGAAGATGGTCGGCAGCGTCGAGTTGATGGTCGCCGGCAGATCGGCGGGGATCAGGAACATCCCGTGCAGGTTCTTCGTGACGTGCTTCTGGAACCAGTAGTACTCGCCGCTGTTCTGGAAGAACGTGTGGCCCGACGGGTCACTGAAGTCCTGGGACGGCACGAGGATCGGGAACGAGACCGGTGAGTTCTGCTGGACCGGCTCGGTGGTCAGCTCCGGGACGTCGGGAAGCCCGGTCGGCTTGCCGTTGATGTCCTTGCAGTTGATCGCGTCGGTCACATTGTTCATGAACAGCGCGGTCGTCCCCACCGTCGCGAAGTCTTTCGCGCACGCCTGGATGAGGGCGTTGCGAGACTCGTCGGCTGAGAGCTGGCTGTCGTAGAAGTCGACGGCGACCTTGCGGCCTGCCAGCCCGCCGTGCGCGTTGATGTAGCGCGCGTACGCCTCGATGGCGTCCTCCGAGCCTTTGAACAGGCCCGGGGCGAGCGGCGTGTTCACGTCCGCGATGATCGCGATGTGGATCGTCGTCGCAGTGACCCCGATGTCGGTGGCCTTCGGCGCGGGACCCGTGGCGCGTGGCGCCGACGCGAACCCGCTCGACGCCGCCGCGGTGACGAGCGCTGCCGCCATCCCGACGACGAGCGCGGCTCGGCGAGTCGACCTCATGGCTTCCCCCCTGTGCTTTTCACCGGCGGCGCCAGCCGGCGCCCCCCAGGCCCCCAGCATGGTGCATGAGCGGCCCCCGCACCAGGGCAGGGCCACGCCCCGGGCCCGGCCGGGCGAGGCGCCCGGCTCGGGCCGGCCCACGCGGGTCGGGAGCCGGCGGGGGCGGGGCGACGCCGCGCCTACGCTCCCGAGCCGTGCTCGGCTCCGATCCGGTCAGCGACGGCCATCTGATCCGGGTGCTCCACGAGTTCGTCCAACCCGCCCTCGCGGGATCCGTCGCGCCGCTCGACGAGATCGCGGCGCACCACGTGGCGGGCGAGCCGAT
>PLJC01000015.1:0-20588 GCA_003139545.1 Actinomycetota bacterium
CATCTACTCGATCGAGGACCTGAAGCAGCTCATCTACGACCTCCGCTGCGCGAACCCCAAGGCGCGCGTCTCGGTGAAGCTCGTCGCCGAGGTCGGAGTCGGAACCGTCGCCGCCGGCGTTGCGAAGGCGGGCGCCGACCACGTTCTCATCTCGGGCCACGATGGCGGGACGGGCGCGTCGCCGGTCTCGTCCATCCTGCACGCGGGCGTGCCGTGGGAGATCGGGCTCGCCGAGACGCAGCAGACGCTCGTCCGCAACGACCTGCGCTCGCGCATCTGGGTCCAGACCGACGGGCAGATCAAAACGGGACGCGACGTCGTCATCGCCGCGCTCCTCGGCGCCGACGAGATGGGCTTCGCCACGGCGCCGCTCGTCGCGTCAGGCTGCGTGATGATGCGCGCCTGCCACCTGAACACGTGCCCCGTCGGGATCGCGACGCAGGATCCCGTGCTGCGCGAGCGCTTCGCCGGCAAGCCCGAGCACGTCGTGAACTTCTTCTTCTTCATCGCCGAGGAGGTGCGCGGCCTCATGGCGCAGCTCGGGATCGCGCGCTTCGAGGATCTCGTCGGCCGCGTCGACTTGCTCGACGCCGACGAGGCCGTGTCGGCGTGGCGCGAGCGCGGCGTCGACCTCGCGAACATCCTGCATGTGCCCGAGGGCACGCCGCTCCGGCGTACACACGGGCAGGCGCCCGCGCTCGACGGCGCGCTCGACTGGTCGCTGCTCGATCTCGACGAGGGCGAGTTCCCGATCCGGAACGTGAATCGAACGGTCGGCGGACTGCTCTCGTACCACGCCGTGAAGAAGGGCGACGGGCGGCCGCAACACTTCCTCTTCCGCGGCTCGGCGGGGCAGTCGTTCGGCGCGTGGCTCGCGCCCGGCATCGAGCTGACGCTCGTCGGCGACGCGAACGACTACGTCGGCAAGGGGCTCTCCGGCGGCGTGCTCGCGCTACGCCCGCCCGAGGCCGCGCGCTTCCGCGCGGAGGAGAACGTCATCGCCGGCAACACGATCCTGTACGGCGCGACGAGCGGACGCGCGTTCTTCCGCGGCCTCGTCGGCGAGCGCTTTGCCGTGCGCAACTCGGGTGCGTCCGCCGTCGTCGAGGGAGTCGGCGACCACGGGTGCGAGTACATGACGGGCGGCATCGTCGTCGTCCTCGGGCCGACGGGCCGGAACTTCGCCGCCGGCATGAGCGGCGGCATCGCCTACGTTCTCGACGCGGCGGGGACGTTCGCGGAGCGCTGCAACAAGGAAATGGTCGCGCTCGAGGAGCTCGAGCCGGAGGACCTGAGCATCGTGCGCGCGCTCGTCGACGAGCATCGTGAACGCACGGGCTCGACCGTCGACGTGGATTTCGACACGTTCGTGAAGGTGATGCCGCACGAGTTCCGCCGCGCGCTCGCCGACGGCGCCATGTCGACGGGCGGCGACGGCTTCTTCACGCGGGAGACCGAGGAGGCTGCCGCGTAATGGGTGAACTCGGCGCCTTCCTCAAGATCGCGCGCGCGGAGACGCCGGAGCGCGCGCCGGGCGAGCGCGTCGGCGACCACCGCGAGTTCGTCCGCACGCTGCCGCTCGTCGAGCTGCGCGAGCAGGGCGCGCGCTGCATGGAGTGCGGCGTGCCGTTCTGCCACAGCGGCTGCCCGCTCGGGAACCTCATTCCGGACTGGAACGATCTCGTGTATCGCGACCGTTTCCGCGAGGCGCTCGAGCAGCTGCACCGCACGAACAACTTCCCCGAGTTCACCGGCCGCCTCTGCCCCGCGCCGTGCGAGGCGGCGTGCGTGCTCGAGATCGACGAGGGTAACGCGGTCACGATCAAGCAGATCGAGCTCGCCATCGTCGACCGCGGCTGGGACGAGGGCTGGATCGTCCCGCGCCCGGCGCAGCGCCGCACGGGCCGGAGCGTCGCCGTCGTCGGCTCCGGGCCGTCCGGGCTCGCTGCGGCGCAGCAGCTCGCGCGCGCCGGCCACGACGTCACCGTCTTCGAGCGCGACGAGGCGGGCGGCGGGCTGCTTCGCTTCGGCGTCCCCGACTTCAAGATCGAGAAGCGCGTCGTCGAACGGCGCATCGCGCAGCTGGCGGACGAGGGCGTCACCTTCCGCTTCGGAGTGAACGTCGATGGACCGCTCGAGGGCTTCGACGCGACGGTGCTCGCCACCGGCTCGCGCGTCCCGCGCGACCTGCCCGTGCCAGGACGCGAGCTCGGCGGCGTCCACTACGCGATGGAGTACCTGTACGGACGCAACCGAGCCGTTGCCGGGACGGCCGAGCCGGAGATCAGCGCCGCCGGGCGCCACGTGATCGTCATCGGCGGCGGCGACACGGGCGCGGACTGCGTTGCGAGCGCGCACCGCGAAGGCGCGGCGTCGGTGACGCAGATCGAGCTGCTCGGCGAGCCGCCCGAGAAGCGGCCCGACGAGCTCACGCCGTGGCCGCTGTGGCCGATGAAGCTGCGCACGTCGTACGCCCTGAAGGAGGGCGGCGAGCGCAGCTTCTCCATCTCGACCACGGGGCTGTCGGGGAACGGGCGCGTGCAGGAGATCCACTGGATGCAGAACACCGGCGCGCCGCCGTTCGAGCCGGTGCCGGACACCGGCGAGTCGCATCCCGCGCAGCTCGTGCTCCTTGCGATGGGTTTCGTCGGCCCCGAGGCGGGACTGCTGGACGCGCTCGGCGTCGCCCGCGATGCGCGCGGCAACGTCGACGCAGGCGAGTTCGCGACCTCGGTGCCCGGCGTCTTCGCCGCCGGCGACGCGCGCCGCGGCCAATCGTTGATCGTGTGGGCGATCGACGAGGGGCGCCGCTGCGCCGCTGTAGTCGATGCGTATCTGAGCTAGGTGTCGCGGCGGACGAGCAGCACGGCGGCGACGGCAACCGTGAACGCGACGTAGCCGAGCGAGACCGCGAGGCCGCCGGCCGGCGAAAGGCTGTGCGAGCCGTGCGTCAGCTGGAAGATCGACCGGAAGGCGCTGTTCGGAATCCACGGGTTGATCGCGTTCTGCCAGCTCGTCGGGAAAACGTTGAGAAGCGGCGGGATGACGAAGAACAGCGCGACGAACGACGCGATCCCACCGGCGGTGTTGCGCACGATCGCGCCCATCGCCATGCAGAAGACGCCGAAGAGCGTGAGGTAGACGGCGCCGCCGACGACCGCGCGCAAGACGCCGTGGGCGGAGAGCGAAGTCTGGAGGATGTCGTGCTTGGAAAGGATCGCCTGGCTGGCCCAGAACGCGATCAGCACGGACGGCAGCATGAGCACGAACGAGACGACGGCGAACACGGTGATCTTCGCCCAGAGCACGGGCAGCCGCTTCGGAACGGCGGTGAAGCTGGCGCGGATCATCCCGGTCGCGTACTCGCCTGTGATGACGAGGACGCCGAGGACGCCGATTGCGAGCTGCGAGAGGTTGACGCCGGCGAGCGCGATGTCGAGCGGGTGCCGGTCGGCGCGCTCGTGCGGCGCCATGCTCCCCCAGTGCGACGACGTAATGGCGGCGAAGATCGCCGGCAGGCCGATTGTGAGCACGACAGCCACGGCGAGCGACCACCGTGTCGAGCGCAGCGAGTGGAGCTTCGTCCACTCGGACACGATCACGTGCAGCTGTGTGACGCGGCCCTTGACGGTGAGCGGCGGAATGACCGGTGCCGGTGCCGTCACGGCGCTCACGCTGCAGTCGCCTTGAACTCGACGTCGTCGCGGGTCATCTCCATGAACGCCTCCTCGAGCGATGCCTGCACGAGCGTCAGCTCGTGCAGCGTGATGCCGTTCGAGGCGGCGAGATCGCCCACCTTCTCCGGCGTCGTCCCGGCGATCTCGAGCACGCCGGTCTCGTTGCTCGTGACGGTGATCTCCGGGCCGAGCACGAGCTCGCGCAGCTTCGTCGCCTGCGGCGAGCGCACTCGCACGATCGCGCCCGAAGCGCGGCGCACGAACTCGTCGACGCTCATGTCGGCGATGAGCTTGCCGCGCCCGATGACGATGAGGTGATCCGCGGTGACGGCCATCTCGCTCATGAGGTGCGAGGACACGAACACCGCCCGGCCCTCGGCGGCGAGCGCCCTGAGCAGGTTGCGAATCCAGTGGATGCCCTCGGGATCGAGCCCGTTGACCGGCTCGTCGAGCAGCAGCGTGTGCGGATCGCCGAGGAGCGCCGTGGCGATCCCGAGGCGCTGGCCCATGCCGAGGGAGAACTTGCCGGCGCGCTTGCGTGCGACATCGTGCAGGCCGACGAGGTCGATGAGCTCGTCGACGCGCTTGCGGACGATGCCGTGCGTCTGCGCGAGCGAAAGGAGGTGGTAGTACGCCGAGCGGCCGGTGTGCACCGAACGCGCTTCGAGCAGGGCGCCGACTTCGTGCAGCGGCGCTTTGTGATCGCGGTAGTGCTTGCCGTTGACGGTGACGTCGCCGCTCGTGACGGCGTCGAGGCCGAGGATGAGCCGCATCGTCGTCGACTTGCCCGATCCGTTCGGACCGAGGAAGCCGGTGACGATGCCGGGCTTGACGGTGAAGCTCAGGCCGTCCACCGCCCGCTTGTCGCCGTAGTCCTTCGTGAGAGCGTTGGCTTCGATCACTGCACCCAACGTAGTCGCGCGACTCGGGCGCCGCCTCCCACGCGAGGACGGTTCGGCCTCATCCGAAAGGATGAGACTCCGTCACGGCAGGCGCGGCGCCCAGAGCGCGCCGAGGATGCCGGCCAGGAGCAGGAGCGCAGCCGCCCCGATGACGAAGTCCGCCGTCACCTCGCTGCGCCCGGGAACGCGGCCAAGGCTGGAGCCGAGCTTCGCGTACGCGGCCTGCACCGCCCCGGCCGACTTGGCCGGATAGAACTGGCCGCCCGTCGCCGTCGCGATGGCGTGCAGCGTCGCCGGGTCGGGAGCGAGCGCCTGGCGAAGCCCGGGCCCGCCGCCGAAGAGGCTTCCGTTGTTCCCGCCGGCGAAGTTGAAGTTCGTGATCTTCGCCCCGAGCGTCCCGAGCGCGATCGTGAAGACGGGGATGCCCGCCTTCTTCGCGATCGCCGCGCCCTGCAACGGCTGCAGGACGCCGCGGTTCTGGTGTCCGTCGGAGAGGAACAGGATGGTGACGAGCGTGCTCGCCTGGCTGGGCGCGGCGACCGGCTGGTACGCGGCGAGCCCGCGCGTCCCCTGGATGCCGGCGGACGCGATCCCGACCTTGACGGCGGCGGCGAGCGCGTCGCCGATCGCCGTCCCGCCGAACCCGCCCTGGAAAACGTCGGCATCGTCGACCGCCTGCGCGACGAGCGCGTGATCGGTCGTCGGCGGCGTCGCCTCCTCGGGCACGCCGGCGAAGAGGATGAGTCCGACCCGCACGCGCTTCGGCACGCGGTCGAGGAAGACGTGGATCGCCTGTTGCGCAGCCGCGAGCCGGCTGGGCTTCACGTCGTTCGCCTGCATGGACCCGGAGACGTCGAGGACGAGCACGATGGTGGCGCGGTCGCTCGCGACGAGTGTGTGCACGCGCGGCCGCGCAGCGGCAACGCACAGCGTCGTCACCGCGAGCAGGAAGACGGTCGCCGGCAGCAGTCTCCGCCACGGCCGGCCGCCGGCGACGGAGGCGAGCACGTCGACGTTCGTGTATCGCACGGCGTAGCGCATGCGCTGCCGTCCCGCGAGCACGTACAGGCCGATCGCGAGCGGGACGACGAGGAGCGTCACCAGCATGAACGGACTGCCGAAGCTCATGCGCACTCCAGGTCGACTTGCACGATTGCGCGAGCGCCCGGGAGTGGGCCTGCGCGCACGACGAGATGGACGATCCCCGCCTGCACGGTCTGCGCGACGACGACATTCCGGACGAGCGCGGCGGACGGCGGCGACGCACCGTAGAAGCCGACGGCGTGCGTCGCGCCGAGGAGTCGCTTCCCGGCCGTGCAGCGCTCCACGAAGCGGTGCACGCCCGGCCTCAGAGCGAACTGCACGACGATCGGGACGAGCGGCGCGGCGGGCCGGACGGCTTCGTGCACGGTCGGGAAGCGCGACCCGCCGCCGTTTGCCGGCACGCAGCCGATGTGCGGCCGGAACGTCGCGGGCGTCGCTCCCGCGAGCAGGCGCGCGAGGAACTCGGCCGACCTCGACGTCGTGATTCCCGGATTGACGGGGCTGCCGAGCGACCCGCGGAAGGTGACGTCCACTCCCGCCCGGCTGAGCTCGGCGTCGAGGCCGGCGACGACGAACTTCGCCGGGCACGAGAGCTGGAACGAGACCTGCGCCGCGCCATCCGCAACCACCCACGGGCCGGCGACGGGCACGCAGACCTTGAGGCCGCGACACTCGTTCGTCGCGCCCGCCGGCATGGCGGCGACGGCGGCGGCCGCGNNCGAGGGCGGCGACGGCGGCGGCCGCTAACGCGGCCGCGACGACCAAGGCGCGCCTCATGGAACCCTCCGGAAGCGAAGCACCGAGAAGACGCCGCCCGCGAGCAGCAGGACAAGCGCGCCGATTGCGAAGACGTCAGTCACCTCGCGGCTCTCGGTCCGATGACCGACGCGCGTGGCCAGATGCCGATAGACCGTGTCGAGCGCCTTCGCCGAGGTCGCGCGGAAGAATTCGCCGCCCGTCCGCCGCGCGATCAGCTGCAGCGTGCCGGGGCTCGGCGGAACGCGGATCTCCTCCGTGTATCCGCCGACGAGCGTCCGCGCCACGACGCCGTTCGCCGTCCCGAGCAGAACGGTGGAAACGGAGACGTGCAACCGCTTCGCCTGCTCCGCTGCTGCGAGGGTCGCCGTACGGCCGCCGTCCGGAGCGCCGTCGGAGAGGAGCAGCACGGACTCGGGCGGCACGACGCCGTCGACGGTTCGCTGCTTTTGGCCGAGCTTCGCCGAGAGCCCGACCGCGTCGCCGATCGCCGTTCCCTCGCCGGGCGTCAGGTCGGCCAGCGCCTGCCGGACGAGCGCGCGGTCTCTCGTCGGCGGCACGGCGACGTACGCGCGGCTCCCGAACCCGACGACGGCGATCGAATACGTGTCCGGGACCCGGTCGACGAACGCGCTCGCCGCTCGTTGGGCGGCGGCCATCCGCGTCGGCTTGACGTCGTGCGCCTGCATCGAGCGCGAGACGTCGATGGCGAGAACCACCGTCGCTTCGTGCCTGGGCACGCGGATGTTCGCGTGCGGGCGCGCGAAGCCGACGACGAGCGCGCCGAGCGCGGTGAGGAAGAGAACGGGCGGGACGAGCCGCAGCCGGCCAGGCGCGCGGTCGACGAGGTTCGGCAGCAGCGCGAGATTCGTGAACGCGCCCGCCGCCTTCCGGCGACGACGGTCTTGCAGGAACCAAAGCCACGCAAGCACGGGAACGACCGCGAGAGCGGCGAGCGCCAAGGGATCGCCGAAGCTCACCGGCTCCCACCGAGAAACGCGGCGAACGGACGCAGCCAATCGCCGCTCGTGGAAAGGACGACATGCGAAACGCCTAGCGCGGAAAGCACGCGCGCAACGCCGCTGCGCTCTTCCGCCGCCGCGGTGGCGAAGCGCTCGCGTAGCGACGAGCTCCGCGTGTCCACGCGCACCTGGCGCCCCGTCTCCGGATCGACGAGCCACAGCTCTCCGACGTTTGGCAGCTCCTGCTCACGCGGGTCGCGGATCTCGATGGCGAGAACGTCGTGTCGGTCGAGCACGCGCAGCAATGACGTGCGCCAGTCGAGTGGCCCGCGGAAGTCGGACACGACGGCGACGATCCCACGCTGCCGCGCGACCGCACCGACGCGCCCGAGCGCCGCGCCGAGCGACGTGGCGCCGACGCCGGCGCCCTCCGGCTCGCGGCCGAGCGTGCCGAGCAGCCCGAGCAGGCCGTGCCGTCCCTGCGTCGGCGGGATCGTGGACGGGCTCGCGTCGCCGAACGTGACGATTCCGAGCCTGTTCCCTCTCCGCGTTGCGATGTGCCCGAGTCCGAGCGCGACGCCCGCGGCAACGTCGGCCTTCCGCCGCTCGCCGGTTCCGAACTGCATCGACGGCGACGTGTCGAGCACGAGCCACGTGACGAGCACGCGCTCCGCGAGCTGCACGCGCACGTGCGGTTCGCCCGTGCGCGCGGTGACGTTCCACTCGATCAGGCGGACGTCGTCGCCGGGAACGTAGGGACGAACCTGCGCCAGCTCCGTCCCCGGGCCGTGGCGTGCGGACCGGAAGTCGCCGGCGAGCATGCCCGAGAGACGCCGGGCGACATCGAGCTGCAGCGCGCGGAGCAGCTCGGGCGGCAGCGGGCCCGGGCCCGGCCGCTCGGGCGTCCCCTCCCCGAGCAGCGCCGGCGGCGTCATCTCGCCGGCGGCCGCGCGAGCTCGGCCTCGGGCGCCGGCACCTCGGCGAGAACGCGATCGAGGATCGCGTCCGCCGTGACGCCCTCGGCGAGGGCCTGGTAGCTGAGCACAAGCCGGTGCCGGAACGCGTCCTTCGCCAGGGCGCGCACGTCGTCGACCGTGGCGTAGTCGCGTCCGCGCATGAGCGCGAGCGCGCGCGCAGCCTGCGTCACGCTGATCGGCCCGCGCGGGCTGGCACCGTACGAGACGTATTCGCTCGGCTCTCGCGTCGCCGCGGCGAGCGACACCGCGTAACTGACGAGCGCAGGATCGACGTACACGTCGAACACGGCTGCCTGCAACGCGCGCAGCTCGTCGAGGCTGAGCATCTCGCGCAGCTCGGGCTGGGCGGAGAGCTGCCGCTGCACGACGGTCAGCTCCTCGTCGTGCTCGGGGTAGTCGATGAGGATCTTCAGCATGAACCGGTCGATCTGCGCCTCCGGCAGCGGATACGTCCCCTCCGACTCGATCGGATTCTGGGTCGCGAGCACGAGGAACGGACTGGGGACCGGGTACGAGGTGTGCGCGATCGTCACCTGCCGCTCCTGCATCACCTCGAGCAAGGCGCTCTGCACCTTCGCCGGCGCGCGGTTGATCTCGTCGGCGAGCAGGAAGTTGCAGAACACCGGCCCGAGCTCGGTGTCGAAGCTGCCCTGGTCAGGGCGATAGACGCGCGTGCCGACGAGGTCGGCGGGAACGAGGTCGGGCGTGAACTGGATGCGCGCGAAGGAGCCACCGAGAACGGCGGCCGTCGTCTTGATGGTCAGCGTCTTCGCCAGGCCGGGCACGCCCTCGATCAGGAGATGCCCCTGCGCGAGCAGGCACACGAGCACCCGTTCGAGCATCGCGTCCTGCCCGGCGATCACCCTGCGGATCTCGAAGAGCGCCTGTTCCAACCGGTCCTCTGGCACGGTTGCCTCCTCTCGCTGGTGGGCCAGGGATTCTCCCACGTCCAGGTAAGCGCAACATGAGCGGCGCCTATTTCTTCGGCGGCCGCACGACGAGCGGCGCGTCGAACGGGCCGTAGCGCTCGTGCATGAAGTGTGAGGTCGTGGTCATCCGCAGGTCGAGCGTGCGCAGCGTGCGCTTGTCGACGGTGATCGCGAACCACGCCGGCGTGCCGGGATCGAAGAACGTGATCCGCCACGCCGTCGCAGTCGCGCCGACGACGTGCGCGTCGGTCGCCGATTGCCAGACCGGGACGGGCTGCTTCAGCCGCACCGTTTGCGCCGACTCGATCCAGCGGCCGCCCGGCGCCCGGTCCCACCGGCGCTCGCCGACGATCACGGCCGAATAGCCGCCCTTGATGCGATAGGAGAGCCGGTCCGGCGCGACCGCTCGCCAGGTGCTGACCACTGCGTGCGCCGGGTCGGAGGCGAGCCGGTCGTAGAAGGCGAGCGTGCGAAGCGACCGCCACACGTGCGCGGCGCGCGCGACGAGCGCGGAGGCGTCGCGCGGCGGCCACCGCGCGGGCAGCGGGACGAGCCAGCGCGTCTTGCCGGCGCGAAGGTCGACTGCACGCGGACGAGGGAGCGTCGCCCGATAGCAGCCGTGGCCGCACGCGCTCGCGCGAGCCGACCCGAACGACACGGAGAGCCCGTCGACGCCGGTCCCCTGCGGCCCGACGACGGACGCCTGCACGAGCACGCTCTTGCCGCGCGGGACGACGGCGAGCGCGAGCGCATCGGCGCCGTCTTCGCGGCTGAACACGACAGCGTTCGCGGGCGGCGCCGGAAAGCTCGGCGTGGCAGGCGTGGCGGGCGCCGGGCTCGCGGCCGGAAGCGCGGCGGGCGCGGCCGACACCGGCCCCGGCGTCCCGTGCAGAAGCAGCACCGCGAGCGCGACCGCGGTTGCCCCGGCAGCGAGCGCCAGCACCGCGACCGTCAACCGTGCGACCACCCCTTGACGGTAGCTCCCAGTTCACGTCCTCCGGAGGTGTCGCATTCGACGCCTGAACGAAACCTCCATAAAGGCCGGAGCGTAAGACCGGCGAAGCCGACTTACGCGGAGGCGCACCAGCGGGCGGGGATGCGCACAAGCGCACCACCGGCCGCGCAGCAGAGCCCTTCGCCCAGCACCTCAAGAGCGTGCCGGCTTCGCCGGCGCGCGCTCCCGCGAAGCGGGAACCTCAACCGCACGAAACGCGCAGCGTTTCGTGCGGAGCGTTAGCTGGGTTCCGGGACTTGCTCGAGCCGCTCGCCGGGGCTCACGCGCAGCACGCGCGCAAACGACGGCGGCAGCCACCAGTTCCACGACCCGAGAAGGCGCATGAGCGCCGGCACGAGCAGTGCCCGGATGACGGTCGCGTCGAAGATGATCCCGGCGGCGAGCCCGATGCCGAACTGCTTGATGTCGGTGCCGGGGCTCATCGACAGCACGAAGAACGCGAACATGAGGATCGCGGCCGCGCTCGTGACGAGCTTGCCCGTGCGCGCGAGCCCGAGCGCGATCGCGCTCGGCGTGTCGTGGGTCTCGTCGTATGCCTCGCGCATGCGCGTGAGCATGAAGACCTCGTAATCCATCGAGAGGCCGAAGAGGAACGCGAAGATCATCAATGGGATCCACGGAATGATCGACTGCGTCGCCGGGACACCCCAGATCGCGTTCGAGCCGTGGCCCTTCTGGAAGATGAACACGATGATCCCGAACGCCGCGCCGAGCGAGATGAGGTTGAGCAGCGCCGCCTTGATCGGCAGCACGACCGAGCGGAACGCGCGCATGAGCAGCAGCACGGTCAGCAGCACGACGAGCGCGAGCACGTATGGGAAGTTCCCATAGACCGCGTGCACGAAGTCGCGGTCGGCCGGCGCGATGCCGCCGAGCGTGGCATCGGTCCCGTTCAGGACCTTGTGCACGCGCGTGACGAGGCTCTGGATGTGCGGGGCCGCCCCGTCGATGGCAGGGAAGGCCTCCACGATCGAGTCGTTGCCCTTCCGCCAGCTCGGGCCGGTCGGCGCGACCGCGCCGACGATGCCGGGAGTCGTGCGCAGCTTCGCCGCGATCGGCCCGGGAGCCGCACCGTGCTCCACGAGCACGTTGAACGGCTCGATGACGCCCGGCGATATCCCCGCGCTCGCGAGCGCATCGCGGCCGACGATCGCGTCGCCACTGCCCGGCTGGTCCTTCGCCTGCGCCTCGCTCGGGTTGAGCTGTACGCCGAAGAACACGAGCACGCCCACGATGGCGAGGCCCGAGATCGCCACGCGCCACGGCCGGCGCATGACGAACCGCGCCCAGCGCCCCCAGGGGCCGTCCTCGGGGTGGCCGCTGTCCACCAGCCGCTTCGGGAGCAGTCGCAGGCTGTTGATGCGCTCGCCGAGTACGGCGAGCAGCGCCGGCAGCAGCGTGATCGCAGCGAGCACCGACACCAATGGGATGAGCAGCCCGCCGAGGCCGATCGAACGGATGAACGGCAGCGGCAGCACGATCATCGACACGAGCCCGACCGCGACGGTCGAGCCGGAGACGATTACCGAGCGGCCGGCGTGCGTCATCGTCTCGACGAGCGCGGTCTCGACGTCCTCGCCCTCGCGCAACTCGTCGCGGAACCGGAAGATCATGAGCAGCGCATAGTCGATCGCGACACCGAGGCCGACGAGCGCGATGAGGAACTGGACGATGATGGACACGTTCGTGACGTAGGTCAGCGCCCACACGAGCGAATACGTGTTGAGGATGGCGGCGATCGCGATCGCGATCGGGATCAGCACGGCGGGCAGCGTCCCGAAGACGAAGAACAGAATGATGAGCGCGCCGGCGCCGCCGATCAGGCCCTCGGTGAGGACGCTCGGCCCTTTGCCGCCGCCGGACGACGCAGCCACGAGCGCGTCGCGACCCGTGAGGTACGCGGCGACGCCGGCCGGCGTCGCGCTCTTCAGCGCGGCACGCGTCTGCTTGATGTGCGTGTCCGAGCTGAAGGCAGGCGTGCCGGGCGGATAGATCTCGGCGAACGCGGTGTGCCCGTCCTTGGACAGGTACGCGCGGCTTCCGGTCGACCAGTACGACGAGGTGCGCGAGCCGGGGTTGACGGCGGCCGCGCGATTGATCGCCGTTTGGATGCCGGTCGCCTTCGTCACGTCGCCGCTCGTGTGGAAGACGGCGACGAGCGGTGCCTGCTGGCCGGTCCCGAAGCGCTCGAGCGTGCGCTGATTCGCCTCGTAGGCGGAGTAACCGGGGATGGAGAAGCTCTGGAACCAGCGCTTCGAGACCTGCGAGGCCGAGAACGCGCCGAAGAGCGAGAGCACGACCCAGGCGCCGATCACCCAGCGGCGGCGGCGGACGATCACGTGTGCGAGACGTGCCAGCACTTCCCGGCACCCTAGCCCGCAGAATGCTAGGATGTCAAATTATTAATACTCCAAGTATCTCGGGTGAGAGATTCCGCCCACTCGGTCGCGAGCTCGTGATCGCTGCCAAGGACGTCCGCGAGGCGATCGACGCGGCGCTCGCGCGTGCAGGCGGCTCGCTCGGCATCTGGATCGTCCTGAACGCGATCAGCGACGAGGGCGTCGCCTCCCAATCGTTGCTCGCGAGCCGCGAGCACGTCGACGGCGCGACAATCACCTACCACGTCGACCGTGCCGAGAAGCTGGGACTCGTCCGCCGCGAGGTCGACCGTGACGACCGTCGCGTCAAGGGGCTTCGCCTGACGCCGAAGGGAAGCCGGCTGCACGAGCGGCTGTTGGCGGCGGCCGCCGCGTTCGACGCCGAGATGTGCGCCGGGATCAGCCACGCGGAGCAGGCTCGGCTGAGGCAGACGCTGGCGAAGATCCGCGCGAATCTCGCCGCTCCTTCCGACGAAGCACCAGCACCCCGAAGAGGAACAGCAACACCTCCACGAGCGTGATCGCCACGCGGTTGAGGAGCGTCGCTGAGAGCGCGGCTCCCGACGACGTGATGGCGAGCATCAGGCCGTACATCGCTCCCTCGCGCGCACCGAGCCCCGAGGGTGCGAAGAACGCGAGCACGGCGACGATCGCGCCGACCGCCGACACGCCGCCGAGGAAGACGATCGTGGACACCGCCGGATGCGCGCCGACCGAGCGCAGCAGGAGCCACACGCCCGTGCCGCCGATCACCCAGGTTCCCGCGTAGAAGACGAGCAGCCCTGCGAGCGTCGATGCCCGCAGCGGCGGCAGCTCGTGATAGCCGAACCGGCGGAGGAACCGCGTTGCGAGCGCGTGGAAGACACGCGGATGCAGCAGCAGCGCGACGACCACCCCGAAGATGCCGATCGGGATGACCGGCCCGTTGACGCCGCGCACCCACGCGAGCGAGATCGCGAACACGAGCACGCCTGCGACTGCAGAGAGCCCCGCTTCGACGAGCATCGCCGCAGTGACGAGCGCTGCGTCCTTGACACCTGCACGGCGCATCGCGACCACGCGCGCGGCGGGCGTCCACACGCCGCCGGGCACGTACTTCGCGAGCATCGAGACGATCTCCGAGTTGAGCGCGGTCGGATACGAGATCCGGACGCCCCAGTCGGCGAGGATCTTCATCCAGCCGAGGACGAACACCAGGTAGTACGCGGCCACCGCTACGCACGCGAGCACCAAGAGCACCGGATTGGCGTTGCTCAGATCCTTCCCGGCTGCGTGGAACGAGCCGCGGATCGCCCAGATCAGAAGCCCGAGAAAGATCGCGAGGAGCGCAAGCTCGACCGCGACGCGAAGCCGCGTGTGCTCTCTCAGGCGAGATGTGATTCGAGCCACTCGCACGTGAGCCTGTACGCATGCACGTCATTCGAGTAGCGCGTGAAACCGTGCCCTTCATCCTCGAACACGAAGTACTCGACCTCTCGGCCGAGCTCGCGCAGCCGTTCGACCATCTGGTCGGACTCGGACTTGACGACGCGCGGATCCTTCGCACCCTGGATGACGAGCAGCGCGGCCTGCACCTGGTCGACGTACGTGATCGGGGAACGCTCGCGCAGGTAGTCCTCTTCCGTGTCGGGATCGCCGACCCACTGCGCCATGAACCGCTGCCACTGCGGCGGGACGGCTCGCACGAATGTGAGGAGGTTCGAGGGGCCGACGATGTCGACCGCCGCGCGCCAGTACTCGGGCAGCCGCGTCACGCAGGTGAGCGTCGCGAAGCCGCCGTACGAGCCGCCGAAGACCGCGAGGCGGTCGCCGTCCACGAACGGCTGCGCCTTGAGCCATTCGGCGGCGTGACGCCAGTCCTCGAGATCGCCGCCGCCCCAGTCGTGGTGGATGAGCGTCTGGTACGTCTTGCCGTAGCCGGTCGAGCCGCGGATGTTCGTCGCGAGCACGCCGATGCCGCGCGAGAGCAGGTACTGGACGTACGGCCGGTAGATAGGCCGTTCCTGCGCCTCGGGGCCGCCGTGGATGAGCACGGAAAACGGAAACGGGCCGTCTCCGTGGGGGCGGTACAGCCACGCCGGGATCTCCCTGCCGTCGAAGCTCTCGTACCGGATCAGCTCCGGTTCGCGCAGGTCGAGGGACGAGAGGCCGGCGGTGCGGCTCTCCGTCACCGGCAACGCATCGCCGGTGGCGGTGTCGACGACGAAGACTTCTGCGGGGCGCAACGGCGTGTCCCAGACGACCGCGAGGCGCGATCCGTCACCCGAGAGCGACAGGCCCGATCCGAGGATCGAAACGGCACCGCGAGGCAGCTTCGGTGCGGGGAGGTCCACGCCGCGCTCGAGGTCGCGGACGTGGACGGTCGCCCAGCCGTCGTCGTTCTCGATCCACGCGAGCACGCGGCCGTCGTCGGAGCCTGCGATGTCGTCGATGTCGTGGTCGGGCGTCTCGACCCATTCGCGCGCGCCCGTTTCGAGGGACTGGAACGCAAGCCCGGTGAACTCGTGTCCTTCGTCCGTGATGACGTAGAACCCGGACCCGTCGCGCTTCCACGGCCCGGGGAAGTACTTCGCCGCCACGTCGTGCGGAGTCACCTCCGCCGCGTCACCGGACTCGACGTCGATCACCCAGATCGAGGTGTCGCTGTTGGAGCGGAACTCGACCGCGAGGAGCTTCGTGCCGTCCGGCGAGAAGCCGGCGGCGAATGCGTACTTGCCCTCGCCGAAGAGGTAGCGGGGCTCGGCGTCTCCATCGCGCCAGACGAAGACCTCGCCGTCGGTCGGCGTGCGCATGTTGGAGGAGAACGCGAAGCTCTTTCCATCGGGCGCCCACGCTCCCGGCGAGAGCTCGTGCTGCACCTGCTTCCGGTCGGTGAGCTGCTCCGGCCATCCGCCGTCGGCCGGGATGCGGTAGAGCTGGTGAAACTCGTCGCCATCGTGGTCGGCGTGGAAGAGGATCGTCCCGTCCTCGCGAATCGCAACGCCGCGGACCGCGTCGTCGACGAAGGTCGTCAACTGTTCCGGCCAACCGCCGTCGAGCTCGACCGACCAGAGGTTGAACTGGCCGGAGAGGTTCGAGACGAAGAGGATCCGCTCGCCGTCCGGCGTGAGCTGCGCGACCGGGAAGAGTCGCCGGAAGGCGAAGAACTGCTCGAACGGCGCCTGCACGAGATGAGCCTACAGCCGGAACACGGCTGCGCCGCGTACATTCTCGCCGTGCAGAGCACGCTCCCGTACAGCTGGTACACCGACCCGGAGATCCTGCGCCGCGAGCGGGAACTGATCTTCCGTTCGGCGTGGCAGTACGTCGGCCACCTCGGTCAGCTACCCGAGCCGGGGACGTTCTTCGCCGGCCGCGCGGGCGCGACGCCCATAGTGGTCACACGCGCGCGCGACGGCGAGCTCCGCGCCTTCGTCAACGTGTGCCGGCACCGCGGGACGACAATCGCGGAGGGCCAGGGCAAGCGCGAGACATTGCAGTGCCCGTACCACGCGTGGACGTACGGCCTCGACGGCGCGCTGCGCACGGCGCCGCGCTCGGATGAGGAGCCCAACTTTCCGCGCGAGGAGCTCGGGCTCGTGCCGGTCGCCGTCGGCGCTTGGGGCCCGTTCGTGTTCGTCAACGCAGGCCCCGATCCGGAGCCGCTCACGGACGCGCTCGGTTCCATGCCGGCGCAGATCGCGGAGCTCGGGCTGGACGTCGACGACCTCGTCTTCCACACGCGCTGGGAGGCCGAGCTGGAGGCCAACTGGAAGGTCGTCTGCGAGAACTTCCTCGAGTGCTACCACTGCCAGGTCGCGCACCCCGCGTTCGCCGACGTGATCGACGTGTCGACCGAGGCGTACGCCCTCTCCACCGACGGGCGGCTGTCGAGTCAGCGCGGGCCGGTGCGCGAGAACGTCCAGCTCGAGGGCGAGCTCCAGCGCTCGCAGTTCCACTTCCTCTGGCCGAACCTCGGCGTGAACATCTTCGCCGGCCACGCGAACGTCTCCATCGGCCCGATGGTGCCGCTGACGCCCGACCGCACCTACCGCTTCCTCGACTACTTCTTCGGTCGGGACGTGGGGCCGGCCTGGATCGACGACCTGATGGCGTTCGACACCCAGGTCGGGATCGAGGACCGCGCGCTCGTGGAGGGCGTGCACCGGGGAATGGCGAGCGGCGCGCTCGAGCACGGCGTGCTCATGGGCGGGAGCGAACAGCTCATCGGCCACTTCCAGCAGCTGACGGCCGCGGCGCTGGAGGCTGAGCCCGGACCGCGATAGATTCGGCCTTCCTGCAACTCAGAGGAGGGCAATCTTGAAGCGTCTTCTTTTTGCCGCTGTGCTCGCGGCCCTCGTCGCCGTCCCGGCGGCGAGCGCGAGGCCGGCCGCTCTGCCGACCATGCACTCGGGCCAGCTCGTCGTCGCCTTCGGCGATCCCGCCGTCGGCTTCGCCTCGGGCACGGTCCGCGGCAGCACGATCACGAACCCGCGCGGCTACGAGGTCGACCTCGCGTCGGCCATCGCCAAGGGTCTCGGCCTGAAGCCGGTCTGGGTCTACACGTCGTGGAACGGGCTCTTCCTGCCGGGCACGAAGAAGTTCGACGTCTCGTTCCAGGAGGCCACCATTACGGCCCAGCGGAAGCGCACCGTGGACTTCACCAACTCGTACCTGAACGCGAACCAGGGCGTGCTCATCTCGAAGCAGACGACGCCGCCGAAGAGCATCGCCGACGTGAAGAAGCTGCAGACCTGCGCGCAGACGAACACGACCGGTCTCGACTGGATCAACAACCGGCTGCATCCCGGTAAGCGGCCGCTGACCTACCCGAGCACCACGGCCGCCTTCCAGGCGGTGCAGCTGAACCAGTGCCAGGCGCTCATCCTCGACGTGCCGATCGTCGCGCTCGAGCGCAAGTCGAACCCGACCAGATACGGCCCCGTCGCCGGCCAGATCGCGACCCACGAGCAGTACGGCGCGGTGCTCCAGAAGGGCTCGAAGCTCCTGCCGCTCGTCGACGCTCAGATCAAGAGGCTGACGGCGAACGGGACGATCGGGAAGCTCCAGAAGAAGTGGTTCAACCTCGACTTCGCGTCCATCCCCGTCCTGAAGTAGCGACGTGCACGCGCTCCACCAGGTCTATCGCACCTTCTTTTACCCGCACAGCTTCCGGCTGTCGCTGCCGAACGTCTGGGCGGGTTTTCAGGTGAACATCAAGATGATGGTCATCGCGGAGGCGCTCGTCCTGGTGTTCGCGCTCGCACTCGCGATCGTCCGCGGCCTGCCAGGGCCCGCAGCAAGACCGCTGCGGGCCCTCGCGATCGTGTACACGGATTTCTTCCGCGGCACGCCGCTGATCCTCGTCATCTTCATCGTCGGGTTCGGCATTCCGGGCCTGCAGCTCGGCTACATCTCGAGCCGGCCGGTGATCGTGTACGGCGTCGTCGCGCTCACGCTCGTCTACACGGCGTACGTCACCGAGGTGTATCGCGCCGGGATCGAGTCGGTGCACCCGAGCCAGCGGGCTGCCGCCCGTTCGCTCGGGCTGACGTACGCGCAGACGATGCGCTACGTCGTCGTTCCACAGGCGGTGCGCCGCGTCATCCCGCCGCTGCTGAACGACTTCGTCGGCTTGCAGAAGGACACGGCGCTCGTCTCGGTGATCGGCGTCGCCGAGGCGACACAGCTCGCGCAGCAGTTCTCGACGCAGAACAACGACTTCCCGTCGCTCGTCGCTGCGGCGGCGTTCTTCATCCTGCTCACCATCCCGCTCGCACGCTTCACCGACCATCTCGTTTCCGAGCGCGAGCAGCGCGAGCGAGCGCAGGCGTTCTAATGAGCACCAACGGCGACGCGCCCTTCGTGCACCTGCGCGGGGTGAGCAAGTGGTTCGGCGCGCTCTGCGTGCTCGACAAGATCGACCTCGACGTCGCAGAGCACAACGTCGTCTGCCTCATCGGCGCGTCCGGCTCCGGAAAGTCGACGCTGCTGCGCTGCCTCAACCGCCTCGAGCGGATCGAGGAGGGCGAGATCGTCGTCGACGGCCAGCGCGTCAACGACGAGAAGGTCGACGTGAACGCGCTGCGGCGGAAAGTCGGGATCGTCTTCCAGGCGTACAACCTCTTCCCGCACATGACCGTGCTGCAGAACGTGACGCTTGCGCCGCGCAAGGCGGGCGGGTTCACGCGCGAGGGCGCCGAGGGTCAGGCGCGCTCGCTGCTGAAGCGCATCGGCCTCGAGGACAAGGCGGACGAATTCCCGGACAGGCTGAGCGGCGGTCAGCAGCAGCGCGTCGCGATCGTCCGGGCGCTCGCGATGGGGCCGAAGGTCCTGCTCCTCGACGAGATCACGAGCGCGCTCGACCCGCAGCTCGTGTCGGAGGTGCTCGGGCTCGTGCGTGAGCTGGCCGAGAGCGGGATGACGATGATCATCGCGACGCACGAGATGGGCTTCGCACGCGAGGTGGCCGACAAGGTGTGCTTCCTCGACGCGGGACGCATTTTGGAAGAAGGCCCGCCCGCGCGGATCTTCACGGAGCCGAGCGAACCGCGAACGCGCGAGTTCCTATCGCGCGTGCTCGAGGCGGAGAAGCTGTCGTGAGGACGGTGCGGAGCAAGGCGCCGCTCGGGATCGCGGCGTTCATCGCCATCCCGCTCCTCTTCTCGTCCCTCATGTCCGCGTCACTCGCGGTCGAGAAGCCGCGCGTCGTGCAGTGGCGCGACGGCGCGGTGCTGCACTCCCGCTTCCACGACCCGTCCGCCTCGAACGAGCTGCGCATCTGGCTGTGGGCGTTCCTGCCGCCGCTGCTGCTCGTCATCGCCGGCTGGGTGGCAACGCGTCTCCCGTACGGCTTCTACGTCGCGTGCGTCGCCGCGATCGTCGACGCGATGGCGGTCGTGCACAAGACCGGGACGTGGGCCGCGCACCACACGCTGCGCTTTCCGCAGGGCGTGGACCTCATCCCGACGGCCAGCATCTCGAACCGCTACGACCCCGGAGAGTGGGAAGGGCAAGCCCTGCAGACCGCGCTCAGCCTCGAGCACTGGACGATCGGGCTCGCGCTCGCGTCGATGCTCGCCATCGGCACGCTGACGCTGCGCCGCCGGTTCACCTCTCGCCGAACGCTCGATTCGTTCGGCCAGCTCGAGGGCGTGCACGCCCCCGACGCAACGACCCCAGGCCTCGGCTAGCGCCGGTCGAGCAATGCCCGCGCCGTGTCGTGCGCGGCTTCGTCCCGCTCCAACCACAACCGCTCGGCGAGGAAGCCGAGCACGTCGCGGATGGAGACGATGCCGACGAGGTTCCCGCCCTCGACGACCGGGAGGTGGCGGAGGTTCCGCTCGCCCATCAGCTGCGCGGCGTCGAGGATGGCGTCCTCCGCAGAGACGGTGAGCGGGTTCGGCGTCATGACGTCGCGCAGCAGCGTCGTTCCGAAGGCCGCGCCGCTGCCCGCCAGCCGCAGCACGTCGCGCTCGGTGAAGATCCCGACCGGCGCCGATCCCTCGACCACGACCACGGACCCGACGCCCGAGTCGAGCATCGTCCGGATGGCCTCGGCCGCGGTTTGGTCCGGCCTCGCGGTCACGAGCTGCACGCGCATCACGCCGCCGATTTGCATACTCCACCTCCACACAGCCGGTTGGTGACAAACCGCACGATACCGCACCAGGACGTCGCCGTGTGTTTAGATCGCGCCTAGACGTCGAACAGGGAGGGTTTTCCCGATGGCGGGAGTGACGTTCGATCAGGTCACGAAGACCTATGCCGATGGCACCACAGCCGTCGACGCCCTCGACCTGGAGATCAAAGACGGGGAGTTCATGGTCCTCGTCGGCCCCTCCGGCTGCGGGAAGACGACGGCTCTCCGGATGGTCGCCGGACTCGAGGAGATCTCGCGCGGCGTCCTCAAGATCGGGGACCGGGTGGTCAACCACGTGCCGTCGCGCGACCGCGACATCGCGATGGT
>PLJC01000015.1:20598-210532 GCA_003139545.1 Actinomycetota bacterium
GACGAGCCGCTGTCGAACCTCGACGCGAAGCTCCGCGTCCAGATGCGCGCCGAGATCGCCGGCATCCAGCACGACCTCGGGGTGACGACGATCTACGTCACGCACGACCAGATCGAGGCCATGACGATGGGCGACCGCGTCGCCGTCATGCGCAAGGGCGAGCTCCAGCAGGTCGCTGACCCGCAGACGCTCTACGACCGTCCGGTGAACCTCTTCGTCGGGGGCTTCATCGGCAGCCCGGCGATGAACATGATCGAGGCGACGCTCGAACGGCAGAACGGCGGCTTCTCGGCGAAGGTCGGTGAGGAATCGATCAGGATCGAGGCCGACGAGGTCAAGTCGCGCCCGGGTCTCGCCGCCTACGTCGGCAAGCCGATCGTGCTGGGCATCCGGCCCGAGGACCTCGAGGACGCGGCGCTCGTGCCGAGCTCGCCGAACGAGCAGCGGCTGCGCGGCACCGCCACGCTGACGGAGGCGCTCGGCTCGGAGATCATGGCCCACTTCACGATCAAGGCGAACCAAGCAACGACGGAGGACGTCCGCGAGCTCGCCCAGGACGTCGGCGACGAACGCGCGGTCGACGAGGCCGCCGAGAGCGACACCGCCACCCTCGTCGGCCGCTTCGGCGCGCGTTCTCGCGTCAAGCCCGGCGAGACCCTCGAAGTGGCCGTGGACACGCGGTCGCTGCACTTCTTCGACCCCAAAACAGGACTCGGTATCTACGACGGAACAGGCACGAAAGGAGACGCATGACCCGTACTCGCATCGTGGTCGTCGCCGTCGCAGCAGTCGCGACCGCGCTGTTTGTAGCGGGGCTCGCAGGCGCCAGCACGAGCTCTTCTACGAAGGCCCATCAGAACCAGGCAGTCTCGGGAACGGTTACGTTCGACGGGATCTGGACCTCGTCGTCGGGCCAGGTGCAGTTTCAGGACGTGATCAACGCCTTCGAGAAGCTCTACCCGAAGGTCCACGTCCAGTACAAGCCGGTCGGCAACAACCTTCCCACCGTGCTCACGACGGCGGTCGCCGGCGGTCATCCGCCCGACATGGCCGACATCGCGCAGCCCGGCACGATCGCGCAGTTCGCGAAGGAGGGCAAGCTCAAGCCGATCACCTACGCGAAGTCGACGATGGCGAAGTACTTCGCGCCTGCGTGGGCATCGCTCGGGACCTTCAGCGGCAAGCTGTACGCGCTGCCCTTCAAGGCGGCCAACAAGTCGGTCGTCTGGTACAACGTCCCCGCCTTCAAGGCGGCGGGCGTGACGCCTCCGAAGACGTTCGCGCAGCTCCTGAAGGACGCGCAGACCATCAAGTCGTCGGGCACGCCGGCGTACTCGATCGGCGGCTCCGACGGCTGGACGCTCACCGACATGTTCGAGAACATCTACTTGCGCACGTTCGGCGCAGCGAAGTACGACCAGCTGAGCCAGCACAAGATCAAGTGGACCGACCCGTCGGTGACCACCGCTCTCAAGACGATGGCGAAGATCGTCGGCGACACGTCGAACATCTACGGCGGGACGTCCGGAGCCCTGCAGTACGGGTTCAATGACTCGGTCACGCACGCGTTCTCGTCTCCTGCGAAGGCGGCGATGGTGTTCGAGGCCGACTTCGTCGGCGGCGTGATCACATCGTCGACGAAGGCGAAGGCGAAGACGGGCTTCAACACGTTCACGTGGCCGTCGATCACGCCCGGCCCCGACGCGAGCGCGGTCGAGATCGCAGGCGACCTGTTCGTCACGTTCCGCGACAACCCCGCGATCGAGGCGTTCGTGAAGTACCTCGCGTCGCCGCAGGCGGCGGAGATCTGGGCGAAGCAGGGCGGCTTCGGGACCGGCAACCACAACGTGCCGGCGAGCATCTATCCCGATCCGATCACCCGTGCCACCGAGGCTCCGATCCTCTCGGCCAAGTCGGTGGTGTTCGACATGTCCGACAACCAGCCGCCGGCGTTCGGCGCCACGACAGGCTCGGGCGAGTGGGGCCTCTTCCAGACGTTCCTGAAGAACCCCAAGAACATCAGCGGGATCCAGAAGCAACTCGAGGCCGCAGCAGCGGCGGCGTACAAGAAGTAACGACGTGAGCGCTGGGGGAATCACAGCGGAGCCGCCCGTCGTGGCGGCTCCGCCCCCCTCCGGCGGGCCGGGCAGGCTCGGCCGCTACCTCGTGGGCGCGTTCTTCCTCGCGCCCGCGCTCTTCATGCTGGGCGTGTGGATGGTCTATCCGGCCGTCTACACGATCATCAGAAGCTTCTTCGGCCCGACGGGCTTCGTCGGACATTGGGTCGGCTTCGCCAACTACAAGACGCTGTTCACGACGTCGACGCTGACGACGGCGATCAAGAACAACGCCATCTGGGTCGCGGTCGTGCCGGCGATGGTCACCGCGGTCGGCCTCGTCTTTGCCGTCCTCACCGAGCGGATCCGCTGGGCGGTCGCGTTCAAGACCGCGGTCTTCCTGCCGATGGCGATCTCTGCGTTCGCCACCGGCGTGACGTGGCGGATCATGTACCAGCAGGACCCGGGCCTCGGCGCGATCAACGCGCTCGGGAAGACGATCTCCGGCGCTTTCAGCCCGGCGGGCGTCCTCTCCACCGCGCTCCCGTCGACACCCAGCCTGCAATCGAGCGCCGGCGCGCTCGTGCTCAAGACGCCGACGCATCCGGGCGGCGTCGCTCTGCTCGGGCTGACCGGCATCGCGCCCGACCAGGTGCCGAAGAGCAGCGTGCAAGCGGTGAAGCCCGCGCCCAAGCCCGGCGACGTCGTCGGCACCGTCTGGCGCGACTTCAAGCCCGGCGGGGGCAAGGCCGGCGTCGTCGAGACGGGCGAGCTCGGGCTTCCGGGCGTCACCGTGGAGCTCCGCAGCGCGGCCGGGAAGACCATCCAGTCGACGAAGTCGAAGTCGGACGGCACCTTCGACTTCGCCAAGGTCCCGGCAGGCACGTACACCACCGCGATCGGCGCGCAGACGTTCGCGAAACCGTTCGGCGGCTTCGCGTGGCTCGGCCCGAACCTCATCGTGCCGTCGCTCCTCATCGCGTACATCTGGATCTGGGCGGGCTTCGCGATGGTCGTCATCGGCGCCGGCCTGGCCGCGATGCCCCGCGATGTGCTCGAGGCTGCGCGGACGGACGGCGCCAACGAGTGGCAGACGTTCCGCCGCGTCACCGTACCGCTCTTGATGCCGGTCCTGAGCGTCGTCTTCATCACGATGATCATCAACGTCCTCAAGGTGTTCGACATCGTGTACGCGCTCGCGCCCGAGTCGGAGTACGCGAAGGCGAACGTCATCGCCCTCGCGATGTACTTCACAGCCTTCCAGGGAGCAGGAAACTTCGGCGTCGGCTCTGCGATCGCCGTGTTCCTGTTCCTGCTCGTCATCCCGGTGCTCGCGCTCAACGTCCGACGCTTCAGAAGGGAGGCATAGTGGCCGCCGCCGCACCCGCGATCGAGATCCCCAACCCCGGCGACGCCGTCTCGGCGAGGATCCTGCGCGCGATCACGCGGACGCCGATAAACATCGTGCTCGTCGTCCTCGGCGCGGCGTGGCTCGTGCCGACGATCGGGCTCTTCATCACCTCGATCCTGCCCGCGTCCGCAGATGCATCCGCGGGTTGGTGGCAGATCTTCTCGCACCCGAGCCTCGCCACCTGGTCGAACTACGACGCGCTGTTCCACAACTCCGGTCTCATCACCGCTCTGAAGACGACGGCGTACATCGCGGTCGGTAACACGGCCCTCGTCGTCATCCTCGGGGCCCTCGCGGGTTACGCGTTCGCCTGGCTCGACTTCCCGGGAAGGGACTGGCTCTTCATCGGTGTGATCGGCCTGCTCGTCGTGCCACTGCAGATGGCGCTCATCCCGATGTTCAAGCTCTACGACACGTTCGGGCTCTTCGACACGTGGTATGGGATAGCCCTTTTCCACACCGCATTCGGCCTTCCGTTCGCGGTCTTCCTGTTGCGCAACTTCTTCGCCGGCTTGCCGAAGGACATCCTCGAGTCGGCGCGCATCGACGGCGCGAACGAGATCGTCATCTTCCTGCGGCTCATCCTGCCGCTCGGGCTGCCGGCGATCGCGTCGCTCGCCATCTTCCAGTTCCTCTGGACGTGGAACGACCTCCTCGTCGCTCTAACGTTCGGGCAGAACACAACGCCGATCACCGTGTGGATCGCGGGACAGCTGCGCGAGTTCGGGACGAGCATCGACATCATCGCCCCCGCGTCGTTCATCTCGCTCGTCGTCCCGCTCTGCGTGTTCCTCGCCTTCCAGCGCTACTTCGTCCAGGGACTGCTCGCCGGCTCGGTGAAGTAATGCAGGTTGCCGTCGTCGGATCCGGCCTCGCCGGGTTCACGGCGTACCAGACCCTGCGCCGCGAGCTCGAGCCGGGCGAGATCGCGGTCTTCGGCACCGACGACGACCCGGCGGCGACGTTCCGACGGCGCGCGGCCGCGATCCGGCAGCGCGAGATGCGCTCGGAGAGCGACGGCCACTGCGGGCCGACGTCGTTTCCGGGGCTGGCGTTCCGCGCGACGGTGGGCCGCCGCTCGCCGGCGCCGCTCGTGGGCTCGCTCTGCGACCGCTTCCACCCCACCGTGCGGGAGTTCCTCGCGCACGTCGAGCGTCTGCGCGCACGCAGCGGCTGGGACGCGAGCCTGCACAGCGAACGGATCGAGCGCGTGCGCGCCGTCGACGGCGGCTTCGAGCTCGACGGCCACGGCGTCTTCCGGCACGTGCTCGTCGCGCCGGGCCACCCGGGCCTGAACGTGCCGGACGAGCTGCGCGCGGATCCGCGGACGGTGCACGCGTACGAGCCGCACGAGTATGCGCCGACGGTCACCGTTGTCGGCGCCGGGCTCGCCGCCGCGACCGAGTGGCTCAACGCGCTCGACGCCGGCGCAGAGGTCGTCTCCGTCCGCCGCCGCGAGCCGCTCCGGCGGGCGCTGAACGTCCCGCGCGAGTACTTCTCCCGTCGAGGGCTGGCCGGCTTCCACCGCCTGTCCGAGGGCGAGCGCGCGGAACGACTCAAGGTGCTGCTGGCGCCCAGCTATCCGCCCGGACGACGATGGGACGAGCCCCTCGCGCGCGCAATGATGGAAGGCCGTTTTCGGGTCGAAGTCGCCGTCAACGGCGCTCGTCAGGTGATCTGCGCGACCGGCTTCCTCCACGGCTTCGAGCACGACGCCCTGCTCGCGCGCCTCGTCGACGAGCACGAGCTCGAGACCGCCGACGGGTGGATCGTGCTGAACTTCGACGGCAGCGTGCCCGCGCTCACCGACGCGACACGAACGCTCGCCCTCTGCGGCGTCCCCGCGCAGTGGGCGTTCCCAGCGGCGGACACGGTCCCGGGCGCGAAGTACGTCGCGCACGGCTTCCTCGCGAGGATCAGGTCGTGTCCTACACGCTGAGAGGTCGCCTCGAGTCGCGCCTCGCCGCGCTGCTCCCCGTCGTCGCAGCGGCGTGCGTGCTCGCGGCCGCCGAGCACCGCTGGTGGCCGGTGGAGGCGGTCGGCCTCATGCTCGGCGCCGGAATCACGCTCGACGTGCTGGCCTACGACCGGCTGCTCCGCTACCAGCCGGCCTGGGCAGCGGCGCCGCTCGGCCTGCTCGAGCTCGGCCTCGTCCTCTTGCTCATGCGCGCCGCCGGCGTCGTCGCGCCCGTGTGGCAGGCGGTCGCGCTGTTCGCCGGCGGCTGGCTCACGGCGCAGGCCCTCGGCCATGCCGGCTTCCCGCTCCTGCGCCTCACGTACGCGGAGGATGGCGGCGAGCTCGGCCGCCTCGGCGCCGCGACGGCAGTCGCAATCGGGGTCGTGCTCGCCGGCGCGGGAGCGACCGCGTATGCGCTCCGTCCCCCGGTCGTGCATCTCGCGGCCGGCGTCCATCAGGGCCCGCTCGTCATCACGCGCCGGGAGGTGCTCGTGGGCGAGCCGGGAGCGGTCGTCCGCGGCGGCATCGTCATCCGTGCGAGCGGCGTGACCGTGAAGAACGTCACCGTCGTCGGCGGCGAGAACGGCATCACGGTGAACGGGCCGCGCGACACCGTGCTGGACGGCGTCTCCGTCTCGGGGACGAAGCTCGACGGCATCCACGTGCGCCTCTCGGGCATCGTCATCAAGAACTGCACGATCGACATGCTCGGCAACGCGCTCGGCCAGGGGATCGACATCTCCTACAACATGGACAAGGGGATGAGCATGGTCGAGGGCTGCTCGATCGTCGGCGGCATGGAGGGGATCACCACCCATGGGTCGATGACCGACATCATGGATAACTCGGTGAGCCGGACGACCATGCGGGGCATCTCAGTGACGGAGATGTCGATGGGCACGGTCATGGACAACGAGGTACGCGATGCGCGCGGCATCGGCATCTGGTGCAACGACCGGTCGATGTGCATGATCGAGCGGAACACCGTCCTCGACACGCGGCCGGACGCGATGGGGCATGCCTACGGCGTCCTGGCGAGCTTCCAGTCCGAGGCGAACCTGTGGGAGAACGAGCTCGGCGCGAACCCGGTCGCGTCGGCTGCAATCAGCCAGTCGGAGGTACAGAGCAGCCGCTCCTTCAGCTATCGTTAACCCGGTTAACGATATGCCCAAGACCACCGTCGACACCCTTGCTCTCGCCGATGCCCTGAGGCCGGCGCTCCTCCAGGTCGGCCGCGAGCTTCGCCGCGAAGCGCGGGCGCTCGGCGCCTCCCCCGAGCAGGTGGCACTGCTCGTCAGCATCAAATACGCGCCCGGCATCGGGCTCCGCGAGCTCGCGGCCCGCGAACGAGTCAGCCCGCCCGCGATGACGAAGCACGTCGACCGCCTGGAACGCGACGGCCTCGTGGAACGCCGGCCGAGCGAGGAGGATCGCCGGCGCGTCGGAGTCACGCTGACCGACGAAGGCCAGCGGCTGCTCCGCCGGGTCCGCTCCCGCCGCACCGCCTGGCTCGCACAGCGCCTGAGCGAGCTCGACGAGAGCGAGCAGGCCGCACTCGAGGCCGCAGTCGGACCGCTCACGCACCTACTGCGCGAGGACGAGCGCCGGTGAAACGAACCTTCTCGAGCTTCCGCTACCGCAACTACCGCCTGTTCTTCACGGGCCAGCTCATCTCGCAGACGGGCTCGTGGATGCAGCGGATCGCGCTGGGCTGGTTCGTCCTCGAGCTCACGCACAACGACGCGTTCGCCGTCGGCCTCATGGCCTTCGCCCAGTTCCTCCCGTACACGATCTTCGGCCTCTTCGCCGGCGTCATCACGGATCGCCTCGACGCCCGCCGCTTGGTCATCACGACGCAGCTCGCGCAGACGATCGTCGCTGCAGTTCTCACGTGGGTCGCATTCGGCGGTTTCGCCAAGCCCTGGATGCTCTACGTGATCGCGTTCGTCAACGGGACGGTGCTCGTCCTCGACGTCCCCTCGCGCCAGCAGCTCACGTACCGGATGGTCGGCCGCGACACGCTCCCCAACGCGATCGCGCTCAACTCGAGCCTCTTCAACGCGTCGCGCGTCTTCGGGCCTTCGGTGGCCGGCATCCTGCTCGGCTTCGCCGGCGTCGGCGTGTGCTTCCTCGTCAACGCGATCAGCTTCCTCGCCGTGCTCCTCAGCCTCTTCGCAATGCGAACCCGGGACTTCTTCCCGTTCGAGGAGTTCGAACGGCCGCGGATCTTCGCCGGCACGCGCGAAGGCCTCGCCTACGTGCGGCGGCAGCCGCGCATGCTCGCCGTCCTCGCGCTCACGGTCGTCCTCAGCACGTTCGCCTTCAACTTCAACGTCACGCTGCCGGTGCTCGCGAAGATCACGCTCCACGGCCACGGGGCGGTGTACGGCTTCCTGTCCGCCGTGTTCGGCGCGGGGGCGCTCGCCGGCGCGCTGATCGCCGCGTCGCGGGCGCGCGCCTCGACGCGCGTGATGATCATCGGAGCCCTCGTGTTCACGAGCGCCGAGCTGCTGCTCGCGCCGGCCCGGAACGAGTACGCCGCCGGCCTCCTGCTCTTCCTCGTCGGCGCCGGCTTCACCGCCTGGTCGGCGAACTCGAACGCCTCGGTGCAGCTCGCTGCACCTGACCGGCTGCGCGGTCGGATCATCGGCATCTACTTCTACGCCTTCAACGGCACGGGGCCGGTCGCCGGGCTCTTCGCCGGCTGGCTGTGCGCGCAGGGCGGCACGGAGCTCGCGTTCGCGCTCGCCGGCGCCATCGGCATCGCGGGCACGGTCGCCGCGGCCGCTGCACTGCGGCGCCGGCCTCCGATCCGGATTCCTCGGCAGGCCGAGCACGCGCAAGCGGCGTAGTCTTCGGCCTCTCTTGACCCGCAAGTTTTTCGCCTTCGAGGCATCAGAAGACCGAGGCGGGGCGGTGGGCCGCAGCCCGTCCCGCCTCGACCTCGACGGCCTGCGAATGCACTACGTCGACGAGGGCAGCGGCCCGCCGGTGCTGCTCCTGCACGGAGAGCCGACTTCGTCCTTCCTCTGGCGCAACATCATTCCGCCGCTCGTCGCCGCCGGCTACCGCGCCGTCGCGCCCGACCTGATCGGCTTCGGGCGCTCCGACAAGCCGGAGGACATCGGCTGGTACAGCTACGACCGTCACGTCGCGTCGGTCGAGCAGCTCGTCGACGGGCTCGGGCTGCACGGCCTCACGCTCGTCGTGCACGACTGGGGTGGCCCGATCGGCTTTCGCTTCGCCGTCGAGCACGAGGACCTCGTCGACCGGCTCGTCATCCTCGACACCGGTATCGGCGGCGGCCGGCCGCCGAGCGACGCATGGCTGCGCTTTCGCGACGTCGTCCGTCGGGCCGGCGACGCGATCGACCCGGCCCGCCTCGTCGAGGCCGGCACCGTCGGAGGGCTCACCGACGACGCCCGCGCCGCGTACGCGGAGCCGTTCCCGACGCCGGAGTCGAAGGCGGGCGTGCTCGCGTTCCCGGAGCTCGTCCCGGCCGAGCCCGATCACCCGAACACGGCGCCGATGAACCACGTGCGCGACGCGCTTCGCTCGTGGACCAAGCCGACGCTCGTCGTCTGGGGCGCGTCCGACACGGCGCTGCCGCCCACCCTTGCGTACGCGTTTGCGGAGCTCATTCCCGGCGCCGGCGAGCCGGTCGTGCTCGAGGGAGCGGGTCACTTCCTGCAGGAGGACCGCCCGGACGAATTGGCGGCGGTGATTCTCCGCTTTCTGGCCTGATGTCTAAAGTTGACCGCAGGCGATGCGCGTACCGCGTGACTTCAGGTTGGGCGCAGGCGTCCTGGGCGTCGAGCTCGTGCTGAGCGGGGTCTACTTCCTCTTCCCGTCCACCGGACTCGTCCAGTACGTGCTGTACGAGGTCTTCGGCGGCGGGTGCGTCGTCGCGATCCTCTGGGCTGTCCGCCACTACCGGCCGAAGCCTGCGCTGCCGTGGCTCGTCTTCGCGCTCGGCACTGTGCTCTTCGTCGCCGGCGACATCGTCGTCGACGTCTATCCGAACTGGTCACAGCCGGGCCCGGCGGACTACCTCTACCTGACAGCGTATCCGCTGTTCGCCGCCACCGCGATCATGCTCGTCGTCGCGTCCGGGAGCCATCGGCGGCTCGGCGCGCTCACCGACGCGGCCATCGTCACCCTCGCTTTCGCGGTCTTCGAGTGGATCTTCGTCGCGGAGCCGACGCTCCGCATGTCCGGGCCGCTGGGCCAGCAGATCGTCGTGGGCGGGCTCTACCCACTGATGGACATCGTCCTGCTCGGCGCGTTCGCGGGCTTCTTCGTCTCGCCAGCGTGGCGCACGCCGGCATTCGCCTTCCTCGTGCTCGGCGTGGCGTCGCAGCTCATAGGCGACATCGCGAACGGCATCAACGCCGGCGCGTACTCCGCGGGTGGCAACTGGATCGACTGGCCGTGGATGGCGTCGTACATCTTCTGGACAGCCGCCGTGCTCCATCCGTCGATGCGGGAGCTATCGAAGCCGGGCACCGTTCCGGAGACGCGCGTCGGCCGCCGGCGGCTCGCTGTGCTCGCGGGCGCGCTCCTGACCGTACCCGTCGCCAGGCTCGTCGCCGACCTCGAGGGCAAGCCGGTCGGCGTCTGGGTCATTGCGTCGCTCTACGGGGCGATCGCACTGCTCGTCGTCGCGCGGATGGGCTCGATCGTCCAGTCCGTCGACCGGGTGAGACGACAGCTGGTCGAGCGGAACGTGCAGCTCGTGGAGGCCGACCGATTGAAGGACGAGTTCATCGCCCTCGTCTCGCACGACCTGCGGACGCCGCTCACGTCCATCATCGGGTACGTCGAGCTCGCGCTCGACGACGAGGGCGGAGGCCCGCTCGACGCGGAGCGTCGGCGCTACATCGAGGTGGTCGCGCGCAGCTCAGACCGCCTTCTGCGTCTCGTCGACGATCTGCTGCTCGCCGCCCGACTCCAGTCGGGCCGCTTCATCCTCAGTCTCGACGAGGCCGATCTCGAAACGGTCGCCGCCGAGGCCCTCGACGAGATGCACGCGCGCGCCGACCGGAAGGGCGTGTCGCTCTTCCTCGGCGGCGACGGTGCCGTCCGGGTCGAGTGCGACCGCCGCCGCGTGCTCCAGCTGGTCGACAATCTCATCTCGAACGCGGTGAAGTTCACGCCGGAGGGCGGCCGGGTCGAGATTCGCGTCGAGCGCACACTCTCCGGTGCCGCGCTCGAGATCCTCGACACCGGCGTCGGCATCGGTGCCGGCGAGGAGGAGCGCATCTTCGAGCGCTTCTACCGCTCGCCGAGCGCCGTCAGCGAGCAGGTTCCCGGTACAGGGCTCGGGCTCTTCATCGCGCGCGCCATCGCGGAGCGCCACGGCGGGAGCCTCGTCGCGCGACGCCGCGACGGAGGCGGGAGCGTCTTTCGGCTGGAGCTGCCGACCCACGCGGACCGCGCGAGCGAAGAAGAAGAGGCGTCGCCCGAGCAGGAGCTCGTTGCGTGACGAATCCGACCGTCCTCGTCGCGGAGGACGACGAAGACATCCTCCTCCTCGTCGCAACGAGATTGACGCGCGACGGCTTCGACGTCGTCACGGCCCGGACCGGCGCCGAGGCGCTCGAGCTCGTGCGAGAGCGGCGGCCGCAGGTGGCCGTGCTCGACATCGGCATGCCGCCGCCCGACGGCCTCGAGGTCGTGCGCCGCATCCGCGCGGATCGGGAGCTCGACGGGACGCGGCTGCTCCTCCTCACTGCGAAGGCGCAGGAGTCGGACGTGCGGCGCGGCATCGAGGCGGGCGCGGACGCATACGTCAGCAAGCCGTTCTCGCCCGCGGAGCTCTCGGCCCGCGTGCGTGCGCTCCTCGCCTAGACGGAGGGCGCCGTGTAGCGGTAGCCGAAGCCGCGCACGGTCTCGATCGGCACGCCGTCGGGCGTGTCGGGATCGAGCTTGCGCCGCAGGTACCCGATGTAGAGCTTCACCTGGTCGCCGCCGACGCCGTACGAGTCGCCCCATACGAGCTCGAGCAGCTGCTCGCGGCTGAGCACCTGGCGAGGGTTGCGCACGAACGTGGAGAGGAGCCGGAACTCGAGTGGCGTGAGCTGCACCTCGCGCTCGCCGACGGTGACGCGGTGCTGGCCCCAGTCGATCGTGAGGTAGCCGTCACCGTACGAGTCAGCCTCGTGCGTGCGCCCGCCGCGTGCCGCGCGGCGCAGGAGCGCCTGTACGCGCGCGATCAGCTCCTGCTTGCCGAACGGCTTGACGACGTAGTCGTCGGCTCCGGCGTGCAGCCCGCGCACGCGTTCCAGCTCGTCGGCGCGCGCGGTGAGCATGAGCACCGGCACGTCCGACATGTCGCGAATGCGGTCGAGCATCTGCCAGCCGTCGAGCTCCGGCATCGAGACGTCGAGGATGACGAGATCGGGCCGCTGCGCGTGGAACTCGCGCAGGCCTTCGCGGCCGTCGGGAGCCTCGAAAACGATCGCGCCGGCCCGCTCGAGCAGGGTCCGGACGAGGGACCGGATGTCCTCGTCATCGTCGACGACCAGCACGCGGGCAGCGCTCATACCGAATCCATACCACGCTCAGGCGGTCTTCCCCCACCGAAGGAGCACTCTTGACTCGTGGCGACCATCCTGATCGTGGATCCTGATCCGGCCAACCGGTCGCTTCTTGAGCTCCTCGTCCTGCGGCTCGGTCACAAACCGATCGGCCAGCGCGAGTTGGCCGAGGGCGAGGAGCCCGATTTGATGCTGCTCGAGCCGGCTTCCGGGCCGGGTCTGCAGCTTGCACACCGACTGCGGCAGCGGCTCCTGCGGCTGCCGATCCTCTGCGTCAGCATCGAACCGCCCAGCGAGGAAACGTCCAGCCTCGCGGCGGTCGACTACGTGATGAAGCCCTTCCGCCGGTCGACCCTCGAGCATGCGCTCGAGCGGGCTCTGATCCAGGCGCGAAACGGTCATGAGGGTCGGCCTATGGCGTCGCTTGCGACGTCAAGTGACGAGGAGACGCCGATTCAGACGTCTCCGCTCACGGCGTAGACCGGGCGCGTTCCCCCGCGCGCCCGGCTTACGCCACGCCTGAAAGTGCTGCGCACTTTCAGGCGATGCGGGGTTCCGTTCTGCGCGCGGTCGTCGAGCTCGGCGCGGCGCCTCAAGCAGTAGACCTTCTACGAAAGCCATGACCAAGGCCGGAGCGTAAGCCAGGCGCAGCCGGCTTACGCGCAGGCGAACCAGCGCGTGGGGACGGCGAAGCCGCCACCGCGCGCGCAGAACAAACCCTTCGCCGACACTCATAAGAGCTCGCGGGCTCCGCCCGCGAGCGCTCCCGCGAAGCGGGACCCTTCACCGGCTGAAAGTGCGCAGCACTTTCAGCCGATCTTCCAGGTCTCGCCGCTGTGGAGCAGCGCGCCGAGGTCGCCCTCGCCGAACTTCTCCGTCGCGGCCGCGAGCTGGCCGGCCATCAGATCGTCGTAGACGGGGCGCTCGACGTCACGGAAGACGCCGACCGGTGTGCCGCCGTGCGACTCCTGCGTCACACGTGACAGCGCGAAGGCAAGGGCTGCGCCCTCGTGGTGTGCGTCGTGCACGAGCACGCCCTCGTCGTCCGCGCGGCAGATCTCGATCGAGCCGTCCGAGCGCTGCCTGAGCGCCTTCTCGGCGCCCGCGCCCCACGTGATCGGCTCGCCGTCACGCAGCGGGACGCGATTGACGCCCTCCTTGTCGTCGCGGACGAACGCGAACGCGTCGTCGTTGAAGATCGGGCAATTCTGGAAGATCTCGACGAACGCGCTGCCGCGATGCTCGGCTGCGGCGCGCAGCACGGCGGTCATTCCCGCCTTGTCCGTGTCGATGGCGCGCGCGACGAACGTCGCCTCTGCGCCGATGGCGAGCGAGAGCGGGTTGAAGGGCCAATCGAGCGAGCCCATCGGCGTCGACTTCGTCACCTTGCCGAGCTCGCTCGTCGGCGAGTACTGCCCCTTGGTCAACCCGTAGATGCGGTTGTTGAAGAGGAGGATCTTGAAGTTGACGTTGCGGCGCAGCGCATGGATCAGGTGGTTGCCGCCGATCGAGAGCGCGTCGCCGTCGCCGGTCGCCACCCAGACGGAGAGATCCGGCCGCGTCGTCGCGAGGCCGGTCGCGATCGCCGGCGCACGCCCGTGGATCGAGTGCATCCCGTACGTGTTCATGTAGTACGGGAAACGGGCGGCGCAGCCGATCCCCGAGACGAACACGGTGTTCTCGCGCGCAATCCCGAGCTCGGGCATGAACGACTGCATCGCGGCGAGGATGGCGTAGTCGCCGCAGCCCGGGCACCAGCGCACCTCCTGGTCGGTGCGATAGTCCTTCGCGGTCAAGTGTCCGTTCGTGCTCACTGGTCGACCATGGCCTCGATGGCGTCTGCGACCTCGGCCGACCGCAGCGGGATGCCGCTGACGCGGTTGTACCCGACAGCGTCGACGAGGAAATCGGCGCGCACGAGCTTCAGCAGCTGGCCGAGGTTCATCTCCGGCACGAGCACCTTGTCGTACCGTCGCAGCACCTCGCCCGTGTTGCGCGGGAACGGATTGAGATGGCGCAGGTGCGCATGCGCGACCGAGCGACCGCCGGTGCGCACACGCCGGCACGCGGCGGCGATCGGCCCGTACGTCCCGCCCCAGCCGAGCACGAGCACGCGCGCATCGCCGTCCGGGTCGTCCACCTCGAGCTCGGGGATGTCGCTTGCGATCCCCGCGACCTTCTGCGCGCGCAGGCGCGTCATCAGGTCGTGGTTGTCGGGGTCGTAGGAGATGTTGCCGGTGCGGTCGGCCTTCTCGAGGCCGCCGATGCGGTGCTCGAGCCCGGGCGTCCCGGGCACGGCCCACGGCCGCGCGAGCGTCTGCTCGTCGCGCAGGTACGGCAGGAACTCGTCACCGTCGTTCGGCTCCGTGGCAAACGTCGTCGAGATGTCAGGCAGCGACTCCACGTCGGGCAGAAGCCACGGCTCGGAACCGTTCGCGAGGTACGCGTCCGACAGCAGATAGACGGGGGTGCGGTACTTGAGTGCGATGCGGCACGCCTCGATGGCCGCGTCGAAGCAGTCCGACGGCGACCGAGGCGCCACGACCGGCACCGGCGACTCCGAGTTCCGCCCGAACAGCACCATGAGCAGGTCGCCCTGCTCCGGCTTCGTCGGCATCCCCGTCGACGGCCCCGCGCGCTGGATGTCGCAGATGACGAGCGGCAGCTCGAGCATGATCGCGAGCCCGATCGTCTCCGCCTTCAGCACGACACCCGGCCCCGCCGACGTCGTGACGCCGAGCGAGCCGCCGAACGCGGCGCCGACGGCGGCGCCCGCAGCGGCGATCTCGTCCTCCGCCTGGAACGTACGCACGCCGAAGTTCTTGTACCCGGCGAGCTCCTCGAGGATCGCGCTCGCAGGCGTGATCGGATACGCGCCGAGGAAGAGCGGCAGCTTCGAGAGACGCGACGCGGCGACGAGGCCGAGCGACAGCGCCTGGTTGCCGGTGATGTTCCGGTACGTGCCGGGCGTGAGCTTCGCGGGCTTGATCTCGTAGGTGACCGCGAACGACTCGGTCGTCTCGCCGAACGCATAGCCGGCCTGCAGCGCCTTCACGTTCGCCTCAGCGATCTCGGGCCGCTTTGCGAACTTCTCCTCGAGGAACTCGACCGTCGGCTCGATCGGCCGCCCGTACAGCCACGACATCAGCCCGAGCGCGAACATGTTCTTCGAGCGCTCGGCCTCGCGCGGCGTGACGCCTTCGATCCCCTTCAGGGCGCCGACCGTGAGCGAGGTGAGCGGCACCGAGTGCACCTGGAACTCGCCCAGCGACTCGTCCTCGAGCGGGTTCGTCGCATACCCGGCTTTCTGCAGGTTGCGCTCGTTGAACGCATCCGAGTTGACGATCAGCGTGCCGCCCTTCGGCAGGTCCTTGATGTTCGTCTTCAGCGCCGCCGGGTTCATGGCGACGAGCACGTTCGGCGCGTCGCCGGGCGTGAGGATGTCGAAGTCGGCGAAGTGGACCTGGAACCCGGACACGCCCGGGAGCGAGCCCGCCGGAGCGCGAATCTCGGCCGGGAAATCGGGCAGCGTCGAGATGTCGTTGCCGAGGAGCGCCGTCTCGGAGGTGAACTGCGAGCCCGTCAGCTGCATGCCGTCGCCGGAGTCGCCCGCGAAGCGGACGATCACCTGGGACAGCTGCTCAACCGGCTTGGACACGACCCTCGATCACAGGTATAGCACTGTGTCAGGCCTCCGCCAGAAGGGCATCGAGGTCGACGGGCTTCGTGAACATCGTCGGCTTGCCCTCGGCATCGTGCGGCCACTCGTCCTGCGGCCGGTCGTAGTACAGCTCGACGCCGTTCTCGTCCGGGTCCCGTAGGTAGAGCGCGATCGAGACGCCGTGGTCGCTCGCTCCGTCGAGCCGGATCCCGGCCTCGAGCACGCGCCGCAGCGCGTCGGCGAGCGCCTTCCGGTCGGGATAGCGAATGGCGGTGTGGTAGAGGCCGGTCGTGTTGCGCGGCGGCGGGCCTGCGCCGCGCGACTCCCACGTGTTCAAGCCGATGTGGTGGTGGTAGCCGCCGGCGGAGATGAATGCCGCCTCGTCGCCGTGCCGGGAGAACACGTCGAAGCCGAGGACGCCGACATAGAAGCCGAGCGCGCGGTCGAGGTCGGACACCTTCAGGTGGACGTGCCCGATGTCGACGCGCGGGTCGATCGCCATGCGCCCAAGGTTACCCCTGGGTGTGCTTCAGCTCCGACTCCTGCTGCTGCCCTTCCCGCAGCGAGAGCTTGCCGCTGCAGACCTTCGCGTTCAGCTCGTTCTCGATGCGGTCGACGTCTGCGGCCCGCGGATACGGCTCCGGCCAGAGGTTGCGCGGATCCGTCGGGTCGCCGCCGAGCTCGAGGCTGATGAGGTGGTCCTCCTGATAGTCCGACGGGCTGCCGGTCTCGCCGTACGCGCGCATCTGCTTCACCTTCAGGTCGTTCGTGTACTCGACGGGCGGGCGGACGGTCGCCGTCCAGCCGTGCACGCAGATGGTGGAGCCGACCGTCGACTGCGTGACGTCGGGGTTGAGAACGCCCGGGACGCGCGGCAGAACGGCGCCGGCCGGCGCGGTTCGGTGATGCAGGCTCAGGGCGAGCGCGAGGACGAGCAGCGCGAGCGCCGCGAGGACGAGCATCTGCCGGACGGACACCGGCGCGAGGCTAGGCGGGCGTGGCGGCGTCCGCAAGACGCTCTTGCGGACGCGTCTTCAACAGCAATGCACCTGCGAGCGCCCACACGACGTACGCGACCCACGGGTCGCCGATGACGTCCGTCTGGATCGCGAGCGCGAGAATCGCGGCGAACGCAGCCGTCATGCGCACGGCTCGTGCGCGCCACAGCCCGACGAGCACGGCGAACCCCCACGCGATCCAGAGCAGCGCGCCGAGGATGCCGAGCTCGGCGCCCATCTCCGTGTAGTTCGACTCCCCCGCCTTGATCGGCGTGCCGGTGCGCGATGCCGTCTGGCCGACGTTGCCGAGGCCGAAGCCTTGCGGGTGATGGATGACGGTGTGGATGCCGTCCTTCAGCTCCGTCAAGTGCTCGTGCAGCGACGGCTCGTTCTCGGAGAGCGCGTTGCCGCTCGTCGGACCCTTCGTCGCGTGCGCCTGTTTCTGCTGGTAGACGAGGTCGGCTTTCGTCCACTTTCCGGTCGGTCCGATCTTCGGAAAGACGTGCGCCCACCCGACGGTGACGGCGACGACGACCGCGGCGAGGACGACGGGGCGCCAGTCGCGAGACGCGAGCGCCAGCACGACGAGCCCGCCCGCGAGCGCGAGGAGAGACGAGCGCGAGAAGGTGAAGAGCAGCCCGGCGAAGGCGAGCGCACCGAACGGGATCGCTACGCGGCGGCGGGGCAGGAGCAGCAGCGCCACGAGCATGAGGTAGCCGGACGCGAGCGGACTGAGGAACGTCGACACGAGCCGCCGCAGGAAGTGCTGCTCGGAGCCCGTGTTGTAGATGAAGTTCTCCGGCAGCCCGGCCACCTTCGGATTCAGACCGGTGCCGTGATAGTCGTAGCCGAGTTGCTTCCGGAAGTAGTCGACGACGCCGTTCGTCCGCCACCACCCGATCGGCACGGCGTACACGTCGACGATCCCGAGCAGCGCGACGAACGCCGCCGTCCCGAGCAGCGTCCACGCAAGGCGGCGAAGCTGGTCGCGGCCGAGCTGGAGCGAACGGCCGAGGAAGAAGGCGCCGACGGGGACGATGTCGTGCTTCAGGGCGAGTGCGACCGCGTGCTTCCCCGCGACGCCGTCGAGCGCGGACTGGGGGATGACCGCATAGAGAACGACGAGCACGCCGTAGGCGAGCGCGAGCCAGTCGACGAGCATGGGACGGAACGGGAGCGCCCGCTGTTGCCACGCATCTCGTATGACGCGCGCGAGGGCGACCGCGAGGAGGATCTCCTTCCAGGCCGCGATCGCCGTGAGCGTCGACCCGCGGACGCCTGCCGCGTAGAGCGCGGCCATGACGGCGTTGTGGAGCGCGAGGCCGACGACGAAGAGATAGAGCGCCGCGACCGGGCGCCGCCAGACGGCTGCCGCCGCGACGGCCAGGAGCAGCGCGTAGACCACGAGCTCGAGGGCCGTCACGGCGGCAACGGTACAACCGGCCGGTCTAGGCCGGGCCCCAGGGCAGCTCGCCGGCGAAGATCGCCACCAATGCGAGCGCCGACAGGATCAGGGCGAGCCTGAGCGTGAGCGCGTTCCGCAGCATGTTCCCTCCTCTCATCTGACAGGGGACAACTGGAAGGATGGTCCTTGGGCAAGACGGAGCGGCCCATTGACGACCGCCGTTCGAGCAGCGAGAATCAGGACCGTGCCGTCCAGAATCCTTTCGCCCGCGGGCGAGACGATCGGGCAACGGCTCAAGCGACTGCGGTTGGAACGAGGGCTGTCCCAGCGCGAGCTTGCCGCTCCCGGAGTCTCGTACGCCTATATCTCCCGAATCGAGGCCGGGACGCGCCAGCCGTCGGTGAAGGCGCTCCGGAAGCTGGCCGCAAAGCTCGGCGTCTCGGCCGACTACCTCGAGACGGGCTCCGAGCTCGACCCGGCCGCCGCCCGCGAGCTGCGACTCTCGGACCTCGAGCTGGCCATCCGGCTCGGCGACGCGGACGGGGCCGAGAGCGCGCTCCAAGAGCTCCTCGCCGACGCGCTGGGCGCGGCCGACGGGAACTCCACGTTCCGGGCGCGCGTCGCGCTCGCCACCGTCCGCGAAGGCCGGGACGACCACTCCAGCGCGATCGAGCTCTTGGAGGCTGCGCTCGAGGACGAGCCCTTCCAGCCCGCCGAGCGCGTGGAGGTCTACGGGAACCTCGCGCGCGTCTACGGCGCGGCCGGCCGGCCGGCCGACGCGGTCCACCTACTCGAGCGCTGCCTCGAAGGCGCCGAGGGCGTCGCCGCCGCCGAGGCCAGGTACGCAGTGCTGCTGAGCTACGCGCTGACCGACGTCGGCGAGATCGCGCGCGCGGAAGAAGTCGCGCGTTCCGCCATGCAGCGCATGCGTGACACGGACGACCCGTACATGCGCGTTCGGCTGTACTGGTCGATCGCGCGCCTCGCGGCGCAAGAGGGACGCGGTGCAACCGCTCTCTCGAACGTCCGCAAGGCGATCGCGCTATTGGAGACGACCGAGGACGCGCTGAACCTCGCGCGCGCCCACATCCTCGCCTCCGCGATCTATCTCGAGCGCCATGACTCGGCGCACGCGACCGAGCACCTCGACCGCGCCCACCGGCTCCTCGGCATCAGCCCGTCCAAGGACGATCTCGTCGAGATGCTGATCCAGCGGTCGAAGATCGCCGCACTCGCCGGAGACCACGACTCGGCCGTCGCGCTCGCGCGCGATGCGCTCGCGATCGACGGGCAGCCGGCTGACCGCGGCCACGCGCTTGCGGCCCTCGCAGACGGGCTTGCGCTCAAGGACGAGACCGAGCCGGCGAACGAGGCATATCGCGAAGCAGTGGGCATTCTCGAGAGCGAAGGCCGCTGGCGTCCCGCCGCGAACGTGTGCCGCGCCTGGGGTCACATGCTCCGCACCAGCGGCCAGGAGGCGGACGCGCTCGACGTGCTCGATCGCGCCGCCGAGCTCGGAATGCGCGCAACGCCGCAGCACGCGCGCGCCGAGCGGTGAGCTTCGAGCTCGCGGTCACGCCTCGAGGCCCGTACTCGCTCGCGCTTTCGGCGCGGACCGCAAGCGACGCGACGCGCACGTTCCGGGACGGAATGCTCACGCAGGTGCTCGCAGTCGACGGCCGCGTCGAGACCGCGCGTGCATGGCAGTCGCCCGGCGCCTCCGTCACGATCCGGGCCGACTCGGCCGCGTCGGCAGAGCGGCTGCGCTGGCTCCTCGCGCTCGACGACGACCACTCCGGCTTCCTCGTCGCGGTGCGAAACGACCCGCTGCTCGGGCGCGCATCGCGCGAGCTGCGCGGCCTGCGTCCCGTGCGCGTGCCGACAGTCGCGCACGCGCTGCTGCGCGCGTTCTGCGGCCAGCTGATCGAGGCGAAGCGCGCGCGACGGTTGGAGCAGACCATCGTGCGCGCCCTGTGCGCCGAAGGCCCGGAGCGGTTGCACGTTTCCCCGACCGCGCAGGACCTGGGCGCGCTCGCACCGTCGCAACTGCGCAGCCTGGGGCTGCACGCGCGCCGCGGCGCCGCGCTCGTCCGGCTTTGCCGCTCGCTCGACCTCGAGCGGCTCCACGACCAGCCGACGGAGGCGATCGTTCGCCGGCTCGGCCGCGAGCGCGGCCTCGGGCCCTGGTCGGTCGGCGTCGTCTGCCTCGAGGGGCTCGGCCGCTACGACCACGGGCTCGTCGGCGACCTCGGCCTCGTCAAGCTCCTGCGCGCGATGCGCGGCCGCGAGGTCGAGGGCTGGGAGACGGCGGAGCTGCTCGAGCCGTACGGCGAGTGGGCCGGAATCGCGAGCGTGTACCTCTTGGCCGGCTTCGGCCGCGGATTGCTGTCGTTCGACGCCGCCGAAGCGGCCTAGGCAGACTGAGCCCCATGATCGCGATCCTCGGATGCGGAAGCATCGGCGAAGCGCTGCTCGTCGGCCTCCTCGGGGCCGGCTGGACCGACATCGTCGTCACGAGCCACACCGAAGCCCGCGCCACCGAGCTCCACGACCGTCACGGAGTCGAGGCGACGACCGACAACGCAAGCGCCGTCGCGCAAGCAGAGCTCATCGTCGTCGCCGTCAAGCCCCAGGACATCGACGCCCTGCTCGCCGAGGTCGGACAGCTGCTCACCGCCCAGCAGACGGTGCTGTCCATCGCCGCCGCCATCCCGACCGCGCAGATCGAGGCTCGCATCGCGCCCGGCGTTCCGGTCGTGCGTGCGATGCCGAATGCGCCGTCCATCGTGCACGAGGGCATGGCGGGCATCTGTGCCGGCGCACACGCGGGAGAGGAGAGCCTCGCGCTCGCAGAGGACGCGCTCGCGCATCTCGGCCGTGTCGTGCGCGTCCCGGAGTCGACGATGGACGCGGTGACCGCGCTGTCCGGATCCGGGCCTGCGTACTTCGCCTTGCTCGCCGAGGCGATGATCGAGGCGGGGATCCTGCTCGGCGTCTCGCGCGAAATCTCGACGACACTCGTCGTGCAGACGATGCTCGGTACCGCGAAGCAGCTACGCGATCTCGGCATGCACCCGGTCGAGCTGCGCGAGTCGGTGACCTCGCCCGGAGGCACGACCATCGCCGCAATTCGCGAGCTCGAACAGGCGGGCGTCCGCGCCGCCCTCCTCAACGCCGTGCAGGCGGCGATGACGCGCGCCGGCGAGCTGGCGAGCGCGCACGAATGACCAGCCTGGTGGAGATCGTCGTCGTCGACGATCCGGCGGCCACAGTCGCCGACCTGCTCGCGGCTGCTGCACGCGAAGGCGGCCACGTCGTCCTCACCGGCGGCTCGACGCCCGCCGATGCGTACGAGCTCGCCGCCGAGCGGCAGCGCGACTGGAGTCGCACCGAGCTGTGGTGGGGCGACGAGCGCTGCGTGCCTCCGGACGACGAGAACTCAAACTACGGAATGGCGAAGCGCACGCTGCTCGATCAGCTCGACGTGCAGCCCTCGGCGGTGCACCGCATGCGCGGCGAGCTGGGCCGCGACGCGGGCGCGGAAGACTACGACCGCGAGCTCGGCGACCTCGCCCGCTTCGATCTCGTGCTGCTCGGCCTCGGGCCTGACGGGCACGTCGCGTCGCTCTACCCCGACCAGCCGACGCTGGACGAAAGCGAGCGGCGCGTGCTCGGAGCGGAGGCGAAGCTCGAGCCGTACGTCGACCGCATCACACTGACCCTGCCGATGCTCCGCGCTGCGCGCGCGATCGTCTTCCTCATCGCGGGCGCCGACAAGGCAGAGGCGGCCGCCCGCGCGTTCGCGGGCGAGCCCTCGCGTGCGACGCCCGGAAGCCTCGTCCGCGCGGTCAGCGGGACGACAACGGCGGTGCTGGATCCCGCCGCTGCTGCAAGCCTCTGAGCACCTCGTAGTCGGCGGCGTCCTTCTCGGCTTCCTCCGGATCGTTCCGGCGGCCGGGCTCTTTCATCCAGAGCATCGACGCGAGCGAGACGACGCGACACCGCACTCCGTCGAGCTCACCGACCTCGTCGGCGAGCGCCTGGTCTGTCCAGCGGCCGCGCGTCCCATCCAGCAGCGGCGTATAGGTCTCGCCGTCTGCATCGCGATAGAGATACGTGAGCTCGAGACGAACGGCGCCCCGCCCGAACGCTTTGCCTCCATCGACATCAGGATCGTGAAGGTCGATCCAGCCGCCGGCAGCGAGGACTTCGCCGATGCGCGGCATGTCGTCGAGCCAGATGCCGAGATCGAGGTCGCCGTGCTCGCGCGTCATCGTTCCGGCGTGGAAGTCGACCGCCCAGCCGCCGAAGAGCCAATGCTCGATCCCAGCGGCATCGAATGCGGCAACGACGTCGCGGAGCGCGTCGAGCTGGCTCACGGGAGCATCTTCGACGGCGGCAGGTCGACCGCCATGTCGCGCGCAGCGGCGAGGACCTGCAGCACGAGCACGGTGTCGGCGACGGCTACGTCCTCGAGGAAGTCCTTGCGCTGCTCGAAGTCCCCGAGGATGTTCTCCAGCGCGACGGCGTATTCCATCCGGTCGAGACCGGCGATCATCCACACCGCGTCGGCGATGTCGCGGGGGAAGTCGTTGCGGCCGACGAGCGTCTCGGCGAGCACGCGCGCCTCGACGTCGCGATGCAGAACGAGCAACGCGAGCGTCGCCGCGTACCTGCCGATCGGCGATTCGGCCTGCGCGGCTCCTGCGTCGAGCGCCCACTGGGCAGCGTCGGACGCGTCGTCGCCCGCGAGGAGGAGCGCCTTCATCGCCGCGATCGGCCGTCCCCACGAGTCCGGCGGCGCACCGTTCCAACTCTCGCGGTAGCGCTCGGCCGCGCGCCGAAGCCACGCCGCTGACTCCTCCGGGCGCCCGTCCATCAGCAGGCACAGGCCGGCCGCCCACGCGGCGTTGCCGAGCTGGGTCAGCTGCCGCTGATCGAGGTCTCGCGCCTCACCGCCCTCGTACCGCGCGACCGCTGCCGCCGCCTGCTCGCTCCATGTCATGCCGGGAGTCTACGAGCGTCTGATTGACTGTTCAGTCATGCGGGAGCTGCGCGAGGTCTTCTTCGTCGACGGGGTGCGCACGCCGTTCGGCAAGGCCGGCCCGAAGGGCCAGTTCTGGCGCACCCGGGCGGACGACATGGCCGTCAAAGCGGTGCGGGAACTGCTGCGCCGGAACCCTGCGATCCCGCCCGAGCGGATCGGCGACGTCGTCCTCGCCGCCACCGCACAGGTCGGAGACCAGGGGCTCACCCTCGGCCGCGACGTCGCGCTCCTCGCGGGCATTCCGCACACCGTTCCCGGCTTCGCGGTCGACCGGATGTGCGCCGGCGCGCTCACGGCGGTGACCGCCGCCGCAGGGGAGATCGCACTCGGCGCAGCCGACATCGCGCTCGCGGGCGGCGTCGAGCACATGGGCCACCACCCCATGGGCGACGACGTCGACTTCAACCCCCGCTTCGCCTCCGAACGGCTGATCGACGAGTCGGCCGCGGTGATGGGACGAACGGCGGAGAACCTGCACGACCTCTTTCCCGCAATCACGCGCGAGCGCGCAGACGCGTTCGCGCTCACGTCGCAGCAGCGGGCCTCCGCGGCCTGGGCGAACGGCGTCATGCGCGAGACGGTCGTGCCGCTGGCCGTCTTCACCGACGACGGGTGGAAGGTGGCGGAGCGCGACGAGTTCCTGCGCGCCGACACGAGCCTCGACGGGCTCGCCGCGCTGAAGCCCGCGTTCCGCGCGGGCGGCCGCGTCACCGCCGGCAACTCCGCCGGATTGACGGACGGCGCAACGGCCGCCTTCCTGGCCGCCGAGGAAACGGTCGGCGAGCTCGGTCTCGCGCCCAAGCTGCGCCTCGTCGGGTACGCGTACGCGGGTGTGGAGCCGCACCTGATGGGCCTCGGCCCCGTGCCCGCGACGAAGAGCGTGCTCGACCAAGCGGGCATCTCGCTCGACGACGTCGATCTCTTCGAGCTGAACGAGCCGTTCGCCGTGCAAGTGCTCACGTGGTGCGACGAGCTCGGCATCTCCGCCGACGATCCGCGTCTCAACCCGTACGGCGGTGCCATCGCGTGCGGCCATCCGCTCGCCGCCACGGGTGTGCGCCTCATCGCGCAGCTCGCGTATGGCCTGCGTGAGCGCGGCGGCCGCTACGGGCTGACGGCGCTCTGCATCGGCATGGGCATGGGCGCGGCGATCCTCTGGGAGAACGTGCAGTAGTGGCGAATACGGTCTTCAAGCTGAACCGCGCAGGCTCGATCGCGCTCGTCACGATCGACAACGGCGAGGACTACCGCGTGCCGACGACGCTCGGCCGCTCCGCGTTCGAGTCGGCCGTCGCCGTCATCGACGAGCTCGAGCGAGGCGACTGGAGCGCAGCCGTGTTCACGGGCAAGCCGTTCGTCTTCTGCGTCGGCGCCGACATCGACGAGTTCGGCCACATCGAGGATCCGCGCGAAGGCATCCGCGCCGGTCACAGCCTGTTCGCGCGCATCCGGGCGCTTCCGTTCCCGACGGTCGCGGCGATCAACGGCGCGTGCCTCGGCGGCGGGCTCGAGCTCGCGCTCCACTGCGATGCACGGACGATCGCGTCGAACGTCCGCCATGTCGGCTTTCCCGAGGTCGCGCTCTCGATCATCCCCGGCTGGGGCGGGACGCAGCTCCTCCCGCGGCTCGTCGGCCCGGAGACTGCCGCGCGGGTGATCGTCCTCAACCCGCTGCGCCAGAACAGGCTGCTGACCGCGCCGGAGGCGGTCGAGCTCGGCATCGCCGACCGCCTGCTCGAGCCGGTCGAGTTCGTGGACGAGTCGATCGCGTTCGCGGCGTCACTGTCGATCGAGCGCAGCGCGCCCGACTGGTCGGAGCTGGAGACCGTCCTGCGTAAAGCCCGTGCGCGTGTCGACGACGCCGTGCACGGCGCCACGCGCGCGCCGTACGCCGCGCTCGATCTCATTGCCGGCGCTCGCGACTGGACGGTCGAGGAAGGCTATGCGGCGGAAGAGCAGGCGATGGCGGAGCTGCTGGTCAGCCCGCAGGCGCAGGCGTCGGCCTATGCGTTCACCGTCGTCGAGCGTCGGTCGAAGCGCCCGCCGAACCTCCCGGACGCGAAGCCGCGCTCGGTGCAGAAGGTCGGCATCGTCGGCGCCGGGCTGATGGCGACGCAGCTGGCGACGCTCTTCCTGCGCCGACTCGAAGTGCCGGTCGTGCTGCGCGACCTCGAGCAGTCCCGCGTGGACGACGCGCTCGCATCGATTCGCAGCGACGTCAAGCCGTTCCTCGGCACGATCGTCGACGGCGGAACCGGATGGGAGCAGTTCGAAGGCTGCGACCTCGTCCTCGAGGCGGTGTTCGAGGAGCTGGACGTGAAGCACGAGGTGCTCGACGAGGTGCGGAAGGTCGCGCCGAACGCGATCCTCGCCACCAACACCTCGTCGCTGTCGGTCGAGGCGATGGGCGCGGACGTCGGCCTGCACTTCTTCAACCCGGTGGCGGTGATGCCGCTCGTCGAGATCGCCCGCACGCCAGGGACGACGGACGAGCAGCTCGCGACCGCATGGGACGTCGTCAAGAAGCTGCGTAAGCGCGGCGTGCTCGTCGGCGACGCTCCCGGCTTCGTCGTCAACCGGCTTCTCACGCGCATGACGACCGTCCTGATGGACGCGCTCGCGAACGGCAACACCGTCGAGGAGGCGGACGAGGCCATCCTCTCCCTCGGCATGCCGATGGCGCCGTCGGTGCTGCGGGAGATGGTCGGGCCGGCGGTCGCCCAGCACGTGCTCGAGACGATGCACGCCGCCTGGCCGGACCGCTTCCCGTTGACGGCGCCCTCCGGCGGCGAGCCGCGAACGCTCGAGGAGATCCGCGATCAGGCGCTGGCGGCCGTCGCAGACGAGGTCCAGCATCTGCTCGCCGAGGGCGTCGTCGGCGACCCGGCGGACGTGGACGCCTGCCTGATCCTCGGCGCCGGCTGGCCGCTCTTCCTCGGCGGCGTCGTCACCCGCGCACACACGGCCGCCGCCCTATCGTAGGAGGCGTGAGGATCCCGCAGCCGTGGCGACGGCTCGTCGACTGGATTGTGAGCATCGCGCTCGCGATCGGGTTCGTGCTCGCCTTCGAGACCGAGGTCGCCAAGCCGTATCGGATTCCGTCCTCATCGATGGAGCCGACACTGCATTGCGCGCGGCCGGGCGCCTGGTGTCTCGCCGGCTCCAACGACCGCGTGCTCGTCAACCGGCTCGCATACGACCTCGAGAGCCCGAGGCGCGGGCAGATCGTCGTCTTCACCGCACCGCCGACGACGGCGAAGTGCGGTCCCGGCGACAGCGGGTCAACCTTCGTCAAGCGCCTGATCGGACTTCCGGGCGACACCGTCTCCGAACGGAACGGCTTCATCTCCATCGACGGAAAGCCGCTGGCGGAGCCGTACGTCGACCCGGCCCTCCGCGACCGTGAATCAGGCACCTGGCACGTCCCCGCCGGCCACTACTTCTTCCTTGGCGACGACCGCATCCACTCGTGCGACTCGCGCGTCTGGGGCTCGGTGCCGCGGCACAGCCTCATCGGGCCGGTGCTCCTCACCTACTGGCCGCCCGGCCGGATCTCCCTGCACTAGCGCCGAGCGGTAAGCTCGCCGCCCGTGGCCGACGACTGGCGCATTCGCATCGAGGTCGAGGAGACGCACGCCGGCGGTCTGCTCGATCGGCTCGGCGCGGACCTCGGCGACGAGGCGCGCGAGCTCGCGCAGGCCCTCGAGCAGAGGCGGCTCGCCGTCTCGCGCGACGGCGACGAGATCTTCGTCTACGCCTCGTCGCGCGCCGAGGCCGAGCGTGCCCACGGCGTGATCGACGCCCAGCTGCACAGCCTCGGCGGCCAAGCGCGGGCCAGCAAGGTCGAGCACTGGCTCGAGGACGAGGAGCGCTGGGACGACGAGCCGGCAGGCGAGACGTGGGAAGACGAGGAGCTCGACCGCGGCTATGCGCCGTGGGAGGTGCGCGTGCAGTGCGCCTCGCGGGACGAGGCGAAGACCCTGGCGGAGACCCTCGAGGGCGAGGGGTACAACCCGGTGCGCCGCTTCCACTACCTCATCGTCGGCACGGCGTCGAAGGACGACGCCGACGCGCTGGCCGCCCGCCTGCACGGGCAGGTCGAGTTGGGCGGCGAGGTGGTCTGGGAGACCACTCCCCAGAACCCGTTCGCCGTCTTCGGCGGCCTGGGGAGCTAACCGGGACAGGTTGACGCTCCCGCAGGGCCGGGTATGCTGCGTGAAGCGCGGCTCGGTCCAGGGGACTCATCGAGCGGCGCCACCTTTGGAAAGCCTGCAGCACCGCTGGTGCTGCGCATATGCAAGAAGCCATTCAGCACACGACCTTTGCGGAGGCGAACGACCCGCTCGCCGCCGCGGCATTCCGCGCAGAGGCGTGGGCCGGTGAACCGTTCCTTCGTGACGGCGAAAATCCGGCGCAGGCCCTCGCCCCCGGCACCGCGCGGCGCCGCGCGCTGGACGACGCGATCGCGGAGATCGAGGCCGGCAACCGCGCCCCGAGCCCGCAGTGGAAGGTGCGCTTCGGCCTCATGCTCGGCCTCGAGCGCATCCTCGCCGAGCCCGAGCCGCGCACGAAGGGCGGCACGGCGCTCCGCCGCCATCAGGTGGACGCGCTGGCCGGGATGCTCACCGAGCTGATCTCCGCCGCGCAGCGCACGGAGGAGAAGGAGAACGGAAACGGGAACGGCCACGCAGTCGCCGAGGTGGAAGAGGAAGACGACGAAGACGACGTGATCGTCGTCGACGACGACGAGGACGAGGAGCCCGACGAGCTGACGCCCGAGCAGGACCCGGGCGCGATCCGGCGCTATCGCTTCCGCCATCCCACCGCCTCCGGCAAGACGATCGCCGCAGCGGGCTTCGTCGATGCGGCGCGCACGCTCGGCGTCCTCATCCTCACCCACCGCCGCCTGCTCGTCTCGCAGTTCACGCGCGACCTGACCGACGAGGGCTACGGCGACCGCTTCACGGAGGCGATCGTGAGCGGCAAGGAGCCGGCCCACACGAATCCGCTCACCATCCAGACGTACGCGTGGTTCGCACGGCACGTGGACTCGATCAGCCGCGAGGCGTACCAGCTCGTCATCTGCGACGAGGCGCACACCGCGCTCGGCGAGAAGACGTCCGCAGCGATCCGCTCGTTCCCGGAGCCCATCTACATCGGGATGACGGCGACAGAGCAGCTGATCGCGAAACAGGTTTCCGACGTCTTCCCGGCATCGGTCGACGACCTTCCGCTGCAGGACGCCGCACGCCGCGGCCTGATCGCGCCGCTCCGCTGCCTGCGCGTCCCGCCGGTGGCCGCGATCAACTCGGTGCCGATCGTCGGCGGCGACTTCGACCAGGAGATCCTCGCCAAGACGCTCGACCACCAGGCCCTGAACCAGGCGGCGGCGAGCCTGTACCGCGACCGCTTCGACAACACACCGGGCATCGTCTACGCCGCCGGCGTGGACCACGCGTACAACCTCGCGCAGGAATTCCGCGCCGCCGGGATCAAGGCGGAAGCGGTGTCCGGCCGGACGCCGCCGGTGAAGCTCGCGGAGACGCTCGCTGCGTACGAGCGCGGCGAGATCAACGTCCTGATCAACGCGCAGCTGCTCGCGGAAGGCTGGAACTCGCCGCGCGCCACGGTGTGCATGCACCTCGCGCCGACGGCGTCGAAGCGCGTCTACCAGCAGCGCATCGGCCGCATCATGCGCATGCATCCCCGCAAGGAAGCGGGCATCGTCGTCGACTTCGTCCCGAAGGGCGCGACGCACAACGAGCGTGTTGTCTCGCTCCACTCGCTGCTCGACGCCGACTTCTACCGTGAAGGCGCACGCGTCACCCCTGCGCCGCGCCGCCGTGCACAGCGCAGAGCACGCCGTCGCCTGACGCCAGCACCGTGGCTCGTGCCGGTGACACCGGACGTCCGGCGCCGCATCGCGGTCATCCTCCGGGAGTGGCAGCGCGTCGACCCGCGCTACCTCGACGAGGATGAGCAGCGCTACTGGGCGACGATCGCCGGCCGGCAGATCCGTTTCGACGAGCGTTCGTCGTTCGTGCAGAAGCTGACCGAGGGACGTGCGAGCAAGGGTGCGATGGAACAGTTCCTGTCCACCGCCGCCGCGGAGAACCCGAACCGGCGCCTGCGGCTGATGGCGTTGCAGGACCGCGTTTCGATGCGTGTCGAGCGCGCAGATTTCGACGATCTCGTCACGCTCGTGACCCAGGCGCCGACGTGGGAGAAGGAGCGCCTCGCCGGAATCCGCGTGCTCCTGCGAGCGATCGCCGACGGCAAGCCCGACGCACCCGATCAGATTCTCGAGCGCTGGACCTGGCGGCTCGCACGCGCAACACGCAAGGTGCAGGACCGTCGCGCGTCGACCGAGTATCCGGAGGCGAAACGCCTCCTCGGCGCGCTCGCGAACTCGCGCGGCCATCGCCACGAGGAGAACGCGGCTAAGCTCGTCCAGACCGCGCTCGAGCAGCCTGTCCAGGTGGGCGCCGCGCTGCTCGCATCCGCGGAGGGCTACACGCCGCGCGCGACGAAGCTGCTCGAGGACGCGCGCGAGAAGCTCGGCGGGGTCGCAGAGGTTGCGCTCGCGCTCTCCGAGAACCTGCCCGCGCCGAAGCAGCCGTCGAGCTCGCGCCGCCGGAGACGGCGTCGCAAGAAGCCCGGCACCGGTGCTGAAGCGACGACGACGGCGACTACGACCGCGACGACGGAGCAGGGAGAACAACAGCAAGCCCCGTCCGGTGCGCCGAAGCGGCGGCGCCGGCGACGCAAGCCGTCAGCGACGGCTGCGGAAGCGGGCGGCGCCGAGCGGGCCGCCGCCGGCGACAACGAGCACGGCTCCGATGACGGCCCACTTCGCGCTGCCGCTCACGACGGACCGACCGAGCACACCGACGCGGCCGGCGGCTAACTCCCTACCTCTCCAATTGGAGGTCGCCCCACAGCTCCATCACCGCTCCGTTATGCGCTCGAGCCGGCCAACGTAGCTGCGTCGCGGATCGACTCCCTACGCTTCCGTGAAGAGGTTCAAAGTCAGTGGTTCCAGTCCGCAGGGCTCGGCGGGCGCGCGTTTCTCACGCCTCGGCATGCTCTAGGCTCAGTCGGTGATCTGCCCAGGCTGCGGGACCGAGAACGTCGCAACCGCGAGGTTCTGCAACGGGTGCGCGGCCCCGCTCGCCGTCACCGCTTCGCCGAGCGAGGAGCGGAAGATCGTGTCCGTCCTCTTTTGCGACCTGGTCGGCTTCACGGCCGATTCCGAGGGGGCCGATCCGGAGGACGTTCGCGCGCGGATCCGCCCCTACCACGCCGCCCTCCGGCTCGAGCTCGAGCGGTACGGCGGCACGGTCGAGAAGTTCATCGGCGACGCCGTGATGGCGGTGTTCGGCGCGCCCGTTGCGCACGAGGACGACCCGGAGCGGGCAGTCCGGGCGGGATTGCGGAGCATCGAGGCGATCGCCGAGCTCAATGAACGTGAGCCGGAGCTCGAGCTTCAGGTGCGGGTCGGGATCAACACCGGTCCGGCGGTCGTTGCCCTGCAGGCGCGACCCGAGCTCGGCGAGGGGATCGTCGCCGGAGACGTCGTCAACACGGCGGCTCGCATCCAGTCGGCCGCACCCGTCAACGAGGTGGCGGTTTCCGAGGAGACGTTCCGCCAGACCGAGCGCGTGTTCGCCTACGAGCCACTGCCGCCGGCGGACGCTAAGGGGAAGAGCGAGCCGCTGCGTCTGTACCGCGCGATCGAGGCGCGAGGACGGTTCGGCGCCGACCTGATCAGGACGCACGAGAGTGTGTTCGTCGGCCGCGACGTCGAGAAGACGCTGCTGCAAGGCCTCTTCGACCGGTGCGCGCGCGACTCGACGGTCGAGCTCGTGACGCTCGTCGGCGAGCCCGGGGTCGGCAAGAGTCGGCTCTGCGCGGAGCTCTTCAGATACGTCGATGAGCGCCCCGAGCTCATCCGCTGGCGACAGGGTCGCTGCCTGCCGTACGGCGAAGGGATCACTTTCTGGGCGCTCGGCGAGCTGGTCAAGTCGCATGCCGGCGTCTTCGAGTCGGATTCGCCGGAGACGGCGGCTGCGAAGCTGGACGAGGCGCTGCCGGACGTGGAAGAGCGCGACTGGCTCAGGGCGCGGCTTCTACCCCTGGTCGGAATCGACTCCGGCCAGTCCGAATCGCGCGAAGAGTCGTTCGCCGCGTGGCGGCGCTTCGTCGAATCGATCGCGGCGGACGGGCCGGCGGTCGTCGTCGTCGAGGATCTGCACTGGGCCGATGCTCCGCTCCTCGAGTTTCTGTCGTACTTCGCGGAATGGGCGGAGGGCGTGCCGCTCCTCCTTCTGTGTACCGCCCGGCCGGAGCTGTTCGAGAGGCACGGAACCTGGGGCGCAGGTACGCGCAACGCGCACACGATCAATCTCTCGCCGCTCTCGGACCGGGAGACGAGCGAGCTCGTCGCGGGGCTCGTCGAGCAGAACGTATCGGAGCAGGTGCGACAGGCGATCCTGGAGCAGGCCGGCGGAAACCCTCTGTATGCAGAGGAGTTTGTGCGCCTCGTCGCCGACCGCGGCCTCGGCGACGCAGGCTCGGGAATCGCGTTCCCGGAGAGCGTCCAGGCGCTGATCGCGGCGCGGCTCGACACCCTGGTGCCGGAGCGCAAGGGGCTCCTGCAGGATGCAGCGGTGATCGGCAAGGTGTTCTGGGCCGGGGCGCTCGCGGCGATGGGAGGCGTCGACTTGCGCGAGGTCGAGCTCGCCCTGCACGAGCTGTCTCGCCGGGAGCTCGTGCGCCCAGCCCGTCGCAGCACCATGGAGAGAGAGCAGGAGTTCACGTTCTGGCATGCCCTGGTCCGCGACGTCGCGTACGAGCAGATTCCGCGAGCCGCGCGCATCCGCAAGCATCGCGCCGCCGCGGCGTGGCTCGAGGACAAGGCGGGCGATCGCGCCGAGGATCTGGCGGACGTGCTCGCCCATCATTACCTGGCAGCACTCGAGCTCGCGCGCGCAACGGGCGACTCGGCCGTCGCGGGGGAGCTTCGTCTGTCGGCGCGCCGCATGCTCGAGCTCGCGGGCGATCGGGCTGCGCCCCTCGACCTGCCGAGGGCCGAGGGCTACTACCGGCGGGCGGTTGCCCTACACGATCCGGAGGATGCAGCCCAGGCACCGTTGCTCATGAAAATGGGACGAATCGCCGCCGGGCTGTCGCTGGCTCAGGGCGAGGAAGACATCAGGCGCGCGGCGACCCTCTTCGACGCGGCGGGAGACGAGCTCGGAGCCGCAGACGCATTCCTCGACCTCAGCCGCTTCGCCGGTTACCGCGGCAGCGATGCCGACAAGCAGGAGTACGCGGACCGCGCGCGGCAGTTACTCGAGCGGCACCCGCCCGGCCCGGTATATGCGCGCTACCTCTGTGGTAGAGCCGGCGACGACATGATGGCCGGGAGAGCGCGTGAGTGCGTCGCGAGCTCCGACGCGGCGATCGCGATGGCCAACAAGTTCGCGTTGGACGATCTTGTTGCAAGAGCGCTGCAGTATCGGGGTACTGCACGGACTGACCTCGGCGACCTGGGTGGACTTGACGACCTGCGCGAGTCGATCAAGCGCCTCGCAGGCGGATCGGCGTTGTCGCTCGGTATCGGGCAGCTCAACCTTGCCGACGCCACCTGGATGTCGGTCGGAGCGGCGGATGGCCTCGAGCTGCATCGAAGGCTCCAGGCCTTCTGTGAGCCGCGCGGGCTGCTGGCTTCGTTCTGGTGGTCGAAGTCCGAGTCGACGTGGATGCTCTTCGATCTCGGCCGCTGGGATGAGTTGCTCGCCGTCGTCGATGAGGTGGCGGGTTCGAGCGGCGTCACGGGCGGTCTGCAAGCCCTCGAGCTCGGACTGTCCCACCAGGCACTCGTCCTCTGCCGGCGAGGGGATCCGCGTGCGGCGGCGTCGATCGTCGACGAGCTGCTGCCCAAGGCGCGGGCAGGTAACGACATGCAGGTGCTCGCCGCCGCTCTGTCATCGGCCGCGTTGGTCGCGGCTGCACTCGACGACACCGACGGTGCACTCGGGCACGTTCGCGAGCTGATCGACGCCTCGCGCGATCGCTCCGAACATTACCGGGCACTGTTCCTGCCCGAGCTGACGCGGCTGTGCGCAACAGCTGGCGCGCTCGACCTCGCCCACGAGCTTGCTGATGGCCTGAGCGTCGACCTCGGCCGCATCGGGAGCGCCCGCATAGCCGCGGCGGCAGAGCTTGCCGAGGCGGAGGGCCGCGCGTCCGAGGCGATCGAGCTCCATGCCGAGGCACAGCGCCGCTGGCGCGACTTCGGGGGAGTCCCGGGCCTCGCCGCTGCGCTGCTCGGAGAGGGGCGGTGCCTCATCGGTCTCGGACGAGCGGGCGCGGATATGCCCTTGACGGAGGCAAACGAGCTGTGCGCGAGCTTGGGCGACGTCGCAGGCGAAGCCGAGGCGGCGGAGCTACTGGCTCGAGCGAAGCCGTGACCTGCGACGCTTGCGGCAGATGTTGCATCTCGACACGCGATCCATTCGGCCGTCGCTAGCGACGACCCTGAATCCTCTAATCCACAGAGCCCGGGTTAGCGTCGGCGATTAGCCCGAGATCAACGTCATCCTCGGGCAAAGTCGTCCAAACGGCCCGCGTCCGCGTAACTACTCCCTACATCGGCCAGCGGAGGTCGGTAGTCGTGCCACGGGCGCGCCGTCAGCGACCGCTACGGAAGCGGGCGGCGGCGAGCAGGCCAACGCCGGCGGCAACGAGCACGGCCCCGATGACGGCCCACTTCGTGCTGCCGCTCATGAAGGACCCGCCGATCACGCCGATGCCCTGAAAGAAGAACACCACTCCGGCCAGGACGAGCACGAGGCCGGCGGCGCCCGCGACGGCGCGAAGGACGAGCACTCCTAGACGGCAGGCCCTTCCGGGCCTTCGTCTTGCTCTTCGCGCTCGCGGAGGAAGCGGGACAGCTCGGCCGCGAGCGACTCGCCCGACGGCAGATCTCCCTCCGATGCCAGCGCGTCGACGCGCTGCTCGAGCTCTTCGACGTACGCCTGCGTCTCCGCGTCGGTCGAGACGGCCTCGCTGACCTGCTCGGCGTACTCCTCCGCTGCGTGCTCGAGCTCGTCGAGGTCGACGTCGATGTGCATCAGCTCGCCGAACCGGCGCACGAGCGCGAGCGCCGCACGCGGGCTCGGCGCAAGCGACACGTAGTGCGGCACCGCCGCCCAGAGGCTCACCGATGCGATCCCGGCTTCGCGACACTGGTCGTGCAGGATCCCCACGATTCCGGTCGGGCCTTCGTAGCGGGACGCTTCGAGGCCGAGCTCTGCGACGAGCTCGGAATCGGTCGCCGCCGCCGTCACCGGCGCCGGCCGCGTGTGCGGCACGTCGGCGAGGAGCGACCCGAACGTGACCACCATCTCCACGCCGAGGTCTTGCGCGAGCTCGAGCACGAGGCCGGAGAACGTGCGCCAGCGCAGGTTCGGCTCGATGCCGAGCAGGAGCACCGCGTCACGACCCGCTCCCGGGATGGACGCGTGGAAGAAACCGTTGTCGGGCCAGTCGACCCGCCGCGTCTCACCGTCGACGAGCGACACGTGCGGACGCACCGATTGGAAGTCGAAGAACGACTCCGGCTCGATCTCCGCGAAGCGCGCTGCGTTCCACTGCTTGGCGAGGTAGGCGGCGCCGAGCGACGCGCCTTGACCTCCATCGTTCCAGCCGCGGAACGCGGCGATCAGCACGGGCCGCTTCAGGCTCGGCGTGAACGAGACGTTCAGCTCGGGCATTCTCGGATTCTAGTGACGCACTGGACGCCACAGCCTCGCCACCAGGCCGACCGTCCAGGCGAAGAGAACCGCCGCCGCAGCGACGTGCGCGACCACCACCCACCACGGCACGGTGCCGTACGTGCGGTACTGCCATTCGCCGATTCCCATCTGCACGAGCAGGATGACGAGCAGCGCAGCGCAGCCGCGGAGCAACCACGGCCATTGCGCACGGCGCGCCCACGCCCATGCGGCGAGCACGAGGAACACGATCCCGAACGCCGCCACCGCGCGCACGTGCAACCACACGGCCGGGTGGAAGGCGCCGAGGCGGGGAACGACCTTCGAGCCGGAGCTGCCGGGGAAGCGGCCCGCAGCCGTCGCCAGCGTTCCGGTCACGACGAGCACACCGACGGCGAGGAGGAGCACCGCGCCGCACGCGCGCGCGAGGGTGGGAAGCATGGACGCGCCGCCGCGCACGAGCCTCGACGCTTCGAGCAGCGTCACCACGGCGATCCCGAGAACGGTCAGCGACAGCAGCAGATGTGTCAGGACGAGATACGGGTTGAGGTCGTAGTACACGGTGATCGCGCCGAGCGGCGCCTGCGCAAGCGTGCCGGCGAAGACGACGGTCGCGAGCACTTTGCCGCGGCGGCCGAGGCCGCGCGTGCGCCAGGCGGCGATCGCGAGCACTAGCGTCGATATGACGGTGATCGCGGAGACGACGCGGTTCGAGAACTCGATGTCGGAGTGGTAGCCCTTCGGCAGCGCGTGCGTGGCGTTGCACGTCGGCCAGTGCGGGCACCCGAGGCCGGAGCCGGTCAGGCGCACGGTCGCGCCGGAGCCGACGATGACGACGAGGCAGCCGACCGCCACCCAGGCGACTCGGCGAAAGCCGGCCGGGCTCAGCTCTCGGCGAGCTGCTAAACTAACGTTGACGTAAGAATGAAGTTTCTTCGGAGTCGCAGACATAGCCGTCAGTTCAAGTGGTGGGTGCTCTCCTGCACCAGCCTGGGGATGCTGCTGGCGACCGTCAACTCGGGCACCCTCATCATCGCGCTCCCGGACCTCGAGCGCAGCCTGCACACGACGTTGCTCCAGCTCGTCTGGGTCATTCTCGTCTACATGATCGTCTCCACCGTGCTCGTCCTGACGGCGGGACGGTTGTCCGACCTGTTTGGGCGCAAGCACGCATACGTGCTCGGCTTCCTCGTCTTCTCGGCCGCGTCGCTCGGCGCCGGCTTCTCCGGCAGCGGGACGCAGCTCATCCTCTGGCGCGTCCTCCAGGGCGTCGGCGGCGCGTTCCTCTTCGCGAACGCGGCCGCACTCGTCACGGACGCGTTCCCGAAGGAGGAGCTCGGGCTCGCGATGGGCACGAATACGATGGTGGCCGCGGTCGGGCTCGTCATCGGCCCGGTGCTCGGCGGCGCGCTCGTCGCGATCAACTGGCCGTGGGTCTTCTGGTTCAACGTCCCGCTCGGCCTGCTCGGCTCCGCGTGGGCGTATCTCGTGCTGCACGAGATCTCCGGTCGCGACCAGGAACGCGGGCTCGACCTGGTCGGGACGTCGACGTTCGTCGTCGGGTTGACCGGCCTCGTCCTTGCCCTGTCGAAGGGCGGACTGTCGGGCTGGAACAACTGGCTCGTCATCGCCGGCTTCGCCGCCGCGATCGTGTTCCTGCCGATCTTCGTGCTCATCGAGCGGCACGGGCGCGCGCCGATGCTCGACCTCTCGCTCTTCCAGAACAAGCTCTTCGCCGCCGCCTCCGGCGCAGCCTTCATCAACGGTCTCTCCCGCTTCGCGCTGATGTTCCTGTTCGTCTTCTACTTCCAGGGCCCGCAGGGGAAGTCGCCGATCGTCGCCGGCCTCGAGCTTGCGCCGCTGGCGGTCGGCATGCTCGTTTCCTCGCCGCTCGCCGGCATCGCCGCCGACCGGCACGGGTCGCGCGGCCTCGCGGCGCTCGGCATGCTCGTCTCCGCGGCGGGCCTCGCCGGAATGACGACGCTGCAGGCGCACACGGCATACGTCTGGAGCGCGCTCTGGCTCCTGCTCGTCGGCATCGGCTCGGGCATGTTCAACAGCCCGAACACGGCGGCGATGATGGGCGTCGTCCCGGTGAACAGGCGCGGCATCGCCGCGGGCGCGCGTGTGATGCTGCAGAACACCGGCGCCGTCATCTCGATCGCGTTCGTCATGGCGGTCATCACGTCGGCGGTCCCGACGACCGTGCTGTTCAAGATCTTCTCCGGCATCGCGTCCGGTCTCTCCACGAAGCAGCTCGACCCGTTCATCGCCAACATGCACATGGCGCTGTGGGTGCTCGCCGGCGTCTCGCTGCTCGGCGCCGCCGTGTCGCTCATGCGCCCGGCGCACGTCATCGGCGACGTCACGCTCGACGAGATCTTCGAGGCGGAGGCCGCATGATTCGCATCGGCGAAGTTGCCGAGCGGACGGGGTTGACGCCGCGCACGATCCGCTACTACGAGGAGATCGGCCTGCTCCCCGGCCCGCCGGAACGGCGCAAGGGCGAGCACCGCGCCTATGACGACGACGACGTCGAGCGGCTGAGTGAGCTCACGCGCCTGCGCGACCTGCTCAACCTGTCGCTCGAGGAGCTGAAGCAGCTCGTCGAGGCCGAGGAGGCGCGCGCCGCGATCCGCAAGCAGTTCCGCGAGAGCGACTCCGACGCCGAGCGGCTGCAGCTGCTCGACCTGGCGCTCCCGCACGTCGAGACGCAGATCGGGCTCGTGCGCCGGCGGATGGAGGAGCTGAAGCGGCTCGAGGCCGAGCTCGTCGAGAAGCGGAAGTCGATCCTCGCGCGCAAGCGCGAGCTTGCTAGCTGACGAAGACTCCTGTTCCTTCCTCGATCGTGCCGACGCGGCGCAGGAAGAGGTCGCGCGCACGGAACGCGCTCTCGAGCGAGAGCGCCTTGTCCGCGGGAAGCGAGATCAGCAGGCCGCCCGCGGTCTGCGCGTCGTAGCCGAGGGCGAGCACTTCTTCGTCGACGCCGTCCGCTTCGACCGGCGCGTATTCGCGGTTGCGCGGGTCCCCGCCGGTGCGAATCCCGTTCCGCGCGGCCTCGAGCGCACCGTCGAGCGCCGGCAGCGCGGCCGCGTCGAGCCGGATGCGCACGCCGCTCCGCGTGGCCATCTCGTGCGCGTGCCCGAAGAGGCCGAAGCCGGTGACGTCCGTGACCGCGTTTGGGGTGAACGGCCGCAGCGCGTCGGCGGCGTCGGCGTTGAGCGTCGTCATCCAGCGCACCGCCTCGCTCGCGTCCACCTTCGCCGCGAGCACGAGCCCGGTGCCGAGCGGCTTCGTCAGGAAGAGCGCGTCGCCGGGTCGCGCGCCTGCCTTCGTCCAGATGCCGTCGGGATGCACGGTGCCGACGACGGCGAGCCCGTACTTCGGCTCCGCGTCGCGGATGGTGTGACCGCCGGCGAGCACCGCGCCCGCGGCGCGCACCGTCTCGTCCGCGGCGGCGAAGACCGCGGCGGGAACCTCGTTCGGAAGCTCCTCCGGGAACGCGGCGATGGAGAGCGCCAGCAGCGGCGTCCCGCCCATGGCGAAGACGTCGTTGAGGGCGTTCGTCGCGGCGATCCGTCCGAAGGTGGCCGGGTCGTCGACGAGCGGCGGGAAGAAGTCGACGGTGAAGACGAGCGCGCGCTCGTCGTCGAGCTTGTAGACGGCGGCGTCGTCGGCGGGGTCGAGGCCGACGAGGAGGTTCTCCGCCTCGGCCGGGACGAATCCGCGGAGGAGCTCTTCGAGCCGGGACGCCGAGTACTTCGCGGCGCAGCCACCGCCCACGGTGAGACCGGTGAGCGCGGGTGCTTCCACGCGGTTTACTGTACGCGCGGTGGAGAGGGCAGCGCTCGTCACGGGTGGGTCGTCCGGAATCGGGCTCGCGATCGCGCGCATGCTGCGCGACGAGGGCTATGACCTGACGCTCGCGTCGCGGCGCAAGGAGAAGGTCGAGGCCGCGGCCGAGGAGCTCGGCGCGGCCGCCGTCGCGGCCGACGTCGGTGACGCGGACGATTGCGCGCGGCTCGTCGCGGAGCACCGCGAGCGCTTCGGGCGACTGGACGTGCTCGTCAACTCGGCCGGGATCGGCATCGGCGGACGCGTCGAGGACCTGCCCGTGAAGCATCTCGACCTGCAGCTCGGCGTGAACCTGCGCGGGCTCTTCCTCGTCACGCAGGCGGCGATCCCGCTGCTGCGCGAGTCGCGCGGCTGGATCGTCAACCTCGCGTCGATCGCCGGCACGATGCCGACGCCGGGTCTTTCCGTCTACGGCGCGACGAAAGCGGCGGTGATCTCGCTCACGCGCTCGCTCAACGCCGAGCTCGACGCCGACGGCGTGCGCGCGATCGCGCTCTGCCCCGGGTTCGTCGACACGCCGATGGCGCAGTGGTCGGGGATCGAGCCGGACGAGATGATTCGGCCCGAGGACTGCGCCGAGGTCGTGCGCATGGCGCTGCGGCTCTCGCCGCACGCGCGCGTCCCGCAGGTCGTCGTCGAGCGCATGGGCTCGACGAACGGCGACGTGCCGGGCTAGTGCTCGCGGACTTCCCGCGCGTCGAGCTCCTCTTCGGCCCGTCTCCGGTGCACCCGCTCGAACGGCTGAGCGAGCACCTGGGCGGCCGCGTCGACATCTGGGCGAAGCGCGAGGACTGCAACTCCGGCCTCGCGTACGGCGGGAACAAGGTGCGGAAGCTCGAGTACCTCGCGGCGGACGCACTCGCGCAGGGCTGCGACACGCTCGTGTCGATCGGCGGCGTGCAGTCGAACCACACGCGCCAGGTGGCGGCCGTCGCCGCGCGGCTCGGACTGAAGTGCGTGCTCGTGCAGGAGCACTGGGTCGACTGGCCCGACGTGGTCTACGACAAGGTCGGGAACATCCTGCTCTCGCGGATCATGGGCGCCGACGTCCGGATCGTCGACGCGGGCTTCGACATCGCGTTCCGCCCGAGCTGGCAGGAGGCGCTCGACTCGGTCGAAGCCGCCGGCGGCAAGCCGTATCCGATCCCGGCCGGTGCGTCCGACCACCCGCTCGGCGGCCTCGGGTTCGCGCGTTGGGCGCAGGAGGTCGCGGAGCAGGAGGCCGAGCTCGACGTTTTCTTCGACACGATCGTCGTCTGCTCGGTGACCGGCTCGACGCAGGCGGGGATGGTCGCCGGCTTCGCGCTCCAGGACCGCGAGCGCAGCATCCTCGGCATCGACGGCTCCGCAAAGGTCAAGCAGACGCTCGACCAGGTGACGCGCATCGCGCACACCACGGCCGAGGCGATCGGCGCCACGCGCGAGCTCGACGTCGTCCTGCTCGACGAGTGGCACGCAGGCACGTATGGCATCCCCGACGCGAAGACGATCGAGGCGATCCGGTTGTGCGCCCGGCTCGAGGGCGTCCTGACCGATCCGGTCTACGAGGGCAAGTCGATGGCCGCCCTCATAGACCTCGTCAGCGACGGCCGCATCGAGCCGGGCTCACGCGTCCTCTATGCACACCTCGGCGGTCAGCCTGCGCTGAACGCCTACGCGGGGGTTTTCACTCCCGGCTGAGGCACGATGCGGATGTACGGCTTCGGCTCCTCCCACTCGCCGAAGATCTCCTTCGCGTCCTCGTTCGAGACCGACCCGGCGATGATCACGTCGTCGCCCTGCTGCCACTGCGCCGGCGTCGCCACCTTGTGCTTCGCGGTCAACTGGAGCGAGTCGATCACGCGCAGCACCTCGTCGAAGTTGCGCCCGGTCGTCATCGGGTAGACGAGGATCAGCTTCACCTTCTTGTCCGGGCCGATGACGAAGACGTTTCGCACCGTCTGGTTGTCGGCGGGGGTGCGCTCGAGCGGATCGCCCGACGTGCTCGCCGGCAGCATCCCGTACAGCTTCGAGACGTTGAAGTCGGCGTCGCTGATGATCGGGTAGTTGGGCGCGTATCCCTGCGTCTCCTCGATGTCCTTGGCCCAGTCGCCGTGGCGGTCGACCGGGTCGACGGACAGCCCGATGACCTTCACGCCCCGGCGGTCGAACTCCGGCTTGATCTTCGCCATGTACCCGAGCTCGGTCGTGCAGACCGGGGTGAAGTCCTTCGGGTGCGAGAAGAGCACGGCCCACGAGTCGCCGATCCAGTCGTGGAAGCCGATCTTGCCCTCGGTCGTCTCGGCCTCGAAGTCCGGCGCGGTGTCACCGATGTGCAGTCCCATGTGCGGCTCCTTCCCTCACTATCTCTTTTGAAGTAATGGGGTCGTAGCTTACCGCGCGCCACGGGTCCAAGCGAAGGCGGCGCCGACCAGGGCGCCTGCCTCCGCTAGTCCGGTAACGCGCACACCTGTCTACACCGCGTTGGCCGGCGAGGAATATTCGGTTCGGCTGCCGTCAGGCCGAGTGAGAGAGTGAGCTGAGAAGCCGCAGAGCTCCCGGGATCCGCGCCCATCGAACGGCGCGGTCCCGAATCTACGACCTACCAGTAACCCCCGTCGCTCATGCCCGTGCCGTGCTTCGCCCCAGCGAGGAGTGCAGCCAGCATCACAGCAGCGATGAGAAGCGTGAAGAGCCGTGCTTTGGTCACCGTGTCACCTCCTTCCTCGTTAGAACCGGACGTCCTGCAGCGCCTCTGCCGCGGTGCGGTAGAGGTGGGCTGCGAGCCTGTCGTCGCCGCGCCGCGCCGCGAGGTCGCCCCGGGCGACCCAGGCAGCTGCGCGATGGCTGGCGGAGCCGAGCCGGCCGAGGCTTTCCTCGGCGGCTGCGAACGCCGCTTCCGCCTCGTCGAGGCGGTCCTGCGAGAGCAGCGCGCGTCCGAGAACGAGCTGCGCGCTGCCGAACTCATCGAGATAGTCCTCCCGGCCCTCGAGCAGCTTCAGCGCGTGACGCGCCTGTTCCTCGGCCTGCTCGATGTCGCCGCTGCGCAGATGAACCTGCGCGAGGGACGAAATGGCGCGGCCGGCATCTCCCTCGTGGCCGATGTCGAGCGCGATCCCGAAGGCCTCCTTCAGCAGCGAGACCGCTTCGTCGGTCTTGCCGAGTAGGAAGTTGAGGCCGCCGAGGTTGTTCGTGAGCTGACCGACATGCACCCGGTCGGCGAGCGCTTCGTATGCACCGCGCGCGCGCTCGGCGTACGTGCGCGCGAGGATCCAGTGCCCCTCGCGGTCGGCGACGAGCGATGCCTGGAAGAACGCGTCGCCGATCGTGCGCGGATCACCCGCATCCTCGGCGAGCTGGAGCGCGCGCTCGATGTCCTCGCGCGCGGCCTCGTAGTCGCGCATCCGGCGCCAGCAGCGCGAGCGCCAGGAGAGGATGTTCGAGCGAAGCGAATCGGACGGCATGCCCGAGCGCTCAGCGAGACCGAGCGCCTCGTTCAGCAGCCCAAGCGACGTCTGCACGCTATTCAGCTGGTAGCGGCAGATGCCGAGCGCGTAGAAGACTTCTGCGCGCTCGAGATCGGAGAAGTTCCCGGACTCGACGATGCCCCGAGCGGCGTTCAGCAGCTCGAGCGCAGGGCGGAGCGCGCCGAGGCGCATCTGGGTGCGGCCGGCTCCGATGAGCGCCCGCACCTCGAGCTCGGGGACGCCGGTTGCGCGTGCAGCGGACACGAGCGTCTCGTACTCGGAGGCGGCGTCCTCGTTGCGGTGCGCCTCGATCATCGTCTCGGCGCGCGCAAGAGCCGCTTCGAGCCGGCCACGCTCGTCGGTCGTGACGCCGTTCGCGAGGAACCCTGCGTCGCAGCCGAGGCGAACGGCGAGCCAGCCGATCGTCTCCGTCGTCGGGCGCGTCTTGCCGCGCTCGATCTGGGAGACGTACTCCTTCGAGAAGCGCTCGCCCGCGAGCTCGCTCTGCGTCAGCCCGGAGGCGACGCGAAGCTGACGAAGCCGCTCTCCGAGCCGGAGGGCGGACGTCGTAGCCTGGCTGCGGAGTGCGGTCTCTCGGGCCATGCGGTTAGGGGTAGTGAACCCTACGCTTCACAAAAACGCAAGATGGCCACCTCGGCCATCCCCCTAAAAGGGCATAAGCAAGCGGAAAAGACGGTGAACCAGCGGGTTTTCAAAATCACTTGACCAGGGTACTTGACTCGCCCCGGGACCGGACGTATAGTGCGGCTCACCTTGCAACCGAGCCGGACGCTAGGCGGGTTTGCAGGGGGCGCGTCGCCGCAGCCCAGCGACACCGGAAATCCCGCCTGAGCCGCAGAGCCGGGGCTCCGATACGCAGGGAGTACGCGCCTCTAATAAGAAAAGGCCCCGGAGCCGCAGCCGGGGCCTTCTTCTTTCTCCGGCCGAAAGTGCTCCGCACTTTCGGCCGATGAAGGGTCCCGCTTCGCGGGAGCGCTCGCGGGCGGAGCCCGCGAGCTCTTACGGTCTGTAGGCGGATGGGTGTTCTGTGCGGCCCGGGGTGGGCTGCGCCCATCCCGGGAGCCGCTGGTTCGCCTCCGCGTAAGCCGGCTTCGCCTGGCTTACGCTCCGGCCTGGGTCGTCGTCTGGGCGGAACGCTTAGAGCAACTGCTTTAGGACCGCATCCAATCGAGCCGTGCGGCTCGGATGCGGTCGACCTCGTCGTCTCCGAGCAGGCCGACGCGGCGGCCGACCATGCCGAAGACGCCGCCGGCGAGGAAGACCCACGCTTCGGCCTCCGCATCGCGGTCGGCATGGAGCGAGCCCTCGGCCTGGCCGCGGCGGATCGCATTCGCAACGAAGTCGTGCACCTCGCGCATGTGCTTGCGCAGGTGCTTCCGGAGCTCTGCGTCCTCCGCTGCCTCGCCGAGCGCCTGGACCCACAGCTCGGCGAGCTGGAACTTGCAGTCGCGGACGGAGAAGTGCCCGCGGCCCATCTCGGCGAGGCCCGACGCCACGTCGGGCGCGCCGTCGAGCACCTCGGTCCATTTCGCCCGCGCCTTGCTCCACACGTGGTCGAGCGCGGCGAGGTACAGCTCGCGCTTCGAGGCGAAGTGGCGGTACAGGATCGGCTCCGAGATGCCCGCCGCCCGCGCGATCTCCGCCGTCGTCGTGCCGCGGTAGCTCCCGTCCGAGAAGACCCGGATGGCCGTCTCGATCAGGAGCCGGCGGCGCTCCGCCGCCGGCAGCCGGACGGGGGCGACGCTCACGCCGCCTCGGTGACCGACGTCGTGGACGACTCTGCTGCGGGCTCGCGATGCCGCGCGTGCTGCAGCGTGGTCGCGGCGATGACCGCGCCTGCGAGGGCGATGATCGCGGCAACGGTCGTCGCGTGCTGGAAGCCGGAGACGAACGCGTCGGCCCTCGAGTGGCCGGACGCGAGCGAGCTCGAGATCCCGGACGCGACGATCGCGCCCATGATCGCGATGCCGAGCGAGCCGCCGACCTGGCGCATGCTGTTCAGTACCGCGGAGCCGACGCCGGCCTTCTCCGGCCGCACGGACGCCATCGCCGCAGCGGTGGTCGGCGCCATCGCAGCGGCCATGCCGGCGCCGCCGAGGATCATCGCCGGGAGCAGGCCCCACCACGTCGTGTGCGCGTTCATGCGCGAAAACAGGAAGAGCGACAGCGCGACGATCGCCATGCCGGACGAGACGAACGGCCGTGGCCCGAAGCGGTCCGACAGCCGGCCGGCCTGCGGCGCGAGCAGGATGATCAGCAGCGTCCAGGGCAGGAACGACGCGCCTGCCTGGATCGGCGAGTAGCCCAGGACCTGCTGGAGGTAGAGCGAGACGTAGAAGAACACGCCGAACATCGCCAGCCCGACGAGCAGCATGACGCCGTTCGCGCCGGAGAAGCCGCGGTTGCGGAACAGGCTCAGGTCGAGCATCGGCAGGCGCTGGTGCTGCTCGAGCAGGATGAACGAGGCGAGCGACACGACCGCGACGGCGAAGGAGCCGAGGATGCGGCCCGACGTCCACCCGTAGGTGTTCGCCTCGATGAGCGCGTAGCTGAGCGCGAACAGACCGAGCGCAGAGGTGAAGAGGCCCGGCACGTCCGGCCGCTGCACGCGCGAGGTGTCGCGCGACTCCTCGATGAAGGCGAACGCTGCGACGATCGCGATCGCGCCGATCGGGACGTTGATGAAGAAGATCCAGTTCCAGTTGATGTGCTCCGTGATCACGCCGCCCGCGAGCGGCCCGATCGCGAGCGCGAGGGCGGAGACGCCCGCCCAGATCCCGATCGCCGTCCCGCGCTGGCGCGGCGGGAACGTGACCGTGATGATCGAGAGCGTCGACGGGTTCATCAACGCTGCGCCCACGCCCTGCACGACGCGCGCGCCGATGAGGACGGTCGCGCTACCGGCGAGACCGCAGCCGAGCGACGACAGCGTGAAAATGATGAGCCCCACGACGAAGATCAGGCGCCGGCCATACAGATCGGCGAGCTTGCCGCCGGTGAGCATGAGCGCCCCGAATGTGAGCGCGTACCCGGTGACCACCCACTCGAGCTCGGAAACCTTGAGGTGCAGCGACTTCTGTAGCGTCGGCAGCGCCACGTTCACGATCGTGTTGTCGAGCATGATCATGAAGAGGCCGAATGAAACGGCCGCCAGCGTCCACCACTTCTTGTTCTCCTCCGCGAATATGCGAGCCTTCAAGCCCTCACCTTCCCCTGTTAGCGACCACTAAGTTAGTGCAGACTAGCATGAGCGACTTTGTCTGGGAGCCGACTCCCGAGTACGTCGAGCGCGCCAATCTGACGCGCCTCGCGGGGCGCCTCGGCGCGGACGGGTATCCGGAGCTGCACCGCATCTCCATCGAGGAGCCCGACCGCTTCTGGCCGGCGCTCATCGAGGATCTCGGCATCGAGTTCTCGCGGCCCTGGGACGCAGTCCTCGACGATTCGCGCGGCCCGGAGTGGACGCGGTGGTTCGTCGGCGGCCGGCTGAACGTCGCGCGCGTCTGCGTCCACCGCCGCGCGGCGTCCGACGCGGAGGCGCTCGTCGGGCTGTACGAGGACGGCGAGCGGGACTCGCTCACGTGGGCGGAGGCATCGCGCGAGGTGACGCAGCTGGCGGAGGCGCTCGTCGAGCTCGGCGTCGAGCCGGGCGACCGCGTCGCGATCTTGATGCCGATGTGTCCCGCGGTCGCGATCGCGTCGCACGCGTGCGCGCACGTCGGTGCGGTGCAGGTGCCGATCTTCTCCGGCTTCGCCGGGCCTGCGATCGCGACGCGGCTCGAGGACTCGCAGGCGAAGGTCGTCATCTGCGCCGACTGGTCGCTGCGGCGCGGCAAGCGGATGGACATGCGCGCGACGCTCGACGACGCTGGACGCTTCGCCGTCGAGCACGTGATCGAGTGGAACCGCGAGTCCCGCGCGTGGCCGGAGGTCGTGACGAAGCAGCCGGGGACGCTGCCGCCGCTCGAGGTGGACAGCGAGACGCCGTACCTGCTCGCCTACACCTCCGGCACGACCGGCAAGCCGAAAGGGGCGCTGCACGTGCAGGGCGGCTTCCTCGTCTCCATCGCGCGCGAGACCGCGTACCAGACCAACGTGAGCGAAGGCGACCGCATCCACTTCGCCACCGACATGGGCTGGATCATGGGGCCGTGGACCGTCGTCGGCGGCGGCGCGGCCGGCGCGACCATCGTGTTCGCGGAAGGCGCGCCGGACTGGCCCGACGACCGGCTGTGGCGCCTCGTCGAGTCGGAGCGCATCTCCATGCTCGGCGTGTCACCGACGCTCGTGCGAGCGCTCATCCCGAAGGGCGAGCCGCAGACGGATCTCTCCTCGCTGCGCGCGATCTGCACGACGGGCGAGCCGTGGAACCCCGACCCGTACCGCTGGCTCTCTGACAAGGTCGGCGGCTCGCGCGTCCCGATCGTCAACTGCTCGGGCGGCACGGAGGTGGGCGCGTGCTTCCTCACGACGATCGTCACCGAGCCGATCAAGGCGGTTTCAGTCGGTTTCCCCGCGGTCGGCGAGGACATGGACGTCGTCGACGCGGAGGGCAACTCCGTCCGCGGCGAGGTGGGCGAGCTCGTCTGCCGCCGTCCGTGGCCGGGGATGACGCGCGGCATCTGGGGCGACGACGAGCGCTACCTCGACACGTACTGGCGCCGCTTCCCGGGCATCTGGACGCACGGCGACTGGGCGTCGGTGGACGAGGACGGCTACTGGTTCCTGCACGGAAGGAGCGACGACACGCTGAACATCGCCGGCAAGCGCATCGGCCCGGCCGAGCTCGAGTCGGCCGCGATCGCGAGCGGCATCGTCGCCGAGGCTGCCGCGGTGGGCGTCCCGCACGAGGTGAAGGGCGAGGTGGCGTGGGTCTTCTGCGTGCCGAGCGGCGACGTCCGTGACGACGCGCTGGTGGCGGGTGCGGTGACGGACGCGCTCGGCAAGGCATTCAAGCCCGATCGAATCGTGTGGGTGAGCGCGCTGCCGAAGACGCGTTCCGCGAAGATCGTCCGTCGCGCGGTTCGTGCGCGTGCGCTCGGGGAGGATCCGGGCGACCTGTCGACGCTCGAGAACCCCGAGTCGCTGGAGGAGATTGCAGATGCTGTCAGCTGAGCTGCGTGGAACGGCCCTCGTGACCGGCGGCGGGCGCGGGATCGGCGCGAACATCGCGCGGGAGCTCGCGCATGCCGGGATGGACGTCGTCGTCACCGGCCGCACCGCCGAGGAGGTGCGCGCGGTGGCGGAGGAGATCGGCGGGCGCGCGCTCGTCGGCGACGTCTCGAAGCGCGAAGACGTTGCACGCTGGTGCGGCGACGTCGGCGCGGTCGACCTGCTCGTGAACAACGCCGGCATCTCCGGGCCGGAGGATCCGCTCGGCGATGTCGACGCGTGGTGGCACACGTTCGAGGTGAACGTCCTCGGCACGTACATGTGCTGCCGCGCGTTCGCCCCACTGATGGTCGAGCGCGGCGGCGGGCGCATTGTCAACGTCGCTTCGGGCTCCGCGTACCTGCCGCCGCGAGACGGCCCGAACAGCACCGCGTACCCGGCGAGCAAGGCGGCCGTCCATCGCTTCTCCGAGGTGCTCGCTGCCTCGCTGACGCCGCAGAGCGTGTTCGTATTCTCGATCTCGCCCGGGCTCGTACGGACGGCGATGACGTCCTGGCTCGGCGACGACGCGCCGTGGACGCCGCCGGAATGCGCACCGCGGCTCGTGCACGCACTCGCGACGGGTGAGTTCGACCGGCTCGCCGGCCGATACCTCCACGCCGAGCACGATCCACCCGAGCAGCTGCGGGAGCGGATCGACGCGATCGTCGAGGACGACCTGAACGCGATCCGCCTCCGCCGCTAGCGGTTTTCGCCTGGTAGTCTCAAACCTGTGAGACTCGCCCTCGCCCAGATCGACCCCACCGTCGGCGACCTGGCCGGGAACCGCGCGCTCATCCTCGACCGGCTCGAACGGGCGAAGGCCGCAGGCGCCGATCTTGCGGTGTTTCCCGAGCTCGCGGTCACCGGCTATCCGCCCGAGGACCTGCTCCTCCGGCCGGGCTTCGTCCGCGCCGCCGAGGAGTCGCTCGAGCAGATCGCGGGCGCCGTCCACGGCATCGTCGCGATCGTCGGTGCACCGCACGCCGACGGCGGACGCCTCTACAACGTCGCCGCCATCTGCGCCGACGGCGAGGTGAAGGAGCACGTGCGCAAGCAGCTCCTCCCGAACTACGGCGTGTTCGACGAGGTGCGGTACTTCACGCCGGGAACCGACGCCGCTCCGATCGAGGTCGGAGAGACGAAGGTCGGCGTCACCGTCTGCGAAGACATGTGGCAGCCCGGACCGCCGGCGTCAGAGCTCACGCGGTTGGGCGCGCGGCTGCTCATCAACATCTCGGCGTCGCCGTTCCACATCGGCAAGGACCGCACGCGCGAAGAGATGTTCCGTGCACGCGCGCGCGACAACAAGACGTCCGTCGTGTTCTGCAACACCGTCGGCGGCCAGGACGAGCTGCTCTTCGACGGACATTCCTGCGTGATCGACGAACGCGGCGAGGTGATAGCGCGCGCACCCGGGTTCGAGGAAGCGCTGCTCATCGTCGATCTCGACGCCCCGGGACCGATCGCTCCCTTCGCCGACGAGCTCGAGCAGATGCGCCAGGCGCTCGTGCTCGGCCTGCAGGACTACGCGCGCAAGAACGGATTCGAGCAGGTGGTCGTCGGCGTCAGCGGCGGCATCGACTCGGCGGTCGTCGCGGCGCTCGCGGTCCAGGCACTCGGCCCGCAGTCGGTGCACTGCGTGTCGATGCCGTCGCGCTTCTCTTCCGAGGCGACGCGCGCCGACGCGCGCCGGCTGGCGACGGACCTCGACGCAGGGTTCCAGGAGATCGAGATCGAGTCTGTGTTCGAGACCTACCTCGCGGTGCTCGGGCCGATCTTCGCCGGCCGTGAGCCCGATCTGACGGAGGAGAACCTTCAGGCGCGCATCCGCGGCACGCTGCTCATGGCGCTCTCGAACAAGTTCGGCTGGCTGCTCGTCGCCACCGGGAACAAGTCGGAGCTCTCGGTCGGCTACGCGACGCTGTACGGCGACATGGCAGGCGGCTTCGCGCTGCTGAAGGACGTCTACAAGACCGACGTCTTCCGGCTTGCGAGGCATCTCGGGACGATTCCGCAGTCGATCATCGACCGCGCGCCGAGCGCCGAGCTGCGCGCAGACCAGCTGGACGAGGACTCGCTTCCGCCCTACCCCGCGCTCGACCAGGTGCTGGAGGCGTACGTCGAGGAGGACCGTTCGCTCGAGGAGCTGTCGGCGGACGGATTCGATCCCGACGTCGTCGAGCGCGCCGTGGCGATGATCGACCGCGCCGAGTACAAGCGCCGCCAGGCGCCGCCCGGCGTGCGACTGCGCCCGAAGGCGTTCGGACGCGACCGGCGGACGCCGATCACGAATCACTGGCGCAGCTGAGCCTCAAGCGCGGATCGCCCCGCGCCGATACCGAACGCGCCATGCACAAGGCGGGCATCCTCGCGTGGGCACTCATTAGCGCCGGCCTGATGGCGATCGGCGCCTTCGGCCCCTGGATGACCGCGCTCACCGTGATCTCGGTGTCCGGCTGGGACGTCCAGCACGGAAAGGCGGAAGTCCTTCTCGCGATCGCGCTCCTCGGCGCGCTCGCCGTCTTCCTGCGCCGCGGCACGTCGTCGGGCGGGACGTGGGCGCTGATCGCGGGCCTCGCAGGCGCTGCGCTCACCGGCTACGAGCACCACCACATCACGTCGGCCATCGGCAGCGTTTCGCCGCAGTACGAGACGCTCGCGCATGCGCTCATCCACGTCGGCTGGGGCCTCGACCTCGCTCTCGTAGGGTCGCTCAGCCTCGCTGTCTCCGGCCTGGCGTCGTTCTTCGTCGCGCCGGACGCAGGTGCGGTCGCCACCGAAGCTCCGGCGCGCTACGAGCCGAACGTCCCGACCGTTCCCGCCGGCTGGTACCGCGACCCGAACGACGACGCGATGCTCCGATACTGGAACGGCTTCGGCTGGACGACTCAGACGGCCAAGCCGGCGAGCTGACGAAACCAGCGGAGGCGCTCGTCCCACGGCACTGCCGCGTTCGCGGGCGACGTGGACGGCAACACGAAGAGCTTCGTTTCCGCGAGCGTGCGCGCCTGCACGCCGAGCTCGGGCCGCTCGCCGAACGCGCCGCGGTACGCCTCCTTCCCGACGAACGCGATCCAGCGCGCCTCGAAGCGCGCGAGGCGCTCAGCCGCTCCCGCGAAGTCGGCCCGCCGCAGGTCGCCCGAGCCGGGCGTCGTGCGCGGCGCCGCGTTCGTGATCCCGATCCCCTCCTTCAGCAGCTCGAACTGCTCGGCCGGCTCGTACAACCGCGAAGTGAATCCGGCCGCATGGAGCAGTCGCCAGAAATCGTTGCGCGGATTGGCGAAGTGCGCGTGCGCCGCCGCCGACACGCGCCCCGGATTGATCCCGCAGAAGACGACCCGCAGATCCGGGCCTAGGACGTCCGGTACGGCGCTACGCAGCGTCGAGCTCTTCGTCCACCACCCGCGCGTCGATCCGCTCCTCGAAGATCTGGCGGAGCATCTCCCCTGAGACCGGCATCGGGTAGCGCGGGCGGCGTGGCTCGAGCTTGACGAGGGTCACCGTCGGCTCCCAGCCGCGATAGCAGCGGGCGTAGCACTCGTCCTCCGACAGCGACCGCAGGCGTCGCACGAACCTAGCCTAGGTCCAGGTCCGGACGGCATCACCGTTCCAGCGGCGCCATCGTGAGCCCGTGGCCGGCGAGCTGCTCCCAGTACAGCTCCGCCTGCTCGCGCTCGCCCGACCACACGATCGCCTGACCCGAGCGGTCGATTCGGGTTGCGAGACGCATGCCCGCGTCGAAGTCGACGCCGGGAAGCACGGACGAGAGCGCGAACGCGACGCCGTCGAACGTGTTGTGGTCGTCGTTGAGCACGATCACGCGCCACGCGCGGCCAAGGCCGCTGCGGTCGCCGCGGTCGAGGCGCTCCTTCGGAGGTGCGAGGGTACTCACGGGCGACAGGGTAGTGTCCGGCCGTGGCGGTCACCGAACTCGATATCGAGGCCGTTCGCGCCCGCTTCTCGGCACTGCGATCGCCCGTTGCTTTCTTCGACGGGCCCGGTGGCACGCAGTGCCCGGACTCCGTCATCGACGCCGTCGCGGCCTATCTGCGCGAGTCGAACGCAAACCTCGGCGGCCACTTCGGCAACAGCCGCCGCAGCGACGCCCTCGTCGCGCAGGCGCGGCTCGCTGCGGCGCAGTTCCTCTGGTGCGAGCCGGACGAGACCATCTTCGGCGCGAACATGACGACGCTCAACTTCGCGCTCTCGCGCACCGTCGGACGGACGCTCCGCGCCGGCGACGAGATCGTCGTCACACGCCTCGACCACGACGGCAACGTCTCCCCGTGGCTCGAGCTCGCGCACGACCTCGACCTCACCGTCCGCTTCGCGGACATCAACGACGACACGACGCTCGACCTCGCCGACCTGGAACGGCAGCTGACCGAGCGCACGCGCGTGGTCGCGTTTTCGCTCGCGTCCAACGCCGTCGGGACGACCGTCGACGCCCGCCGCGTCGCCGAGCTCGCCCATGAAGCGGGCGCGCTCGCGTGGGCCGACGCCGTGCACTACGCGCCGCATGGGCCGATCGACGTGACGGCACTCGGCGTCGACGTGCTCCTCTGCTCGCCGTACAAGTACTTCGGCCCGCACCTGGGACTCGCCTACGTCCGCGCCGAGCTCGCCGAGTCATGGCGGACCTACAAGGTGCGGCCGGCGCATCAACGCTTCGAGACGGGAACGCTCGCGCACGAGCTGCTCGCAGGCTTCGTCGCCGCCGTCGAGTACATCGACTCGATCGGCTGGGAGGCGATGCAGGCGCACGAGCGGGCGCTGTCGCTGCACTTCCTCTCGTGCCTGCCCGCGAACTGCACGCTGTACGGGCTGCGCACGACCGAGGGTCGCGTTCCGACGTTCGCATTCAACGTCGACGGCGTTCCGCCATGCACGGTCGCCGAGCGGCTCGGTCAGCTCGACATCGCCGTCTGGGACGGGAACTACTACGCCGTCGAGGTGATGGACCGGCTCGGCCTCGGGGAGGACGGCGCGGTGCGCGCGGGCTTCGTCCACTACAACACGATCGCCGAGGTCGACCGGCTCGTCTGGGCGCTGGAGGCGATGGCATGACGGACGTCGTCGAACTCCTGCGCGACCTCATCCGCTTCGACACGACCAATCCGCCCGGGAACGAGACCGCGTGCATCGCGCACGTACAGCGGCTCGTCGAGGAAGCAGGCGTCGAGACGCGCATCGTCGCCAAGGACGAGGCGCGGCCGAATCTCATCGCGCGCGTGCGCGGCGCGGGCGAGGCGCCGCCGCTTCTGCTCTACGGCCACGTCGACGTCGTCACGACAGTGAACCAGGACTGGGCGCAGCCTCCGTTCGGCGGCGAGCTCGTCGACGGTTGGGTCTGGGGGCGAGGCGCGCTCGACATGAAGGGCGGCGTTGCGATGCTGGTCGACGCATTCCTGCGCGCGGCGCGCGGCGAGCTGAAGCCGCGTGGCGACCTCATCCTCGCGGTGCTGAGCGACGAGGAGAACGGCGGCGAGTTCGGCGCGAAGTACCTCGCGGACGAGCACGCGGAGCTGTTCGAGGGCGTGCGCCACTCGCTCGGAGAGTTCGGCGGCGTGAAGCAGACGATTTCGGGCAAGCGCTTCTATCCCATCCAGGTGGCGGAGAAGCAGATCTGCTGGCTGCGCGGGCGCGTGCGCGGGCCTGGCGGCCACGCCGCGATGGGCGTGAAGGGCGCGGCGATGGGCAAGACGGGGCGCATCCTGGCGCGGCTCGACTCCGGCCGTCTGCCGGTGCACGTGACGCCGGTCGCGCGTGCGTGGATCGAGGCAATGGCGGACGCGTTGCCCCGGCCGAAGTCGCTCGTGCTCCGCACGCTGCTCGACCCGCGGCTCGCCGAGCTGACGCTGCGCGCTCCGGTGCCGGAGCTGCGCATCCTCGACCGCGCGCTGCGCAACACGGTGACGGCGACGATCGTGCACGGCGGCCTGAAGATCAACGTCGTGCCCTCGGAGATCGAGCTCGAGCTCGACGCGCGCTCGCTTCCCGGCTACGGCCCCGACGACGTCATCCGCGAGATCCAGACACTCGTCGGCGCCGACCTCGAGCTCGAGGTGCTGCGGCACGACCCGTATCCCGCGGAGCCCGACATGTCGCAGCTGCCGCTCCTCTCGTCGGTCCTGCAGGAACTGGACCCCGGCTGCGTGCCGACGCCGATGCTGCAGGTCGGCGTCACCGACGGCAGGTTCTTCGCGAAGATCGGCATCCAGACGTACGGCTTCCTGCCGCTCGACCTGCCCGACGGCTTCGAGTTCACGAAGCTCATCCACGCGGCGGACGAGCGCGTGCCGGCGGACTCGATCCGCTTCGGCGCCGAGGCGGTCGGCCGCGTGCTCGAGCGCTACGCCGGGTGAAGATCCTCTTCTTCGGCGGGACGAAGTTCCTCGGCCGCGCCGCGGTTGACGCCGCGCTCGCGGACGGCCACGACGTCACGCTCGTCAACCGCGGCACGACGAACCCCGGCCTCTATCCCGATGTCGAGACGATCACGGCCGATCTCACCGGCGACCTCGACGCGCTCGACGGCCGCTCCTGGGACGCGGCGATCGACCTCGACCCGACGCAGCTGCCGCGGCACACGCGCCGCCGCGCCGAGAAGGTCGCCGGCGCGGTCGACCACTACGTCTTCGTGTCCACCATTTCCGTCTACTCCGACATGTCGCAGCCGATCAGCGAGGAATCCCCGGTGTACGAGCCGCCGGAGACGGAGCCGGAGGAGTTCGACCCCGAGCTGTACGGCAACCTCAAGGTCGGGTCGGAGCGCGCGCTGCGCGACGTGTTCGGCGACAGGGTCGCGATCGCACGGGCCGGCCTCATCGTCGGCCCGCACGATCCCACCGACCGCTTCACCTACTGGCCGCGGCGGCTCGCCGAGGGCGGCGACGTGCTCGCGCCCGGATCGCCCTCGCAGCCCGTCCAGTTCGTCGACGCGCGCGACCTCGGCGCGTTCATCGTGCGACTGGCGGCCGATCGCACGGGCGGTGTCTACAACGCCACCGGGCCGGCCGAGCCGCTCACGCTCGGTGAGGCGCTCGAGCGCATGGCCGGCGGCGCGCACCTCGTGTGGATGGACGACCAGCCGATCCTCGACGCCGGCGTGCAGCCGTGGATGGAGCTGCCACTCTGGCTGCCCGGCACCGAGTACGCGGGGCTCTGCCTGGCCGACATCTCGCGCGCGCTCGCGGCCGGGATCGCGTTCCGGCCGCTCGAGGAGACGGCGCGCGACACGCTCGCGTGGAGTCTCGAGGCCGGGGAGCAGCGGCCGACGCTCTCGCGCGAAAAGGAGCGCGAGATCCTCGCCGGTGCCTGAGCTGTCGCAGAAGCTCGGCGCGAAGCCCGGCGCCGAGGTGCTCGTCTTCTTCACGACGCGGCGCGAGGAGCTCGAGCGCCGCTTCGCCGGTCTGAAGGCGACGCTCGCGCCGGCGGACGGCCTGTGGATCGCGTGGCCGAAGAAGGCATCGAAGCTCGACACCGATCTCGACTTCGACGCCGTCCAGCGGATCGGGCTCGACAACGGCCTCGTCGACAACAAGAGCGCGTCGATCGACGAGCGCTGGCAGGCGCTGCGGTTCGTCTACCGGCTGCGCGACCGCTGAGCCGCATCCGCCCAGCGCGGGTCGTCGCGGCGGATGCGATCCGGATTGCGTCCGCGGGCCTCGGCGATGCCGACGGTGAGACGCTGGAACATGACGATGTCGACCACCGGATGCCGGCTCGGGACGAGCGTGACGTCACAGCCGAGCGCCTCGAGCCCCGCGACCGCGTCGGCGGCACGCGCGCCTTCGAGGACGAAGGCCCGCACGGACTCGTCGATGGCAGCGAAGTAGCCGTGCAGCAGCTGCTCCGTCTCGTACGCCTCTGCCGCGACCCAGGCGCCCTCGCGCAGCTTCAACACCGCCTCATGTGCCGTCGGCAGATTCGGTCCGGCCCCGGCGACGAGGAAGCGCTCCTGCGCACCGACGGCGGGAAGCTCCGCGGCGAGCGCGTCCGCGACGGCGGCCGGCAGCCAGGCGATGTCCTCGCCGCGCAGCGCCGCGATCGCGGCGACCGCACAGATGTAGCTCGCCGTATGGCACCAGCTCTCCTCGATCGCGGGCGTGCACACGATCACCTCCTCGCACAGCTCGGCGATCGGCCCGTCCGCCTTGCCGGTGACGAGCCACTTCGGGCCCGCCCAGACGCGTGCAGCCTCGAGCGTCTGCTCCGTCTCGCCCTCGTGCGAGACGAGCACGAGCAGATCGGCCTCGCGCTCGGGCGCGAGCACGAGCTCGAGCGCCTGCACCGCGTCTCCGCCCGTCATCGCGGCATGGAAGGAGGTGCCACAGCCCGTGAAGAGGACGCGGGCGCCGTCCGGGAAGCGGCGATCGGTCGGCACCTGCGCCAGCCATTCGGGCTGGGACGCGATCGCTGCCTTCGTCTGCTCTCCGGCCACAGTGCGTCTATACCATCGAACGGGTGGAGGGGTATCCGTTCGTGCACCGCGAGACGGTGCGTTTTCGCGATCTCGACGGCATGGGCCACGTGAACAACGCGGTCTTCTCGACGTATCTCGAGCAGGCACGCCTGGCGTGGTTCGGCGAGGACGAGGAGATGCCGCTGCGCGACGTCATCCTCGCCCGGACGGAGATCGACTTCCGCGCCCAGGTCGGCGTCGGCGAGGTGGTCGACATCGGCGTGCGCCCCGTGCGGGTCGGGACGAAGAGCTTCGAGCTGGAGTACGAATTGCAGTCCGACGGACGCGTCGTCGCGGAAGCGAAGAGCGTCCTCGTCGGCTACGACTACGCGCGGGGCGAGAGCATTCCCGTGCCCGACCGCTGGAAGAGGAGACTGAGCGCATGAGCACGTTCGAGCGGCACGTCCTGGACAACGGCCTGCGGATCCTGACCGCCAACCTCCCGTACGCGCAGTCGGTGACGTGCATGATCATGATCGCCGCCGGCTCCCGCTATGAGACGCCGGACACGAACGGCATCGCGCACTTCTCCGAGCACATGTTCTTCAAGGGGACGGAGCGGCGGCCGGACGCGCGCGCGATCGCCGGCGAGATCGACTCGATCGGCGGCGAGTTCAACGCGTTCACGAGCAAGGAGTCGACCGCGTACTTCGTCAGGTGCGCCGCGGATCATCGCGACGTCGCGCTGGACGTGCTCGTCGACATGTTGCGCAACTCGCGCTTCGACAGCGGGGAGATCGACCGCGAGAAGGGCGTCATCGTCGAGGAGATGAACATGTACTTCGACACGCCGCGCGACTACATCGGCGGCGTGTACGACGAGCTGCTGTACGGCGACCAGCCACTCGGCTGGGACATCATCGGCAAGAAGGAGACCGTCCGCGCGGCGACGCGCGAGACGTTCAGGGGGTATCTCGACCGGTGGTACCACCCGGAGCGCATGGTCGTCGGCATCGCCGGCCGCATCGGCGACGACGCGGTCGAGCGCGTCAGCGCGCTGCTCGGCGACCTGCCCGCGTCCACGACGGGCGCGCCGTCGCCCGTGCAGGGCTACATGAACGGACGCGTGAAGGTCTTCACGAAGGCGTCGGACCAGGCGCACGTCGTCGTCGGAGTTCCGAGCTATCCGCTCGAGCATCCCGACCGGTATGCGCTGCAGATGCTGGCGACCGTCCTCGGCGGCGGGATGTCCTCGCGACTCTTCACGGAGGTGCGCGAGCGCCGCGGGCTCGCCTATTACGTGTACGGCGTGAACCACAGCTACACCGACGCGGGATCGCTGTACTCGCAGGCGGGCGTCGACATCACCCGGATCGACGAGGCGCTGACGACGATCGCGACCGAGTTGAAGGGGATGACCACTGCCGTCCCCGCCGACGAGCTGGAGAAGGCGCGCAGCTTCTCCAAGGGCCGCTTCGTCCTCCAGCTCGAGAACCCGCAGGGCCTGATCAGCTTCGGGCTGCGCAAGGAAGTGCTCGAGGGACGCGCGCCCGACCCCGAGGAGGTGCTGGCCGGCATCTCTGCGGTGACGGCCGAGGACGTGCAGCGCGTCGCGCAGGATCTGCTCGCGGACGACAAGCTGCGGTTGGCAGTCATCGGCCCGTTCGACGACGCAGAGAGGTTCGAGAAGCTGCTCTGAGAGGTCGCTTGACGACGGACGCCGGTCAGGCTTGGACGTGCGAGCGCATCGAGAACTTGCTGCCGCGTTCGTCCAACTGAAACTCCCAGAGCGCAAGGAAATCTTTCCGGCCCCACAAGGGCTGGGTCGCGCCAGGAACATACGTCGGATCAAGTTCAAACTCGTATCCCAGGGCACCTACGACCACCGCCCGAATCTTCACCGGCCAGGTGAATACAGGGAAGGTGCTTCCACTCACCTGGCGGCCTTGTCCCGCCTGGACATGCGCTGGGTCAAGGCCGAACGCGACGGCGTACCAGGCCGGTAAGGAGGACCGGTCGGCGCCGGTATCGACGATTCCCCGAACACGCTGCGGCGCTCCGTTGGGTCCTGTCAACTCCAACCAGAGATACGGGCGCCGGGCACCTTGGTTGGTGAACTCCGGCAGATAGTCCAGTTCGAACTCGACGAGAGGCGGCAACCGTGCCCTACAGGAACAATGAGTCCCCGTCGGCTCCCACGGAGACCAAGATGTCGCCCGCATGGAAATCTGCGCTGCCTGCGAGCTGCGCGGGGTCGGGACCGTGCGCGACAACGTGGCCATCGCGAAGCACGACCCACTGTCCCGCGTACGGGGCCAAGTCCTCCCGCGGCTGCAACTCAGCCTGGGCTCTCTCGACATCGATCGCCATCTACAACCACCCTCTCTCGCCCGCGATCTCTTCGGATCCTTGTACCCGGGTCAATCGACCGTCAACCCGACGGCTTCGTAACCCCTTTCGACGGTAGATCCGTACCCCATCCTAGGGATTCTGGTGCAGTCGAGCGGACAGCGACGCCCGAAGTGCTGGCAGGGGTGCTCGGACGGACGAACGCCTCACGGCGCTTCGTCGTGTGGGGCGTTATGCCGTTAGGCGGGCTCATCGTCGTCGCGCTGGTGCCGTCGCCCCTGCTCCGCATCCGCGTGCTCGAGGATGCGGAGAGAGAGTCGGCCTCGGTCGGCGGTCCAGTCAGCACCTAGGCCCGGAGCCGCCCGTCAGAGTGCTTTCAACCTGGCCGGGAAACGCTTGAAGCTTTCTTCTACAACAGTTCTCGGACGGGAAGCGATTCCCTACAGGGTGATATTTGCGAGATCGGCCTCGAGAAGGATGCGATCGTCCTCGTCGGCGATCTTCTCGCCCGCCGCGCGGGCCCGGTCGAGCCATTCGCGCGCCTGCGTTTCGTCGCCGGCCACTGCGTGCGCGCGGGCGAGCGCCTCATACGCGAACGGAAGGTCGAACTCCTCGATCTCGTCCGGCGCCGACTCGCACAGCTCGAGGCAGCGGCGTGCATGGTGGAGCGCCGGCTCGGCGCGACCGAGCACCGCGTAGACGCGTGCGCACTGCCACTCGCTGCGCGCCCGGTTCGCCACCGTCGCGCCCTCGGCGTGCATCCAGTGATACGCGGACGCGTGCGCGCAGTGCAACAGCTCGTCCGCGTCGCGCTCCGGGCTCTCGAGCAGGGCCCACGCCTTGTTGAAGAGCTCGATGCCGAGCTCTCTATCCGTCGCCACTCTTCTCCGCCTCGGCGCGGGTCTGGATCTCCTCGACGACCGTCGGGTCTGCGAGCGTCGTCGTGTCGCCGAGCTGACGGTTGTTCGCGACGTCGCGCAAGAGGCGGCGCATGATCTTGCCGCTGCGCGTCTTCGGCAGCTCGGGCGTGAACACGATGTTCGCCGGCTTCGCGATCGGCCCGATCTTGAGCGCGACGTGGTTGCGCAGCTCCTCGAGCTTCTCGATCGAGCCCTCGACCCCAGACTTGAGCGTCACATACGCGACGATCGCCTCACCGGTGGTCGCGTCCGCGCGCGACGTCACCGCGGCCTCGGCGACGTCCTTGTGGTCGACAAGCGCCGACTCGACCTCGATCGTCGAAATGCGATGGCCGGACACGTTCATGACGTCGTCGACGCGGCCTAGCAGCCAGAAGTCCCCGTCCTCGTCGATGCGAGCGCCGTCGCCGGCGAAGTAGACGTTCTCGTACTTCGACCAGTACGTCTCCCGGTAGCGCTGCTCGTCGCCGAAGATGCCGCGCAGCATCGCCGGCCACGGCTTCTTCAGGACGAGATAGCCGCCCCCGCCCGGGCCGACCTCGTTGCCCTGCTCGTCGAAGATCGCCGCGTCCACCCCCGGGAACGGCTTCGTCGCCGAGCCGGGCTTCGTCGTCGTCACGCCCGGCAGGGGGGTGATGAGCACCATCCCGGTCTCCGTCTGCCACCACGTGTCGACGATCGGCGTGCGGTTCGCGCCGATGTGCTCCCGGTACCACGACCACGCTTCCGGGTTGATCGGCTCGCCGACCGACCCGAGCAGCCGCAGCGACGACAGATCGTGCTTCTGCGCGTACTCCGGGCCCCACTTCATGTGCGAGCGGATCGCCGTCGGCGCCGTGTACAGGATCGTCGCCTTGTACCGCTCGATGATCGACCACCACCGGTCCTTGTCGGGGAAGTCCGGCGTGCCTTCGTACATCACCGAGGTCGCCTGATTGCACAGCGGGCCGTACACGATGTAGCTGTGGCCGGTGATCCAGCCGATGTCGGCCGCGCACCAGTACACGTCCTCGTCGCGCTTCAGGTCGAAGATGTAGTGATGCGTCGTCGCCGCGCCGACGAGGTAGCCGGCGGTCGTGTGGATGATCCCCTTCGGCTTCGCGGTCGTCCCGCTCGTGTACATGAGGAAGAGCAGATCTTCGCTGTCCATGGGCTCGCACGGGCACTCGTCGCTCACGTCCGCGACGAGCTCCTCCCAACGGTGGTCGCGGCCGTCCTGCATCGACACGTCGCCGCCGGTACGGCCGAGAACGACCGTGCTGCGAATCGTCTCCGTCGATTCCAACGCCTCGTCGGCGATGCGCTTCAGCGGCACCGTCGCGCCGCGGCGCCACGCCTCGTCCTGCGTGATGAGGACTTCGCAACGCATGTCGTCGATGCGGGCCGCGAGCGAGTCGGCCGAGAAGCCGCCGAAGACGACCATGTGCGGCGCGCCGAGGCGCGCGCAGGCGAGCATCGCCACCGGCAGCTCCGGGACCATGCCCATGTAGATCGCGACAGGTGTCCCCTTCTTCACGCCAATCGACTTCAGGCCGTTCGCGAAGCGGCTGACGTCACGCAGGAGATCGGCGTACGTGATCGCCCTCGTATCGCCCGGCTCCCCTTCCCAGTAGTACGCGACCTTCGATCCCTTGCCGGCCTCGACGTGCCGGTCGACGCAGTTGAAGCAGACGTTGAGCTTTCCGCCCAGGAAGAACTTCGCGTACGGCGGCTCCCACTCGTACAGCTTCGAGAACGGCTCGAACCAGGAGACGCGCTCGCACCCTTCGCGCTCCCAGAACTCCTCGAAGCTCAGGTCGTAGATGTCCGGCTGCGCGTTCGCCTGCCGGGCGAACTCCGGAGGGGGCGGATAGCGCCGCTCCTCCAGCTGCATCGTTTCGATCGTGGTCACGGCGCGAGATCGTAGGGGTACTGGGTCACCACTTCCGCGCCGTTGTCCGTGACGAGGAGGATGTCCTCGAGGCGCACGCCGCCGTAGCCGGCGCGGTACAGGCCGGGCTCGAGCGTGATCACGTCGCCGGGAACGAGGTCGTCGCCGACGACCGACAGCCGCGGGCGTTCGTGCACCTCGAGGCCGACGCCATGGCCGAGCCCGTGGAAGAACCCGCTGTCGAGCACCTCGCCCGGCTTCTTCGTCAGCTGCGTGGGATAGCCGTGCTCCGCAAAGAGGTCGCACGCGATCTGCATGAGGGCGCGGCCGTTCACGCCCGGCTTGGCCGCTGCGGTCGTGCGGTCGAGCGCCTCCTTGCACAGGCAGTGGTACTCGCGGATCTCGTCGGGGACGTCGCCGACGACGTACGTGCGCGTCATGTCGGTGTACACCGCGGTTTCGGTGTCGCGCGGCCACAGGTCGAAGACGACGGCCTCGCCGGCAGAGATCGGGCCAGAGCCCATGTCGTGGCCGACCGCTCCCTGTGCGCCGTGCGCGACGATGAACTCGTCGGCGACTGTGCCGCGCTCGACGAAGACCTGCTGCATCTCCACCTTGATCCGCTCGCACGTGAGCGGTTCGCCGCCGTGCTGGAGCACGCCGTCGGCGCCATGCTGGGAATCGCGCATCATCGCGCGTGCGACGTCAAGCGCCTCCTCACATGCGCGCTGCGCGCGGCGGAGCCCGGCGACCTCGGTCGCGTTCTTCCGGCGCCGCCTGTCTTCGAACATCTCCCGTTCGACGCGCAGGGTGACGCCGTTGGCGCGCAGGTGGTCGGCGAGCTCGACGGGGAATTGCGGCGGGACGGCGGCCTCCGTGACGCCGATCTCGCGCAGCGCCCGCGTGTAGACCTCGAGCGTCGCCTCGACCGGCGGGGTGCCGCCGCGGAGGAGCTCGTCGATCCCGAACTGCTCGGGCGGCAGGAGGTCGATGTCCGGGGCGACGGCCGCGACGCGCTCGCGCTCGAAGGCCGTGATCACGACCGAGCGGCGCCCGTCGTGCTCGACGTACAGGAAGGGGTCCGGGATGCTGAGCGGCACCTCGTGCCGCATCGCCGGAGACCGGGAGGTGTCAGCGTGGATCAGAACGTCTGCCACGGACGCGCATCCTACGCGGGTAGAGTCAGGTCGTGGAGCCGCTGGATCGCGCACGCGAGCTCTTCGCCGCGTTCGAGGCGCAGTTGCGCTCGGAGATGCCCGCCGGGGCGGACGTCTTCGACGCGCACACCCATCTGGGTAACGACATCGACGGCATGGTCGGCCGCTACGAGGAGCTCGAGGCGATGCTCGACCGGTACGGGATCTCGCGCTGCTTCGTGTTCTGCCTGGACGAGCCCGACCGGCACCCGGGCTTCCGCGCCGGGAACGACCGCACGCTCGCCTTCGCCGAGCGGTCCAAGGGCCGCATGATCCCGTTCGTCCGGCTCGACCTGAGCGAGGACCCGATCGCGGAAGCGGAACGGTGCCTCGACCGCGGCGCGCGTGGGATCAAGCTGCACCCGCGCGCGCAGAAGTTCCTCCTCGACGACGAGCGTCTCGCGCCCGTGTTCGCCATCGCGGCGGAGCGGCGCGTGCCGATCCTCATCCACGGCGGCCGCGGCCTGCCGCCGATCGCGGACAACCTGCTCCGGCTCGTGGACGCCTATCCCGAGGCGCAGCTGATCATCGCGCACGCCGGCATCGCCGACCTCTCCGGTCTCGCAGGGCACTTCGCCGGCAAGGCGGGCGTCTTCTTCGACACCTCGGTGTGGAGCGCGATCGACCTGCTCGGCTTCTTCCACCTCGTGCCGCCGGAGCAAGTCGTCTATGCGTCCGACTACCCGTACGGCTCGCAGCCGAACTCGCTGCTCATCTCGCTGCGTACCGCGCGCGCCTCGGGACTGACCGAGCCACAGATCGCGGACATGCTCTCGGGGAATGCGACGCGCATCGCCGACGGCGCGCCGCCGCTCGAGCCGTCGACTCCGCAAGGGTCCGCGACCTTGTCGCAGCCGATGCCGCTCGCGCGCATCCACCAGTACCTGTCGATGGCGCTCCCGCTGCTCTTCATCCGCCAGCAGGACTCGTTCGGTGCGCTCGGCCTCGCACTGAACGCGACGTACGAGGGCAACGGACAGGCCGGAGACCTGGTCCAGATCCGCGAGCTGCTCCTCGCCGCGCGCGAGCTCTGGCGCACGCTGCCCGAAGCCGAGGACGAGGCGGACGCGCGGCACGTCGCGCGCACGACCTCGCGTCTCATCCATCTCGCTGACATCCTCGCCCTGACCTCGAATGCCTGAGCTGCGTCTCACCGTCAACGGGGCCGACCACCGGCTCGACGCTCCGATCGGCACGAGCCTCGCACACGTCCTGCGCGAGGAGCTCGGACTGATCGGGACGAAGATCGCGTGCAACGAAGGCCACTGCGGCGCATGCACGGTGCAGGTCGACGGCGCCCCGGTGCTCTCGTGCATCACGCTCGCGCACGCGGTCGACGGCGACGTCACGACAATCGAGGGCCTGCGGGACCATCCACTCGTCGAGGCGTTCGTCCGCGCAGACGCGGTGCAGTGCGGCTTCTGCACGCCGGGCCAGGTCGTCTCCGCCGCCGCCCTCGTCGCGGCGACGCCGGAGCCGACGACGGAAGAGATACGCCACGCGATGGCGGGGAACATCTGTCGCTGCGGCACGTATCCGAAGATCGAGGAGGCGATTTTGCATTGGCGCGACTGATCCGCACCGAGAAGGAGGTCGAAGGCAACTTCGAGGAAGTGTGGCTCGTCGTCGAGGAGGATCCGCTGCAGCAGTGGCCGGCGGGACCGCTCGACGTCGTCGGCCGGCCGGCCGTGCGGAAGGACGCGCGCGAGCGCGTGCGCGGCGAGGCGCGCTTCACGGCCGACATCCGGCTTCCGGGGATGTTGCACGCCGCGGTCTTGCGGTCGCCGTACGCGCACGCGCGCGTGAAGTCGATCGATCTCGCCCCTGCGCTCGGGCTTCCAGGCGTGCACGGCGCGGTCGGGCCGAGCGAGGCGCCCGGGCTCGAGCACGAAGCGGGCTACTCCGGCGCGCCCGTCGCCGCGGTGGCGGCCGAGACCTTCGGCCAGGCGCGCGCCGCGCTGGACGCGATCGCGATCGAGTGGGAGCTATTGGACGCGGTCCTCGACCCGGAGGAGGCGGTCGAGCGCGGCGCCGTGCACGGTGAGGCGGAGCGGTACGAGCGAGGCGACTTCGACCGCGCGGTCGCGGAGGCCGACGTCGTCGTCGAGGGGACGTACCGGACGCAGGTCGTCCTGCACAACTCGATGGAGACGCACCAGTCCGTGTGCGAGTGGGTCGACGACCGGCTCGACATCTACACGTCGACGCAATACGTCTGGGGTGTGCGCAACGAGGTGGCCCGGGAGCTCGGGCTCGCCCCCGACCGGGTGCGCGTCGTCTGCGAGTACATGGGTGGCGGCTTCGGCTCCAAGAACTCCGCAGGCGAGTACACGTTCGCCGCAGCCGAGCTCGCACGCCGGACCGGCCGGCCCGTCCGGTGCGCGCTCACGCGCCGCGAGGAGAACACCGCGGCCGGCAACCGCAACGCCACCATCCAGAAGCTCACCGCCGCGGCCAGCAGCGACGGGACGATCGTCGCCCTCGGCGGCGAGTTCGTGAACGCGCTCGGCTGGGGCGGCTGGTCGGCGTCGACGGAAGGCCCGCTGAAGATCCTGTACGCGTGCGACAACGTGCGCACCGTCCGGCACACGGCAAAGATCAACACGCCGCCGATGAAGGCCTTCCGCGCGCCCGGGTTCGTCGAGGGCACGTTCGGGCTCGAATGCCTGATCGACCAGCTGGCCCGCGCCCTCGACCTCGATCCGCTCGAGCTGCGGCGGAAGAACTACGCGTCGTCGAACGACGGCACGCCCTTCTCCTCGAAGAACCTGCGCGAGTGCTACGAGCGCGCACAGAAGCACTGGGACCGGCGCGACGAGGTGCACGCGCGCTCGGATGCAACGTGGAAGCGCGGCGTCGGTATGGCGAGCCAGATCTGGTACGGCGGCGGCGGCCCGCCGTCGTATGCGTGGACGCGCGTCGGCTCCGACGGGAGCATCGCCGTCGTCACGGCGATGCAGGACATCGGGACGGGCACGCGGACGGCGATGGCGCAAATCGCCGCGGAGGAGTTCGGCGTGCCGCTCGAGCGCGTCGAGGTGACGGTCGGCGACACCTCCCGCGGCCCGTACGCGACGCTCTCGGCAGGCTCGTCCACGACGCCGTCGATGGGGCCAGCTGTGCGCGCCGCGGCCGCGGACGCGAAGCGGCAAGTGCTCGAGATCGCAGCGCAGCGGTACGACCTCGAGCAGCGCGTCCTCGACATCCGCAACGGCCGCATCGTGTCGGCGGACGGCAATCTGTCGGTCGCGCTGGACGAGTTCCTCGCGATACTCGGGAACGCGCAGATCCTCGGCAAGGGCGCGCGCGGCCCGAACCCGACCGGAATGAGCGTGCTCACGTTCGGCGTGCACGTCGTCGAAGCGGCGGTGGACGTCGAGACGGGCGAGGTGCGCGTCGAGCGCGTCGCCGCGATCCACGACGTCGGGCGCATCATCAACCCGCTCGGAGCGGAGAGCCAGGTGGAAGGCGGAGTCATCCAGGGCATCGGCCACACGCTCTCCGAGGCGCGGCTGATGGATCAGGAAACCGGACGCATCTTGACGACGACGCTCGACGCATACCGCATGCCGACGATCGCCGACGTCCCCGAGATCGTGTGCGAGTTCATCGACGAGCCCGACGAGCACCTGACGAACCTCGGATCGAAGGGGCTGGGCGAGCCGCCGATCGTGCCGATCGCCGCGGCGATTGCGAACGCGATCCGCGATGCGACCGGTGCGGACGTCCACGAGCTGCCCATCTCCCGCGAGGAGATGCTGCGCGCCCTGCGCGAGGCGAAGGAACGCCGTGGAGCTCCTGCGGCCGTCTAACCTCGCCGAGCTCGACGGCGGGCTCTTCGTCCACGGCGGCACCGAGGTGGTGCCGCTGCTGCGCGACGGGATCCTGCACGCGGAGACGCTCGTCGACATCCGGGAGCTCGTACCGCGCGGCATCGACGGCGGGCGCATCGGTGCTGGGACGACGCTCGCCGAGCTCGAGGCGAGCCCGCACATCCCCGGTGCGCTCCGCGAGGCGTGCCGGCTGGCCGCCTCGCCGCAGCTCCGGAACATGGGCTCGCTCGGCGGCAACCTCCTCCAGTCCACGCGCTGCTGGTATTGGCGGCTGAAGTATCCCTGCCGGCTGCACGGCGGCGACCGCTGCCACGCGGCCGAGGGCGAGCATCGCGAGCACGCGATCTTCGCGAACGACTTCTGCGCCTCGGCGCATCCGTCGGACGTCGCCGCCGCGCTGCTCGCGCTCGACGCGCGCGTGCGGACGAGCCGCCGGGAGCTCGGCCTTGCGGAGCTGTACCGGCTGCCCGACGAAGCCGACCGGCGGACGACGACGCTCGAGCCGGGCGAGGTGATCCTCGAGGTCGAGATCCCTCCGGCGGAGGCGAGCATCTACCTGAAGGCGATGGACCGGAAGCGGTGGTCCTTCCCGCAGGTCGGCGTGGCCGCGGCCCGCACCGGCGGGGCGACCCGCATCGCGCTTGCGGGCGTCGCGCCCGTTCCCTGGCTCCTGGCCGGGCCGGAAGACCTGGACGGAGCGACGCCGCTTCCCCGGACGGCCTGGAAGGTCGAGGTCGCCCGGGCGCTCGTCAGGCGCGCGCTCACAGAAGTGACCTGACCTGCGATAAAGTCCGCGGCCCACGATGCGGACGAGACTGTTGATCCTGCTCGGCGTGGCTGCGGCGGCTTGCTCGGTTGCGGTGGCCGCCGGCGCGCGTAGCGACCGGAGCGCGACGTTGCTCGTCCCGCATCTGCCGGCGCTCCCGGCGACCGGGCGGCTCGCCTCGAACCGCTGCCCGATCCCGTCGCGGTTCCGGCCCGCGTTCACGAGCGCGGCGAACGACACCGGCTTCCAACTCTCCATGCTCGTCGCGGTGGCGCAAGTCGAGTCCCGCTTCGTCTCCACCGCGGTGTCGACGCAGGACGCGCGCGGGCTGCTCCAGGTGATGCCCGCCACCGGCGCGTCACTCAAGCTCAACGTGAACGACCCCACGACGAACGTCCTCGCCGGTGCGCGCTACCTGCGACTGCTGCTCGACCGCTACAACCGGACGGATCTCGCGCTCGCCGCCTACAACGCCGGGCCGACGAGGATCGACGCCAATCACGACGTCCTCGGACCGATCAGCATGCGCTACGTCGCCAACGTCGAGGCCCGCTGGTCGGCCCTCGCCGGCTGCAACTGATCGACGCGGTCGTCCTCGCCGCCGGCGCGTCGGCCCGTTACGGCACCGCGCCGCCGAAGCAACAAGTGTTGCTTCCGCGCGTGCTCACGGCCCTCCATGCGAGCGAAGCGATCGACGACGTCGTCGTCGTGACCGGCGCGCACGAGCTGGAGACGGACGCACGCACCGTTCGGTGTCCCGACTGGGCGCTCGGGCAGGGAGCGTCGCTGCGCTGCGGGCTCGCCTCGCTTCCCGCAGACGTCGAGGCCGCCGTCGTCGTCCTCGCCGACGGGCCGGAGCTCGATTCGCGCGCGGTCGACCGCGTGGTCGAGTCATGGCGAACAGAGGGCGGAGACATCGTCGCCGCGTCATACGGCGGCGTACGGCTCCACCCCGTCGTGCTTGCGCGCGCAGCCTGGCCGTTCGTGCCGGACGAAGGTGCGCGGTCGCTTCCCGCACGGCTCGTCGCCTGCGACGACCTGACGCCGCCCGGCGACGTCGATGAGCAGCTTTAGGCCGAAAGCGCGAACCACGAGCCCGGGCGGGCGCGAGTGGGAGATCTACGCGTACCGAAAGCGCCCCCCTGCGCCGCCGGGCCGATTTCGTCGGATCCGCCGGCTGTTCGCCCGGCGCTCGGGCGACTGGACGATCGAGGCCTCGAGCTGGGCGCCGTACCCGATCACGCATCGCTGGTCGACCACGCCGGAGCTGCGCGGACAGGTGCTCGCCTCCGTCGAAGGACAGCTCGCGCGCGGGGAAGCGCCGCAGCCGCGCAACGCGAAGCAGCTTCTGTGAGAACTAGTTGAGCGGAATACGCAGCGCCGCGAGCTTCTGCTTGAGCTCCGCCGGCATCGGCTCGGTCACGGCCGTGCGCACGTAGACGCGGAGGCTCTGCTCGAAGCGGTAGCGCTTGCGACACCATTCGCACTCGTCGAGGTGATGCTCCGCCTCGTGCATCTCCTCGTCGCTGAGGGTGTGATCGAGGTACGGCTGCATCATCTCTTCGCAGTGCGCACACGGGTCGTCGTTGTGGCCCATCATGAACCCTCCTCCTGCACATATTCGGCCAGCTCGCGCTTCAGGATGCGGCGTCCTCGGTGCAGCCGCGACATCACCGTCCCGATCGGGATGTCGAGGATCTGCGCCGCGTCCTGGTAGCTGAAGTCGCCGATGTCGACCAGCACGATCACGTCGCGGAAGTCGTGCGGCACCGACGCGAGCGCTTCGACGATGTCGTCCTGCGAGAGCCGTTCGACCACGCGCTCCTCGTCGCTCGGCCCGCCGTCGGACTCGGTGAGCCGGTCGTAGAGGTAGTAGTCGTTCGCCTCCAGGCCCTGCGTCGGCGGTGTGCGCTGCGCGCGGCGGCCGCGATCGATGTTCAAGTTCGTGAGGATGCGCAGCAGCCACGCGCGCAAGTTGGTGCCGGGCTGGTACGAACGCCAGCTCCGGAACGCGCGCGCGTACGTTTCCTGCACGAGATCGTCCGCCTCCTCGCGCGATCCTGCGAGGTGCCGTGCAACGCGATACACCTGATCCGAGAGCGCGAGCGCCTCTTCTTCGAAACGGACCCGGTCGCGCGCCTCCGCGGCGAGCCGCGTCGCGTCGGGAGGTGCCTCAGCCATCGCGGCCACCCTACCAGTGCTCATTCAGGGGCTAACGAGCGGCGGCGGCGGCCGATTCCCGAAAACCGGCCTTGCCGAGTGCCGCGAGGAGATCCTCGCGGCTCGTCTGCTCGTCGTCCCACGAAAGCGTGACCTGGCCCATGAGGTTCGCGTTCGCCGCCTCGAGCCCGGCGTGTCCGGTGAGTGCAGTAGCGAGGCGTGCGACGCAGCGCTCGCAGCGAATGCCCGTCACCTGGAGTGTCTCGGTCTGCGTTGCCATGCAATCAGCCTATCGACCGGCCCACGAGGTCCGCGGCGACCGACTCGATGCCTGCCGCGGCGGCGGTCTCGAGCTGCTGCAGCGCCTCCGGCTCGGGGGGCTCGCCGCCGAGCAGCTCCAGCGCGAGCGACCGTGCGGGGACGAGACGATCGCCGTCCGGGCGAATGAGCTCGGCCTCGAGGCCGAGCCTCGCTGCCGCCCATCGGTTCTGGAGGTAGTCGCCGCGGTCCGCGGCGCCCGTACCGCGGCTGGGCGCCCGGGCGACGAGCGCGACCATGACCTCCGCGAGGAGCGCTGTCCGGTCGAGCGCGGTCGGCTGGTCGGCGATGCGGATCTCGAGCGTCCCGAAGCGTGGATGCGGGCGAACGTCCCACCAGATCTGGGTGTACTCGGAGAACAGGCCCAGCCGCATGAGGCGTTCAGCCCACGCCTCCCACGCGGCGTACGAGCCGAACGCCGGTGGAGCTCCGGACCGTGGAAGCTCGGCGAGCACGGAAGCCCGGTTCGAGAGCATGCCCGTGTCGACGCCTTCCGCGAACGGCGAGTTCGCCGAGAGGGCGAGCACGACGGGCAGCCACGGGAGCACGGCCTCCATCCGCTCGTAGCATCCGTCCGCGCTCTCGACGCCGACGTGCACGTGCAAGCCGTTCACGCCCTGGCGTCGTGCGGCGTAACCGACGTCGCGCATCATCGCGAGGTAGCGCTCCTCCTGGACGACCGGCAGCGAGTCGTACGTCGCCGTCGGATGCGCACCGGCGCCTGCGATGGCGAGCCCGTTCGCGGCCGCGATCCGCGTAGCCGCGGCGCGCAACGCACGCAGGCTCTCGACCGCGGTTGCCACATCCGGGCAGACACCGGTGTTGAGCTCGACCACCGACGCGTGCAGCTCCGTCTTCAAGCGGCCAGGGAGGCCGAGATCGCTCGACTCGCGGACGAGCACGTCCACTGCGGCAGTGGGACGCAGCGTTTCGGCGTCGAGGATCATGAGCTCCTCCTCGATGCCGACGCTCTGTGGCGCCGACTCGCCGAAGTGCGACTCGATCACGCGCGGCTACTTGCGGATGCCGTGCACCGGGCGACCTGCGGCTTCCCACGCGTAGTACGACGCACTCGGCCCGAACGCGGACTCGTAGTTGACGACGCGCGGGTTGCGCCCGACCTCCTTCGCGCGCCCCGCATGGCGCAACAGATTCGGGTCGTCGCGCTCCTGCCAGACGAGCACGAGGTGCGCGGCGGTCATGAACTCCGCGACGTATGAGCAACCGGGCGCTGGACACGGGAACGGATTCGTGCGCACGCAGTGCCAACCCGCATGGTCGCCGTCCTCCTCGCCGGTCCAGAGCTCCTCGTCCTGAAGCGGCTCGATCTCGTCGGCAATGTGAATGCGGCCATGCCGCATCTCCTCCCGCTCCACAGCGTCGAAGGGTAGCGCCGGTCTGCAAGCGCCCGTCAAGTGCGACCATCCAGGGACGGAGCTAACGCAAGGCGTTAGCGGAGTCCGGACGAAGCGTGCGGTCCCGCCGCAGGCGCGACCGCGCGCGCAGAACCAAACCGTCGCCGAGGCTCATAAGAGGACGCGGGCTCGGCCCGCGTCCGCTCCCGCGAAGCGGGAACCTCAATCAGTCGCGGAACGCCAGTTCCGCGACTGCGGGTTGAGTCGGGGGCCCCGGGCAGGCGGTCGGGGCCCCCGTCTCATGCTCCCGTCGGTCGCGCTGGCCTGCGACCGTTGCGGGAGCCGGCCCCCAGGGGTGCGGGGCCGGACTGAAAGGCGGTCAGCATCGCGTGGTGAGCGGCTGCCGCCCGAGCTTCACGTTCAAGGTCATGTGCTTGTCGCCGCGGACGACCTCGAGCTGCACCGACTCGCCGGGCTTCTTCTGCGAGACGATCTGCCGCAGCATGTCGACGGATCCGATCGCGGAGCCGTCAGCCTTGACGATGATGTCGCCGCCCAAGGGCCACGTGTCGCCGGCGACGGTCACCTGCTGCGTCGCGCCGTGCAGGCCGGCCTTCGACGCGCCGGTGTCCTTGCACACGCTGCTGACGAGCAGACCGTGGCTGACCGGCAGGCGGAAGAGCTGTGCGACAGCCGGCGTGATCGCACGCGCCTGCACGCCGACGAACGGGTGCACGACGTGGCCGCTCGCGATCAGCTGCGCCACGACGGACTCGACGGTGTTCACCGGGATGGCGAAGCCGATGCCGATGTTGCCGTCGCTCGCGCCGGAGGTCTGGATCTGCGAGGTGACGCCGATCACCTGGCCGTTCGCGTCCAGCAGTGGGCCGCCGGAGTTGCCGTGATTGAGCGCGGCGTCGGTCTGGATGGCGTGGTCGATCGGAGCGCCGTTGGGCGCGTAGATGCGCCGCTCGAGCGCGCTGACGATGCCCGACGTGATCGACCGGTCCTCGCCGAGCGGATTGCCGATGGCGACCACCGAGTCGCCCACACGGACGAGGTCGGAGTCGCCGAGCGTCAGCGGCGTCAGCGCGCGCGAGCTCACGTGCACCTGCAAGACAGCGATATCGGTGGAGGGGTCGCGGCCGATCACGCGCGCCGGCAGCCGCTCCTGGTTGGAGAAGCTGACCTCGACGCGACTCGCGCCCTGCACGACGTGGTAGTTGGTGACGATGTGGCCGGCCTTGTCGAGAACGAAGCCGGAGCCGAGTGCCTCTTGCGTCTGCGTCGTCGCGCCACCGAATCCGAATGGATCGAGGAACGGATCCGGCTGCGTGGTGACGCGGCTCGTCGCCGTCACCTGCACGACGCCCGGCGCGTCGCGGACGTAGATGTCGTGGATCGTCAGCGGCGACGTCGTGTGCGCAAACGACGCGGACTCCGGCTCGGATGCGACCGTCGGCGCGGCGATCTCACGGACGGTCGTCGTCGAGCGGCCGAGCGCTCCCGACGCGGCCGCGGCGCCGAGCGTGACGGCAGCCCCGACGGCGCCTGCCGCGGCTAGCATCCCGAGCGTGCGCACGCGATTCCGCACCCATCCTGTCTACCAAGGCGCGCGTTGCGTGCCGGTTGTGGCGCGTTAAGCCTGCGTTAAGCGGGGAGGCCGCCAGGCGTGCTGGTGCTGCGCAGCGCCTTCGCGCTCGCCTCCGCTGCGTGCAGGACGAATGTCTCCTGCACCGCACCGGAGACGCTGCTGTCCGCGGCGTAGCTGTAGACGCCTGAGAGCACGTGCCCGGCCCGCTGGTAGATGGCGAAGCGAATGACGTGCACCAGCTTCCCTTTGACCTTTCCGGACACGTCTATCCGGAGAGCGAGGGAGCCACTGAGCAGCTTCGCGTCGGCGATCCGTGTGATCTTGTAGCGGAGCGGCGGCTGGCCCTCGAACGCAATCGGCTTGGCGGGGCAATTCGTTGCATGTTGCGCGACCTCACGCATCGCCTGCGCGGCGCCGGAGCCCTTGTAGACGACCACCTCGTTGGAGAGCGCGAGCTTCGCGTTCGGCTTCCCGTAGTTGACCTGGATCCTGGCGGTGCGCAGTGCTTCGCTCGGATAGTTCGTCGTGCCGCAGAGGTCGAGCGTGCGCTCTTTCGCCCCTAGTCCACCCGGAGCAACCGCTATCGCGTAGCCGGGGCCGACCGCACCCGGCTTGAGGATGAGCTTGGCCGGATTCGGCTGCGAAGCGAGGGCGGCGGCGGCGAGTGCGAGCACGACGACCGGCATGCCTGCAGGGTACGCGCTCGGGGGCCGTTTTCGGAAGGCCAGCCCTCGGGTACCAGTCCTTCATGAGACATCTACGCAACATCCGGATCAGGCCCGGGACGGCGCTCGCTGCGGCCGCACTGTTCCTCGCCCTCGGCGGCGTGAGCTACGCCGCGACGACCCTCCCGCGCAACAGCGTCACCACCGTTCAGGTGAAGGACCACTCGCTCCTCGCGAAGGACTTCAAGGCAGGGCAGCTCCCGCGCGGCCCCGCAGGCCCGGCAGGGGCAGCAGGACCAGCAGGTCCCGCAGGGCCCGCCGGTCCGGCCGGTCCCGGCGGCTCGGCGGCGGCCTCGCAGTGGATCCTCGTCAACCCGAACGGGTCGATCGCCGCGCAGTCGGGCGGCCTCTCCATCACGACGCACACGACCGGCACGTACATCGTCAACTTCGGAGCCGCGGTGGACTCGAAGCTCATCCTGGCGAGCCCCGGCGTCGCCAACGACAACGCCCCCCGTGGTGAGGTCATCGCCGGGCCGTGCGGCGGAACTGCCACCGGCGAAACGTGCACGACCGGCAACGACACGAGCCACGTGATCGTGCAGACGTACAACGGGGCCAATACGGCATTGGCCGACCATTCGTTCTATCTGGCCGTAATCGGCTAGCAGCGCCCGGAGGGCGGCCGCCGACCGGCGGCCGCCCTCTGCTTGAATCGGGGTATGGCAACACTCAGCGTCGGCGATCGCAGCTACGAGATCCACCGCCTCGACGCGAACGCTGCCCGCCTTCCCTACACGCTTCGCATCCTGCTCGAGAACGTGCTGCGGAACGGCAGCGATCCCGCGCCCATCCTGAACTGGGTCGCCGACGCCGAGCCCGCGCACGAGATCTCGTTCATGCCCGCGCGGGTGCTCCTTCAGGACTTCACCGGCGTCCCTGCGATCGTCGACCTCGCGGCGATGCGCGACGCGATGCGTGCGCAGGGCGGCGACCCGGCAAGGATCAATCCGCTCATCCCGGCCGAGCTCGTCATCGACCACTCCGTGCAGGTGGACGCGTTCGCGTCGCCGCTGGCGATGGGACGCAACGTCGAGCTCGAGTTCGAGCGCAACCGCGAGCGGTACGCATTCCTGCGCTGGGGCCAGCAGGCGTTCGACACGCTGAAGGTCGTCCCGCCGAACACGGGTATCTGCCACCAGGTCAACCTCGAGTACCTCGCCCGCGTCGTGGAGACGCGCGACGGCGTTGCGTTTCCCGACACGCTCGTCGGGACGGACTCGCACACGACGATGGTCAACGGGCTCGGCGTGCTCGGCTGGGGCGTCGGCGGGATCGAAGCGGAGGCTGCGATGCTCGGCGAAGCGCTGTCGATGCTCGTCCCGCAGGTGGTCGGCTTCCGGCTCGACGGGGCGCTCCGCGACGGCGCGACGGCGACGGACCTCGTCCTGACCGTGACGCAGATGCTGCGCAGCACCGGCGTCGTCGGGAAGCTCGTCGAGTACTTCGGCCCGGGAGTGCCCTCGCTCGCGCTCGCCGACCGCGCGACGCTCGGGAACATGAGCCCCGAGTACGGCGCAACGTGCGGCTTCTTCCCCGTCGACGACGTGACGCTCGAGTACATGCGCCTCACAGGCCGCCCGGAATGGCGCGTCGCGCTCGTCGAGGCGTACTGCAAGGAGAACATGCTCTGGCACGAGCCGCACGAGCACCCCGAGTACTCGCAGGTGGTCGAGCTCGACCTCGACGACGTCGAGCCGTCGCTCGCAGGGCCGCGCCGGCCGCAGGACCGCGTGCCGCTTGCGAACGCGAAGGAGGCCTTCATCGAGTCGCTCGGCACCTTCGGGGTCGACTACTCCAACGGCTCGTACGACAAGGAGATGGCGGACTCGTTCCCGGCGAGCGACCCGCCGACCTACGACGGAGCCGACGCGACCGATCCCGTCCCGGTGGCGACGGCGACGCTGGAGAAGAAGCGCGTGCCGGTCGCCGGCGAGGACTACGCGCTCGAGCACGGATCGGTCGTGATCGCGGCCATCACGTCGTGCACGAACACGTCGAACCCCTCCGTGATGCTCGCCGCCGGTCTGCTCGCGAAGAAGGCGGTCGAGCGCGGCCTGACGCGCAAGCCGTGGGTGAAGTCGTCGCTCGCACCGGGGTCGAAGGTGGTCACCGAGTACTACGAGCGCGCCGGCCTCGACAAGTACCTGGACGAGCTCGGCTTCAACACCGTCGGCTACGGCTGCACGACGTGCATCGGCAACTCGGGCCCGCTGCCGGATGAGATCTCCGCAGCGGTGAGCGAGGGCGACCTCGTCGTCTGCGCGGTGCTGTCCGGGAACCGCAACTTCGAGGCGCGGATCCACGGCGAGGTGAAGGCGAACTACCTCGCGTCGCCGCCGCTCGTCGTCGCGTACGCGCTCGCGGGGCGCATGGACATCGACCTCGTCAACGAGCCGATCGAGGGCGACGTCTACCTGCGCGATCTCTGGCCGAGCCGGGCGGAGATCGACGCGGCCATCGCCGGCTCGGTCGACGGCGAGATGTTCACGCGGACGTACGCGGACGTGTACACGGGCGACGACCGGTGGCGCGCGCTGGAGATCCCCGACGGAGATCTCTATGCCTGGGACCCGGACTCAACCTACGTTCGCCTGCCGCCGTACTTCGACGGGATGCCCGCCCGGCCGGCGCCGGTCGAGGACGTCCACGGCGCGCGGTGCCTCGTCATGCTCGGCGACTCGGTCACGACCGACCACATCTCCCCCGCCGGCGCGATCCGCCCCGACTCGCCTGCCGGGCAGTACCTGACGGAGCACGGTGTGGAGCGGCGCGACTTCAACTCCTATGGCTCACGGCGCGGGAACCACGAGGTGATGGTGCGCGGGACGTTCGCGAACGTGCGGCTCCGCAACCAGCTCGTCGAGGGCAGCGAGGGAACGTGGACAGCGCACCTGCCCGACGGCGAGGAGATGACGATCTACGACGCGGCGATGCGGTATCGCAGCGAGGGCGTCCCGACGATCGTGCTCGCGGGCAAGGAGTACGGATCCGGCTCGTCGCGCGACTGGGCCGCGAAGGGGCCGAACCTGCTCGGCGTGCGCGCCGCGATCGCGGAGTCGTACGAGCGCATCCACCGCTCGAACCTCCTGATGATGGGCGTCCTCCCGCTGCAGTTCGTAGACGGCGAAAACCGCGAGTCACTCGGCCTCACCGGACGGGAGGCGTTCTCCATCGTCGGCATCGACAACGCGGAAGCCCACGAAGTGACGGTGCGCGCCGACGACAAGGAGTTCCGCGCACGCGTCCGGCTGGACACGCCGCGCGAGCGTGAATACTTGAGGCATGGCGGCATCCTCCAGTTCGTCCTCCGCCGGCTCCTCGCGGGCTGACGAGCTGTGGCGCCAGGTCGGCGAGGCCGTCGGGCCTGCCGGCGAGCCGACGCCGCTGCTCGAGAAGGTGCGCGAGCACGCGTGGCGGATCACCGACGCGGACGTCGCCGGGCTCGACGCGGACGCGCTCTACGAGGCTGTGCTCCCCGCGGCGTTCGCGGTCGCGGACGAGAAGCGGCGACGCGCACACGAGGCCATCGATGCGCATTGAGCTGCAGCACTCGCCGGAGATGGCGGCGCGCATCGAGGAGCTGCACGCGCGCGACGGCTACGTCTCCGACATCTCCCTCGCGCTGCGCTACCGGCCCGAGCTGTTCGGCGAGCCGATCTCCGTGTACTTCCAGGAGGTGATGAAAGGCCCGTCCGACTGGAGCGAGGCGGAGCGCGAGCTGTTCGCCGCGTTCGTCTCCAAGCTGAACCAGTGTCCCTTCTGACTCGAGGCCCACGGCGCGGTCGCGTCGTACGCCTTCGGAGATACCGCGGTCGTCGACGCGATCCTCGACGACTACGAGACGGCGCCGATCGACGAGCGGCTGCGCGCCACGCTCCACTTCCTCGCGACGCTCGATCCGGCGCGCGCGCTCGCGGCCGGTGTCTCACGCCAGGCGCTACGCGATGCCGCCGACGTGCAGGCAGGGTTCGAGCTGATCACCCGCTTTGCGGACGCGATCGGCGCGACGCCGCATTCGGAGGCCGGCCTGACGCGCGAGCAGGCGATCGCGCATGAGGGCCGGTTCTTCGAAGAGGGCTACGCGTAGCCTTCCGCCGATGCGCGACACGACACCGAGCTGGGGCGTCGACCCGGTGCCGGAGCGGCTGCACGTGCTCAGCGGGCTCGATTCGACGCTCCTGTGGGGCAACCTCTCGGTCTCGCTGCTCGTCATCGTCATCGGCGCGCTGCTCGTGCCGGCGCTCTCGCTGCGCGACGCGCTCCTCGCCATCCTCGTCGGAGCTGTCGTGGGCAACACGCTCCTCGGCGTCGCCGCGCTCATCGGCGCCGACGCGCGCGTGCCGGGGATGGTGCTGCTGCGCGCGCCGCTCGGTCGACGCGGCTCGTACCTGCCGACGGGCCTCAACGTCGCGCAGAACGTCGGCTGGTCGACGTTCGAGCTGATCATCATCGCGACCGCCGCGGGTGCTCTCTCGCAGCACCTGTTCCACTGGCAGGGACGCTGGTTCTGGACGCTCCTGTTCGGCGCGCTGAGTTGGGGCCTCGGCATGCTCGGCCCGATCGGCTTCGTCCGCCGCTACCTGCGCAAGTTCGCCTCGTGGGCGCTGCTCTTCTCGATGGCGTACCTCACGTACTGGGCGATCTCGAAATCGCACCTGCACGCATTCTGGGCAGCGCCGGGCAAGGGCGGCTTCCCCTCATTCGGGCAGGCGGTCGACCTCGTCATCGGCAGCGTCGTGTCGTGGACGCCGCTCGCGGCCGACTACACACGCTTCGCGCGCACGCGGCGGGGCGCGGCGTTCGGCGCCGGCTTCGGCTATCTCGTCCCGACGATCTGGTGCATCGGCCTCGGGATCCTCATCGTGCTCGCACGCGGCGTCTCCGACGCGCAGGCCCTGCCGGCGGCAGTGGCGGCGTCGGGCGGGATCGCGTTCGTCGCGCTCGCCGCGATCACCATCGACGAGAGCGAGAAGGCGTTCGCCGACATCTACTCCACCGCCGTCTCGCTCCAGAACTTCCTGCCGCGCATGTCACAGCGGCTGCTCATCACGCTCGTGTCCGCGCTCGCGACGGCGCTCGCGCTTGCGCTGAACCTCGGCAACTACCAGAACTTCCTCTACCTGCTCGGCTCGTTCTTCGTGCCGCTGTTCGGCGTGCTCGTCGCCGACTGGCTCACGGAGCGTGCGCACTACACGCCGGAGCACGTGTTCAACGACACCGAGTGGCGGCCGGCAGCGCTCGCGGCGTGGCTCGTCGGCTTCGGGCTCTATCAATGGCTCTCGCCCGTCGGCCCGGCGTGGTGGACGCGCCTCGTCGCGCATACGCATCCGCAGAGCGTCAGCTTCACCGCATCGCTGCCGAGCTTCGCCGCGGCGTTCGCCCTGACGTTCCTCCTCAAATCGGTCTCCGGTGTCGCTCGCCGTCGTCGGACAGCTCTCGCGTGACGTGATCGCCGGGACGGCGCCGCGCATCGGCGGCCCGCCCTGGCACGCGGCTCGCGCCTTGCGCGCGCTCGGCGTCGACGCACGCCTCGTCGCCAAGTGCGGCGAGCGGGACGCGATCGACTACACGCGCCGGCTGGAAACGCTCGACCTGCCGTTCGACCTCGTCGTGGGCAAGGAGACGACCGCATTCTCGTTCTCCTATGCCGAGGACGGCGTGCGCACGATGGCGATCGACGTGGTCGGGGATCCGTGGCGCGAGGACGAGCTTCGCCTCGAGGGGATCGAGTGGGTGTACGTTGCTCCGCTCGTCCGCGGCGAGATCAACGTGGCCTGGGTAGCGGAGGGCAGACACGTGCTGCTCGATGGGCACGGCCTCGTGCGCGTGCCGGAGCCGGGCCTGCTGCAGCTCGACGGCGACTTCGACCGCGCGCAGCTGCGACACGTCGAGATGCTGAAGCTCGCCGACGAGGAGGCTGTCGCGGCCGGTGCCGTCGACGTGCCCGAGGTGATCGTCACGCACGGCGCGCGCGGCGCGACCGTGAACGGCGTGCTCATCGAGGCCGAGCCGGTCGACCGCGACCCGACGGGAGCGGGCGACATGTTCGGGGCCGCATATCTCGTCGCGCGCTCCGAGGGCGCGGAGCCGGTGGACGCCGCGCGGCGCGCGGCGGCGCTCGTCTCGGAGCTACTGCGGTGATCGCGGCCGTCGAAACCGTCGACGGCGTGCTGCTCGTCGACATCGAGGAGGAGGCCGTGCTCGGTCCCGGGACGGAGCTTCCCGCCGTCGAGGCGCCCCCCGTCGACCTCCCGCGGGTCGTCGCGACCGCCGGCGCCGGCGCGACGGTGGTCGCCGTCGTCGATCGCCGTCCGCCGCTCGCCATCTCGAACGACGCCGGCGCAACATGGCACGAGGCGGGCGGCGGGCTGCCCTCGGGCTTCGCGGTCGCGGTCGCCGAGGACGACCCCGACCGGATGCTCTTCGCGGGGCGGAACCGCCTCTACGTCTCGACGAACGGCGGCGTGTTCTGGCGATCGCTCGCGTTCGAGCTGCCCGACGTCGTCGGCGTCGCCTGGATCGACTAGATCAGACCTGGAACTCACCGCGCGCGACGATGACGGCGGAGCCGCCGACCTCGATGCGCTCGGGCGAGTGTGCAACAGCGTAGAGCGTCGACGGGCGCCGGATCTCCGCGCCCTGCGAGATCTCGATCTCCTCGCCGAAGGCGATACGGCCGTGGCGGGAAAGATGGAGCGCCAGCGGCCCCGCCGCCGAGCCGGTCGCGGGATCCTCGTCGACGCCGGCTCCGGGGACGAACACGCGCGACTTCCACCGCTTTCCGTCTCGCGCGAAGCAGTCCGTCCCTTCGCTCAGCAGCTCCGCGAGCACGCCCATGTTCGGACGCAGCTCAGCCACGTCCTCCGGCGAGTTGAGCTCGACCATGACGTGCCCCGGTCCCTGCCGGTAGAGCTCGATCGGTAGATCCGTCGCCTCGACGCCGAGGACGGCGAGCAGTGCGTTCCGGTCCGGGAACGGCTCGAATGACGGCGTCGGCTGAGTCATCCAACCGAAGACGATGCGCGCGCCTTCGCGGTCGAGTCGCACGGGCACGACGCCCGCGCGTCTCGAGACGGATCTCGACGAGCTGCAGTGGGCCGGCGAGCACGAACGCCGTCCCGAGAATCGGGTGGCCGGCAAACGGAAGCTCGGCGGCCGGCGTGAAGATGCGCAACCTCACGTGTCCACCGGCTTCCGGCGGGTACACGAAGACGGTCTCGGAGAAGTTCATCTCCTTCGCGAGCTTCTGCAGCTGCGCCTCGGGGATCTCGCGTGCGTCCGTGAAGACGGCGAGCTGGTTCCCGGCCAGCGGGACGTCCGTGAAGGCGTCGCACACGACGTACCGGTAGCGGCCCACGGAGCCAGACTATCGTTGCCCCTCGATGCGACTCCTCATCGTCCGTCACGCCAAAGCCGCGCCGGGAGAGCCGGACGAGCTGCGTCCGCTGACCGCCGAGGGACGCGCCCACGCGCGCGAGCTCGGGGAGCGACTCCGCGGGGAGGGATTCGCTGCCGACGCCGTGGTCACGAGCCCGCTTCTGCGTGCGCGCGAGACCGCGGCCGCGCTCGGCCTGGGTGAGCCGGAGGTCGACGAGCGCCTCGCGCCCGGCGCGTCCCCCGACGACGTGCGAGATGCCGTATCCGGCCGCGGCGACACGGTGGTCGTCGTCGGCCACCAGCCCGACTGCGGCCAGGTGGTGCTCGAGCTGGCCGGTGTCGAGGTCCGGTTCCCTCCCGCCGGCTCGTACGAGCTCGAACTGTGACAGCCATCTCCGTGCGTGGGCTCCGCAAGGCGTACGGCCCGCTCGAGGCCGTGCGCGGAGTCGACTTCGACATCGAAGAGGGCGAGGTCTTCGGGTTGCTGGGGCCGAACGGCGCCGGCAAGACGACGACGGTGGAGATCCTCGAGGGGTACCGCAGCCGCGACGCGGGCGAGGTGTCGGTGCTCGGGCACGATCCGCAGCGGCCGGGCCGCTCCTTCCGCGAGCGCATCGGCGTCGTGCTGCAACAGGCGCAGTTGTGGCCGAATCTGACCGTCCGGGAGACCCACTCCGCGTTCGCGGGCTACTACGCCCGGCCGCGTGACGTCGACGAGGTGATCGAGCTCGTCGGCCTCACGGAGAAACGCGACGCGCGCGTGAAGACGCTGTCCGGCGGCCAGAAGCGGCGGCTCGACCTCGGGGTCGCGCTCGTCGGCGATCCGGATCTCGTCTTTCTCGACGAGCCCACCACCGGCTTCGATCCGGCCGCGCGCCGTGCAGCGTGGGAGATGATCCGCTCGTTGCGCTCGCTCGGGAAGACTGTGCTGCTGACGACGCACTACCTCGACGAGGCGGAGCAACTGGCGGATCGGGTCGCCGTCATGCGCGAGGGCCGCATCGTCCGCATCGGGACGCCGCGCGAGCTGACGACCGGAGGGTCGGAGGTCGAGATCCGTTATCACCTCGACGGCGAAGAGGTTCTTCTCCGGACGAGCGAGCCGACGCGCGAATTGCACCGGCTGACGTCCGAGGCGCTCGCGCGCGGCGAGGAGCTCGACCGGCTCGAGGTGCGGAGGCCGACGCTCGAAGAGGTCTACCTCGCGCTCATGGACGAGCAATCCGAGTGAAGCTCTATCTCCATCAGCTGCGCGTCGAGCAGCTCGTGTACTGGCGCTCGCGCGAGGCGGCGGTCTTCACGTTCATCTTCCCGCTGCTGCTCTTCGTGCTCCTCGGATCGGTGTACTCCGGCCGCATCTACGGCGTGCCGGCGTCACAGGCGTTGCTTGCGGCGCTGCTCGCCTACGGCTGCGCGATGGTCGCGTTCGCCGGACTCGCGATCACGCTCACGCTCCGACGCGAGCAGGCGATCCTCAAGCGGTTGCGCGCGACCCCGCTGTCGCCCGTCGTCTACATCAGCTCGGTCCTCACGTCCACGCTGCTCGTCTTCGCGGCGGAGACGGTGGCGCTGTTCCTGCTCGGCCGCGTCGTGTTCGGGACGCCGTTCCCGGCGCGGGTCGGCTCGGTCATCCTGCTCGTCGTGCTCGGAGCCGTCTGCTTCGCGGCGATGGGCGTCGGGCTCAGCGGCCTCATCCGGTCCGGCGAAGGATCCTCCGCGGTCGTGAACCTCATCGTGTTGCCCATGGCGTTCCTGACGGGGGCCTTCGGTCCGACCCATCACTATCCCCGCTTCCTCCGCGCGATCGGCGACGTGCTTCCGCTCAAGTACCTTGTCGACCTGTCCAACGCCATCTATCTGCACAAGCACTCGTTCTGGTCGCAGGGGACGTCGATCGGCGTGCTCGCGGCCTGGGGCGTAGCCGGAGTCGCCGTTGCGGCGTTCAAGTTCCGATGGGAGCCAAGGGAAACCTGATGGAGCCGGCGGTCGCTTTCCGCGTGCGCGAGCACGACCGAGGTCCCGTGCTCGAGGTGCGGGTGAACTTCGGGATGCTCACCGGCCGCGAGGCGACGCGCGCCGAGATCGACGATCTCGCGCGCGCCCTGCGTGGGTTCGCCCTGTCGTTCCAGATCGTGTCGGAGCAGCGGCACGAGTTCGGGAACAACGTCGAGGCGTCGCTGCACCAGGTCGTGATCGAGATGGCTCCTGTCGAGGACAGCGTGGCGATGGACGTCCTCGGCGCCGCGGATCGGTGGGCGCGCGCCTGCTTCGAGGCGCGCCACCTCGACCTCTAGCGGATTCCCGCTGCCGTCAACGCGAACTTCGTCAGCGAGCTCGGCATGCGCCGGGCGCGCTTCACCGTCTCGTGCAGGGCGTCGGCGAACTCGTCGACGTCATCGTTGGTGAGCACGAATGGCGGCAGGATGCGCACGACGGCCATGTCGTGGCCGGCGACCTGCGTCAGGATGCGATGGTCGGTGAAGAGCGGCACGACGACGAGCTGCGCGAACAGACCGCGCTGCGCGCGCTCGAGCATTCGGTAGGCGAAACCGTCGCCCTCGAACTCGATCGCCCACATGAGGCCGATGCCGCGCACGTCGCGCACGACGTCGAACTCGTCCACGAGCGGGCGCGTGCGCTCGAGCAAACGCTCCCCGAGCTGCGCGGAGCGCGCGACGAGGCGGTGCTCCTCGAGCTCGTGCAGCATGGCGAGGCCCGCAACCATCGCGAGCTCGTTCGGCGCGAAGGTCGACCCGTGCGACATCGCATGCGGCATCGAGTCGAACACGGACTCGTGCACGGCGCGAGACATGAGAAGCGCGCCGACCGGCACATAGCCGCCGGAGAGAGACTTCGCGACGGTGACGAGGTCGGGCTCGAGGCCCCAGTGCTCGAACGCGAACATCGTCCCGGTGCGGCCGAAGCCGGTCATGACCTCGTCGACGCAGAAGAGCGTGCCGTAGCGGCGGCAGAGCTCTTGCGCCCCTTCGAGGTATCCGGCGGGCGGGAGGTTGATCCCCTTCCCCTGGACGGCCTCGACGATGAAGACGGCGACGTCCTCCTGCTTCAGCTGCGCCTCGAGTGTGTCGAGATCGCCGAAGGGCACGCGGTCGAAGCCCGGCAGCAGCGGCTGGAAGCGCGCGGTGAACTCGGGGTTGCCGTTCGCGCTGAGTGCGCCGAGCGTCAGTCCATGGAAGCCGTGGTCGGTCGAGATGACACGCGGCCGCTTCGTCGCGGCGCGTCCGAGCTTGAACGCGGCCTCGTTCGCCTCCGTGCCCGAGTTGGTGAAGAGGCAGCGCTCGAGCCGCGGCGGCGTGCGCTGGAGCAACGCGTCGGCGAGCAGTCCCGGAAGCGCCGTGACGCCCATCGCGAGCATGCCGGGCGTGTCCAGCTCGAGCGCTTCGATCAGCGCCGCGCGCACGCCGCGGTTGTTGCGGCCGACGTTGTACATCCCGAAGCCCCCGAGCAGGTCGAGGTAGCGCGCGCCGTCCGTGTCGTACAGGTACGCGCCCTCGGCGCGCGCCCAGCGGCGGTCGAAGCCGATCGTGCGCAGCACGCGCACGAACTGTGGGTTGATCGTGCGTGCCCAGAGATCGAGGTCGCTCTCGCCGGTACCGTCGAGCAAGGCCCGCACGTCCATGCGGTGAATGTATCGAGCGTTAGGCGATGGCCGCGCGGATCGCCTGCTCGGGACCCTCGAGGCGGACCTCGAGGATGCAGGCCGAGCGACGGATCAGCGCGAGTGCGGCAGGGTTGTCGCCGGACGCGAGCGCGCTGATCTCCGTGATACCTGCCGCCCGCGCGTCGTCGAGCAGCATGCTCGTGAGCGCGGAGCCGATGCCGCGCTGCTGATGCTCGTCTGCGACGGCGAACGCGATCTCGGCGGTGTCGCGACCGGTGCGGACGAGTTGCGCGATCGCCACGGGAAGTGGATCGCCGGCGACGTGAGCGACGAGCGCGTGATGGCGGCCGTCGATCCGGGCCAGCTGCTCGAGATCGGCCGCGGTGAGGCACGGCTTGGCGGCGTTGAACCGCCGGCGGCGCGACTCGGTGCCAAGCCGGTCGAACACCGCCGCCACGGTCTGAACGTCCCCGTTCGCGAGCGGGCGAACGACGATCGTGAGGCCGTGCGAGAGGTCGAGAGCCCGAGTCTCCATGGTCAGTTGGAAAAACCTACCCTACAGGGTTGGAAAAATCAACCCTCTGTGGCAGAATGGGTCCATGAGCGAAGTCGAAGCGGCCCCCCGCGCCTGCACGATCGCCGCCTCCCTGGCGGTGATCGGCGAGAAGTGGTCGATCCTCGTCATCCGCGAGCTGTCACTCGGCGTCCACCGCTTCGACGCGATCCAACGGAACACAGGCGCGCCGCGCGACATCCTCAGCAGCCGGCTACGCCGACTCGAGTCGGAGGGCGTCGTCGAGAAGCAGCTGTACCAGCTCCACCCGCCGCGGTACGAGTACCGGCTCACCGAGGCCGGCGACGAGCTGCGGCCGATCCTGCTCTCCCTCGCCGAGTGGGGTGCGCGCTGGACGGACGAGACGACGCACGCGACGTGGCTGCACGAGTGCGGCGCCGAGCTCGACCTGAAGCACACGTGCGCAGCGTGCGGCGGCGAAGTGACGGGCCTCGACCTGCGCCGCAGGCACAGGTCCGAATCCGCCGCGTAGCGCGTTCTACACTCCCCGCGCGCCCCCGTAGCTCAGTGGATAGAGCAACGGTTTCCTAAACCGTGTGCGCTGGTTCGATTCCGGCCGGGGGCATTGGGGTTTCCCGGACTGGGGCAACACAGGGGGCAACGTCCCGACCGTCGCCTCAGCGCCGCAACGCTTTGACCGTGGGCCAGCCGGCCGCCAGACTCACAGCGTGGCCCGACCCCCAAACATCTACTACGCTGCTGCGTGGAAGAACCCGGTAGCCCAGGGAGCGAGCGACACGTGGTATGTCGAGCTGCGGGGATACGCAAAGGTCACCTCCGCTTCGGTTCCTTACTGCGTCGCCAACGAATACGTCTGCGGGCGAATCGGCGCACTCCTGGGCCTGCCGATTCCACCCGGTGGAGTCATCCAACCTCAGACCGACGAGCAAGGAGCGGCGTGGGTAACGCTGAACTTCTCTCCGAAGAACGAGCCTCTGCCACCTATAGACCCGGCGACCGTCGTCGCCGCCGTCCCCGACCTCTCCGCGGGCGTCATCGTGTTCGACTTGCTCATAGCCAACACAGACCGACATACCGGCAACCTCGCGCTCTTGCCGTCCAAGAAGCGACTTGACGTGTTCGACCACTCCCACGCCTTGATGGGTGCCCGACAGGGTCGCGTCCAGCAACGCCTGGGCGAGCTGCGCTCCGCCACGGGACTCTCCGGCGCGGCGGTGGACGATATCGGGTCGAACCGTCACTGCCTCATTGACCACGTCACCGACGCTCCCGCGCTCCTCGGGTGGGCCGAAGAGCTACAGAGCATCGTGAGCGACCGATTCCTGAACCGCATTTGTGCAGAAGCCGCGTCACTCGGCGTCGGAGCCACGCCAGAGGAGATGATGCGGGTGGAGGAGTTCCTGCGCGAACGACGCGGGAACGCCAAGCGCCTGCTCTACGAACATCGAGACGAGTTCACCGCAATCCCTGCCGATGCGTGGGGGATGGAGCTTCTATGAAAACGCGCGTGCTGTTGGCCAAATACATCCGTGACCCGCGGCGTTGGGAGCCGATGAATATTGGTGTCATTGTCGTTCGCGGCGAAGAAGCACGGGCGCACTTCGTGGGCGAGCGTGACGGTGGGTCTATTGATGCACGCACGACCCGCCACATCGTTGGTGACACCGAAGTTTTTGCCGAGTGGGTTCGCTACTGGAGAAGCGCGCTCGAACGCGGGGAGGACGGCGCAAACGAGCTTCTGGAGCGCACCACACAGAACTACTGGGTGGCCGACCAGGGCGAGCTTTGGCTAAACGGTGACGATTCGGGGCTCGAGGAGCTGGCACGCCGCTACTTCGGCGAACTGGTGTCGCGCGCTGATGATGAGAGCGACGCTACCGTGCCGCATCTAAAGGAGCGCGTAGAGGCGGTTCTCCTACAGGCCGAAATTTCCGAAGCCGCCCACAGCTTCCAACGAGATGCAATCGTCACCGCTTCGGGGCTCGAGCCGCCCGAACGTTACAAGTTCCACTATCGGGCAGAGAACGGCCACGTCACTATCGGCCAACGCGTATCTCTCGAACCGGTCTTCATTCACGACGTGATGTGGAAGTTCGAGCATCTTCCAGACGACTACCGGCGGGTCGCATTCGTCGTGGGCGAGGAAGCGTCCGAAGACCTCGGGCCAACGCTTGTCCATCTAAAGGCGCGCTCGCGCGTCATTGACGTGTTTGCACCCGCAGCGGTCGATGAGGTGCGTGAGGTTTTCGTAGGCGACTAACCGCGGCGTCCGCGGATGCAGCCCTCTGCGTGTAAGGCCGCATCCGACAGATCGACGCTCTTTCAAGCGGTGCCGGACTCAGACGGCGAGGCACAGGCCGAGAGGGTTCGGGCGGCGTCAAGGACGCATTCAGAGAAGGCGCGAGATATGGGGCGCAAGGAAGGACGAGCCACCACCGAGGCGAACCGGAGCGCATGCCGGAAGCTGGCCGCGCTCAGGCTCTGCGCGAAGCCGCGAACGCTCTCGGCGCGCTCGCGGATGCCGTCGCACGTGGTGAAGGGGCGCGGTCGGACTTCGACCGAGCGCTGGCAACCGTTGTCCGCGCCGGCCGGACGGTGTTCGGGCCAAGGCCCCGCGCGAAGCGAGGCGCAGGCGCGCGCCGGTTGATTCTGGCCTACCTCACCGAACACGTCGGAGAAGACGTGACTGGCGAGGAGCTGGGGGCGGTCAGCGGGATTCAGGAGTGGGCGCGACGCGTGCGCGAGCTGCGCGTCCAAGAGGGCTACAAAATCACCGAGGTAGCCGATAGCACCTACAGGCTCGAATCGAAGGAGCCCGATGCGGACGCCGCCGCCCTATGGAAACTCCTCAACGGCATTCGCCGGCGGGAGGGCAGCGGGCGCGACCGTATCGCCACGCTCTTCGAGGCCCGCGTGGGCGAGGTGGTGACTCGCGAGCAGATGGACTACGTCGCACGCATCAAGGAGGGCGTCCGCCGTCAGCGCGAGCTGCGCGACGAGTTCGGCTGGCCCATCGCGTCGTATATCGACGACCCCTCGCTCAAGCCGACGGAGTATCGGCTGCTTTCGGCCGACCCGGCCGACCGCCGCGACCCGCTACAGCGCCTATATCCCGAGGAGCTCCGCGAGCGGGTGTTCAAGCGGGACAACTACACGTGCCAGGTGTGCCTCCGTGACCGCGCCGTCGCGTTCGCCGCGGGAGATACACGCTTCTATCTCGAAGTCCACCACCGGACTGCCGTGGCAGACGAGCTGGCGGCGATGCCGAAGGAGGAGCGCAACAACATCGACAACCTCGTCACGCTCTGTCACGCAGACCACCTCCGCGAGACAGCAGAGCTGCAGCGGCGGAAGCGCAACGAGCGCCGACAAGCCTAAGCGGCGACGGCGACGCGCTTGCGCGTCGGCACGACGCCCAGGTGTGCGGCGAGAGCCTCCGCCACGCGACGGGCGAGGAGTGGTGGAACGGCGTTACCCATTTGTTTAGCGACGGCCGTCATCGGCTGATGCTCAGGAAACACGAAGTCATCCGAGAACGACATACAGCGCGCGGCCTCCCGAACCGTGATGGGGCGATGTTCGCTCGGATGGAGGTAGCGGCCCTTCTCCGGCTTGTAGAACTCCGTCCGAATCGTGAAGGCGGGGCGGCCCCACCACAGCCGGCCGAACACGTCCGTCGAGCCCGTCTTCTTCCGTAGCCAACACGCCGGCGTGATGTCCGGCCGACGCGCTGCGAGGTCGAATCTCCCTTCGCCCTCCTTCGGAATCGTCCGGTAACGCTCAAGACTCATCGGGCGCGGGTTTCTCGACCGATGCCAGTTGTGTTCGTCGGGCTTCAATGGCAGCCCCTCGACGGCATCGCGGAACGTCCGCCAGGGTTCACCACTACGCGGAACACGGCCAGCCTGGAAGTGTGTTTGCTCTGGCCACGTCGGGTCACCTTCGCGCGACCCGATAACGATGGCACGTTTGCGCGTTTGCGGGACGCCGTAGTCCGCCGCGTTCAGGATGCGCCCCTCGGCGCGGTAGCCGAGTTTCTTCGCCGCCCGCAGGAACGTCGCATACTCCCTCGACCGAAGAAGCTCGGGGACGTTCTCCATAACGAACGCGGCGGGTTCCGCCTCGCGGAGCGCGCGTAGGTATTCGCGCCACAGCTCGCGGCGCTCCATCCCGACGCCGCGCATATTCAACGGCGAGAAGCCCTGGCACGGCGGGCCGCCGACCACCACATCTGCGGCGGGGAACTCGGACACGTCCTGAATCGCCCCGGCGAAGCAGTGGCCGGCTCCGAAGTTCAGTTCATAAGTCTCGGCGGCGTCTGCGTCCCACTCGACAGCGAAAGTCGGAACAAACGCGCCCGAATCGACAAAGCCGCGGGTCATCCCGCCGCAACCTGCGAACAGGTCGATAAGCGCCAGGCGGGTCACGATGCCAAGCTAACCGGCGCCCCGGACGGCCTCCGCTTCTTCTTGCGGAGCTGCGGTGGTGGCCCCATAGTGGGAATGTGGGCCACCTCCTCGCACCGCTCGAAGTAGGCGACGGCATCCCGTGGAAGCTCGACGCCACTGGTGAACCGCAGTGGCTCGTCGTAACCGAGGTGCTCGACAACGCGGCCTATGTCGTGCGTTACCCGGACGGCCGCCTCGAAGTCCTCGAAGACTCCGAGTAGGAGTCCTTCCGAATCTCGTCGAGTAGCTGCGCGACGCGCTCGACACACCGCGCCAAGTCGCGCTCGACCTCGAAGTCCCACACTCGCACGACCCGCCAGCCCTGCTCGCTCAGCTCGGCGTTCACGCGCTCGTCGCGCGCCCTGTTCCGAGCAATCTTGGCGTCCCAGAATGCGCCCGACTGCCCCCGGTAGTAGTCGGGATGGCCGTGCCAGAACGCACCGTCCACGAACACCGCGACGCGCCGTCCCACCCAGGCGAAGTCCGGGCGTCCCGCGACCCGCGGGTGAACTCGCCACCCTCGAATGCCGGCGGCCCAGAGAGCGCGTCTCAACGCGACCTCCGGTGCGGTGTTACGCGTTCGCACGCGAGCCATCAGCTTGCTTCGCTCAGCCTTAGTCAGATGGTCAGGCATAGCCCGAGGCTAACCGGCCTTTCCTTAGCCGGTCCTCCGAGAAGGCGCGAGAACCTCGACGACCGAACGGCGATCGCCATTCCGTGTGCCACCTTCGAGAGCCAACCGACAGGAGGCACAAACAATGAACGAAACGGTAGACCCGACAACAACGCTCGAGCCCGAACCCGACGCCCGGACTTACGCCGTCTATCAATCCGTCACGCCGACGACGATTTATCCGATGCGGCGGAGCCTTTGCTTCGACGACGCCTATTGCGAGGCTCTCCACATCGTCGGAATGATTCAAGACGACGGCGGGCCGGTCGACGGATACCCGCGCGTCCACATCGTCAGCGAGCCGTTCATCGAGTGGGAGTGGCCAACCTCAGAACACGTCAACGAGCATCTCTTCCCCACGCATCCGCCGGAATAGGCGACAACTCGGGACGCTCGCCCCCGCTCGATGGCACGCCTCCATCGAGCGGGGCCAGCGCCGGCCTTCCAGGTCGGTGACGCGCGGCGGCTGGCGCGCTTCGCTCACGCTCGCGCTGGGCCGCCGCGCTTGCCTTCGTCGCGTTCCGCTTCTTCACGTCCGCAAGCATCAACGCGGAGGCGCGACCGATGTTCGCGTCCAAGGCCGTCACGGCTGCGAGCCCGAGAAGTAGGCACGAACCTTGGAGCGTCAGCTTGTCGGGGCCGACGACCTTCTCGATGTGCGCGACGACCTCAGGTTCTGCCGCCGCATCGCGCACGAGCCTCATCACCGCGGGCGTCAGCGTCGCACGGCCGCACAAGTCCCACCCCGGCTGTTCGAGCGCGGCCGGAGCTGCACGACGGAGCGCGTCCACCGGGTCGAGAAGCGCGAGCGCCCATTCGTCAAGAAGCGCCGTTACGTCCAGCGCCGTCGCCCACGACCGCTGGCGTCCAGTCGATAGCCATCCCGGTAGTCCCACGCGGACAATCGCCTCCATAGAGCGATAGTCGTCGGAAACCGACCGCCTGCCGGTTTTTCGCTAAAGCGTCTTCACCGCCGTGAGAACGCCCTTGGCGTCGTGCGTGAGAAGCACCCACGGCCCTGGATCCGTGCCGCCTTTGCCTCGGATGCCGAGGTCTGCTTCGACCTGTCGCAGCCCGCCGGGATACCACCCCCGGCTAGTCCGAAGGGGTCTGAGCCTCTTCCGTGCTCGCCCCTTCATCAGAGCTACGTCCTTCCCCGCCTTCACGGCGTAGCTGGCCAGATAGTGCGCCACCTTCCCGGCGTCCGAGGGATTCACGAGCCGAATGTCCACCACCGCACCGAAGCCACAGCGGCGCGCCCACGCGGAGAGACGGCGCTGCGGGATGTAGCGTCCCGTCAAGACGACGTGCGCGTGAAGACGGCCGCCGCGCGGGCCAATCTCCAGCACGAGCGCATACTCGGAGAGAAACGACTTGCGGGCACGGGACGCGGCGCGCCAGCGTTGTTGCGCGAGTGCGCCAGACCCGCGGGGAGGACGTAGCGGCGCTGGGCCACCGGCACGAAGGAGCTTCGCAAGGTCGTCCCAAGCCGCGCTCAACTGCCTAACGGTCATCGTGCCGTGACGGCTTCCATCGGTCAGCGTCATAAACCTCACCGCCTCGCCGCGCGCGAGCGCCGCCCGTATACCGCGCTCGACAAGTTCACGCGCGGCGCGCCACTTACTGGGCTGGCACTTCGAGCACGCCCAGGAGCGACACGCGAGCGGGAACGCTCTACCAGTTGAAAGGCTGGCGAGGACAAACGGCGACCGCTCACAGCCGCTCGGCCCAGCCCTCTCGAAGACCTCACGCAGCCACTCCTCCGACAGCGGAGCGGTAGTGCCTGGGGACTTAGGCGAAGAGGTAGAACCAAGTGAAGGCGGCGACGGCTGCGCCGCCACCGCGGGTGGAGCCGCGCGGCGCGAGCGCATAGCGGGAGCGGGAGCGGGCGACACACGCCGAACGTGCGACGCGCACGCTCATCCCACGGTCGCACTCCGCTACCTCTAAAGGGGGATCTTTCAAAAAAACGGCTTCGGCGCACCAGCGTGGCGAAGCCGTGAGCTAGCAGTAGGTGACCGATGGAAACGGTCGCCCTCACTCTCCAGCTCCCTCCCGAAGTGCTCGCCTCCCTGCGCGAGCAACTGAAGGCCGAGGTTCTCGCAGAGCTGCGGGCGCTGTCCTCGCTCGAAGGTAGCGCGTCTTCGCCCTGGCTCACGGTCGAGGAAGCAGCCAACCGCCTCCGCTGTAAGCGGCAGCGGATTTACGACCTCCTTTCCCAACGCAAGCTAAGCCGCCACAAGGAAGGCGGACGCACGCTCGTCTGCCGCGGGGAGGTGGATGCCCTCGTGAAGCTCGACGCGCCCGCGCTCGCTCTCAGTCGCCCGTCGGGCCTCGCGGCCGGCAACTAGCAGCAGACCAAGGGGCGCGCGGCCGTGGACGGCTTGGGGAACTAAAAGGCCCGACGAGCCCAGTGCGATGGGCTGGAGTTCAACTCTCCCGCGCTCCGTTCAAGACAAGACGCCAGCAGTCCGTTCAGCTTCCGGTTCCTTCGCCCGATACAGGAGGTATGGCGAAGGACTTGCGGAAGCTCGAACGGACACGTTGGCCGGGCATCTACAAGCGCGGCGAGAGCTACGTCGTCATCTACCGCGACGCCCGCGGCAATCAGAAGAAGAAGTATGCGCCGACCCAGGCCGCTGCTCGGGTGCTCCAGGCCGAGAACCGCACAGCCGTCGCGCGAGGGGAATACCGCCAGCTCTCGAAAGACCTGTTCACTGACTACGTCAAGACGTGGATAGACGGCTACGGCGGTTCGACCTCGAAAGGACGCCCGAAGCCTCACACGCTCAAGGACTACGAAGCGGCCGTCACTCGGCGCGAGTTCCGCGAAAGCTTCCGCGGCCTCAGACTCCCCGAGGTAGAGCCAGAACATATAGAGGCTTACGCCCGGAAACTCGAAGCGGACGGACTTTCCGCACGGACGGTGCGCAACAACATCTTGCCGCTGCGCCTTGCGCTCGCTCACGCGACCCATCGCCGGCACATCAACTTCAACCCGACGACCGCGCTCCGTCTCCCGCCGGCGATGGGCACGCGGAAGGGAAAGCGCAGCCCCGCGGAGGTGCGCGCGCTCGATGAGGCCGAGGTTCGCCGCCTGCTTCTCGCGGCGGCGAAGCTGCCCGCAACACATCGGCTACTCGCGGAGTTCGTTCTGCAAACGGGCTGTCGCATCGGAGAGGCACTTGCGCTCACCTGGGCTGACGTTGTTCTTGACCCACCGCCTTCGCGGACACTGGGAGCCCACAAGGTCACGCCGCACATCTCTATCTCGAAGCGGGTCTACAGGGGCACGAACGACACGCCCAAGTCCGCAAAGGGCACGAGGAACGTTCCGCTTTCCCCCGCGATGGTCGCGCGCCTGAGGAAGCATCGGTGTGGCGCGACCGATAGCCGACACGTCTTCATCAACAGTCGCGGCGAGCCGCTGAACTACTACGACGCCCGCCGACACTTCAAGAGCGCAGCCGAGAAAGCTGGCATTCCGTGGGCGGGCTTCCACACTTTGCGGCACACGTGCGCAACGTTCCTCTTCCGTTCACCTGCAAAGGGCGGGCTCGGAGCGAACGCGGTTCAAGTCCAACTCTGGCTCGGTCATCACAAGCCGTCGTTCACGCTTGACACTTACGTCCACCTCTTGGAGGAAGACCTCCCGGACGCGGGCGGCTTCGACGCGCTCCTCTCGAATCGGGGCAACGGTGGGGCAACAAGAGCCCCCAAGAGCACCCGAAACGAGCGGGCCGAGAAAGCCGCGTAAGGCGCTCATTCAAGCCAAAAAGTCAGAAGGCCCGAGAAGGCGCGAGAACCGCTCGACGGTTTCCTAAACCGTGTGCCCAAGTTCGATTCTTGGCGGGGGCATGCCGATCTGGCAGATCACAGCTCTCCGTCGGTCGCCGGGCATTCGCCCGTCCGTCGCATGAGTAAGCCATTGTCGTACCGCAAGCGGTTCTTCGCACCGCTGGAGGGTGAGACCGCTTACCGACTCCAGAAGAGGTCGCGCGCAAGAGGTCCGCTCACTACCCCACCGCTTGTCGATTCCGATGCGAAGCGTCGCGACGTAGTCGCGTAAGGCGCACGGGCCATCCTCGGCCACCTGCACCGCACGGCTTCCGATAAAAACGCCGCCAGAGTGTTTAACTGCCTCGCCGGCTTGTTTGCGCGGTTCCAATTCCGAAGCCGGCGAAGAGCGGGATGCCGTCAGCGAGCCGCCGCGTGCGCTCGACAAGACCCGGAAGCTGCGTCGACAGTCCTTCGCGCGCACCGGTCGTTCCGGTCAGGGACCGTCGGTTTGGCTTGCCGCCAGCTGAATCCGCTCATCGGTCGCCGCCGGCCGCGCAGCACCTGCTTGACAGCCGAACGGAGATTGTCGTAGCGGATCAACGCGAACGTGCCGCCGAAGAACCCGAACGCCTCCACGTGCGCCTCCAAGAACGCCTGCTGGCTCGCGCGCTCGAACGCGATCACGAACGCCGCGCCGGAGAAGCAAGCGCGCATCACGAACAAGTACACCGTGCGCCGCTGGCCGGCGATCTCCACCTCCGCCTCGCCCCAATCGACCTCCGCCTCGACACCGGGCTCGTGCACCTGCGGCACGAACACCTCGTCGACCGGGTCGCCCAGCTCCCGCCGGCGGACGCGCACATAGCGGCACACCGGCCGCTCAGAAACCTCGACACCATGCTCGTCGACGAGCCGCTGCCAGACCCGCCTCGCAGTGTGCCGCTGCTTACGCGGCGCCTCCCGATCAGCGATCAACCACCCGTCGATCAGCAGCCGATACGGGCCTAGCTTCGGAGCCGGCCGCCCCACCGGCCGCTTGCGCGGAGGCGGCAGCGGCGAGGCGAGCGCCTGCCGCACCGTCCGCCGATGCACACCGTGACGGCGCGCCAAGTCGCGGATCGACAAGGCCTCCCGCTCCCGATCCCTACGGATCTGCTCGAACAACTCCACCCTCGATCCCATCCCCTCTGCGACCTCCCGCTCGAGCTCCGAAAAGCCCGAACGGTCGAGTCACGATCGGACGGAGGTGGGGCCAAATCAAACGTCCGAAATGGGGCCAAATCAAAAGTCCGAAACGAGGGCTCGAGCCACCCGACACGCCGCTACTTTCCTGGAGCGAGTTCATGAGTATCGAGGAGGCGCTCGAGCACGACCTCGTTGCCAGCCTGCTCGAAGACGCGGTCGACAACTGCCAACTCGTCCCCGGCGCCAAGGGCTGGCGGCAACACCAGACCGAGCTCGTCGAGGGATACCTGGGTAGACCCGACGAAAGCGGCACAACTCCACTCGCCCGCATTCACGCCTCCCGCCGCGAGGCCTGGCTCGAGCTGCCCGGCCGCGACGCAGAGCGCGACCTGCTCGAACGCGCACTCGCAACCATCCCGCCCTCACGGGTCGAGAGCGAAGAAGCGATCGAGCCGCTGCTCTGGTTGCTCGAAGTACTCGCAGACGGCGTCAAGCTCACCCAGACCGGCGCACTCCCCCGGACCGTCGTCCGAACGGCCAGTCGAACGCTACCCCGACTGGTGGAACACCTCCGTCGGACCGCCCTACCAAGAAGCCGAGCTCTACCAGCTCTGCGTCCTCCACGACCTCGTCGACGCGCTCAAACTCGCCCGCCGGCAGCGCGCCACCCTACCTCTGACGCCAAAAGGACGAGCGCTCCGCACCGACCCGCAGTGGCTACTCAGCGAAGTCGCCGCATCCCTCGCCCCCGAACTCCCGGCCGAGCTCGACGTCCCGCTCGCCCAGCGCATCATCAGCGACCAACCCGACGAGATCGAGTGGTCGCTCCACGGACTGCTCACGCCATTCCACGGCATCACCATCAAGAATCACACCCCGACCGCCGTGACTCGTGGCAGCCGCACCCTCGCCGCCGCCATCCTCAACGCCCGCGCTCACGGCCCCAGAAATACCCTCAGCTGACGCCCACACCACCCTTCGGCAAGGCGAACCGAATAAAGAAACCCTTGCGGCCACTCCGCTGACCGAACGCCCCACCAGCAGAAGCTCCACCACTCGCCGGCGAAACTCCGGCGCATACGACCTCGGCACCACAGATCCCCTTTCCCGAAAGCCCGATTCTCACGAATCAACTCCAGAAAACGGGGACCAGATCAGCTGGACTCGAATCAAGGGGTCACGTCAGTCGGCTTACGGTGTGATCGTCACCGGTACGCCGGGGCCGATCCGCGTTCCCAGCCAGCTGATCGCGCCGGTGCTCAGGCGCACGCAGCCGTGGGAGACGGCGGTGCCGAGCACCCCGCCGATGTTCGCAACTCCGTGCAGGGCGATCTGGCCCGGGCCGCCTGCGAACTCCTGGAGCACGTTGGAGCGGGCGCTTAGGGCGAGCGCGTATGGAGCCCCGGCGTCGCCAGGTCTCAAACGGACGGCCTCCTCGACGAAGAACTCGCCCTGCGGAGTCGGCGTCGAGGGCTTACCGACGATCGCCCCGAAGACCCGCACCTGACGGCCGTTGCGGTAGACGATCACCCGAGGCCGTGAGGTGTAGACGACGATGTGCCAGCCTGTCGCCGCCTGCACCGTCGTGCGTTGTCTGATCCAGCCCGTGTGTCCGTTCGGACGCCCGGGCAGCATGACGTGTAGCCAGGAGAGCCCGTCGGTCCCGGTCCCGTCGCCGATGACCGGGAGCACAGTCTGCTCATCCGTCATCGGTCGCCGAGCCTGAACGAGCCCCACCGGCGCCGAGTGTTGGTCAGGCCCCGAGAACGCTTCCTGAGTTCTGATTAGCACGGCCAAGTCCTGGCTCGGCTTCACGACCACCGTTGTGACACTCGCCGGCGCTGCCCCGATCGAGCCGGCCGACGTCACGGCAAGCAGCATCAGCCCCGCCGTGACCGTGACCGAGCGGCACCAAGCGTGGGCGTTCATCGTAAAGCGGCCTCAGCCGGTAAAGCCGTGGGGGTGCTGGGCGAATCTGGCGGGACCGACCTTCGGCAGCTTGGCCTTGGGCGTCGGCTTAGCCTTGGGCTTGGGCGTCGGCTTGGGCTTGGGCTTGGGCTTGGGCTTGGGCTTGGGCGTCGGCGCAGGCGCGGTGGTCGTCGCAGGCGCAGTCGTCGTCGGCGCAGGCGCGGTGGTCGTCGTCGGCGCAGTCGTCGTCGGCGCAGGCGCGGTGGTCGTCGGCGGCGGCGGCGGAGGCGCCGACGCACAGTTCGCTCTCTTAATCGTGTCGTTGATCAATGTGACGTCGGCGTTGCGGGCCAGGAGTCTTCCCTCTATGTTCGCGCCGTTATTCACCGTGATTTCGGTAAGAGCCAGGATGGTGCCCTTGAACACCGCGGTTGTATCGATAGTGGCTGTGTTGAGTCGCCAAAAGACGTTGCAGGCCTGGGCCTTGCCCTTGAGCTGCACCACACTGGCCGGTCCCACAGTCAGTCCGGTTGCGCCCGAGTTCATCTCGAAGATAAAAACGGAATCAGGATTGCCTTGTCCATTGAGGACCAGAGGACCTGCTCCAGCAGTAATTTGGAACGTGGTCGAGGCAGAGGAGTACACACCCGGCACCAAGGTCTGGCCACCAAGCTCGGTTGCTACAGGAGTCCCCAGTCCTCGTCCAAGTGCATTGGTATACGCCGTGGTCAAGTCGTTCTTGGCCGTAGTCAGCCGGCCAGGGTTCTTCACCCTGCAAAGTGGAGAAGGACCATCGTTCGTGTAAATCTTCCCGCTCACCTGTGCGCACGCCAAGCCAGTAATAAAGGCACCTGAAGCAGGATCCAATCCAACATCCCCTGTGATCGTGGAGGTCGGAGTGTCTGTGATTTTCGATCCGGCCAGAATCGCGAATGGCTTGGCGGTTCCGAGGGGTACTGGCGCCGTCGCCGCCGCCCGGGTGCTACTCGCGCCCGCCAGCGCGACCAGAATGCCGAGCAGTAGCAGCCCGGTGCTCAACGCGGCCCCGGCGACCACGAGGCGGCGGGTCGCGAAGACAACCACTCGTCGCCGGGCACTCAAGCCCGCGCCATGCGTACGCTGCACAACGATTCCCAACTTCATCGTGACTCCTTGTTTAATGGGGCCCTGAGGTGACGGAACCACGCCGAATCCGACGTTAGCTAACCGGGCAACAGCTGACTCATACCTGCTCCTGCCCGACCCTACCATCGTTGTGAGGTTTTGTCTGTAGACCTTTTGTCTGCACGACCTGACCATCCTCGGGATGGAGCCGGTCGAGCAGTTCGCCTCCAATGTGCGCAAACGGCGCGCCGAGCTCGGCCTTTCTCAGGAAGCGCTCGGTGATGCCGCGGGACTACACCGAACCGAGATCTCTCTTCTCGAGCGCGGCGCACGCGAACCGCGACTGACCACGATCGTGCGAATCGCCCGGGCGCTCCGGGTACAACCGGCGGAGTTGCTCAAGGGCGTTCGCTAAAGCGAAAGAGCGAGCACAACCGCGATCGCGACGAGACCGGTCGCGATTCCCTCCGCGATAATCGCGCGCTGTAGAAGCTTCGCCTTTGCGTTGTTACGCGTGCGCGCAGACTCCCAGACGTCGACCAGAGTGAGTGCTTCTTTCTTCATAACCGCGGCTTCAGGGTCCAGCCAATGGTCGCGGATCACTGCGCGCAGGTTCTTCGGAACAGACTCCTCGTCCTCTCCCAAGCGCTCAAACAAGCAGTCGCCTGGCAGCTCATCTACCGCTCCCCCGCAGCCGGCGCCCAACCACCCCGGCCGCGACCACACGACTACACAATCGCCGACCCAGCCCTCCTTCAACGCCTGCTCGAGCAACTGGCCGGCCATCCGATCGAACTTCCCGCCGTGTTCGCGATCGCAACCGGCATGCGCCGCAGCGAAATCCTCGCTCTACGCTGGAGCGACCTCACCCCCGATCGAACCGTCGCCCACATCCGCCGCAGCCTGCAAGTAACCCAGCAGGGACTCCGCTTCGAAGAACCCAAAACCCGCCGCTCGCGCAGAGCGGTCGTCCTCCCCGCGCTTCTCCACCCCTACCTCCAACGACAACACGACACGTAAGCCAGCCGCAACCCAAGCCAGACCGCAAGCCCCACCAGCGACGCGCTCATCATCGATCGAGGCGACGGACAACCCCTCAACCCCGACAGCCTCTCATCCGCCTGGCGGCGCTTCGTCCGCACCAACAACTTCCCGCTCATGCGCTTCCACGATCTCCGCCACAGCCACGCGACCACGCTGCTCTTACAAGGCGTCCATCCGAAAATCGTCTCCGAACGCCTCGGACACGCAAGCATCGGCATCACCCTCGACACCTACTCCCACGTCCTCCCCAACATGCAAACCGACGCAGTCGCCGCCTTCGACGCGCTCTTCACCGACACAAGCGCGTAGCAGTCGAACGAAATAACGCAAGGCTGTTCGCGCGCCGCTGTGCTACCGATACCCCACCGCTAACAGACGATGACCCTCGAAGTCGCACCACTTTCGCACCACTTTCGGATTAGACGATCGCGGATCACGACCGTTGGTTCACAGCAACCGAAACCCCACCGTTAAGAGACCTCTGGGCTCGAAAACGCTCCGTCTTACCGTACTTTGACCGTACTCTTTCCGTACTCTCGCCGCGGCCCCTTCGGAGCCTCGCCAATTCCTAAACCGTGTGCGGCCGTTCGATCCGGCCCGGGGGCACTAACCGGCGCGAACTTCTGTTTCCGGATCGCGTCAATGTAAGCGTCCCGCCCGACAGCAGCGCGCGAGCGGCGACGCCGGATGAGGGTCGCAAAAGATCAGAAGAAGGACAGCTAGGCCGTCCTCTTAGTTAGATCGCCTCGACCTTGAGAAGTCCCATGTACTCACTGGGGTTCTCCTCGGTCGGCACGACGTCTAGAACCCGAAACTTGCGCCCATCGCTTGCCGAGATCGTCTCGCCGGGCTTGATCATTACCGCGTACTGAACCTCGCCAGTCTCAGAGCCGTCCTCGAGAAAGAAGCGGTACCGAAAGAGCATGGTTCCTCCGTTCCCGGGGCGGCTACAGAGAACTTATCGCCCTTCCGGGGTACACGCCAAACCAGAGTCCTCCCAGTCCGGTGTCCGACTGCTCGTTCAGGAGAAAGGTTCGCGGCTGCCCGGATCGCGCAGACAGCCTTTCCGGCCAGGCCCCAGGGGTCGATCTTTGCTGGCGTCAAAACGGCTAGTCGTTGAGGCTGATTGTGGGGATCGGTTCGGGGAGCCGGCTTTCTGTTGCCAGCGGGACGATTGCCGTTCCGACGGCGAAGAACTCGATGACATGCGATCCCCAGCCGTGCGAGCGCTCTTGGAGTTGCACGCCGACGATTCCTTCGGCCTGGAGTTCTTCGGCTTCTTTCTGCATGCGTTCCATCGCGAGCTCGCGGGCGTCGTAGAGGGCCTGCGTGAAGTTCGGCATCTCGACGTTCTGACCCACCTGCCGCATCGCAGCCATCATCCCTTGATGGGCGACGTGGTAGACGCACGAGCCCATCACGAGCCCGACCGGCCGGTGGCCAGAAGCAAGCAGCGTCCAGAAGTCCTGTCCGGACAGATCGCTTGTGAACGGCCTGCCGTTGGGTGCTCGGTGCAGCTCGCCCTCGTGGTGTTTCACCGCGGTCCCGATCGCGATGAACTCGGCGAGGTGCTCGCCCCATTCGTAGCGGCCGATGTCGAGCCGCACACCGACGACCCCGTCGGCGCCGAGCTGGTCCGCCTCTTCCTCCATGCGCGTCATCGCAAGCTCGCGCGCCTCGTACATCGCCTGCGAAAGGACAGCCATCTCCATCGACTGCTTCCAGTTCGACTGCTGGTAGCCGATGTGGTAGATCGAGCTGCCGATGACAAGACCGAGCGGGTCGAAGCCGGCCTGTTTGACGAGCAGGAACTCGTTCACGGACAGGTCGGAGGTGAAGAAGCCGCCTTTCAGCTGGGCGAGACGCTCCCGTCCGTGCTCGGGCACGCCTTCGGTTGAGGTTGGGTCGTAGCTCATTGGTTGCCTCCTAGGAGGTGCGGTCGGGGTGTGTCCCTGCTCAGGTCGAGCCGCGGGGAGACCTCGAGCTCGCGGCCGTCGGTTGTGCGCTCGGCGATCGCCGTGCCGAGGACGTGGAAAGTGATGACGAGGTCTCTGCGGCCTGACCCCGCTCCGGCTTCTCGCTGTTCGATGTGATGGACGATCGAGACACCGACGACTCCGGCGGCGCCGTGCTGGCTGGCTTCGGCGCTCATGCGTCCGAGCGCGGTCTCGCGCGCGTCGTACATGCCGCGCGTGAAGTCCTGCAGCTCCTGGTTTGCCCAGCTCGCATACATACCCGATTGCGCCTGCTGGGTTGCCCAGCCCGCAACGATGTAGTGGACGGTCGTGGCGCCGACAACACCGATAGGCCGGTAGCCGGCGCGCCACAGCTTCCAGTAGTCCTGCCCGGAGAGGTCGGTCAGCGCGGGCCGCTCAGCCCGCTCGGCGGAGTGGAGGCGAACGGCGGTGCCGACGGCGACGTACTCGACCGCCCCGGCAGCCCAGTCGTGGCTGCCAACCGTGAGCCGCACACCGACAACAGCATCCGCCCCGACAAGCGTCGCTTCCTGCTCGAGCCGCGCAAACGCACGCAGCCGCGCCGTGTTCCACGCCTCCGAGACAACCGTCAGCTCCTGCGAAATCCCGCCCGCCTGTAGGCCGAAGCCACCCGGGCGCTGCTGCCATCCGACGTGGTAGACCGAGCTTCCCATCACTTGAGCGAGCGGCCGCAGCCCGATCGCGTGCACAAGCGCGAACTCGCCAACAGACAGATCAGATGTGAACAGGCCCCCCGGCGTCTTCCCGATCTCGCCCAGGCGCTGCTGCGCCCGCAGCGGCAGCTCGCCGCGCGCGAGCGCCTCGAGCGATGCAACTTGATCGGCTGCCGCCGCCTCCCGAACCTCACGGTTGTCGTCGGTGCCGCCGCGGCGGAACAGAGGCACCGGCGCTATCCCCGCAGCAGCTGGTCGAGTGCCACGCGAGACTGTTCGCTCGCTTCAGCCTCAATCGCAAGCTCGCGGCCGAGCGCCTCAAGCCAACCGTTGAGCGGCAACTCCTCAGTCTTCAACACCACACCGCGCACCGCCTTCGCGCAACGCGTCTCAAGCACACCCTGCCGGACGACAACGGTGTACCGGTTGTCGCCCAAAGCGACCTCGATCCGGGCGACACGCTTCTCCTTCGAAAACCGCCGCAGCGCACGACGCTCCACGACCACCCGCCCCGGTAACGCGCGCTCCAACTTGTCCGCGAGCACCTCAACGAAGACATCCAAGTCGCTGCCCGAAGAGCGAAGCGAGGCGGCAAGCAACTCGAACCCGCCACCATCCCGGATCTCCATCGACTCAGCCACCCACCAAGCCTAGACACGGCACCCTCCCACCGCGCAGCCCCCGCCACAGAATGTGTGCGCACTTCCCTCTCTCCTCCCCCGGACGAGGTGTCCGACCAAGCAGACGGACTGCGATTGCCGAGGCCACTCCTATTTGAAGGGCACGGTGACGGGGCCTGGAACACGGCGGTAAACGGCGAAGAAGTCGCGATCGTCTGGGACGAGATAGCGCGTCGCTGGTTGCATGACGTTCGGAACTACCTTCGTGGGAACGAGACCGTGTGCGTGCCGATAGGTGATCAGGCTCGGCCATTCGGGGTTGATGTCGAATTGCATGGCCTGTACTGCGCCGGCGCGCTGGAGGATCTGAGCGAGCGTCACGACTGTCTGATCGTTCGCGGCTGCGTAGATCACGTTGCCACGCCGGTCGATGCCGACGCCGGTGCGCCACACGCGCACTGCGTTGCCCAGCGTCGCGCCCCACTGAGAGCTGTCGTTCAAAGCGGGGCTGAGCTTTCCGTTCACGATGATCGGCGGCAAGCTCTGTCGCGCGAACGCGACGTCGGCACCCACGTTAGGGCCGCCGGTCCAGTTCTTTATCCGGAGCCGCCCGTCGCGGTACCCGATGAGAGTTGCAAGGCCATCCTTGAGCGGCTCATACGTGCGCCCGTTGATTGCCGAGCCGTTCCGTCCGTCGATGTAGGTGAAGCCGCCGTTGAACGTCGCGAAAAGCCGCCACCGCTGGCCGAATGGCACCGACATAGGCCCGCGAATGGGCGCGTTGGGCGGCTCGTAGCGCCCGGGGTAAAAGGCAAGCGCGGTGCGCGTGTGATCGAACCAGGCGACGTAGGCGACGATTTGCGGGTAGTCGAGCTCCGTGCGAAAGGTCGTGACGAGCACGGGCGGCCGACCGTCGACGAACGCGCCGATGCCTTGCCAGACGCCTTCGCCGGGCAACGGGCGAGCGAAGACGGGCTTGATCCTGGGCGGCCATACTGCTGCGTGGGCTCGAGGTCGCGAGACCGCTCCGACGGGGGCGATTCCGACCCGGGGCAGCGCCTTCAGCTGCGGTCCGCCCTTCTTCGGCTGGTTCCAGGTGTAGTAGATCCGCTCGGCATCGTCGACGAGCCAGTTGCCGTGGTGGTTTCTGAGCCACTCGACACTGCGCACTCCGAGGGGAAGGCTCGACGGCAGGAGCATCGTCGACGTGTAGGAGTAGAGAGCCGGCGAGAGGAACACGAGCACGGCGACGACGATTCCGAGCCGCGTACGTCGCCGACGACGGCTGGACGCCGCAGCCTTGCGTCGAACGTGGCGCGTGTCGACGGGGCCTGGCGCTCCAGAGACGGGAGTCGACTCGACCGCATCGGGCGGCACGCTCACCGCCCGAACGTAAGCCACACAGCTGGGAAAGCGCTGAGCGTTACGAGGCTACGGATCTGCGACGAGCCGCGTCAGACCGGCGACGCGCGCCGTTCGCTCGAAGACGGCGAGCGGCCGGCCTTTCACGTAGTGGTCCAGGAATGCGATCGTCGACCGCTCGACGATTCCGAGCTGCGGCTCCTCGTCCGTATACGGCGGAAGGTGAGACGCGCCGAGCAGCCACAGGAGAAACTTCGGCCGATGGGCGAGCCCGAAGAACGTCGCCGTCGTCGCCGGTGCGTTGAGCGTGTCGGCCGTTCCCTGCACCGCCAGGAGCGGCGGACCGCGGCGCGGGAACGAACCCATCCCCCCGAGCATCGCTCCCGAGAGGACGACCGCCGCATCCACACGCCTGTCGCGAAAGCGGCTGTCGTACGCAACAGCGAGAGCCGTCACTCCACCATCAGACTGGCCGGTGACCGCGATGCGTGCCGGATCGATCTTCCCGGCCAAAACGCCCGCAGAGCGCCTGCTCATGGCGAGCAGCCTGGTGATAACGAGGCTGACGTCTCGGGGCTGATTGACGATGTCGGCTTCCCTCGGGCCGCCAGGCGCGCTTGCATTGCTGAGCGGGAACACCGGCGCAGCGACGACGTAACCGGCGGCGGCCCACGCGTTCAACATCCCTGCGTAGGACGCCGGCGTGAGCGCAAACCCGTGTGCGAACACGATCAACGGGTGAAGGCCCGCGGCCGACGGATACCGGACGACGGTCCGGAGCACACGCGGCACGCGCTTCCCGTCCGGCAGCACGATCGTGCGCGAACGGTCGACGAACTCGAAGACACGAATCTGCGCAGCCGACCCGTGCGCCTGCGCGGCCGCCACCGCGACGACACCGGCACCGAGGGCACAGAGCCGGGCGCATCTCCCCCGCGTCAACAGTGTGTTGATGGAACTACTCGCCGCCCTCGGCGCTGGCCGACGGCCTTGGCGCGCTAGCGGGAACCAGTGCGAGGGCGAGCGTGGGGCACGCGTCGACAGCGCGACGCGCGTGACTTTCTTCCTTGGAGCCGATGGGGCTGTGGTCGATGATCGGGTAGCCCCAGTCGTCGAGAGCGATCCGCTCCGGAAAGAGCTCTGCGCACAACCCGTGCCCGTCGCAAAGGATCGGATTCACGCGAAGCCGAACGCTCACTCCACGCGCCTCCGCTTGCGCGCAACGGTGAGGACCGGTCCATCACTGCCGCTGCAAGATCCGGCAGCGTGTTGTGCGGCCTCGTCGGCGAAGACGTGCAGTGCGCTCGCGATGAAGTGTGCGGCGCCGTCGGGATGCCGGCATGCGCCGCGACCCGAGACGTTTTCGAGCCACCGCTGGAGCCGTGGCTGGGATTGCTTGCCGGTCGCCAGTTGTGCGAGCGCGGTGGCGACGGCGTCGAGACCGCGCACGCATGGGCCGCACTGTCCTGCGCTCTCGTCGGCGAGATATCGGGCCACGCGCGCCGTCTCGACGATGCCACATGAGGTCTCCGCGAGCGCGACAATGGCGCGCGCTCCGAGGGATGCTCCTACCGTGCGTAGGTCGGAGTCGAGCAGTGCGAGCGCGTCGGCCTCTGCAGCGGCGACCCACGTGCCGAAGTAGCCTCCGATCAGATAGGCACGAATCGGCGCGGACGGCCCACCCGCCCAGACGACCAGCTCCCGCAGCGGCAGCCCGAGCGGAATCTCGTAGACGCCGGGCCGACGGACGGCGCCGCCGAGGGTGACGAGCACGGTGCCCGGCTCCTTGGCCGTGCCGAGGGCGCGGAACCAACGCGGCCCGAACCGCGCGAGCAGAGCCAGGTTCGCGACGGTTTCGACGTTCTGGACCAGCGTCGCTATCCCACGGATGCCGCGCTCGTACGGCCGAGGCGGCGTGAAGGTCGGCTTCGCCGGACCGCCGTCGACGAAGTTCACAAGCGCTGTCTCGTCGCCCGCGACGAACCGGTCGGGCGCACGAACGAGTCGGAACGACACGCGATCGACGCGACGGTGCTCGCGCTCGGCGATCGCCGTTTCGATCGCGGCGTAGCCGCGGGTCAAGCCGGCTCCGATCGCCACGATCGCCTCGCGCGCGCCGATCGCGGCCGCTGCCACGGCCGCTCCGTCGAGAACGAGATGGGGGACCTGGGCGAGCAGCACGTGATCCTTGCTGCTGATCAGTTCGCCTTCGACGCCGTTGACGAGCACGATCGGGTTGCGTCCTTGCTCTGCGACGGCCCGGAGCTTCTGGCCTGTCGGGAATGCACCTCCGCCCCGCCCCGACAACCCGGAGGCGCAGACGAGCTCGATCAGCTCGGCGTGGGCGCCGCCGCCGCGACCGACGGGTGGACTGCCTTCGCGGTCGAGATGCTCGGCGAGCGAAACCGGCCGACGATCGTCGCGGACGCCCGCAAGCAACCGCGGCAGCGCGTCGGGCGCAGGAACGGCGACATGCCGAAGAGCCTCCCCGCGGGTCGTCACGCGGCCGGCCCAGGCCCAGGACCGCCGTGGAGCGATCCGCTCACGCTGCCCGAGGCTTGATCGATTCGCAATGTGAGCAAAACGCTGACCCGTCGGCTGTCGGCCCCGACCACATACGCGGTCACGCGCGGTCCCTGGAGACCGACGACCTGTCCTGGATCCCACGCCCCGGCGCCGCGTGGGAGCAACCCCACGCTGCTCTCGAGCATCTCAACCCCGCCACCCGAGAGCGGCACACCGCGCAGCGCAACATGTACCCGCCCGTTGAAGCCGCCGCTCGCCACTCCGTCGATCGTGACCGTGACGAGGCCATTGGCAGCTGGGCGCTCTTTCACGCGACCGCGAAACCTTGCAGTGAACGATCCGTCTGGCAACGCCGGTCTAGACGGCGGCACCACCGCGGAGCTCGGTTGGGAAGCCGGGACGCTCTGACCACCGCGGATGGCGGCCAGAAGCGAAGCCGGGGTGCCCGCGCGCGCCGCCCATCCCTTCCGCAAAGGCCCGGAACTCGCCCAGAGCAGCATTCCCAGCGGAACAGCAAACGCCGCGAGCGCCGCCGCGGCGCGAATCTGTACCGGCGCATGAGGGGCAGCTGCAACTCTCCACAAAACCGCGAGCCCAACGGCGCCGGTGCAGACCACCGCAAGTACAGCCAGCCAGCCGGATCGAGCGTCGCTGCCGGTTCCGAACGAGTGCATGAGCGCGACCGGCCACGATGCATAAGCAAGCCAATGAACTGCCCTCCACGTTTGCAGACCGATCCGCGCGCGCAGCAGACTCGTCGCGATCAGCGCGAGAAGGAGGTCGAAGGCAACGGCGCCCAACCCGAGCCACACAGGTCGATACGGCGAAAGGAACGGCAGCACAGCGTCCTGATAGCCGATGGGCGCGAAGTGATCCGCGACCGTGGTTATGACGTGGACAACGACGAAGGCAAGGCCGAGCAGGGTGACGTTTCGATGGAGGCCCAGGACGAGGAACCGCGGGGTCCGAGGCGGATGCCAGCGCGTCGAGCTCATGACTCCGAGAAGAACACCGGCGCTCAGAAGCACGAGCGCCACAACGCCGGTTCCCCGCGTCAGGTACCACATCAGCTTTCCATTGCTGCTCGCTACGGCGAGCGGCAACAGAGCAGCGGTCATGATCCTCCGGAGACCGCCACGGGCTGCACCGGCGTCGGTGTAGGCGGTGGCGGCTGCGCGGTCGCTGGGGCAGACGTCGAGCCGGAACCGATCGCCGCGAGCGGCGGAGGGGGCGGAACCGCGTGCCGCGATCGGTGATGCGAGGCCGTCGTTGTCCCGTGGCGTGGCAGGAGACGAACGAGCTTCCGCCCGGACGTCGTCGCGGCTGCGAGCGCGGCGACGGCCCCGGCGAGGACGACCATTGCCACCCCGAGAAGGGCGGTCATCGCCTTCAACCGTCGCAGGCCACGATCGCGATCGTGCCGCCGCGCAGTTAGGTCCGGCTCTTCCGGCACCAAACCAGTGGATCAGGGTCACATAAAAGAATGCTGAGAGCTAGATCCTCAGCACCCGCTTCGTCTTCTCGACCAGCTGCGTGCCCTTCCGCCGGAGCGGCGTCGTGGTGGTGCCGGGACGGCAAATGGAGCCAATGCCGTTGCACCGGCGTCCCAGCAGAAGCGTCGCGAGCTCGATCACCGAGAGCACGAGCAGCACCAAGCCCGCCGCGGAGACGAGGGGCTCAATCCCGTCCGGATTGAACCGTCGGCGTCGGGTGCTCCGGAGATCGGGTCGAGTCATGGCCTGGCTGTCGGTCGCTGGAAGTGTGAACGGGCTCGACTGAGAATCTGCTGAGGCCCGGTTGAGCGTCTAGCAGCGTCGTGAGTCCTGGTCCAACAGGTCGGTGAGCACGCCGCCCGGTGTCTCGGCGAGCCTGGCCCGCATCACCGGATTCTTCCTGTCGCGCGCCACGACGTGCGCCGTACCGCGGGTTGTCGCCGGCGGTCAGCCCGGCGTGGCAGGCACGGCCAGCCGGTCTGCGATCGAGATCCAGTCGACGTAGCGACGAACCCCGTCCGCGAAGCTGGTGCTCGCCGTCCACCCGAGCTCGGTCGCGGCGCGAGCGCCCGAGATGTGTCCAAGCCTTACGTCGGCGGGCCGCTCTGGCCCGTGTACGAGCGGGACGTCGCCTACGACCGCCCGCACGGTGTCGGCAATCTGCCGGACGCTGGTCTCTTCGTCGCCCACGAGGTTGTAGATGCGCCGCGCGGACGCTTGCTCCAAGGCGAGGACGACGCCTTCTGCGAGGTCTTCGACGTACACGAACTGCCGGGTTTGGTTTCCGTCGCCGGCGATCGTGAGCGCGTCTCCCTGCTGCGCTCTCGCAACGAACGAGGGGATGACCGCGGCAGGCCGTGCGCGCGGTCCATACGGGATCCCGAAGCGCAGGATCGTGGACTCGACACCATAGAGCTCCCGGTACGCGTTGCAATACATCTCGCCTGCGAGCTTCGTGGCCGTGTAGACGTGTGAGGGATGAGCGAGGGGCGCGTCCTCGTCGATCTCGCCCTCGACGGGCGCGTTGCCGTAGACCCAAACTGTGCTGGCATAGACGACGCGGCCGATGTTCTCATGCCGTGCCGCTTCGAGAACCATCTGCGTCCCGTGCACGTTGACGGCGCCCGCACGCACAGGGTCGGCGAAGACGTCATTGACGTCAGCGACTGCGGCGAGGTGGATGATTGCGCCCACGTCGCGCGCCGCGCCCAGCACAGTCTCCGGGTGAGTCAGATCACCGACGACAGCGGTGACCCAGGGATGGTGTGGTGACGGCGTCGTGTCGAGGATCACCGGTTCGTGCTCGCGCGCGAGGAGCTGATCGACGACGTGGGACCCGATGAATCCGCTTCCGCCCGTGACGAGGACTCTCATTTCGAAACCGCTTCGAGTGCCGGCCGCACCGCCGGGTTGTAGTACAGCGGCGCGCACCAGTGGTGTTCGGCAATCCAGTCGCTGTTAGGTAGATCGACCTGGTGCCCGAGGACGCGGTGGCAAGGCTCGTCATAGACCTTTCCGGTCGAGCGTTCGATCGGGTCGAACACGACGTACTTGTAGAAACCCGACACCATGCCAGCGGGAAACTCGACGCGGGCCGCATGCTTCGGGTCGAGCTCGCGCCGTGCGACGTCGTTCTTCCAGGTAACGATCTCCTCTAGACGCTCGACGCCGACGATTCCGAGCGCAGCGGTGAACTCGCTCATGCGGTAGTTCAAGCCTGGCTGCGCATAGTCGGGCTTCGCGTAATTGCGGAAGGCGCGCGCGTACTCGATCAACTCGGCGTGCTTCGACACGAGCATGCCACCCTCGCCGGTGGAAATCGTCTTCGTCGGTGCGAACGACCAGATGCCCGCGTCGCCCCATGTTCCGGCGCGGCGACCATTCCACGATCCTCCGTGCGCGTGGGCGCAGTCCTCGATGAGCAGGATGTCGTGGTCGCGGCAATATCCGGCGATGCGGTCCGAGTCGAACGCGAGATGACCCCCGATGTGCACCAGCACGACCGCTGCCGGTGAGTGCCGGTCGGCCTTGGCCTCGAAGTCGTCGAACGACATGCACAGGTCGTGACGGTTGCAGTCGACGAACTCGACGTTCGCCCCCGCCGCGCGGAGCGCGAGGGGGGTCGCCATGAACGTGTTCGACGGGCACAGGACGGTGCGCCCGCGAAGCTCGAAGAACTCGAACGCGGCGAGTGCGGCCCCCGTCCAACTCGAGGTCGCCACCGCGGCGACCCCGTTCAGCGAGGTCCACGCGTTCTCGAAGGCCTGCGTGAGAGGCCCGTCCGACCAGACTTCAGCGTCCAGAGCCTGCTCCCAGAGCGCAAAGAGGCGCTCGCGGTCGCGATGGTCGAATCCGATGGCGAATCTGTCGATGTTCATAGGCCCGGGGCCTGCCTCGAGTGCCACGCCTGGCGGTGACGGTCCCCCATAAGCATCTCATCAGATTCACCGGATGACCGGAACGGTGGTGTCGATCCGCGAGGCGCGCTACCCTCGACCCATGGAGTCCGAGACGCCTCGCGCGGAGGCGCTGTCCCGAGCCGAGCTGCTGCGCGCCTCTCCGCCGATGTTCGAGTCGGGGCTTCTCGACCGCTTCACACGCGTGCATCCCGCCGTACCTCCGCTGCTGTTCCTGCCCGCGATCGCCGTCTGCGCGACCCTCGCCATTCTTCAGGACAATCCGCTCGAAGTCGGCCTCGGGGTCGTCGCCGGCTACGGGCTCTGGACGTTCAGCGAGTACTGGATCCATCGCATCGTCTTCCACTTCGAGCCTGAGCAGGGCGCCGCGGCGCGATTCCACTGGATGATCCACGGCGCACATCACGATCATCCGAACGACCCGCGTCGGCTCGTGATGCCGCCGGTCGTCTCGCTACCCCTGGCCTCGGCCTTCTTCGGACTGTTCGTCCTCGCCTTTTCGCTGCCGCTCGCCTGGTCGATCACGGCGGGCTTCTTCGCCGGATACCTGGCTTACGACATGCTCCATTACGCGCTCCACCACGCGAAAGCGCGCGGCCCCATCACCCGAAGATTGCGCGAGCTGCACATGCGCCACCATTTCGAGGACGATCGCCGCGGATTCGCCGTCAGCGCGCCTTGGTGGGACATTGTGTTCGGCACCGCCTCACCGCGCAGCCGACAGGCGCGCGGAGGCTCCGTCACCGAGTAAGGAGACCGACGGCTCCAACGAGCAGCAGCGCGACGGCCAGCACGGCGGTCACGCCGGCGACGAGCCCGCCGGTGTGCCGATCGAGCCGAGCACGCACGGACGCGAGCGGCCGTTCCGCCCTCGGGCCGGCGAGACAGCGCAACGCAGTGATCGCCGCAAGCGGCGCGATGAACGCGACGTTGAAGATGGCGATCAGAACAAGCTGTCGCGCGAGGCTCTGGTCGGAGCCGACGACCGCGGCGACGACGGCGAAGTACGGGAATGCTGTCGGGAGCTCGACCGACGTGATCGCCGCACCGAGCGCAAAACTCGATCCCGCGGTGCGACGTTCGTGCGCGAGCACCCGGCGGGCGACTCGCTCGCGGCGAAGCCAGAGGACCACCGCCGCCGCGAGTGCGACTCCGCCAAGGACGAGCTCAATCAGGTGGGTCTCCCGGCGCCCTGGGCGCGCAACGATCGAGAGGAGTGCGTGGCCGGGGCCGAGCACAAGCACGATTCCACCGGCGAGGTAGACAGTGAAGACTCCGAGGGTGAAGTGCAGCAGCCGCCGTGATGCATCAACCCCAGTGACGAGATAGAGCGCCGGCGCGATGGTCGACGGATTGAGCGAATCGGCGATGCCGACGGAGACGGCGAGAGCGACGAGCGCGAGCACGCGACGAGCTTGGCAGACCGCGCCGTCGGAGCGCGCAATCGCCGCTAGAGTCGCCGCCGTGACCGGACTGTGCGCGTTCTGATTCTGACTGCGAGCGTCGGCGAGGGGCACGATCTCCCGGCCCGCACGCTCGCTGCGCAACTACTGGCCGAGAGCCCGACCGTCGAGGTGGTGGTCGAGGACGGCCTGGAACCGATGGGAAAGCTCGTGAAGGCGATCAGCGCCGACGCGGGACGGGTTGTGTTCTTCCGCTTCCAGTGGGTCTGGGATCTCGGCTTCTGGTTCTTCGCACAGGCCCGTCCGACGCGCTGGCTCAGCCAGACCCTCCTGACGCGAATCGGCGGCAACGGGCTCGTCAAGCTGATCAACGACGTCCAGCCGGACGTCATCGCGAGCACGTACCCGAACACGACCGAGGTACTCGGCCGGCTGCGGCGCCTCGGCCGACTCGACATACCGGTCTGCTCGGCCATCACGGACCTCGCCGCGCTCGACTACTGGGCTGGTCCCGGGGTCGACGTCCATCTCATCACGCACCCGGAGTCGATCGACGAGGTGCGTCGGGTTGCGGGGCCGAATGCCCGCGTCAGCTGCGTCCACGGCTTCACCGCGCCAGATTTTCGCGTGCCGCTCGACGCGGCGGTGGCGCGCGCCCGGCTCGATCTGCCCGCCGAGGGAAAGGTCGTCCTCGTATCGGGCGGCGGCTGGGGTGTCGGCGATGTAAGCGGCGCGGTCGACGAGGCGCTACGGCTGGAGGAGGTCTCGCAAGTCGTCTGCCTCTGCGGTCGGAACGATTCGCTTCGAGCGACGCTCGAGACGCGTTTCGGAACGACCCGACGCGTCAGGATCGAGGGCTTCACCGATCGAATGCCGGAGTGGATGGCGGCCGCAGACGTTCTCGTCCACTCCACGGGAGGCTTGACGGTCCTCGAGGCCCTCATGCGCGGCCTTCCCGCCATCTCGTACGGATGGGGCCGCGGCCACGTGCGCGTCAACAACGCGGCGTACCGCCGGTTCGGCCTTGCCGACGTCGTTCCCACGAGAGATGAGCTGCTGCCGGCCATCCGCCGCGCACTCGACCGCGGTCGCACGTCCGTCGACGGATTCCAGTCATTGCCGTCCGCCGCTTCCATGGTCCTGGCTGCTGCGGAAGGGCCTATCTCGGACCGCTGAGCGGTACCCACGGGAGGCCGATCCCGTCCGCGGCTTCGAGTACGCGCGGCAAAGCCGCCACTGTCTTTCGCCATGAGCCCGGCGCGCTGTAGTGGTCGGCGTCGTGCAACAGAACGATGTCGCCGGCAGCGAGCCCGCGGACAGCGTTTCGCGCGATCGTCGCCGGCGTCGCACGACGCGTCCAGTCCCTCCCCCACTTCGACCAGAGAACCGGCTGCCACCCGCGCCGCCGCACAAGCTCCAGCGCGCCGGCACTGAACACGCCGTAGGGCGGCCGATAGCACCGCGGCGTCTGCCCGGTCGCACCCACGATCACGTCCAGCCCCCGATCCAGGTCGCGCCCAAGGCCGGCCACGGTCCGGCGGAGCAACAGACGGTGCCTATACCCGTGCAAGCCGACCTCGTGTCCTGCGGCGGCAATCTCGGCAGCCAGCTCTGGGTAGCGGTCGACCTGTTCCCCGACGAGGAAGAACGTGGCATGCGCACCGGCAGCGCGGAGCAGCTCGAGGACCGCCGGAGTCCCGTCCCGGTGCGGCCCGTCGTCGAACGTGAGCGCGACGCCCTGCGTGTGCTCCGGCAGTTTCCGTTGAAGACGTAAAGCGTCGGCGAGCGGAGCGAATACGGGTGCCGGAGCGGGAGCGAACCACGTGGCGGCGGTCGCGAGACTCCCTGTCACTCCGCGCACGCGACCATCGTCCCAGGTCACTGCCCAACACCGCCAGAGGCGAGCTCGCTGACGGCCCGGGTCCGTGCGAGGAGCGTCGTTCCGACCCCAGCAACGAGAAGCCCGGCGACGATCGGGGCGCCGGCGAGCGGAGCCGAGGTCCAATCCTCGCGCAGGAAGAGCGGTTCCATCAGAATCGGAAGGAACGTCTGCACCGCGGTCGTCAGCGGCACGACGACCGTCGCCGGCCGCCGTTGGAAGGCGGTCATGCCGGTCAGGGTCGCGGCGATGCCCATGCCCAGTCCGACAGCCGCCCAGATGACCGCGCCGACGAAGTAGCGCGAGCCGATGTCGTCGCTCATCAGCTTCGTCGCGACGTTCGTCGCCGCGAAGCCGGTGCCCGACGCGACCATGACGAGGAGAGCCGAGTCGAAACGGGTGCCTCTGACCGCGAATGGCACGAGCCCCGGGATCGAGAGAGCCGCCACCACGGCGGCGATGGCCGGGATGCTGCGGTGCGTCTCCGTATGCGCGGGCGCGCCGACCGCAATGAGCGCGACGCCGGCGACGATCGAGACAACGCCGATCCATTCGTGGATGCCCACCCGTTCGCCGAGTGTCCGTGATCCGATCACGAGCAAGAGGAGCAGCCCAACCGCGAGCGCGGGCTGAACGAGAACGAACGGCGCCGTTGCGAGCGCGAGCACCTGCGGACCGATGCCGACGATCCCGAGGAGCCAGCCGATCAACCAACGCGGCCTGCGAAGCAGGCGGACGAGAAGGGAGAAGCGGAGGCTCAGCGACTTCGGCGTCGCCCGCGCCTCCAGCGCCTGCAAGGCGAGCCCGACGTTGAACAATGCCGAGGCGACGAGTGCACTCGCCAGACCGAGCAGTAACACGGCGGCACCGTAGCCCCGGTAGCGTGCGAGGTGCCGCCGCCATGCGTTCTGGGACGACCTCTTAACCTCGCTCTGCGCGCAGCGCTGATCTCGACGATGGGTGTTGCGGAAGCAGGATGCGATGGAGCGAAGAGCAGGCCGCCGAGCGGCGGCGCGACGAGGGCGGTGTCGGCGAGCACGGAGGCCGAGTTATGCGCGCGACGCGCCGGTGGTCACTGACATCTGGGCGAGATCGCCAAATTCGGCTTGAGGTCAAGGACGGCGATCTCGCTAGGCCATGGTTCCGCGGCAGTACGCCTGCTTACGAAGCTGGCTCGCGAGCGCTATCCGCGGTATGCAGCGGCCTCGTCGCGCACGAGTCGCACGAGGTTGCCGAGCGCGATGTTGACGTCGAGGACGTGCAGGCCAAGTGACGGGTCGCTCAGCTCTGCAAGTAGCGGCCGCTGGTCGGGGCTTCCCGGCGTGTGCCTGACCTGCAGCCATGTCGCGGTGCCGGAGGTTCTGCAGACGGCGGTGTATTCGCCCGGGAACGACACCCACGGTGTGCTCACCTGCGGCGTGGAGCTTCCGCCGAGAAACTGCAGAAATATGGACGGAACGTACGGGTCGAGGCGCGCTTGTCCGCCGGCTGGGGCGGCTGGGTTGACGCAGGCGATCGCGACGTTCGGCGCCAGCTTGTGCGGTGCGAGCAGGCTGACGCCGGCGTCCGACGTCGTCCGACCGAATTGGCTGTTCTTCGGGGGCTTACTCGCGAACGTCGAATAGGCGATGACGCACCGGGTCTGCGTGTTCGAGCTGCAAAGCGGAAGGTGCTTAAAGTCGCCACCGACGGTGCGACCCTTGGCGACAGTGACGTTGCCGCCGAGCAAGAGTGCGGAGATGACATGGTGGCGTAACGTGGGGTTGTCGTCGACCTGATCCTTGAGCAGCCTGATCAGAATCGACGCACCCTGCGAGTGCCCGATGAACACGATCCCCCGGCGGCCGTTGTAGTGCGCGAGATAGTTGCGAAACGCCGAGAGCACGCTGTCGTATGCGATCAATGCATCCGCCAGCGTGATGCGGCCCGGATGATTCAGCGCACTCAGGGTGATCTGCCGGTAGACCGGTGCGTAGACACGACAGACCTGGGAGAACCGCGAGGCTTGCGCGATCGCAACCTCCGCCTGCCGGACCCCAAGCGCGAGGTCGGAGTTGATCGTCGACTCGTCACTGACCGTCGGGTACACGTAGAAACAGTCGACCTTCGGATCGGGCGTGACGACGGCAGGTTCCGCCTGGGTCGAGCCGTTGCGTGCGATAGCGGTGGATGCCAGGCCCGCAGTACAGGGATCGTCCGCCATGCCGGGCCGGCACAACCAGGTGGTCCCATAACGGTCGAGCGGCAGGCCTGAGGGCTTGGCACTCGTCGTCGTGCTGCGTTTCGCCCCGCCACAGCCGCCCAGTACGGCGGCGGCCGCGGCGAATCCCGCGAGCATAAGCAGCGCGTTTCTAGACGTCGCGTCTCCATAGCAGAACGGCAGCCGCGGCGATCGTTGCGGCGGTGTACCCGGTGAAGAGCGCCAGACCAGTCCACGGCCCGAGCGTGTGGTCGGGAACGCCGAACTGCATGATCGCCTGCCCGGCATTGCTGGGTAGATAGGGCGAGATCGCATCGTCCCAGCTCGACGGGAGCAACGTCAGCACCGGCGGGATCACGAACAGGATTGCCGCGAACGCCGCGATACCGCCGGCGGTGTTTCGAACGATCGCGCCGACCCCGAGACCGAAGAGCCCCACGAGAGTGAGGTACAGCGCGCCGCCGACGACCACGCGGGCGACGCCGGGATCCGAGAACGACAGCGAAATGTCGCGACCGAACAAGGTGTGGCCCGCGAGGATCGACTGAGCGGAGAAGAACCCGATCAGCGTTGCGGGAACGCTGACGATCAGGGTGACCGTCCCGTAGACGCCGGCCTTGGCCCATAGGACCGATAGCCGTTTCGGGACGGCGATGAACGTCGCGCGGATCATCCCGGTCGAGTACTCGCCGGTGATCATGAGAACGCCGAGCACCCCGATCGCCAACTGCGCCACGCCGACGCCGATCAAGGTCGGCTCCAACGGGTTGAAGGCCAGCTTGTCCTGGAGGCTCATCGTCGACCAGCGAACCGCGTTGATCACCGCAGGGGTGATCGCGAAGACGATCGTCGCTCCGATACCGACGACGAAGGTGTAAACCGTCGAGCGAAGCGAGCGGAACTTCGTCCATTCGGACAGCACCACACGTGCCTGCGTGACATGACCCACGTAGGCTGGCGGACACGCTGGGATGGCGGCAGCGTTCATGCGCGGTGACACTTGAAGGTAGCGATAACCCGTCGTCGCCTGCCCCAAGAGGAAGCGCGATCTCCTGCGGCGCCGTAACCGCCGGTATACGCGATGCGCATCTATCGACCGGCTTCCTAAACCGTGTGCGGCCGTTCGATCCGGTCCGGGGGCACTAGCCGCAGGGCCTTTCGGGAAGCGGGCTCACGAGCGTGTAGTGTCTCGTTGGCCGCGTCGGGTTCCTGGCAGGGGTGTCAGGCGAGGTTCGAACCATGACGCGCTCAAGCGGCAAATCCGGGGACCTGCGCCCTACCCATGGGAAGGACGCACGGCGCGTTGTCACGGCCTGGGCGGCCGTGGCGCTCGCAGGAGCTGTGCTCGCGATCGCACTGGCCGGAGCAACTCCGGCGGTCGCGGGCCCCGCCTTCCCCTGGGCCGCCACCGAAGCTCCGGTTCCGAGCGGAGCCGCGTCAAGCCCCTTTGCTTTTCCGGACACTTTTATCCAGGAACAATGCATCTCGGACTCGACCTGCATCGCCGTCGGTTCCTACAAGGACACAGGCGGCAACACCTGGGGCCTGATCGAGAAGCTTTCCGGCGGAACGTGGAGCGCGACCGCTGCACCAGAGCCTGCCGATGCGAACTCGCCGAGCTATGCCGGGCTGAACTCGGTCTCCTGCACGTCGGCCACGGCGTGCACGGCGGTTGGCGACTACATGAATGACCTGGGCCACTCGGCGGCTCTCGTCGTCACCCTCTCCGGAACGACCTGGACGGCCGCCGCTGCGCCCCAGCCGTCGGGCAGCGACGACGGCAACACGAGGTTGTCCTCGGTCTCCTGCACCGCGGCCACGGCCTGTACCGCGGTCGGGGCCGACGCCACCTCGGCGACGAGCTCCGACGGATTCACCGACACCCTGTCGGGAACGACATGGACTCCGGCGCAGGTTGGACTGCCCTCGAACGCGGCCGCGACGAACCGGACCGGCAGCCTCGTTCAGGTCTCGTGCACTTCCGACACGACGTGCACCGCCGTCGGCTCGTATAAGGACTCGTCGGGCCACACGGCCCCGCTCATCGACACGCTTTCGAGCTCGTGGGCTGCCGTCGAGGCTTCCTTGCCCGGCGACAGCGGCACCGACGGCGACGGACAGTTGAACGCAAGCCTGGTATCGGTTTCCTGCACCGCGGCAACCGCGTGCACGGCAGTCGGCTCGTACAACGACTCGAGCACGGTCAACTCCCGCGGCGGCTATGTCTGGGGCCTGATCGACAGTCTTTCAGGGACGACGTGGAGCGCTGTCTCGGCACCCGAGCCTGGCGGCGCCGGCACCGACACCCTCGGAAACCAGGGCGCGCAGCTGGTTTCTGTCTCGTGCAGCTCGGCGACGTGGTGCGCCGCAGTTGGTGGATTCCAGGACTCGACCGTCGGCCCAGGCTTTGCCTACGGCTTGATTGACACCGGCTCGGGTACCTCGTGGAGCGGCGACGCGGCGCCACAGCCCGCGGGCGCCGGCACGGACCTGGACGGTGAGGAAAATTCAGGACTCGTCTCCGTTTCGTGCGACTCGGACACGTACTGCGCCGCTGCGGGCTCCTACTACGATGCGAGCGCCCACCACCTGGGCTACCTCATTGACCTAGAGTCGGGCACGCCGACTGCCACAGGGGCACCGACACCGTCGAACACCGCGTACTCGCCGCTCAACACCATCTCGTGCACGGACGAGAACTACTGCGGCGCCGGCGGCACCTACGGAGACACGGGCGGCAATATCCAGGGACTCTTGGAGCTCGGTGAGACGACCCAGGGCGCTCCCGGGCCGGCAACGCAGCTTGTCTTTTCGACCGAGCCCGCCGGGGCGACCGTCGGCGGCGCGTTCACAACCCAGCCGGTCGTGACCGTCGAGGACGCGAGCGGCGACGTCATCACCAGCGACAGCTCGACCGTGAGCCTCTCGATCGCCTCGGGAACGCCGACCTCCGGAGGCCCCGGCGCACTCTCCGGCTGTAGCCCAAACGAAAGCTTGGGCGTGATCACCTTCAGCGGCTGTCAGATCGGCACAACCGGCACGGCTTATGAGCTGGACGCCACCGACGGGAGCCTGACGGCTGCCACGAGCGCCGCGTTCAACGTCACCGCCGCCACGCCGCTGCCGCACGTGACGAGCTTCTCGCCTCTATCGGGGGTGGCCGGAACGCATGTCACGCTGGTTGGAACGGGCTTGGCCGACGCGACCGAGGTCGACTTCACGGGCAGCTCCGCGCCGGCCACGATTGACTCCGACACTGCGACGAAGATCGTCGTCGAGGTGCCGCAGGACGCGACTCTCGGTCCGCTCACGGTGAAGAACGTTTCCGGCCCGGCGGTCACGACTGCATCGTTCAAGCCGTTGCCGAAGATCACGTCGCTCGACGCATATGACGGGCAGACGCTGAATACCGTCGTGATCACCGGGACGAACCTCACCGGCGTCACCGGCGTGAAGTTCGGCACGACGCACGCGTCGTTCACGACGTCCGCTGCGACGCAGGTTTCTGCGACGGTACCTGCCGGCTTCTCCAGCGGCAAGGTGAGCGTGACCACGCCGGACGGGACGACGGTTTCGACGGGGACCTACTCGATCACGAAGGTGACCGGGATGACGCCTACATCGGGCGCCGCGGGCGCGATCGTGACGATTACCGGCCAGGGGCTCGGCTCGGCGACGAGCGTCGCATTCTCGGGCGCACCGCCCCAGGCCCTCATGGGGCCGGCGACGCCGACCGCGATCAAGGTCGCCGTCCCCGCGAGCTCCGCATTGGACGGTCCGCTCACCGTGCACACGCCGAACATCGACATCGGGGGCATCGCCACGTCGGCGTCGTTCAAGCTGCTTCCGAAGATCACCTCGCTCGCACCGTCGCCGGCGCATGCAAGCTCGAGCGTGGTCGTCGCCGGCTCGAATTTCGAGCCCACGGGCCTCGCGCCTACGGTCAAGCTCGGTGCGACGGTGCTCACGCCGGTCAGCCCGAGCGGAACTGGATTCACGGTCGCACTGCCGGCGAACGTTGTCACGGGCACTCTGACCGTCATCACTCCCGATGGCTCGACGACCACGAAGCTGAACGTCGTCCCGACCATCAGCGGCGGGCCGACGCCGCGCCATGGCGCGGCGGGCACGCCGGTGTCGTTGACGGGCTTGACCTTCACGGGCACGTCGAGCGTGAAGTTCGCCAACGGCGTGGCGGCCCCGTTCGTGCTCACCGGCACGCTCGGGTCGCCGCAGACATTGAGCTTCAAGGTGCCGGCGACTGCGGCGAGCGGTCCGATAACGGTCACGAACGCGGGCGGCTCAACTGCGACTGCCGGTGACTTCACCGTAGATCCGCACATCACGAGCTTCACGCCGGGGAGCGCGGCTCAGGGCGCGACCGTCACGGTGACGGGCACCGGCTTCGGCTTGAACGGCGACACACGCGCGATCCACGTCGGCACGGTCGCCGCCACCTCGGTCACCTGGGTCTCACCGACGAGCGTGAAGTTCCAGATCCCGAACGGCGCGCCCGTGAGCGACAAGATCCACATCGCGGTCAACGGTGGCGCCACCGCCGACTCTGCGACGAACTTGAAGGTGACTGCGACGATCGCCTCCTTCACGCCGACGCACGGGCCCGCGGGAACGCCGGTGGTCATCACGGGCTCCGGCTTCACCGGCGCGACCGGGGTCACGTTCCACGGCATAGCGGCGAGCTCGTTCCACGTGGACAGCGCGACGCAGGTCACCGCCACCGTTCCGTCCGGAACGACCCCCGGCGCGATCACCGTCACGCGGCCGACCGCACCGACGACGCTCACGTCCGCAACGAACTTCGATAACACGGCGGCGATCACGAATCTGTCCGAGACCAGCGGTCACGCGGGCGACGACATCACGGTCACCGGCACCGATCTGACGGGCGCGACGACGGTGACGTTCGGGGGAGGCGCCACCGCGACTGCGACGAGCGTCACTGCGACCTCGCTGCACGTCACCGTTCCGGCCGCCGCGCAGACGGGTGCGATTACCGTGACGACGCCGCTCGGCGATGCCGTCTCTGGCGACGACTTCACAATGGAGCCGGCGATCGACAGCTTCTCGCCCGGGGACGGGGCGCCTGGCACGAGCGTCGTCATCACCGGGTCGGGATTCACGGGCGCAACGGATGTTGCATTCGGCGGCGTGTCCGTCGGGGACGGGAACTTCAGCGTCGACAGCGCGACGCAGATCACCGCGACGGTTCCCGCGGGAGCCGCCACCGGCATCGTCACGGTGCAGACTCCCGGCGGCAGCGCCGAGAGCGCGGATTCATTCACCGTCGACTAGTTCGTCCATTCGAACGGGCTCGGCCAGACATATCTGTCGTCCAACCCCTGGGGATGTGCAGCGCCGACGAAGCCCAGGCTGCGATGGCCGCCTGGCCGGGCAGCAGTGGGCCGAGCTTCTTCACGTGCGCGGCGAGGCGGCGATAGCGACCGCCGTCTTCTCGGGGGACAGTGCGGGGGCCGTTGCGGTCTGGGTCTACGGGGCGAACGCAGCCGTATGCGAAGCGCACAGATCCACCGGTTTCCTAAACCGTGTGCCCAAGTTCGCTTGGCGGGGGCATTTGGCGTCGCCGAGACTCAGTTGGCGACGTCACCTACAACGCGCGCTAGGCCTTTGCTGAATATCTCCTCATCGACTGCGTTGTGACGGCTGACGACCGTCCTGGACGTCGCATGCCAGCCCTTCGGCGATGTGTTGTGAGCGAGGAACGTCTTCGCCACCATGCGCGCGGTACGGCATGAGACGCCTCTGGCCGTGAGGTTGTTCAGCGCTGCGCGACCCTCGTTGTGAGTGCCGGGAGTGGTGTAGCTCACGCTGCCACAGTTCGAGGCCGCCGCAGCGCTTGCCGGCGGCGTGCTCGCAAGCGCGCCAGTGGCGAGCAGCACGATCATCACGGCGCTCTTGAGATTGGGTGTCGTCGATGGAGATCTCGAGCGACCGCGCCTGCTCACTTCGTCTCGCGCGCCGTGATCCTGCCTTTGCCGTCGATGCAGCGCACGCTCGAGCCCTTGACCGTACAGGAGAAGCCGAGGTAGTTCTTCCCCGTCTTCGAGCCGGTGGCCGCGAGGACGGTCAGGACCTCGTCGGCCCGCAGACACCTGGGGCCGCCGGACGTCTTGACATCGACGAAGCTTCGCTTGGTGAACGCACTCTTGGTGATGTTCGGACAGCTGGCGCTTGCCACCTTGACGCTCGCTCCGGCGGAGGCGGCCACCACCCCTGCCAGCACAACGGACGCAACGAGACACACGAGCCAATAGGTTCCTGTCCCTTCCACGCGCGTTCCCTCCTGCGTCGTTGGCCCGATCCTCATCCGACCTTCCAGGCGATCTTCCCGTTGTACTCGTACTCGAGCGTCGAGACGGTCTTACCCTTCGGAACCGAGAAGCCCAGCCATCCTTCGGTGCAATGCAGCCGCGGCAGCGGCTTCGGCACGATCGCCGGCGACTTCGCCACAGCAGTCGACTCGTGGACGATCCCGCCATGCGCAAGGCTCAAGCTGAAGAACGACGGTTCGATCGCCGTGTCCGCGGGCGTGTGCGCGCTCGCGCAGACCTTCATCTGGAAGTTCGCGACCGGCTTCGACAAGGTCGGCGCGACATAGGCCTTGAGCGTGAAGTAGTTCCCGGTAGGGCTCGTACGCTCGGCGGGAAGCTTCAGCTTCACCCCTCGCGCGACGGACGCCGACGTCATCGGCGCCAGCGACAGCGCCACGACCGCGACGCCGGCGAGGAACACGATGCCCATACGTGTCAGCTTCGACATGCTGCCTAGTGAGCGAATGCGTGGCAGCTCGACCATGACCCGGTGAAATGCACTGGTTTAGTGGCGCTGCCACTGGCTAGCGGATCGGAGGAAACTCGTGGGCTCCCTGACGGCACGAGGTTGGCGCTAAAGGAGCCGTCGTTGCCCTTCGCCTTCAAGCTGACGGTTCCGGAAATGGACGACCAGTTATACGTTTTCGTCCCCGCCGTCAGTTGGAACGAGACGGTGTTCACGAAGTCCGTCTTGTTGATCGGGGCGAGAGACTCGGTCTTTCCGTCACTTTCAACATTGACGTTGCCCTCGACGGCTGTCTCTACCTTGGTGTGCCCGTTCAACGGGAGCTTCACGTTGAAGAAGTTGATGAGGACCTGCGTCGAGACCACCCCGACCTGGCATCCATAGGCAGGGACACCGAGGGTTCCCTTTCCCTCTTGCGGCACCTTCAACGTCCCTGCTACCTGGCCAGTGACCTTGAACGTGCCGATCGTGCCGCCCGACGAGGCCGCTGCCGTCGCCATCACGGCTGGCGCGAGCACCAACGAGCACAGTGCCGTGGAGGCGGCCACGGTCGCGCGCAGCGCTCGCGTGGTCACTCGCGGCCGTGGGCTGAGCTGCGATGAGCTGTGGTCATCAAGTGGGCGCATGCAAATTCTCTTCTGGAGAGGTTGCGAAACCGGTTGCCCACCTGGATGACGCACGAAGAGCTTAGCCTCGATCGCTCAGGAAAACCATCCATTCCTAAACCGTGTGCGGCCGTTCGATCCAGCCCGGGGGCACTAGCCGCGTTGACCGCCTTACGACGAAACAAGCCCCAGCGGGTAGCGATCGCTACGTGACCGTGAAGCTCGCAGCGCTGGTCGCGTCACCGTTGGGGGTGGTGACGCTGATCGTGCCGGTTGTCGTCGCGGCGGCGACCACGGCCGTGATCTTGGTGTCGGATACGACGGTGTAGCTCTGCGCGTTCGTGCCGTTGAACGTGACGGCAGTCGCGCCGGTGAATCCCGAGCCGAGGATCGTGACGTGCGTCCCGACCTTCCCGTGCGTAGGCGTGAATGAGCTGATCGCGACCATCGTGAAGGCGGTCGCGCTCGTCGCCGTGCCGCCGGGAGCGACGACGGTAATCTTGCCGCTGTGCGTTCCCGCGGCGACGGTCGCCGTGATCTTGATGTCCGAGTTGACGGTGTAGCTCTGCGCGTTCGTGGTGCCGAACTTCACCGCGGTCGCCCCTGTGAAGCCGGAGCCGTTGATCGTCACGCTCGTACCAACCGGCCCCTTCAAAGGCGTGAAGCTGCCGATGCTCGGCTTCAAGGTGAAGCTCTTGCTGCTCGTCGCCGCCCCATCCGGGGTCGTGACGCTGACCGGTCCCGTCGTCGTCCCGGCCGCGACGACCGCCTTGATCACGCTGTCCGACACAACGCTGTAACTCTGCGCGGGGGTGCCGTTGAAGGCGACCGCGGTCGCACCGGTGAAGCCCGAGCCCGTGATCGTCACCTGAGACCCAACGATCCCGCTGGCCGGCGCGAACGCGCCGATCGCGATCATCGTGAAACTCGCCGTACTCGTCGCGATCCCGGTCGGCGCCACAACCGTGACCTTCCCGCTATGCGTGCCGGCGGCGACGGTCGCCGTGATCTCGATCTCCGAATTCACGGTGAAGCTCTGCGCGGCCGCCGTACCGACCTTCACCGCGCTCGCGCCGCTGAACCCGGAACCGTTGATCGTCACGGTTGTTCCGGCCGGGCCCTTCGACGGCGTGAAGCTCGAGATCGTGGGCTTCGCGGGGGGAGTCCCGACGGCGATATCGAGCGCGAACTCCGAGGTATTGCCGGCAGCGTCGGTCGCGGTCGCGCTGATCAGCGTCCCAGAGGCTGCGGACGGGAGGGAGGCGGTGAACGTGCCGTTCGCGGCCGGGTACGTCGAGCCGAGGTAGACAGCGCCTTCGCCGTACCCGGAGGGGTCGCCCCCGGGCGTCGGAACCGCGTTCGCGAAGAACTCGAGCGTCACGGTCGCCGGGCTCGGAGTGTCGATCGTCCCCTTGACCACGAGGTGACCGGAGCTGACGAGCGCGGAGGTGAGCACGGGGTAGTTCTGCAGGTTGTTCGGCCCCGTGTCGGTGTCGCCGGGATCGTTCGGCGACAGGTTGTCCCCAAGCGTGATCCCGGGCCCACCGTTCGAGAAGATGCTGTTCCGGCTGAACGTGTTCTGCGTGCCACCGCCGTCACCGATTCCCGCGTTGGTGTTGAAGGCGATCGTGTTGCTTCGGAACATGTTCTGGTTGGCATCGGCTCCGTCGATGTAGACACCCAGGCCGCCGTTCGGCAGCGGCGTCGTTCCATCTGCGGCCGTCCCGATCCAGTTTCCGACGACCGTGTTCCCGCTTACGCCGGTCAGGCCTATCCCCTGTGAAGTGTTGCCGGAGAGGACGTTGCCGCGGACAGTCGACTGCGTGACATTGCCGTAGAACTCCACACCTCCACCTCCGTCGAATCCGTTCGGGATCGCGGACGTGCCCGTGATGTCGGTGCCGAGATAGTTGCCGCGGATCGTGATCCGGGTCGCGCCTACCACGCCGACGCCGGCGTTGTTGTTGCCGGAGATGACGTTCCTGTCGGCGGCAGTCGCGCCCCCGACCGTGACGTCGGCCGCGCCGTCGTTTACCCGCACACCGTTCCCGCAACAGTCGGCTGTCACGAAGCCGTTGCCGAGCGCGGCCGTGCCGGACGCGTCCGTCCCAATCAAGTTGCCGCGGATCGTCGTCCCGGGCGCCCCGGGACCCACGAAGACGCCGGCGTCGTCGTTGCCCGAGATCGTGTTCCCCACGATCGTGTTGTTGTCAGCCGGCGAGTTGTCGCCTTCCACCTGCACTCCGCGGTCGTTCCCGAGGGCGGAGCTGCCGCTCGCGGACGTGCCGATGTAGTTGCCCTGGACGACGTTGTCGTCGGAGTTGTCGCTGAGGCTTACGCCAACACCGAGCGAGTTCCCCGAGATGACGTTCCTGGCCGCCGCGGTAGAACCACCGATCAGCGTGCCCCAGACGCTGTACAGGTCCACGCCGTCGTTTCCATTGGGGATCGCCTGGGTCCCGGTGGCGTCGGTGCCGATCAGGTTTCCCTGAATCGTGACCTGGTTCGCGGCGATGCCGATCCCTGAGCCGAACCCACCGCCGTTGGCGGAGATCACGTTCCCGGCGCCGGCGGCCGTACCTCCGATCGTGACCCCGGTCGGTGGCGGCTGGTTCGCCCAATTGCCCTCCGGGCCGACGGCGATCCCCCCTCCGGTGTTGGCGAGCGCCGCGCTCCCCGCGGCATTTGTGCCGATGTAGTTGCCCTCGATCGTCACGCCCGCGTCGGGGCTGGACACGAGGATTCCGCTGCCCTGATTGCCGGAGATGACGTTGCGTGCGGCGGCGGTCGTGCCGCCGATCACCGTGTTCGTCGCGCCGTCGACCACCCAGATGGCGTCGTCCTCGAACGCTCGTGCGTCGACCGGCGGCACGATCGCCGAGGTCCCTGTCGGGTCGCTCCCGACATAGTCCCCGCGCACGATGGTCCCATCGCCGCCGGAAATCACGATCTCCTGGCCGGCGAAGCCGCTGACCGTCAGTCCCTCGATGATGTTCGAGCTCGACGGGATCCACAGTCCGCCGGGAAGGCTCGGGCCGCCCGAGACCTGCGAGCGCCCGTCGAGGAAGATCTCCGGGCCGTTCGGGTTGGTGTCGCCCGTGAAGGCCGTCTGCGAGGTTCCGTCGATCGTCGTCCCGCTTGCCGTGATCTGCGGCAGAGGCGAGGTCGGCGCGATCGTGAACCAGCCGCCGGTTGCGTTGTACCCGCCGTCCGACTCGGGAATGTTGAACTCGATCGTGCTGCCCGGGCTCGAGTTCGCGTCGAGGAGCGCCTGCCGCAACGACCCCGCCCCGGTGTCGTTCGTATTCGTGACAGTGAGCGTCGAGCCGCCCGATGCCGCCGCCGGCACGAACCAGACGACGACTACGAGCGCAACCAGCACCCCCGCGCGCAGAACATCGAAAGGACGCCGCAACCCCACCGAGCCGACCCTACTCCCTGCGAGCACAAAGATCCACAGGTACGCAGCGCAGCTTAGAGTCGGTACTAATCAGCTTCGGAACTCACGGCCGGCCGTCGCGAGTGCGACGACTTCGTCGTTCAGGGCGCGGTGGTCGTCGTACGGCACGAGAACGTGATAGTCCGCATACTCGCCGCGTCGGATCCGGTCGCGCTCGGCATCGACGAGATGAGGGCGTCGCTGGAGCACGACCTTCTGCAGCCGCTCGAGCCCGGTGTACGCGTCTCGGAGGATCCAGACGTCTCGGTGCCCGCGGCCACGCGCAATCAGCGTCCGGTACAGGATGACCTGATCGGCGTGCCACCCCGAGCCGCCGTGCTTTCCGTCGTAGTGGAGTCCCGTGCCCCATTCCGAGAGCCTTGTGCGGACGTCTTCGCGCGAGCGAACGTCGAAGATCTCGGACCAGACCGCCGGAAGGGCGGCGTTGTAACAGATCGGGATCTCACCGCTGGGAAGCAGCACGTCGCGATAGGCGAGGAAATGTCGTGCGTCGATGCGCTCCACCGGTTCGTGAAAGTAAGCGCGGCTGAGCGGGACCATGTCCACGTCCGATATCAGGACAGCCCCCTCAGTGTCGAGCACGGCCGGGTAGAGGAGACGAATGCACTGCGCCTGGAAGGCCGTGTGCAAGTTCGGGATCGGCTCAAAGACGTGGACATGCGGATCGTTCGCAAGTGCGGGCGGTACGTCATCGGCGGGCGCGACGAGGACGAGGTGAGGCCGAAGGCCGCCGATCTCGCTCCACATGCGGCGTGCGACGTCCCAGGCGCTCAAGTACCGAGGATTCAGGTCGCTCGAGACAACGACGTCCGTCAGCCGAGGCCGACGACGACCCGGGCGGAGTCGCGGTCGCGGAACGACGGGCGACGCGATCGCGCGCGGACCGAGCCGCATCCGAAGCGCGCGGTTGACCTTTCGTGCGTGTCGCGCCGCGCTTCCGACCACGGCCCGGAGGGTACCGCGGCCGTCAGTCGCACGGTTGCGCCTCGATAAACTGCGTTCGTGAGTACGCCGGTACTGAAAGACCATCTGACGTCGTTCCGGCAGATCTGGAAGGGCGGTTTCCACGCCGGCGACCCGCTGGACAGGATGGGTTCCGCTGCGTCTTGGGGCCTCTTCGGGTACGTCGGCGTCCCGTACGCAATCGTGTTGCGGTGCATCCGACCGTACGTCGACGAGAGCACGGTCGCGCTCGAGATCGGCCCCGGTCGCGGTGCGTATACACGCGCTCTGTTAGGCGCTGCGTCGGTCTGGTGCCTCGACGCGCTGTCGGCCGAGCACAACGCGTTCTGGAAGTACGTGGGAGAGCAGCCCCACGTCCAATACTTCGAGGTCCACGATTTCGAGTGCGCGATGCTGCCCGACGACGGGATCGACTATATGTTCTCGTATGGCACGCTCTGCCATATCCCGTTCGAGGGGATCGAGGCGTATGCCGCAGCGTTGTGGCCGAAGCTCAGGTCTGGCGCAAACTGCTTCTGGATGGTCGCCGACTACGAGAAGTATCGGCGGTTCATCGAAGAACGCCCGAGCGTGGCCCCGGCACTCGTGTCGCAGATCGGACGACCGTGGCTTCGACGTCTGATCTCCCGCGTCGCAAGCCAGGTGGAGGAGCGTCAGCTCGACAAGTACCGCGCACACATCGCAGCTCCCGAGGGTCCCGACGGAAGCTGGTGGTACGACGCGGGAACGAGCCGCACCGTGGCGATGCTGAAGGACATCGGCTACCGCGTGATCGAGCCTGACGTCGGCGTTGATCCGCGCTCGCCCATCGTGCACTTCGTCCGCCCCTGACCCTCAGCGGGTTGCTACACCCCTTCGATTGCGGTGACCCGGCCGTCCTTTGCCGCCGTCGCCAGCGCCGCGTAGTGGCGCTCGTTCACGTCCGCGTAGGCGGCCGAGAACTCGGCGACAGCACGCTCGAACACATCGCCCTTCCCGAGGTATGACGCGATCGCGATCCGATCGCCTGAACGCGCGTGGGCGCGCGCGAGCGACCATGCACACCAGCTCGCGTACGTGGAGAGACCGCGCGGTGAGATGCGCTCGAGATCGATCGACATCTTCCAGTCGCGGAGCTGGCGGACATAGAAGTCGCGCGCATTGCCGTGCTCGTCCTCGACCCGCGTCCAGCCGAGGAAGATGTCGCTGGCCGCCTGCGCGATCCGTTGTCCGACCACGACGCGCTGGGCCTGGTTCGACTGATCGGAGCGGCCGACGTATTCCTCGAGCACTGAAGGGCCTGCCTCCTTCAACTGCAGGAAGAGCGCGTCCTGGGCGTCCCGGCCGAGGAGCAGCACGACCCACGACCGCATGCCGACGCTACCGACGCCGACGACTTTGCGCGCCAGATGCGCGTACCGAAAACTCTCGAGCAACCGGCGTCGCTCGGGCGGAAGTGAGCGGCGGTAGCTGCGGAAGATGTCGCGCAGATGCTCCACACGGTTCGGGTGCCCCTCGAGCAGCTCCTCGACAGGAACGATGAGCGGAGGCTTCGACACGAAGCGTGGCTCGCCGTCGACGAGATGCGTCAGCGCTGCAAGATCGTGCGCCGTGCTGTTCAGGCGCGCATGCTGCGCATCCCGCTCGACGTCTCGACGCTCGCTCGCGCTCCGCAACCCGGCAGCGATCGACGCGACATCGGCGCGCGCGTACCAGACATCAACGTTCCGCATCCGTGCAAACGAGCGCATCGCCTCGCGATAGGACCTCGCCGTCGCAAGCACTGCCGCCCGCCGCATCCCCTTGCCGACATCGATCGCGCGTCCGGCGATCTCGACGCTCGCGGCCAGACGCTTGACGTCCCACTCGAACGGGCCTCGACTCGTTTCGTCGAAGTCGTTGATGTCGAACACCAGCGTGCGCTCCGGCGAGGCGTAGCCGCCGAAGTTCGCCAAGTGCGCATCGCCGACCAGCCCCACCCGGAGTCCTGTGTGGGGAGACGGGGCAAGCTCATTCGCCATCACCGCAGCGGCACCCCGATAAAACGCAAACGGCGAAACAAGCATGCGCCCGTACCGGATCGGCAACAGCTCCTGCACCCGCGACTCCGCCTGCGCCACGAGGAGCGCAACCGGATCCGCCGCCGGACGAAGCTCCGACTCGCCGTGAGCCGACCGCGGCACGACACCCCGCGCCGCCCGCCCGTGATCAGCGCGCTCGGCCGCCGTCAGATGAACAACAGGCTGGACGTCGATACCCATGTCTACCAGCTCATCGCGGCGCGCGTCCTACTTGACGGGCGCTGGGCAGGCGACACCAGAGCTGCTGGTGAGCACGAGGCAGCTTTGTGCAATGACGTTGCTGCCGGTGCGGCCGCGCACGAGGCTCAGCACGTCGCTTGCCACCTGGGCGAGATATCGCTGGCCGTCAGTGCCGACGTCGAGTTGCACGGTGATGCCGATTGCAAGATCGTTGGCCAGACGCGCGTTCAGGAGGTCGGCGAGGTGCGGCGTGAAGTTCCCATGGGTCGTTCTGTAGGTCTGTTCGCCCTTGTCGATCAGGTTCATCGCCTCGATTGTCTGGCTCGCCTTCGTGCTCGGGCTCGGCCCGCTCGCCGACTTCTTGTGCAGCAGGTTGGGCAGGAGAAAGAGCAAGAAGACCGCGATCAGCACAAACGGCAGGTAGCGGCGGAGGTTCGGCGGCATGCGCGACGACCCTACCCGGTCGGAGCAACAGCGGCCGTGCAGACGACTGCCCGAACGTCCTTAGGAAGCACACAAGTGCGGCTGCTCTGCTGACAGCAGATGCGAAAGCCAAACGTCTGCCCTGAGTGCGGCGAGCACGTCAGCCCCTTTGCTGCCGGCTGCGCTCGCTGTGGCGCCAAGCTCGACCCCGAGAGGGGCCTGCACTTTTCGCTACGCGAACGCGTTCGCCGAGCCTGGCGCGGTCGCTCGAGGGCGGCCACCAATCCGCTCAGCGGACCGTAAGGTGGTCGATGTGACTGATCCCGTTTCGTGGCTGCAGATCGAGCAGGGGTGGAATGTCGTCGCGTCCGACGATCTGGTCGTGGGCACGGTCGCACAGGTCGAAGGTGATAAGCAGAGCGACATCTTCGACGGCCTCGCCATCGAGTCGGGGCAACCGAGTCTGATCCGCTACGTGCCCGCTGAGCAGGTGGGGATGATCTACCCGGGCAAGGTGACGCTGAAGATCACCTCGGAGGTCGCGGGCGCGACTCTCGAACCGTTTCATGCGTCACCGCCGGAGACGAAGTGGGTGCCGGGTAAGGCCCCGCTCGCAACGCGTCTATCGCGGTGGCTGGGCGGCAAGCGCTAACCGCACGCGTGGCCAGACCCCCCGTCCGGGGGTGCGGGGGAGCCCGACGCCGCCCGATGTTCGCGGCATGAAGCTCCTCGTCGCAGCGGCAGCCATCGCTGCCGCCCTGACCGTCGCCTTGCCCGCCACGGCAGCGCCCGCAGCGCCCAACTCGTGGGCGAAGCAGGCCAACCAGGTCTGCTCGGTCTGGATCGCGAAGGCAAAGAAGGAGTTCGGCTCGCCGGTCACGGCTGCCCAGCTTTACTCGTTCGCGCACAAGGCGAAGACGCTGGAGGGCCAGGAGCTCGCGGCACTGCAGAAGATCCAGGGCAGGACGGCCGCCGGCACGGCCGCGCTCACCGCTGTCCAGGTCGACATCGCCGAGATCGGCTCCGCCATCGCCGCATGGGACCACGGCAAGCCCGCCCAGTTCGTCACGATCCTCAAGCGCTACCTGAACGACGGTCGCCCGAAGTCGGCGTTCGCCATCGCCGGCGCCGGCCAGTGCGGCTGACGATCTAGGCGCATCGCGAGCGAAAGAAAGGCGCCTTCCGCGCCTCTCACTGTTGACGCTCTTGCCAACAGAGGAGGCTCAAGGTGCACCGGTTCCCCCGACCGTCCCCCGCGCTGCTCATCTCGCTGGTCGCGCTGTTCTTCGCCCTCGGCGGCACCGCGTTCGCCGTCGGCGAGAAGGTGGCGCCGCAGGCGCGCTGCCAGACGGGCGCCGTTCGCGGCATCGCCGTCGTCAATGCCGGACAAGCGGGGCTGGACCTCTCCGGCCTGCCGAACACATACAACGACGACCCGAGCTTCTTCGGCTATCGCTGGAGCTGCACGGGTGGGGACATCTCCATCCGCAAGCCGTACGGCTTCGACGGCATCGAGATTCAGTTCAGCGGCAACCCGGCGAACATCGCCATCCTGCAGTCGACCAACATGGGGATCGCGAACGCCGGATCCGTGACCAGGGGCGCGGACGGCGGGTTCTACATCACGATGGGCGGATCCAACACGGGCGTAATAGGCCCGTGGCAAGTGCAGTGGAACATCCCCTTCGTGATCGTTCTGATGTAGCCGTAGACTCGCGCGGTGCTCGACGCCGCCATCACTGCAGCACAAGAGCTCGGCCCGCACGACGTCGCGATCGTGCTCGGATCGGGCTGGACCGACGCGATCTCGAGCTTTGAGCAGGCCGGCGACGACGTTCCGGTCGCAACGCTGGCCGGGTTCGCGCAGCCGACCGTCGCCGGCCACGGCGCCGTCGTGCGCTCGCTCCGCGCCGGCGACGTGCGCGTGCTCGCGTTCACCGGCCGCTCGCACTACTACGAGTCGCGTGACGTCGGGCTCGTCGCGCACGCGGTGCGCACTGCGGCTGCCGCGGGGTGTCGCACCGTCGTCCTGACGAGCGCGAGCGGCGGCATGCGCGACGACCTCGCGGCCGGCGACCTCGTGATCGTCTCCGACCACATCAACCTCACCGGAGCGTCGCCGCTCGTCGGCGCGACGTTCCTCGACCTCACCGACCTCTACTCGGCCCGCCTGCGCGCGCTCTGCCGCGAAGTCGACCCGAGCCTCGCCGAAGGCGTCTACGCCGGCTACTGGGGACCGAACTACGAGACGCCCGCCGAGATCCGCGCCTACCGAGCGATGGGCGCCGACATCGTCGGCATGTCGACGGTGCTCGAGGCGATCGCCGCGCATGCGGAAGGCATGGAGGTGCTCGCGATCTCGCTCGTCACGAATCGCGCCGCCGGCCTCGGCGGGCGACTCGACCACGCGGACGTGCTCTCGACGGCAGCGGCGTCCGTGGACCGAATGCGCGCCCTGCTCGAGGCCTTGCTTCCTCGGCTCTAGGGCCGCAGCGGCGGCGCGGCGAGCAGGCCCAGCCGCTGTGCGGTGGCAATCGCCTCCACGCGCGTGTGCGCGCCCAACTCCCGCAATAACCCGCGCAGGTGGTTCCGCACCGTTTCGGTCGACAGCGTGAGCTCCCGCGCGATCTCGGCGGTCGACCGGCCCGACGCGATCAGCTCGAGGATCTCGCGCTGCCGTGGTGTCAGCTGCGGCGGCGGATCGAGCGCGGGATGGGTCGTCGGCCGGCGGACGTCGAACGCGAGGATGAGCACGCCGACGACTTCGTCGTCCTCGATCAAGGGCAGGTGCTGGGCGCGAACGCCTCGCACCTCGCCGTTCGCGTCCGTGAAGAGGGTCTCGAAGTCCGTCGGCTGGCGCTGCTCGACCGCTCGGCGGAAGTGCGCCTCGACGGACTCTCGCGCCTCAGGCGGAACGGGATCGGTATAGCGCAGGCCGCGCATGTCCGCGATCGACTTGGCCAGCACGCTCTCCGCGCTGGCGTTCATGTGCAGAAACCGGCCGTCGACGTCGTGCAGGCTCGCGGGTACGGAGAGCCGGTCGACGAGCGAGAAGTCGAGCTTCGTCACGGGCCTGCCCGCTGGATCAGCGCGTTGAGTGTTTTCGGCCCGAACACGCCGTCCTCGGTGAGCCCGGCAGCGTGCTGGAACGACGCGACCGCGGTCTTCGTGGCCGGGCCGTACTGGCCGTCGATCGTTCCCACCGAGTAGCCGAGCGCCTTCAACGCGCGCTGCAGCGCGCGCACCTGCGCGCCCGTGTCGCCCGGCTTGAGCGTTGTCGTCGGCAGCGCGCGCGACACAGCCGGCGTCGCGGCCGTCGTCGTCGGCGTCGTGATGCTCACACCGGTGATCGTGGGCGCCGGCGGGCTGCTGCTGTTGAACACGCCGCCGGCACCGAGCCCCGCGATGAGGAGGACGACGGCGCCGCCTCCGACGACCGCGATGCGCTTCCAGGGAAGCTCGGGCCGCGGTCGGCGGGCCGGGACCGGCTGCAGCAGCCAGTCGTCCTCGGCGCTCGGCGGATCGCTCTCGAGCACGCCCGCTTCGTCGCCGCGATCATCGTCGGCGAACCAGTCGTCGTTCTCGCCACCGCCTTCCGGGCGTCGTCCGGCCATGCCGAACGCAACGCTAGCGTTTCAGGCAGGCCAGGAGCGTCCGCGCCGGAGCGTGGACGCAGACTCCGCGCCGGACGTAGATCTCCGACGCGTTCCCCGCGACCGCGATCGCGGCCGCCGGGCTCACGCCGGCCAGGGAGCGGACGCCCTGGTTCTCCGGTTTGGAACCGCAGCCACGCGTGATGCCTACGCCGATTGCGATCGCCTGCACCGCATCCTCGGCGCCGGCGGAGCGGACCGTGTACGCGTGACCGAGGTAGTAGAGCGTCGTGGAGCACGATCCCCCAGAGCCCCCGCTGAGCACCACCGGCGCGACGAGCACTCCGGCGATGACGAGCGCGGTCACCCCGCCGATCGCCAGTCGCAGCCGCCTGTTCACGGGACCATCATCGCCGTCGTACTCTTCCCCCATGGCCACATGCGCCGTCTGCGGCCAGGACAACCCGGACGTCGCCCGGTTCTGCTTCGCCTGCGGAACGGCGCTCGCCGAGGCCGGCGACGAGGAGCGGCGGGTCGTCAGCGTCGTCTTCGTCGACCTCGTCGGCTTCACCGGCCAGGCGGAGCAGCTCGATCCCGAGGACGTCCGCGCGCTCCTCTCCCCTTACCACCACGCCGTCCGCGAGGAGCTGGAGTCGTTCGGCGGCGTCGTGGAGAAGTTCATCGGCGACGCCGTCATGGCGGTGTTCGGCGCACCGACGGCATTCGGGGACGACGCGGAGCGCGCGGTGCGCGCGGCGCTGGCCGTCCGAGAACGGGTCTCCGGCGTCCGCATCGCGGTGAACACCGGCGAGGCGCTCGTCACGCTCGGCGCGCGTCCGTCCCACGGTGAGGCGATGGTCGCGGGCGACGTCGTGAACACCGCCGCCCGGCTACAGCAGGCAGCACCCGTCGACGGCGTCCTGGTCGGTGAGATCACGTACCACGCGACGCAGGCCGCCATCGAGTACGTGCCGGCGGACGCGGTCTCGGCGAAGGGCAAGGCAGAGCCGCTACGCGCATGGCTCGCCGTCCGCGCCCCCTCGGACGAGCGCGACCTCTCGAGCACGTTCGTCGGCCGCAAGCGCGAGCTCGCGCTGCTGCGCGACGTGTGGGACCGCGTCACCGAGCAGCGGACGCCGCACCTCGTCACCGTCCTCGGCGACGCAGGGCTCGGCAAGACCCGCCTCGCGGCCGAGTTCGCGGACACCGTGCAGCAGCTGGGCGGCTTCTCGGTGCGCGGCCGGACGCTTCCCTACCGCGAGAGCAGCGCATACGGCGCGTTCGCGAGCCAGCTGAAACAGCTCTGCGGCATCTTCGAGAGCGATGCGCCGGCGGCGGCGCTCGAGAAGCTCCGCGCCACGGTCGGGACGATGCTCGACCCAGGCGCGGCGGACGACGTCACCGCACACCTCGCCATCCTCATCGGGCTCGCCCCCGAGGCCTCGGTCGCGGACCGCGAGACGCTCTTCTTCTCCATTCGCGTCTTCATCGAGGCGGTCGCGCGTGACCGACCGACGCTGCTCGTCTTCGAGGATCTCCACTGGGCGGATACGAGCCTGCTCGACCTCGTCGAGCTCCTGGCCGCGCGCCTGCGCGACCTTCCGATCCTGCTCCTCGTTCTCGCCCGGCCCGAGCTGCTCGACGCGCGGCCGAGCTGGGGAGGAGGGCTTCCGGCGTACAGCACGGTCCCGCTTGCGCCGCTCCCCGAGGAGGACGCACGACGGCTCGCCCGCGAACGGCTCACCGCGCACTCGGCCGGCTCCCGCGCCGACGAGCTCGTGCTGGCGGCCGCCGGCAATCCGTTGTTCATCGAACAGCTCGCCGCCACGGTCTCGGAATCGACCGTAGGTGCAGAGCAAGCGCTGCCGACCACGATCAGAGCGCTCGTCGCGGCCCGGCTCGACGCGCTTCCGGCGGCCGAGCGTGCACTCGTGCTCGACGCGGCCGTCGGCGGAAAGGTCTTCTGGCGAGGCGCGCTCGAACGAATGGGAACCGAGCAGGAGGAGCTCACCGACGTCCTCGCCGCGCTCGAACGCCGCGATCTGATCCGCCGCGAGACGGTGTCGGCGATCGAAGGCGAGCAGCAGTTCATGTTCACGCACGTCCTCATTCGCGACGTGGCCTACGACCTGCTCCCGCGTGCGGGCCGGCGCGAGCGCCACGAGCATTTCGCGCGCTTCCTCGAGGAGTCGACGGCAGAGGTGGGCGAGGCCGGCGCCGCGCTCGCTCGGCACTGGCGCGACGCGGGCGACCACGAGCGCGCCCTCCAGTTCTTCGTCGCCGCAGCAGAGCAGGCCGAGCGCGGGTGGGCCAAGGACCGCGCGGTCACCTTCTATCGCGAGGCGCTTGTGCTCGCCGACGACGCGGACGGCAAGCGGCTCATCAAGCAACGTCTCGCCGTCGCCATGCAAGCGTGGATGCACGTCGACGACGCGCAGATGCTCGGGCTCGGCCCGAGCTAAACGGCCGGGAAGTCTGCCGGCGAGACGTCGCCGGCGATCTCGTGCAGCGCGTCGAGCGTGTGGTTGCCGAGCTTGTGGGAGTGCTCGCGAACAAGCTCTTCGTTCGGCGCGCCGTACACGCAATACGTCCGCACGACACCCTCGTCGTCGACGACGACGTGGCTGTGCTCCCACGTGATCTCGGGAAACTCGCCTTCGATGAGCCCGCGCGACCGGCGCCCGACGGCCGGCATCTGGTCCTCGGTGACGTCGAAGCTGCGGACGATCAGGTACCTCGGCATAGCCCCGATCATAGACCGTTCTTACCGCTGTCTCACGTCCAGAGGCACACTGTTCCTGAGAAATGCTGGTCCTGGTGACAGACGACGACCGCGCGGTGCGCGAGTCCCTCGAGCGGGCGCTCCAGCTCGCCGGCTACGAGGTCGAGCTCGCCTCCGACGGCGACGCTGCGATCGCGGCCATCGAGCGCCGGACCCCGGACGCCGTCGTCCTCGACGTGATGATGCCGGGCCTCGACGGGCTCGACGTCACCCGCCGGCTCCGCCGCGAGGGCAACCGCATCCCGATCCTTCTCCTTACCGCCCGGGACGCGGTCGGCGAACGCGTGGACGGGCTCGACGCGGGCGCGGACGACTACCTGCCGAAGCCGTTCGAGCTCGAGGAGCTGCTCGCCCGGCTACGCGCGCTGCTGCGCCGCGCACTGGACAAGGAGCCGGTCGACGTCCTCCGCTTCGCCGACCTCACGTTCGACCTGGGCTCGATGGACGCCCGTCGCGCCGGGCGCAGGTTCGAGCTGACCACGACCGAGGCGCACCTGCTCGAGCTGTTCATGCGCAACCCGCGTCAGGTGCTGCCGCGCTCCCTCATCTACGAGCGCGTCTGGAGCTACGACTTCAGCCACTCGTCGAACGCGCTCGACGTGTACGTCGGCTACCTCCGCCGCAAGCTCGAGGCCGACGGCGAGGCGCGGCTGATCCACACGGTGCGCGGCACGGGCTACGTCCTCCGCGAGCAATGAGCCTCCGCCTCCGTCTCACGCTCGTCGCGGCGTTGGTCGTTGCGGTCGTCGTCGGCGCCGCATCGATGACGACGTATTTCGTCATGCGTCACGACCTTTACTCGCAGGTCGACAGCACGCTCTCGCAGCATGCGGGTCGGCTCCAGCGCGATCCCCGCGGGGCGCTCTCGCCGTTCGCCCAGTCCAACGGCGATGTCGCCCAACTCGTGAACGCCAGCGGCAGCGAGGCGGGGCCGCAGTCGCCGATCCCGATCGACTCGTCGATCCGCGCCGTCGCCGCCGGCAAGAGGAGCGGCTTCTACCGCGACATCACGATTCAAGGCGCCCACGTCCGCGAGATCGTCGTACCCGTGCTCGGCGGCGGTGTCGTCGTCGCCCGCAACATCGACGATGTCGACCATGAGCTCGGTCGGCTGCGGCTGATCCTCATTCTGGTCTCGCTCGGCGGAATCGCCGTCGCGGCACTTGCCGGCGCGCTCGTTTCACGGACGACGCTCGCGCCGGTCCGCCGTCTCACCGGCGCGGCGGAGCGCATCGCGGAGACCGGCGACCCGAGCGAGCGCGTGCCCGAGTCCGGCCGCGGCGAGCTCGCGCGGCTCGGCACCTCGTTCAACACGATGCTCGCGGCCCTCGAGGACGCAATCGAGACGCAGCGGCGCTTCGTCGCCGACGCGTCGCACGAGCTGCGCACGCCGCTGACGAGCTTGCAGACGAACATCGAGGTGCTGAAGCAGCAGGAGCGGCTCGACCCCGCCGCGAGGCAACGGCTCTTCGACGACCTCCAGCGTGAGGCGCACGAGATGCGCGACCTCATCGGCGGGCTCCTCGAGCTCGCGCGCGGCGACGACTCGCGGCTCGCAAAGACGACGTTCCACTTCGACGAGCTCGTCGAGAGCGTCGTCGAGCGCGCGCGCAGCCGCTTCCCCGACCTCACGTTCGAGGCGACCGTGGAGCCGACGACATTGACCGGGTCGAGCGACCGGCTCGAGCGCGCCGTGTGGAACCTGCTCGAGAACGCAGGCAAGTGGAGCGCGCCCGGATCGAGCGTCGAGGTGACCCTGAGCGGCGGCGAGCTGCGCGTCCGCGACCACGGGCCGGGCATCGCGGCCGAGGACCGCGAGCATGTGTTCGACCGCTTCTACCGCTCCGCCGCCGCCCGCTCGCTCCCCGGCTCCGGCCTCGGGCTCGCGATCGTGCGTGAGGTGGCCGAGGCGCACGGCGGCACCGTCGTGGCCGAGGACGCGCCCGGCGGCGGAGCCGTGCTCACGCTTCGTTTGCAGAACTCTTAGGCCACTTTCATCTCGCGCTGGTGAGATGAACTCACCCTCCCTTCGACCGGTTCCTCCGTGTCCGGCGCCTCCTCCTTCCCTTCCCCTGCCGAGGAGGCGCCGGGCGCAGCCGGCTATGCCCGCCGCAGCAGCGTCAGCGAGCTGTCCTGCACCACGACTTCGGCGCGCGCGCCCACGAAACCCTCCGGCGCGGCGTCGCCGGTCGCCAGCGCGACCTCCCAGCGAGCGCCGAACCGCCGCGTCGGAAGGGTGAAGGTCACCGGGTCGAAGTGCGCGTTGAAGAGCAAGAGGAAGGAGTCGTCCACGATCTCTTCTCCGTGCGCGGTGCGCGAGGGGATCTCGTCGCCGTTCAGGAAGACACCGAGGGTGCGCCCCGGCTCCGGCTGCCAGTCGCGCTGGGTCATCCTGCGCCCGTCCGGGCGGAACCACCACACGTCCGGCAGGCCCGAGCCGCGCGTCTCCGTCCCGGACAGGAACGTCTCGCGGCGAAACACCGGATGTTCTCGGCGCAGCCGGATCAGGTCGCGGACGAACCCGAGCAGCTCAGCGTCCGCGTGCTCCCAGTCGAACCACGAGATCTCGTTGTCCTGGCACCACGCGTTGTTGTTGCCGTGCTGCGTGCGTCCGATCTCATCGCCGCCGAGCAGCATCGGAATGCCCTGCGAGAGGAGCAGCGTGGCGACGAAGTTGCGCTGCTGCCGCGCGCGCACCAGGCTGATCTTCGTGTCGTCCGTCTCACCCTCGATGCCGTGGTTCCACGAGCGGTTGTCGTCGGTGCCGTCGCGACCGCCCTCGCCGTTCGCATCGTTGTGCTTCTGGTTGTACGAGACGAGGTCACGCAGCGTGAAGCCGTCGTGCGCGGTGACGAAGTTGATTGATGCAAACGGCTCGCGCCCGTCGGCCTGATAGAGGTCGCTCGAGCCGGTGAAGCGCGACGCGAACCCGCCGAGGTTGCCGCTGCCGCGCCAGAAGTCGCGCATCGTGTCGCGGTAGGGGCCGTTCCACTCCGCCCACAGCACCGGGAAGTTGCCGACCTGATAGCCGCCGGGCCCGACGTCCCATGGCTCGGCGATCAGCTTCACCTGCGAGATCACCGGATCCTGGTGGATGGTGTCGAAGAACGTCGACAGGCGGTCGACCTCGTAGAACTCGCGCGCGAGCGCGGAGGCGAGATCGAACCGGAACCCGTCGACGTGGCACTCGATCACGAAGTAGCGGAGCGAGTCCATGATCAGTCGCAGCACCGACGGATGCACGGGGTTGAGCGAGTTGCCCGTGCCGGTGAAGTCCTGGTAGAAGCGCGGCGCGTCCGGCATGAGCCGGTAGTACGACTCGTTGTCGACGCCCTTGAACGCGAGCATCGGACCGAGGTGGTTCCCCTCGGCCGTGTGGTTGTAGACGACATCGAGGATGACTTCGATGCCGGCGCGGTGCAGTGCCTTGACCATCCCCTTGAACTCGAGCAGCTGTTCCCCGCGCGTCCCGGTCGCCGCGTATAGCGCGTGCGGCGCGAGATAGCCGATGGACGAGTAGCCCCAGTAGTTCGTGAGGCCCTCGTCGTGCAGGAACTGCTCGTCGGCGATGTGGTGGATCGGCAGCAGCTCGACCGCGGTGACGCCGAGCTCGCGGAAGTAGGCGATGGCGCCCTCCGACGCGAGACCGGCATACGTGCCGCGCAGGTCGTCGCGGACGTTCGGATGCAGGCGCGTGATTCCCTTCACGTGCGCCTCGTAGATGACCGTGTCGTGCCACGGCGTTGCGGGCGGGGCGTCGTCCTCCCAGTCGAACGACGTGTCGACGACGACGCCTTTCGGGATCGCCTCCGCGTCGTCCTCGTCGTCGAGCTCGAGGTCGGCGTCCGGACCGGTGCCGGGGACGTACGGGAGCACGTTGGCGCGCTCCCATCGGATCGGGCCCTCGATCGACTTCGCGTACGGATCGATCAGGAGCTTGAACGGGTTGAAGCGGCGGCCCGACGCCGGGTCGTACGCTCCGTGCACGCGATAGCCGTACAGCTGCCCCGGGCCGACGTCCGGGAGGTAGCAGTGCCAGTTGAAGGCGGTGCGCTCGACGACCTCGATGCGCGTCTCCTGGCCGGCAGCGTCGAACAGGCACAGCTCGACGCTCTCCGCGTTCTCGGAGAAGAGCGAGAAGTTCGTTCCCGCCCCGTCCCAAGTCGCCCCGAGCGGGAACGGCGTGCCCGGCCAGACAAGCATTAGTGCCCTATCGACCGACCGCGTAGCCCTGCATCCCGCGCGGGTTGGCGCCGGCGTACACCTGGCCGTCGGGATCGCGCCCGACCATGCTCACCCGGCCGAGCGACCACGGGTCCGACTCCTCGACGTCGTGGCCTCGGGCTCTGAGGCCGTCGAGCGTCTCTTGGCCGGCCCTGGACTCGACCGCGACGTGACGCGGCCGCGTCTCACGCGGATAGAACGAGCTCGGGAAGGCCTCCGTATGGTGGTTCGGAGCGTCGATCGCGGCCTGCAGGTCCATGCCGAAGTGCACGTGCGCGAGGAACGAGTGCAGCGTCCACTGGTCCTGCTGGTCGCCGCCGGGCGTGCCGAGCGCGAGGACGGGCTCGCCGTCACGCAGCGCCAGCGTCGGCGACAGCGTCGTGCGCGGCCGCTTCCCCGGCTCGAGCGAGTTGGGCAGGCCTTCCTCGAGCCAGAACATCTGCGCGCGCGTGCCGAGACAGAAGCCGAGCTCGGGGATGACCGGCGCGCCCCACAGCCAGCCGCCACTCGGCGTAGCCGAGACCATGTTCCCCCACCGGTCGACGACGTCGATGTGCACGGTGTCGCCGCGCGTCGGCTCGCCGACGCCGGGGGCGAGCGCTCCGACGACGGGCGCGGGCAGGCGCGGATGGTCGCCGCCCGGGCGCAGCTCGGCAGAGGATTCGTCGCCTACGAGCTCCCGGCGCTGGTCGGCGTACTCCCGCGACAGCAGCATCTCCATCGGCACGTCGACGAAGTCGGGATCGCCGTACCACGCCTCGCGGTCCGCGAACGCGAGCTTCGCGCACTCGGTGACGACATGGACGTACTCGGCGCTCGCGTGGCCCATGCCGGCCAGGTCGAAGCCCTCGAGGAGGCGGAGCTGCTGGAGGAACACCGGCGCCTGGCTCCACGGCCCCGCCTTGAGCACCGTGAGGCCGTGGTAGTCGACCGCGAGCGGCTGCTCGATCGTCGCCCGCCACTCGCTCAGGTCGTCAGCAGCCAGCAATCCGCGGTGCCTGACACCGGAGCTGTCCATCCACTCGCGTTCCTGGAACGCGACGATCGCCTCGGCGACGAAGCCGCGGTACCAATCGTCGAGCGGGTCGCGCGACGCGGCGAGTCGTCGGTACGTCTCAGCAAGCCGCTGGTTCCGGTGCAGCGTGCCGGGCTCGAGCGCCGACAGATAGACGTTCGCCGACGTCGTCCACTCGTCGCGGAAGAGCGACTCGACGTTGCCGATCGCGTTCGCAATCTGTGGCAACACCGGATAGCCGTTCTCGGCGTAGTCGATCGCGAAGCGCATGACCTCCGCGAGCGGCATCGTCCCGAAGTCGCGCAGCATGGTGAGCCAGCCGCCGAATGCGCCCGGAACGACCGCGGACAGCGGGCCGGTACCGGGGACAAGGTCGAGGCCGAGCTCGTCGCGATAGTGCCCGATCGTCGCCGCACGCGGCGCCGGTCCCTGTGCGCACAGGACGACCGGCTCGCCGCTCGAGACGGGCCAGAGGATCGCAGGGAGGTCGCCGCCTGGGCCGTTCAGGTGCGGCTCGACGACCTGCAGCGTAAATCCGGCGGCGACGGCGGCGTCGAAGGCGTTGCCGCCCCGCTCGAGCACCGCCATGCCGGCGGCCGACGCGAGCCAATGCGTCGACGCGACCATGCCGAAAGTGCCGCGGAGCTCGGGGCGCGTCGTGAACACGCCCGCGGACGATAGACGTTACTCAGGGACCAGCCACACTGCGCCGAGCGGCGGCAGCGTCAGGAGCGCGGAGAACGGTTGGTCGTGCCACCCCACCGGCTCAGCCTCGACGGCGCCGAGATTGCCGACGCCGGACCCGCCGTAGAACGGCGAGTCGGAGTTGAGCAGCTCGTGCCAGCGGCAGCAGAGCGGCATGCCGACGCGATAGTCGTAGCGCGGCACGGGCGACAGGTTGAGCACGCAGACGAGCGGCCGCTCGCCAGAGTCGTCCAGTCGCGCGAACGCGAGCACGTTGTTCGACGCGTCGTTGGCCTCGAGCCAGCGGAAGCCGTTCGGATCGAAATCGCGCTCGTACAGCGCGGGCGTGTCGCGGTACGCGCGGTTCAGATCGCGGACGAGCGACTGTACGCCCGCGTGCTCCGCGTACTCGAGCAGGTTCCAGTGCAACGACCCTTCGGCGTTCCACTCCTCCCACTCGCCCAGCTCGCCGCCCATGAAGAGGAGCTTCTTGCCCGGGTGCGCCCACATGTACGCGTACAGCGAGCGCAGGTTGGCGAACTTCTGCCACCGGTCGCCGGGCATCTTGTCGAGCAGCGACCGCTTGCCGTGCACGACCTCGTCATGCGACAGCGGGAGGATGAAGTTCTCGCTGAACGCGTACAGCAGCGAGAACGTCAGCGTGTGGTGGTTGAAGCTGCGATAGACGGGGTCCTTCTGGAAGTACACGAGCGTGTCGTGCATCCAGCCCATGTTCCACTTGAAGCCGAAGCCGAGCCCGCCCAGGTACGTCGGGCGCGACACGCCGGGCCACGCCGTCGACTCCTCGGCGGCCGAAATGACGCCGGGCACGCGCGCGAACATCGTCTCGTTCATCTCCTTCAGGAACGCGACCGAGTCCAGATCCTCGCGGCCGCCGTACTCGTTCGGGATCCACTCCCCGGCCTTGCGCGAATAGTCGAGATAGAGCATCGACGCGACGGCGTCGACGCGGATCCCGTCGGCGTGATGCTCGCGCAGCCAGTAGAGCGCGTTCGACAGCAGGAAGTTCTTCACCTCGCTGCGGCCGAGGTTGAAGACGAGCGTCCCCCAGTCCGGATGCGCGCCGCGGCGCGGGTCGGCGTGCTCGTACAGATGCGTGCCGTCGAACGTCGCGAGCGCCCAGTCGTCGCGCGGGAAATGCGCGGGCACCCAGTCGAGAATGACGCCGATGCCGCGCTCGTGCATGCGCTCGACGAAGGCGCGGAAGTCGTCCGGGTCGCCGAAACGTGACGTCGGCGCGAAGTAGCCGGTGACCTGGTATCCCCACGATCCCGAGAACGGGTGCTCCATGACGGGCAACAGTTCGACGTGCGTGAAGCCGAGATCGGATACGTAGTCGGCGAGCTCGTCCGCGAGCTCGCGGTACGAGAGCGGGCGGTTGTCGTCGAGCGGGTTGCGCCGCCACGAGCCGAGATGCACCTCGTAGATCGACATCGGCTCGCGCAACGGCTCCGACCCGCCGCGGCGCTCGATCCACGCGTCGTCCGACCAGACGTGCTCCGAACGGAACACGCGCGACGCGTTGCCGGGCGGGACCTCGGCGTGGAATGCGACGGGGTCCGCCTTCAGCCGGAGGCGGCCGTCCTGCGAGCGGACCTCGAACTTGTAGTACGAGCCGGGCGCGACGTCGGGGACGAAGAGCTCCCAGATGCCGGACGAGCCGAGCGACCGCATCGGGTGCAGGCGGCCGTCCCAGGAGTTGAAGTCGCCGACGACGGCGACCGAGCGCGCGTTCGGCGCCCAGACGGCGAACGCGGTGCCCGTGACGCCGTCGATCTCGCGCACATGCGCCCCGAGCTTCTCGTACAGCTCCTCGTGCCGCCCTTCCATGACCAGATGGAGATCGAGGTCGCCGAGCGTCGGCAGGAACGCGTACGGGTCGCGCACCGTGAACGTGCTGCCGTTCGGATAGTCGACTTCGAGCTCGTAGGTGAGCGGCAGCCGCGCCTTCGGCAGCATCGCCTCCCACAGGCCGGCCGGATCCTTCAGCTCCGCATCGACGCCCGCGGGTTGGACGCGTACCGCCTGCGCTTCCGGCCGGAACACCCGCACGACGACGCCGCCGTCCGCCGCGTGCGCGCCGAGGATCGCATGCGGGTCGGCACCTAGTTCGATCACGCGCGGGTGGAGGTCTCCTCGATCAGCCGGTGGATGCCGCGCACCGGGATTCCGACCCAGTCCGGACGGTTGTCGAGCTCGTACTGGAGCTCGTACACCGCCTTCTCGAGCTCGAACACGGAGAGCAGCCGGTCGGTCGCCGCCGATCCCGCAGGCAAGAGCGCCGGGTCGGCCGTCTCGAAATAGCCCTCGAGGAACCGGGCACGCGCCTGCTCCTCCCACCCGTCCGGCGGCTCGACGTCGCGCAGCAGCGAGACGGCACTCGCGGCATACGCGAACGAGCGCAGCATCCCGGCCACGTCGCGCAAGGCGGAGCGTTTGCGGCGCCGCTCGGGGAGCGAGCGCGCCGGCTCGCCCTCGAAGTCGAGGATCACCCAGTCGTCGTCCGCCCACATGGTCTGGCCGAGGTGGTAGTCGCCGTGCGTGCGGATGAACTGGCCCGCAGCGCCGGCGTGCGAGAGCTGCCGCAGCTGGTCGCGGACTTCCTCGCCGCGGCCCGCGATCGGCGACACGGCCTCCTCGTCGTCCGACAGCGAGACGAAGACGCGCGCGATCTCCTCGTCGACGGTCGCCGTCAGCAGGCCGAGCGCCTCGACGCTCGGAGACTCCGGACAGAAGGCGGGATCGTTCGGCTCGGACGCGAGCACCGTGTGCATCTCGCCGGTCACCTCGCCGAGCCGGCCGAGACGGGACAGGAAGCGCTCCGGCTCCTCGGCGAGCTCGTCGAGCGCGAGCTCCCAGCCGTCGAGCCCACCGCGCACGTACTCCTGCAGGATCCCCAGCGTGGCCGAGAGCGGCCCGCCCGCGTACGCGTACCAGCCGCCGAGCGCAGCGATGTTCGGGAAGCCGTGCTCGGTGAGGAAGCGCAGCATCTCCAGCTCGGGGTTGAGCCCGGGCTCGAGGCGGCGGAAGACCTTGAGGACGAGCTCGTCGTCGAAGACGACAGACGTGTTCGACTGCTCGGCGCCGACGTCGCGCGCGTCGTTCAGCTCGCGGCCGAGACCGGCGAACCCGGGCACGGGGCGAAACTCGACGATGCCGTCGGATCCCTGCAGCGTGAGCCCGGAACGCATCGCGCTGACGAGCTCGCGCGCGAGGCCGAAGGTCTCCTCCTCCGGGACGAGCAACTGGTAGATGTCGTGCGCGCCGGTGTCGTAGCGCAGCTCGGCGAGCGCAAGCGCGAACTGCGGATCGGCGGCGCGCAGCACGACGGAGTCCAGCACCTGCGCGTGCGAGACGTCGCGCGACTTCCCCCCGTACCAGCGCTGCTGCACGATGCCGTCGATGAGCGATTGCTCGTCGAAGCTCATCCCTGCTGCCTCAAGCGGAACCAGAAAAACCCCCTTGGCGCGAGCGTCAGCAGGTACGGCAGCTCCCCGATCGCCGGGAAGCTCGTCCGGCCGAACATCTCCTCCGGGACCATACCCACATAGCGTGAGAGGTCGAGCTGCACGGGCTGGGCCGAGCGGGCGAGGTTGTGCACGCAGAGGATGATGTCCTCCTCCAACCGCCGGATATGGGCGAAAATCTGGGAGTTGTCCGAGCCGAGCGGCTCGTAGCTGCCCAGGCCGAACACCGGATGCTCCTTGCGGAGCGCGATGAACCGGTGCAGCCAGCGCAGGAAAGACGTGGGCGAGCGGAGCTGCGCCTCGACGTTGACCGCCTGGTAGCCGTACACCGGATCCATGAGCGGCTGGAGATAGAGCTGGGCCCAGTCGGCGCGCGAGAAGCCCGCGTTTCGGTCGCCCGTCCACTGCATCGGCGTTCGCACCCCGTCGCGGTCGCCGAGGTAGACGTTGTCCCCCATGCCGATCTCGTCCCCGTAATAGAGGACGGGCGAACCTGGCAGCGAGAAGAGGATGGCGTGCATCAGCTCGATGTCGTCCCTGCCCCCGTCCAGGAGGGGCGCGAGCCGGCGGCGGATCCCGAGGTTGAGCTTCATCCGGGGATCCTTCGCGTACTCGGCGTACATGTAGTCGCGCTCGTCGGCGGTGACCATCTCGAGCGTCAGCTCATCGTGGTTGCGCAGGAAGAGCCCCCACTGGCAGTTGTCGGGGATGGGCGGCGTGCGTTCGAGGATCTCGTACACCGGCGTCGCGTCCTCGCGACGGACGGCCATGAACATGCGCGGCATCACCGGGAAGTGGAACGCCATGTGGCACTCGTCGCCGTCGCCGAAGTACTGGACGACGTCGGCCGGCCACTGGTTCGCCTCGGCGAGGAGGACGCGATCGGGATAGCGCGCGTCGATCTCCGTACGCACGCGCTTCAGGTACTCGTGCGTCTCGGGGAGGTTCTCGCCGTTCGTTCCCTCACGCTCGAACAGATACGGCACGGCGTCGAGGCGGAAGCCGTCGATGCCGAGGTCGAGCCAGAAGCGCAGGACGTTGAGCATCGCCTCCTGCACCTCGACGTTGTCGAAGTTCAGGTCGGGCTGGTGGCTGAAGAAGCGGTGCCAGTAGTACTGCCCGCGCACGGGATCGAACGTCCAGTTCGACGGCTCCGTGTCGACGAAGATGACGCGCGCGTCGCGATACGCCTCGTCATTGTCCGCCCACACGTACCAGTCGCCGCGCGGGCCGGTGGGATCGGTGCGCGACTCCTGGAACCACGGATGGTCGGCGGAGGTGTGGTTCATGACCAGGTCGGCGATGACGCGGATACCGCGCTGGTGCGACTGCTCGACGAACTCCTTGAAGTCGTCCACCGTGCCGTAGTCGGGATGGATGCCGAAGAAGTCGGCGATGTCGTAACCGCCGTCCCGCAGCGGGGACGGATACATCGGCAGCAGCCAGATGCAGTCGACGCCGAGCCACTGCAGGTAGTCGAGCTTCTCGATGAGCCCGCGGAAGTCGCCGGCGCCGTCGTCGTTGCCGTCGAAGAAGCCGCGGATGTGCACTTCGTAGAAGACGGCGCGCTTGAACCACAGCGGGTCGCGCTCGAACCACTGTTCGCTCATCGGACAACCTTAAGCATGTGGCTCTTCCCGGGCGGCAGCTCGACGTAATTGCGGCCGATATGCCACGTCCACTCGGCTCCCGCGAGGAGGTCGCGCACCTTGTAGGTCGGCGGGAGGCCGGTCGCGACCGGGAGGATGCACACGCCGCGCTGCGCCGCCTTCGGGTCGAGGTTGACGACGACGAGCACGTCGTTGTCGCCCGCGCGCTTCAGGTAGCCGAACAGCTGCTCGTTCTCGGTCTCGAGGAACGTGACGTTGTCGAGCCGCTGCAGCGCAGCGTTCTCGCGCCGCACGCGATTGAGCGTCGCGATGAGCGGCAGCAGCGGGCCGTCGAGGCGCCGCTTCTTCACCTCGTACTTCTCCGAGTCGAGGTACTCCTCGCTGCCTTCGCGCACCGGCACGTTCTCGAAGCTCTCGAAACCCGAGTAGATCCCGTACGCCGGCGACAGGGTGGCCGCGAGCACGAGTCGCGCCTCGAACGCGGGCGGCCCGCCGCGTTGCAGGTACTCGTGCAGGATGTCGGGCGTGTTCGCGAACACGTTCGGCCGGTAGATCTCCGACCAGTCGAGCAGCTGGCCCATGAACTCGAGCAGCTCCCAGCGCGTGTTCTTCCACGTGAAGTACGTGTAGCTCTGCGCGAACCCGGACTTCGCGAGCGTCGTCATCATCGCGGGGCGCGTGAACGCCTCGGCGAGGAAGATCACCTCCGGATGGTCGCGGCGCACCTCGTCGATCAGCCACTCCCAGAAGGGCACCGGCTTCGTGTGCGGGTTGTCGACGCGGAAGACGGTGACGCCGCGCTCGACCCAGGTGAGGACGACGTCGCGCAGCGCGGCCCAGAGCCCTTTCCAGTCCTCGCTCTCGAAGTTCACGTTGTAGATGTCCTGGTACTTCTTCGGCGGGTTCTCCGCGTACTTCAGCGTCCCGTCCGGGCGGCGGTTGAACCACTCGGGGTGCTCCTTGAGCCACGGGTGGTCGGGCGAGCACTGGATGGCGAAGTCGATCGCGATCTCGATGCCGTGCTTCTTCGCGTCCGCGACGAGCCGCTCGAACTCCTTCAGGGAGCCAAGCTCGGGATGAACCGCGTCGTGTCCGCCCTCGCTGCTGCCGATCGCCCACGGGCTGCCCGGATCCTTCGGGCCTGCGGTGAGCGTGTTGTTGCGGCCCTTCCGATTCGTGCGTCCGATCGGGTGGATGGGCGGCAGGTAGAGCACGTCGAAGCCGAGGTCGGCGAAGTCCGGCAGCAGCTTGCGCACGCCTTCGAAGCCGCCCCACGACCGCGGGAAGAGCTCGTACCACGAGCCGAACCGCGCGAGCACGCGGTCGACGTCCACCTCGTACACCTCCGACGACGCGGTCCCGGAGCGGTCGCCCGCCGGCGCGGCGAGCGCCTCCGCGACCGTCACCGCCGCGCGGCCGAGCAGCGCGGCGCCCTCGGCGAGCTCGCTGCTGACGTCTTCCTGGCCACCCTCGACCTTGCGCCGCAACTCGTCCTGGAAGGAGGCGATCCGGTCCGTCCACGCCTCGATACGAAACGACCACGCACCGGAACGGTCGACCGGGAAGGACCCGGACCACTGATCGTTGCCGAGCGCGGCCAACGGCGCCTCCTGCCAGCGCGAGGTCCCGGCAGGCCGGTAGCGCACGGCCGCGCCGAGGACGTCGTGCCCGTCGCGAAAGATGCGCGCTGCGATATCGACTCGCTCGCCGGCGACACGCTTCACCGGGAAGCGGCCGCAGTCGACCTGCGGCACGACCTCGAGGATCTGGATGCGCGGGGGCGGTGTGGATGTCTTCGGCAGTGGCACGGCGCAGGAAGTCTCCCGGATGGGAGAGGATCAAGACGTGGAGCTCGGTCGCTCGTCCGGCATCCTGCTGCATCCGACCTCGCTCCCGGGCGGTCGACTGGGCGACGAGGCGTACCGCTTCGTCGACTGGCTGGCGGAGGCCGGGCAATCGTGGTGGCAGATGCTGCCGATCGGCCCGCCGGACGAGTTCGGCTCGCCGTACCGGACGACGTCGGCGTTCGCCGGATCGCCGGCGCTGCTCGCCGATCCCGCGGCGCCGGTGAGCGCAGCGGAGATCGAGGACTTCGTCGGAGCGAAGCCGTACTGGAGCGCCGAGTGGGCGCACTTCGAGGGCGCGGGCGCGCTCGCCGACCAGGTGCGGTTCGAGCGCGAGTGGACGGCGCTGCGCGGATACGCCCGCGAGCGCGGCGTGCGGCTGATCGGAGACGTCCCGATCTACGTCTCCGACATCGGCGCGGACATCCAGGCGTGGCCGGAGCTGTTCTCGCACGGCGAGGTCGCCGGCGCGCCACCGGACCCGCTGAACGCGAACGGCCAGCACTGGGGCAACCCGTTGTACGACTGGCCCGCGCATCGCGCCACCGGCTTTCGCTGGTGGGTCGAGCGCTTCCGCCGCACGTTCGAGCACGTGGACATGGCGCGCGTCGATCACTTCCGCGGTTTCGTCTCGTACTGGGCAATCCCCGCCGGCCTCAAGACGGCGCGCAACGGCCACTGGCGTCGCGCGCCCGGCGCCGAGCTCTTCGCCGCGATCGAGGCCGCACTCGGCGACCTGCCGCTGATCGCGGAAGACCTCGGCGTGATCACACCGGCCGTCTACCGCCTGCGCGACGAGCTCGGGCTCCCCGGCATCGTCGTCCTCCACTGGGCGTTCGGCCGGCCGCCGACGAGCCTGCACGCGCCGGCGAACCATCCGGAGAACGCCGTCGTGTACACGAGCACGCACGACACGGACACGGCGGTGGGATGGTTCGACTCCCTGACCCGCAAACAGCAGGCGGCGACCGGGCTCGACCCGGCCGAGCCGAACTGGGCGCTGATCCGCATGGCGATGACCTCGCGCGCGCGCCTGGCCATCGTTCCCATCCAGGACGTGCTCGGCCTCGGCACCGAGGGGCGCATGAACTACCCCGGCCGGACGTACGGGAACTGGGGCTGGCAGTACCACCACGGTGACCTGACCCCGGAGCTCGCGGCGCGCCTGCGCGCGGCGACCGAGGACGGTCGCCGCAGCGGGTGAAGACAAGCCGGTCCGGTAACGGTCCGGTGAATCCCGAATCGCCGTGAGCGGCGCGGCTATCGTCACCGTCGTGGAAGCGGTTGCCGAGTACGAGCGCAAGCTCGATGCGCCGGAAGGCTTCGAGCTCCCCGACCTGGGCGGGGAGCCGCTCGAGCCGCGGGTCTTCACGTCGATCTACCACGACACGGCCGACCGCTCGCTGGCGCACGCCGGGATCACGCTGCGCCGGCGCACCGAGCGGGGACGGAGCCTCTGGCAGCTCAAGCTCCCGGCCGGCGACGCGAGGCTCGAGCTCGAGGAGGCGGGTGGGCCTGCGGGGGCACCGAAGTCGATCGCGCAACTGCTCGTCGCACACCTCCGGCACGGACCGGTCGCACCCGTCGCCGAGCTGCGCACGCGCCGGCACGGAGCGCTTGTGGCGCGCAACGGCAGCACAGCCGAGGTGACGATCGACGACGTCTCGGTCATGGACGCACTCCGCGTCGTCGAGGAGTTCGTGGAGATCGAGGTCGAGCTGAAGCAGGGCAAGCCGAAGCAGCTGGGCGTGATCGCGGACGAGCTGGAACATGCAGGCGCCCGACCGACGGATGGCACCCCGAAGTTGTTCCGGGTGCTGCGCCTTCCGGTCGACGACCATGCGCCCGCAGGCCCGCTCGATGCGCTGCGCATCCGGCTGCGCGCGCAACTACGCACCGTGCTCGCCAACGATCCCGGCACGCGGCTCGGGCGCGATCCGGAGAGCCTGCACGACATGCGCGTCGCCGTCCGCCGCTCGCGCGCGCTCTTGCGCGCCGGACAGCCGCTGTACGCGAACGACCTGAGCGGTCTCACGGAGGAGCTGCGCTGGGTGGGCGAGAAGCTCGGCGCCGTCCGCGACCTCGACGTTCTCCTCGAGCGCCTGCGCGCGGAAACCGAGGACCTCGATCCCGCCGACCGCACGGCATCTCGGGCGTTGCTGCGGACGCTCGAGCGCCGGCGCACGAGCGCACGCACGTCGCTGCTGAAGGTCCTCGGCGGCGACCGGTACTTCGCGCTACTCGATCGCTTCGCTGCGGAGGTCGACGGGCTCACGCCCAGCGGTGCCGACGTCACGCTCGACGAGCTCGCGAAGCGAGAGCTGAAGAAGCTGCGCAAGGACGTCCGCGCGACGGGCACGGAGCCGGCGGACGACGAGCTGCACGCGCTGCGCAAGCGCGGCAAGCGCGTCCGCTACGCGTACGAGCTCGCCGGCAAGAGCGCAGTGGTCAAGCGTGCGAAAGCGCTGCAGGACGTGCTCGGCGAGCACCAGGACTCCGTCGTCGCGGAAATGACTCTGCGCGACCTCTCCTCCGCGCCGGAGCGGGCGATCGTCGCCGGCCGCCTGATCGAGCGCGAACGCGCCCGGCGCGCAAGCGCACGCAATGGTTGGCGCAGGGCCTGGGACCGTCTCGCCCGCGCCGCGAAGTGACCGACGTCGTCCGCGCAGCCGGCGGCGTGGTGCAGCGCGGCGGCGACGTGCTCCTCGTGCACCGTCCGAGATACGACGACTGGACGTTCCCGAAGGGGAAGGCGGAGGAGGGCGAGTCGGACGAGGACTGCGCGCTACGCGAGGTGCACGAGGAGACCGGTCTGCACTGTGTGCTCGAGGACGAGCTCCCATCCACGCACTACGTCGATACGAAGGGCAGGCCGAAGCGCGTGCGCTGGTGGCGCATGAGCGTGCAGGCGGACGACGGCTTCACCGCCAACGAGGAGGTCGACGAGCTGCGCTGGGTCGACCAAGTGACGGCCGCAGGCTTACTCAGCTATCCGCGCGACGTGACGTTGATCTAGGCCGCGAGCTCGGCGACGGTGGCGAGCACCGCGCCCTCGCGGATGCCGCCGTCGCACACGTGCAGCGGAACGCCGAGCCGCTGCTGGACCTCGGTGAGGAGCACGATCCCGGCCGGGAGGATCCGGGCGCGGGTGCGATGCACGCCGTACCGCCGCGCGATGGTCTGCTCGCGCTTCGTCTCGACGATGCGCAGCGCTTCCGCCAGCTCCGCCTCGCCGAGCCAGGGACCGACGAGCCGGCGGGCCGCGCGCGCGCTGCCGCCGACGGCAAGAGCGACCTGGACCTGCGGCGGCACGACCGTCTCGAACGCCCGCGACGCTTCGGCCTGCGCAGCCTTGGTTCCTTCGACGCGCTCCGTCAGCCGGACGGAGCCCAGGTCGACGGACCGGATCCAGCGCGGGTCCGCTCCGGGATCGCCGACGGCTATCTCGGTCGATGCGCCCCCGACGTCGCAGACCGCGATCGTGCGGGGCAGCGGGACGTCTGCCGTCGCGACTGCACCCGCGTAGGCGAGCCGTCCCTCCTCCTCGGTGGAGAGAACGCGGACTGTATGAGCGGCACTGCGCGTGATCGCGGCGACGAGCACGTCGGCATTCCCGCTCTGCCGGCCCGGCGCGGTGAGGAACACGTCAAGCGTCTCGGCGCCGCCGCGGCGTGCCAGGCCGCAGAGCTTGCCGACCGCCTTCGCCGCCGCCGCGATGCTGACGTCGGAGACGACACCGGTGCGCTCGATCTCCGCGCCGAGCGAGAGCCGCACGCGTTCCTTCTCCAGCGGGACGAGGTCGCGGCCGTCGACCTGCGCCAGGAGCAGGCGAATGGTGTTCGACCCGACGTCGACGACTCCGATCCGCACAACGGAGCATGGTAGGTCCCCCGCCGGAGGACGGCTCAACCGGGCCGTGAACAGCCGGTGTCGAAGTCGTGAAAACGTGGCTACCGGGCCGCGCGGGCGAGCGAGACCCGGCGGCGGGCCCGCCGCATCATCGTCGCCTGCGCCGACCGAACACGGTCGTCCTTCTTCGTCCGGACGCGCTCCCACGTTCCGTCGGAACGAAGCTCCCACGAGGAGGTGTTGTCGGTGAGCAGCGTCTCGAAGGTCGCGGCCAGTTCGGCCTGGATCGCGACGTCCTCCACCGGCGCGACGACCTCGACGCGATGGTCGAGGTTGCGCGGCATCATGTCCGCACTCCCGAGGTAGTACGCGGTGCGGTCGCCGGCCTCGAAGAAGAAGAGCCGGCTGTGCTCGAGGAAGCGGCCGAGCACGCTGCGCACGCGGATGTTCTCGCTCAGTCCGGCAATACCCGGACGCAGCGAGCACACGCCGCGCACGATCAGGTCGATGCGCGCACCCGCTTCCGAGGCCGCGTAGAGCTCGTCGATCACGTCCGTGTGCGTGAGCCCGTTCACCTTGATGCGAATGCGGGCCTTGCGGCCGTCGCGCGCCGCCGCGGCCACGCCGCGGATCTCGTCGATCAGGCGCTGCCGAAGCGTGAACGGCGCGACGAGCAACTTACGGAAATGCGCCGGGCGACCGAAGCCCGTCACGTAGTTGAAGAGATCGGCGACGTCGGCAGCGATGTCCTCGTCCGCGGTGAAGAGACCGAAGTCCTCGTACGCGCGCGCGGTGACGCTGTTGTAGTTGCCCGTGCCGATGTGGACGTACCGGCGGAGCCCGCCTCCCTCGCGGCGCACGACAAGCGTCATCTTCGCGTGGATCTTCAGCGACGGGAATCCGTACGCGACGTGCACGCCCGCTTGCTCCATTGCGCGCGACCACTCGATGTTTCGCCGCTCGTCGCCGCGAGCCTTGATCTCGACGAGACACACGGTCTGCTTGCCGTTCTCCGAGGCCTCGATCAGCGCCGGCACGAGCGGCGACTCGTCGCTCGTGCGATACACCGTCGACTTGAGCGCGATGACGTCCGGATCCTGCGCGCATTCGTCTGCGAACGACTGGAAGCTCGCGCCGAACGAGTCGTACGGATGGTGGACGAGCACGTCGCCGGCGCGGATGACCGCGAACTGCTCGTCTGCCTCGACGTTCGCGAGCGGCGGCCGTGCGACGGGCAGCCACGGGTCGAGCTTGAGGTCGGGCCGGTCGAGTCGCGTCAGCTCGCTCGCGTCGACGAGGTCGAGGATCCCCGTCACGGGATAGACGAGGTCGTCGGCGACTCTGAGGCCCTGCTGCAGACGCTCGCGCATTGGGCGGGACATCGAGCTCGACACCTCGAGACGCGTGACCTCCCCAAAGCGCCGCCGGCGAAGCTCGAGCTCGACCGCCTCGAGCAGGTCGTCGGCCTCGTCCGAGACTTCGAGGTCAGCGTCGCGCGTGACCCGGAACACCGAGCGCTCGAGGATGTCCATACCGGGGAACAACGAGGGCAGGAAGTGCGTCAGCACCTGCTCGAGCGGGACGAAACGGCCAGCGTCGCCGACGGAGACGAAGCGGGGCAGACCCTCGGGAACCTTCACGCGCGCGAACCGCTCCTCCCCGGATTCGGGATCGCGGGCGAACACGGCGAGGCTGACGGAGAGCGCCGAGATGTACGGGAAGGGCTGGCCCGGCCCAACAGCGAGCGGCGTCAGCACCGGATAGATCTCGTCCTCGTACAGGTGCACGAGCTCCTTCAGCTCGTGGCCGCCGAGGTCGTCGATGCCGGAGACGACGATCCCCTCGTCGGCGAGGGCTGGACACAGCTCGTCCGCCCAGATCCGGGCCTGCTCCGCGTACAGCTCGAGGACCCGCGCGCGCGACTCTGCGATCGTCTGCTGCGGCGTCCGCCCGTCCGGCGAGCGGACGGCGACGCCCGCCGCTGCCTGGCCCGTGAGGCCGGCGATGCGCGTCATGAAGAACTCGTCCAGCATCGAGGAGAAGATCGCGCAGAAGCGCACGCGCTCCAGGAGCGGCAGGCTTGCGTCGGAGGCGATGTCGAGCACGCGGGCGTCGTAGTCGAGGAAGGACAGCTCGCGGTTGATGAGCCGATCGCCGCCGGTCGGGGCCCGCTTCTTTCCGCGTACAACTGCCATGGGGACAGACCACACTATGCCTCCGCGCCCTCGCGGCGGGTTGCGATCCGGTTACGAGACCGCGAAATAGATCGCGGCGGCGGTGCCGGCGGCGGCGCAGTAGATCGCGAACGGCAGGAGCGTGTTGTTCTCGAAATAGCGCATGAGGAACCGGACGGCGAGGAACGCGGTCACGGCCGAGCAGGCGGCGCCGACCGCCGCGGGCCCCCGGACGCCGTTGCCCTGCGAACCAGCGAGGTCCGGCAGCTTGAGGACGGCCGCGGCGATGATGATCGGCGTCGCGAGCAGGAATGCGAAGCGCGCCGCGTCCTTGTGGGAGAGCCCGACGAGCAAGCCGCCGCCCATCGATGCGCCCGAGCGCGAGAAGCCGGGGATGAGCGCCAGCGCCTGCGCCGCGCCGACGAGCGTGGTGTCGCGCCAGCCGACCGTGCGCGCGATGCGCTCGTCGTCGTCCTCCGCCGTTACGGGCGCCCGGCGGCGGAGAAGCTCGGCCCCGAAGAGAACGAGCGCGTTGAGCGCGAGGAAGATGGACGCGTACTGCGGCGAGGCGAACAGCGATCGCAGCTTGTCCTGGAGCGTGAGCCCCAGGATCCCCGCCGGGATGGTGCCGACGACGAGCAGCCAGCCGAGCTTTGCGTCGGCGTCGTCGGGGGCGATCTCGCGGTCGCGCAGCGAGCGGCCGATGCCCTTGACGATCCGCACCCAGTCGCGCCAGAAGAAGGCGAGGAGCACGAGCGCCGTCGCGAGATGGAGCGCGACGAGGAAGGTCAGGAAGTACGGCGCGTTCTGATGGATGTTCCAGCCGAGGAGCTTCGGAATGATGACCGTGTGTCCCAGGCTCGACACCGGGAAGAGCTCGGACACGCCCTGGAGCAGGCCGAGGATCGCCGCATGGAAGTAGCTGATCGGCACTACGCCGCGGCGCGCGTCTTCTTCGGGCCGGTGTTAAACCAGGCGAAGGCGAAGGCCGCGAGCCCCACGAGGAACGACGCGATCCCGTGCTTCGTGTGGTGATGGTTCGAGCCTGCCTGGCGACCGGGGAAGAAGGACGGCAGCGACTTCGCCGGCTCGACCCAGTAGACGATCGCGATCGCGATGAGCGCGATGCCGAGGACGACGGCCAGGGCGGCGAGGGTCCGGCGGTTCACGTCCGGGATTCTAGGACTCGACGGGATGTGACGCGTCGGTGAACTCGCGGAACTGCGCCGTGAGCAGGTAGGCGGTCTGCTCGCCGATGTCGACGGCGCGGTCTCCGATGCGCTCGATCGTGCGAGCGACCACCACCATGCGCAGGCCCCATTCGCGCAGCGAGGGCTCGGCCATGACGTCGACGAGACGCTCGACGAACCGGCGGTTCGCGCGGTCGATCAGCTCGTCCAGCTCGACGAGGCTCTCCGCACCGGCGAGGTCGCGGCGCGAGAACGAGTCGAGCGCCACCCGCACCATCTCCTCCGCGCGGTCGCCCATCTCGACGAGCACGCCGCTGAGGGCCGGATCGGGATCCGCGTCGGACACGAGCTTCGACAGCTTTGCGACCGTGACGCAGCCGTCGCCGCTGCGCTCGAGGAGCAGGTTGATGTGGAGCATGGCCAGGAGCAACCGGAGGTCGCGCGCGACCGGAGTCTGCAGCGCGAGGAGTGCCTGGATCGAGCCTTCGATGCCGAGGAAGAGCTGGTCGATCTCGTCGTCGAAGGCGATGACCTCGTCTGCCAGCTCGACGTCGCGCTCCTGGAGCGCGCGGATCGCGCCACGGACGGCGCTGAGCACCCGCTGGCCCTCTTCCTGGAGCTGAGCTTCGATCCGATCGAGGGCTTCGTCGATGGCCATCGCGACACCGTACACCCCATGGGTGCTGGCATTTGAGGGTACGTCACCACTCCGTAACCAGGCCGCAACAGCCCGTTTTCCCACTTGCCTCCGACCGGGCCGTACGTTGGCCGCGAACCCAAGGAGGAGGAAATTCAATGCCGAAACTCGGTACTTCGATTCGCATCGTCAGCGCCGTCGCGGCGGCCGCGCTCCTCGCGGTCGTTGTCGCCGGCACGGCAGGGGCACGGCCCGCGAAGAGCGCAGGTGCGACCATCAGCGGGGCGGGCAGCACGTTCGTTGCGCCCCTCGTCTTCCAGTGGCAGGCGGCCGTCGGCGGAGCGCTCGGCGACACGCTGAACTATGCCTCGGTCGGCTCAGGCGCCGGCATCACGCAGATCACGGCCCGGACGGTCGACTTCGGCGCAAGCGACGCGCCCTTGTCCGCCGATCAGTTCACTGCCTGCAACGGTTGCGAGCAGATCCCGTGGGCGCTCGGCGGCACGGCGATCATGTACAACCTTCCAGGCGTCAAGAACCTCCTGCACATGGACGGCCCGACGCTTGCGAAGATTTTCTTCGGACAGATCACGAAGTGGAACGATCCCGCGATCGCGAAGCTCAACAAGGGCGTCACGCTGCCCGACACGGCGATCACGATCGCGCACCGCTCCGACGGCTCGGGCACGACCTACAACCTCGTGGACTACCTCTCCCACGTGAGCGCCGCCTGGAACTCGCAGATCGGCACCGCGACCGCGGTGAACTGGCCGGTCGGCGTCGGTGCGAAGGGCAGCTCCGGCGTGACGGCGGTCGTCACCTCGACGCCCGGCGCGATCGGCTATGCCGACGTCGCGTACTCGCTCGCGAACCACGTCAAGTACTTCGCCATGAAGAACAATTCCGGCAAGTTCACGACGCCGGGCTCCCGCGGGATCCTCGCAGCAGCGTTGAGCGACCCGAAGCCCGCCGCCGACAATTCGCTCTCGATCGTGAACCCTCCGAAGAAGTTCGACAACGCCTACCCGATCTCGACGTTCACGTACGTGATCGTGCCTCTCCAGACGAGCAAGGCAGCCGACCTGAAGAAGTTCATCTTCTGGGCCGTCACCCAGGGGCAGAAGGGGACGTACACCGCGAAGCTTCGCTTCGTGCCGCTCCCCAAGCCGGTGCTCGTTGTCGCCGAGAAGGCGATCGCGAAGATCCATAGTTAGGCGTACGTGTCCGCTGCGGACATCTCTACGGAACCAACCCGCCGCCCCTTCACGGGGCGGCGGGTCCGCTTCGGCGACGTGTCGCTGCAGCTGGTTGCCGGAGCGGCGGCACTCGGCGTCACCGTCCTCGTCGGCCTGATCGTCTGGAAAATCGTCGACGGCTCGCGGCTCGCGATCGTCAAGAACGGATGGGCGTTTCTCATCCGGGTCGCTTGGAACCCGGTGCCCGGCCGGGAGCTCTACGGGGCGGCCAGCTTCCTCTTCGGAACCGTCCTCACCTCGTTCGGCGCACTCTTGATCGCCGCGCCGCTGTCGATCGGCGTCGCGCTCTTCCTCACGGAGCTTGCCCCGCGCGTCATCCAGGGGCCGGTGACCGCACTCGTCGAGACCCTCGCTGCAGTTCCCAGCGTGCTCATCGGTTTGTGGGGCATCTACGTGCTCGGCCCCGTGCTCCGGACGTCGATCGAGTCGTGGCTGCACACGGTCTTCGGATTCATTCCCTTGTTCGGCGATCCGTCGGCGGCCGGTGCAAGCATCTTCACGGCGATCATCGTGTTGACGATCATGATCCTGCCGATCGTCTCGAGCATCAGCCGCGAGCTGTTCCGCGAAGTGCCGTCGGAGCTCAAGGAAGGCGCACTCGCGCTCGGGACGACGCGCTGGGAGATGGTCCGCGGCGTCATCTTCCCCTACGCGCGCGGAGGCATCGCCGCGGCGCTCATCCTCGGCCTCAGCCGCGCCATGGGGGAGGCGATCGCAGTCACGCAGGTGGTGGGCGGCAGCCCCACGATTCAGTGGAATCTCTTCTCGACCGGCGACACCCTCGCGAGCAAGATCGCCGCCGCATATCAGGGCGCCGTCACGTCGTTGCAGCTCTCGTCCTTGATCTACCTCGGTCTGGTCCTGCTCGTGTTTTCGCTGCTGGCGAACCTCGTGGCCCAGTGGATCGTCCGCCGGGTCGCGCGGAAGCATGGCGTCACTCGTGGGGGACACGTGTGAGCACGCAGGACCTGACAGGCCCCGGCCTCAGGCTCGACCATCTTCCTCGCCGCAAGCGGGTCAACCGCACGATGGAAGGCTTGGCCTGGCTCGCCGCGGCAATTGCCATCGCGATCCTCGGCGTCGTCGTCTACTCCGTTGGGCAGCGGGGTTGGAGCGAGCTCAACCTCAACCTGATCACGAAGCAGCCGATCAACTTCAGCCTCACGAACGCGCCTCAAGGCCTCTCGAATGCGTTCGCCGGGACGATCGTCATCGTCGGGATCGCCATGCTGATGGCGCTGCCGGCAGGGATTCTCGTCGCGGTCTACGTCAACGAGTTCGCACCGGCGCCGATCCGAAGCGTCATCACGTTGGTCATCGACGTCCTCGCCGGGGTGCCTGCGATCGTCATCGGCATCTTCGTCTTCGTCCTGCTCGTCGTCGGAAGCGGGCAGAGCGGTCTCAAAGGATCGTTCTCTCTCGCGATTCTCATGCTTCCTTTCGTCGCACGGACGACGATCGAAGTGCTGGCGCTCGTGCCGAATGCCCTCCGCGAAGCGAGCCTGGCGCTGGGCGTGCCGCGCTGGCGGACGACGCTGAGCATCGTCCTTCCGCGCGCGATCGGCGGCATCCTCACGGGCACGGTGCTCGCGGTCGCCCGCGTTGCCGGGGAGACCGCACCGCTCCTCTTCACGTCGTCGGTCGTCGGCGTGCAGACCGACTGGAATCCGGCGCATGCGCTGCAGACCATCCCGGTCGCGATCTTCGAGCTGTCGGAGTCGCCGGATCCGAAGGACCACGCACGTGCCTGGGCAGCCGGATTCGTCCTGCTGATCTTCATCCTGTTCGCCAGCCTGACTGCGCGCTGGCTCGCCACGCGCAATGCCCGCAAGCTCGCCGGCCGTTGATGGAAGGAGCCGAGGACATGTCGATTACCATCGAGCCAACCGTGAGGGTCGAGACTCGTCGCCAGCCGATACCGCCGCGCGAGCGGCTCGAGCCGATCTTCGAGGTCGAAGGCCTCGACGCGATCTACGGCGCCAAGGCGGCGATCAAGGACGTGTCGATGGAGGTCTACAAGAACCTCGTCACGGCCATCATCGGTCCGTCCGGCTGCGGCAAGAGCACGTACATCCGCTGCTTCAACCGGATGAACGACCTCATCCCGACCTTCAGGCAGACGGGCACGATTCGCTACCACGGCCAGGACATCTGCGCGTCGAACATCGACCCGGTCGCCGTGCGCCGGAACATCGGCATGGTCTTCCAGCGGCCGAACCCGTTCCCGAAGTCGATCTACGACAACGTCGCGTGGGGCTGCCGTGTGCTCGGCATGAAGGAAGATCTCGACGCCCGCGTCGAGCGCGCACTCACGCAGGCCGCCCTCTGGGACGAGGTAAAGGACCGGTTGAAGGCGAGCGGGCTCTCACTCTCGGGCGGTCAGCAGCAGCGCCTCTGCATCGCGCGCGCGATCGCCGTCGAGCCGGACGTCGTGCTCATGGACGAGCCCGCGTCGGCGCTCGACCCGATCGCGACACAGGCGATCGAGCAGCTTATGCACCAGCTCAAGAGCCAGTACACGTTCGTCATCGTCACGCACAACATGCAGCAGGCGGCGCGCGTCGCCGACATGACAGCGTTCTTCTCCATCTCACAAGGCGGCGAAGGCGAGCGCTACGGCGAGCTGATCGAGTACGACGCGACCGAGAAGATCTTCACCGCGCCCTCCGACAAGCGCACGGAGGACTACGTCACCGGTCGCTTCGGCTAGGAAGCGCGCAAGTACCGATACGTCAGTGCCGCCAGCGCGGCGCCGAGCGGCGGCGCGACGACGTAGAGCCAAAGCGCGTGCAGGTCGCCGGAGACGAGCGCGGGTGCGAGCGAGCGAGCGGGATTCATCGACGCGCCGGTAACGGGGCCACCGAAGAGCGCGTCCAACCCGACAGTGCCGCCGACCGCGATCGCGGCCGCTTCGCCGACCGCACGCGTGTCGGTGGCGACGGCCATGATCACGAACATCAGGAAGAACGTGAGCACGAGCTCCCACAGGAACGCCTGGCCCTGCGAGCCGCTCGGAAGCGTCGCGCCGTCGTGCGCGTGGTTTCCGAGTGAGCCGCGGACGAGGGCGGCGGCCACGAGGGCGCCGGCGATCTGCGCGGCCCAGTAGCCGAGCGCACGCGACCACGGGAAGTGGCGCGAGAGCGAGAAGGCGAATGTCACCGCCGGGTTGAAGTGCGCGCCGGAGATGTGCCCAAGCGCATAGATCATCACCATGATCACGAGGCCGAACGTGAGCGCGACCCCGAGATGGCCGAGTGCGCCGGTCTTCGCGTCGACGACGATCGCGCCGCAGCCGGCGAAGACGAGGGCGAATGTCCCGATCGCCTCCGCGAGGAGCGCCCTCACTCGGGCAGAAGCTCGGCGATCAGGCGCTGCACTCTCGCGTCGATGTCGTCGCGGATCTTCCGCACCGCGTCGATCCCCTGGCCGGCGGGATCGTCGAGCTCCCAGTCCTCGTACTTCTTGCCCGGGTAGATCGGGCACGCGTCGCCGCAGCCCATGGTGATGACGACGTCGGCCGCGCGCACGACCTCGTCCGTAAGCGGCTTCGGGAACTCCTGCGTCATGTCGACGCCGATCTCGTTCATAGCCTCGACGACCGCGGGGTTGATGCTCTCGGCCGGGTCGGAGCCCGCCGAGCGAACGTGGATGCGCCCGTGCGAGCGCAGGCTGACGAGCCCGGCCGCCATCTGGCTGCGCCCGGCGTTGTGCACGCACACAAACAGCACCTCGGGCTGCTCCTTCACGATGTCCCCCTGCGCCTGCGCGAGCGCCTGAAGCCGCTCGCGTGCGAAGCGATGCACGAGGAGCGGGACGTACGTCGAGATCCGCGCCCCGCTGAGCAGATCGCTGGACTCCTCGATGTACCGCGCGATGGTCTCGCTGGAGAACATGCCCGCGAACTCCTCATGAAGCTCCTCCGCTGCGTGCCGGATCTGGTTGCGCGTGATCGGATCGAGCGTCTCGGACACCGGCCGGATCTTGCCGAACACATCGATGGCTGTCAATATCTATCTGATGAAGACGATTGCCACGCTGTCGTGCCCACCGCTGCTGGAAGGCGCCATCAGCCGGAGTGAGGCCGATCGCGTGGCGGCCGCCCTCAAGGTGCTCGCCGAGCCTGCGCGCCTGCGGCTCCTGAGCCTCATCCAGGCTCAGCCGGACGGCGAGGCGTGCGTGTGCCATCTGACCGAGCCGCTCGGCCTGAGCCAGCCGACCGTCAGCCACCACCTGAAGGTGCTGCTCGAGTCCGGCCTCGTCGAGCGCGAGCAGCGCGGGAGCTGGGCCTTCTTCCGCGTGAAGCCGGAGCCGCTCGCCGCCCTTCGCGCAATCCTCTCCTAGGCGGGGAAACGGCAGACGATCTCGAGGCCTTTGCCCGGGGGGCTGAATGCCTCCACGGTTCCGCCGGCAGACGTCACCACGTGCTTCACGATCGCAAGCCCGAGCCCGGTTCCCCGCGACGTGCGCGCCTGGTCGGCGCGGTAGAAGCGCTCGAACAGCCGCGGGAGCTCGCTCTCTCGGACGCCGGTGCCGTCGTCGGCGACGGCGAGCACGGCCACCGTCCCCTCGTCGTCGACCGAGACGCGGCACGTGCTGTCAGGCCCCGCATAGCGAATCGCGTTCTGGACGAGGTTCTCGGCGACGACGCGGATCATCCGCGGCCGCAACGGAAGTTCGACGTCGGCACCTCCGGTGACGACGATCTCGACGCCCGCGTGGTCCGCGCGGTCGACGTAGGCGCGCGCGACCTCCTCGAGGATCGGGAGCGCCACAGTCCGGCCGAGGGAGACGACCTCCCGGCCGGTCTCCAGCTCGCCGAGGAAGAGCACGTCGTCGATCAGCTCGCGCGCCTGCTGGATCTCCTGCCTGGCCTGTTCGACGAGGTCCTCGACGCGCGCGCCGGGGAGCGTCGCGCTCTCGAGGAGCACGAGGAGGCGGGCGAGCGGCGTGCGCAGCTCGTGCGAGACCGCCGCCGTGAACCCGGCCCGCAGCTCCTGGTAGGCCGAGAGCTCCGGGAGCGCCGCCAGGAAGAGGACGAGCGGCGCGGGATCGACGAAGAGCGTCTCCTCGGCCACACGCCGGCCTGGCGTCCCGTCACCGAGCGCGGCCGCACCCGACGGGCTGGCGGCGACGAGCCGCCGCTCGCTGTCGAGCACGATGACCGGCTCGTCGAGCGCGCCGACGAGGGCCTGGACGCGCTCCCTGTTCCCGTTCACCACCCCTTCACCACTCCTTCACCCGCCGGTGACCCGTCGATTACGGGCTTGTCTCGATAATGATGCCGATGCCCAAGGTGCTCATCGTCGAGGACGACGAGGTCATCGCCCAGGGGATGGCGCGCCATCTGATCGCGGCCGGCTTCGACGCCGTCTGGGTCGCGAACGGCGAACAGGGCCTCGCCCGCCTCCGCTACGAGCAGCCGGACGTCTGCGTGCTCGACCTCATGCTCCCCGGCATGGACGGCTGGAAGCTGATCGAGACCGTTCGCGCCGAGGGGATCTCGACACCCGTCGTCGTCGTCTCCGCACGCGGCACCGAGCACGACCGCGTGCACGCGCTCGAGATCGGCGCTGACGACTACCTCGTGAAACCGTTCTCGATGAAGGAGCTCGTCGCCCGCGTGCGCGCGGCAGCACGCCGAGGGATCCGCCGTGACGAGATCCCGCGCGGAGAGCCGATCGAGATCGAGGAGCTCCGCGTGGATCCGCGCGAGGTGCAGGCCTACGTCGACGGTGCGAGCGCCGAGCTGACGCCGACCGAGTTTCGCCTCCTGTATCAGCTCGCGCTCGACCAGGGCCGCGTCGCCACCCGCGACGAGCTGCTGCAGAAGCTGTGGGGGCGGCGCGAGTCGCATCGCGACCGCACGGTGGACGTCTTCGTCCGCCGGCTGCGGGAGAAGATCGACCAACGCGCGCCTCGCCACACCTTCATCCAGACACGCTACGGCGTCGGGTACAAGCTCGAAGCCGTACCCAAGTAGACACAGGAGCGTCACCAGAGGGACCCCCACGGTCGGCGCGCTCCGCCGCACCATCCCGAGCATGCGGTTCGTCGTCATCGCGCATCGATGCACGGAAACGAACGAGGCGCTCGCTGCTGCCGCCGAGGCAGTGGGCGTGGCCGCAGCCGTGCTACCCCCGCGCGACGCGCTTCGAATCCTCGAGCCTGGAGACGTCGCGCTGGGGCGGCTTGACGTCCGCGAGGGTCTGGACGGGATCGAGAGCGGGTCCGTCGAGCTCGAACGGCTGACCGCGGCCGGCGTCACGGTGCTCAACCGGCCGTGCGCGCTCGTCGCCGCACACGACAAGCTGCTCACCGCGCGCGCCCTCCGGCTGTCCGGCCTGCCACATCCGCACACGTGGCTGATCGCGGAAGGAATGCCGTCACCCGCACCCGAGCTGCCACTCGTCCTCAAGCCGCGCTTCGGGAGCTGGGGCCGCGACGTCGTCCTCTGCCGGACGGCGGCCGACCTCGACGCCGCCCTCGAGCGCGCCGCGTTCCGCGGCTGGTTCCGCGAGCACGGCGCACTCGCGCAGGAGCTTGTCCCGCCGCTCGGCTGGGACCTCCGCATCGTCGTGGCCGGCGGGCGCATCGTCGGCGCAGCGCGGCGCGTGGCCGCTCCGGGCGAATGGCGCACGAACGTCTCGCTCGGCGGGCACAGCGAGCCCTTCTCGCCGCCTCCACTGGCCCGCTCCCTCGCGCTCGCCGCCGCCGCCGCCGTGCGAGGCGACCTCGTCGGCGTCGACCTGCTGCCGACGAACAACGGCTACGTCGTCTCCGAGCTGAACGGAGCGGTCGACTTCCACTCGTACTACGCGCTCGACGTCGAGGACGTCTTCACGGAGGCCGTGCTCGAGCTCCTCCGCACCGCCCACGACCGGCGCGCGCTCGAGCTCGTCGGCGCCTAGCTTTCGTCGAAGGGCTCGGGCTTGAGACCGGTGACGACGCCGCGCTTGCCGCCCGATTCGTAGACGACATCGACGTTCTCGTGAGGTCGGTACGACCCCGCGATGCCGAGCCACATCGACAGCCAGCGGACGAAGCCGAGCTTGCCCTCCTGGGCGACGGGCCTCGGAAAGACGAGCGAGCGACCGAGCACTTCGTAATCGACGCCACGATCCTGCCGGACGCCGTTCACGAACACCTCGAACCGATCGGGGACATGGGACGGCAGATCGACCCGCGTGCGCTCGGCCACCTCCATAGAATGCCCGCGGGTTGCGTCGGAAGCTGATGTTCTTCGCGCTCGTCGCGGTCGCCGCACTGGTAGTGGTGGCCGGCGCCGCAGCCGCCAACGGCGGCTTCACGCCCGTACAGCCGCACTCGCCCAACGCGAAGCACATCAACACCGCGTACTACGTGATCCTCGGCTTCACCTCGGCGATCTTCGTGCTCGTCGAAGGCGCGCTCATCACCTTCGTGATCAAGTACCGCAGCCGCGGGCGCGCGCGAACGGATGACGGGGCGCAGGTGCACGGCCACACGCGCCTCGAGCTCATCTGGACCGTGGTTCCGGTGCTCATCCTCTGCGTCATTGCCGTTGTCGTCTTCCTCGAGCTGCCGAAGATCGCCGACGCGCCCGCTGCCGCCGATCCGCTGAACGTCACGGTCGAGGGCCACCAGTTCTACTGGCAGTTCGACTATCCGAACGGCGCGCGCACGATCAACACGCTGTACGTCCCGGTCGGACGCGTCGTCGACCTGAAGGTCGTGTCGCGGGACGTCATCCACAGCTGGTGGATCCCTGCCCTCGGCGGGAAGATCCAGGCGATCCCCGGCATCACGAACCACACGTGGTTCAAGGCCGACGATCCCGGCACGTACACCGGCCAGTGCGCCGAGCTGTGTGGCCTCTACCACGCCTCGATGACCGCGAGCGTGGTCGCGACCACCGATCATGCATACCAGGTCGCCGTCACCACGACCGCGCGGGCGAATCTCGGCAAGGCCGAGTTCACCGGCACCTGTGCCACGTGCCACGGCATGACGGGGCAGGGCGGCTACGGGCCGAACCTCTCGCACAATCCGTTGCTGACGCAGAAGGCCGCACTGCTGTCGATCGTGCAGAGCGGCCGCGGCAAGATGCCGGCCGTCGGCGACACGTGGACGAAGACGCAGCTGCAGGCGCTCGCCGCCTACGTCAAGACGCACGTCTACAAGGGAGCCGCGAGTGGCGGTTAACGCGGAAGCGGTCTACCCGGTGACGTGGAAGGACGGGCGCGTGGCGAGCTGGCTCGTCACCGTCGACCACAAGCGCATCGGGATCTTGTACATCGGCACGTCGCTCTTCTTCTTCGTGCTGGGCGGCATCCTCGCCGTGCTCATGCGCGCGCAGCTCGCGACGCCCGGCGAGAAGCTGCTGACGAAGGGCTCGTACGACGAGGTGCTGACGATGCACGGCACGACGATGATCTTCCTCGTCGTCGTCCCGATCCTCGCGGGTTTCGGGAACTACCTCGTGCCGCTGATGATCGGCGCGCGCGACGTGGCGTTCCCCCGCCTGAACGCACTCTCGTACTGGCTCTACCTGCTCGGCGGGATCGTCCTCTGGTCGAGCTGGTTCGCGACCGGTGGCACGGCGAACGCGGGCTGGTGGTCGTACCCGACGCTCTCCGAGTCGCAGTTCAGCCCCGGGCACGGACAGGACTACTGGATCCTGAGCATCCACATCCTGTCGCTCGCATCGCTCCTCGGAGCGATCAACTTCATCGTCACCATCGTGAACATGCGCGCCCGCGGCATGACGTGGATGCGCATGCCGCTGTTCGTGTGGTCGATCTTCACGTACGCGATCCTGCTGCTCGTCGCGCTCCCTGCGCTCTCGGCCGCGGTGACGATGCTCCTGCTCGACCGTCACGCCGGCACGCATTTCTTCATCCCCTCGGAGGGCGGGAGCATCGTGCTGTACCAGCACATGTTCTGGTTCTTCGGGCATCCCGAGGTGTACATCATGGTGCTGCCCGTGTTCGGGATGATCTCCGAGATCATTCCGGTCTTCTCGCGCAAGCCGATCTTCGGCTACAAGGCGGTGGTATTCGCGACGATCGGCATCGCGTTCCTCTCGATGCTCGTCTGGGCGCACCACATGTTCACGACCGGCCTCGGGACCGGCCTCGACAGCTTCTTCATGATCTCGTCGCTGGTGATCGCGGTGCCGACCGGCATCAAGATCTTCAACTGGGTCGCGACGACCTGGCGCGGCAACCTCATCTTCGACACGCCGATGCTGTTCGCCCTGGGGTTCATCGTGCTGTTCACGATGGGGGGCCTGTCGGGGATCTTCCTCGCCGCGTTCCCGGTGGACTGGCAGCTGAACGACTCGTACTACGTCGTCGCGCACTTCCACTACGTGCTGTTCGGCGGGTCGGCGTTCGGTTTCTTCGCCGGCCTCTTCTACTGGTGGCCGAAGATGTTCGGGCGCCTGCTCGACGAGCGGCTCGGCAAGTGGTTCTTCTGGCTGCTGTTCGCCGGCTTCAACCTCACGTTCCTGCCGCAGCACATGCTCGGGTTGCTGGGCATGCCGCGCCGCGTCTACACGTACCACCACGGCGGCCTGTGGGAGGCGTACAACCTCATCTCGACGATCGGTTCTGGCGTGATGACGATCGCGGTCGGGGTGTTCCTCGTGAACGTCTACCGCACCCACGTGCTGCGCATGGGCGTGCGCGCCGGCAACGACCCGTGGCTCGCCGACACGCTCGAGTGGTACACGACCTCGCCGCCGCCACCGCACAACTTCGACTCGGTCCCGTATGTCACGAGCGCGCGGCCGCTCCGCGACCTGCGGCTGCGGCTCTCGGAGGACACGTGACCGGCGTCGCGCCCGGGCCCTGGCTGCGCACGTGTGCGCTCGTTGCCGCCGGCGGAGCCGTTCTCGCCGTCGTCTCCGGCGAGGCGCATCTCGGCGCGGCGCATCGCGTCATCGCGGCCCTCGTCGCACCGCCACTCGCCGCGCTGCTCGTCTGCGCGTGGCTCGCGCACCGCCGGCTCGTGCCGGCTGTCCTCGCGTCGTCAGCGCTGTTTGCGGCCGCCGCCGCGCTGCCGGGTCGCGCGACGCACATCGTGTTCGCGGGTCTTGCGCTCGCCGCACTCCTCGTCGTCGTCGTGCAGAGCCTGCAGGAGGATCGGGCTCCGTGGGGCGCCTGGCGCGACTACGTCACGCTGACGAAGCCGAGGATCATGAGCCTGCTGCTCGTCACCGGCTTCTGCGGCATGATCGCGGGCGCGCACGGCTGGCCCGGCACCGAACGAGCAGTCGCCGCCATGGTCGGGCTCGCGCTCGCGTGCGGCGGGGCCAGCGCGCTCAACCACGTCCTCGACCGCGACATCGACCCGCTAATGGGCGAGCGCACGCGGCGGCGTCCGGTCGCGTCGGGCCGCGTGGCCCCGAGCCGGGCGCTCGAGTTCGGGCTCGCGCTTTCCGCGCTCTCGTTCGTCCTGCTCGCCGGCACGGTGAACCTGCTCACCGCGGTGCTCGCGCTGGTCGGCAACCTCTTCTACGTCCTCGTGTACACACGCTGGCTGAAGCGCACGACGTCGCAGAACATCGTCATCGGCGGCGCCGCAGGCGCCGTGCCGCCCCTCGTCGGCTGGGCCGCCGCGACCGGCCACCTGGGAATCGCGGCGTGGATCCTGTTCGCCATCGTCTTCGTGTGGACGCCCCCGCACTTCTGGGCGCTCGCGCTCCTCATCAAGGACAACTACGCGAACGCGAAGGTGCCGATGCTGCCCGTCGTCCGCGGCGAGCGCGAGACGGCGCGGCAGATCGTCCTCTATTCGATCGTGCTGCTCGGCGTCACGCTCCTGCCCTGGGCCGCCGGCGGGGCGGGGCCAATCTACGTCGTCGCGGCGCTCGCGCTCGGGGCCGTCTTCGTGGGTCTCGCCGAGCGGCTGCGTCGCGACATCACTCCACGACGCGCCGCGCTGCTCTTCCACTACTCGCTCCTCTACCTCGCGCTGCTCTTCGCAGCGCTCGCCCTCGACCTGGCCTTCTGATGGACAACGACCTCAAGCGCAGAAACCTCCGCCTCGGCTGGCTCCTCTTCGGCGTGTTCTGGCTTCTCTTCGCCGGAAGCTTCGGCGTCGCGTTCCTGTACCTCCACTTCTCCTAAAGTCAAAGCGGCCCGGAGCCGATCTGCCGGGTGATGGCCTTTTCCCGTGCCCTTTGGGTGGCGTTCGGCGCCGCACTCGCGATTGGGATCGTCGCCTCGCCGGCATCGGCGCTGGGCGGTTTCAGGCCAACCGGCGACCACACGCTCCAGACGGCGCACTTCCTGGTCACGTACCACACCAATCCAAAGACGCTTGCGAGCTACTCGACCGAGACGGACGCGGGGGACATCGCGGGATACGCCGAGCAGGCGTACGCGCTGTACCGCTCGTGGGGCTTCCCGGCACCACCCAACGACGGCGACGGCCTCATCGACATCCAAGTCGGGGATCTATCCCAGCCTCCCGGCCCGTACGAGTCGCTCATCACGTCCGACGGCCCTGGCTTCCCGTCGCCGGATACGGGGTACATCGCCATCGCCATTCCGGCGCAGCTCCAGGGGTACGCCACCGCCGACGGTTCGACGCTCCTGCAGGAGGAGCAGAAGGAGATCTCCGTCGACGTCTTTTCCATGTTCGCCTGGGCGACGTGGCTACCGGCAACCCAGGATCAGCAATGGCTCGAGGAAGGCGCGGCCCAGTGGGCAGGCTACGTCGCAAGCGGCTATCCCGGTGTCGGGGGAAGCGTCGCACCGCCTGACATCGAGCTCAGCTGCCGCGACAGCCTGGCCGCCCACCAGATGTGCGATCTGGATCCGTTCACCGATAGCGGCTACTCCCGCTGGGCGTTCTTCCAGATGCTTGCAAACGAGTACGGGCCGTCCTTCGTTCTCAGCGCCTTCGTGAACGCCGCGGCAGGCCAGCCGCCTGAGACCGCGCTGTCGAACGCCATCGCGGCGAAAGGTTCGTCGCTGGCGAGCCAGTTCAACGCGTACGCATCCGACATGATGACGGGGAACTTCGGAGTTCCCGCCCTCACCGACGTGCGGCCGACCCCGGAGGCGAACGTCCTCGCAGGCACCGTGACCGCGACGCTTCCGCCGGTCAAGGTCACGCCGACCAACCATCTTGCGGCGCGCTACGTGACGTTCCAGCGCGGTAACGGCGACGGCTCGCAAGCGTGCTTCGCGGCAACGCTTTCGATCAACGTCGCGATCCCGGCCGGGACGTCTGCGCAGCCGTACTTCTTCTGGGACGTCGTGGGCAGCAAGCCGACCCCGCTCAACGTCAGCGGCAGCACCGCCTCGATCACCGTTCCGTGGGACACCTGCGATTGGGGCACGACACGCGGCTGGCTTTCGATCCCGAATGCCGGCACGTCCGTGGAGGCCGCCAACTTCACCGTGACGAGCTCGGTGACGGTCGATCCGAATACGCCGGCGACCGCCACCGCACCACCCCTCCCGACGTCCGTGTGGGGAACGACCATCCCGGTGCCGACGGCCGACGTCCCCCCGAGCATCGACGTGTTCGGGCCTGAGCTCCTCAAGCTTTCGACCGCCGACCCCACAATCCGGCTGATCGTCGAGTCGAGCGGGCCGGGGACGCTGAACGCGACCCTGGGCGGCGCCACTCTCGGCAGCGCCTCGCTGCGCGCCGGCAACAACGATCTTCGCTTCGCCGTGCCCAAGGGGATGCTCACGACCCTTCGTCGCTCGGCAAGCGCAACGAACATCCTCACGCTCACGCCGGCCTCGACGAGCGGCAGTGCGAGCGGGTCGCCGGTGATGCTGCACGTCGTCATCGCAGCCGCCCCGAAAGCCAAGCCGAAGGCCAAGAAGCACAAGAAGAAGTAGAGTCGCCGCCCGTGGAGGGCGTGTGGCTCGCGCGTCCGGACGAGCCCGTTCGCGGGACGCCGGTCGCGATCAAGGACCTGCTCGACACCGCCGGCCTCGTCACGACGTACGGGTCGGCCCTCTTCGTCGAGCATGTGCCGGCCCGCAGTGCCACATCTGTGACGCGTCTCGAGGAGGCGGGCTACGCCGTCGCGGGAAAGACGAACCTGCACGAGTTCGCGTACGGGATCTCGTCGCAGAACCCGCACTTCGGCACGGTTCCGAACCCGGAGTACCCCGGACGGCTCGCGGGGGGATCGAGCGGCGGCTCGGCCGCCGCCGTCGCGGCAGGCGACGTCGAGCTCGCACTGGGAACGGACTCCGGCGGGTCGATCCGCATTCCGGCGGCATGGTGCGGGGTTGTCGGCTTCAAGCCGACGTACGACCTCGTCCCCGCGGACGGCTGCTTCCCGCTCGCGCCGAGCTACGACCACGTCGGCCCGATCGCATCCACCGTCGCGGGCTGCGCCGAGCTCATGGTCGCGCTCGTCCCGGAATGGGAGCCCGTGGACGTCGAGGCGCTGGGCGAGCTGCGCGTCGGATTCGCGTGGCTCGAGCACGCCGACCCGCTCGTCCGGCAGCGGGTCGCCGAGGCCCTTGCCCTCTTCCCTCACCGCGAGGCAGTCGACCTGCCGCTGAACGAGCCCGGCGAGTACCGGCTCTTCATGCGCGAGGTCGCGGACGTCCATCGAGGACTCTTCCCCGAGCGGGCGGACGAGTACGGGGAGAACGTCCGCGGCAAGATCGAGCGCTGCATGCAGGTGACGGATGAGCAGGTCGAGACGGCTCGCCGTCTCCGAGCGGAGTACCGCGACCGCTGCGACGAGGCGACGCAGGCAATCGACCTGCTCGTCACCCCGACCATCCCCTTCGTCGCCCCACCGGCAGACGTCGACGAGCTGACGATCCGCGAGCGCGGCATCTCCCTGACGTTCCCGTTCGACTCGCTCGGCTGGCCCGCCCTCGCGCTCCCGTGCGGGCCTGCAGAGGGGGCTCTACCGGCCTCCGTGCAGCTCGTCGGGCCGTCCGGGTCGGATTCGCTCGTGTTGGCCGCCGGCGCCTTGCTCGCATCCCTCATTTGAGGGAGTCGCGCGGCTCCACGACTGCCGACACACACAGAAGACGATGCGCGCCGCCCGCCTCCTCATGCTGCTCCTTGCCCTGCTGACGATCTCCGTCGCGGCAGGCAGCGCCCGCTCGGCCGACACCGGCCCGACCGGCCTGCACGGCTTCCTCCTGCGCGCGGACGAGCCGCAGAAGACGAGCTTCTCGCGGACGCCCTCGTTCGCGTGGGACCCCGTGTCCGGCGCCCTTCATTACGAGTTCCAGCTCTCGCTCAGCACCGCGTTCCACGACAACTCGATCATCTACGCCGACTCGAATGCACTGACGCCGGTCGAGGCTCCGCCGATCACGCTCCCCTGGATTACCGGCTCTCCGCACTCGCTCTATGCGCGCGTTCGCGCCATCACCCCCGACGGCGCAACCCCCTGGAGCGCGAACTTCGGGTTCGACATGGTGCCGCCGGCTCCGCCGACGCCGCTCTCGAGCTATCCGGGCCTCCTGCGCTGGACGCCTGTCGAAGGCGCCGCCGGCTACCAGGTCTGGCTCATCGACGCGCACAAGACGGAGTTCTCGGCCACGAACACGCTCGACGAGCGCGAGTTCTACACCTTCCATGTGACTCCGAACTGGATCGGCACCGTGCGTTGGCGCATCCGCGCGCTTCGCACTGACGCCACGATCGGCGAGAGCACGCGCCTGAACGGCATTCCCGCGGTGACCTACGGCGCGTGGAGCCCGATCTACAGCGCGACGAACCCCGGTGTCACGGGCGGCCCGATCAAGCTCGTCGGCACCGTGTCGGACGTCTTCTCGGACGGAAGCGCCGGCTCGCCGGCGCACAAGCTCATGCCCGGGTTCCTCTGGACGGGGAACCAGACGATCGACGGCAAAGCGGTGGAGCTGTACCGGATGTACATCTTCACGGACAAGCAGTGCCTGAACACCGTCTACACGAGCGCCGTCATCGGGTCGCCGGCGTACGCCCCTCGTCCGATGGGGCCGCTCCAGCTTCCGACAAGCGCCGCCGGCATCGTGAGCGCGCGCTCGACGTACCTGCGCGACGGTGCAGAGCCGGCGTCATTCACGTATGACGGCGACTCCGTCACCACGTCCGAGTCGACCCCGGACGCGGCGCCGACGACCGCGGTTCCCGGGGCGCCGGACAGCACGACTTCGACGAGCTCCGACTCTTCGTCTTCGTCGTCGTCCTCGGACTCCTCGTCGTCGTCGGGCTCCTCCTCGTCCGCGCCTGCGGGCGGCTCCGGTGGTGGCGTGACGGTGCTCGGACGGACCGGCGCGCCGACCGACCTCTGGGACACGGACTGGCCGCAGAGCGGGTACTACTGGACCGTCGTCGGCGTGGCTGCCGGCTCGCCGGACTCCATCTCGACGACCGTCGGCCCTGCGGGAGCCATCGCGGGCGCGCTCGCGCTGCCCCTGACGAGTGCGGACGGCATCAACCCGGGCGACACCGTGCTGATCGGCACCGGAGCGACCCAGGAGACGGCAACCGTCACCGACGTCACCGGCTCGGGGCTCACCCTCGCCGTCGCGCTCAAGTACGGGCACGGCTTCGGCGAGCCGGTCGTCCGCACGGGCGGAAGCTTCGAATACCGCGACCTCGAGTTGCCGCAGGACGTGTGCGCAGCGGGTCGCGTCATGCGCTTCGGCAAGGAAAGCGAGCCGTCGCTCGTCGCCGCCGGCCAACTCTTTGCGACCGGGCTGTCGTCCGACGGGCGCCTGACGTCCGCCGTGCACACGACCGCGTTCTACGGCCAGCCGCTCGTCTCGTGGACACCGGCGCTCGGCGCGGAGGTCTACGAAGTGCAGTGGAGCAAGACCTCGTACCCGTTCAACCCGGAGCCTGCCGCCACCGGCGCTCTTGGATTGATCACGTCGTCGACCTCCGTGGTGCTTCCGGTCGGACCGGGAACGTGGTACTACCGCGTGCGCGGCTTCGACTACTCGCTGCCGACCGGTGCGCAGCAGATGTCGTGGTCCGATCCCGCGAAGCTCCTGGTCGCCGCGCCGAAGTTCTCGATCGTCGCCGCGAAAACGGCGACGCCGAAGAAGACGAAGGCGACCACGAAGACGGCCGCGCCCTCGATGAGCGGGCTGCACTCCTTCAGCGGCACAGGGTTCAGCCTGGGCGTGCCGACCGGCTGGACAAAACAGACGCTCAAGGACAGCATCGCGACGTTCAGCTACATGAACAAGTCCACGGGCACGAACGTCGTCGAGGCGACGGCATCGGGTCGCGGCGGCCGGCCGATGGCGCAGTGGGAGACCGACCTCAAGCTGGAGCTCGCGGCGTCGGCGGGCGTCGCTCCGACCGCGAGCCTCGTCACGCTCCCCGCCGGGAAAGCCGTGAAGCTCACCGCCACACACGCGGCCAACGGCGTGAAGCTCGTGCAGGTCCAGTACGTCGTCGACGGCGGCTCGACCGCCTACACCTTCACCTTCACGACGACGGCTGCGCGCTACGCGGCCGACGCGCCGACGTTCGCGAAGATGATCGCCACGCTGAAGCTAACGGCGTAGCAGCCGCCTGCGAGGCGACTCCGGCCGGTCAGGCAGAGCAGCGCCGGCAAGGAGCGCAGTCGGAACGTCTTCGGTGAGCCAATGCGCAAGCGCGGCGTCACCGGCTGCGTCCGCGGCGCCCGATAAGCCGACCGAGCGCACGTCAGGCGCGTGCGCGTCGCTGGCCAGCAGATGGGCGAGCCGTGCGTCGAGCAGTCGCTTCGCGGTGGCGCGCGGCGCTCCACCGAGCCGACCGTCGAGCGACGCGGCCGTCAGCTGCACGACGACGCCGCCGTCCACGAGCGGGCGAAGCCGTTCCGGGTCGTGCTGGACGTCAGCATTTCGCTCGGGATGCGCGAGCACCATGCGGAAGCCCCGGAGCTGGAGGTCGAAGACGAGGTCGGGGAGCTGCAGCGGCCAGCCGAAGTACGGGAACTCGAGCAGCAGGAGCGAGGCGTTGCCGCCGAGCCCGAACCGGCGGAGATCGTCGTCGTCGAGCCGCGCCGCGTACTCGAGGTCGAGCTCTCCTCCCGGCAGCACCTCGACCGAGATGGCGACCTCACGAGCAGCACCGCACACCTCGGCGACCCGGAGCTCCATCTCCCTCGGCGAGGTCGGATAGTCCTCCCGGACGTGGGGCGTAGCTGCGATCTGCCGGATACCGTCGTCGTGCGCCGCGCGGAGCAGGTCGAGGCTCTCGGCAATCGTCTTCACGCCGTCGTCGATCCCTGGAAGCACGTGAGAATGCAGGTCGATCACGACTCTCCATCCTAGGTTGAGAATCCTCGTCCTCGTCCTCGTGCTCGCTCTGCCCGCGTCGGCCGCGGCTGGCATTCGCGTGAGCGGGAACCACCTGGTGAACGACGCCGGCAAGACGGTGCGCCTCCTCGGCGTGAACCGGTCGGGCCTCGAGTACGCGTGCGTGCAGGACTGGGGCTTTTCGGACGGGCCGGTCGACGCCGCCTCGATCTCGGCGATGAAGACGTGGGGGATCGACGCCGTCCGCGTTCCGCTGAACGAGGACTGCTGGCTCGGCATCAACGGCGTGAAGGCGCAGTACGGCGGCGTTGCGTACCGCTCGTTCGTGAAGGCATTCGTCTCCAGGTTGAACGCTGCGGGACTGACCGCGATTCTCGACTTGCACTGGAACGCGCCGGGGTCGCAGCGCGCGACCGGTCAACAGCAGATGCCGGACGCGGACCACTCGCCCGCGTTCTGGAGTTCAGTGGCGCGCATGTTCCGCGGCAATCGCAACGTGATCTTCGACCTGTACAACGAGCCGCACGACGTCAGCTGGCGCTGCTGGCGGGACGGATGCGGGCAGTGGGCGGGCATGCAGCGACTCGTGAACGCGGTGCGGTCGGCCGGTGGCAGGCAGCCGCTCATGCTGGGCGGCCTCGCCTGGTCGAACGACCTCTCCGGCTGGCTGCGCTGGCGTCCCCGCGACCCACTGCACCAGCTGATCGCGTCGTTCCACCTCTACAACTTCGCCACGTGCAATACCGTGTCGTGCTGGGACGCGACGCTGAAGGCCGTCGCAGCGGTCGTCCCTGTCGTCACCGGCGAGCTCGGTGAGAACGACTGCGCGCACGGCTTCATCGACACGTACATGCCGTGGGCCGATGCGATGGGAATCTCCTACCTCGGCTGGACGTGGGACACGTGGAACTGCAACAGCGGCCCCGCGCTGATCAGCGGCTACGACGGCACGCCGACGGCGTTCGGCGCGGGCTTCCGCGCGCACCTGTTGTCACTGCAGGGACGCTAGAACCGCAGCTTCGTAGATCGGGTCGCGCGTGTACCGCTCGAGCTCGTCCGAGAGGACGTCGCTCGGTATCGGCGGGTCGCCGGGCGGGAACGGCGCGGGCTTTCCGTCCAGCTCGATCCCCTCGAGCCGCTCGGCCTCGACGTGCTCGAGCACGATGTCGTCGCGATCGAGCCGCGAACGCAGCCAGCCGGCGATCAGCAGCGCCTGCGCGCGCGTCCCGGTGACACGGATAACTCCCACGCTCGCAACGTCGGGCCAAAGCGATGCGAGCAGGGTTCGCCAGCGCGACGTGCGCGCCCACGCGATGTCGGACACAGCGGTCCGGTCGAACAGCTCCGCCAGGTTGCGATAGGGGAACGGGAGGTCGTCCCACTCGGTCGAGTCGACGATGAGGCGGTCGGTGACGCCGACGAGCTGGTCGAGCTCCTGCGCGCCCCACGGCGGCTCGCCGCGCCAGCGCAGGAAAACGGGGAGATCGGAAATGAGCAGCGGCTCGACGATGCTTGCGGGCGCCTTCGCCCGCAAGCCGCGCAGCCGCAGCTCGATCACCTCCGAGCAGATCTCGCGGTCGACGCCGGGAACGGCGTAGCACTCGAGCGACACCACCGCATCGATGCCGTCTGCACCGGCGTTCGGCTCGGGCAGGAGCAGGATCGCGCGCGACGGGTGCCGCTCCGCCATGCCGCTCAGCGCCGCGCGCGCCGGATCGACCCATCCTTCCGGCACCCAGGCGATGTGGGTCATGACGCTCGTGCGCAGACTCGGCTGCCCGTTCTCGGTCACGGTGGCCGCGCGCAGCTGCCCGATCGCGCGATCGACGTCGGCGAGCCGGACGTCCTCGCCGGTCCAGTCGCTCAGTTCCGACGCCATGACCGGCCATCCCGCCGCAGCAGCTCCTCGGAGCTCGGCGGCCCCCACGTCCCGGCGGCGTAGTTCGGGAACGCCGGGCGGTCGCGCTGCCAGGCCGCGACGATCGCGTCGACGAGGAGCCACTGCTCCTCCACCTCGTCGGAGCGCGTGAACAGCGTCCCGTCGCCGAGCATCGTGTCGAGAATCAGGCGCTCGTACGCCTCCGGCATCCCTATCCGGAACGCGCCGCCGTAGAGGAAGTCCATGTGCACGGTGCGGATCGTCATGCCTTGACCGGGGACCTTCGCGCCGATGGCGAGCGACACGCCTTCATCCGGCTGCACGTGCACGAGCAGGACGTTCGGGCGCAGCCCTTCCGCCGCGGTCTCCTCGAACGGCGGATGCGGTGCACGCTTGAACTGGATGGCGATCGTGGTCTCGCGTCGCGCGAGCCGCTTGCCCATGCGCACGTAGAACGGCGTGTCCGCCCAGCGCCAGTTGTCGACGAAGAGCTTGGCGGCGACGAACGTCTCGGTCATCGAGTCGGATGCGACGTCCTGCTCCTCGCGGTACGCGGGGACCTCCTCGCCTTCGACGAAGCCGCGGCCGTACTGGCCGCGCACGACCGACTTCGGGCCCGGCGTGTGCAGCGCCTTCAGCACCTTCACCTTCTCGCTGTGCACGTTGTCGGACTTGAAGTCGATCGGCGGCTCCATGGCCGTGAGCGCGAGCAGCTGCAGCAGATGGTTCTGGAAGATGTCGCGGATCGCGCCGGCGCTCTCGTAGTAGCCGGCGCGGCCTTCGATGCCGATCGACTCGGCGACGGTGATCTGAACGTGGTCGATGAATTGCCGGTTCCAGATCGGCTCGAAGACGCCGTTCGCGAACCGCAGCGCCAGCATGTTCTGGACGGTCTCCTTGCCCAGGTAGTGGTCGATGCGGAAGATCTCGCTCTCGTCGAAGTGCGCCCAGAGCATCTTGTTCAGCTCACGGGCGGACGCGAGATCGTGGCCGAACGGCTTCTCGACGATCAGCCGCGTCCAGCCGGTGGCGCTGCGGCGCTTGCCGAGCGCCTCGACGATCGTCGGGAACGCGGGCGGCGGCACGGCGAGGTAGTAGACGCGGTTGCCGCCGAGATTTGCCTGCTTGTCGCACTGCTCCACGAGCTGCTCGAGCTTCCCTTCTCCGCCCTCGTCGGCGAAGTCGGTCGCGGTGTAGTGCATGTTCGCCGCCAGCCCGTCCCACACGTCCTGCTTGAACTCGTCGCGCGAGTGCTGTTGAACCGCCTGCTTCATCTCCTTGCGCCAGGAGCCGTCATCGCCCTGGGTCCGCGCGACCCCGATGACGGCGAAGCGCGGTGGCAGCAGCTGCCGGAAGGCGAGCGAGTACAGCGCCGGCATCAGCTTCTTGTGCGTGAGGTCGCCCGACGCGCCGAAGATCACGAGCGCGCACGGATCCGGCGTGCGCCGGAACGAGAGCCCTTCGAGCAGAGGGTTGTCGTGCTGCGCGGTGGTCTCGCTCACTGTTCCGGGCTCTTCTCGAGGTGGCCGCCGAAAGCATGACGCATCGCGGAGAGGACACGGTCGCCCCAATCCGCTTCGCCACGCGACGCGAAGCGGTTGAACAGCGACGCGGCCAAGACAGGCGCCGGTACGCCCTCCTCGACTGCAGCTTGCACCGTCCACCGACCCTCGCCTGAGTCACTCACATGGCCTGCGTACTCGTCGAGGTTCGGCGAGCCGTTCAGTGCCTGCGCGGTGAGGTCGAGCAGCCACGATGAGATCACGGAACCGCGGCGCCAGACCTCAGTGATCGCGGCGATGCCGAGCTCGTACTTGTAGTGGTCGGGGTCGCGGAGCGGCGTCGTTTCGGCGTCCGCCTCCTGCTCGTGCAGGCCGATGTTCGCGTGCTTGAGGACGTTGAGGCCCTCGGCGTACGCCTGCATCAGCCCGTACTCGATCCCGTTGTGGACCATCTTCACGAAGTGGCCCGCGCCGGACGGGCCGCAGTGAAGCCAACCCTGCTCCTCAGGCGCCGGGTCGCCCGTGCGGCCGGGGGTGCGGTCGGCGGCGGCGACTCCCGGCGCCAGCGCTTCGAACACGGGCACGAGGCGACCAACTGCCTCGTCGTCGCCGCCGATCATCAGGCAGTAGCCGCGCTTGAGACCGAAGACGCCGCCGCTGACGCCGACGTCAACGTAGTGGACGTTCCCCTCGCGCAGCTTCCGCGAGCGACGAAGATCGTCGACGTAGTACGAGTTCCCGCCGTCGATGATGGTGTCGCCGGGCGCGAGATGTGGCGCGAGCTCGGTCACGATCGACTCGACGAGACCCGCCGGAACCATCAGCCAGACCGACCGCGGCGCGTCCATCTGCTGCACGAGCTGCTCGAGCGACGAGGCCGTCGACTCGACCTTGGGGTCGAACGTCTTGACGTCGTGACCGGCCGCGCGTAGGCGCTCCGTCATGTTCGCGCCCATGCGGCCGAGACCGACCATCCCCAATTGCATTAGCTCTCCTCCATATGGATGCGCGCGACGCGGCGGCCGCGCTCCTTGAGCGATTCGAAGTCGCCTGCCGCCTGCGCGCGGATGAGCCGGCGGAAGCCGAACGGCTTGCCGGGAATTGCGAGCTCCTCTCCGCCGTCGTCGACGACCTGCAGGAAGAGGCCCGTGTTCGGGCCCCCCTTGTGCAGCTGCCCGGTGGAATGGAGGTAGCGCGGGCCGTAGCCGTGCGTGACCACGCAGCCGGTGCGCGAGCGCAGCTCGCCTGCAATGCGCGCGATGAGGCGGTCGTGCTCCTCCGACGGCGCGACAAATGCCTGAACGCACGCGTAGTCCCCCGGGCGCGCCTGCGAGACGAGCTCGTCGATCGACCCCACGGGTTCGAGCGACGGGTCCTGGCCGGTCGCGAGGACCTCGTTCGTCTTGTCCTTCGCCGCCTGGACGTCGGGCTGGTCGAACGGGTTGATCTCGAGCCACGTCGCGGCGACCGCGACCGCGAACTCCCAGCGGAAGAACTCGCCGCCGAGCGTGGCCGCACCATCGAGGTCGGGCACCACCCACTGCCGGTCGGGGCCCTCGGGCGACTCGCCCGGCGCCGGCACCAGGCCCTTGCCGAGCTTGCCGGTCGACTCGGCGATGAGCTGCTCCGCCCAGAGGCCGAAGCCGCCCTCCGTGTCGGCGATGCAGATCTTGTCGCGCCCCTCGCTCCAGCCCGAGCCGAACCCGGCACCGAGCGCGTAGCCGGGATTGCCCTCGTCGCTGCGGCAGCGCTCGGCCATGCGCTCCGCGCTTTCGAGCAGCGCGTCGACGTCGATCCCGACGAGCGCAGCGGGGACCATCCCGAACGGCGAGAGCGCTGAGTAACGGCCGCCGATCGTCGGCTCGCCGTGGAACACGCCGCGGAAGCCGCGTTCGTTCGCGAGTGCCTCGAGCTGCGAGCCGGGATCCGTGATCGCAACCCACTGCGCGCCTTTACCTGTCTTCTTCCAGAAGTAGTCCGAATGTGACCGCGTCTCGAGCGTCGAGCCCGACTTCGATGCGGACACGAAGAGCGTGCGCTCGAGATCCAGCTGCTCCTCGAGCGCACGGATCGCCGTCGGATGCGTCGTGTCGAGCACGTGCAGCGCGCGGGCCGAGTAGGTGCGCCCCAGCACCTCGGGCGCGAGGCTCGAGCCTCCCATTCCCATGAGGACGACGGTGTCGAGCCCGTCCGCCTTCGCGCCGTCGGCGAATTCGGCGAGCTCCGCGACCCGCTCACGCATTCGCCGAGGCTCGTCGAGCCAGCCGAGCCACTTCGCCTCGTCGGCTCCGGTCCAGACGGTCGGGTCGCGCTCCCAGATCCGGTCGATGAGGTCCGTGCGCTCTGTCATCTAGGCCGCAGTGAGCGCCTCGCGCTTCCCCGCCACGCCGTCGAGCAGCTCCGCGAACGAGTCGGCGAACTTCTGCACGCCCTCGAGCTCGAGCGTCTCGACGACGTCGTCGTAGTCGACTCCGGCCTTCGCAAGGTCGTCGAGAAGCGCGTGCGCCTTCTTGACCCCCTTCATGACCGTGTCGCCGCGCACCTCGCCGTGATCTTGGAACGCGCTGATCGTCTCCTCCGGCATCGTGTTCACGGTCTCGGGACCGATCAGCTCCTCGACGTAGAGGACGTCGCGGTACGCGGGGTTCTTCGTCGAGGTGGACGCCCACAGGCAGCGCTGCGGATTCGCGCCCTTGCCGGCGAGGAACTCCCAGCGCGGCCCGGAGAACGCCGCCCGATAGTGCTCGTACGCGAGCTTCGCGTTCGCGACCGCAAGCTTGCCGCGGAGGGCGAGCGCGTCCTTCGAGCCGATCGCGTCGAGGCGCTTGTCCGCCTCCGTGTCGACGCGCGAGACGAAGAAGCTCGCGACGGAGTAGACGCCCTTCGGGCTCCCTCCTCCGGCGACGAGGCGCTCGAGCCCGCGGAGGTACGCCTCGACCACCTCGGCGTAGCGCTGCAGGGAGAAGATCAGCGTCACGTTGATGTTCTTCCCGTGCGCGACGCAGTCCTCGATCGCGCCAAGCCCGGGCTTCGTGGCCGGGATCTTCACGTACAGGTTGGGACGGTCGAGCCAGGCATGCAGGCGCATCGCCTCGGCGAACGTCGCCTCGCGGTCGTACGCGAGCGTCGGGTCGACCTCCCAGGAGACGAAGCCGTCGTAGCCCGTCTTCTCGTGCACGGGGGCGAGCAGGTCGAGCGCGGCTTCGACGTCGCGCGACGAGAGCTGGAGGAAGATCTCCTTCGGATCGGCCTCCTGCTCGAGCAGCTGCTTGATCTGCTCGTCGTAGCGGTCGCCGTGCGAGATCGCCTTCTGGAAGATCGTCGGGTTGGAGGTAACGCCGACGACCGCGTCCTCGCGCATCATGCGCGCCAGCTCGCCTTCCTCGAGCATGTCGCGCGAGAGATAGTCGATCCACACGGACTGGCCGCGCTTGGAGAGCTCGTGCAATTTCGAGTCAGCCATTCGCCATCGCCCTTTCCATTGCTTCGACTTTCTTCAGTCTCTCCACGTACCGGCCGGTCCCGATGAAGGTCGCACCGAGGAAGGTGCGCACGAGATCGGCCGCGAGACTCGGGCCGATGACCTCGGAGCCGAGGCACAGCACGTTCATGTCGTCGTGCTCGACGCCCTGGTGCGCGGAGTACCCGTCGTGGCAGATCGCCGCGCGGATCCCGGCCATCTTGCAGGCCGCAACCGCCGCGCCGACACCGGAGCCACATACGAGCACGGCGCGCTCGGCACGGCCGTCGAGGATCGCCTCGCCGGTCTCGCGCGCCTTGTCGGGATAGTCGATGCGCACGACGTCCGTGTCGGTGCCGAGGTCGACGATCTCGTGGCCATCCGCGCGCAGCGTCTCGAGGATGACGTCGCGCAAATGGACGCCCCGATGGTCGAATGCGACGGCGACGTTCACGACACGCGTTCGCGCAGCGCGAGCGCACGCGCGACGACATTGTCGGCGGTGAAGCCGAACTTCTCCAGCACGACGTTGCCGGGGGCGGACGCGCCGAAGTGCTCGATCGAGATCGAGTCGCCGCCGTCGCCGACCCACTCCTTCCACCCGAGCTTCACGCCCGCCTCGATCGAGACGCGCGCCTTGACGTCGGCGGGAAGGATCTCCTCGCGATAGTCCGCCGGTTGCGCCTCGAACAGCTCCCAGCACGGCATGGAGACGACGCGCGTCGGGATATCGAGCTTCTTCGCGGCCTCCACCGCCACCGACACCTCGGAGCCGGTCGCGAGGAGGATCAGCTCGGGCGCGTCGTCACTGTCGTGGACGACGTACGCGCCGCGCGCCACACCCTCGACGGTCGTCCCGTCCAGCGTCGGCACCTTCTGCCGCGTCAACGCCATCCCCACGGGGCCGTCCTCGCGCTCGAGGGCGACCTTCCACGCGCCGACCGTCTCGGTCGCGTCCGCGGGACGGATGAACCAGAAGTTGGGAATCGCACGCAGCGACGCGTACTGCTCGATCGGCTGATGCGTCGGACCGTCCTCACCCAGCCCGACGGAATCGTGCGTCCACAGGAAGAGCGACTGCAGTTTCGACAGGGCCGCGAGGCGCACGGCGTTGCGCTGGTAGTCGCTGAAGATGAGAAACGTCGAGCTATACGGCTTCAGCATCCCGTCGTGCAGGGAGATGCCGTTGACGATCGCGCCACTCGCAAATTCGCGGATGCCGAAGGCGATGTTGCGACCGGCATGCGTCGCGCTGAACAGGCCGCCGCCCTTGAACTCCGTCTTCGTCGACTCGACGAGATCGGCCGCGCCGCCGACCATCGTCGGCGTGTGGTTCTTGATCGCCTCCATCACCTTGGCGCCGACGTCGCGCGTCGCAAAGCCCTCGCCGGGCTCGAAGTGCGGTAGCGCCTCCACCCAGCCCGGCAGCGGCTTGCGGGTCTGCGCCTGGTCCCAGCGCTCGCGCATGCCGGGGTACTTCGCCGACCACGCGCTCAGCTTCTGCTGCCACGCGTCCTCCAGCGCGATGCCGCGCTCGACGCCATTCATGTGCGCGGCGACCTCTTCGGGGACGAAGAACTTCTTGTCCGGGTCCCAGCCGAGCGCGACCTTCGTCGCGCGGACCTCTTCCTCGCCGAGCGGCGATCCGTGCGCCTTCGCGGTGTCCATCGCGTGCGGCGCGGGATACGCGATGTGCGAGTGGACGATGACGAGTGACGGCTTGGACGTCTCCGCCTGCGCGTTTGCGATCGCCTTGCGCAGCTCGCCCAGATCGTTGACGTTCTTCACGTGCTGCACGTGCCAGCCCTGCGCCTCGAAGCGGGCGCCGCGGTCCTCGGTGAAGGAGATCCACGTCGTGCCGTCGATGGTGATGTGGTTGTCGTCGTAGAAATAGATGAGCTTGCCGAGGCCAAGCGTTCCCGCGATCGACGCCGCCTCGTTCGAGACGCCCTCCATGAGGTCGCCGTCGGAGCAGATGACGTACGTCCGGTGGTCGACGATCTCGTCGTAGGGCCGGTTGAAGAGCTCGGCGAGGAAGCGCTCAGCGATGCCGAAACCGACGCCGTTCGCGAATCCCTGTCCGAGCGGCCCGGTCGTCGCCTCGATGCCGGGCGTGTGGTGAACCTCCGGGTGCCCCGGCGTGAGCGACTCCCACTGCCGAAAGCGCTTCAGCTCCTCGAGCGACAGGTTGTAACCCGCAAGATGGAGCGCGGAGTACTGGAGGATGCACGCGTGCCCGGCTGAAAGGACGAACCGGTCACGGTCAGGCCACTGCGGGTTGGCCGGGTTGTGATCCATGACCTCCGTGTAGAGGAGGTAGGCGAGCGGAGCCAGCGCCATCGCGGTTCCCGGGTGCCCGGCGTTCGCCTGTTGGACTGAGTCCATGGCGAGCGTCCTGATCGTGTCGATCGAAAGCTGCTCGATGTCTGGCTTGGCCACCGGGGGGAACGATATGCGCCGCACTACCCTTGGTGCGGCATGGCAGTCGTGATCGCCTCCAATCTCCGAAAGGAGCTCGCCGGATCGTTCCTTTTCGACGGCGTCTCCTTCAGCGTCGAGCGGCGCGACCGCGTCGCGCTCTCCGGCCCGAACGGCGCCGGGAAGACGACGCTGCTTCGCATCCTGGCCGGGGAGACCGAGAAGCACGGCGGCGAGCTCGCCTTCGAGAAGGGGACACGGGTGGCGCTGCACGATCAGCGGCCGCCGCTCGACCAGGACCTGACCGTGCGCGAGTACGTCCTCTCCGGGGCGCGCGAGCTCGTCGCGCTCGAACGCGAGCTCGAGGAGCTCGAGCAGGCGATGGCGACCGGGACGCACGACCAGGTGACGTTGAACCGGTACGCGGAGGCGCAGGCGCGCCTCGAGCACGCGGGCGGGTACGGATGGCGCGACCGGGCGACGTCCGTCCTTCGCGGCCTCGGCTTCGCCGACGCCGATCTCGACCGGCAGCTCCGTACGTTCTCGGGCGGCGAGCTGACGCGTGCCTCGCTGGCCCGCGCGCTCGGCGGCGACCCCGATCTCCTACTCCTCGACGAGCCGACCAACCACCTCGACGTCGCGAGCCTCGAATGGCTGGAGCGTGAGCTGCAGTCGCTCGATGCCGCCGTGATCCTCGTCGCCCACGACCGCTGGTTCCTCGAAGCGGTGACGACGGCGACGCTCGAGCTCACGGCCGGCCGCGCGACCTTCTTCCCTGGACCGTGGCACGTGTGGCGGCGCGAGAAGGCGGCGCGGGCATTGCATGCACAGAAGGAAGTCACGCGCGCAACGGCGGACATCGCACGGCTCGAGCGTTTCGTCGAGCGCTTCCGGTACAAGAAGGACAAGGCGAAGCAGGCGCAGGCGAAGCTCACGCACATCGGCCGGCTCCAGCAGGAACGCTCGGCCGCAGCGGACGAGGTCGCGCTGCTGAGCCGCCGGCAGCGCACGCTCGGCTTCGAGTTCCTCAAGCCTGCACGCAGCGGACGGACCGTGGTCGAAGCTGACGGGATCGAGCTCCGCATCGGCGAGCGCGTGCTTCTGCACGACGCAACGTTCGCGCTCGAGCGGGGCGAGCACGTCGCGCTCGTGGGGCCGAATGGCTCGGGCAAGACGACGCTGCTCGAGGCGATCGTGAACGAGCGAGGCATTCGGATCGGGCACGGCGTGAAGATCGGGTACTTCTCGCAGCAGGAGATGGAGCTCGACACGCGCGGGTCCGTGCTGCAGTGCGTGCAGACGATGACGGGCCTGTCGCGCCCCGACGCGCAGACGCTCCTCGGGCGCTTCCTCTTCTCCGGGTGGACGGAGCACGAGAAGGCGGTCACCGTTCTCTCGGGCGGCGAGCGCCGGCGTCTTGCCCTGGCCGTCACGGTTGCGTCGGGCGCGAACTTCCTCGTGCTCGACGAGCCGACGAACCACCTCGACCTGGACAGCCGCGAGGCGCTCGAGGCTGCGCTCGACGCGTTCCCCGGAACCGTGTTGCTCGTCTCGCACGATCGTGCACTCCTCGACGCGATCGCCGAGCGGACGCTCGCGATCGAGGACGGCGAGCTGCACGGCTACAACGGCGGCTGGGCGGAGATGCTCCGCCGGCGCGAGGAGCGGGCGGCGCGTCCCGTGGAGCCTGCACCGAAGGCGCCGAAGCCTGGGAAACCGAAGCAAGCGCGAAAACCGCGACCCAGTGAGCTCGAACGGCTCGAGGCAGAGATCGCCGCACGCGAGGCGGACGTGGCCGAGCTCGAACGAAAGCTGGCCACGGACTGGTCGGACGTCGAGCTCCTCGCCGCGCACAAGCTCGCGCGCGATGGGCTCACGGCCCTACTCGAGCGGTGGGAGGCGCTTTTCGAAGCACAGACTGGGCGCGCGTGAGTCGTACGGCGGGTAGCACGGGATCCGCTCATAGCCCGACGACTCGTACAGGCCGAGCGCTTCCGGCTGGCGGTCGCCGGTCTCGAGGACGAGGCTGCGGTAGCCCAGCCGATGCGCCTCTGCCTCAAGGTCGACGAGCACTCGGCGGCCGAGGCCACGACCGCGCTGTTCCGGAACGACGTACATGCGCTTCAGCTCCGCGCGCTCGTCGTCAAAACGCGCGATCCCGCCGCACGCGACCGCCGCACCGTCGTCGTCCCGCACGACGAGAAAGACGCCGTCGGGCTCGACGAACATTGCCGCGTCACGCGCCGGTCCGATGTCGGCCTCGCCGCTGTAGAGCCCGCGCATCTCCGCCTGCTGCGCATCCGCCAAGGTGCGGACGTCGGGGTGGTCGAACGACTCAGGCCCAGAACGCATCGAACGCCGGGTCGAGCGGAACTGCCGTGACCTCGGCCAAACGCCCGTCGGCGAAGCGAATGACGAGCGCCTGATCGATGTCGAGGTCGATTCCGTTTCGCGTGCCCGACGCGCGATACACGGCGAGACCCCACTCGTCGTCGGCCACCACGGTGTGTAGACGACTGCGGTACGTCCCGTCCGTCTCCGTGCCCGTTCGGCGGAGGAACTCGACCACGTCGCGCGGGCCGTGGTACTCGCCGCTCATGATCGTGTCGCCGGGGACGCGCCAGACGACGTCGCGGGTGAACGCGGCGGCGATGACCTTGGGATCGCGGCCGAACGCATCGAACAACCTCCGCGTGAGCGCAGCATTCGGGTGCTCGCTCAACTCTCGGCCCCGAGCGTCGCCACGACGGCTTCCGCGATCACCTTCAAGGGCCGCCCCGACACCTGGCTTGCCTTGCGCAGCCGGGCGAACGCGTCCTGCTCGGAGAGATGCTCCTTCTCCATGAGGAGGCCCTTTGCCCGCTCGATCACCTTGCGCGAGGCGAGCGCCTCGGCGAGCGACTCCGCTTCCTCGCGCACCGCTTGCAGCTCGTCGTGGCGGGCGCGCGCGGCCGCGATCGCCGGCAGGAGGTCCTGCTCGCGGAACGGCTTCACGAGATAGCCGAACACCCCCGCCTCCACAGCGCGGGACACGAGCTCCTCCTGGCCGTAGGCGGTGAGCATGACGATGGGGATGGGCCGCTCCTCCAGGATTCGGCGCGCGGCCTCGATCCCGTCCACATTCGGCATCTTCACGTCCATGATCGCGAGGTCGGGCTCCTCGGATCGCGCAAGCGCGACCGCCTCCTCGCCGTCGCGCGCCTCGGCGCATACGTCGAAGCCGGCGCGAACGAGCATCTCCTTGAGGTCGAGACGAATGATCGTCTCGTCTTCCGCGACCAAAATTCTCATGCGGCCATCGTCGCATTGCGAAGCCGGATGCCGCTGAAGTCGAGCGGCGATTCGCCACCAAGCTGGGACGGACAGGTGACGGTTTCCCTCGTAGCCTGACGGCTGGTGGGGTGGGAGAGGGAGCACCCACTTCTCGCGCGTGTACCTAGAAGCGTCGTCACGCGGCAAAGCCTCGCAGCACGGCGGCCGGCTCCGGCCAGTGCATGAGATCGGCTGCATCGGTCGCGGTGCACCACCGGTAGTCGTCGTGCTCCCAGTCGAGCTCGGGCTCCCACTCATCCGGTGCGTCGACGAGGAAGCATTCGACCGTGATGCCGCCGTAGTCGAACGTGCTCCCGAGCGGCTGCGGCTCCGCGGCCAGGCCCGTCTCCTCGCGCAGCTCGCGGACGGCCGCGTCCGCGTACGTCTCGCCCTCCTCGACGCCGCCGGCGGCGCTATGCCAGTACGCGTCGTTCTCCGGCGAGCGGTGCAGCGCGAGAAACTCTTCGCCACGGCGAACGAAGATGAGCACCTCCTGCGTCCTCGTCATCCCGGGAACACGACCTCCGCGCGCGTCCCGCCGTCGCTGCGCAGGTCGAACGTGCCCCGGAGCTCGTCGCTGACGAGCGCGCGCACGATCGAGAGGCCCGTGCCGGCGCCGTGCTCGCCCGGGCCGGGGCCTTCGTCGGAGATGGCGAGCACGACCTCGCCGTCACGGTGCGCCAGTTCGATGCGAACGTCGCCCGCTCCGTGCTCGAGCGCGTTCTGGAGCAGCTCGCTGAAGACGAGCGCGAGCGCGGTCGCGCGCTGGCCCGCGAGCGACACCGCCTCGAGGCTCGCAGTGACGTCGCGGCCGGCGGCGAGACCCTGCACGAGCATGGCCCGCAGGCGGTCGATGAGGTCGGCGAGCTCGACGTCCTCGTCGCGCTGCTCGGTAAGCACCTCGTGCACCGCCGCGATCGCGAGGATGCGGTTGACGGAATGCTCGAGCGCTTCCCGCGGGTCGACGCCTTCGGCACGGGACTGCAGGCGCAGGAGCGACGCGACCGTCTGCAGATTGTTCTTCACGCGGTGATGGATCTCTTGCGCGAGCACTCCGCGCATGACCGCGCGGCCGTGCTCGAGCGCCACGGCCGCGTGGTGCGCGATCGCTTCGAGCAGAGCGCGGTCGTCATCGGAGAACGGCGTGTCGCGGTCGGCGACGAGCTCGCCGATCTGACGACTGCGCCAGCGCAGCGGCGTTCGCACCGCATGGGAGCCGGCGCGGCCCTCCGGCCACGCGATGCGTCCGTCCTCGAGAACGAGTGCAGCGCCCGTCGCGGACACTGCATCCATCGTCGTTTTGACGATCGCCTCGAGCGACTCCTCGAGATAGAGCGACTCCGACACGGCCTCGGAGATCCGTGCGAGTGCTTCCAGCTCCGCGACGCGGCGCTGCGCCTGCGCGTACAGTTGTGCGTGCACGATCGTCTGCGCGACCTGATCGGCAATCGCTTCGACCAGCCCGATCTCGGACGCGTCGTACTCGCGTGGAGCGCGGGTCCGGACGTTGAGCGCACCGGCGAGCTTCTCGCCGTGGACGAGGATCGGGACGGCGAGGATCGACTCGTACTGCGACTCGGGCAGGTTGGGAAACAGCTTGAAGCGCGGATCGAGGTGCGCCTGCGCCGGGATCATGACCGGCGCGCGCTCCGCGGCCGCGCTTCCGGTGATCCCCTCGCCGGGCCGCAGCCGCGGACGACGGGTCATATCCTCGACACTCGTCCCGTAGGTCGCCCGGAGGATGAGCTCGTCGCTGCGATCGTCGTAGAGGTAGACGAAGCAGGCGTCCGCGTGCAACGCCTCCGCGACGCGGGTGGCGATGAGGTGGAGGACCTCCTCGAGGTCGAGCGTCGAGTTGACCGCCGCCGTCGTCTCGGTCAGCAGGCGCAGGTGCCGCTCGGTCGCCTCCACGCCAGGAATCGTATGGGGCAGCTACGGTGTGGTCAGTGGCCGCTGTTCAGCTCAAATGCGAGATCGACGGATGCACGGAGACGTGGAGCGTGGCGTCGCCCGCGAAGATGAAGGCGTCCATGGCCGAGCACCGCAAGCAGTTCCATCCCGGCTGGGTCCAGCCCGCGCCGAAGCCGATGTCGCCGTACCGGCTCGATTACTCGCGCCGCGCCCGCAGTTTCTAGCGCCGATCGGCAGGCCATCCGGTGCAGGACCTGAGCCCGGAGCCGCGAATTTGGCGTCCGTGCCGAATCGTCCCGACCCGGCCCTAACAAACCTTTT
>PLJC01000039.1 GCA_003139545.1 Actinomycetota bacterium
GGATCGTCGTGTAGCGGCAGCGGCCGCCGTCCTTGACGATGATCTCGACGACCGCGCTGTGCAGCGAGTCGGTCGAGTAGATCGGCGCCGTGCAGCCCTCGACGTAGTGCACGTATGCACCCTCGTCGACGATGATCAGCGTCCGCTCGAACTGGCCCATGTTCTCGGCGTTGATGCGGAAGTACGCCTGCAGCGGCATCTCGATGTGCACGCCCGGCGGCACGTAGATGAACGAGCCGCCCGACCAGACGGCCGAGTTGAGCGCCGCGAACTTGTTGTCGTTCTGCGGGATGATCGTCCCGAAGTACTGCTTCACGACGTCCTCGTGCTCGCGCAGCCCCGAGTCCATGTCGAGGAAGAGGACGCCCTGCTTCTCCAGGTTCTCCTGGAGCTTGTGGTAGACGACCTCGGACTCGTACTGGGCGCCGACCCCGGCGAGGTACTTCTTCTCCGCCTCGGGGATGCCGAGCTTGTCCCACGTGTCCTTGATGTCGGCCGGCAGGTCCTCCCAGGAGTTCGCCTGCTTCTCGGTCGGCTTGATGTAGTAGAAGATGTTCTCGAAATCGATGTCGTTCAGATTGCCGCCCCACTGCGGGATCGGGCGGGCGTAGAAGTAGTCGAGGCTGCGGTGCCTGAACTTGCGCATCCAGTCCGGCTCGTTCTTGTGCGAGGAGATCGCGTCGACGAGCTCGTGCGACAACCCGCGCCCGGACTTGTAGAAGTAGTCCTCGGTGACGGAGAAGCCGTACTTGATCGCGTAGTCGGAGCCGATCCCCTGGACGATCTCGGTCTCGGTCTGTGCCATCAAACGGTCACTCCCTCATACGGTGCGTAGCCGCCGGCCTCGAGCTTCTTCGCCAGCTCGGGACCGCCGCTCTCGACGATCCTCCCGCCGACGAAGACGTGCACGTGGTCCGGGGTGATGTAGTCGAGTATGCGCTGGTAGTGCGTGATGACGAGTGCGCCCATCTCCGGGCCGACGAGCTCCTTCACTCCGCCGGCGACGACGCGCAGCGCGTCGATGTCGAGGCCCGAGTCGGTCTCGTCGAGCACCGCGATCCGCGGCTTCAGCATCGCCATCTGCAGGATCTCGACGCGTTTCTTCTCGCCGCCGGAGAAGCCGTCGTTGATGTAGCGCGACGCGAGCTCGCGGCTCACCTTCAGCCGGTCCATCTGCGCGAGCAGCTCCTTACGGAACTCGGGAATCGGCATGGGGTCGTTCTCGCCCTTGCGCGCCTTGCGGACCGCGTTGATCGCGGTGCGCAGGAAGTTGGTGACGGTGACGCCCGGAATCGCGTGCGGGTACTGGAAAGCGAGGAACAGCCCACGCTGCGCGCGTTCGTCGGCGCCGAGCTCGCTGATGTCCTCCCCGTCGAACAGGATCCGGCCCTCGGTGATCTCGTAGGCCGGATGGCCCATGATCGCGTACGAGAGCGTCGACTTCCCGGAGCCGTTCGGCCCCATGATGGCGTGCACCTCGTTGAGGCCCACCTCCAGGTCGACGCCCTTGACGATCTCCGTTCCGTCCTCCAGGGCGACGTGCAAATTCTCGAGCTTCAGTAGTGCCACGAAGTGCGTCCTCTTTTCCAGGAAAAGCGGGGCTTCTGCCCCGCACAAACCACTGCATCCAGTCTAGCCGACGCATATCGGGCGGCGACCCCGCGAAAGCAGCAGCTCAGCGGATCCTGCGGCCTCGTCACCACCCGTATGGAAACGCGCTACGCTCCTACCGTGGGTTACGTCAGCAATCCCCTGCACATCGGTATTCTGCTCTTGATCGCGCTGCTGCTCTTCGGCGGCAAGCGGCTGCCGGAGATCGGACGCTCCCTCGGGACGGGCATGCGCGAGTTCAAGGACTCGATTTCGGGCAACCCGCCGCCCGAGCCGCCGCAGCAGCTCACTCCGCCCGAGACAGCGACTCCCGTCGCTCAGCCGACCGAGCGCGAGACCGTCTAACCACCGTATGAGCCGGCTGCCGCGTCGCCTTGGCAACGGCGAGGAGGCGACGCTCGGAGAGCATCTCGAAGAGCTGCGTCAGCGCATCTTCGTGATCATCGGCAGTGTCGCCGTCGCATCGATCGCCGCCTTCGTGTTCCACTCGCGGATTCTCGACGTGCTCAACCGGCCGCTGCCAGCCGGACATCGACAGCTGCTTGCAACCGGCGTCGCCGAGCCATTCACGGTGTCGATCACGGTCAGCCTGTACGCGGGATTGGCGCTCTCGTCGCCGGTGATCCTCTGGCAGATCTGGGCCTTCTTCGCGCCCGCGTTCGATCACTCAGCTGAACGGAAGATGCTCTTGCTCGTCATATTCGCGGCCGCTCTCGCTGCCGCCGGCCTCGCGTTCGGCTACTGGATCTTGCTCCCGCGGGCGATCCACTTCCTCACCAACTACGACAGCCGCCACTTCCTCCACTTGATCAAGGCGAGCACGTACTACTCGTTCGTCGTCACGATCCTCCTCGGGATCGTCGTCATCTTCCAGCTCCCGCTCGTCATCCTCGGGCTCGTGGCTCTCGGCGTCCTCAGCTCGCGGACGTTGAGAAAGAACCGGCGCCTCGGTTACCTGATTACCGCGGCAGTCGCACTCGCTCTTCCCGGTCCCGACCTCGTGACGACCTTCCTAGAGCTGCTGCCGATGTGGGTCCTCTTCGAGAGCTCGATCTGGCTCGCCGTGCTCGTCGAGCGCCGGCAACCCGCCGCCTCAGAGGCGGTACTCTGAGCCGCTCATGGCGCGCGCGGCAGTCAAAGCGAAGCAGGCGCAGAAGGCGAAGGCACAGCCTGCTCCGAAGGCGCGCGCACGCGGCCGGCGAAAGCACGCCTCCGGCGGGAATCCGAACCAGCAGCTCTTCTTCGTGCGCATGCGGCGCCGCGCCAAGCCGGCGTACTTCATCCTCGCGTTCCTCTTCGCCCTGACATTCGCGTTCCTCGGCATCGGTTCCGGGTCGGGCGGCCTGGAGCAGCTGTTCACCAACCTCAACATCTTCCACCACAGCGGGACGTCCGTCTCGAAGGCGCTCAAGGAGGTGGACAAGCACCCGAACGCGCCGCAGGGATTCCGCGACCTCGCCACCGCCTACGAGGCGAAGGCCGACACCGCGGACGCGATCGGCGCGCTTCAGCAGTACACGGACCTTCGTCCGAAGGACGCGAAGGCTTGGACCGAGCTCGGCGGCCTGCAGATCAACAACGCGCAGGACTTCCTCACGCAGTACCAGAATGCGTACGCGGCGGAGCAGCTCGCTGCGCCCGACCAGGCCATCCTGCCGAGCTCGACGAGCGATGTCGGGAAGGCGCTCGGCGTCAACCCGATCGAACTCGCAGCGGCCACGCAGGTGAACACGACCGTGTCCGACCTCGGGCAGAAGGTGCAGCTCGCGTACTCGAACGCGGTCTCCTCGTACCAGAAGGTCGCGAACCTCCAGCCGGGCAGCGCCAACGCGTGGTTCCAGCTCGGCCAGGCCGCCCAGACCTCCGGCGACACCACCACCGCCGTCAGTGCGTACACGCACTATCTGAAGCTGAATCCGAACAGCTCGACGGCCGGCCAGATCCGCGCGCTGATCAAGTCGCTGACGAAGAAGTAGCGCCCTCCCCGCTCGTGGTCAGCGGGTTAGACTCGCCCCGACACGAGGCCCAGCGACCCCGGGGGGAGTGCGCGTGAACTTCGATATCAAGACCGAGCAACTGAGCGACGACACGTACGTCATCTCGCTGGCAGGCGAGGTCGACCTGTACACCGCACCCGAGTTCAAGCAGCAGCTGCTGGAGGTGATCGGGCAGGGAGGCACGGAGGTCATCGTCGACTTCAGCGGGACGACCTTCATCGACTCGACCACCCTCGGCGTCCTCGTCGGCGGCGTGAAGCGGCTGCGTTCCAACGACGGTCAGCTCTCGCTCGTGTGCAGCGACCGGAACATCACGAAGATCTTCGAGATCACAGGCCTGGACCGCGTGTTCACCATCTATTCGACCCGGAACGAGGCCGTCTCGAAGGTCGGAGCGGCCGGCGGGGTGCCACCCGCATAGTGCGGCGCTGGGCTCTCGGAGTCGCGGTCGGGCTCGGCGCTGCGCTGCTCGCGGCGGGCTGTGGCACGGGCGGCGCCGCGAAGGGCACGTCCGACCTCGCGAACGGCCAGAAGCTCTTCACCGGCACGGCTACGTGCTCCGCCTGTCACACGCTCGCCGCCGCCGGCTCGACCGGGACGATCGGCCCGAACCTCGACGATGCGTTCCGTGGGGCCCGCGAGCAGGGCCTCAGCCAGTCGACGATCGAGAACGTCGTGCTCGACCAGATCCGGCTCGGGTCGGGCGCCGTCACCGGCGGTACGCCGATGCCAGCGAACCTCGTCCACGGGCAGGACGCGCAAGACGTCGCGGCGTACGTGGCCTCGGTCGCCGGCACGGGGAGCGCGACGCCGCCGCCGCCGTCGCAACTCGGCACCGACGGCAAGGCGATCTTCAAGGCCGACTGCTCGAGCTGTCACACGCTCAAGGCCGCCGGCTCGACGGGAACGGTCGGGCCGAACCTCGACCAGCTCAAGCCGAAGCAGGCGACGGTCGTCCACCAGGTGACGAACGGCGGCGCCGTCATGCCGGCGTTCAAGGGCAAGCTCAGTCCGGCGCAGATCCAGGCCGTTGCGACGTTCGTCTCGTCGTCCGCCGGCAAGTAGGCGGGGCATGGAAATCAGGCGTGCGTGCGTCGTCGACGCGGCCGACATCGCGTCCGTGCACGTCCGCACCTGGCAGGCCGCGTATGCGCACATCTTCGGATCGGAGCGGCTCGCGCAGCTCGACGTCCGGCGGCGTGTCGAGGGGTGGACGCGGGTGCTGACCGAGGGCGAGCCGGTGTTCGTCGCGGACGACGACGGTCGCGTCGTCGCGTTCGTCTCGGTGGGTGCATGCGGCGAGCTCGAAGGAGTCGGCGAGCTGTACGCGATCTATGCGCTTCCCGAGGCATGGGGCTCAGGCGCGGGCGGCGGCTTGATGCGGGCCGCCGTCAAGCAGCTGGGCGCCGATGGCTACGCCGAGGCGGTGTTGTGGGTGCTGGAGGACAACCCGCGGGCGAGACGCTTCTACGAGCGTGAGGGCTGGGAGCTCGACGGCGGCCACAAGGAGGACGACTTCTTCGGCGTCCGCGTCGCCGAGGTCCGGTACCGAATCAGTCTTTAGACGGCTGGTTCTGCTCGGCCGCGATATCGACGACCACGTGCGTGACCGGCAGCGCGAAGCGCTCGCGCGCCCGGTCGACCACGTTCTGCTTGAGCCAGTTCGACCGGCCCTCGGGATGCGTGGAGATGACGATCGCGTCGGCGCCGAACGTCCGCAGCGCGTCCTCGATCGCGACGAGCGGATCCTCGTCGCCGATCTCACCGCGAACCTCGAGGCCGGTGGCTTCGAGCCGGGTGACCGATGCCTGGAGACGGACCTCGGCGTCGGCTCGTGCTCCGTCGACGTCCGAAGCCCAGTGCCGCACCCGCGACGTAAGAGCGGGCGCGACGACGAGGAGCTCCGTCGTCGGCTGAGCCAGCCCCTCGAGCGTCGACAGCAGCGCCGCTCCGCCCACGGTCTCGTTCGCGACGACGAGTAGCCGGTGTACGCCCGGCGGCGTCTCCGATGTGATCTTCGGCGGCACGTCGGCGGCCCCGGGGACCGGCTCCTGCTTCAGCCACCAGAGGATCCCGGCGACCGCCAGGACGGCGGCAGCGACGCCGAGCCACGTGTTCACGTACGCCGCGCCCGCGATCACGAGCGCGGCGACGACGGCCGCAATCAGGAAGCGGAACGCCTCGTCTTCGCTGCGAAGCGGATTGCGCATCGCTCCCTGCTTACTCTCGAATCATCAGAGGATGTAGACCGTCAGGTAGACGACGATCCACATGACGTCGACGAAGTGCCAGTAGATCCCGCCGATCTCGACGCCGTGGTGCTCCTCCGCGGAGAAGTGGCCGCGGAAGGCACGAATCGTCATGAACCCCAGAATCGAAAGTCCGACGAAGACGTGGACGCCGTGCAGGCCGGTGAGGCAGAAGAAGATGGTGGCGAAGGCGCCGTTGGTGGTGTTGAACCCGATGCGCGAGTACTCGATCGCCTGGGTGATGAGGAAGCTCAGACCCATGAGGAACGTCAGCAGCAGCCCGGCGCGCAGCCCCCACACGTTGCCGCGCTTGATCGACTGCAGCCCCCAGTGCATGGAGAAGCTCGACGTGACGAGGATGCAGGTGTTGATGAAGGCGACGTAGACCGGAAGGTGGTACGGCGGCGTCGGCCACGGCGTCCCGTTGACGACGCGCACGAAGAAGTACGCCGTGAAGAACGAGCCGAACAGCATGATCTCCGACGCGATGAAGAGGAACATCCCGAGCACGCCCGGCGTGACCCGCGAGCTGTAATGCGGCGCCGGCGGGCCGTGGTGCTCGAGGTGCTCTGCGTGCGCGGCGGCCATCAGTGGCTCTTCCAGTGACGGTCTCGCGTTCCTGGCGAGCGAAAAGCAAGCCAGGCAAGGACGCAGGGAGCGCCGATAGCAGCTGCTATCGGCGCGACTGAGGACGCAGCATGGCGCCGCTTTGCAGCCGCCAGGAACGCACTGACTGTCGCTGGAAGGGCCACTAAGCAGTCACCGCCGCGGGCGTGTCGACCTCGACGTGGTCGACCGGGAGCTTCGTGTCCGCGCGCAGCCGCCCGACGAGGTCGCGCCGCAGCCAGCCTGAGCGCGAGCGCGGGAAGGTCGAGACGATCACCTCGTCGACGCGTTCGTCCTCCGTCGCCTGGATCACCGCCGTGTACGGGTCCGGGTGCGAGATCTGCCCGTGCACGTCGAGGCCTTCGGACCGGAGCCGCGTCACCGCGCGTAGGAGGCGCTTCTCGGCCTCCTCGTAGGAGCCGCCGCCGTCGCCCTGCGGGGAGATGATGAGAAAGCTCGCCGGACTTTGCTTTGCGCGCGCCCGGATCCGCTCCAGCAGCTCGTCGCCGAGCACCGTCTGGTTGGCGACGACGAGGACGTTCGCAAGGCCTTGCTCGCCGGCGACGTCGACGACGACGTGCTCGAACGGGATGTCGCCCGCGACGCGCCGCATCTGCTCGACCGCGTTGCGGCGGAGCCAGCCCGACTTCTGCTTCGGGTGCGTGGACACGATCACCTCGTCCGGCTCGAGCTGGGCGACGGCGTCGCGCAGGGCCGAGACCGGATCCGTCTCGATGACGACGCCGTTGGCCGGGATGCCCTCCTTGCGCAGCAGGCCTAGCGTCTTGTCCAGCCGGCGGCGCGCGGCCGCCTTGCGGGTGTCGTAGTAGACGACGTAGCCCTGTCGCGGCTGGTTCACGGGCGCGACGACGGTGACCTGCACCGGCCCGCCGCCGGCGCGCGCCTCGATCAGCTCGACGAGCTGCCGCGAGACGACGGTCTCGTTGGCGACGACCAGGATGTTGCGCGCCTCTGCACTCACGGTGCCGCAACCTCCTCCACCGCATGGGTGGGAGACGGCGCGAGGATGGCGTGCTGGGCGCCCGGCACGCCGTATTCGTATGGCGAGCCGACGACCTGCGGGATCTCGTCGAAGTTGAAGATCGGCGGCGGCGAGCTCACCTGCCACTCGAGCGTGAGCGCGCGCCACGGGTTCGCCGGCGCGATGGGGCCGTTCTTCCAGCTCGTGATCATGTTGTAGAGGAAGACGAGCACCGACGCGCCGAGGCCGAACGAGGCGAGCGAGATGAACATGTTCAGGTCTGCGAACTTCGGCGCGTAGTCGGCGACACGGCGCGGCATCCCTTCCGTCCCGAGGAGGTGCATCGGGAAGAAGGTCAGGTTGAAGCCGACGAACGTCAGCCAGAAGTGAAGCTTGCCGAGCCGCTCGTCGTACATCCGGCCGGTCATCTTTGGGAACCAGTAGTAGATGCCGGCGAAGATCGTGAACACGGAGCCGCCGAAGAGCACGTAGTGCAGGTGCGCGACGATGAAGTACGTGTCGGTGACGTGGATGTCGATCGGGACGGCGCCGAGCATGACGCCGGACAGGCCGCCGATCACGAACATGGAGAGGAAGCCGAGCGCGAACAGCATCGGCGTGTTGAAGTGCAGCTTCCCCTCCCACATGGTCGCGATCCAGCTGAAGATCTTGATCCCGGTCGGCACCGCGATCAGCAGCGTCGTCACCATCATCGGCACGCGGAGCCACGACGACATGCCGCTCGTGAACATGTGGTGCGCCCAGACCGAGAAGCCGAGGACGACGATCGCCATCAGCGAAAGCGCCATCAGCCGGTAGCCGAAGATCGGCTTCCGACTGAACACGGATATGACCTCGCTCATGATCCCGAAGCCAGGCAACATCATGATGTACACCGCCGGGTGCGAGTAGAACCAGAAGATGTGCTGGTACCCCAGTGGGTAGCCGCCGTTGTTCGGGTCGAAGAACGCGGTGTGCATGACGTGGTCGAACATCGAGAAGAACTGCGAGCCGGCGATGAATGGCGTCGCGATCACGACGAGCAGCGATGTCGTGAAGTTCGCCCACACGAGCAGCGGCAAGCGCCAGAACGTGAGTCCAGGCGCGCGCATCGTGATGATGGTGACCAGGAAGTTGAGCGCGGTCATGATCGACGACGCGCCCGCCCATTGCACGCCCTGGTTGAAGAAGATCGCGCCGAGCGGCTGGTGCGTCGAGCACAGAGGCGCGTAGCCGGTCCAGCCGCACGCGAACGCGCCACCGGGGACGAGGAACGACGACAACATCATGATCCCGGCGATCGGCAGGAGCCAGAACGAGAGCGCGTTCAAGCGCGGGAACGCCATGTCGGGCGCACCCAGCATCAGCGGCACGACGAAGTTCGCGAGGCCGGCGAACGCCGGGATCACGAACAGGAAGATCATCAGCGACGCATGGACCGAGAAGAGGCCGTTATAGGTCTGCGGGTCGAAGAAGTGATTTCCGGGACGGGCGAGCTGGACGCGGACCAGCATCGCGAGGAAGCCGCCGGCGATGAAGAAGAAGATCGTCGTGACGAGGTACTGGACGCCGATCACCTTGTGGTCGGTGTTGACGCGGAAGTAGTCGTGCCACGTCCGCGCGCCGTGTCCGGAGTGGTCCTCCGGTCGCGTCGGTGAGCCGATCGCGTAGCGCGTCCAGTAGTCGAAGGCGCCGATGCCGGCGAGGAACCCGAGCGGCCCCGCGACGAGGAGCGAGACGAGCGTGATCGGCGTCATGTCGAAGAGCGGCTGCCAGCCGCCCCACCAGCGGAAGCCGACGACGAGACCGAAGCCGATCGCGCCGAAGAGGCAGAACATCCAGCCCGCGCGGATGAAACCGGGGCCGAGGAGCAGCCGCCGGACGGGGCCTCTTCTGACGGACGGCGTCAGGTGGTGCTCGTGCGGGTCGAGGGTGGCTGCCGTCATTTGCTCGAGTTGATCAGATAGGTGACGAGGGCGTCGAGCTGCTGTTTCGGGATCGCCTTGCCGAACGTCTGGGGCATGACGTTCTTCGGGAAGCCGGGCTGGATGTAGGCGTTCGGATCGGTGATCGACGTGCGCACGAACGACGCGAGCGGCTGCTTCGCCTGCTGCGCTTCGGCCGGCAGCTTGTCGAGGTCGGGGCCGACCTTCCCGGTCGCCTTCGCGGCCGTGAGTGTGTGGCAGGCGGCGCAGCCGTTGTTCTTGAACACTGCCGCTCCCGCTGTGGCCGCGCTCGGCGACGTGACGGCCTTCGACTGCCCCTTCAGCCACTTGTCGAACGCCGCCGGCTCCATCACCGTGACGGTCGACCGCATCGTCGAGTGGCCCAGGCCGCAGAGCTCGTTGCAGATGACGGGATAGGTGCCGTCACGGGTGGGCGTCACGTTGAGCGTGGTCGTCAGACCGGGGACGATGTCCTCGTTCTCGCGGAACTCGGGCACGAAGAAGGCGTGGATGACGTCCCTCGATTGCATGTGGAGCACCGTTTCGCGGCCTCGCGGAAGCATCAGCGTGGCGCTCGTCAGGTTGTGCGCCTCGGGGTAGCTGAACGTCCATTCGAACTGTTGGGCGGTGACGTTCACGTTCATCGCGTTCTTCGCGATCGCGTCGTCCTGGGAGAGGACGATCGCGCTCACGATCCCGATGGCGGTGACGAGTATCGTCGGGACGATCGTCCACGCGATCTCGAGGCCGGTGTGCCCGTGGATGGGCGGGCCGTCCGAGTCGTCGTCCGGCGCCGCCCGGAAGACCACGACCGAGTACAGGATGGCCGCGGAAACGATCGCGAAGATGACGATGCAGATCGTGACGACAAACCAGAACACGAAGTCGATCCGCCCGGCCTCTTTCGAGGCCGACACCGGGAGCCAGGGAATGGCGAGCGCCACCGCTGCGGCAATTCCGCCGGAGACGATGCCGATCCCCAGTAGCGACGCAATCGAGCCCCTGCGCATCCGGTTCGGAGCCTAAACGAAAGCACCGCGCGGCTCCGGCGGAACCCGAATCGGGATTCGGCGCGGACGGCTAGCCGAGCTGTGCTGCCGCGAGCCGGGTGCCGTCAACGCGTGCCTTGATCTTCGCGAAGGCGGTTGCGCGTGCTGTCGACGTGTCGTCGGCGAAGGGAGCGAACCCGCAGTCGTCTGTCGTTCCGAGCTGGTCGAGCGGGATGTACTCCGCTGCTTCGAGGACGCGGTCCCGGACCTGCTCGGCGGTCTCGATAGCGGGGTCGATCGGGTCGGTCACCCCGACGAAGATCCGTTGGCCCGGCTTCAGGCTGGTGCGGATGGTCTCGAGCACCGCGGGCCGGTCGGTCTCGCCCGCGAGCTCGAGGTAGAAGCGGCCCGCAGCGAGCCCCAACAGGCCGGGCAGGAGGCCGGCGTAGTCGACGTCCGCGCTGTGGGTCGAGTCGTGGTCTCCGCCGGGGCAGCTGTGCACGCCGATGCGCTGTTGTTCCTCGGCCGTGAATCGCTCCAGAACAGCGTTGTTCAGGTCGAGGAACTGGCGCAGGAGCCCCCCGGACGGATCGAGCTTGAGCGAGAGGCGGCCTTCGGTGAAGTCGATCTGCACGCTGTCTGCGCCCTTCTCCAGCGAGCGCCTGATGTCCGCTTCGGCCTCGTCGAGCAGGTCGGCGATGAACTCGTCGCGGGAGTAGCCGTCGATGCCCTCGGCCGGGTAGAGCAAGCTGAGCGCGGACGCGGAGATCACCGCTTGCTTGATCGGTCGTGCCGCGTAGCGCTGTGCGTGCTCGAGGTATGCGTCCGCGTGGATCTGGTAACGGAACGGCCCCGCCGTCAATGCGGGGAGCTGCCGTGTGTGCCCGTCCGCGAACGGGATGACGACGCCGTCCGGGCTCAGCGACGCGAGCCCTTGGATCGGGTAGGTGACGAAGCTGGGCTTGAGCTGCTCCCCGTCCGTGATCACCGGCGAGCCGGTCGCCTCGAGCTCGGCGATCGTCTGCGCGAGCGCCTCTTCGCTGAGTGCCTCAAGCTCCTGCTCGGAAACCCGCCCCTCGGCGGCGCCGCGCATCGCCTCGATCAGCTGCGGCGGCCGGGGAATGCTCCCGATCGGCTCGGTCGGAATCTCCACGCTTCCATGCTCAGGTCTGCGATCGCCGCGGTCAAGGCGGCGGCGCTGCTGTTATGCGGTTCGATGGGCCGTGCAGGGATCGAACCTGCGACCTTGGGATTAAGAGTCCCCTGCTCTACCANNTGAGCTAACGGCCCGAAGCGGCGGCCATTGTAGCCTCGTAGCCGTGAAGGTTTTGTCGGTCGTCGGCAACCGTCCGCAGTTCATCAAGTCCGGCCCCGTGTCGGTCGCGCTGCGCGACGCGGAGATCGACGAGGTCGTCCTCCATACCGGTCAGCACTACGACCGGGAGCTCTCCGACGTGTTCTTCGAGGAGCTCGGTCTGCACGAGCCGGCATACCGGCTCGACCTGCACAGCTCCGACCCGGCGGCGATGCGGCCCGGGATCGCCGCGGCGGTCGACCGCGAGCGGCCGGACTGGGTGCTCGTGTACGGCGACACGAACTCGACGCTCGCCGGCGCAGAAGCCGCGGGTGTCGTCCCGGTCGCGCACGTCGAGGCGGGGCTGCGCAGCGGCGACCTGTCCATGCCGGAGGAGCGCAACCGGATTGCGGTCGACCGCATCGGCGCGCTGCTCCTGTGCCCGGACGAGCGCTCCCGGGCGACGCTCGTCGACGAGGGCGTCCATGGTGCGATCGAGGTCGTCGGCGACGTGATGGCGGACGCGTGCTTCCGCCTGGCGCCGGTCGCGCGGGAGCGGTCGACGATTCTCGACCACCTCGGGCTCACTCCCGGCGCGTATCTCGCGGCGACGATCCATCGGGAGGCGAATGTCCGCCCGGAGCGCCTCCGGCGCATCGTCGAGGGCCTCGGCCGGACGGGCGAGCCGGTCGTCTTCCCCGCGCACCCGCGCACCCGTTCCCACCTCGAGGAGGTGCCCGCCAATGTCCGCGTCGTCGATCCGCTCGGGTACCTGGACATGGCGGCGCTGTGCTCGCAGGCGCGCGTGATCGTCACCGATTCGGGCGGTCTCCAGAAGGAGGCGTACTGGTACGGCGTCCCGTGCGTCACCGCGCGGCCGTCGACCGAGTGGATCGACACGGTCGAGGTCGGCGCGAACGTCCTCGTCGACGACGACCCGGTCCGGCTCGCCGCGGCGGTGGCAAAGGCACGCATGCCGGACGACCGCCCGCAGCTGTACGGGGACGGGGCGGCGGCGCCGCGGGTCGCAGCTAGCCTTGCCGCGGCGTGAATCCCGACATCGCCATCATCGGCGCCGGCTATGTCGGCATGCCCCACGCACAGACGTTCGCCGAGGCCGGCAAGCACGTCGTCCTCATCGACATCCAGCAGTCTGTCGTGGACGGCATCAACCGCGGCGAGAGCCACATCGAGGACGTCAGCTCCGCGGACCTGAAGCGGCTCGTCGACGCCGGGCTCATCGCCGCGACGACCGACTTCAGCGTGGTCGCCGACTGCGACGCCGTCGTCATCGCGGTGCCGACCCCGTTGTCGCCGCAGCGCGTGCCCGACCTCGGCTACATCGAGAGCGCCGCGCGCGCCATCGCCCCGCACCTGAAGAAGGGCCACGTGGTCGTGCTCGAGTCGACGACGTATCCCGGCACGACGCGAGAGAAGCTGAAGCCGCTGCTCGAGGCAGGCAGCGGGTTGAAGGCAGGCGAGGACTTCCATCTCGCATTCGCGCCGGAGCGCGTCGATCCCGGCCGCACCGACTGGACGACGAAGTCGACGCCGAAGGTCGTCGGAGGCCTCGACGCGGCGTCGACGAAGGCCGCGGCCGACCTGTACCGGAGCGCGCTCGACAACGTGCACGAGGTCTCGACCGCGGAGGCCGCCGAGCTGACGAAGCTGCTCGAGAACATCTTCCGGTCGGTGAACATCGCGCTCGTCAACGAGCTTGCGCAGTTGTGCGACCGGATGGATATCGACGTGTGGGAGGTGATCGACGCCGCCGCGACGAAGCCGTTCGGCTTCATGCCGTTCCAGCCGGGCCCGGGGCTCGGCGGGCACTGCATCCCGCTCGATCCGTACTACCTCGCCTGGAAGGCGCGCGAGTTCGACTTCAACACACGGTTCATCGAGCTCGCCGGCGAGATCAACAACAACATGCCGTACTTCTGCCGTTCCGTCATCTCGCAGGCGTTGAACCACGGCGCGCAGAAGTCGCTCAAGGGCTCGAAGATCCTGCTCGTCGGCGTCGCGTACAAGGCCGACATCGGCGACGTGCGCGAGTCGCCCGCCGAGAAGCTCCTGATGCTGCTGCGCAATGCCGGCGCGGACGTCGCCTATCACGATCCGCACGTGCCCGAGTTCGACGGACTGAAGTCGGTGCCGCTCGAGCCGAAGAGCTACGACTGCATCGCGATCGTGACGGCGCACTCGAGCATCGACTACGACAAGCTTGTCGATAGTGCATCGCTCGTCGTCGACCTGCGGAACGCGACGGGTGCGAAGGGCACCGCGTCGGACAAGGTCTTCAAGCTGTGATCGGAGTCACGGGCCTCGGCTACTGGGGGCCGAACCTCGCCCGGAACTTCGACGACCTCGGCGTGCTCTCCGCGTTGTGCGATCTCGATCCCGAGCTGCGCGAGCGCTACGCGGCGCGCTATCCGAACGCGAGGATGCACGCGAGCTTCGACGATTTGCTCGCCGACGACGGTGTCGAGGCGATCGTCATCGCGACGCCGGTCCCGACCCACTACGCTCTAGCCCGCGCCGCTCTCGCTGCGGGCAAGCATGTGCTCGTCGAGAAGCCGCCGGCGATGCGCGCGGCCGAGATCGACGAGCTCGTCGAGCTCGCGGCCGAGCGGGATCTCGTGCTCATGCCCGGCCATCTGCTGCTCTATCACCCGGGCATCCGCAAGCTGAAGCAGCTGATCGACGACGGCGAGCTCGGCGACGTGCTCTGCGTCTACTGCAACCGCCAGAACCTCGGCATCGTGCGAACGAACGAGAACGCCCTCTGGTCGCTCGGCGTGCACGACCTGTCGGTGATCCTCTATCTCCTCGACGAGGAGCCGGAGATCTGCGTCGCGCACGGCCGCGACTTCCTCACCGAGGGTGTCGAGGATGTCGTCTTCTGCTACCTGCGCTTCCCGAGCGGCAAGATCGCGCACATGCACCTGTCGTGGCTCGACCCGCACAAGATGCGGCGCATCACGGTCGTCGGCCGCGAGAAGATGGTCGTCTTCGACGACATGGAGCTCGAGCGCAAGGTGACGATCTACGAGAAGGCGCCGTGGAAGCGAACGGACAGCTACGGCGAGTGGCAGACGCGCTCCGGTGACATCTCCATCCCGAAGATCCCGACCGACGAGCCGCTCAAGCTCGAGTGCCAGGAGTTCATCCGCCTCGTCCGCGGCGAGGGCGACCGGCGCAAGGTGGCCGAGGACGGAGCGCGCGTCGTCCGAGCGCTCGACCGGCTCACGGAATCCCTCCGTGGCTGAGGTTCATCCCACCGCGATCGTCTACCCGGGGACCGTTCTCGGCGAGGGTGTGCAGGTGCTCGAGAACGCGGTCGTCGGCAAGCAGCCCTCTCTTTCGCCCCGTTCGACGGCGAAGCGCGAGCCGCTTCCTCCGACGGTGATCGGCGACGGGACGATCGTGTCCACGGGCGCAATCGTGTTCGCCGGGACGCGCATCGGCGCGCGCGTGATCGTCGGCGACCAGGCGTGTGTACGCGAGCGCGTCGTCGTCGGCGACGACGTCGTCGTCGGCCGCGGCGTGCTCGTCGAGAACGACACCACCATCGGCGCGCTCACGAAGATCCAGGCGAACGCCTACATCACCGCGTACTCGACGCTCGAGGACAACGTCTTCATCGCTCCCTGCGTCGTCACGACGAACGACAACTTCATGGGCCGAACGGAGCGCCGGCACGAGCTCATCAAAGGCCCGACGGTTCGTCGCGGCGCCCGCGTCGGAGGCGGCGCCATCCTCTGCCCCGGGATCGTCATCGGCGAAGACGCCTTCGTCGGCGCCGGAGCGGTGGTCACGAAGGACGTGGCGCCGCGCATGCTCGTGGTCGGCAGCCCGGCGCGCGTCCTGCGCGGCGTCAGCGCCGACGAGCTCCTGGAGAACCAGTAGCCGTCTTCGCCAGGGTCAGCGTGTACGGCGTGAACGCCGGCGACGCTTCCTTGACCTCGATGTAGTACATCCCGCGCTTCAGCGCGCGGAATGCCAAGTGGTTCGTCGTCGACTCCTCGATGAGCAGCTTCTGCGATGCGGGACGGTCGACGTGGACCGTCTGCGGCTGCCACAGCTCGAGCGCGAGCCCTGCGCCGGCCGCCAGATGCGCTCGCAGCAACTCATTTTGCTGGAGCGCGATGCGGTAGACGTCGACAGGGTCGTCCCAGTAGTCGACGGTCGCCTTCAGCTGGTCATTCTTTCCCCACACGGTCCACGCCTGAGAGCCCGCGTCGTCGTTGCCCTCGTACCGGTCCGGCGGGGGGAGCGGGCCGGCCAGCGCCTCCACGGCCTTGGCCACGTCCAGGCGTCCCCAGCCGCTGAGCGAGTCACGCAGCAGCCCGCAGCGCGGGCAGCCGTTCGTCGCGTTGACGTCGTCCGCCGACCGCTCGAGCAAGAAGCTCACCTGGCTGTTCGTCAGCAGGGGATCGACGGCGAACAGCACGGCCGCGGCGGCCGAGACCTGCGGCGCTGCGAACGACGTGCCTTCGGCGTTCCGGTAGTCATCGGTCCCGCAGTCGGAGTACCCCTGGTCGGGGCAGCCGGTGCGGAGCGCGGTGAGCGTCGCGGGGAACGTCGAGAAGATCGACGCTCCGGGAGCGGAGAGATCGTTGAATACCGGGTCGCGGTTCGAGAAGTCGGGGACGTTCCCCGACCGTGTGAGCGCGCTCACGCCGACGACGTGCGGGAGCGCCGCCGGGTAGCTCGCATACGGCCACGGCTGGGAGGGAGCCTCGTCGCCGTTGCCAACTGCAGCGACGAGCACGGCGCCTTTCGAATACGCGTACTCGACCGCCTGCTGCTCCAGTGCCGAGTACGTGTCCTGGGAGGGATCCCGCAGGTCTCGCAGGCCGCCGAGGCTGAGGTTGATCACGCGTGCGCCGTTGTCGACCGACCAGCGGATCGCGTCTGCTTCGGCGGTGAGCGGGATGGTTCCGTCCGGCGACACCACCTTCGCGATGAGGAGCTGCGCCGTGTACGCGATCCCGACGATCCCCGGCGTGCCGAGGTTCGCCGCGATCTCGCCCGCGACGAACGTACCGTGGCCTTCGGTGTCGACGCACGGGCTGCCGCCGACGAAGCTCTTCTCCGCGAACAGCCGGCCGGCGAAGTCGGGGAGGGTGCAGTCGACGCCCGAGTCGACGATCGCCACCCTCACCGGCGCGAGGTTCGTCGGGGGCGTCGGCCACGCGTCGAACGCGTGGTCGTCCTGGAGATACCACTGGCGCGGCGCGAGCGGGTTCGTCGGCGTGAACGCAGCGGCAGGCGCCGCCACCGCGAGCGCCGCGGCGACGATCAGCAGCAAGACCCTAGGCATTACCCGGCTGAGACCTGGGGCACCGACATGCCGGGCGAGAAGCCCAGCCCGGGGGTGACCACGATGCGGTACGTCGTTCCTGCCGGAATGTCGACGGGGAGCACGAAGGTGCCGTCGGCCTCGACGGCGCCGGTGATGAGGGCCGTCCAGGTCAAGTCGGGGTTCTGGATGTCCACCTCGACCGGCGCTCCGGGGAGGGCGGGCTGCACGGTTCCGCTCACCTGGCCGGGCGTCGGATCGGCCGGCTGCACGAGTGGCGCGACGCGAACGCGGACGTATCCGACCGCTGTGCTCGGGATCGCGAGGCGGTAGTCGGTCGTGACCGCCGGAGCCTCGGGGAGGAGGAGCGACCCGTCGGCTGCCGGTGTCACCGGTCCGACGAGCCCCCACTTGCCGCCGTAGACGCGCTCCTCGAGCGATACCCCGGCGATGCCGCGGACGAGACCCGTGAGGGTGATCGACGTCCCGAACGGGATCGGGGCCGCGGGTGCCGGCTGCTGGAGGGACATCATCGACACGCTGAACCAGGTCGAGCGTAGCCCGAGTGCGCTGGTGACGGCGCCTCCGCTGAAGGACGGACCGGCTGCGGCGCCGAGGCCGAGCGAGGGCAGCGTGATCACCGAGAGGTGACTGACGCGCCCGGTGGGGTCGGTCGTCGTCTGGAGGTCGAGGATCGACCCCTTCACCTTCAGCGCCTGCGCGAAGGTGTGCGCGCTGATCGGCACCGTCCAGTTGTGGTACGGCGACAGCACGTCGTACGGATCGGGGACTGCGACGAGGTACGGCACGGGCGCGACTCCCCAGCCGTCGGAGATCGACTCGGTCTCGCCGCCCGAGCTGGAGAAGAAGAACGTCGACGCCACCTTGCCGTTGAACATCACGATCTGTCCCTTGGTTGCGTCGACGGCCGCGGTCGTTGCCGGCGTCTCGTGGGAGACGCCGAGGTACACCTGGCTGCGAGTGTCCCCGTACACGTCGAAGGGCGCGGCGACCTTGCGCGTTGCGAGCGCATACGAGCGCGACGCTACGGCCTGCGCCTGAAGCGCGGGCGGTGACCAGGTCGAGGGCATCTCGGCGGGGACGACGCCGTACAGGTAGTCCTCCAGCCCGACGACGTTGATCGCGCGCAGCCGGCCGTTCACGACGTCCACCTGGATCTGGCCGCGGTAGGAGCGCGCGAGGGTCATCCATCCGCCTGCGCCGGCGTCGAATGTCAGCGGCGGCATCAGCGGCTGGCCGTTCACGACGAGCTTCGTGCCGAGAGAGATCGAGCCCGCCGGCAGCGTGTCGGTGACGCCGTTCGCGTCCGTGACGGTGAACGGCACCGCGCACGAAAGCTTCAGCGTCTTCTTTCCGTCGGCGAGGAGGACGCGGATGAGCGTCGCCTGCGTGGTGCCGAGCGTTGTGCCGGGGTAGTAGTGGGAGAGGATCTGCTGGTACTCGTACCCGTGCAGCGCGTAGCCCCAGGCGCCGTACTGGCTCATGCCGATGCCGTGCCCCCAGCCGTGGCCGCTGAAGACAAACAGCGCACCGGTGCCGGCCTTCGCCGCAACGCACGACGTGGCGCAGACGGGCGGGAGGTCCCGCCCCGCTGCCGGAGACGCGGCCGCCGGCCCTGCGAGGAGCAGAGCCGAGGCGAAGGCGATCGTGAGCGCGCGAAGAGGCATCCGGCTGGACGGCGAAGCTAGCAAAGTCATGTTTGTAAATCGGGTTTCGGCGCGGCGGGCTAAAGTCATGCCCCGATGAGACTCCTCGTCACGGGCGGAGCAGGCTTCATCGGCTCGAATTTCGTCCGGTATTGGCTCGAGCGCCGCCCGGACGACCACGTCGTCGTGCTCGACCTGCTCACCTACGCCGGAGACCGGCGATCGCTCGCCGACCTCGAGGACCGGATCGTCTTCGCCGAGGGCGACATCGGCGATCTCGAGGGCTGCGAGCGGCTGCTCGAGGCGGAACGGGTCGAGGTCGTCGTCAACTTCGCGGCCGAGTCGCACAACAGCCTCGCGGTCGTCGACCCGGGCAGATTCTTCAGGACGAACGTCCTCGGCACCCAGTCGCTCCTCGAAGCGTCCAGGCGGGCCGGCGTCGAACGCTTCCACCACGTCTCGACCTGCGAGGTGTACGGCGACCTGCCGCTCGACAGCGACGAGGTCTTCACCGAGGACTCGCCGTACCGGCCGCGCACGCCCTACAACGCGTCGAAGGCAGGCGCCGACCACGCCGTGCGCGCGTACCACGAGACGTACGGGCTGCCGGTGACGATCACGAACTGCTCGAACAACTACGGGCCGTACCAGTTTCCGGAGAAGGTGATCCCGGTCTTCGTGACGAACGCGCTCGACGACATCGAGCTGCCGCTGTACTCGTCGACGACGAACAAGCGCGAGTGGCTGCACGTGCGCGACCACTGCCGCGCGATCGAGCTCGTGCTCGATCGCGGCCGTGTCGGCGAGACGTACAACGTCGGCAGCGGGGTCGAGAAGACGATCGAGGAGATCGCTGACGCGGTGCTCGAGCTCACGGGCAAGCCGGCGTCGCTGAAGTCGATCGTCCCGGACCGTCCGGGGCACGACCGCCGCTACCTCCTCGACTCGTCGAAGCTGCGGAGTGAGCTGGGCTGGAAACCGGACATCGCGTTCGAGGACGGGATGCGCGAGACGGTGGAGTGGTACGCCGCGCAGCGCGCCTGGTGGGAGCCGCTGAAGGAGCGTGCGCTCGTGCAGGAGACCGCCTGGAGCTCGCCTGCGTAGACTCCTCTCGGTCGAGCGAGCGAGGAGGAATACCGATGGCGCAGGTCGAGAGCGAGAACCGGGCGACATCCGACCCTGAGGCGCGGAAGCGCGTCCTCCAGGAGATCAAGAAGGCCGGCGTGGAGGACATGCTCCTCTGGTTCACCGATCTCGAGGGGCACCTGAAGAGCTTCTCGATCACCGTCGGCGAAGTCGAAGGCGCGCTCGACGACGGCATGGGCTTCGACGGCTCGTCGATCACCGGCTTCAACGCCATCGAGGAGTCGGACATGGTCGCGATTCCCGACCCCGAGACGTTCCGGGTCCTGCCCGACGGCCGGGCCGGAAGGATGATCTGCGACATCGTCACGCCGGACGGGAAGCGCTACGACGGCGACCCGCGCCACGTGCTTCGGCTTGCGCTCGACCGGATGCGTTCGATGGGCTTCGACACGTTCAACGTCGGCCCCGAGGCCGAGTACTTCCTCTTCAAGGACGAGAAGGGCACGGAGACGCTCGACGAGGGCGGGTACTTCGCCCAGACGACGATGGACGCGGCGACGTCGGTTCGGCGCGACACGATCCGTGCGCTCGAGAAGATGGGGATCCCGGTCGAGTACCACCACCACGAGGTCGGGCCGTCGCAGCACGAGATCGACATCCGCTTCGCGAACGCGCTCGACATGGCGGACTACATGCTCACCTATCGGCTCGTGGTGAAAGAGGTCGCGAAGCAGCACGGCTACCACGCGACCTTCATGCCGAAGCCGCTGTTCGGCGAGAACGGCTCGGGCATGCACACGCATCAGTCGCTCTTCACCGACGGCCGCAACCAGTTCTTCGACGGCGACGACAAGTGGCACCTGTCGGACGTCGGCAAGCAGTTCATCGCGGGCCAACTCCGTCACGCGCGCGAGATCGCGGCGGTCTTCGCCCAGTGGGTCAACTCGTACAAGCGGCTCGTGCCCGGCTTCGAGGCCCCCGTGTACGTCGCTTGGTCGCAGCGGAACCGCTCGGCGCTCATCCGCATCCCGCTGTACAAACCGGGCTCGGAGCAGGCGACCCGCGCGGAGCTGCGCTGCCCGGATCCGGCCTGCAACCCGTACCTCACCTTCGCGTGCCTGCTGCACGCCGGCCTGGACGGGATCGAGAAGGGCTACGAGCTGCCCGATCCGATGGAAACGAACCTGTACCACCTCACGCCCGAGCAGCGCCGCGAGCGCGGGATCGTCTCCCTGCCGGAGACGCTCGGCGAGGCGATCGACGAGCTCTCGCGCTCCGAGCTCGCGCGCAAGGCGCTCGGCCCGCACATCTTCGACCGCTACATCGAGCTGAAGCGGAAGGAGTGGGACGAGTACCGCGTCCAGCTCACCGACTGGGAGATGAAGAAGTATCTGGCTGTTCTCTAGGCCTCCTTGGCCGTTTGCCGGATCTGCAACAATCACCGCGGCTCGCCCTCTGCGGAGACGAGCCCAACTGACGGCCGACTGCGAGGTGCTTATGGCACCTCGTGGTCGTTTAGAAGCCGAAAATGCTGCGCATTTCCGGCTGGAGAGGTTCCCGCTTCGCGGGAGCGCTCGCGGGCGAAGCCCACGAGCTCTTAGAGGTTTTGGCGGAGGGGCGTTCTGCGCGCGCGGTGGTGGCTTCGCCATCCCCGCGCGCTCGTTCGGCCTCCGCTAACGCTACGCGTTAGCTCCGGCCCGGACTGTTTGTCTCGGCCGGAGGCTTAGATCTAAAGAAAAGAGCGGATGGCGTCGCGGTCGACGCGGAGCTCGATCACGCCGCTCGAGCCGTCGATCTGGCCGATCGTGTCGGCCGGAACGAGGCGGCGGCGGCGGGAGAACAGGCCGGCCTTGACCGAGAGCGCATCCGGAACGTCCGGCGCGGTGCCGTACATCGGGCACTCGACCTTGCCCACCAGGCGTCCGTGCCGGTCGGACACGATGTAGCCGGCGGTGCGGCGGAGGTCGATGGCGAGGGCGCTCATGTGGATGAAGGTATGCCCGCTCTGCAAGGTTTTTTGCAGGGTCGGAGTAAAAGGTTTGTTAGGG
>PLJC01000014.1:0-202 GCA_003139545.1 Actinomycetota bacterium
GACGCCACGCGCTCCGACCCCGAGTTCGTCGCCCGCGTGGGCCGCGCGGCGATCCAGGCGGGCGCGACCGTGATCAACCTTCCCGACACGGTCGGCTATGCGCTGCCGCACCAGTACGCGACGTTCTTCGCCGACGTCCGCCGCCGCTGCCCCGAAATGCGCCACGTGACGCTGTCGGCCCATTGCCACGACGACCTCGGCC
>PLJC01000014.1:279-7333 GCA_003139545.1 Actinomycetota bacterium
CAGGACGGGATGCTGAAGGACGCACGGACGTACCAGATCATCGATCCCGTCGACGTCGGCGTGCACATGACGCTTCCGCTTGGCAAGCATTCGGGCCGGCACGCATTCGCGCGTGCCTGCGCTGAGCGCGGGATCCAGCTCAGCGGCGACGACCTGAACGCCGCGTTCCGCAGGTTCAAGGCGCTCGCCGACAGCCGCGGCGCCGTTCCGCTCGACGCGGTCTTCGAAGGAGTCCCAGCATGAAAACGATCGCTTGTCTCACCGGCTCCGGCACCGCGCCCGAGCTCATGGCAGAGGCGATGTACGCGCTCGACGCGGTCGCGCGCGTGCACGGCTTCGCGTTCGACCAGGTGCACGCCCCGTTCGGCGGTGTCGCGCTCGCGCGGTTCGGCCAGACGGTTCCGGCCAGCACGCGGGATGCGGTCCTCGGCGCGGATGCCGTCCTCGTCGCGGGCGCAGAAGAGCCGACACTCGACGACGTGATGGCGGAGCTCGACCTGCGCGCCAGGTTGACCCGCGTGCGGTTCGGCCAGCACGACGACGTCGCCTTCATCACCTCGGTGGGCGACGGCGCGGCCGAGTGGACCGTCCGCCGCGCGTTCGAGATCGCTGCGGGGCGCCGCATGCGACTGGCCTGCGTGGGCGACAGCGAATGGTGCGAGCTCGTCCAGCTCGCGGCGCCTGATCACGAGCACGTTCGCGTCGAGCATGTCTCGCCGAAGGACGCGATGCCGTTCGCCGCGTTCAACCCAGCGCGCTTCGACGTCGTCGTCGTCGCACCGCCGTGGGCGGAGGGCATGGTGGAGATCGCCGCAGCGGCTGCGTCGCACCGCGTCGCCGCGCACGCACTCCTCGCCGAGCACGGGCCGAGCCTGTTCGTCCCGTCGCCGGACGGCGGCTTCGCGCTCGCAGGGCACGGCGTCGTGAACCCGAGCAGCATGCTCTTCGCCACGGCGCTCGCCATCGAGCACGGCCTCGGTCAGCCCGCGGCAGCAGAGACGCTCGCCGGCGCCGTGTCTGCCGCACTCGTGAACGAGCCGGTGCGCTTCGGCGTCCGCGCTTCGACCCGCGAGTTCACGAGCCGCGTCCTCGGCGGATTCCAGCTGACGATGCGAAACGCGGAGTTCTTCCCCGCATGAGGATGAACGGCGCAGACGCGATACTCAGGTCCCTCGAGGCGGAGGGGGTGGAAGTCGCCTTCGGCCTGCCCGGAGGCGCCATCCTTCCGCTGTACGACGCGTTCGCGCGCGGCACGACCGTGCGCCACGTGCTCGCGCGCCACGAGCAGGGCGCCGGTCACATGGCGCAGGGATACGCGCGAGCCTCAGGCCGCGTCGGCGTCGCGATCGCGACCTCGGGTCCGGGCGCGACGAATCTCGTCACGCCGATCGCGGATGCATGGATGGATTCGACGCCGCTCGTGTGCATCACCGGGCAGGTGCGCTCCAACCTCATCGGCAGCGACGCTTTCCAGGAGTGCGACATCACCGGGATCACGATCCCGATCGTCAAGCACTCGTGGCTCGTACAGGACGTGGAGGAGCTGCCGCACGTGCTCAAGGCCGCCTTCCACGTGGCACGCACTGGACGCTGCGGCCCCGTGCTCGTCGACGTCCCGCGCGACATTCAGGAAGCGGAATTCGATTTCTCGTATCCCGACACGGTTTCCCTCCCGGGATGGAAGCCGCCCCGCCGTGGTCATGAGCGGCAGATACTGGCTGCCGCTCATGCGATCGCCGCGGCGGAGCGGCCCATCCTCTACGTCGGCGGCGGAGTGCTGAACGCCGACGCGACGGAGGAGCTGCTCGTGCTCGCCGAGACGGCGCGCCTGCCGGTCGTCACGACGCTCATGGCGAAGGGCGGCTTCCCGGAGACGCACGAGCTGCACGCAGGCTGGCCCGGCATGCACGGGCCGAAGTGGTCGAACTACGCGCTGAACAAGGCCGACCTGATCATCGCCGTGGGCTCGCGCTTCGACGATCGCGTCACCGGCAAGGTGTCCGCGTTCGCGCCGGGGGCGACCGTCATCCATCTCGACATCGACGCCGCCGAGATCTCGAAGATCCGCCACGCGGACATCCCGGTCGTCGGCCCGCTGAAGCCCGTGCTCGCGGAGATCGGGCGGATCCTCACCGACGCGCGCCGGCCCGGCGCGACCGAGCCGTGGCTCCGGCAGATCGCCGAATGGCGCGACACCTACCCGCTGCGGTACCGGCGCGACGGCGACATGCTCAAGCCGCAGTTCGTGCTCGAGACCCTCCAGGCGCTCACCGCCGGCCGCGACGACGTCGTCTTCACGACGGGCGTCGGCCAGCACCAGATGTGGGCGATGCAGTACCTGCGCTGCGACGTGCCGCGCTCGTTCATCACGTCAGGCGGGCTCGGGACGATGGGCTACGGGATCCCGGCAGCGGTCGGAGCGAAGGCCGCGCGCCCCGACGCGACCGTCGTCTGCGTCGACGGCGACGGGTGCTTCCAGATGACGCAGCAGGAGCTCGCGACGTCGGTGCTCGAGGACCTGCCGATCGTCGTCGTCATCGTGAACAACGGCTACCTCGGCATGGTGCGACAGTGGCAGGACATGTTCTTCGAAGAGCGCTTCTCGCAGATCCGGCTCACGCACACGGTTCCCGACTACGCCGCGCTTGCGCGCGCATACGGCGGCGAGGGCTTCACCGTCGAGAGCGAGGACGACCTCGAGCCCGCTCTCGTCGAGGCGCTCGCCTGCGGGCGCACCGCGGTCGTCGACGCGCGCGTCGACCCGCGCGAGCACTGCTTCCCGATGATCCCGGCGGGCGCGGCGGCGCTCGACCTCGTCGAATTCGAAGAAGTCGTCACAAAGGTGGGCGCATGAAGCACACACTGTCCGTCCTCGTCGAGAACAAGCCGGGCGTGCTCATGCGCATCACGAGCATGTTCGCCCGCCGCGGCTTCAACATCGACAGCCTCGCGGTCGGCCCGACCGAGCGGCATGACGTGTCGTGCGTCACCATCCGCGTCGACTGCGCGTCGAGCCCGCTCGAACAGATCGAGAAGCAGATGCACAAGCTCGTGAACGTGCTGCGCGTCGCGGAGCTCGTGCCCGGCGAGTCGATCGAGCGCGAGCTGGTCCTCATGAAGGTCTCGGCCCCGCCGGCGAAGCGCGCGGAGCTGATGGCGCTCGGCGAGGTCTTCGGCGCGCGCGTCGTCGACCTCGGCCCCGACTCGATCATCTTCGAGCTCACCGGGCCGCCCGAGGACGTGGACTCCTTCGAGGAGCTCGTCCGCCCGCACGGTCTCCAGGAGCTCGTCCGCACTGGGCGCATTGGCCTCGGCCGCGCCCACCGTCCGAATCGCAACCGTCCTCGCCAGCACGTGCTGGCCTGAAAGGAGCACACGCATGGCGACCATCTATCGCGAAGGCGACCTCGACCTGCTGTCCGGGAAAGTGGCCGTCATCGGCTACGGCAGCCAGGGGCACGCGCACGCGCTGAACCTGCGCGACTCCGGCGTCGACGTGCAGGTCGGCCTGCGCGAGGGAAGCCCGTCCGCCGAGAAGGCGGAGGAGGCGGGCCTCGAGGTCCGCTCCATCGCCGATGCCGTTCGCGGCGCTCAGGTCGTCGCGCTCCTGTGTCCCGACCACGTGCAGAAGGAAGTGTGGGACGAGCACATCGCGCCGAACCTCGAGCCGGGCGCGGCCGTCCTCTTCGCGCACGGGCTGAACATCCACTTCGAGCGCATCGCGCCGCCCGAGGGACACGACGTGATCATGGTCGCGCCGAAGGCGCCCGGCCATCGCGTCCGCGAGCTGTACGTCTCCGGCGCGGGCACGCCGGGCCTCGTCGCCGTCCATCGCGACGCGAGCGGAAACGCGCTCGCACTCGCGCTCGCGTACGGCGTCGGCATCGGCTGCGCCCGCGTCGGACTCCTGGCGACGACGTTCGCCGAGGAGACGGAGAGCGACCTCTTCGGCGAGCAGGCCGTGCTGTGCGGCGGCGTCCCGGCGCTCGTCCAGGCCGGGTTCGACGTCCTCGTCGAGGCGGGCTATCAGCCGGAGATCGCGTACTACGAGTGCCTGAACGAGCTGAAGCTCATCGTCGACCTGCTCTACCAGGGCGGCTATGAGTACATGCGCTACTCCGTCTCCGACGTCGCCGAGTACGGCGACCTGTCGCGCGGCCCACGCGTCGTCGATGACGCGGTCAAGCAGCGGCTGCGCGACATCCTCGGCGAGATCCAGACCGGTGCGTTCGCAGAGGAGCTGTTCGCCGACGACGAGGCGGGGCGGCCGAAGTTCGCAGAGCTCCGGAAGGCCGGCGAGGAGCGCGCTGCGGAGATCGAGCGGGTCGGAAAGGAGCTTCGCGCCCTAGCCGGCGTGGAGGGCTTACTTGGCGTCCGTTGACGTCGGCATCGGCCTTCTCGGCTACGGGACGGTCGGCTCTTCCGTCAATCGGATGCTCGTCGAGAGCGCCGACGAGATCGAGCGCGCGACGGGCCACAGGCTGCGGGTCGTGCGTGCGCTCGTGCGCGATCCCGCGAAGGAGCGGCCGTTCCCGGCGGGCGACGGCGTGCTCACCACCGACTTCGAGACGTTCCGCGACGACCCGGAGGTACAGATCGTCGCCGAGGTCATGGGCGGGCTGTCGCCAGCCGGCGACTACGTCCGCGCGCTGCTCGGCGCCGGCAAGCCGGTCGTCTCCGCGAACAAGCAGCTGATCGCGCGGGACGGCGCGGAGCTGTTCGCGGCTGCGTCTGCCGCCGGCGTGCAGCTTCGCTTCGAGGCCTCGGTGTGTGCGGCGATCCCCGTCGTGAAGGTGCTGCGCGAGTCGCTCGTCGTGTCGAACGTGCACCGCGTTCTCGGCATCGTGAACGGGACGACGAACTTCATGCTCTCGAGCATGGAGCGCGGCGGCTCGTACGCCGACGCGCTCGCCGAGGCGCAGGCGCTCGGCTACGCCGAGGCAGATCCGACCGACGACGTCAGCGGCGCAGACGCGGCCGCGAAGATGGCGATCCTCGCCACCGTCGCGTTCGGCTCGCGCGTGCGCTTCGAGGACGTCGAGTGCCGGGGCATCGAGGAGCTCGAGCCGGTGCACGTGAATGCCGCCGCGCAGCTCGGCATGGTCATCAAGCTCGTCGGGATCGCCACGCTCCTCGACGGTGCCGTCGACGTTCGCGTCCAGCCCGCGCTCGTCGAACGCTCGCATCCGCTCGCCGCCGTCGACGGCGCCTTCAACGCCGTGATGCTCCAGGGCGACGCCATCCGGGAGATCACGCTCGAAGGGCCGGGTGCGGGCGGCGTCGAGACCGCGTCCGCCGTCGTCGCCGACCTCGTCAGCGTCGTCGGCACCGCCGGCACAGGCTTCCTGCAGAACGACGCCTGCTGGCGCGAGCTCGCGCGCCTGCCGTCGAGCGAGTGGCGCTCACCGTTCTACGTCCATCTCGAGGTCTCCGACCGCCCGGGCGTGCTCGCGCATGCGGCCAGCCGGCTCGCCGCGCACGACGTCTCGATCGCGCAGCTCGTGCAGCGGCTCGAGGACGGCGCGGCGGCGATCGAGCTCGTCCTCCACCGCGCGCCCTTCGGCGAGGTGTCGGCGGCGCTGCGCGAGATCGCGGCATTCCCGGAGGTGCTCCGACCCCCTTTTGTCCTCCCGGTGATTGCGGAGCGCGGGCTGTGATCACCCTCGGCGAGGGAAACACGCCGCTCCTGCGGGCGCCCCGGCTGTCGGAGCGGTTTGGCGTCGAGCTGTGGCTGAAGTGGGAGGGCGCGAACCCGACGGGCTCGTTCAAGGACCGCGGCATGGCGGTCGCCGTCACGCGTGCGGTGGAGCGCGGCGCAACCGGCGTCGTCTGCGCTTCCACCGGGAACACGGCTGCGTCGGCCGCCGCGTATGCGGCGCGCGCGGGATTGCATGCGGTCGTCTTCACGTCGCGCGGCGCGGTCGCGCGCGGCAAGGTCGCGCAGGCGCGCGCCGTGGGCGCGGACGTGCGTGAAATCGACGGAACGTTCGAAGACGCGCATCGCGAAGCGCGCCGGCTCGCAGACGAGGAGGGCTTCGTCAACGTCAACTCGATCAACCCCGACCGCATCGAAGGACAGGCTTCCGCCGCGCGCGAGGTGGTGCAGCAGCTCGGCCGAGTCCCCGACATCCTCGCGCTCCCGTACGGCGGCGGCGGAAACACGGTCGCGTACGCCGTCGGCTTCGGCGAGCGGCTGCCGCGGTTCGTGCTCGGCGAGGCCGACCGCCGCGAGGACACCTTCGCGTCCGCGATCCGCATCGTCGAGCCGGTGCACCGGCTCGAGGTCGGCGGCGTGCTCAAACGATCCGGCGGAACGCTCGTGACGCTGTCGGAGGACCAGCTCGAAGAGGCGTGGCGCCTCGTTGCGCGCGAGGAGGGCGTGTTCTGCGAACCGGCCTCGGCCGCGGGACTCGCTGCCGTCGCCGCGAGCGTCACCGCGGCCGGCCAGTCGGTCGTTTGCGTCCTTACCGGCCACGGGCTCAAGGACCCGGACGCGACCGAGAGGCTCGCGGCATGAGGGTCCGGGCTCCTGCAACGACGGCCAATCTCGGCCCGGGCTTCGACGTCGCGGGCGTCGCGTTCGACCTCTGGAACGAGGTCGAGGTCGGCGAGGGCAACGGCCACGTGGACGAGGACAACCTCGTCGTGCAGGCGTTCGCGCGCTTCGCGTCGCCGCAGGGCCGGTCGTTCACGTTCGTCGAGCGGATCCCGCGCGAGCGCGGGCTCGGCTCGAGCGCCTCCGCCGTCGCGCTCGGTCTCGTCGCCGGCGCGCTCGCGGCCGGCGTCGACCCGACCGCCGACGAACTGCTCGAGGCCGGCGTCGACCTCGAGGGCCACCCCGACAACCTCGCCGCCGCGCTTACCGGCGGTGTCTGTCTCACGTGGGAAGGGCACATCGCCCGCGTCGCCGACGATCTCCCGGCGGCCGGGGTCGCAGTGATTCCCGAGACCCGCGTCCTCACGGCGAATGCGCGTGGGCTGCTGCCGCAGGCGGTCCCGCATGAGGACGCGGTATTCAGCGCGGGCCGCGCCGCGCTCCTCGGCGCCGCGCTCG
>PLJC01000004.1:0-172980 GCA_003139545.1 Actinomycetota bacterium
TGGCCCCCGAGACCGGGGGCCACGCACGCAACTTCTTTAGGTTCCCGGAGCGGGCGGCGACACCTTGGTCGACGAGCCCGAGAGCCAGGACTTGACGAGCGACTGGTGCGAGTTCACGAACAGCGCCGCTGCCGCGGAGTTGCTCATGTGCTTCACGGCGAGGTTGTACGACACCGAGTTCTGGTCGTCGGACGTCCAGTTGAACCGCTGGATGAACTTCGCCACGGTCGGGGCCTGCCTCGCGAGGCCCGCCGCCATCACCTTGTACAGGTGGTAGGGCGGATACGCGCAGTTGATCGCGGCCGGCTTGAGCTTGCCGCACGCCGGAGTCCATGCCGGAAGCGCGACCTGGGAGAACTTGTAGATCGCGTTCTGATACTGCGGCGTGTACCAGTAGAAGAGCACCGGCTTCTTCGCCTTGTAATCGGACTCGATCTCCGTCAGCTGCGCGGCCTCGGTGCCTGCGAAGACGACCTTGAGGTTGATCCCGAGGTTCTTCACGAGCGCCTGATCGTTGGTCACGTAGCTCGGCGAGCCGTCGAGGAACTGGCCCTGAGGCGAGGACTGGGGCGTGACGAACATCTTCCAGTCCTTCTTCACGCCCTGCCACGTCTTGAGCTCCGGGTGCTGCTGCACAAGGTACGTCGGCACATACCAGCCGATGTTCCCGTTGGGCCCTTCGAGGCCCGCGTCGACGACCTTGTGGTTGCCCTTGACGTACTGGGCATAGAGCGGCGAGTGGCCCCACACTTCCATGACCGCGGAGACCTTCCCCTGGACCATCGCGGGCCAGGCGGGGATCTCGTCGATCGTGAGCAGGTTGACGTTGTAGCCGAGGTTCTTCTCGATCACGTACTGGGCGACGACGTTGTTCGCGACGGATCCCTCCCACGAGTTGTTCGCGAGAACGATCGTCGCCTTGCTCGCGCCGCCGCTCGCCGCGCCGGCGGAGATCGCCACCGCGACCAGGCCGATCACCGCGACGACGACCGCAATCCTCCGGGCTTGTTTCATTGCACCCTCCTCGTTGTGTCCCTCATGACGTTGCCACCCGCCCACGATCCGGATTCGACTGGCTCAGCCGGTCGAGCACGATTCCCATCAACACCATCGCCAGCCCAGCGGCCGCGCCGAGCCCGACCTCTGACCGCGAGAAGCCCGTGACCACGTCGAGCCCGAGGCCACCCGCGCCGACGAGCCCTGCCACGACCACTTCGGCCATGACGAGAAGGATCGTCTGATTGACGGCCAACATCAAGTACGGACGCGCGATCGGCAGCTCGACCTTGAACAGGAGCTGCCAGCGCGTCGATCCGAACGACTGCCCCGCTTCGAGGACGTCGTGCTGGACGGCCCGCAGGCCGAGCGTCGTCGCTCGCACAGCTGCGGGGAGCGCGTAGATGAACGAGGCGCTGACGCCCGCGACGTTGCCCACACCGAAGAGCGTCACAACCGGGATCAGGTAGACGAACGCCGGCAACGTCTGCAAGAAGTCGAGGATCGGGCGCAAGATCCGGTCGACCGTCCGCCACCGGTAGGCGGCGATGCCGAGGGGGATCCCGATGGCGAGGTCGAGCACGAGTGAGACGACCACGAGGCTCAGCGTCTCCATCGCGTCGTTCCAGGCGACGAAGTTGTACGACGTCGTGCCCTGGAACGTGTAGCCGGCCGGCGCCTGCATGAGGCCCAGGAGGACGACGCACCCGGCGAGGAGCACGCCGCGCCGCCAGCCGCCGCGCACCCAGCCGACCGTGCCGACAAAGGCAGCGACTAAGAACCACGGAACGTCGCCGAACCAGCGCTGCAGCGGGTTGAGCACGTGCAGCGTCAGGAAGGTCGAGATAGGCCCGGCGACGCCTGTGAACTCGTTCGTGACCCAGTTGAGCGCCGTCGTCATCTGGTCGACGAACGAGAAGCCCCAGCCGGCGGGCCAGTCGCCGAGCGAGAGGCCGTACCGCGCGACGAGGATCGCGACGAGGACTGCGCCCCAGAGGCCGACGTGCTGCCGCCGCGTCAGATTGCGCAACGACGCCGTGCGGTCTCGTGTCGCGCGCTGCCCGAACGCTGCCGAGCTGCGGTCGAGCCACATCGCCATCAAGACGATCAAGAGCCCGGCGACGGCGCCCTCCCCGATCTGTTGCGTCTGGAGCGCGTTCAGCACGGGGTCGCCGAGCCCGCCGGCACCGATCAGCGAGGCGATCACCACGATCGACAGCGCCATCATGATCACCTGGTTCAGCCCGAGCATGATCGCCTGCGCAGCGAGCGGCAGCTGGACGTTGCGCAGGATCTGCCCGCGCGTCGACCCGAAAGATTCCGCCGCCTCGATCACGTCCTTCTTGACGGACCGGATGCCGAGCTCCGTGAAGCGCACGAGCGGAGGCACCGCGTAGATGAACGTCGCGATGATGCCGGCCGGGTTGCCGATCGAAAAGAGCACGACGATCGGCACGAGATACGCGAAGGCCGGCAGGATCTGCATGAGGTCGAGCACCGGCCGCAGCGCCCTGCTCACCCTCGGCCAGATCGCCGAAGCGATGCCGAGCGGGATGCCGACGATCGTCGAGAGGATGATCGCGACGGTCATCAACGCGAGCGTCGTCATCGCGCTCGGCCACATCTGCGAGATCCCGTTCGGGCCGCCGTTCGGGATCTGCAGCACGCCGAACGAGCTGATGACGAGCGCCGAGAAGAGCGCGGTGCGCCAGGTGCCCACGATCCAGGCAAAGACCGTGGCGGCACCGAGCACGCCGACCCATGTCATCCAGTGGAGAAGGTTGACGACGTCGTTCGTCGCGCTGTTCAGGAGGTTGCCGAAGCCGGTGACGATGTGGTGCAGGAAGAAGTTCGTGCTGTCGTTGTTCGTCACCCAGTTGCTGAGGCTGTCGAACCAGCGCGGAACACCGAGGTACCAGTTGGCCGGGAAGCCCGAGTGGAAGCCCTCGACGGCGACGGCGACGATGCAGAGCGGGACGGCGACGAGGAGCGGCGGTGCCCACCGGGAGACGCGGACTGCGCTCGGGAGATGAAGCGTCGTCGCGGTCGGGGTGGACACGCTTACGCGGGCAGCTCTTCGGGGACCGACGGCTCCTCGCGGCCGGCGAGGACGTGGATGACCATCCGGCGATCGAGGATGCCGACGAGCTCACCGCTTCCGTCCACGACGCCGATCGGCCCCTTGGCGCCGAACACGACGGGGAGCAGTTCGCCGAGCCGCTGGTCGTGCCGGACGACTTCTTCCGGCGTCTCCCCGCCGTGCGGCTGCGTGGCGAACGCGGCCGTCAGCACCTTGCCGCGGGGAACGTCGCGGACGAACTCGCGGACGTAGTCGTCCGCGGGCGCTCCGACGATGTCGGCAGGCGTCCCGACCTGGACGAAGCGGCCGTCCTTCATGATCGCGATCCGGTCGCCGAGCTTGAGCGCCTCGTCGAGGTCGTGCGTGACGAAGATGACCGTCTTCTGCAGGCGCTCCTGGAGGCGCAGCACCTCGTCCTGCATCTCGCGCCGGATCAGCGGGTCGAGCGCCGAGAACGCCTCGTCGAAGATCAGCACCTCTGGGTCGACCGCGAGCGCGCGCGCCAGGCCGACGCGCTGCTGCATGCCGCCGCTGAGCTGGTCGGGGTACGACCCCTCGACGGGGGCGAGCCCGACGACCGCGAGCAGCTCGCGGGCGCGCTCGTAGCGCTTCTCCTTGTCGATGCCCTGCACTTCGAGGCCGTACGCGACGTTGTCGATCACCTTGCGATGCGGGAAGAGCCCGAAATGCTGGAACACCATCGCGACCTTCGTGCGGCGGAGCTCCCGCAGCTCCTTCGGCTGCGCGCCGAGCACGTCGTGGCCGCAGAGGTCGATCGCGCCGGACGTCGGCTCGATCAAGCGTGTGATGCAACGGACGAGCGTCGACTTTCCGCTTCCCGACAGACCCATGACGACGAAGACCTCACCGCGACGGACGTCGAACGTGATCTCGCGTGATGCGACGGTGCAGCCCGTCTTCGCCATCAGCTCGGCACGCGGCAGGTTGACGTCGCCGCTCTCGATCGCCTTCGCCGCGTTCGGGCCGAAGACCTTCCAGACGTCGCGGCAGGAGACCTGGACCTCCTCAGAAGAGGCCAATCGTCCTCCCTTCGTCGTCGATGTCGACGTTCTGGGCGGCAGGCGTGCGGCCATAGCCGGGCATCGTCTGCATGTCGCCGCAGAGCGCGACGAGCCAGCCGGCGCCCGTGTAGGCGCGGATGTCGCGCACGGTGACCGTGAAGCCGGTAGGCGCGTTCGCGAGCGTCGGGTCGTGCGAGAGCGAGAGGTGCGTCTTCGCCATACAGATCGGGAGCTTGTCGAAGCCGACACGTTCGTACTCCTCGATCTTCTTGCGGGCTGCGGGCTGCAGCAGGATTCCGTCCGCGCCGTAGACGCGCGTCGCGATCGCCTCGATCTTGCGCTCGATCGAGTCCTCGAGCGGATACACCGGGGCGAAGTTGGACGGCTGGTCCGTCGCAGCGACGACCGCTTCCGCGAGCGCGGCCGCACCCTCGCCACCCTTAACGACCGCCTCGTTCGCCTCCGCCGCGAAGGCGCCGTTCGCGAGCGCGATGCGGCGGATCTGCTCGATCTCCTCGTCCGTGTCGTTCGGGAACCGGTTGACCGCGACGACGGCGTTGAGCCCGAACTCACGGATGGTCGAGAGGTGGCGGATCATGTTCGCCGAGCCCGCCTCGATCGCCTCCGCGCCGCCCTCCGGATCGCCGCCGTGGTGCTTGAGCGCCTTCACCGTCGCGACGAGCACGACCGCGCTCGGCGTCAGCCCGCCGATGCGGCACACGATGTCGAAGAACTTCTCCATGCCCATGTCGGCGCCGAACCCGGACTCGGTGACGACGATGTCGCCGAGCTTGAGGCCGATGCGGTCGGCGACGAGCGAGCTGTTGCCGTGCGCGATGTTCGCGAACGGTCCGCAGTGCACGAACGCGGGCTGGCCTTCGAGCGTCTGCACGAGGTTCGGCTTGATCGTCTCCTTCAGGAGGACGGTCATCGCGCCGGCCGCCTTCAGCTGCTCCGCGGTGACGGGCTGGCCCTCGTACGTCGAGCCGACGGTGATCGCGCCGAGCCGTGCGCGCAGGTCGAAGAGGTCGCGCGCGACGGCGACGATCGCCATCACCTCGGAGGCGGCGGTGATGTCCCAGCCGGTCTGGCGCGGGTAGCCGTTCGCGCGGCCGCCGAGGCCGACGACGGTGTCGCGCAACGCGCGGTCGTTGATGTCGACGCAGCGGCGCCAGCTGATCGAGAGCGGATCGATCCCGAGCTCGTTGCCGTGCAGCAGGTGCGCCTCGAGCATCGCGGCGAGCAGGTTGTTCGCGGCGCCGATCGCGTGGATGTCGCCGGTGAAGTGGAGGTTCATGTCCTCCATCGGGACGACCTGGGCGTAGCCGGCGCCGGCGGCGCCGCCCTTGATCCCGAACACGGGGCCGAGCGATGCCTCGCGGAGGCAGAGCACCGGGTTGCGGCCGATCGCGCCGAGGCCCTGCGTGAGCGACACCGACGTCGTCGTCTTGCCCTCGCCGAACTTCGTCGGCGTGATCGCGGTGACGCACACGAGCTTCGCGTCCGGCCGGTCGGCGAGCCGCTCGAGCACCGACAGCGAGATCTTCGCCTTGTACTTGCCGTAAAGGTCCACCTCGTCCGGCTCGAGACCGGCTGCGGCGGCGATCTCTGCGATCGGCCGGAGCGTCGCCTCCTGCGCGATCTCGAGAGAGGAAGGTGTCTTCGTCGCCACCGAACTCCTTTCTACAGCCCGACCTCGGATATGAGTAATATATCTGTTGGATGCAGCTTGCAGATCAGGCGTATATCGCCATCCGCAACGCCATCGTGTCACTCGAGCTGGCGCCGGGTACCGTCATTGACGAGCGGGCGCTCATCGAGCGGCTCGGCATCGGTCGAACGCCGGTCCGCGAAGCGCTCCGTCGGCTCGCGCACGAGCAGCTCGTCGAGGTGTTCCCGCGCCGCGGCATGTTCGTTACGAACGTCGACGTACGCGATCTTGCGCGCATCTCCGAGGTGCGCGAGGCGCTCGAGCCGGAGGCGGCGCGCCTCGCCGCCGAGCGCGCGACCGAGGACGAGCGCGATGAGCTTGCCGAGCTCGGCAGTTCGATCGTGCGGGGCGCCGACCTGATGGACATCGACGAACGCATCCATCGTGCGATCTACGCCGCCGCACACAACGATCTGCTCGAGAAGACGCTCGGCGAGTACTACGTGCTCGCGCACCGCATCTGGATGATCGCGCTCGATCGCAACGAGGCGCTCGAGGAGGCGGTCGAGGCGCACCGGAACCTCGTGCTCGCGATCGTCAACGGCTCCGGCGACCGGGCCGCGGACCTGATGCGCGCGCATGTCCGGGGCTTCGAGCAGGCAATGCGCCGCGTGCTGGTGACCGTATGAAGGTCGTCGTCATCGGCGGCGGCATCGTCGGCAACAGCCTCACCGGGTGGCTCGCCGAGCTCGGCGTCACCGACTTGATCCAGCTGGACAAAGGCCCGTTCCCGAACCCGGGCGGCTCGACCGGGCACGCGTCCAACTTCATCTTCCCGGTCGACCACTCGAAGGAGATGACGCAGCTCACGCTCGAGTCGATGCGCCAGTACCGCGACGCCGGCACGCTGCACGAGTGCGGCGGCATCGAGGTCGCGCGCACGGAGGAGCGGATGGAAGAGCTCCGCCGCAGAATGGCGTCTGCGAAGTCGTGGGGCATCGAAGGCTGCCGTCTCGTGACGCCGGCGGAGATCAAGGAGCTCGTCCCGTACGTGGACGAGTCGATCCTCCTCGGCGGCTTCTACTCGCCGACCGTCGCCGTCGTCGACTCGCTCCGGTTCGGGACGCTCATGCGCGAGAAGGCGCAGGCGAAGGGCGCGCAGGTGCACGCGAACACCGAGGTGACGGGGATCGACGTCGAGGGCGGCCGCGTGCGCCGCGTGCGCACGACGCGCGGCGACTTCGAGGCCGACGTCGTCGTGATCGCGTGCGGCGTCTGGTCGCCGCGGATCGCGCGCATGGCGGGCGCCTCCATCCCGCTCACGCCGGCGGTGCACCAGATGATCGACGTCGGCCCGGTGCCGCGCTTCCTCACCTCGAAGACGGCGGTCGACTTCCCGATCGTCCGCGACATGGACACGAACATGTACGAGCGCCAGGACGGGCAGGGCCTCGAGGTCGGCTCGTACGCGCACCGGCCGATCCTGCACGAGCCCGACGACATCCCCTCCATCGAGGAGTCGGCGACGACGCCGACCGAGCTGCCGTTCACGCAGGAGGACTTCGAGCTCCAGCTCGAGCACGCGCTCCAACTCGTGCCGGAGGTGCTCGGCGACGAGTCGGTCGGCATCAAGTACGCGATCAACGGCCTGCTCTCGCTCACGCCCGACGGGCTTCCGCTCCTCGGCGAGACGCCCGAGGTGAAAGGCCTCTGGGCCGCCTCCGCCGTCTGGGTGAAGGAGGGCCCCGGCGTCGGCAAGTCGGTAGCCGAGTGGCTCGTGCACGGCGAGCCCGAGATCGACCTGCAGTCGTCCGACGTCGCGCGCTTCTATCCCGAGCAGCGCACGCCGGAGCACATCAAGGGGCGCACGTCGGAGGGCTTCAACAAGACGTACGGGATCGTCCACCCGGCCGAGCAGTGGGAGTCGAACCGCGGCGTGCGCGTGTCGCCGTTCTACGACCGCGAGAAGGATCTCGGCGCCGTCTTCTACGAGGCAGCGGCGTGGGAGCGGCCGCACTGGTACGAGTCGAACGCCGGGCTGGTCGAGGAGTACGGCGTGCAGGGACGTGAACACGAATGGGACGCGCGCTGGTGGTCGCCGATCATCAATGCCGAGCACCTCGCCATGCGCGAGCGCGCCGCGATGTTCGACCTGACCGCGTTCTGCGTCTTCGACGTCGTCGGCCCGAACGCGCTCGACGCGGTGCAGATTGTCGCCGCGCGTCAGATGAACGTGGCGAACGGGCGCGTGATCTACACGCCCGTCCTCGCGCCGCGCGGCGGGTTCAAGTCCGACCTGACGATCATGAAGATGGAGGACGACCGCTTCCGCGTCGTCACCGGTGGCGCGCACGGGATGGCGGACATGAAGTGGTTCCGCGACCACTGCCCCGACGGCACGCGCATCGAGGATCACACCTCGTCGGTGTGCACGGTGGGCATCTGGGGCCCGCGCGCGCGCGACATCCTCGCCTCGATCACCGGCACGGACGTGTCGAACGAGGCGTTCCCGTTCTCGACGTGGCAGGAGCTGGACAACGGCGTGATCGCGTCGCGCATCTCGTACGTCGGCGACCTCGGCTGGGAGCTGTACACGCCGATGGACCGCGGCGCCGAGCTGTGGGATGCACTGTGGGAGGCGGGCCGCCCGCACGGCGTCGTCCCCGCCGGCATCGGCGTGTACGGCACGACCGGTCGGCTCGAGAAGGCGTACCGCGCGTTCGGCGCCGAGCTCGACCAGGACTACGACGTCGTCGAGGCCGACATGGCGTGGTGGAAGGTGAAGAACGACGACTTCGTCGGCAAGGCCGCGCACGTCGCGGCGCGCGAGCGCGAGCCGGCGGCGACGCTGTGCACGCTGACGATCGACGAGCTTTCGCGCACGCCGCTCGGCCGCGAGCCGATCGTGCGCGAGGACGGGTCGCCGCTCGTCGACGCGAAGGGCCGCCGCTCGTACGTCACGTCCGCGGGCATGGGGCCGTCGCTCGGCAAGTACATCCTCATGTCGTATCTCCCGCCCGGCGATCACGGGAAGCTGTACGTCCAGTACATGGAGCAGCTCTATCCCGTCACCGTCGACGTCGTCGGATCACGCCCACCGTTCGATCCCGACAACGAGCGGATCCGCTCGTGAGGACGCTCGTCTGCGTGAAGCGCGTCCCGATGACGGGCGGGAAGATGGTGCTCACCGCGGACGGGCAGGCGCTGGAGACGAAGCACCTCGGCTTCACCATCTCGCCGCACGAGGAGTGCGCGGTCGAGGAGGCGGTGCGCATCGGCGGCGAGGTGGTCGTGCTCACGCTTGGGCCGGCCGAGGCGGAGGAGCAGCTGCGCGACTGCATGGCCATCGGCGCCGACCGCGGCATCCTGCTGAAGACGAGCGAGGAGTGGGACGCGCAGTCGACCGCTGGTGCGATCGTGGACGCGATTCGCGGCGAGGAGGCGTTCGACCTCATCCTGTTCGGGAACGAGTCGGCGGACGCGGCGGGCTTCCAGGTCGGGATCCGCGTCGCGCACGCGCTTGGGCTCCCGGTCGTGACCGGGTTGAAGAAGATCGAGGTTGGCGAGGGCCGCGTGCGTTGCGAGCGCGACGTCGGCGGCGCGCGCGACGTGTACGAGGCACCGCTGCCGGCCGTGCTGACGGTTTTGGAGGGACTGAATTTGCCGCGCTATCCGTCCGTGCCGGGGCGGCTGCGCGCGAAGTCGAAGCCGCTCGCGGTCGTCGAGCCGGCGCGGCCGGAGCAGAAGCTCGAGAAGCTGCGGCTCGTCGTGCCCGAAGGGCAGGGCAAGCAGGCGGAAGTTCTCGAGGATGCGGCCCAGGTCGTCGCGGTGATGCAGTCGCTGGGTGTCGCGTGATCCTTGTCTACGTGGATTCGGACGAGCTCTCGGCGCAAGCCGTCGGCTTTGCGCGGACGCTCGGCGACCTGCATGCGGTCACATTCGCCGGTCCGTACCAGCCCACGGCGTGGGCGAAGGCGCTCGCCGCGCAGGACGCCGATGCAATCGTCGCCGCCGGCTCCGACCGCGGCAACGAGCTGCTCGCGCACGTCGGCGCAATCCTCGACCAACCATTCGCCGCCAACGTCATCGCCATCGACGGCGACATGGTCACGCGCGTCCGCTGGGGCGGAAGCCTCCTCGAGGAAGCGCGGCTGCACGGCGCGCCGAAGCTCCTCACCGTCGCGCCGCACACGCAGCCCGCCGCAGAGATCGGCGACGTCGAGACGCTCGACGCGCCCGACGACGGCTCGCCCAAGGTGCTCGAGCGCGTCGAGGAGTCGTCCGGCGGCGTCTCGCTTCGCGACGCGAAGGTCGTCGTCAGCGGCGGCCGCGGCGTCGGCTCGGCGGAGGGCTTCGCGATCATCGAGGAGCTCGCCGGCCTGCTCGGCGCGGCGGTCGGGTGCTCGCGCGTCGTCACGAGCGCGGGCTGGCGTCCGCACGCCGACCAGGTGGGGCAGACGGGGACGAAGATCTCCGCCGACCTGTACGTCGCGTGCGGGATCAGCGGCGCGACACAGCACATCGCAGGCGCGAAGGGCGCGAAGAAGATCCTCGCCATCAACACCGATCCGGAGGCGCCGATCTTCGCGAGCGCCGACTACGCGGTGATCGGCGACCTGCACGAGGTTGTGCCGGCGATCAGTGCCGAGCTGAAGCGGGTGCGCGGATAGGCGCGATCGCCCTCGCTGCGCTCGTGCTCGTGTGCGGCGGCATCTTCGCGCGCCGTGCCGTCTTCCTGACGCGGCTCGTCATCGATGCGAAGCCGAGCGACCGGCCGGGCGACGTGCCGGCGCGCGTCGTGGCCGAGGCGGAGATCGTCCTCGGCCAGAAGAAGCTCCTGCAGCGGCTCATCCCGGGGCTGATGCACGCGTTCATCTTCTGGGGCTTCATCGTTCTCTTCCCGACGATCATCCTCGCCGCGATCGACGTGGCCGGCGGCGGCGATCACACGCCAAGTTGGTATCGCGTGCTCTCGGACGTGTTCGCGGTGCTCGTGCTCGTCGGTGTCGCGACCGCGCTCGTCATCCGCACGGTCGTGCGGCCGGCGCGGTTCGAGGGCTCGCACGTCGCCGAGAGCTATTTCATCCTCGGGCTGATCGCGCTCGTCGTGACCACGCTCCTCCTCTGGCACACCGTCGGCGGCACGTGGCTCGCGTGGGCGCACCTGATCGTCATCGCCGCCTTCCTCGCGTACCTGCCGTATTCGAAGCATCTGCACATCGCGACGGCAGCGGTGAACGTGTGGATGGCGCGTACGCGCAAGCGCGGGCGGCTGGAGCCGTTGCGCTTCGACGTGCCGGACGACGAGCTGCGCTTCGGCGTGGCGACGATCTTCGATTTGACGCGCAAGGAGGTCGTGGACGCGTTCTCGTGCACCGAGTGCGGTCGCTGCCAGGACGTCTGTCCGGCGCATGCGACGGGGAAGCTGCTGTCGCCGAAGTTGCTGATCATGGGCGTGCGGGATCAACTGTTCGCGCAGAGCGCGGAGCCGATCGTCGGCAACGGCGTGCCGGAGGAGATGATCTGGGACTGCGTCACGTGCGGCGCGTGCGTGGAGGCGTGCCCGGTGTCGATCGAGCACGTCGACCACATCGTCGACTTACGGCGCAGCCGGCTGATGGTGGACTCGTCGTTCCCCGCGGAGGCCGAGCCGATGCTGCGCGATGTCGAGCGCGCGTCCAATCCGTGGGGGAAGCCGCAGACGGAGCGGGCGGCGTGGGCGGCCGAGCTTGGAGTGAGGGTGTTGGAGCCGGGCGATCCGGCGCCGGAGTACCTGTACTGGGTCGGCTGCGCGGCGTCGTTCGACGAGCGGGCGAAGAAGTCGGCGGAGTCGACCGCGAAGCTGTTGCAGAAGGCGGGCGTCGACTTCGCGATCCTCGGGCCGCGGGAGGGGTGCACGGGCGATCCGGCGCGGCGGATGGGGAACGAGTACGTGTTCGAGGCGGCGGCGGAGCAGAACGTCGCGACGCTGAACGAGCAGGGCGTGACGAAGATCGTCGCGAGCTGTCCGCACTGCTTCAACACGCTCGCGAACGAGTACGGCGACTTCGGCGGGAGCTACGAGGTGCTGCATCACACCGAGCTGCTCGCGGAGCTCGTCGACGAGGGGCGGCTAACGCCTGTGGGCGGCGCGGGGACGATCACGTACCACGACAGCTGCTATCTCGCGCGCCACAACGACGTGCGCATGGAGCCGAGGAAACTCCTGAACGTCATCGGCCAGCCGGTGGAGATGAAGCGGAGCGGGAAGAACACGTTCTGCTGCGGCGCCGGCGGCGCGCACATGTGGATGGAGGAGCGGGGGAGCCAGATCAACGTCGAGCGCGCGCGCGAAGCGGCGGAGACGGGCGCGGAGACGCTCGCGGTCGCGTGCCCGTTCTGCACGGTCATGCTCGACGACGGCGTGCGCGAGGTCGGGACCGGGATGCGGGTTGCGGACGTCGCGACACTCCTGGCAGAGTCGATGGGCGCGTGATGGTGACCCTGGTCGTCCTCTTGATGTCGACCACGCTGCACGTCTACTCGCCGTGGGCGGGCTCCATCCCTGCGCGCGGCGTCACGATCGAGCGGACGGTTCGCGGGAGCTGCAGCCGTGGGTCCGATGTGTTGAAGCGCTCGGACGCATGGCACTGCGGGACGCTCGATCCGTGCTTCTCGAACGACCGTGTCGGTGTGGGTGCGCACGTCATCTGCATGACCTCGCCGTGGGAGGACGCGACCCTCGTCGAGCTCACGCGCGCACTACCGGAGGGCCGCGCGAATCACGATGGCGGCACGACCGGGCGTCCGTGGGCGATCGTCACTGCCGCCGGCGAGCGATGCGAGCTCGCTCCCTCCGGTCTTTCCGCCACGTACGTCTGCGCGGGGAGCGCACTGCTCTTCGGCCTGCCGACACGCGGGCGCACGTGGACGCAGCTCCACGCTGCATCGAGCACCGCGAAGCATCGGCGCGTTGCGCTGCGGTTGATCTGGTACTAAGCCTTCCCGCACCAGCGAGCGGCGAACGTCCCTGCGAAGGAGAACGACTTCCCCTCGAAGTGCGTCGTCGGGACGGTGACGCGGCCGTGCCAGACGCCGTTCTTCCTCGGATCCACGCGCGTGAGGACGAGCTTCACCTTCGGCTGGACCGCGTAGTAGTGCGTCGGGCCGACGAAGAAGTCGACCTGGACGAACGCGCTCGATCCGGAGTTCGGCGTCGGTTTCCCGACGACGAGCGGCGCGCCACCGACGATCGTCACCGTGAGGTACGGCGGCTTCGTGAAGACAGCTTTCGCGCACGTGACCGGCTTCGGCGTGAGGTACAGGACGTAATGCTCGCCGTCGTACGTCGCGAGCGCGAACCGCGGCGCGAACGAGACGCCGGCTCCGAGACCCGATCCGCCGGTGGTCTCAGTACCCGAGCCGGACGCCTTCGGCGGGTACGGCGTCTTCGCCGCGGCCGAGCCGACCAGCAGGCCTGCCGCGGCCAGAGGGGCCGCTAGGACGAGAACACGGTTCACGGCGGAGCGAGTGTCGCACGTACCCTCGGCTCATGCTCGTCGGCCTCGGCCACGTCGACCTTGTCTGCCGCGATCTCGAGCGCTCCCTCGCGTTCTACGCGACCGTGTTCGGGCCGCTCGGGCTCGAGGCGCCGTTCCTCGTCGAGGGGGAGCGCGGCGAGAAGATCCACTATCTCCGGTTCCCCGCCGCCGGGTCCGGGTCGATCGGACTCCGGCAGGCAGTCGAGGATCAGCAGTTCGAGCTGTACGCGCCCGGGTTCCATCACCTTGCGCTCGCGGTCGACTCGCCGGAGGATGTCGATGCCGCGCACGCCGCGGCCGTCGGGGCAGGGGCGGAGGTGCTCCACGCGCCACGCCTCTGGCCGCAGTACCACCCTGCGTACTACGCGACGTTCTTCCTCGACCTGGACGGGTTCCGGCTCGAGGTGGCAACGAGTCGCGACGCGCGGCTCTAACCGAACTTACGGGATGCTCTGCGAGAACCGGAAGGCGTTGTCGGGGTCGTACTTCCGCTTCACTGCCTGCAGTCGCGCGAGATTGGCGCCGTAGTACGCGTGCTGCCAGCTTGCGAGCTTGGGATCGATGTAGTTCTGGTAGGCGTAGCCCGACACGTGCGGGCGCATCGCGGCGTAGAGCGTGTCCAGCCAGCCGAAGCTCGCGTTCGCCGTGTACTGGATGGAGAAGAGCGCATCGCGGTGGACGAAGGCGGTTGCGGCCTTCGGCACGCGGTTGATCGTGCCGCCGTATGCGTCGAGGTAGATCGCTGCCGTGCTGCCCTTGTGCTTCTCGATCGCGTCGACGAGGAGCGAAATAGCCTCGCGTGAAAGCGGCGCATCGATGTAGTCGGAGCGCGCGTCGAAGGTCGTGCGCCCGGATGTGCATGAGGCGGCGTCGCGGCAGCCGGCCCAGTGGAGCATCGCCTCGAGATACGTGAGCGTCGTCGTCTTCACGATCGTCGGCGTGCCGACCGACGCGAGCGGGGCGATGAGCTTCTTCAGCCGGCTCTGGGTTCCGACGTACTGGCCCGCCGACACGACGTGCAGGCCTGTGGCGTCCGCAATGAGATCGAGCACTGACGTGAGCGCATCGGGCGCGTGTGGGGCGAATGCCTGCCACGCGGCGACTGCCGAGGCAGCCTGCTTCCATGGCCACTGGATCTCGTATGTCGACACTGTCGGAGCGGGATGCGTGGTGAACGTGAACGACGTGACGATGCCGAAGTTGCCGCCGCCTCCGCCACGGCATGCCCAGAAGAGGTCGGGATGCATCGAGGCGTCGCACGTGAGGAGGCTGCCGTCGGCGGTGACGATGCGCACGCTCCTGACGTTGTCGGCCGTGAGCCCGTAGAGCCGCGACGCGAAGCCGTATCCGCCGCCGAGCGCGAGGCCGGCGATCCCGACGGTGGGGCATGAGCCGCCCGGGATGGTGACGCCATGGCTCGCGAGCTCGGCGTAGACGGCGATGAGCGTCGCACCTGCGCCGACCGCGGCGTTTCCGGCCCCGACGGAGACGCCGTGCAAGAGCGACACGTCGGCCACGACGACGCCGTCGCCGCTCGAGTAACCGCCGTAGCTGTGACCCCCAGAGCGCGGGACGATCCGGACGCCATTCGCGCGACCCCAGCGCACCGTCCGCTGTACGTCGGCGGCGTTCGCGCAATACGCGATCGCACGCGGCCGCAGGTCGTCGAAGCGGGTGTCCCAGAGCCGGAGCGCAGCCGCGTAGCCCGAAGCTCCCTGTGCGACGACGTGGCCGTCGAGCTCGTGCGCGAGCGCCTGGACGGGACCGTCGGCCGCCGGGCGCAGTGCAGTCCCGGCGGCGAGCCCCAGGAAGGCGCGACGGTCCACAGGCTTACGCGACCGCTACGCCAGCACTCGTCGACGCGAGCCACTCGCCGTGCTCGACGCAGCTCGGGCAGCCGGCCGCGATCGAGGCGCCGCAGTTCGTGCAGAAACTCAGCCCCTCGCGGTTCGACGCTCCACGGCTCGCGCTCTCGCTCACCAGCGGAGCCTAGAACAGGTCTACGCAGCGGGAAAGTCGAGCGCCGGCTGCCGCGACGGAATAGCATCCGAGCCGATGGAGGCAACGGTTCGTGAGGGGCAAGCTCCGGCGGTCGTCGTGGCCCTTCAGCCGGGCGAGCGGATGACCGCGGAGGCGGGCGCGATGATGTTCGTCACCGGCGACATCTCGATGGAGGTGGAGATGCCCGGCGGCCTGGCGGGTGGCCTGAAGCGGAAGCTGCTCGCGGGCGAGAGCCTGTTCCTGACCCGCTACGAGGCGAAGAGCGCCGGCGCGGTCGGGATCACGGGGCCGTTCCCGGGCTCGATCCGCCAGCACGAGCTCGACGGCGAGATCATCTGCGAGCGACACGCGTACCTGGGTCACTTCGGCGACGTCGAGATCGAGAGCGCGTTCGCGCAGAAGCTCGGGATGGGTTTGCACGGCGGCGGCGAGGGTTTCTTCCTGCAGCGCTTGAAGGGCAACGGCACCGTGTGGCTGCACGCAGGCGGCGACTTCCTCGACTTCGACCTCGTTCCCGGCCAGCGGCTGATCATCGACACCGGCTGCATGGTGATGATCGAGCCGACCGTGAAGTACGAGGTGAAGCTTCAGGGCGGTGTTGCGAAGAGCTTGTTCGGCGGCGAGGGGCTGTTCCTCGTCCACATGACCGGTCCGGGGCACGTCACGCTGCAGACGTTGCCGTTCTCGCGCACCGCGCGTCGCGTGCTGGCGGCGGCGGGCGGCGGCAGGGACGAGGCCGGCATAGGTGGTCTTCTGGGGTCAATCCTCGAGTAGGAGCGTGACGCAATGGGACTTCTCGACAAAGCGAAGCAAGCGGCAGAGCAGGCCGTCACGAAGACGAAGGAGGGCGTCGAAGACGTCCAGACGAAGCGTGAGCTGAGCCAGGCGTACACCGATCTCGGCAAGAGCACGTACGAGCTGATTGGCAGCGGGGAGATCTCGAATCCGCGCCTCGACGCGGCGGCCGCGAAGATCAAGGCGCTGACGGAGAAGCTCGCGGCTGCCGGCGGTTCGACGACGAGTGACGACTCGTACGACTCGAGCCAGCCTCCGGCGATGCCCGTCTAGAAGTAGTGCCGGCCTAAGCCCTCGTCACACTCTCCGCAGTGGAGACGCGTCTGCACGAGGCGGAGGTTTCGCTCGGGGAGTCGCCGTTGTGGCCGACCGCCGCGATGATCGCGGCGGCGGTGCTGTACGTGGACCTGCCAACCCGTTTCATCGCCGGTAACTCGGCGGGCGCCTTCTCGGTCGTGCGCTGGGTCGTGCCGGCGCTGACGGCGGTGCTGCTCGCTGCGCTCGTGCTAAGCGTGCCGCATGGCCGTCTCATGCGGAGCCTCGAGTGGGGTGGACAGAAGCTGCGGGTGACCCGGCGCTGGCTGACGATCGGGCTGATCGGGATCCTCAGCGCGGCAAACGGCGCGTCGATCATTCTGCTCGTCCACCTGCTCGTGAACGGTGCGTCGGCGAATGCGCCCGTACTGCTGCGCGCCGCCGTGCATATGTGGGTCGTGAACGTGCTGCTGTTCGCGCTGTGGTTCTGGCAACTCGACGGCGGCGGCCCGCTCGCGCGGCCGGCGTGTGCGCCGCACGAGCGCGACTTCCTTTTCCCGCAACAGACCGAGCCGTCGCTGCTCGTCGGCGGGTGGGAGGCGAAGTTCCTCGACTACCTCTTCGTGTCGTTCACGAACTCGTCGGCGTTCAGCCCGACGGACGCGCTTCCGCTCAGCCGGTGGGCGAAGATGCTCATGCTCGTACAGTCGGCGATCAGTCTTTCGCTTGCAGTGATGGTCGTAGCGCGGGCCGTGAACATCCTCAAGTAGCTCACAGGTAAGGCTGCGGCCTCGCTGCCGCTCGCTAGGCAAGTGGCGCTTGACCGGGTAGATTTGCCATAAGGCATTCAAGGGCGCAACTGGGGGGAGCGCGCCCACGTTCATTCGCGCCGCCGTCGCATGCCTCGACCCCCAAAACAGAACAAGCTGACCTGGTCGCTGCTCAAAGAGGGTGTCCAGCCGACTGATGCCTTGCGCGATGTCGATGCGCTCTCGGACCACATCGTTCCGCCTTATTCGACAAGGGTCCCATCGCTTTTCATCGCAGCGTCGCCTCCGCACGACCCCTGGTGGGTTGGCTATCTGCGCAGGCACGTCCGTGGCGACTTGCGAGGTCTGTTCGCGGCAACCTCGTCCGGCGTTCTTTTCGTCAAGGCGTCCGACAAGGCCTTCGCAGTCACGTTCGGTCAGGGTCGCCATCTGCTTGAGAGCGACCTGATCGAGCCTGACTTCGGACTGAAGGTCGTGCTCAATACGGTTGCGCCCAACCAACTCAAGAGCGTTGACGCGAAGACCATCGACGAAACGACCTTGCATACCCGTCGTGAGGTCAGCAGAGATTCGCCTTTCTCCGCGTTCGGGTTGGATGTGAGTCGTGATCTGCTCCGCGCGGTCACGGGAACACCGGAGGACGAAACGCTAGGGCCGCGTCTCACCGGTGCTGACGCTCTCGGGCTCTGGACTCGCCTATCCGTCCCCGAACTGCCGCAACTTGCTGAACGTCTGCTAACGGAATACGGATCAGACCGATACAAAGACGAGTTCGACTTTGTCGATTTCCTGAGGGCGGAGAAAAGCGTTGCTCGAATCGCAGACCTCAACGAACGCCTCGTCGACTCACTACGCACGGAGCAGCTTCAGGACATGCATTTGGCTGTGCCGGAACAGCTCGATTGGCTGGACGTTCGAGGATTCACTTTCACGAGCGACTCGACCGGTCGCGTAGATAGCGATCCCCGAATCACGTCTTACCTCGCGACGCGCAACCTCGCCGAGCTTTCTTTGGAGACGCTCAAGGCTGACCGGATGCTGGTGCTGCGAGCGTCTGACGGTCAGGCTCAAGGGAGCTGGCAGATCTTTCAGTGCGTCGTATATGAGACGGAACTCGACAATCAGCTGTACGTGCTGTCCGCAGGAGCCTGGTTCCGTGTCAAGCTTTCCTTCAAGGAGCTGGTGTACGACGACATTCGCAATCTTCCAGTTTTTGTTGGACTCCCGGACGCCGATCCTGGGACGGACGAACAGGCGTACAACGAGAAGGCAGCGGCAGCACTCGGCGGCGTGTGTCTCGACAGGCGGCTCGTGTTGGACAGTGGGCCTGACAAGATGGAGGTGTGCGATGTCCTTACCCCGGATGGTGGACTCGTGCACGTGAAGCAACGAGGCAGCTCATCGACACTGAGCCACCTCTTCGCGCAGGGCATGAACTCGGCTGAGCGAATTTTGCAAGATCGTGGGTTCCGCGCCGCAGCGCGAGAACTCGCGGCGGCAGAGGACGCTGGATTCGAAGACGTGATTCCCGTTGACCGGCCGCGACCGGAGGACCATGAGGTGACCTTCGCGGTAATCACGCGTAGCCGGCGGGATTCGCCACTGACGCTTCCGTTCTTCAGTCTCGTGAGCCTTCGCGCGGCCGCTACGCGGCTTAGGGGGTTCGGATTCCCGGTCTCCGTCGCCGCGGTGCGGGAGGCCGGGGAGTAGACCGATGTCTATGAACGCGATAGAGATCCCCGCCGACGTCACGGCGTGGCTGAATGGTGTGTTCAGTACCTGCAACGAGCGTGTGACGGAAAAGCTCTGCGCTAATCCGAACGTGCCTGAAGAGTCGCTCGACCTGTCCTGGATCGAAGAGCTCTCACGCCACTCGACCGCCGTGACGCTTGAATCGGATTGGACTGTACGGCTCAGAGCTCACTTCCTGGGCGGGCTCCGTCACTGGAACGGCTGGGAAGTGGCCGACATTGGGATCCTGCTGTTCATCCGCGCGGGCGGAGTCCTACGCCGGCGCAAGGTGGCGCTTCTTCAGTCGAAGCGGCTCTACCCCACGAACATGGCGGTCTCGGAGGAGTCGCTCATCGACTATGCGATTGGGTTCGCTCGCCTCGCGGATCCCGAAGACATCGGAACTTCGATTGCGTTTGAGACCGACTTCCGGTTTGACGGCCAATGTCGCTACGGCGCGCTCACCATCGGCTCTCATCAAGCCGCCGCGATAGAGAACTTCCAGCGAGATCGCGGACTGCGGATCTATTACCAGTTCTACAACCCTTGGACTACCCCGTTTTCTCAGCGCGTCCCCCTGCGCGGCTATGTGCCTCCGGAGGGGCCGGTCGTCCTCGGCGTCAGGATCGTTCCTGCCTCGACGGTTCATGCCATCGCTCCGTCTGTCGGTCGGTCGCCGTCGCTCGACGATCTCGCTGCAGCGCAAGTACCTGACGGTTACGGATGGAGACTCGAGGCGTTCATCTCAGAGGAACTCCTTAGCTGCCGAGAAGGAAACGCCTTCTCGTCCACCTCGGATGACGCCATTGACGGGCTCTTTTACCGACGCAGCGGGGCGATTGCCGCGGCAATCGGCATCACGATCGAGGGGCCGGAAGGGTCTCTCGGCCAGTTTGACTAAGCGCCAAAAAACCGTCATCCTTCTTGTGGAACTACAGTTCCACCATCTGAGATGGCGACCGAAGCCTCCGGCACCCAGGCGATTGACCGCGCGGCGCAACTGCTCGTGCGCGTCGTCGAGTCGTCCGAGCCGCCATCCATCGGCGAGCTCTCCGAGGGCTCGGGGCTTCCGAAAAGCACGACTTCCCGCCTCGTCTCCGCGCTAGAACGACAAGGTCTCGTCCAGCGGCTCGGTGCGCGCGGCCGGCTGCGCCCGGGGCCGGTCCTTCTTAGGTACGCCTCCCGCGACACATCCCAGACTCTTGTCGAGCTCGCCCAACCTTCATTGCGGCGCCTTGCCGACGCTTCCGGCGAGACGATCAACCTTGCCGTCCCGGGTCCCGACGGCGTTGAACACCTTGCGCAGGAGGACACCGCGCACTTCGTCGGGGTCACCGACTGGGTCGGCCGCCGCGTGCCCTTCGAGCTCGCCGCGAACGGCAAGTGCTTCCTCACGTTCGGCGCCGCCGGCCACGTTCAGTCCAAAGCGATCCGCGCGAATGGCTACGCGACGTCGATCGACGAGCTCGAGGTCGGTCTCACCGCGATTGCCGCGCCCGTGCTCGGCGTGAACGGCGTCGCAATCGCAGCGCTGTCGATCTCCGGTCCGACCACACGACTGAAAGACCGCATCGAAGAACTTGCACCGCTTCTCAAAGCAGAAGCCCAAACGCTCTCCCTACTGATGCGAGGTGCCGCATGACCCACGAAGAGATCCTCAAAGGCCTGTACGACAACACGCTCATCGGCAACGCGCCCGAGGTGAAGGACTTGACGAACGCCGGCCTCGCCGAAGGGCTCGAGCCGGAGTCGATGCTCTACGACGCGCTCATCCCCTCGCTCGAGGAGGTCGGCGCGCGCTTCGAGCGCGGCGACTTCTTCGTCCCCGAGATGCTCATCGCCGCACGCGCGATGCAGGGCGCGCTCGACATCCTCCGCCCGCTGCTCGCGGAGACCGGCGCGCAACAGGTCGGCACCTACGTCATGGGCACCGTCAAGGGCGACGTGCACGACATCGGCAAGAACCTCGTCAACATCATGCTCGAGGGCGCCGGCTTCACCGTCCACGACCTCGGCGTCAACGTCGCGCCCGAGAAGTTCATCGACGCGATCAACGAGCACAAGCCCGACATCGTCGGCTTCTCCGCGTTCCTCACCACGACGATGCCGATGTTCAAGGCGAACATCAACGCGCTCGAGAAGGCCGGCATCCGCGACGACGTCATCGTCATGGTCGGCGGCGCGCCGGTCACGCAGGAATACGCCGACCGCGTCGGCGCCGACGGCTACGCCGCGGATGCAAGTACGGCCGTCCGCCTCGCCAAGGAGCTCATCGCACGCCGCCGGAGCGCCGTCCCCGCGTGATCGAGCTCGTCGAGGCCGCAGTCAAGAAGCCGATCTTCGGCTGTCACATGTGCGGCCAGTGCGTGCTGCACTCGACCGGCCTCACATGCCCGATGGAATGCCCGAAGACGCTTCGCAACGGCCCCTGCGGCGGAGTCCGCCCCGACGGGCACTGCGAGGTGAAACCGGAGATGCGCTGCGTCTGGGTGAAAGCCGTCGAACGCTCGCGCCGCCTCCCGTGGGCGCACGAGCTCCACGACATCCGGCCGCCCGTCGACAACCAGCTCGAGGGAACCTCCTCGTGGGTCAACCTCTACACCGGCCGCGACAAGCAGACGCCGAAGGGATGGCATGTCGAGGCTTGAGGACGCACTCGCCGCCGGACGCTTCGCCGTCACCGCCGAGCTCCTCACCGTCGACGCCGGCGGCCTCGACGCCGTGCAGGAACGCTTCGCGCCCTACGCGGACTACGTCGACGCGACGAATGCGACCGACAACACCTCCGCGCACGCGCACGCATCGCCGCTCGCCGTCGCGATCGCGCTCAAGCAGCTCGGCATGGAGCCCGTCATGCAGCTCACCTGTCGCGACCGCAACCGCATCGCGCTCGAGGCCGAGATCGCCGGCGCCGCGCTGCACGGCATCGAGAACATCTGCTGCCTCACGGGCGACGACGTCACCGCCGGCGACGAGCCCGAGGCGCGCCGCGTGTTCGACCTCGACTCCATCCAACTGCTCGCGCTCGGCGTCGCCATGGCGAACGGCACGTATCTCTCCGGCCGCAAGATCGACCCGGCGCCGCACCTCTTCCTCGGCGCGGTCGAGAACGCCGGTGCCCCGCCGTTCGACTACCGCGTCGATCGCGCATTGAAGAAGGTGCGCGCGGGCGCGCGCTTCCTCCAGCTCCAGGTCGGCTTCCGGCCCGAGCAGACCGAGGCGTTCATGCGCGAAGCGGTGGATAAGGGCCTCGCCGCAGAGTGCGCGCTCATCCCGTCCATCTGCCTCGTCCGCTCGCCCGGCGCGCTGCGCTTCATCGACGCGAACGTCCCCGGCATCGAAGTCCCGGTCGCGATCATCGAGCGCTGCGAGCGCGCCGCCGACCCCGAGGCCGAGTGCTTCGAGGTCGCGTGCGAGCTCGCCGAGCACGCTCGCTCGCTGCCCGGCGTCGCCGGCCTGCACCTCATCAGCTTCCGCCGCGAGGCCGGGATCGCCCGCCTCTGCCAACGACTCGGCATACCAACGAGGGAGACACGTGCAGACAGTCGTCCAGTCGCCGTCTAGAACGGTCGTCATCGGCCCCGACCAGCCGTTCTGCGTCATCGGCGAGCGGATCAATCCCACCGGCCGGAAGGTGTTCCAGGCGCAGCTCCAGGCAGGCGACCTCTCCCAGCTCGAGATCGACGTCGCGCAACAGCTCGCGGGCGGCGCCGACATGCTCGACGTCAACGTCGGCGACCCGCTCGCGGACGAGATCGCGCTCATGGGTGCAGCGATCCCGCTCGTCCAGGGACTGACCGACGTCCCGCTCTGCATCGACTCGTCCGTCATCGAAGCGCTCGAGGCCGGGCTCTCTGCCTACCAGGGCAAGGCGCTCGTCAACTCCGTCACCGGCGAGGACGAGCGGCTCGAGGCGATCCTGCCCATCGTCGCGCGCCACGGCGCCGCCGTCATCGGCCTCGCGAACGCGGAAGACATCCCGATGGAGCCGGAGCGCCGCGTCGAGATCGCGAAGAAGATCGTCTCCGTCGCCGGCGACCACGGCATCCCGCCCGAGGACGTGATCATCGACCCGCTCGCGATGCCGATCGGCGCCGAGCCGCGCGCCGTGACCCTCTTCGTCGAGACGCTGCACCTGCTGCGCGACGAGCTCGGCGTGAACACCACCTGCGGCGCCGGCAACACGTCGTTCGGCCTGCCCGGGCGCCACACGCTCGGCGCGGCTTTCCTCGCCGTTGCGCAGAGCCATGGGCTGACGAGCGCGATCATGGACTCGCGCCGGCCGGAGATGGTCGAGGCCGTCCGCGCGACCGACTTCCTGCTCGGCCGCGACGAGTGGGGCACCACCTGGATCCGTATGTACCGCGAGAAGCAGGCCGCAGCAGCGACATGAGCGCAGTCGTCGACCTTCCGGAGGAGCAGCACCCCGACCGCGTCCGCCTGCGCTTCCTCCAGTCGGGCGAGGATCGCGCCGTCAAGGAGGCGCGCGTGCTCGCCGGCACGACGATCTTCGACGCCGCGAGCTGGAACGGCGTCGCCATCGACTCCACGTGCGGCGGCCACGGCACGTGCAAGAAGTGCAAGGTCAAGGTCGTCTCCGGGCACGCGCCGATCAGCGCGGTCGATCCGCACGCGTTCACGATCGAGGAGCTGAAGAGCGGCTGGCGTCTCGCGTGCCGCGCGAACACTCTCGAGGACCTGACGATCGAGGTGCCGCCGCTGCAGACCCGGCCGAAGGCCGCGCTCGTCGGTGTCGGACGCCACGTCATCCTCCGGCCGGCCGTACAGAAGCGCTACGTCGAGCTCGTCGAGTCGACCCTCGAGGACCAGCAGTCCGATCTCGAGCGCCTGCTCGCGGCGATGGACGACCTCGAGCTGCGCGTCCCGCTCGCCATCGTGCGCGAGCTCGGCGGCACGCTGCGCCGCGCGGACTGGAAGGTGACCGCCGTCGTCGTCGACGACCTGCTCATCGACGTGGAAGAGGGCGACACGAGCGCGAGCCGCTACGCGCTCGCCTTCGACCTCGGCACGACGACGGTCGTCGCGACGCTGCTCGACCTCGAGACGGGACTGCCGAAGGCGGTGCGGTCGATCCTGAACTCGCAGCAGCCGTTCGGCGCAGACGTCATCACCAGGATCTCGGCGATCATGATGGAGGACGACGCGCTCGAACGCCTGCAGCGCCACGCGCACGAGACGCTCCAGCAGCTCACCGACGAGGTGTGCGCGGAGGCTGACGTCGACCCGGCCGAGGTGTACGAGATCGTCGTCGCCGGCAACCAGACGATGATCCAGATCGCGCTCGGCATCGACCCGGAGCCGCTGTCGATGGCGCCGTTCACCGTCGTCGCACGGCGCATGCCGGATACGACAGCCGCAGACTTCGGCGTCACCGCCCACCGGCGCGCGCCCGCCGTCACGTTTCCCGCGCTCGGCGCGTACGTCGGCCCCGACATCGTCGCCGGCATCCTCGCGACGGGCATCACGCTCGATCGCCGCGTGCGCCTCTTCATCGACGTCGGCACGAATTCGGAGATCGTGCTCGGATCGTCCGCCAAGACGCTCGCGACCGCGGCCCCCGCCGGGCCCGCGTTCGAGGCGGCGCAGATCAAATGCGGCATGCGCGCCGCCGACGGCGCGATCGAGGGCGTGAAGATCGTCGACGGGACCGTGGAGCTGACCGTGATCGGCGACGTGGCGCCCGTCGGCATGTGCGGCTCCGGCCTCGTGGACGCGGTCGCGGAGCTCGTCGGCGCCGGCATGCTCGACCACTCCGGGCGCTTCATCCTCGAGACGTCGGATCGCTTCGGGAAGATCGGCGAGGAGAACGTCTTCTACCTCTCCGACGACGTCTATCTCTCGCAGCGCGACGTGCGCGAGCTCCAGTTCGCGAAGGCGTCGATCGCGACCGGCTGGAACATCCTCTGCCGCGACCTCGGGATCGAGCCGGAAGAGATCGCGCAGGTGCTGCTCGGCGGCTCGTTCGGTTCCTACCTCAGCGCGGCGAGCGCGGTGAAGATCGGCCTCGTGCCGAAGCTGCCGCTCGTGCGCATCGTCTCGGCCGGGAACGTCGCCGGCGAAGGCGCGAAGATCGCTGCGCTCTCGGTCACCGAGCGCGCGGCCGCGAACGCGATCCTCGACGAGGTCGAGTACGTCGAGCTCTCCGGCCGCGCCGACTTCAACGACCTGTTCATCGACCAGCTCAAGTTCCCCGGATGACGAAGGTCGTCGTCAGCTGTGGCGCGCTCGCCATCCACGTGAAGCAGATCGCGGCACGCCGCGGCTGGGACGTCGACGTGCGCCCGGTGCCGCCGGAGCTGCACAACCGGCCGGAGCGGATCCGCGCCGCCGTCGAGGAGGCCGCGAACGGCGACGAGGTCGTGGTCGCGTACGCGCACTGCGGGGCCGATCTCGCCGGCTTCGACCGGCTCGCGGGCGCGCACTGCTACGAGGTGTACGGCGCCGAGCACGAGCCCGCGACGTACTTCCTCACCGACTTCCTCGTCCGCAGCTTCGACCGTGTCGTCTGGCGCGGGCTCGGCCTCGACCGGCACCCGGAGCTGCGCGACGACTACTTCCGCAACTATGAGCGCTGCGTCTGGCTCGCGCAGGAGCCGACGCCGGAGCTGCGCGCCGGGGCGGAGCACGCGGCCGCACTCCTGCAACTGCCGCTCGAGGTGCGAGAGACTGGTGTCATCGGGCTCGAACGAGAATTGGAGAAGCTCCTGTGCTGATCAACGAGATGCCGCGGTACGAGATCCTCGACGACTTCGCGCTGCAGGAGCTGGAGCGCGGCTGGCGGCGGATCGTCAGCGATCTCGGGATCGAGTTCCTGTACGAGGAGGCGCTCGAGACCTTCAAGGCCGCCGGACAGAACGTCGAGGGCGAGCTCGTCAAGTTCGACCCCGACTGGATCCTCGAGCAGGTCGCGAAGGCGCCGCCGGAGTTCGATCTTCAGGCGCGCAATTCGGAGCGCACCGTGCACATCGGCGGCAAGCACATGGTGTTCTCCGCCGTCTATGGGTGCCCGTTCGTGCGCGAGGGCCTCGAGCGGCGCGACGCGACGTATAACGACTTCCAGAACTTCGTCAAGCTCGCGCAGTCGTTCCCGCAGCTCGACTCTCCGGGCGGGACGATCTGCGAGCCGAACGACCTGCCGCTCGACTCGCGCCACCTCGACATGGTGTTCGCGCTGACGACGCTGTCGGACAAGCCGTTCATGGGATCCGTCACCTCCGGCCCGAACGCGCTGGACACGATCGCGATGGCGGAGATGATCTTCGGCAAGGACTCCATCGAGAAGACGCCGGCGATCATCTCGCTCATCAACGTCAACTCGCCGCTGCGCTACGACGACCGCATGTTGTCGGCACTCATCGAATATGCGAAAGCGGGGCAGGCGACGGTGGTCACGCCGTTCCTGCTCATGGGCGCGATGTCGCCCGTCTCCGTCGCGGCGACGCTCGCGCAGCAGGTGGCGGAGGCGCTCGCGGGCATCGCGCTCGTGCAGACGATCCGGCCCGGCTGCCCGGTCGTCTTCGGCTCCTTCCTCTCGAACACCGACATGCAGTCGGGCTCTCCGGCGTTCGGCACTCCCGAGTCGGCGGTCGGCCTCTTCTGCACCGGACAGATCGCGCGCCACTACAACCTGCCGTTCCGCGGCGGCGGCGCGCTGACGTCGTCGCAGGTCGTGGACGCGCAGGCGGGCTATGAGTCGATGATGTCGCTCTGGCCGACGTTCCTCGCCGGCACGAATTTCGTCATGCACTCGGCGGGCTGGCTCGAGTCGGCGCTCGTCACCTGCTACGAGAAGTTCGTCACCGACGTCGAGACGCTGCGGATGCTGCATGCGGTCTTCCAGCCACTCGAGATCAACGAGGAGACGCTCGCGTACTCGGCGCACCAGGAAGTGGGGCAGGGCGGCCACTTCCTCGGCGCCGCGCACACGCTCGAGCGCTTCCGCGAGTGCTTCTACCGGCCGCTCGTGTCTTCGACCGAGAACTACGAGCGCTGGAACCGGAACGGCGGCCGCGACACGGCCACGCGCGCGACCGACATCTGGAAGAAGACGCTCGACGAGTACGAGAAGCCGCCCATCGACGCCGAGCTCGAGGCCGAGCTGAAGGCGTACGTCGACCGGCGGCGCACGGAGCTCGGCGACTGATGTTCATAGCGGGCGCCTGGGCCGAAGCCCTCTCGGGCGAGGTCTTCGACGCGGAGTCGCCGGTCACCGGCGCGAAGATCGGCGTGATCCAGAAGGGTGGACGGGAGGACGCGCAACGCGCGATCGCGGCCGCGAACGAGGCTGCGCCGGCGTGGGCGCGGCTGAGCCCGTTCGAGCGTGCCGCGTTCCTCAATCGCGTCGCGGACGAGGTGGAGAAGCGGCGCGCGACGCTCGTGCACGCGCTCACGCTCGACCAGGGCAAGCCGCTTGCAGAGTCGCGCGACGAGGTGGAGGAGCTCGTTGCGTACTGGCGCAACGCCGCCGAGGACGGGAAGCGGCTCGAGGGCCGGCTCGCGAACTCGGTGTCGCCGGGAAAACGAGTGCTGCTCGTGCGGCGGCCGCGCGGCGTCATCGGCGTGATCACACCGTGGAACTGGCCGTACACGATGCCGGCGGAGCTGATCGCGCCCGCGCTCGCCGCCGGGAACGCGGTCGTGTGGCCGCCCGCGTCGACGACGGCGGTCGCCGGGATCGCGCTCGCGGAGTGCGTCGCCGAGGCCGATCTTCCGCCCGGCGTCTTCAACTTCGTCACCGGGCCGGGCTCGACTGTGGGCGACGAGATCGCGCGCAACCCGGGTACGCACGGCGTCGGCTTCATCGGCTCGACCGAGACCGGACGCCGCGTCGCGGAAGCTGCCGCGGGCAAGGCGGCCATCCTCGAGCTCGGGGGTAACGGCCCGGTTGTCGTCCTCGACGACGCCGATCTCGACCTCGCCGCGGAAGCGACCGTCGCTGCGTGCTTCCTCTGCTCGGGCCAGAGCTGCACCGCGGGCGAACGCCTGCTCGTCCACCGCGACGTGCGCGAGGAGTTCGTCGCGAAGCTCAAGGAGCACGTGAGCAAGATCGTCCTCGGCGATCCGTTCGCCGACGGAACGACGATGGGTCCGCTGAACAACGAAGGCGTGGCCGCGAAGATGGACGAGCACGTCGCGGACGCGGTCAAGCGCGGGGCGGAGATCGTGCACGGCGGCGCGCGCGCGGGCGGGTTCCCGACCGACCTCTATTGGCAGCCGACGATCCTCGACGGCGTCAGCGCCGACTCGCTCGTCGCGACCGAGGAGACGTTCGGGCCGGTCGCGCCCGTCGTCGAGATCGACTCGCTCGAGCAGGCGATCGAGCTCGCCAACGCGTCGCCGTACGGGCTGCTGTCCGCGATCTTCACGCGCGACCTCGCAAAGGGTCTGCGCTACGCGGACGAGGTGAAGACCGGGTGGGTGAACATCAACGAGTCGTCCAACTATTGGGAGACGCATCTGCCGTTCGGCGGGCGCTCCGGCACCGCGAGCGGCATCGGCCGCGTCGGTGGCTCGTCGCCGCTGGAGGCGTTCAGCGAGCTGCAGACGGTCGTGATCTCGCAATGACGTGGGACTACGTCATCGTCGGCGGCGGCTCCGCGGGCTGCGCGCTTGCTGCGCGGCTCACCGAGGACGCCGGGACACGCGTGCTCGTCCTCGAGGCCGGCCGGCCCGATCACCTGTGGGATCCGTTCATCCACATGCCGGCCGCGCTCGCCTTCCCGATCGGAAATCCGCGCTACGACTGGATGTACGAGTCGGAGCCGGAGCCGCACATGAACGGCCGCCGCATCTACCACGCGCGCGGCAAGGTGCTCGGCGGCTCGAGCTCGATCAACGGGATGATCTTCCAGCGCGGCAACCCGCTCGACTACGAGCGCTGGGGGATCGAGGAGTGGGACTACGCGCACTGCCTCCCGTACTTCAAGAAGATGGAGACGTGCCTCGCCGGCGCGGACGAGTGGCGCGGCGGCGACGGGCCGATCGTGCTCGAGCGCGGGCCGGCGTCGTCGCCGCTCTTCGGCGCGTTCTTCGACGCGGTGCAGCAGGCGGGGTACGAGCTGACGAAGGACGTGAACGGCTACCGGCAGGAGGGGTTCGCGGCGTTCGACCGGACGATCGAGCGCGGCCGGCGGCTAAGCGCGGCGCGCGCATACCTCCATCCGGTGATGGACCGCCCGAACCTCGAAGTGCGCTGCAACACCTTCGTCGGCGGGATCCTCTTCAACGGGAAGCGCGCGGTCGGCGTCGAGATAAGCGGCGGCAACGTCGTGCGGGCGAACGAGGTCATCCTGTGCGGCGGGGCGATCAACTCGCCGCAACTGCTGCAGCTCTCGGGCCTTGTGGACGATCTGCCGGTCGGCGAGAACCTGCAGGACCACCTCGAGGTGTACGTCCAGCACGAGTCGACGCAGCCGGTGTCGATGCAGCCCGCGCTGAAGAAGTGGAAGCGGCCGTACATCGGTGCGCGCTGGCTCTTCTTCCGCGACGGGCCGGGTGCGACCAACCACTTCGAGGCGGGCGGCTTCGTCCGCTCGAACGACGAGGTCGCATATCCGAATCTCATGTTCCACTTCCTGCCGCTCGCCATCCGCTACGACGGAACGGCGCCTGCGGCGGCGCACGGGTATCAGGTGCACGTCGGCCCGATGTACTCCGACGCGCGCGGCTCGGTGAAGATCGTGTCCTCCGATCCGCGCGTGAAGCCGGCGCTGCGCTTCAACTATCTCTCGACCGACCAGGATCGGCGCGAGTGGGTGGAGGCGATCCGCGTCGCGCGGAACATCCTCGACCAGCCGGCGTTCGATCAGTACAACGGTGGCGAGACGTCGCCGGGCCCGTCGGTCGCGAGCGACGAGGATGTCCTCGACTGGGTCGCGCGCGATGCCGAGACCGCGCTGCACCCGTCCTGCACGTGCGCGATGGGCAGCGTCGTCGATCCGCAGACGATGCGCGTGTACGGGTTCGACGGCCTGCGCGTCGTCGACGCGTCCGTCTTTCCGTTCGTTCCGAACGGGAACATCTACGCGCCCGTGATGATGGTGGCCGAGAAAGCGGCCGATCTGATCAAGGGCGACACGCCGCTCGCGCCGATCCGCGCAGAGTTCTACCGCCATGCTGAGCGAACAGCGAGTCGCTGACCTTCTCGCCGCGATCGGCGAGCGCACGCCGGCGCCCGCGAGCGGCGCGGCGACCGCGCTGACCGGTGCGTTGGCGGCTGCTCTTGCCGAGCTGGCGGCGCGCTATGCCGGCAACGAAGCGGACGCCGCGCGCGCGCAGGAGCTCGTCAGCAACCTGCTGCGGCTCGCGGACGAGGACGCAGCTGCCTATACGGCGTTCATGGCCGACCGCAACGACGAGACGCGCACCGAGATCGTGCGCGTGCCGGAGGAGATCGCCAGGTACGCGGACGAGGTGGTCGCGCTCGCGCTGCGCGCCGCCGACCGCCTGAGCTCGAGCGTCGTCGGCGATGCCGAGGCCGGAGCCGAGCTCGGCCGAGCCGCCGCCCGCGTCGCGCGCGGGCTCGCAGAGCTCAATCGCTCTTCGGCATCTTGAGCTCGCGCGCGAGGTAGAAGCCGGACTGCTCCTCGAGCACGTACGGCGCCATCGCCTGGCGCCGCTGCGACTCGACCTCGGACTTGCGGTACTCGTCGCGCGACTCCGCCGACTCCCAGATCGAGATGCCGACGACTTCGTTCCCGTCCGGCGAGGTGAGCTCGTACGCGCGCAGCATCCCGGGCGGGAACTCGCTCGGCCGCCACGACTTGCTGAACTCGTCCCGCATGCCGGGCTTGAGCTTGCGCGTTGTGATCCAGACGTACGGCTGGTCGAGCTCCATCAGCCGTAGTGTCTCATCCAGAGGGCGAACGCGGCGATCGAGATTCCGTCTTCGAGCCGCGCGAGCACCTCGGCCGCGGGCAGCCGGACGACCTCGATCTCCTCGTCCTCGTCGGCCTCGGCCTCCGCCGGCCCGGACGCGGCGCCCGCCAGGACGGTGACCCGCTCCGTCGAGTACGCGGGCACCGCCCAGAAGGAGCCGAGCTCCGCCCATTCCGCGACAGCGAGGCCGCACTCCTCCGCGAGCTCGCGGTCGGCGGCCTCGTGCAGCGTCTCGCCCGGGTCGACCTTGCCGGCCGGCAGCTCCAGCACCGTTCCGCCGGCGCCCGGCCGCGGCTGGCGGACGAGGACGAGCTCGTCGCCGTCGGTGACGACGAGGGTGACCGACGGAGGGTGCTCGATCATGGCCACGGGCCAGTCTGGCAGGCTCCGGGCTTGCACTTCGGCGCGCACCAGGACCTCGAGCTCCTCGGCCTGCTCGTTGCGGCCGGAGGCCTGCTCGTGCTTGCGCCCGCACTGCGCGTGCCGCTGCCGATCCTGCTCGTGGTCGGCGGCGTCGCCATGGGCTTCATCCCCGGGCTGCCGCACGTCGTGCTGCCGCCGGAGGTCGTGCTCGTGGCAGTGCTCCCGCCGCTTCTCTACTCGGGCGCCTTCTTCACGTCGCTGCGCGACCTGCGCGCGAACAAGCGGCCCATCTCGCTTCTCGCCTTCGGCCTCGTGGGGACGACGATGGCCACCGTCGGGGTCGTCGCGCACGAGTGGGTGCACCTGTCGTGGGCGGTGGCGTTCACGCTCGGCGCGATCGTCTCGCCGACCGATGCGCTCGCGGCGACGGAGATCACGCGCCGGCTCGGTGCTCCACGCCGCATCGTCTCGATCATCGAGGGCGAGAGCCTCGTCAACGACGGGACGGCGCTCGTCCTGTACAAGGCGGCGATCGGCGCCGCCGTCGGTGGGACGTTCTCGCTCTTCGACACGTCCGGGCGCGTCGTGCTGAACGTCGTCGGCGGCATCGCCATCGGGCTCGCCGTCGGCTGGGTCGTCCGGCAGATCCGCCGCCGTCTGGACAACCCGCCGATCGAGGTCGCGATCGCCGTGCTCAGCGGCTACCTCGCGTATCTCCCCGCGGACGCGGCGGGCGTGTCAGGCGTCCTCGCCGCGGTCACGATCGGCGTCTACATGGGCTGGTACACGCCCGAGCTGACGACCGAGCGCACGCGGCTCTCGGGCGACGCCTTCTGGGAGATCTTTGTCTTCCTCGTCAACGCGCTCGTCTTCGTTCTCGTCGGTCTGCAGCTGCGGCTGATCGTCGACGCGCTGTCCGGGATCAGCACGGGGAAGATCGCCGCGTACGCCGCCCTCGTCTGCGCCGCGGTCATCCTCACGCGCATCGTCTGGGTCCCCGTCTTCACGTATCTGCCGCGCTTCCTCTTCCGCGCGGTCCGCGAGCACGACCCGTATCCGCCGTGGCAGTTCCCGGCGCTGATCTCGTGGACGGGCATTCGCGGCGCCGTCTCGCTCATCGCGGCGCTCGCGCTACCGACCAGCTTCCCCGACCGCGACCTGATCGTGTTCCTGACGTTCGCGGTGATCGTCGCGACGCTCGTCCTCCAGGGCTTGACGCTGCCGGCGTTGATCCACGTGCTGAACATCAGCGACGACGGCGGCGCCGAGCGCGAGGAGTCGAAGGCCCGCATCAAGGCGGCCGAGGCCGCGCTCGCCCGGCTCGAGGAGCTGATCGCCGACGGCGCCGTCCGGCCGGAAACCGCCGAGCGGCTGCGCGGCCAGTTCACCTTCCGCGCCAGCCGCTTCCGCGCTCGGTTCGACGACGAGGACGACGGCGCGATCGAGGAGCAGTCGCAGGCCTACCAGCGCGTCATGCGCGAGCTCCTCGCGGCGGAGCAGGCGGCGCTGCTCGCGCTGCGCAACGACCGCATCGTGGACGACAACGTCGTCCAGCGCGTACAGCGCGACCTCGACCTCGAGGCCGCGCGACTCGATGTGGATCGGTAGGGTCCGGGCATGGATAACGAACACGCACGCGAGTTGCTCACCGCCGAGCGCGCCCGCATCGAGCGCTCGCTCAAGCGGCTCGCCCACCAGGACGACGCCGAGGAGTTCGACGACGAGGACCCGGCGAACCTCGCCTCGGACACGTACGAGGACGAGCTCGACGAAGGGCTTTCCGACGATCTACGCGACCAGCTCGAAGCGGTCGAGCGCGCGGAAGCGCGTCTCGCCGCCGGCACGTACGGCCTCTCGGTCGAGAGCGGCGAGCCGATCCCGGACGAGCGGCTCGAGCTGCTCCCGACGGCCGAGCGGACGGCAGACGAAGAAGCTCGGCTGATCTGATCTTCGGCGGCATCGAGGCGGGCGGGACGAAATGGGTGTGTGCCGTCGGCACCGGCCCGGACGACGTCGTCGACTCCGTCGTGTTTCCGACGGGTGAGCCCGAGAAGACGCTTGCGCGCGCGGTCGAGTTCGTCGGGCGCGCCGACCTCGCCGCGGTCGGCATCGGCTCGTTCGGGCCGGTCGATCTGCGGCACGGGACGATCACCGCGACGCCGAAGCCGGGTTGGAGCAACACCGACGTCGTGGCGGCGTTCGCAGCGCTGGGCGTGCCCGTCGGCTTCGACACCGACGTGAACGCGGCCGCGCTCGGCGAGCACCGGTGGGGCGCGGCCGTCGGCCTCGACACCTTCGTCTACATCACCGTCGGCACCGGCATCGGCGGCGGCGGCATGGTCGACGGCCGCCTGCTGCACGGCATGAGCCATCCCGAGATCGGGCACATGCGCATTCCGCACGATCGCGCGCGCGACCCGTTCGACGGCATCTGCCCGTATCACGGCGACTGCCTCGAGGGGCTCGCCTCCGGGGAGGCGATGAAGGCGCGCGGGGACTCGTCGGTCGAGCTCGAAGCCGAGTACCTCGCCCTCGGCGTGCTGAACGTCGTCTCCGTGCTCTCGCCGCAGCGGGTGATCCTCGGCGGCGGCGTCATGAACGAGCCCGGGCTACTGGAGCTGATCCAGCGTCGAGTGCCGGAGCTCGCCGCCGGCTACTTCGCGTTGCCGGACATCGTCGCGCCGGCGCTCGGCGACCGCGCCGGTGTCCTCGGCGCCCTCGAGCTTGCTCGGCTCGCGCTCGGCTAGAGGAGTTGGACAGGCGCCAGCACGCTGGCGCAGACAGGTATCAGCGCACTGCAATCCAAATCAGAGCTAGAAGCACCAGCAGCTGCATAGCCGCGAAGCCTATGAATGACGGCCGTCGCCACCCGCGTGCGAGCTGTCTCTGCCCATAAGCCCGGGTACGCCCGTCGAAACGTGCGCGCCACGAGCCAGCAGGAGCGGAATCGAACGCCCACCAGAGCAGCCCCAACGCGAGAGCGACTGCGGCCGTGATGGCGACCCTTACTCCGATACTCACCGCCCACGAAGGCTAGCCAGACATCTTGGCTCGGGTGACATTGCCCGAGCGCTGGCCCAGGCTGGCGCGTTCAGGGTGGACCCGCGCGGCTCCAGCGCCTGTCGCATACTGAGTCGGATGCCCCGCCAGGCGCTCGTGATCCGCGGTACCGCCTACGAGTACTGGATCGACGAGCGCGAGGCGGTCGGCAACGACGCCCACCTCGGCGGCCCGGCTGTGACGGGCTTCGCCGTTCACCGCATCGGCGAGGACCCGTTCGCTCCCGGCGCAGACCCGCTGATGCCCGACTACCTCGTACCGAACACGAGATCGAGCAGCTACTACACCGCGCCCGGCAAGACGTTCACCCTCCCCGGCGTGTTCACGCTCACCGCGCTCTCGCGCGCGCACGGCGTCATGAGCATCCGCTTTCGCTGGCTCCACAGCCAAGCCTGATCAGGGGACATTCCCGCGCACTGGCGCACCATGGCGTCCTGCTTTTGGACTGATCTAACCGGGTGGTGGGGGCGGCTCCGTTAGGCGGGCGCGCAGTCGTTCATAGCTCGCCTCGTCGATTTCGCCGCGGGCGAGGCGATGCTGGAGGATGCCGATCGGGGTCTCGAATGGAGGGGTAGTACCGCGCATCGTTGCATTCCCGCTGTCGCGGTCGCCCCGGACCCGGAACGCCCAGACCACTAACCCCACGATGACGACGAGGAAGAGCAGCCACATCAGTGACATCAAGACCCAGCCGCCCGCTCCCATTCCATCGTGCCCGTAATACATGCGCGTGGCCTCCGTCCCCGACCCCAGTTGTCCCTCCTGTGGAGGATACGTCGGATCGTCCGTTCCCACGCATCAGGCCGATGTTCTCTACGCAGCGGTCCTAGCCTGGCGCTGCGCTTCAAGGGACATTCCCGCACACTGGCGCATCGACGTGCTCTTCCGCTGGGCACCGCATGGCGTGGCCCACCTCGGGAGAACTGCCAATACGTAGGATGAAACGGTGGGAAGACAGGCCGCCGTCGCGCTTTACGTGCTTACTCTGATAGCCGTTGTGGTGGGCGTGGACGTCCTGTTCTTCCGGCATCAGTTCTGGGAGCGGCTGATAGCAAACATCGGCATCGTCCTTGTGTTTGCGGCGTTCTATCTAAGGTTCCGGCTCGCATTGGGGGGTAAGTGAAGGCCTCCGTTCCCGCACGCTCGCGCAGGCAGAAGTTGAGACCCTAGAGTCCGCTTCGTGGGCCTTTCGATCCTCGAAACGGCGATCTATGCATCCGACTTGGACGCCGCCGAGAGTTTCTACCGCGACGTGCTCGGGTTGCCGTTCGACTCAAAGGTGGCTGGTCGGCACGTCTTCTTTCGCTGTGGTGACGCCATGTTTCTCGTTTTCAACCCGACAGCCACTGCGGTGAAGGCGGGAGATGCGCCGACTCACGGTGCACTTGGCCCAGGGCATGTGGCCTTCGCCGTCGACGGCGAGTTAGAGCCGTGGCTTGAACGGCTCGCCGAGCACGGGGTCGAGATCGAGGCTTCTGTGGAATGGCCGGGCGGCGGACGGTCGATCTACTTCCGCGATCCCGGCGGCAACAGCGTCGAGCTAGCGACTCCGAGCATCTGGGGCATCGGGATGGATCACTGAGCGCACGAAAGGGAGTTGTCTCGACCTCGGTGAAGGACTGTCGGGTTCTTGCGATAACCTGAAAGCCATGGCGCGACGCCTGGCCGAAGTCGCGAAGTACGCCGGTGTGAGCGAGGCGACGGTCAGCCGCGTCCTCAACCAGAAGCCGGGCGTCGCGAAGGCGACGCAGGAGCTCGTCCTCACCGCCCTCGACGTCCTCGGCTACGAGCGGCCGACGCAGCTCCGCGGCGAGCGCGCCCGGCTCGTGGGGCTCGTGCTCCCCGAGCTCCAGAACCCGATTTTCCCTGCATTTGCGGAGGTTGTGGCCGACACGCTCGCGAAGCGCGGCTTCACGCCGGTGCTCTGCACGCGCACCTCGGCCGGCATCTCCGAGGCGGACTACGTGGACATGCTCCTCGAGCACCAGGTCTCGGGCGTGATCTTCTCCGGAGGCCAGTACGCGCAGGAGGCCGCCGACCACGAGCACTACATCCGGCTGCGCGGGCGCGGGCTTCCGGTCGTGCTCGTCAACGCCGCGTATGACGACCTCGGGTTCCCGCGCATCTCCACCGACGACCGGAGCGCGGTGGAGCAGGCGTTCACGCACTTGCGCTCCCTCGGCCACGAGCGCATCGGAATGGTGCTCGGGCCGGCCGACCACGTGCCATCGGCCCGTAAACTGGCGGCTTTCCAGGTACTTTCCGCCGAGCAAGGGACAGATCGCGACCTCGTCGACCGCTGCGTCTTCTCGATGGAAAGCGGCCAAGCGGCCGGGCGCCGGCTCCTGCGGCGGGGCGCCACCGGCCTCATCTGCGCGAGCGACATCATCGCGCTCGGCGTCGTCCGCGCCGCACGGCGCGAGGGCTACGAGGTGCCCGACGACGTCTCGGTCATCGGCTTCGACGACTCGGCGCTCATGAGCTGCACCGACCCGCCGCTGACGACCGTCCGCCAGCCGATCGAGGCGATGGGGCGGAGCGCCGTGGCGACGCTGATGAACCAGATCGGGGGCGCGCCCGTCTCCACCGAGGAGCTCCTGTTCGAGCCCGAGCTCGTCGTCCGGGCGTCGACCGGCCCGGTCGGCTCGATCACCGCTCTGAGGGCGGCCAGCGGCCAGCCCTAGCGCCTCTTGCAAGAAATTTGCAAGATTCACGTCGGATCTTGCAATCAATTGTTAAGTGTGCCATGCTCGCCGCGTGGAAGTCCGCGAGGCAGCGGTCGAGGGCCGGTCGAGTAGCCGGGCCGAGCAATGGTGGCGCGACGCGGTCGTCTACCAGGTCTACGTCCGGAGCTTCGCCGACGCGAACGGTGACGGCATCGGCGACCTCGCCGGCGTCCGCGAGCGGCTTCCCTACCTGCGTGACCTCGGTGTCGACGCGCTCTGGTTCAGCCCCTGGTACCCGTCGCCGATGGCGGACAGCGGGTACGACATCTCCGACTACCGCTCGATCGACCCGGCCTTCGGGACGCTCGCCGAAGCGGAGCAGCTGATCGCCGAAGCGCGCGTGCTCGGCATCCGCACGATCGTCGACATCGTCCCGAACCACGTGTCCGACCAGCACCCGTGGTTCGAGGCAGCGCTCGCCGCGGCCCCGGGGTCGCCCGAGCGCGAACGTTTCTGGTTCCGGCCCGGCTCGGGCGCGGACGGGAGCTCGCCGCCGAACGGATGGCAGTCCATCTTCGGCGGGTCGGCGTGGACCCGCGCGAACGGCGACGGCGAGTGGTACCTCCACCTGTTCGCGCCCGAGCAGCCGGATCTGAACTGGACGGAACCAGAAGTGTGGGCCGAGCACGAGGACGTGCTCCGCTTCTGGTTCGACCGTGGCGCCGCCGGCGTCCGCATCGACTCCGCGGCGTTGCTCGTCAAGGACCCCGCGCTCGCGGAGGAGCGGCCGCACAGCGGGCCGGGCGAGCACCCCTTCACCGACCGCGACGACCTGCACGAGATCTACCGGCGCTGGCGCGCGATCGCGGACAGCTACGACGAGCCGCGCGTGCTCGTCGGTGAGATCTGGCTCCCGGACGCGGAGCGCTTCGCGCGCTACCTCCGTCCCGACGAGCTGCACACGGCGTTCAACTTCGACTTCCTCGGCTGCCCGTGGGAGGCGGACCGGATGCGCCGGTCGATCGACGGCGCGCTCGCTGCGCACGCGCCGGTCGACGCGCCCGCGACATGGGTGCTCTCGAATCACGACGTCACGCGGCCCGTGACGCGCTACGGCCGCGCGGACAGCTCGTTCGCGTTCGAGTCGAAGCGCGCCGGCACGCCGACCGACCTCGAGCGCGGCGCACGCCGCGCGCGCGCGGCGGCGTTGCTCGCGATGGCGCTCCCGGGGTCGATGTACGTGTACCAGGGCGAAGAGCTCGGACTGCCCGAGGTGGAAGACATCCCCCACGATCGCAGGCAGGACCCGATGTGGCTTCGCTCCGGCGGAGTCGACCCCGGTCGCGACGGCTGCCGTATCCCGATTCCCTGGTCGGGCGACCATCCGCCGTACGGGTTCAGCGCCGACGGCGCACGAACGTGGCTCGACCAGCCGGACGGCTGGGCGGCGCTCACCGTCGCGGCGGAGTCGGAGGACCCCGCCTCGATGCTCTCGCTCTACCGCGCCGGTCTCCGGTTGCGGCGCAAGGCGCCGTGGGGCGGCGGCGCATTCCGATGGATTCCCTCCGGCGACGAAGTCCTCGCCTTTGCCCGAGGCGAGGACTTCGTGTGCTTCGTCAACTTCGGCTCGGAGCCGGTGGCGCTGCCGCCGGGCGCCGAGATCCTCATCGCCAGTAACGACCTCGAAGGAGGTGCGGTTTCTCAGGACACGACGGTCTGGTTGTTGAATCCACTAGGTCAAGGAGAGGAAGGACGATGAAATCCCTACGGAGGATTGCCACCCCCGTCGCGGTCGCCGGCCTGGTGGCTCTGTGCGCGACGGCAGCCGCTCTCGGCTCGCGGTCGAGCAGCGTCACCATCAGCGTCGCGTCGCTTATTCCCGGTAGCACCCAGGCAGCGATCGACCAGTTCAATGCGCGGGTCACCGAGTTCGAAAAGGCGAATCCCACGATCAACGTCAAGCCGGTCGATTACAACTGGACCGCGCCGACATTCGCGGCGAAGCTCGCCGCCGGCACGCTCCCCACCGTTTTCGAGGTGCCGTTCACGGACGCGCGCACGCTCGGGGACAACGGCCAGCTCGCCGACATCACGCCATACGTGAAGAAGCTGCCGTACTTCTCGAAGTACAACCCGGCGGTACTCGCCGAGGGCACTGACGCCAAGGGGCAGATCATCGCCCTGCCGAAGGGCGCGTACGCGCAGGCGCTCCATTACAACCGCGCGCTCTTCTCGCAGGCCGGCCTCAACCCGAACAAGCCGCCGACGACATGGGCGCAGCTGCGCTCCGACGCCAAGCAGATCGCGCAGCGGACCGGCAAGACCGGCTACGCCGAGATGGCGAAGGACGACAACACCGCCGGCTGGATCCTCACGACCGTCGTGTACTCGCTCGGCGGCCGGATGGAGACTGGGACCGGCACGAGCGCGAAGGCGACGCTCGACAATCCGAAGACGATCCAGGCGCTGAACATGCTCAAGGCGATGCGGTGGACGGACAACTCGATGGGCTCCAACTTCGAGTTCAGCTGGGGCGACATCAACCAGGCGTTCGCGGCCGGCACCATCGGCATGTACATCAGCGGCTCCGACGTCTACACGAACCTCGTGCAGGCGAGCAACATCAATCCGAGCATCTACGGCCTCGGGGCGATCCCGCTCGCGAAGAACAAGAATGCCGGCGTGCTCGGCGGCGGCACAGAGGTCGGCGTACGCCCCGACGCGAACGCGGCGGCGAAGGCCGCAGCCGTGAAGTGGATCAACTTCTTCTACGAGTCGCCGCTCGTCTCGAAGGCGCAGGCGATCGCGAACGCGCAGACGCTCGTCGCGAACAAGCAGCCGGTCGGCGTTCCGGCCCTGCCGCTCTTCAACAAGAAGCAATACGATCTGGCCAATACCTGGATCAAGCCGTACATCAACGTGCCGCTCGGACAGATGAAGCCGTTCCTCACGAACATCTTCGGCGAGCAGCTCATCCCGGAGCCGGAGGCCTCGACCCAGAGCGTGTACCACTCGCTCGACGCGGTCGTGGAAGCGGTCCTGACCAACAAGAACACGAACGTTGTGCAGATGCTGCAGCAGGCGAACAGCACCGCACAGGCGGCGATCCAGCAAGGCTCGTAGTGGGCTGAGCTTGGCTGTCGTCGATCAAACGGGAGAGCCCGCGCTGTCGAGCCGGCGCGGGCTCTCTCGCGACACGGCCGTGCCGCGGCGGACACCGGTCACGTGGGTGCGGGGAGGGGGCCTCACGACGGTCCTGTTCCTGATCCCGCTGCTATTCGCGTTCGGGGCGTTCTCGTGGTACCCGATCGTGCGCACGGTGCTGATGTCGCTCCAGCACACGAACCTCGTGCAGCCGGCGACCTGGGTCGGGTTCAAGAACTTTGAACAGGTGTGGCATGACCCGCTCTTCCCGGTCGCCGTCAAGAACACGGCCTACTTCGCCGGTCTCGCGCTCCTCTTCGGCTATCCGATTCCGCTCGTTGCCGCAGTGCTGTTGAGCGAGGTGCGCAAGCGGCGGGGGATCTACAGCGCGCTCGCCTACCTCCCGGTCGTCATCCCGCCGGTCGTCGCCGTCCTGCTGTGGAAGGTGTTCTACGACGCGAGCTCGGCGGGGGCGTTCAACACGATGCTCCACTGGATCCATCTCGGCCCGTACCCGTGGCTCCAGTCGGAGCAGTGGGCGATGCCGTCGCTCGTGCTCGAGTCGACCTGGGCGAACGCCGGCGCGACCGTGATCATCTATCTCGCCGCGCTCACGAGCGTGCAGACGGAGCTGTACGAGGCGGCGTCGGTCGACGGCGCCGGGCTCCTGCGCAAGGTCTGGCACATCACACTGCCGCAGCTGCGCGGGATCCTGCTCGTGACGATGATCCTCCAGATCATCGGGACGGCGCAGGTGTTCCTCGAGCCGTACCTGTTCACGGCCGGAGGCCCTGCGAACGCCACCCTGACTGTGCTGCTGATGATCTACAACTACGCGTTCGGCAACTCCCTCGGCGGTGACTACGGCGCCGCAACGGCTCTCAGCCTCATGCTCGCCGGCTTCCTCGCAGTGTTCTCGCTCATCTATCTGCGCGCGACGCGCTCCTGGAGCACGCGATGAGCGACGGCGAAGGCGGCACCGGGCTCATCTCGAGCTCGGAGTGGCGCAAGCCGACGGTCCGGTGGAGCATCGGCACGTTGCAAGCGCTCCTCCTCGTCGCGCTCGTCTTCGGCGGCCTTGGGCCGATTCTGTGGCTGGCGAAGAGCGCGATCACGCCGACGATCGACACGATCACGCACCCGATGGGTCTCTTCCCGCACGGGGCAGCGTGGAGCAATCTGAAGGAAGCGTGGACGACCGTGCACGTCGGTCTCTACTTCTGGAACACGGTCGTGATCGCATTCGGCTCATGGGCGTCGCAGATCGTGGTCGCGACCACCGGCGGCTTCGCGCTCTCGGTGCTGCGGCCGAAGTACGCGAAGCTCATCAATGGGCTCCTGCTGACGACGCTGTTCGTCCCGGCGATCGTGCTGCTCGTGCCCCTGTACATCGAGATCGTGCACCCGCCGCTCTTCCACCACTTCTCGCTCATCGACAGCTACTGGGCGGTCTGGCTGCCGGCCGGCGCGAGCGCGTTCAACGTCGTGCTCGTGAAGCGGTTCTTCGACAACCTGCCGCGCGAGATCTTCGAGGCCGCCCGTATCGACGGTGCGGGGCCGTTCCGGCTCTTCTGGTCGATCGTGCTCCCGATGTCGAAGCCGATCATCGGCGTCGTCTCGATCTTCGCCGTGCTCGCGTCGTGGAAGGACTTCCTGTGGCCGCTGCTCGTGTTGACGAACCCGAACGAGCAACCGCTCTCGGTTCGCCTGCCGGAGATCCAGGCGCAGACGTCGCTTGGCGTGTTCCTCGCCGCGATGTTCATCGCGTGCCTCGTGCCGATCGCCGGCTTCCTCGTCTTCCAGCGCTCGTTCTTGCGCGGCGGCGGGCTCGGCGGCGCGATCAAGGGGTAGCCGCCACTACGCTCTCGCCGTGGAGCTGAAGGTCTCGGACAACGCGGAAGAGCTGCGGTACGAGCTGCACGCCGACGGCGAGCTCGTGGGCGAGATTCGCTACCGGCGAGCGCCCGGCGCGATCGCGCTCGTGCACACGGAGGTCGAGCCGCGGCGCGAGGGGCTTGGCACCGAGCTCGTGCGCGGCGCCCTCGACGACCTGCGCGCTCGCGGCCTGAAGGTCATCCCGGTCTGCCCCTTCGTCGGCGCGTACATCCGCCGCCACCCCGAGTACGCGGATCTCGTCACGGCCGACGACGCAACACCCGAATGAGCACGGCCGACACGGTTGCGCCGGCTCCGTTCTCGGGCCGCACCGCCTGGGTGCGCAACCTCGAGACACCGCTGCGCAGCTTCCTGCGCACCGAGACCGGCAGCGCCGCGTTCCTGCTTGCCGCCGCCATCGCCGCGCTCGTCTGGGTGAACCTCGACGCCTCGTCCTACGAGCGCGTCTGGCACACGACGCTCACCATCCGCATCGGCGGCACCGGCATCTCGCACGACCTCCGCTACTGGCTGAACAGCGGCCTGATGACGCTGTTCTTCTTCGTCGTCGGCCTGGAGGCGCGCCGCGAATTCGACATGGGAGAGCTGCGCGACCGGCGCCGCCTCACGCTGCCGGTGGCGGCCGGCGTCGGCGGGATGGTCGTCCCGGTCGCGATCTTCCTCGCCTTCAACGCCGGCAAAGGCACGGCGCACGGCTGGGGCGTCGCCATGTCCACCGACACGGCGTTCGCGCTCGGGATGCTGGCCCTCGTCGGCAAGCGCTTTCCGCAGCGTTTGCGGGCGTTCATGCTCACCGTCTCCGTCGTCGACGACCTGCTTGCGCTCCTCGTCATCGCGACCGTCTACACGACCGGCCTGCACGTTGTGCCGCTGCTGGTCGCGGTCGGCCTGCTCGCGGCGATCACCGTCGCCGCGTATGCGCGGATCGCACGCGGCTTTCTGTACGCCGTGCTCGGCGTCACCGCATGGATCGCGCTGACGAAGTCGGGCGTCGACCCGATCGTGCTCGGGCTCGCCATGGGCCTGCTCACGTATGCGACGCCGGCCGCGCGCGGCGACCTCGAGCGCGCGAGCGACCTCTTCCGCCTGTTTCGTGAACAGCCGACGCCGGAGCTGGCGCGCGAGGCGCGCATCGGACTGAAGACGGCGATCTCGCCGAACGACCGCCTGCAGCAGCTCTACCACCCGTGGACGAGCTACGCGATCGTGCCGCTCTTCGCGCTCGCGAACGCGGGCGTCGCCGTGAGCACGGGCTTCCTCGGGCACGCGTTCGCGTCGCCGATCACTCTCGGCGTGCTCATCGGCTACGTCGCCGGCAAGCCGGCCGGCATCCTCGGCGGGAGCTGGGTGGTGACGAAGATCAGCCGCGGCCGGCTGCGGCCGCCGATCGGCTGGGCGTCGCTCGGGGGCGGAGGAGCGATCGCCGGCATCGGGTTCACGGTGTCGCTGCTGATCGCGACGCTCGCATTCCACGGGCAGCAGCTCGCGGAGGCGAAGGTCGGCGTGCTCAGCGCGGCGCTGTGCGCCTCTGTCGCGACGTGGCTCGTGTTCCGCGTGACGGCGCTGCTGCCGCGCAGGCTGCGTCTGCGGGCGCTCATCGGGACGGGGGAGCCGCTCATCGACCTCGCGGTGCCCGTCGACCCGAAGCGCGACCACTTTCGCGGGCCGGTCGACGCGCCGGTGACGCTCCTCGAGTACGGCGACTTCGAGTGCCCGTACTGCGGACAGGCGGAGTCCGTCATCCGCGAGCTGCTGCGCGACTTCGGCGATGTCCGGTACGTGTGGCGGCACCTCCCGCTCAACGACGTGCACGCGAACGCGCAGGTTGCTGCGGAGGCGGCCGAGGCGGCCGCCGAGCAGGGCGCCTTCTGGGAGATGTACGAGCTGCTGTTGACGCACCAGGACGCGCTCGCGCCGGCCGATCTCATGGGCTATGCGGAGCAACTTGGGCTGGACCGCGAGCGATTCGACCACGATCTCGAGGACCACGTCGGCGCGGCGCGGATCGCGGAAGACGTCGACGGCGCGGACCTGAGCTCCGTGTCGGGCACCCCGACCTTCTTCGTCAACGGCCGACGGCACTACGGCGCGTACGACATCGAGACGCTCAAGCAGGTCGTGCGCGGTGCGCGAGCCCGGGTCGCCGTCGTCTCAAGCCGCTAGCAGCAGGCGGACGGCGAGCGCCAGCAGAGCCGCTGCGAGGAGCCACTGGATCACGGCCCCGCGCAGGCGCAGCGATACGTGCGCGCCGAGCTGCGCTCCGGCGACGACTCCCGCCGAGAGGGCCGCCGTCCTGCGGAGGCCGTGTCCGTGCGCGAAGCTACCGAGGCCGAGGTGCGTGATCGTGCCTGCGCCGGCCATAACCGCCAGCACGAAGTGAGACGTCGCGGTCGCGAGATGAACGGGGAAACCGAGTGCGCCGACGAGGAGCGGCACGTGGATGACGCCGCCGCCGATGCCGAGGAAGCTCGAGAGGAAGCCGACCGCGAGGCTGTAGAGCGCGCCACGGCGTAGCGGAACGTCGTACACGTAGCGCGCACCGGACCGGTCGACGATCTCGCGGTGCTCGAGATGACGCTGCGGTACCGGAAGCGGCCAGCGCTCGGCCGCTAGCAACCATCCGGCGAGCAGCGCAAGCACGCCGCCCATGATTCCGTCGAAGACGTGCCGGGAGACGTGCCCGACGACGAGCGCGCCGCCGACTGCGCCTGGCAGCGTCGCGAGCGCGAAGACGATCCCGCTGCGGTAGTCGATACGGCGCTGCCGCGCGTAGGCCGCCGTGCCGCTGGCCGCGTTGAAGAAGACGGCGGCGAGGCTGATTGCCGTCAGCGTCTGCGGCGAGTCGTGCGGATAGAGGAGAAGCAGGATCGGTGTGAGGATGAAGCCGCCTCCGGCGCCGATCAGCGTCCCGAAGGCGCCGACCCCGAAGCCGATCGCGACCAGGATGACCGCTGTCGTCGCCGAGAACGGCTGCAGCACGGAGGCGACCACGACCGCAGCGTATGCATGCCGGATAATTCACAGCCGACTCACAGGAAGCGGTGGGAGGCTGGAGGTATGAGCACGCAGCGGATCCTCGTCGTCGACGACGAGCCCTCGATCGTCGACGCGGTCGCGACCGCGCTCCGGTACGAGGGTTTCGAAGTGGACGAGGCCACGGGAGGCCGCGAGGCGCTTCGGGTCGTCGCCGAGCGCGAGCCCGATCTCGTCGTCCTCGACTGGATGCTCCCGGACCTGGACGGGATCGAAGTGGGCCGGCGCATGCGCGAGCGCGGATTCAAGAGCGCGATCCTCTTCCTCACCGCCAAGGACTCGGTCGAGAACAAAATCGAGGCGCTCCGCGCCGGCGGCGACGACTACGTCACGAAACCGTTCAGCCTCGCCGAGATCGTCGCGCGCGTGCAGGCCATCCTCCGCCGAACGCAGAGCGAGCTGCCCGGCGACGTGCTGCACTTCGCAGACCTCGTCCTCGACGAGCAGCGGCACGAGGTCTTCCGCGGTGACGCGCGCGTCGACCTGACGGGCACCGAGTTCAACCTGCTCCGCTACTTCATGCTCAACCCGCGGCGCGTGCTCTCGAAGCACCAGATCCTGCAGAACGTCTGGCGCTATGACTTCGGCGGCAACTCCAACGTGGTGGAGACGTACGTCAGCTACCTGCGCCGCAAGCTGAACAAGCTCGGCCCGCCGCTCATCCGGACGGTGCGGCAGGCGGGCTACATGCTCGAGCTCGGCGAGCACTGATGCTGTCTCGTCTGTCGCTGCGCACCCGGCTCATCCTCGGGGTGATCCTGCTCGCCGGCATCGGCATCGTCGCGGCGGACGCGGCAACGTACACGCAGCTGCGCTCGTTCCTCCTGCAGCGGGTCGACAACACGCTCACCGCCTCGCATCCGGGGGTCGAGACCGCCGCGTTCCCGCCGCAGATCAGCCCGGAGCCGCGCGGCGACCGTGACATCGGTGGGCTACTCGGCTCGCTCGGCGGTGACTGCGTCGAAGTCCGGAGCTTGGCCGGGGTCGTCGTGAAGCACGCGTGCATCCCGGAGTTCGGGGCGACCGCGAAGCCGCCGACCCCGGCGTATCCGAAGACCATCAGCCTCCCGAGCAAGCCGACCACATCCGAGGGCGACCGGGTCAGGTTCCTCGACGTGCACTCGGTGACGGGCGACACGGAGTACCGGGTTCGCGCTTCGATCGAACGAGACCAGCCGGGCTACGTCCTCTTCATCGCAGCGCCGCTGGCGGGCGTCGACAGCACGCTGCACCGCGTTCTCCTCGTCGAGCTCCTCGCCACGCTCGCCGTGCTCGGAGGCGTCGCGGCGCTCGGGCTCTGGGTCGTGCGGCTCGGGCTGCGGCCGCTGCGCGAGATCGAGGAGACGGCGACGGCGATCACGGCCGGCGACCTGTCCCACCGCGTCGAGGTGGAGAACGAGCACACGGAGGTCGGCCACGTCGCCCTCGCGCTGAACGCGATGCTCGGCCGGATCGAGGCGTCCGACCTGCGCCTGCGCCGGTTCGTCGCCGACGCGTCGCACGAGCTCCGCACGCCGCTCGCGGCGGTGCGGGCCTACGCAGAGCTGTTCTCCCGCGGGGCGCAGAGCCGTCCGGAAGATCTCGCGCGGACGATGAGCGGGATCACCCGCGAGGCCGAGCGCATGAGCGTCCTCGTCGAGGACCTGCTGCTTCTCGCGCGCCTCGACGAAGGTCGTCCGCTCGAGCGTGAGCCTGTCCAGCTCGACGAGCTCGTCGGCGAGGCGGTCGAGACGGCGCGCACGCTCGACCCCGAGCGGAAGATCGAGCTCGTGACCGAGCCCGTCGCGGTGCTCGGCGACCGCGACCGGCTGCGTCAGGTGATGGACAACCTGCTCTCGAACGTCCGCTCGCACACGCCTACCGCTTCTCCGGCCCGTGTCAGCGTGACGCGCGAGAACGGGCGCGCGGTGATCGAGGTTGGGGACAGCGGCCCTGGACTGACCGAGGACGAGCTCGCCCGCGTGTTCGAGCGCTTCTACCGCGCCGACACGTCGCGTGCTCGCGCGAGCGGCGGCGTCGGGCTCGGCCTCTCGATCGTCGCCGCGGTGGCGCGTGCGCACGGCGGCAGCGTCGGCGTCAGCTCCCAGCCGGACCTGGGCGCGATCTTCCGGGTGGAGCTTCCGGTCGCGTAGTCGCGCTATCGTGACCGGCCGTATGCCTCCGAAGAAATCGGTCCAGCTCTCCGGCGTCGTCGTCGCCCAGACGGCCGTCTCGTCCATCGACCCGGACGAGGGCGTGCTCATGTACCGCGGCTACGACATCGCCGACCTCGCCGAGCACTCGTCGTACGAGGAGGTCACGTACCTCCTCCTGCACGGCGAGCTCCCGGCCGCCGACGAGCTCGACCGGTTCCGCGAGGCGCTCGCGCAGCGCGAGTTGCCGCCGCACGTCGAGCAGCTCGTCGACCGTTCCGCCGCCGCGGCGCTGCCGATGGACATGCTGCGCACGGCGGTCTCGGCGCTCGCCTTCACCGATCCCGACCGCGACGCGAACGATCGCGAGGCGGAGACGCGCAAGGCCGCGCGACTGATCGCGGCGGCGCCGACCGTCGTCGGCCGCTACCACAGGCGCCGGCAGGGGCTGGAGCCCGTCGATCCCGATCCGAGCCTCTCGTACGCGGAGAACTTCCTCACCATGCTGCACGGCGAGTCGCCGAGCGAGCAGCAGGTGCGGGCGTTCGACGTGGCGATGATCCTGCACGCGGAGCACGAGATGAATGCGTCGACGTTCACCGCGCGCGTGATCGCAGGGACGGGCGCGGACATGCACGCCGCCATCGTGGGCGGCATCGCCGCGCTGAGCGGCCCGCTGCACGGCGGGGCGAACGAGGCGGCGATGAAGCTCTTCCAGCGCTTCGGCTCGGCCGAGGCGACGCCCGGAGAGGTGCACGCGATGCTCGAGCGGAAGGAGAAGCTGTACGGCTTCGGGCATCCGCTCTATCGCGCGTACGACCCGCGGGCGATCATCCTCAAGCGGATCTCGCACGAGTTCTCCGAGGACGCCGGCGAGCCCAACTGGTACGCGATCACCGAGGCCGCGGAGCGGACGGTGTTCGAGGAGAAGGGTCTCTACCCGAACGTCGACCTGTACTCCGCGTCCGTGTACACGTATCTCGGCGTGCCGACGGATCTGTTCACGCCGCTCTTCGGGGCGAGCCGCATCGCCGGGCAGGCCGCCCACGTGCTCGAGCAGCACGCGGACAACAAGCTCATCCGCCCGTCCGCCGAGTACATTGGCCCCGAGCGGCGCAGCTTCCCCGTTCGCGCCTCCTAGCGCCTGACGGTCAGCGCCGCCTGCATGCCGAGCGCGCGGTGGTTCGCGACGCTGCAGTACAGGACGTAGCGGCCCGGGAGGAGCTTGTACGTCTCGTCGACGACGGCTCCGGCCTGTGTCACCGGCCAGGCGTAGACGCGCGTGCCGCCGACGCGTCGCATGCGCAGGTCGTGCGCATCCTCGCCCGCGTTCCTGAGCTCGATCGTCGCCCAGCCCGCCTTGATGGTCTGCCGCGAGAGGACGAACGAGAACTCGTGCGCCACCACCTGTACGCGTGCAGGTGGAGGCGCGACGGCGATCATGACTTCACCAGCGTTGGCCGAGGGAAGGTCTTCGCGGATGGGATGATCGCCGCCGCATCGGTGTCGAGCCACTGCTCGAGCAGCGCCGAGTAGACGGCGCGGAAGTCGGCGGTCTCGATGAGGTTGCCGTCGTCGTCGAGGCCGGATTGCAGCCCGGGGAACTCGCCCACCATCTGCCCGGACGCGCGCGTGCCGATGAGGAAGCCGGTGCCGGCTGCGCCGTGGTCGGTCCCGGCCGAGCCGTTCTCCTGTGCGCGCCGGCCGAACTCCGACCAGACGTGGACGAGGACGCGGTCGGCGATCCCGCGCGCCTCCAGGTCGCGCTGGAACGCGAGCAGCGAGTCGGCCGTGAGCTGGAGGCCGTCCGCGAGCGCACCGGCTTCGTCGGAGTGCGTGTCGTACTCGCCCGGCGCCGAGAGCGCGACGACGTGGAGCGGAAGGCCGGCCGCGATCATCGCCGCGAGGCCGGCGAGCTTGTTCGGGAACGGGTCGTCCGACTTCGGATAGGGGACCGGGCTCTGGAACCCTGGCGTGCCGTCGTCCTTCGCCCGGAAGGGCAGGAGCTGGTTGCGGAGCCGGTCGACCTGCTGCGCCACCGGCCCGAGCCGGCCGAACGTCTCGAGCATGCGCTCCTCGACCTCGCCCCAGACATTGTTCGAATAGAAGTCGTACTGGTCGGGAGCGGTGATCGCCGCGACGGGAACCTTCGCGGTCGCGAGCGCGGGGGCGAGCGTGTCGTCGAAGGAGACGCCCTGGAGCGGGTTGTCCTCCGTGCCGACCACGTCGAGGTACCGGCCGAGCCACCCCGTGTTCAGGTGGGTATCGGTCGCGCCGACCTCCCAGTAGTGCCGCGACGTGAAGTGCGACTGGTCGGGATGCGTGTACCCGACCGCCGGCATGACGGTCACCTTCTGCTCGCCGTACAGCTGCGCGATCCCGCCCACCGCCGGGTGCCAGAACAGCCGCGCGTCCTCGGTGAGCGGCGTGCCGCCCGAGAGCGCGAGCTGCGGCCGCAGCTTCGTGTACAGCGGATCGCCCTGGGGCGAGAGCACCGACAGCCCGTCCGCGCCGCCTTCGAGAAAGACGGACACGAGCACCTGCCCCGGTGTGGCCGTCGCGGCCGCGGCGATGCCTTCCTCGAACGCCGACAATCCGAGCCGCGAGCCGCCGTAGACCGCGAGCGCGGCGCCGAGCCCGCCGGCGAGGAACGCCCGGCGCGAGAGCCCGGTCCCGGCCGGCAGCGGCATCCCCGGCTCGATGGACGGGAGCCCGCGTCCCGCTTCGGCGATCGCGCGGTGGAGCATCCGCGAGCGCGACAGGCCGTCGCAGTGCAGACAGTCGCTCATGCGGCTTGGAACTCCGGTGACGTCGCGATCAGGTGCCGCAGCGCGTTCAGCACCATCGGCGGGTACTGCTGCTGCTTCCACTTCTCGCTCTTCGCGTCGCCGAGCGCGTTGTGCGTGAACTGCTGGAGCGCAGCGGTCGACGGGGCCGCGAGTGTTGGGTTGCGCCAGAAGAGGAGTGCCGCCTGGATGAGCTTCGCCCCGTCGTACGGCTCCGGACGCTTGCCGGGATCGAGCGCGTACGGATCGAGCGCCTCCTGCGCGATCCACCAGCGGCCGCGCCATGTCGCCGTGTCGAGCCAGCGCGTGTCGTCCCAGCCGCCGACGTTCGGCGGGTAGAAGAGCTGCTGTCCCGCGAGCGAGTCGAGCCACACCCACGACGTCGTGTCGATCCCGCGGCCGAGACGCCGGAGCAGTCCGGCGGTGTACAGCGCCGGCGACTTCACCATCGGCGGGCCGGTGTACAGCGCAGGGTGCTTGAGGATCGCCGAGACGACCGGGCGGATCTCGTACTTCCCCTGCACGTACAGGCGCTGGAGCCCGCTCGCCGTCGCCGCGTCCGGCGGCGTCGGCACGAAGTAGCTCCACATCTTCTGGACGAAGAACGACGCGTGGTCGGGGTGCGTCACGCACATCCGGCACGAATCGCGCCACGTCCACGCGCCGCGCTTGCGGAACAGCGTCTTCACGCCCGTGTCGTGGTACTTCGGGTCGTACCGGAAGTCGACGTCTCCGACGTTCGGCTTCCAGTCGTTGCGGAAGCCGGTGAGCGCGCGCGCGTTCTGGCGCACGTCCTCCTCGCCGTAGCCGCGGCCGGCGCCGAGCGTGAACAGCTCCATCATTTCGCGCCCGTAGTTCTCGTTCGGCGAGTACTTGGAGTTGTCGCTCCCGTTCAGCCACAGCAGCATCGCCGGGTCGCGCGTCACGTCGAGCAGCAGATCGTGGAAGTTCCCGAGGCCGCGCTCGCGGAAGAGCTGGTTCTGGTTCAGCATCAGCCGCTGCGAACCGACGCCGTCGTTCGACGTCGCGAACCAGTCGTGCCAGACGAGCGCCATGCGCTCGACGAGCGGCCGCGACGTGCGGATCATCCGATCGAGCCACCACAGGTGGTCGTGGCCCCACGCGTCGTACGGCGCGAGCGGCCGTCCCTTGTCGTCGTGCGGCGCGTGTCCGACGAGCTTCTCGCGTCCGGGATACGTCAGCGCGTGGATGGCGCCGTCGAGGCCGAGCCGCGCGAGCGCCTGCGCCTCGCCCCGGCGCGGGCCGAAGCCGGCACGCCAGAGCAGCCGCTCTGCCTGAGCCGGCCCGAAGGCGCCTCCATATGCCGCGACGCCGGACACCTGCAAGTGAGATTGCGGCGCGCGCGGATTCTTTCGGCCGGAAAAGCAGAAGGGCCCCCGGAGGGGCCCTTCGGTGCTTTGCGCCGAGTCGGGCTAGCTATTCCGACTCGTCACGCGTGGGGAACGGCGAGGACTCTTGCGAGCCCATCCCACCGAGGACGACTTCCTGCGTCGTTGGCTCGGGGGTGCCGGTGCTGCCTGTGCGACTCGCGCCGATACGCGCGCGTGCCGCGGTGCCCTTCCCGGTCGCGCCCGTGCGACGTGCTGCGGTTGGTGTCGCCCGGGCGCCGGTACGGCCGGAGCTCTTGCGACCGGTGCGGCGGCCGGTGGTCCGCTTCGCGGCCGGCCGGCGCTTCGCCGTCGTCCGCTTTGCGGGCCGACGCTTCGCGGTCGTCCGCTTCGCAGCGGTCTTCCGCTTCGGCGCAGCCTTCCGCTTTGCAGCGGCCTTCCGCTTCGGAGCGGCCTTCCGCTTCGTTGCGGTCTTGCGCTTCGCAGTGCTCTTCCGCTTCGCTGCGGTCTTCCGCTTGGGAGCGGCTTTCCGCTTGGTCGCGGTCTTGCGCTTCGCAGCGCTCTTCCGCTTCGGAGCGGCCTTCCGCTTTGCAGCGGCCTTCCGCTTCGGGGCGGCCTTCCGCTTGGTCGCGGTCTTCCGCTTCGCGGTGGTCCGCTTGGCGGTGCTCCGCTTCGCGGTCGTCCGCTTCGCAGCAGTCTTCCGCTTTGCAGTCGACCGCTTCGCGGCCGTCCGCTTCGTACCGGTTCGCTTTCTTGTCGCCATCTGCCTCCTCCTATTGGGCGAGTTCGGTGGCAACGACAGTGCGCAGTATGCGCTGTGCATCGGACGTTTTCATCATCCGCAACGCAAATTCCTTCGCAAGTTGGAAATCTTTTCGAAGCTGCCTCCACCTAACCCGATCGTGTTCAGTGAATGCATCCCCACTGAATCGCAATTGCAAACGACATGCGAACCAACTGCGCGCGCGTGAATATCCTTGTCCGACATGAAGGTTGTGCTCCCCGACGAATCCCAGCTCGAACTCCCCGACGGCGCGACCGGTCTCGATGCGGCGCGCGCGATCGGTCCGAAGCTCGCCGAGCAGGCGGTCCTCGTGCGCGCGGACGGCCGCGTGCAGGACCTGCGGTTGCCACTCGACGACGGTCAGCGGATCCAACTTCTGACCACCCGCGACAAGGACGACCCGGACGCGCTCGCCGTCCTCCGCCACTCCTCTGCACACCTGGTGGCCGAAGCAGTCCGCCGTCTCTACCCGGGAGTGAAGGTCGCCATCGGTCCGCCGATCGAGAACGGCTTCTACTACGACTTCGACTTTCCGGAGCCGATCCGCGAGGAGGACCTGGAGACGATCCAGGCGGAGGTCGAGCGCGAGCTCGCCGAGGGTCGCGAGTGGTCGCGCGAGGAGATCTCTCGCGACGAGGCGCGCAAGCTGTTCGCCGCGGAGAACGAGCCGTACAAGATCGAGCTCGTCGACACCGCGGAGGGAGACATTTCCCTGTACACGCAGGGGGAGTTCACCGACCTCTGCCGCGGCCCGCACCTGCAGAACTCGAAACCGATCAAGGCGTTGAAGCTCACCGGTCTCGCCGGCGCGTACTGGCGCGGCGACTCGACGAAGCCGCAGCTCACGCGCATCTACGGGACCGCGTTCTACGACCAGAAGGATCTCGACGGGTACCTCGAGCGGCTGGAGGAGGCGCGCAAGCGCGACCACCGCCGGCTCGGGAACCAGCTCGATCTCTTCCACTTCGACGAGCACTCGCCGGGGTCGCCGCTGTGGCATCCGAAGGGGATGGCGATCTTCAACACGCTCGAGGATCTCCGCCGGCGCGAGAACGCGCAGCGCGGCTATCTCGAGGTGAAGACGCCGCTCATCTACGACAAGGCGCTGTGGGAGACCTCGGGCCACTGGGAGAAGTTCCGCGAGAGCATGTTCCTGATCCCGCTCGAGCACGACCAGGTGTACGGCATCAAGCCGATGAACTGCCCCGGGCACATGCTCCTGTTCGGGAGCGCGCTGCGCAGCTATCGCGACCTCCCGATCCGCTACGCCGAGGCGGCGCCCCTGCACCGGAACGAGCTCGCCGGTGCCCTGCACGGGCTGACGCGCGTCCGCTACGTCACCCAGGACGACGCACACATCTTCTGTACCCAGGAGCAGATCCCGGCGGAGCTCGACGCGTGCATCGACTACCTCCGCTTCCTGATGGGCCTCTTCGGCCTCGAGCCGCGGGCGGAGTTCTCGACGCGGCCGGAGAACAAGCTCGGCTCCGACGAGGAGTGGGACTTCTCCGAGGGGGAGCTGCAGGCCGCCCTCGAGCGGAATCACATGGAGTACGTCGTCGGCGCGGGCGAGGGCTCGTTCTACGGGCCGAAGATCGACCTGCACATCACCGACGTGCTGGGGCGCTCCTGGCAGCTCGGGACGATCCAGCTCGACCGCCAGATGCCGGCCCGGTTCGGCCTCACGTACATGGGCGCGGACAACGCCGAGCACGCCGTCTTCGTCATTCACCGGGCACTGTTCGGCTCGTTCGAGCGCTTCATCGGCATCCTCATCGAGCACTACGGCGGTGCCTTCCCGCTCTGGCTCGCGCCCGTGCAGGTCCGCATCCTGCCCGTCGGCGAGGCCCACCACGACGGCGCGCAGACGATCGCGCTCCGGCTGCGCGAGGCCGGCTACCGGGTGGACGTGGGGGAGCCGACCGAAACGATCGGCAAGCGGATCCGGACGGCCGAGATGGAGAAGATCCCCTTCGTCGTCGTGTACGGCGACCGCGAGAGCGAGGAGAGCCTCGCCGTCCGCAGTCGGGGCGGCGAGCAGGAAACGCTCAGCCTTGCCGATTTCGTCACGAAGCTTGCTACCCTGTAGTCCTGAAAAGCAGGAGCGGACCCGTTCCTCACCTCCCGGGCCAGCGTGCTCGCGCGGGGTTCAACCGAGTCGGAAGCGACGAGGATCGGGGCCGCTGCATGCAGCGGCTTTTCTGTGTTCTGTGATCGAAACGAGGAGGAGTAAGCCCCACTTGGTGATCTGTCTTTGAGGCCCAGGCGCCGGCCGATCGAGCCCGTCCGTCCCAGCAACCGGGATACGACGCGCATCAACGACGCCATCAGGGTCCCCCGTGTCCGTCTGATCGACGACGACGGCGCTCAGCTCGGAATCAAGACCTCCGACGACGCCCGCGAGTACGCCTATGCGAAGAACCTCGATCTCGTCGAGGTGGCAGCGCAGGCCGACCCGCCGGTGGCGAAGGTCATGGACTACGGGAAATACAAGTACGAGCAGGAGCAGAAGGCGAAGCAGGCTCGCAAGCACCAGAGCCAGATCCAGGTCAAGGAGATCAAGCTTCGCCCGAAGATCGGGATCCACGACTACAACACCAAGAAGGGGCACGTCGAGCGATTTCTGAACCAGCGCGCGAAGGTCAAGGTGACGATCATGTTCCGCGGTCGCGAGACGACCCATCCGGAGCGCGGTCGGGACCTCCTCCTTCGCCTCGCCGATGACGTCAAGGAGATCGGGCTGATCGAGTCCCAGCCGCTCCTCGACGGACGGAACATGGTGATGGTGCTGGGCCCAACGAAGAACGCAGGAGTGAAACGAGATGCCGAAGACGAAAACACGCCGCGCAGCGAAGAAGCGCTTCAAGGTGACGGGGACGGGCAAGATCCTGAGGCGGCCAACGATGCGCAGCCACAACCTGGAGAAGAAGTCGTCGAAGCGTAGGCGCGCCTTCCGCAAGGAAGTCGAGATCGCCGGCTCCGACCGGAGCGCCCTCAAGAAGATGCTGGGGATCCGTTAGCCATGCCGAGAGTCAAGAGATCGGTCAGCGCGCAGAAGAAGCGCCGCAAGGTCCTCGGGCAGGCGAAGGGGTACTGGGGCCTCAAGAACTCCCACTACCGCTACGCCAAGGAGCAGGTCGAGCACTCGCTCGTCTACGCCTACCGTGACCGGAAGAACAAGAAGCGGACGTTCCGCCGGCTCTGGATCACCCGGATCAACGCAGCCGCCCGGATGCACGGGCTGTCGTACAACCAGTTCGTCAACGGCTGCAACAAGGCCGGGATCGAGCTCGACCGCAAGGTGCTCGCAGACCTCGCGGTGAGCGATCCGGCCGCGTTCGAGGCCATCGCCGCGCAGGCGAAGGCCGCGCTCGAAGCCTGATCACCTGATCACCTCGCGCGACAACGAGAGGCTGAAGCTCGTCCGCAAGCTCCGAGACCGGCGCTGGCGCGACAAGCTCGGCCTCTTCGTCGTCGAGGGCGAGGATCTCGTCGAGGCGGCGGCCATCGAGCCGGTCGACCTGCTCGTCGCGGGGGAGACGGTCGAGGCGGCGCTGCTCGCGGAGGTGTCGACGCTCGCACATCCGCCGCGGGTGATCGCGATCTACCGGCGCGACGATCTGCCGCGAGGGACGCGGCCTGTGACGCTCGCGCTGTGGCACGTCGCCGATCCCGGGAACGTCGGGACGCTCATCCGCGCCGCTGACGCGTTCGGCGCGGGAGTCGCGCTCTCGGCGGGCTGCGCGGACCCGACCGGGCCGAAGGCGCTGCGCGCGTCGATGGGATCGATCTTCCGCGTGCCGCTCGGCGAGTTCGACGAGCCCGGAGGGCAGCGGGTCGCGCTCGTCCCGCACGGCGGCGAGCCGCTGGCGGACGTCGACCTGATCGGGGATGTCGTTTTCGTGCTCGGCGCGGAGCGGGACGGGCTTCCCGACGACGTGCTCGCGCGCTGCGACGCGACGGTGACGATCCCGATCGCCGGCGGCGCGGAGTCGCTGAACGTCGCGATGGCCGGAACGGTTGCGCTCTACGAGCTCGCGCGCCGCAACGCCGTCTGAAAAAGGATCCGGCCCCGGTTTCCCGGGGCCGGACCAAAAGATTCGCCAAGTCGGTGGCGGTTTCGTCTACCTCGTCCAACCGGCCTTCCGATCTCGGGGTTGCCCCCTCTTCGTAGTGCCGCTCGGTCGGGGTTTCGACCTAGTTCCGCTCCGTGCTTGGCGCAAGAGGAAACCTATGGTGTAACCACATGTGGGTCAAGAGGACACCACAACGAAATTGTCCGCTATTTGCACACATCAAGTTCGACGCCCGATCCACACCGTGTCCTCGCCGCCGTCGTACGGACGTCGGTCGAACCAGCCGTAACACGCTTCCACCGCGAAGCCGGCTTCGGCGAGTAGCGCTTGCCACCGCTGCGGCTCGAGCCACCACAACGTCATCGACGATTCGCCGCGCTCGCCGCGCACTGAGAGCGTCAACGTCTGCTGGCGGCGATCCCAGTCCGCCCGTTCGAAGATGCCCGGCTCGCGCTCGAGCCAGAGGCCGTGCGTCTCCTCGATGTCCTCGTTCGACGGGGCGAAGACGTCGAAGACGAGCCGGCCGTCGGGGAGGAGCAGGTCGCGGGCGGCACGGAGAGCCTCGAGGCGCTCCGCGTCCGAGCTGAGATGGAGATATGCGCGGAACGGGCAGGTGACGAGCGGCACGCGCTCCTCGACCGGGGGCCGGCGGAGGTCTCCCTGCCGCAGGTCGAGCCGCTCGGCCACGCCGGCCCGGCGCGCCTCCTCGGCACACACGGCGAGCATGCCCGCCGAGGAGTCGACGCCGATCACGTGCACGCCGGCGCCGGCGGTCGGGATTGCGATGCGTCCGGTGCCGACGCCGAGCTCGACCACCGGCCCGCCTGACGCGAGCGCCTCGTCGACGTAGAAGCCGATGTCCTCGACGACGGCGGTGCTCCAGGCGTCGTAGAGGCGCGCTATGGGGTCGTAAGAGCTCATGCCATATAGATACAGTCGCCGCGTGGACACGCAGGCGCTCCAGCAGGACGCGCTGGACGCGATCGCGTCCGCGACCGTGCTCGCCGACCTCGACGAGGCGCGCGTGAAGTATCTCGGACGGAAGAGCGAGCTCAAGCTCGCCCTGCGCGAGGTGCGCGACCGGGAGACGGGGATGGCGCTCAACGCGGCCCGCGAGGCGATCGAGTCCGCGGTCGCCGCCCGCCAGGCCGAGCTCGAGCGCGCCGAGCTGGACGCGAAGCTCTCCTCCGAGCGCGTCGACGTCACGCTCCCGGCCGAGCTGCTCGGCGACGTCCACCCGCGCCCGCGCGGCCACCTGCACCCGACGACACTGATCCGCCGAGACGTCGAGGACGCCTTCATCGGCCTCGGCTACGAGATCCGCGACGACCGCGAGGTCGAGACCCTCGAGTACAACTTCGACAAGCTCGCGTTCCCGGAGTGGCACCCGGCGCGCTCGCCGCGTGACACCTACTTCCTCGACGCGAACAGGGTCCTGCGCACGGAGACCTCGGCGTCGCAGATCCACGCCATGGAGGAGCGGAAGCCGCCGATCTACATGGTCTCGATCGGCCGCGTGTACCGCCGCGATGCGATCACGCCGACCCGCTTCCCGATCTTCCACCAGTTCGAGGGGCTCGCCGTCGACCGGCACATCACCATGGCCGACCTGAAGGGGACGCTGCTGCACGTGATGCGCGCGCTCTTCGGCGAGGAGCGGCGCGTCCGCTTCCGCACCCACTACTTCCCCTTCACCGAGCCTTCGATGGAGCCCGACGTCTCGTGCGGCGTCTGCGGCGGGGAAGGCTGCGCGACGTGCAAGTGGTCGGGCTGGATCGAGATCGGCGGCTCCGGCATGGTCGACCCGCAGGTGCTCGCCAACGTCGGCCTCGACCCGGACGAGTGGAGCGGCTTCGCCTTCGGGCTCGGCCTCGAGCGCGCGGCACAGCTGCGCTACGACATCCCCATCATCAGGCCGTTCTGGGAGAACGACCTGCGCTTCCTGAGGCAGTTCTGATGAAGGTCCCGATGAGCTGGCTGCGGGAGTACGTGCGCGTCGGCGCCTCCGCCGAGGAGATCGCCGACCTGCTGTCGGTCGCCACCGCCGAGGTGAACGGCATCGAGCGGCGCGGGCCGTCCGACACGGCGCTCTTCCGCGTCGGCGTCGTCCTCACCGCCGACAAGCACCCGAACGCCGATCGGCTGCAGCTCTGCACGGTCGACGTGGGGGAGAAGCAGCCCGCGCAGATCGTCTGCGGCGCGTGGAACTTCGGCGCGGGCGCCACGGTCGCGGTCGCGCTTCCGGGCGCGACGCTCCCGAACGGGATCACGCTCGAGCGGCGCGAGCTGCGCGGCCAGATGTCGGAGGGGATGATCCTCGCCGAGGACGAGGTCGGCCTCGGCACCGACCACGAGGGGATCATGGTGCTCGCGGACGGCACGAAGCCGGGGACGCCGCTGACGGAGGTGCTCCCGCTCGTCGAGGAGATCCTCGACGTCGAGCCGACGGGCAACCGTCCCGACCTTTTCTCCGTGTACGGCATCGCGCGCGAGGTCGCAGCCATCTTCGACGGCGAGCTCGTGCCGCTGTCGGAGGCGAAGCCGCCGCAGGCGGCGGAGGAGCAGCTGGACATTCGCATCGACGACTTCGAGGGCTGCCCGCGCTACGTCGGACGCCTCTTCCGCGACGTGACCATCGCCCCATCGCCGCTGTGGCTCCAGGCGCGGCTGCGCGACGCCGGGATGCGCGCCATCTCCAACGTCGTCGACGTGACCAACTACGTGATGCTCGCCGTCGGCAACCCGCTGCACGCCTTCGACTACGACACGCTGGAGGGCGGACGGATCGTGGTGCGCCGGGCCAAGAAGAAGGAACAGTTGAGGACGCTCGACGGAGCGATGCGCGAGCTCCAGCCATCCGACCTCGTGATCGCCGACGCGAAGCGGTCGATCGCGCTCGCCGCGATCATGGGCGGCGAGGAGACCGAGGTCTCGGAGCGCACGACGAACGTCCTGCTCGAGGCGGCGAACTTCGAGCCGATCGGGATTCTGCGCAGCTCCGAGCGTCTCGCCCTGCGCACCGAAGGCTCGAACCGCTGGGAGAAGGGCGTCGACCCGTACCTCGCCGGCCCGGCCTCGACGCTGGCGACGCAGCTCTTGGTTCAACTTACGGGGGCACGGTGGACGGGCGCCGCCGACGTGCACGGCGACCTGCCGGCCCGGCGCACGATCCGGCTCCGGCCGGAGCGGACGAACGAGGTGCTCGGCCTCGACGTCCCGGCCGAGCGGCAGGGCGCGATCCTCGCCCGGTTCGGCTTCGACGCGGACGGCGACGGCTTCCGGGTGCCGACGTGGCGCGCGCGCGATGTGACGCGCGAGATCGACCTCGTGGAGGAGGTCGCGCGCTTCGAGCTGAGCGAGATTCCGTTCACGCTGCCGGAGAAGGACGTCAGCTTCGGCAGCCTGACCCGCGAGCAGAAGCTTCGCCGCGTCGTCGAGGACGCCCTCGTCGGGTGCGGCTACTCGGAGGCGTACACGCCGAGCTTCCCCGTCACCGCCGACACGGTGGCCCTGCGGCAGGCGATCGTCCCGAGTCTGATCGAGGCCGCGCGCCTGAACGCCTCCGTCGACAACTCCGGCATCGCGTTGTTCGAGGTCGCGCGCGTCTACCTCGCTGAGGAACGTCGCCACGTGGCCGGCGTCGTCCAGGGCGGCATCGCCGACGCGAGGTGGGCGGTCGATCAGATTTACGCCGCGCTCAAGCTCGAGCCGTCGTACGCACAGGCGACCGAGCCGTACCTCCATCCAGGCAAGGCGGCGCGCACGGCCGAGGGTTGGGTCGGCGAGCTGCACCCGAACGAGCTGGAGGGAACCTGGGGCGCGTTCGAGCTCGACCTCGACGCGCTGACCGCGTCGGCGCCTGAGGCGCTGCGCGCGGTCGACGTGAGCCCGTTCCCGGAGGTGCGGCAGGATCTCGCCTTCGTCGTCGACGACGAGGTGCCGGCTGCTGCTCTCGCCGAGGCGATCGTCGAGGCCGGCGGACCCGAGGTCCGCGACGTCGCCGTCTTCGACGAGTACCGCGGCGAGCAGATCGGCGCAGGCAAGCGCTCGGTCGCCTTCCGCGTCGCCTTCGGATCGCACGAGCGGACGCTTACCGACGAAGACGCCGCCGCAATCCGGTCTCGAATCGTCGCCGTATTGCACGACCGCTATGGAGCGGAGCTGAGAGCATGACGCGGATCGTGATCCTTGCGGTTGCCCTGGGGTTCCTCGCGAGCGCCGCAACCGCCCGTGCGGACAATCCGGTCTTGACCGGCAACGTCGGCGCCGGCGACTCGTTCACGATCTCGCTCGCAGCGCCGGACGGCTCCGCCGCGCGGAACCTCGCGCCCGGCACGTACACGCTCCTCGTGCACGACAAGTCGGCCATCCACGACTTCCACCTCTTCGGCCCCGGCAACGTCGACGTGTCCACGACCATCGACGGCATCGGCGACCAGACCTTCACCGTGACGCTCGTTCCGGGCACGTACACATACGTGTGCGATGCGCACCCGTCCATGAAGGGCTCCTTCACGGTCGGCGCCGCGACGACGACCACGACGACGGTGAGCAAGCCCAAGCCGAAGCCCAAGCCGAAGCACCACGCGAAGCCGAAGAAAAAGAAGAAGAAGTAGGGCTTAGCGGCGCCGGAGGCGCAGCAGCAGCTTGGCCGCCGCCGCAGCGCTTGCGGCCGCACCAAACGCTGCGCCGACCTTCTTCCCGCGGTCGACGGCCTGGCCGAGCTCTTCGCGCAATGTGGCGACCGCCTCGGTCAGCTGCTTGCGCTCACCGGCGAGCTCGCGGCGGATCTCGGACTCAGTGGCCATTGCGGAGCGCCTTCGTCGTGAGCCGCGCCTCCTCAAGGGCCTGCTCCGGCACGGGCGATGCTCCCTTGCCGAGGAGCCTGGCGCCGATCATGCCGAGGAGCCCGGCGAGCAGAAGCAGGACGCCGAACATGACGAGCAGCGTCAGCCACACGGCCAACACCGTCGCGAGCGCCGCCGCTGCGGCCGCGAGCGCGAACACGAGGGCGAAGAAGCCGAGCGCGGCCGCGGTGGCGACGAGCCCGAGCCCCACCGCGAGCGCCTTGATCTTGTGCTTCACCTCGGTGGCGGCGAGCTGCAGCTCGAGCCGCACGAGCGAGCGCGCCGAGTCGGTGACGCGCCGTGCTGCACCGGTGAGACCGCCTGCTGGGTTCATGCGCTCATCCTTTAACGGTTGCGGCCGGTTGTCCACCAGGCGAGCCGCTGATACCACCGCGACTTCTCGGGGAGGATCTGCTCCTCGATCTCGGCGTGCAAGTCCTCGAGTTGCGCGACTGCGTCGCCGGCGATGCTGAGGCGGACTTCTCCCACCGCGATGCTCGCGACGATCTCCGCCGGGACGTACTTCACGTGACCGTGCGCGCTCGTCTTCACGCCGAAGCCGTCGAAGATGTCGTGCTCGGTGTCGCCCGCGATCTCATGCACGGTGGCGATCTGCTTACCGTCGGAGTCGTAGACGGGCCAGCCCTTCTCTACGACCTTCCACGCGACCGGGTCGGGCATCAGACCGTCTTACCCCCGATCATCCACACAGGACCCTGCGTCCCGACGGGGTGCGTGTCGGAGAGCACGCGCACCACGCGCACTTCGCCCGGGATGCCGGCCTCGTCGAGGCGCGTCAGGCACCGGTGCGCCATGCCCGCGGACGCGCCGTAGCCGGCGGTGTGCGCGACGCGGAAGCGGAAGCCCGGCTTGCCGAGCCCGTTCTGAAACGGATTGAGCGGTGCGGTGAGCAGCGCCGCAACGTCGACGTGGTCGCTCGACGTCAGCTCGAGCTCGCACAGCAGGTCGCTCCAGTCGGCGGGGAGCGTGCCGACGACGGCGTTCCACTCGGCCGCAAGCGTCGGCCGCGAGACGACCCGTTCGGCCGGCGCTTCGTCCGAGGAAACGAGCGCAAGCGTGCCCGCGATGTCTTCCTCGTCGATTCGCCGCAACAATCGCTGCACCGCTTCGGGTCCGATCGCGCCACCGGTGCGCTGCGCGTAGAAGCGGATCTCGCGTCCTGACCGTCCCGGGCCTGCTGGCCCGAGCAGTGCAAGCGCGTGCTCGACGTGCGCCTCGTCGTCGACCGTGAGCAGCACACGCGCGTCCTGCCACCTCGGATCCAGGCCGGTTTCGATCTCTATCCACTGGTCGACGAGTGCCATCGAACGAACCATAAACTGCGCGCCGTGGCAAAGGTCGAGACCAAGACGTCCCTCGCGAAGGGCGACCTCCGCGACGTGCTCCGCGAGATGCTGCTCATCCGCCGCTTCGAGGAGAAGGTGGAGGAGCGTTTTCGCGCCGGCGAGCTGCCCGGTTTCCTCCACGTGGCCATCGGCCAGGAGGCCTGCGCCGTCGGCGTTTGCCGGGCGCTGGAGGACGGGGACATCATCGCTTCGACCCACCGCGCGCACGGCCACACGCTGGCCAAGGGCACACATCCGAACGAATTGATGGCCGAGCTGTACGGGAAGACCGAGGGCTGCTCCCACGGCTACGGCGGCTCGATGCACCTGTACGACATCGAGCGCGGGAACATGGGCGCGAACGCGGTCATCGGCGGCGGCTTGCCGCACATCACCGGCGCGGCGCTCGCCTTTCAGATGCGCGGCGAGCCGCGCGTCGCGCTCGCGTTCTTCGGCGACGGCGCGACGAACATCGGGACGTTCCACGAGTCGCTCAACCTCGCGCAGCTGTGGAAGGTGCCCGCCGTCTTCGTGCTCGAGGACAACAAGTGGGCCGAGTCGACGCCGGAGTCGCAGCACTCGCCGATCCGCGATCTCTCCGATCGCGCGAAGGCGTTCGGCATGAAGGCGCTGAAGGCCGACGGCCAGGACGTCGAGGCCGTCTACAAGACCGCCCGCCAGGCGCTCGAGTACGCACGCGCCGGGAAGGGTCCCGTGTTCGTGCACCTCGACTGCGTGCGGCTGCACGGCCACTACATCGGCGACCCGCAGGTGTACCGCGACAAGGACGAGGCGCGGAAGCTCGCGGAGACGCGCGATCCGATCACGCTGCTGCGCGCGAAGCTCGAACTCTCGGACGAGGAGTTCGACGAGCTGGACACCGAGGTGTCGGAGATCGTCGAGGCGTCGGTCGAGTTCGCGAAGAACGGCACCGACCCCGCGCCCGAAGACGCGCTGAAGAACATCTATGCCTGAGCTCAGCTACCGCGAGGCCGTGCGCGACGCGCTCGCCACGGCGATGCGCCAGGACGACAACGTTTTCATCATGGGCGAGGACATCGCCGAGATGGGCGGCTCGATGGGCGTCACGAGCGGGATGCTCGAGGAGTTCGGTCGCGAGCGCGTGCGCAACACGCCTATCTCCGAGATGGCGCTTGCCGGCACCGCCATCGGCGCCGCGATGCAGGGCATGCGTCCCGTCGCCGAGATCATGTACGAGGACTTCATGACGCTCGCCGCCGAGCAGGTCGTGAACCAGGCGGCGAAGCTCCGCTACATGTCCGGCGGGCAGCTCAGCGTGCCCGTCGTCTTCCGCACGCAGGGCGGCGCCGGCTGGTCGCCGGGCGCGCAGCACGCGCAGCAGCTCGAGGCGTGGTTCGTGCACATCCCCGGCTTGAAGGTCGTGTTCGCGTCGACGCCGGAGGACGTGCGCGGATTGCTTTGGTCGGCGATCTACGACGACAACCCGGTCGTGTTCTTCGAGCACCGCACGCTGTACGGCATCAAGGGCAACGTGCCGGAGAAGATCGAACCGATCCCGATCGGCAAGGCGCGCATCCACCGCGAGGGCGAGGACGTGACCGTGATCGCGACCGGCCGCCTCGTGCACGAGTCGCTGGCGGCGGCCGAGGAGGCCGAGAAGGAAGGCGTCTCCGTCGAGGTGGTCGACCCGCGCACGCTGCAGCCGCTCGACGAGGAGACGCTCGTCGCGTCGGTGAAGAAGACGAACCGCGCGGTCGTCGCGCACGAGGCGGTGACGCGCATGGGCTTCGGCGCCGAGGTCGCGTCGGTGCTCCAGTACCAGGCGTTCGACTGGCTCGACGCGCCGATCGAGCGCGTGGGCGCGAAGTTCTCGCCGCTCCCCTTCGCACCGGTGATGGAGCAGTTCGTCGTGCCGCACGCTGCCGACGTCCTGGCCGCGATCATGAGGACCGTCGGCCATGGCGACTGAGGTAAAGCTTCCCCGCCTCGGGCAGGGAATGGAGTCGGGGACGATCGTCCGCTGGCTCAAGTCCGAGGGCGAGCAGGTGGCCAAGGGCGAGCCGCTGTACGAGCTCGACACCGACAAGGTGACACAGGAGGTCGAGGCCGAAGCGAGCGGCGTCCTGCTGAAGATCGCGATCCCCGAGGGCGAGGTCGAGGTGGGGCGGACGATCGCCTTCATCGGCAAGGAGGGTGAGAGCGTCGCGGCGGTCGAGGCGCCCGCGCTTGCGTCGAAAGCCAAGGAGGCAGCGCCGGAGTCTGCGCCCGAGCCGAAGGAAGAGCAGCGCGTCTCCGAGCCGACGACGAACGGGCGGATCAAAGCATCGCCGCTCGCGCGGCGGCTCGCACGTGAGCGCGGGATCGACCTCTCGTCCATCCAGGGCACGGGGCCCGACGGGCGCATCGTCGCGCAGGACGTCGAGACGCCGACCGCCGCACCGGTGGTCGCAGCTGCAGCAACAGCGCGCGGCGAGGTCACGTCGACGCCGCTCTCCAACATCCGCAAGACGATCGCGCGCCGGCTCACGGAGGCGTGGACGGTGCCCGTGTTCACGCTCACCGTCTCCGCCGACATGACGCGGGCGAACCAGCTCGTCGCTCGCCGCCGCGAGCTCGACCCCGACGTCCGCGTCACCGTCACCGACCTCCTCACTCGCGTGTGCGCGCAGGCGCTCGCCCGCCACCCAGAGATGAACGTGCAGTACACGGAGGACGCGCTGCTCTCGTTCCCGAATGCGAACGTGGGCATCGCCGTCGCCGCGCCGCAGGGGCTCGTCGTCCCCGTCGTGCACAACGCCGAGCAGCTGACGCTCACGCAGATCGCCCAGGTGCGCGGCGACCTCGTCGCCCGCGCGCGCGACTCGAAGCTCCGCGCCGAGGACATCGACGGCGGGACGTTCACGATCTCGAATCTCGGCATGTTCGAGGTCGACCAGTTCGTCGCCGTGCTCAATCCGCCGCAGGCGTCGATCCTCGCCGTCGGCGCGACGCGCGAGCAGGTCGTGCCGCGCGACGGCGAGCTCTTCGTCGTCCCGCTCATGACGATGACGCTCACGTGCGACCACCGCGCTGTCGACGGCGCCACCGGCGCCGAGTTCCTGAAGACGATCAAGGCCTTCCTCGAGTTTCCCGGCCTCGCGCTGTAAGTGAGCGCGGGGCCGAACGTCTGGTACCACGTTCGCGATCTCGACGCCGCGCGGCGCTTCTACCGCGAGACGCTGCTGTTCGAGGAGACCGCGGTCGACTTCTCGAAGCGGTGGGCGCGACTCGAGCGAGGTGGGATGGCCATCGGGCTGGCCGAGGGCGAGCCGCAGCCGGACGGCGCGGTCGCGCTCGTCGACGTCCGCGACGTGAAGGTCGAGGCCGAGCGATTGCGCTCGGCGGGGGTTGAGGTCGGGATCGTGCTCGAGCTCACCGGCCAGATGCGGCTGCTCGACGTGTACGACCCGGACGGCAACCGGGTGCAGCTCGCCCAGGAGCTCTGATGTTGCGGCCGGCGGACAGGCAGGACGCGCGCTTCCTCCGCGACATGCTCCGTCACGCGTACCACTGGCGCCTGACCGAGGACGCCGAGCGGCCCGTCTACCGCTACGTCCGCAACTGGGGCCGCACCGGCGACGCCGGCGTGGTCGCCATGGAAGGCCCGCACGCGTACGGCGCCGCGTGGTACCGCGTGTTCACCGCCGACGAGCCGGGCTTTGGCTTCGTCGACGAGAAGACGCCGGAGCTGACCATCGCCGTCGTCCCGAGCCGGCGCGGCAAGGGCGCGGGCAAGGAGCTGCTCGAGGCACTGCTCGAGCGCGCGCAGGCCGACGGCTTCGAAGCGGTGAGTTTGAGCACCGACGAGCAGCAGGTCGGCTGGTATGAGCGCTTCGGGTTCGAGGTCGTGTCCGAGTCGCCGCATGCCGTAACAATGATCAAGCGCTTGTAGTTACGCTGGACCGTATGGACGTCGACGTCGCAGTTCTCGGTGGTGGCCCCGGCGGGTACACCGCCGCCATCCGCGCCGCGCAGCTGGGCGCGAAGGTCGCCTGCATCGAGAAGGAGCCGGAGCTCGGCGGCACGTGCCTACGCGTCGGCTGCATCCCGACGAAGGCATGGGTGCAGACCGCGTTCGCCCTCAAGGAGGCGGAGGAGCACTTTGCGAAGTTCGGCGTCAACGTCGGCGAGGCGAAGCTCGACTTCGCGGCCTCGAACGCGTGGAAAGACGGCGTCGTCAAGCAGATGACGTCGGGCGTCGCATCGCTCTTCAAGGCGAACGGCGTCGAGTGGGTGAAGGGAACCGGTCGCTTCAAGGACGCGAACACGATCGCGGTCGAGGGTGGCGAGGACGTCACCTTCAAGCAGGCGGTCGTCGCGACGGGCTCGTTCCCGCTGCAGCCGCCGATCCCGGGTCTCGACTCGCCGCGCTGCGTCGACTCGACCGGATTGCTCGCACAGGAGCAGGTGCCGAAGCGCCTCGCCGTCCTCGGCGGCGGCATCATCGGCTGCGAGTTTGCCTCGATCTTCAACCGCTTCGGCTCCGAGGTGACGATCGTCGAGATGCTGACGCTCATCCCGCAGGAGGACGAGGACGCGAGCAAGGAGCTCGCGAAACAGTTCGGCAAGCGCGGGATCACGCTCCACCTCGGCAAGCAGTGCACGCGCGTCGAGGACAACGGCTCCTCGCTCGTCATCCACTTCGGCGACGGCGAGACGATCGAGGCGGATCTCATGCTCGTCTCGGTGGGGCGCGGGCCGCTCGTCGAGGGCATCGGGCTCGAAGCCGCGGGCGTGCAGTTCGACAAGCGCAAGGGCATCGCCGCGGACGAGCACCGGCGCACGAGCGTCCCGCACATCTATGCGGTCGGCGACTGCGCCGGCTACTGGCAGCTCGCGCACACCGCGTTCCGCGAGGGCGAGGTCGCGGCCGAGAACGCGTGCGGACACGACGCCGTCGTCGACAACCGCGCGATCCCGCGTCCGATCTACACGGATCCCGAGATCGCCGGCGTCGGCCTCACGGAGGCGCAGGCGCGCGAGGAGTACGGCGACGACGTCGCCGTCGGCCAGTTCCCGTGGGTCGCGAACGCGCGCGCGGTCATGCAGGACGAGACCGTCGGCTGGGTCAAGTCGATCCACGAGACCCGCTACGGCGAGCTGCTCGGCGTCGTCATGATCGGGCCGCACGTGACCGACCTGATCGAGGCCGCCGTGGTCGCGATCGACGCGGAGTCGACGGTGGAGACGGTCGCGGACGGCATGGCCGCGCACCCGACGCTGTCGGAGGCGCTCAAGGAGGCCGGTCTGGCCGCCCTCGGCCGGGCCATCCACATCCCGAATCGCAAGCCCCGCGCCAAAGCTCCTGCCTGACGCGGCAAAAGGCCGCTCCGACCGTAAATTCGCACCCGGCCGCCGGAGCTTCGCGCAAGTTTTCGCCGCCAGGCGCGTCTCAGTCATCAGGACGTGCCCTCGTCCCCATCCTCCGGGGCCACGCCGCCCGCGGGCCCCGGGGGATGCTTGATCGCCGCGATCGGATAGCCTCGACCGTGAAAAGGGAGGTCGAGCATGGGCATCGTCAACAGGCGCAACGCGACGATCGGCTGGTTGGTGGTCAAGCTGGGAAAGCGCGCGGCAAAGAAGAAGGCGCAGGAAGCCGTTCCGGCGGCCAAGCGCAAGGGCGGAGCACTCGCGGGCGCCATCGCGGCCCTCGGCGCGCTGCTGATGTTGAAGCGAAAAAAGCGCTCGGACACCGCTGAGTGAGCGGCGGGCTGTTCCGCCGTTCCATCGCAGATCTGATCCCGTACGAGCCGGGCAAGCCGATCGAGGAAGTCCAGCGTGAGCTTGGCCTCGACCGCGTCGTCAAGCTCGCATCGAACGAGGGGCCGTTTCCCCCGTTTCCGGCCGCGGTCGAGGCGCTCGAGCGCGCGACGCGCGACCTGAACCGGTACCCGGACGGGGGCGTGTACGCGCTGCGGACGGCGCTCGCCGAGCATCACGGCGTCGCGCTCGAGGAAGTGATCGTCGGCGCCGGCGCCGACGGGGTGATCGACCTGCTCTCGCAGGCGACGCTCGACGCGGGCGACGAGATCGTGTGCGGCTGGCCGTCGTTTCCGAGCTACGTGCTCGATGCGCTGAAGCTCGGCGGTGTGCCGCGCAAGGTGCCGCTGCGCGATCACGTCTACGACCTGGACGCGATGCTCGCAGCGGTCGGGCCGCGCACGAAGCTCGTCTACGTCTGCCATCCGAACAACCCGACCGGGACGGCGAACGGCCGCGACGAGCTGCTCGCGTTCGTCGAGCGCCTGCCCGAGCACGTCCTGGCGGTCATCGACCAGGCGTACTTCGAGTACGTCGACGATCCCGACTACGCCGACGGCGTCGCGGAGCTGTTCAAGCAGGGCCGGCGCGTCGTCGTCCTGCGGACGTTCTCGAAGATCTACGGGCTCGCGGGCCTGCGCGTCGGTTACGGCATCGCGCCGAAGGACGTGGTGACGGCGACGAGCAAGGTGCGGCGCGCGTTCGACGTGGCCGCGACCGCCCAGGCGGCAGCGCTCGCGAGTCTCGGCGACGAGGCCGAGCTGGCGCGGCGGCGGGCGCTCAACCGGACCGGCCGCGACGAGCTGGACGAAACGCTCCGGGCGCACGGCCTCGAGCCGGCCGGCCCGGCGCTCGGCAACTTCCTCTTCGCCGACGTCGGCGACGGCGCCGCGCTCTTCGACCGGCTCCTTCGCCAGGGCGTCATCGTCCGGCCGCTCGCGAGCTTCGGCGCGCCGGAGGCGATTCGCGTCACTGTCGGGACGCCCGAGGAGAACGCGTTCTTCGCTGTCTGCCTCGGACAGGTCCTCTCGGGAGTCTCGTAACCCGGACAAAAGGGTGCTAGGTTCGCAGGCGCCCTGACAGCTGTCAGCCGTCAGCTGCTGCCGCTCCGAAATCGGGGTTTTCGCCTCCTGGCGATCGCCACACTCGGGTCGAGCGTCGGCACCCTGCTCGCCGCGATCGCGCTCGCGATCGACATCAAGGACAGGACCAATTCGGGGCTCTGGGTGGGCGCCGTCCTCGTCGTCGCCTACCTGCCGACCGTCGCCGTCGGGATGACCCTCGGGCCGCTGCTCGACCGGCTGCGGCGGCGCGACCTGATGATCGGCGCCGACGTCGTCCGCGCCGCGGTCTTCTTCACGCTCCCGTTCACGAGCAGCCCTGGGGCGATCGTCGCGCTCGCGGCCGTCGCCGGCCTCGCCAACGGGTTCTTCCGGCCGGCGGTCTACGCCGGCATCCCCAACCTCGTCTCCGACGAGGAGCTGCCCGCCGCGAACGCGCTGCTGCAGGCGATGGAGAACGTCAGCTGGGCAATCGGCCCGATCCTCGGTGGCCTGCTCACGGCCGCGGCCGGCCCGCACGCCGCGTACTGGATCAACGGCGTCTCGTTCATCGTTTCCGCGTTTCTGATCGCGCGCATCCCGTCGCGCATGCTGCAGAGCGAGACCGCCCTCACGCGCGGCCACTGGCGGGACCTCAGCGACGGCTTCCTCGTCGTCATGCGCTCGCGCGCCCTTCTCGCTGTCCTCATCGCCTGGGGCATCGCGTGCCTCGGCATCGGCGCTGCGAACGTATCCGAGGTGTTCCTCGCGAAGAACACGTTCCACGCGGGCGACTTCGGGTACGGGCTCATCTACGGCGCCATCGGCGGCGGCCTCGTGCTCGGCAGCTTCGCGGGCAGCACGTTGCTCGAGCGGATCGGCCCCGCGCGCACGTACGCAGGCGGCCTCGTGCTGATGGCGCTCGGGTTCGGTGGTGCTGCAGTGAGCCCGAACATCTGGGTGGCGGCGGCGTGCGCCGCGGTCGGCGGCGTCGGCGACGGCGCGGCCATCGTGTGCAACGCAGTGCTCGTGCAGCGCGGCGCGGCGGACGAGATGCGCGGCCGCGCGCTCACGCTCGTCATGAGCGCGACGTTCCTCGCCACCGCCGCCGCCAACGGCATCGCCGGTGCTCTGCTCAACACCGTCAGCCCACGCTGGATCTGGGGAGGTGCCGCGATCGCGTACGCCGTCGCCGCCGCCGTCGGCTACCTCCTCGCCCGCGAGCCCGCGCATGCGGGAGCAACGGTCGAACCGGCGCACTAACTAGAGTCACCCCCCGTGGCGGGGCGTCGCGACTGGACGAGGGAAACGCTCGGGGCCGGCGTCCGCGACGGCGACCGGCGCGCTTTGGCGCGCGCGATCACGCTCGTCGAGAACGGCGACCCGCTCGCCTACGGCGTCGTCGCCGACCTCTATCCGTCCACAGGCCACGCGTACGCGGTCGGCATCACAGGCCCGCCCGGGGTCGGCAAGTCGAGCCTCATCTCCGCGCTCGTCCGTCACGTCCGCGCGCAGGAGACGACCGTCGGCGTCGTCTCCGTCGACCCGTCCAGCCCGTTCTCGAAGGGCGCGCTGCTCGGGGACCGCATCCGCCTCTCCGACCATTTCCTCGACCCCGGCGTGTTCATCCGCTCGATGGGGACGCGCGGGCATCTCGGCGGCCTCGCCGAGGCGACGCTCCAGGCGCTCCTCGTTCTCGACGCGGCGGGCAAGGACGTCGTCTTCCTCGAGACCGTCGGCGCCGGTCAGAGCGAGGTGGAGGTGATCGGCATCGCCGACACGGTCGTGCTCGTGCTCATGCCGGGCTCAGGCGACTCGGTGCAGGCGCTGAAGGCCGGGATCATGGAGATCCCCGACGTGATCGCAATCAACAAGATGGACCATCCGGCGGCGAGGACGATGTTGAACGAGGTGCGCTCGATCCTCGCGCTCGATCGCGACAGCGACTGGCGGCCGCCGATCATCCTCACGGAGGCGACGCGCGGCGAAGGCGTGCCCGAGCTGTGGGAGAAGATCGCGGCGCACCGCGCGCATCTCGAGGAGTCGGGGCAGCTCGACGAGCGCAGGCGCAACAACCTCGCCGGCGAGGTGTTCGCCGTCGCCTCCGCGCGCGCGAAGACGCATCTCGAGAACGCCGTCTCCGACGACCCCGAGCTGCGCCGCCTACTCGACGAGGTACAGCGCCGGGAGCTCGACCCGCTCACGGCAGTCCGTGAGATCCTCGAAAAGGTGTTTCACATTGATTCCGGAACTCGCTGACATCGAAGCTGCCCGCGCGCGCCTCGACGGCGTCGCACGCGTCACGCCCGTCTACCGCTCGGAGACGCTCTCGCAGACGTGCGGCCTCGACGTCCATCTCAAGGCGGAGAACCTCCAACGCACGGGCTCGTTCAAGATCCGCGGCGCGTACAACCGCATGTCGCTGCTGGACGAGAAACATCGTGCCGCCGGCGTCGTCGCGGCGAGCGCCGGGAACCACGGCCAGGCGGTGGCTTGGGCGGCGCGCGAGGTCGGGGCGAAGGCGCGCATCTTCATGCCGCAGGACGCGGTGATGGCGAAGGTCGACGCAACGCGCCACTACGGTGCCGAGGTCGAGCTGACGGGACCCGCGTTCGAGGAGGCACTCGAGGCGGCGGAGGCGTACGCCGCCGAGACAGGCGCGACGTTCGTCCATCCGTTCGAGGATCCCGCGATCATCGCCGGTCAGGGGACGATCGGGCTCGAGCTCGTCGACCAGGTCGAAGGCCTCGAAACGGTGCTCATCCCGATCGGCGGCGGCGGCCTCGCCTCCGGCATCTCGCTCGCGCTCCGCGCCGCGCGGCCCGACCTCCGCATCGTCGGCGTGCAGGCTGCGGGAACGCTTCCGGGCGGCCCTGGCTACACGATCGCGGACGGCATCGCCGTGAAGAGACCGGGTGAGCTGACGATGTCGATCCTCGACAAGACGCTCGACGAGATCGTCTCCGTCACCGACGAGGAGATCAGCGAGGCCATCGTCCTCCTGCTCGAGCGGACGAAGCTCGTCGTCGAGGGCGCGGGCGCGGTCAGCGTCGCCGCCCTGTTGAGCGGGAGGACGGAGGCGCGCGGCGCCGTCGTGCCGATCCTCTCCGGTGGGAACATCGACGCGAGTCTCCTCATCTCCGTGATGCGGCACGGCCTCGCGGCCGCGGGCCGCTACCTCGTGCTGCGCACGCGCGTGCCCGACCGGCCCGGCGAGCTGGCGAAGCTCCTGACGCTGCTCGCGAACGACCGGGTGAACGTCGTCGAGGTCGAGCACCAGCGCGAGACCGGCAATCCCGTGGGCGAGACCGGCGTCGAGCTGACGCTGCTCACGCGCGACCCTTCGCACTGCGACGAGATCGTCGCGAATCTCGGGCGCTGGGGTTACCCCGCGCATCGACTGTCCTAGACTCCTTCGCGTGACTCCCTGCCCCGTCTGCGGGCATGACAACGCGTCCGGCGCGAAGTTCTGCTCGGAGTGCGGCGCCGCACTCGTGGCCGCGTCCGAGCGCCGCGAGGAGCGCAAGGTCGTCACCGTGCTGTTCGCGGATCTCGTCGGCTTCACCTCGCGCGCTGAGACGCTCGACCCGGAGGACGTGCGCGCGGTGCTCGCGCCGTACTGGGAACGGCTGCGCGCCGAGCTGGAGCGGTTCGGCGGCACGGTGGAGAAGTTCATCGGCGACGCGGTGATGGCGCTCTTCGGCGCGCCGGTCTCGCACGAGGACGATCCCGAACGCGCGGTGCGCGCCGCGCTCGCTATTCGCGACTGGGCGCGTGAGGAGGACGACCTGCAGGTTCGCATCGCCGTGAACACCGGCGAGGCGCTCGTGCTCCTCGGCTCGCGGCCGGCGGAGGGCGAGGGGATGGGGGCCGGCGACGTCGTGAACACGGCCGCGCGGCTCCAGTCCGCAGCCCCGGTGAACGGCGTCCTCGTCGGCGAGACGACCTACCGTGCGACGCGCGAGGCGATCGACTACGCGGAGCGGGAACCGGTGTCGGCGAAGGGCAAGTCGGAGCCGATCCCCGTGTGGGAGGCGCTGCAGGCGCGCTCGCGCTTCGGCGCCGACCTCGAGCAGCGCGCGCTGCTCCCGCTCGTCGGGCGTGCGCGCGAGTTGGAGACGATCCTCGGCGCGTTCGACCGCGCGCGCACCGAGCGCGAGACGCAGCTCGTGACGCTCGTCGGCGTTCCCGGCATCGGGAAGTCGCGCCTCGTCGCCGAACTGTTCGCGACGCTCGACGCACAGCCCGATCTCGTCTGGTGGCGGCAGGGCCGTGCGCTGCCGTACGGCGAGGGCGTGAGCTTCTGGGCGCTTGCCGAGATGGTGAAGGCGCAGGCCGGCATCCAGGACAACGACGGCGCGGATGCCGCCGAGGAGAAGCTGCGCGCGAGCGTCGACGCGACCGTGGACGCCGACGATCGCGCCCGGGTCGCGCAACACCTCCTGCCGCTCGTCGGCGTGGAGCAGCTGGACGACGCCGGCGACCGGAGAGACGAGCGCTTCGCCGCGTGGCGCCGGTACCTCGAGGGGCTCGCAGAGCAGCGGCCGCTCATCCTCGTGTTCGAGGACCTGCACTGGGCCGACGACGGCCTGCTCGACTTCGTCGACCACCTCGCCGACTGGGCGGGCAGCGTGCCGCTGCTCGTGCTCGGCACCGCGCGTCCGGAGCTGCTCGAGCGGCGTCCCGGCTGGGGCGGAGGCAAGCTGAACGCGACGACGCTCGCGCTCACGCCGCTCGCCGACGAGGAAGCGGCGCAGATCATCCAGGCGGTGCTCGAGCAGGCGCTCCTCCCGGCCGACACGCAGCAGGCGCTACTCGAGCGCGCCGGCGGCAATCCGCTGTACGCGGAGCAGTTCGCTCGTCTCTTCGTCGAGCGCGGCACTGCCGAGGACATGCCGCTACCCGAAACGGTGCAAGGGATCATCGCCGCACGGCTCGACGTGCTCGAGCCGGTCGAGAAGCGGTTGCTCCAGGACGCCGCCGTGGTCGGCAAGGTCTTCTGGGCGAGCGCGGCGGCCGAGCTCGCGGGCCTCGATCGCGACGAGGCCACGAGGGCGCTGCACGCGCTGGAGCGGCGCGGGATGGTGCGGCGCGAACGGCGCTCGTCCTTCGGCGGCGAGGACGAGTACGCGTTCCGGCACGTGCTGGTGCGCGACGTCGCATACGGGCAGATCCCACGCGCGGCGCGAGCCGACCGGCACGTGCGCGCGGCCGGTTGGATCGAGGGCCTCGGCCGCGCGGACGATCAGGCCGAGCTCGTCGCCCATCACTACGCCGCCGCGCTCGAGCTCGGCGCGGACGTCGCCGCCGGCGCGCGCATCGCATTCCGCCACGCAGGCGAGCGTGCGCTGCGACTCAATGCGTTCGCGAGTGCCGAGCGCTTCTACGCCGGGGCGCTGGCGCTCTGGCCGGACGAGCCCGAGCGGGCGTATGTCCTTGCCGCGCACGCGCGGGCGCGCTTCCTGGCCGAGGGCGGCGCGGGCGCCGAGCTGGACGAGGCGGCCGAGGCCTTGCGGACGGCGGGTGACATCGAGGCTGCCGCGGAGGCTGCCGTTCTCGCAGCCCACGCGGCCTGGCGGGCCGGGCATGAGGTCGAAGCGCGTGAGCGGATCCACACGGTTCGGGCGTGGCTCGCAGGCCGGCCCGCATCGAAGGCGCTCGCCGCCGTCCTCGCCGAGCAGGCGCGGCTCGAGGTGTTCGCCGCCGGGGACGCGGACGCCGCGGAGATCAGCGCCGAGGCGCTCCGCCTCGCCGAGCAGCTGGGGCTCGACGAGCTGCGCGCGAGCGTGCTCACCACGATGGGGGTGGCCAGAACGTTCGCCGGCGATCTCTCCGGCTCGGACGAGCTGTACGCGCAGGCCGCGGCCATCGAGGCGCCGGCTGCTGCGTCCGAGGTCGCGCGGGCCCTCGTGAACCATGTCGTCAACGCCACGTTCAAGGGCGATTTCGACGAGACCCGTCGACGCCACCGCGTCGCGTCCGAGTACGCGACGCGCATCGGAGACACGCGCATGACGCTTTGGCTCGACGTCAACGAGATCTGGTTTGCGCAGTCGGACGGCCGGTGGGATGAATCGCTCGCGCGTGCGGACGCGTTCATCGCCAAGGTCGCGCCGCTCGGCGGCCACTACATGGAGGACGCCGCGCGCATCACCCGGGCCCAGATCCATGCCTCGCGCGGCGTCGAAGGAGCGCATGCAGATCTGGACTGGGTGCTCGCGCGGCTCGACGCGTCGCAAGACTGGCAGTCCCTCATGCCGCGACTCCTGCTCAGCGCAAACGTGCGGAGCATCCTCGGAGAGGACGCCGAAGCGAACGCGCTCCTCGACCGTGTGCGCGAGATCACGTTCGTCCCGAACACACCTGGCGTAGACGGCACGGTGCTTGTGACGGTTGTGCGGCTCGGGCGGGCAGAGGAATGGATCCAGAGGTTCTCGAGAACCGCCGACACGCCTCGGATGCGTGCTGCGCACCTCCTGCTCTCGGGTCGCACGGTGGAAGCGGCGGATGCCTACCTCCACATCGCGGGAGCCTGCGACGAGGCCGCCGTTCGCTTGCTCGCGGCAGAGCAGTTCGTCGCCGAGGGCCGTCGCGCCGAGGCGGATGTGCAGCTCCAGCGCGCGCTCGCGTTCTACCGCGCCGTCGGCGCGTCGCGCATCGTGCGCCGCGCGGAGACGCTGCTCGCCGCCGCCGGCTGAGCCGTCTTCTTCGGCGGCGGGTTGCGCCACGCGTCGCGGAACGCGTCGACCTGCTGCTGTGCGTACGAGAGGGCCATGCCGACAAGACGCGTCGGCCGCGTGGTTTCTTCCCTAGCTACCGCAGCGGCGGAACGAGGCGAGCTCGCCGCCGCGGGCGCGCCACTCCGAGATGCCGCCGACGACGGGGCGCGCCGATACGCCTGCGGCGCGCAGCACGCTGGCCGCCACCGCCGCCCGCGCGCCGGTCTCGCAGATGGTGACGATCGGCCGGCCGCCGCAGAGGCCGTTCTCGGCCGCCTGGCGGACGTTGCGATATGGCATGTGGTCGGTGCCGGGGATGAACCCTGCGTCGCGCTCGTCCGCCTCGCGCACGTCGAGCACCTCGATCTCGCCGGACGCGAGCAACCGCTCGAGCTCCTCGAGCGTCACCGGCTCGACCTGCTCCTCGCCGCCGCCCGGCTGCCAGCCGGCGACGTCGAAGATGCCGACCGCGTAGAGCGAGCGCGCCGCGCGCACGGCCTCCTCCTCGTCGCGCGCGTGCACGACGACAGGCCGCTCGGGCAGCACGAACGCCGTCTTCGTCGCGAAGCTCGATCCGGACACGGGGACGTTGACGGCGCCGGGGCGATGGCCACCGGCGAAGTCGCGCGCGGGGCGCGCGTCGAGGACGACTGCGTCGCCTGCGTCCGCGATCTCCTGCAACGGCGGCTGCGCTGCGACGAACGGCCCGCGGTTCAGCTCGACGATCCGCTCCATGTTCGGCGGCCGCGGCGGCTGCGGCCCGAGCGCGAGACCGAGGAACTCGTCCTCATCCTCGAGCAGCGCGTGGTTGTACCGGCGTTCGAAGCCGATCGTCGTCGACGCCTTCGAGCTCATCGCGGCGCCGCACAGGGAGCCGGCGACGTGGCCGGGAAACACCTCGAGGCCGTCCCCGAGGTCGACGAGCCTGTGCAGTGACCGGAAGAGATCCTCCGCGCCGTCGCGCGCGTCAACCGCGAGATCGGGCCGCGCTGCATCGCCGACGAAGAGCGAGTCGCCCGTGAGGACGAGCCACGGCTCGTCGCCGCGCGTCCGGTCGATCACGGCGAAGGCGCAGTGCTCGGGACGGTGCCCGGGCGTGTGCAGCGTCCGTACGACGACGTCGCCGAGCTCGATTTCGGTGCCGTCGGCGAGCGGTTCGTGCGCGTACTCGACGCCGGCCGCGTCGTGCACGTAGACAGGCAGGCCGTGCTCGAGCGCCAGCCGGCCGTGTCCGGAGACGTGGTCGGCATGTGTGTGCGTCTCGAGCACGGCCGTCAGCCGGACGCCGCGCCGCTCCGCCTCTTCGAGGTAAGGCTCGATTCGGTACGCCGGGTCGACCACGACCGCCACGCCCGCATGCTCGTCGCCGACGAGGTACGAGGCGCATCCGAGGTCGTCGTCCACGAACTGCCGGAACAGCACGGGGGCGACGCTAGCAGCGGAAGGGGCTATTTCTCTTGAAGTGACTCGCTTTACGACTTGTGGACGTGCTCGCAGCCGCGAACGGTGTCGCCGGGCTCGATGTACGCGGTGTCGTTGCCGGGACCACAGTTGATCTTGTCGTGGCCTGGCCCGGCGTAGATGGTGTCGTTCCCGGGGCCGCCGCCGATGGTGTCGTTGCCGGGGCCGCCGTAGATCACGTCGTTTCCGGTGCTGCCGGAGAGGACGTCGTTCCCCGGCCCGCCGTCGAGGACGTCGTTGCCGGGGCCGCCTCCGATCTTGTCGTTTCCCGCCCCTCCGTAGACGACGTCGTCGCCGTTTCCGGCAAAGATCGAGTCGTTGCCGCCGAGCCCATAGATGAGGTCGTAGTACGGCGTCCCCTGGATGAAGTCGGACCCCGAGGTGCCGTCGATGCGGCACTGGTTCGAACGGCGCACCGGCTTGGCGGGCGGCGACGAGCTCACGACATAGATGCCGAACCGTCGGCAGTCCTCGACCGAGGAGACGGCGAGTGCGGCACCGCTCGGCGACCAGCGCGCCGGCGAGTCGGGTGCGGCGGCGCCGATCAGCTCCTGCGCAGGGCCGTCCGGCGTGCCGACGACGTAGAGCGCGTAGGCACCGCTTCGGTCGCTCAGAAACGCCAGGCGGCCGTCGACCGGGCTCCACTGTGGGAAGCGGTTGTTCGAACCGCCGCCGATCGCCTCGCGAGCGCCGCTGCCGTTCGGGGCGACGAGCCAGATCGTCCAGCGGCCGCTCGCGTTGCTCTCGAACGCGAGCGTCGAGCCGTCGTGCGACCAGCTCGGGTTCACGTTGTCGCCCGCGCCGTCGAACGCGACCGTCGCCTTCGCGCCGTCGACGGGCACGATCTCGAGCTCCGAGCCGGCCGCGCTGGCCGTCGAGACCGCGATCGAGGTTCCATCCGGCGACCAGACCGGCCCGGCCACGTCGGAGCTCGGCGGCGCGATGCCCTTCGCGAGCTGTCGGACGCCGGCGCCGCTCGGCGCCGAGACCGCGAGCACGTCGCCCTCGAGGAACGCGACCTGCGTTCCGTCCGGCGACCAGGTCGCGTCGGTTCCGGGGACGCTCCCGACCTGGCGGTCGGTGCTGTCCCGCACGCTCGTCGACGAGCCCGTCTCGACGAGCAGCTCGCCGCTCCCGGGCCGGAAGCCACGGGCGCGTCCGGGGCCGACGATGTCGACTTCCTGGCCCCGGACGGCAGGTGTGAACAGCACGTCGCCGCTCCCCAACCCGGCTGATGCGCGCTCAAACGCAAGGGTCGTCCCCTGCGGCGCCCACCACGGCTCCGTATCTCGCGGCACCGGAACGGGAGAAACGACGGCATGTGCGGCGCCGCCTGCAAATCCCACCACGACGCACAGTACGAGGACGCTCCTCACCGGGCACAGTCTCGCAGGGGCATGCGGTCGCTCCCTCATTCCGGGGGAGGCTCCCTCGCTCCGGGGGAGGGATGGTTCGGGACACGATCACCCTTTTGCCCCTCGTGCCGGGCGAGGCAGGCGTCGATAGCAGGCGTAGCAGGCGCTCTCTAGCGCGCCATCCACCCCGTCCCAAGGAGTCTCGAATGATCAGCAAGATTCAGATGCGCCTTGCTCGTGAGGAAAGCGGTTTCACCCTCATCGAGCTCCTGGTCGTCATCGTCATCCTCGGCATCCTGGTTGCGATCGCGGTGCCGTCGTACCTCAGCTTCCGCGGCAACGCGCAGGATGCGGCAGCGCAGTCGAACGTTCGCTCGGCGATCCCGGCCGCTGAGGCCTGGTATCAGGACACCGCCGGCGGCAACAGCACCTACACCGCCCTCAACAACGCCAACCTGGCCAAGGAAGCCCCCGGCGTCTCCCCCAAGGTGAACGTCAAGGTCCTGGGCAGCGGCGCGGCGTACTGCCTCTCCGACGACGAGGCCACCGGTCACGGCGCCTACTACGTCGGCGGCGACAGCACCAAGATCACCCAGAGCTCCCCGGCCGCGGCAGTCGCGACCGTCACCAAGGTCAACGGCACCTCGGCAACGGGCGGCGCGTCCGTCTGCAACGCCCTGTCGTAAGCAACTTTCTGCCTGACGGCGGATGGTCAGAGAGGCGCGGGAAACCGCGCCTCTCTGCTGTGCCTGAGCGTCAGCGCTCCTGAGCCGACTCCTCCGCCAGCAGCTGCGACACGTACCACCCGATCGCGACGAGGAAGACGAGCGTCTGCTCGCCGTTCATCGCGATGCCACCGAGGTTCTGGTCGCGGATGGCAGAGAAGCCCCACAGCCGCGGTGCGTGCTCGTAGAACGAGTAGAACGGGTGCCCCGAGAAGATGAACGCGAGGCCGAGGAACGACGACGCAACGAACGCGGCACCGAGATAGGCGAGCGCGGCCGGCGCGGGGAGCCGCCCGGCGACGAGCGGCCACCAGAAGAGCAGGCCGCCGGCGATGAGGAGCCCGTGCTCGATGTTGAGCCCCCAGCCGGTGTCGAGCGCCCAGTTGTAGAAGCCGGCGAGGTGCGTGCCGTACCACGCGGCGAGCCAGGCGAGGATGGCCCAGCGCGCCCGGATGTGGCTCGCGCCGTGGCGCGTGAGCCACGCCTTCATCGCCGGCGTCAGCCCGAGCAGGACGAGGGCGGGCGCGATGTCGGCGACGAGCGCGTTTTGCAAGAGGTGCACGAGGAGCAGCCGCTTCGCAGCGATCGTCTCCAGCGGCGAGTTGAGCGCGGCTGCGACGAGGAAGGCGCCAATCGCGAACGACGCCACGCGCAGCCGACTCGGCGGGTCGCTCCGTGCCGCCCATCCATACGCAGCCGCTGCCGCGACGGCCAGCACGATGTACGCAGGCTCGAAGGAGAAGTCAGTGGGACTCACGCGTGCACGAGCCGCGCAGCGCGCATCCTGGGGCGGAGGAGCACGAACGCGAGCGTGCCGAGCGTGACGAGCTGCTCGGCCATCATCGCGATGCCGGCAAGCTGCTGGTCGGTCCGGCCCGGGTACGCCGGATAGAGCGGATGGAAGCTGAACACGAGCACGTCGGTGAGCACCTGCCCGGCGGCGAACATCGCCGCCGCGAGCGCGATCCGCCCGCCGACGGTGAGCCGCCGATGCGAGCCCGGGTCGATGAGGAGCGTCCACACGATCAGCCCGGCTACGACCCAGCACGCGTGCTCGAAGTAGTGCAGCGAGTCGTGGCGGAGCGCGAGGTCGTACAGATACGGCACGTGCCAGATGGCGAGGTTCGCCGCCCAGAGGCCGAACGCGACGCGCGGCTGCAGCACCGTCGACAGCACCGAACGGAGGCGCGCGCTGCGCGCCAGCGGCGCGAGCACCTGCGCCGGCAGGAGGAACACGAGCAGCGGCCCGCGGACGGCGACGATCATCAGCGCAGGCGCGAGGTCGCCGATCAGCACGTGCTGGAGCATGTGCACCGAGAGGTACTTCGTCTCGGCGAGCCGGTCGATTGGTCCAACGAGCGCCGCGACCGTCACGGCGAGCCCGAGCCCGAAGAGGGCGGCGCGATCCCAGCCCGCGATGTCCGCGCGGCCGCGCTGGCGCAGCCGCACCATGCCCTGCGCAAAGAGCAGCGCGGCCACGACGGCGAGCGCTACCGGCAGCACTACAATCCCAGGAGCTTCGCGATCACCATGCGCTGCACCTCATTCGTGCCTTCCCCGATCTCGAGGATCTTCTGGTCACGGTACAGGCGCGAGATGGCGAACTCGTCCATGAAGCCGTAGCCGCCGTGGATCTGCAAGGCCGCGTTCACGACGCGGTTGCTGAGCAGGCCGGTGTAGAGCTTCGCCTGCGCCGCCGCGAGCGCGAAGTCCTTTCCCTGGTCCTTCAGCCACGCGGCGCGGTGCACGAGCACGCGGCCCGCGTCGATCTCCGTCGCCATGTCGGCGAGCGCGAACTGCACCGCCTGGAACTCGGCGATCGGCTTGCCGAACTGGTGGCGCTCCTTCGCATACGCGAGCGCGAGGTCGTACGCGCCCTGCGCGAGGCCGACGCCCATCGCGGCCACCGAGATGCGGCCGCCGTCGAGGATCTCGAGGAACTGGCGGAAGCCCTGGCCGCGCTCGCCGAGGAGGTTCCCTTCGGGGACGGCGCAGTCGCGGAAGGAGAGCTCGCGCGTGTCCGACGCGCGCCAGCCGAGCTTGTGCATCGGCGCGGAGATGTCGTAGCCGGGGATCCCGTTCGGGACGATGATGTTCGACACCTCGCTCTCGCCCGTGAGCGCCGTGATGGTCACGCACGCGGTGATGTCGGTGCCGGCGTTCGTGATGAACATCTTCGAGCCGTTCACGATCCAGGCGCCGTCGTGCAGCTCGGCGCGCGTGCGCGTCGCGCCCGCGTCCGATCCCGCGTTGGCCTCGGTCAGCCCGAACGCTGCGAGCGCCTCGCCCGACGCCAGCCGCGGCAGCCATTCCTGCTTCTGCGCCTCGGTGCCGTACAGGTAGATCGGCATCGTGCCCAGCGACGTGTGCGCCGCGACGGTGATCGCCACCGACGAGTCGATCCGCGTCAGCTCCTCGACCGCGATCGCGTACGAGACGGTGTCCGCGCCCGCGCCGCCGTACTCCTCGGGGATGGGGATGCCCATGAGCCCTAGCTCCGCCATCTCCGCGACGAGCTCGTACGGGAAGCGGGACTCGCGGTCGAGCTCGGCGGCGAGCGGCGCGACCCGCGTCAAGGCGAAGTCGCGGACGGTGCGACGGAGAAGTTCCTGCTCCTCCGAGAGCTCGAAGTTCACGCCAGGCTCGTGGCCAGCTCGGCGATGAGTCGCACGCCGTAGCCGGTGCCGCCGGGCACGCGCAGGTAGTCGCCGCGAGAACGGTCGAGGAAGCCGGGCCCCGCCATGTCGACGTGCGCCCACGGGCCTTCGCCGGCGAACTCCTGCAGGAACTCGGCCGCGAGCGCGGGGCTCGCCTCGCGCAGCGTCGAGCCGTTCTTCATGTCCGCGTACGCCGAGTCGACGTAGCGCCGGTAGCGCGGATGCAGCGGGAAGGGCCAGGTGAGGTCGCCGCTGCGCTCGCCGGCCGCGACGATCCGGTCGCGCCATTCGTCGTCGTTGGCGAAGAAGCCGGCGTACAGGTCGCCGAGCGCGATCGACATGGCGCCTGTCAGCGTCGCGAGGTCGATGACGTGCGTCGCGCCTTCACGCCGTGCGTACCAGAGCGCGTCCGCGAGCACGAGGCGGCCCTCGGCATCGGTGTTGATGATCTCGATCGTCTTGCCGTTCGCCGCGGTGAGGATGTCGCCCGGGCGGAACGCGTCGCCGCCGGGCATGTTCTCCGCGGCGGCAAGCACCGCAACGGCGCGCACGGGAAGAGCGAGCGCCGCGATGGCGCCGATGCCGTGCAGCGTTCCGGCGCCGCCTGCCATGTCGCCCTTCATGGCGTCCATGCCGCCCGCCGGCTTGATGGAGATGCCGCCCGTGTCGAACGTGATCGACTTGCCGACGAGGCCGAGGACGAGCTCGGGATTCGTCGCCTGCGGTGGCTCGTAGCGGAGGACGACGAGCCTCGGCTCGTTGTGCGACCCGCGGCCGACGGCGGCGAGCGCCCCCATACCGAGCTCGTCCATCTCCTTCGGGCCGAGGGCGATCGCGGTCAGGTGCTCGTGCTCGTCCGCGAGCGCGGCCGCGCGTTGCGCGAGCGTCTCGGGGTAGAGCTCGTTCGGCGGCATGTTGGCGAGATCGCGCGCGCGGTTCGTCCGCTCGGCGAGAAGCGCGGCTCGCTCTGCGGCGGCACGGACGTCAGGGCTCTCGAGGACGATCCGCTCGATCGGCTTCGGCTTGCCGTCCTCTTTCGTCTTCCAGAGGCCCGGCGTGTAGCCGCCGATGATGGTGCCCTCGACGAGCGCGGCCGCCTGCTCGTCGGGCGACAGGGGCAGCCGCTCGTCGAGCTGCCACGCGAGCGTTCCGCCTACGCGCGAGAGCTCGTGCGCCGCCGCCGCACCGGCGGTGCGCAACGCGTCCCGGTCGACGTCGTCGAGCTTGCCGACGCCGACTGCGACGACACGCGTGCCGTCGCCGTGCAGCACGAGCGCTTCGCCGCGGTCCCCGCGCAGCTCGCCGGTGGCGGCGAGCCCGGCAAAGCGCTCGTCGATGCCGTCGAGCGGTTGCGCGACCATGACGGCGAGGGCGTCCGCCTTTGTCTGCCCCGGCGGGGCGATCTCGATCGTGACCCCCATGACCGCAGGTTAGAAGAGCTTCTGGAGCTTCATCGCAGCACCCATGTCGCCCTTGACCTTCAACTTGCCGGTCATGTAGGCGCTCGTCGGGTTCTGCTCGCCGGCGATGATCTTCTCGAAGGTCTCCTGCGACGTGGCGATGGTCACGTCGGCGTCGCCGCCGCCCTCGGCGACGGTCACCGAGCCGTTGTCGACGTCGACCTTCCACGTGCCTGCGCCCTCGATGTCGAAGACGTAGGAGTTGGTCATGCCCGCCGTCTTCGACGCATCGGCGCGCGACGGGAGGTTCGCGAAGAAGTCCTGCACGGTCTCAGCCATGGACTGACCCTATCTACTCCTCCAATTCCACGAGGAGGGTTCCGCCGGCCACGCGATCGCCCTCCGCGACGTGCACGGCTAGCACGGTGGCGTCGCACGGGGAGGCGAGCGGCGTCTCCATCTTCATCGCCTCGAGGACGACGAGCGGTTGGCGCGCGGTGACGCGGTCGCCGGCCGCGACGAGCACCTTGATCACCGTGCCGGGCATGGGGGCGGTGAGCGCGGACGTCTCTCCGGTGGGGGCGTGGTCGGCCGCGGTGTCGTCGGGCGGCGGGGCGGGCAGCGGCGCGGGGAGGTTGAGCCGCCACGGCTCTGCCCAGGGCGGCGCGGGAGTACGCGCTGTCTGCGCGAGCGGCGGGTGCTCGATGAGGAAGGCGGTGGTGGCGCGTCCGGCGCGCACGACCGGATGCGCGACGAGCCAGCGCAGGAACGGCAGGTTGGTGGTGACGCCGTCGACCTCCGTCTCGGCGAGCGCGTCGGCGAGACGGTCGAGCGCCTCGCCACGCGTGGGCGCGTGCGCGATCAGCTTCGCGATCATCGGGTCGTACGAGGTGCCGATCTCGTCGCCCTCGGCGACGCCGGAGTCGACGCGGACGGAGCTTGGGAGAACGAGCCGGTCGATGCGGCCGACCTGAGGCAGGAACGTGCGCGGGTCTTCCGCGTATAGCCGCACCTCCACCGCGTGGCCGTTCAGCTCGGGATGGACGTCGAGCGGCTCGCCGCGCGCGATCGCGAGCTGCGCGCGCACGAGGTCGACGCCCGTGACGAGCTCGGTGACCGGATGCTCGACCTGGATGCGCGCGTTCAGCTCGAGGAAGAAGAACTCGTTGCCCTCGAGGACGAACTCGGCGGTGCCGGCGCTCTCGTACCCGATCGCGCGCGCGAACGCGACCGCGGCGTCGCTCATCGCGGCGCGAAGCTCCGGGCCGACCGCCGGCGAGGGGGACTCCTCCAGAACCTTCTGGTGACGACGCTGCACCGAGCAGTCGCGCTCGCCGAGTGCGATGACTGCGCCGTGGCGGTCGGCGAGCAGCTGGATCTCGACGTGGCGCGGCCGCTCGAGGTAGCGCTCGAAGAACACGGTGTCGTCGCCGAAGGCCGCCTTCGCCTCGCGCTGCGCCGCCTCGACCGCTTCGTCCAGCTCCGGCGCGGTGCGCACGACGCGCATGCCGCGCCCGCCGCCGCCCGCGGCCGCCTTCACGACCAGCGGGAAGCCGATCTCCTGCGCGGTTCCCGTCGGCAGCACTGGCACGCCGTTCGCGCGCGCCGTCTCCTTCGCCGCCAGCTTGTCGCCGCCCGCACGCAGCGCCACGGGCGGAGGGCCGATCCACGTGAGGCCGGCGTCGAGCACCGCCTCGGCGAGCTCGGCGCTCTCGGCGAGGAAGCCGTAGCCGGGATGCACCGCGTCGGCGCCCGCCTCCTGCGCGGCGCGCACGTGCTCGCCGGGGACGAGATACGACGCGATCTCCACCGTCGCGTCCGCCGAGCGGGCGTGCAGCGAGCCGAGGTCGTCGGGGGCTGCGACCGCGACCGTCTCCAGCCCCTCCTCCGCGCACGCGCGGAAGACGCGCAGCGCGATCTCGCCGCGGTTCGCCACCAGGACCCGGTGCATGCCGTTAGTGTCGCAAGCATGGGTGTGCTGGAAGGCAAGGTGGCGGTGATCACCGGAGCGAGCCGCGGCATCGGCGCGGCCGTTGCCCGCGCGTTGGACGCCGAAGGCGTCAAGCTCGGGCTCGGCTCCCGCAGCGGCGGCGACCTCGGCCTGAACGCGGTGGCGCGCCGGTGCGACGTGCGGAAGCGGGAGGATCTCGACCGCCTCGTCGCCGACACCATCGACACGTTCGGGCGGCTCGACATCCTCGTCGCGAACGCGGGCGTCGGCGCCTACGGCCCGTTCCTCGAGCTCACCGAGGCGCACGTCCAGGAGATGATCGACGTCAACCTCATGGGCACGATCCACTCGGTGCGCGCGGCGCTGCCGCAGCTGCTCGAGCGGGGCGAGGGCGACATCCTCGCGATCGCATCGGTGGCCGGCCTGCGCGCGTTCCCGCACGAGTCGGTCTACAACGCGTCGAAGTTCGGGCAGGTCGGCTTCATCCGCTCGCTCGACCACGAGCTGCGCGAGCAGGGGATCCGCTGCACGTGCATCTGCCCCGGCGGCGTGGCCACCGACTTCGCGCTCGACGACGATCGCGGCCGCTCGGAGGACGTGCTCACCGGGATGCTGACGCCGGAGGAGGTGGCCGACGTCGTCGTCTTCGCGCTCACGCGCCCACGCGGCATGCGCATCCTCACGACGTCGTTCCGGCCGATGACCGAAGACTCTTGGGGGTAGATCGGGTCCGCTGGGGCCTGCTGTCGACGGCGCGCATCAATGCGGCCGTCATCCCCGGATTGAAAGAGTCGGAGGAGAGCGAGCTCGTCGCGGTCGCGAGCCGCACGGAGGAGCGCGCCGCCGCGTACGCGCACGAGTGGGGGATCCCGCGCGCGCACGGCTCCTACGAGGCGCTGCTCGAGGATCCGGACGTCGAGGCCGTGTACATCTCGCTCCCGAACGGGCCGCACGTCGAGTGGTCGGTGCGCGCGCTCGAGGCGGGCAAGCACGTCCTGTGCGAGAAGCCGATGGCGCGCCATCCAGCCGAGGTCGAGCGGGTGTTCGACGCCGCCGATCGGGCGGGCCTTCTGCTGATGGAGGCGTTCATGTGGCGTCACCATCCGCAGACTGCGCGGCTGGTCGAGCTCGTCCACGGCGGCGCGATCGGCGAGCTGCGGCTCATCCGGGCCACGTTCACGTTCACCCTGGTCGACGACGAGGCCCGCCTCGATCCCGCGCTTGCCGGCGGGTCGCTCATGGACGTCGGCTGCTACTGCGTCAGCGGCTCGCGCTTGCTCGCCGGCGAGCCGGAGACCGCGATGGCGTGGCAGGTGCTCGGAGAGACCGGCGTCGACCTCCGCGTCGTCGGCACGCTCGTCTTCCCGGGGAACGTGCTCGCGCAGCTCGACTGCGCCTACGACCTCCCCTCCCGGCAGGGCCTGGAGGTCGTCGGCTCCGAGGGGACGCTGCGCGTGCCGACGCCGTGGGGCGCGGACGAGCCCGGGATCGTGCTCCAGCGCGGCGACGACGTCGAGCTGATCGCGATCGCCACGGCCGACCGCTACCGCCTGCAGTCGGACAACTTCAGCCGCGCGATCCGCGGGTTGGAGCCGCCGATGCTCGGGCGCGAGGACGCGCTCGGGCAGGCGCGGACGATCGACGCGCTCTACCGCTCCGCCACAGCAGGCGGCGAGCCGGTTAAGGTCGAGTCGTGAACCCGACGTTCATGCTCGGAGGCGAGCTCGAGGTGCGCCGTCTCGGCTTCGGCTCGATGCGCATCGTCGACGACCGCGAGGAAGGCGTGCGCGTCCTCCGGCGAGCCGTCGAGCTCGGCGTGAACTTCATCGACACCGCCGACATCTACGGCGCCGGCCGCAGCGAGGAGATCGTCGCGGAGGCGCTCCACCCGTATCCGGAGGGCCTCGTCATCACGACGAAGGGCGGCCTCGGCTGGGGCCTGCAGGACCGCATCCGCGACGGCCGGCCCGAGCACCTGCGCGAGGCGTGCGACGCGAGCCTGCGCCGTCTGAAGCTCGAGCGCATCGATCTGTATCAGCTGCATCGCCACGATCCGGAGGTGCCGATCGAGGAGTCGATCGGCGCGCTCGAGCAGCTCCGCGTCGAGGGGAAGATCCGAATGATCGGCGTGTCGAACTTCTCGGTGGAGCAGCTGCGGCGCGCGCAGTCGGTCACACGCATCGTCTCGGTGCAGAACCAGTACAACCGCGGCCTCCTCACCTCCGACGACGTCGTCGACGTGTGCACGGAGGAGGGGATCGCGTTCATGCCCTGGGCGCCGCTCGGTGAGGGGCTGACCCGCGGGTCGGCCTACGAGATCCAGTGGCTCCTCGATCGCTCGCCCGTGATCCTCGCCATCCCGGGCACGTCGAGCGTCGGGCATCTCGAAGAGAACATGCGCGCCGTCGCCTGATCAGACTTCAGCCAGGCTGCCCGCGCGGAGACGCGCGCGGTCTTCACGCCAGCGCGTCAGCTCGTACACGTGGAGCCCGATGCAGACGACGCACAGGAGGGCCAGCGCGGTGATCGCCGCCACGCGCGTCGCCGCCAGCGTGAGCAGCGCGAACGCAACCATCGCGATGGGCCGGCCGCGGCCGATGCTGTGCGTGACGCGCCAGCGGACCGTGACGAACGAGAACATGTACAGCGCACACCCGCAACAGAGCGCGACCGCAGGGACCCAATGCAGGTGCGCACTGACGTGTTTCAGCGTCTCTCGCATCGCGAACGCGAACAAAGCGATTCCCGCAACCATCGGCAGATGCCCGTACGTGTACGCGTCGCGCGCGAGGGTGACCTGTTGTACGCCGCTGCTGGCGGCGAGGCGGTCTCGCACGCCGATGAATGCGTAGTCGAAGTACGACAGCCAGAACGAGGAAGAGACGAGGAAGCCGAGCAACGCCGCGGCGATCACCTCGCCGCCGAGATGCGTGCCTCGTGCGCCGAAGCCGATTGCGCCGAGAGACTCCCCGATGGCGATGATGACGATGAGGCTGTGACGCTCCGCGAAATGCCCGGGATGGATGCGCCAGCCCTCGACGCCCGCGAGCACCGGCCCGAAGAAGCCGCACAGGAACGCAAGACCCCAGAGCGCGGGCCGCGCACCCGAGGGGACGAACGCCGCCGCGAGGATGAGCGCCGCGCCGGGCACGACCGTCCACGAGGTCCGCAACACGGCGGCAAGCAGGTCGGGCTCGTGCTTGCTCACGATCGCGTACAGCCCCACGAAGGCGAGCATCACGACGAAGAATGCGACACCGAACACGAAACGCTGCGCGCCGAACGCCTCCGGGACGGCGAGTGCGGCGACGAACAGTGCGGCGGTCGCGCACAGCAGCACGCCGGTGATGAACCCCGCCTCGACGTCGGCCGCATTCGTCAGCCACGCGTAGCTCGCCCACACCCACCAGAGAGCCGCCAGCACGAGCAGTCCTCGACCGAGGCCGGCCCACGTCGGCTGCTCGAACCACAGCGTCGTCACTTGCGTGAGCGCGAAGACGAACACGACGTCGAAGAACAGCTCGATCGGCGAGACGCGATGCTCGGTCATTCGCGCCAGCGGGGCTTGCGCTTTTCGAGGAACGCGCGCAGCCCTTCCTGGCCCTCGTCGCTCGTTCGCCGTGCCGCGATCCACTGTGCCGTCTCCGGGCCGTCGGGACGCTCGCGCACGAGCCGCTTCGCCCATCGGGCCGCCTGCGGTCCCGCCGAGAGGAGCTCGCCGACGACGCGGTCGACGGCCGCGTCGAGATCGTCCGCAACCTCGTGCACGAGCCCGATGCGGAGCGCCGTCTCCGCGTCGAAGCGCTCGCCGGTGACGAAGTAGCGCCGCGCAGCGCTCGGTCCGATCTTCGCAAGCGCGAACGGCGAGATGACCGCCGGGATGATCCCGAGCTTCACCTCCGAGAACGCGAACGACGCGTCGCGCGACGCGATCGCGATGTCGGCCGCGGCGACGAGGCCCGCGCCGCCGCCGAGCGCATGCCCCTGTACGCGCGCGACCACAGGTGCCAGGCAGCCGTCGATCGACTCCAGCATCTTCCGGAGCGCGTTGGCGTCGGCGACGTTCTCCTCCAACGAGAGGTCGGCGGAGGAGCGCATCCAGTCCACGTCGGCGCCGGCGGAGAAGCTCGGCCCGTCGCCGGCGAGCACGACCGCACGGGCGCGGCCGGGGTCGACGAAGGCCTCCGCCAGCTCGGCGATGACCGCTGCGTCGAACGCGTTGCGCCGGTCGGGACGCGCCAGCGTGATGCGCAATACCGGTCCGTCGCGCTCGATGCGGAGGTTCGCCACGATCTCAGAGCTTAGAGTGGCCCCATGTTGCACGGAGCCTTCGCCGCCGCCCTGACGCCGCTGCGCGACGATGACACGCTCGACGAGGATGCGTTCGCGCTGTACGCCGACTTCCTCGCCGCCGGCGGGCTCGACGGCGTGCTCGCGCTCGGGACGACGGGGGAGGGCCTGCTCTTCTCCGTCGCGGAGCGGCGCCGCGTGGCCGAGCTCTTCATCGAGGCAGCGCGCGGGAAGCTCCAGGTCGCGGTCAACGCCGGGGCGCAGACGACCGCCGACACCGTCGAGCTCGCCGCGCATGCAGCCGAGGCCGGCGCCGACGGGGTCGCGGTCATCTCCCCGCCGTACTTCCCACTCGACGACGAGAGCGTGCTCGCGCACCTCGCGGCGGCCGCGCGCGCGTGCGCGCCGACGCCGTTCTACGTGTACGAGTTCGCGCGCGCGAGCGGCTACGCCGTCTCCTCGGCGGTGCTCGAGCGGCTGCGCGAGCAGGCGCCGAACCTCGTCGGCATGAAGGTGTCCGACACGCCGTACGAGGCGTTCGAGCCGTACCTGCACGTGGGGCTGGACGTGTTCGTCGGCCCGGAGGCGTTCATCGGCCGCGGGCTCGCCGCCGGCGCGGTCGGCGCGGTATCCGCGCTCGCGAGCGCGTTCCCCGAGCACGTCGCCCGCGCGGTGCGCGAGCGGAGCGACGAGCTCTCCTCGCTGCGCGAGGCGGTCGAGCGCTTCCCGCGGCACGCCGCGTTGAAGCTCGTCGTCGCCCGCCGCGGCGTGCCGATGCCGCCGAACGTCCGTGCGCCGCTACGGCGACTGACCGCCGACGAAGAGCGCGGGCTCTTCGACGCGCTCGCGCCCTGGCTCGACCACCAGTAGGACTGCGAGCGCGACGAGCACGAGGTCGCGCGCGAGCACGACCGCAGCGATCGACGGTTTCAGGTCGTTCGCGAGCTGCCAGTAGCGCGCCGGGAACTCGATCTGCGTCAGCACGAGCGCGGCGACGAGCAGGACCTGTGGAAGCCGGCTGCGCACGAGCGCCACCAGCGGGATCAGCCAGACGAGGTACTGCGGCGAGAGCACCTTCCCGAACGCGACAAAGGCGACGACAGCGGCGGCTGCGTACGCGACGAGCCGCTCCCGCGTCGCCGGCCCCCGCGCGTAGAGGAGCCAAACCGCGAGGAGCGCCGCCACCTGCGCGACGGTGGACAACACTGCGGCCGCATGCGCGCCGGGCCCGCTCAGGTTCTGCGACACCGTCGTGAAGACGTGCAGCGTCGTTCCGGCATCGTTGTGCAGCGCGATGAGAATCGCCCCGCCGAGACTCTCGAGCTGCAGGGGCCGGCCGAGCTGCACGCCGAAGCTGTGCCCGACGCCGCCGGGCGAGAGCACCGCGAACGGAAGGAAGACGACCGCGCACACGGCGGCGACGACCGCCGTCCACACGAGAGCCGCGCGCCTGCCGCGGCGTCGCCAGACCCACGCGAGGCCGATCGGCACGAGCACGGCCGGGAAGAGCTTCGTCGCGATCGCAGCGCCGAGGACGATCGCGCTCGTCGTGTCCCGCTCCCAGAGCAACGCGGCAAGTGCGCCGACCGTGAGCGCCGCGACCCAGAGGTCGAAGCGCGAGAGCATGAGGTTCCCGAGCAGCAGCGGAGACGCTCCGACGAGGAGCATCGCTACGACGGCGCGCAGCGGGGGAGGCCGGAGCGCGGCGAGCGCGAGCGCGGCGAGCAGCGTCATGAGGACGCCCGCGCCTGCCATCCACTTCTCGAAGGAGTGCCCGTACTCGCCGAAGTTCCCGCGCGACGCCGTTAGCTCCGGCGCGAGCATCGGCAGGAGCGCGCCCGGCGGGTACTCGACCGTGAAGTCGCGGTACGGCACCTGTCCGGCAGCGATCGCGTCGCCGTACGTCTCGTAGCCGGGGGTGTCGACGATCTCGCCGGCGGAGCGGTACCACAGCTGGTGGAGGAGCGTCCACGAGCCGAGGAAGAGTGCGGCCGAGGCGGCCGCGAGCGCCACCCAGCGAGCTCGCGTCACTCGACGTCGTACTCCTCGTAGACGATCGGATCCGTGCCGATCAGCGCCTGCATCTCGTCGAGCTCGGGCAGCTCTCCGAACGCGACGAGGCCGAACCGCTCCTCGCCCTCCTTCGAGATCCAGTGCGCGTCGTCGGGGAGGTACGGCAGGTGCTCGCGCAGTTCGGCGATGTTCGTCTTCGAGTCGTACAAGTTCCAGATCAGGATGCGCGCGATCACATGCGGAAGACGCCGAAGGTCGTCTCCGGGATGGGCGCGTTGAGCGCCGCGGTGAGCCCGAGCGCGAGCACGCGCCGCGTGTCGAGCGGATCGATGATGCCGTCGTCCCACAGGCGCGCGGTCGAGTAGTACGGGTTGCCTTCCTCCTCGTACTTCTCCCGGATGGCGTCCTCGTCGACGTCGCCGACCATTGAGAGGACGGTCGCCGCCTGCTCGCCGCCCATGACGGAGATCCGCGCGTTCGGCCACATCCACAGCTGCCGCGGCTCGTATGCGCGGCCGCACATGGCGTAGTTGCCCGCGCCGAACGAGCCGCCGGTCACGACGGTGAACTTCGGCACGCGCGCGTTCGCGACCGCCATGACGAGCTTCGCGCCGTCGCGCGCGATCCCGCCCGCCTCGTACTCGGCCCCGACCATGAAGCCGGTGATGTTCTGGAGGAAGACGAGCGGTACGCGCCGCTTGCAGCAGAGCTCGATGAAGTGCGCGCCCTTCTGCGCGGACTCGGCGAAGAGGACGCCGTTGTTGGCGAGGATCCCGACCGGGATGCCCTCGATGTGAGCGAAGCCCGTGACGAGCGTCTCGCCGTACAGCTGCTTGAACTCCTGGAAGCGGGAGCCGTCGACGATGCGCACGATCAGGTCGCGGGCGTCGGTCTGGTGGCGGAAGTCCTCCGGGATCAGCTCGTACAGATCGGCAGGATCGATCGCCGGCGGTTCCGGGTCTGCGAGCTCCCATGGGTGTGCGGGCGGGCGCATGTGCAGCGTGCGCGCGATGCCGCGCGCGACTGCGAGCGCGTGCTCGTCCGACGTGGCGTAGTGATCGACGACGCCGGAACGGCGCGCGTGTACGTCCGCGCCACCGAGCTCCTCGGCCGTCACGTCCTGGCCGGTGGCCGCCTTCACGAGCGGCGGGCCGCCGATGAAGATCGTCCCGGTGCCGCGGACGATGACCGTCTCGTCGCTCATCGCCGGCACGTACGCGCCGCCGGCCGTCGACGAGCCCATGACGACGGCGATCTGCGGGATGCCGGCGGCGGACATCTGCGCCTGGTTGAAGAAGATGCGTCCGAAGTGATCGCGGTCGGGGAAGACCTCCGCCTGCAGCGGCAGGAACGCGCCGCCCGAGTCGACGAGGTAGAAGCACGGCAGCCGGTTCTGCGCCGCTACCTCTTGCGCGCGCAGGTGCTTCTTCACCGTCAGCGGGAAGTACGAGCCGCCCTTGACCGTCGCGTCGTTGGCGACGATGACGCACTGCTGCCCCTCGACGACGCCGATGCCGGTGACGATCCCCGCGCTCGGCGCATCGCCGTCGTACATGTTCCAGGCGGCGAGCGCGCCCAGCTCCAGGAATGCGGCGCCTGGATCGACGAGCCGGTCGATCCGCTCCCGGGCCGTCATCTTCCCGCGCGAGCGGTGCCGCTCGACCGCTGCCTCTCCGCCGCCGCGCGCGACCTGTGCGGTCCGCTCGCGCAGCTCGGCGACAAGAGCCTCCATCCGTGCGGTGCGCGTGAGGGTCGACATGCCGGGAGCCTAATCTCGGGGAGTGATCCTCGCCCATCTCGACCTCGATGCCTTCTACGCCGCCGTCGAGGAGCTGGAAAGCCCGGAGCTGCGCTCGAAGCCACTCATCGTCGGCGGCGACCCGCGCGGGCGCGGCGTGGTCGCGACCGCGAACTACGTCGCGCGCGGGTTCGGCATCCACTCGGCGATGAGCGCCGCCGAGGCGATCCGACGCTGCCCGGAGGCCGTCATCGTGCGGCCGCGCCACAGTCTCTACCGCGAGTACTCGCGCCACGTGTGGTCGACGGTGCGCGGCATCGTCCCGACGCTCGAGCAGACCGGCATCGACGAGGGGTACCTCGATCTCGGCGAGGTCGCGTCCGGCTTCCTCGAGGCACGCGTCGTCGCCGAGGCGGTCCAGACGGCGGTGCGCGCGGGGACGAGCCTCACGTGCTCGATCGGTGTCGCGCCGTGCAAGGTGGTGGCGAAGATCGGGAGCGATGCGCGCAAGCCGGGCGGGCTGACGGTCGTCGTCCCCGGCCAGGAGGCGACGTTTCTCGCGCCGTTCGACGTGCGGCGGCTGCCGGGAGTGGGGCCGAAGGCGGAGCAGCGCCTGCGGGCCGCCGGCGTGCAGACGATCGGGGCGCTTGCGGCGCTCGGTGATGACGACCTGCGGCGGCTGCTCCCCGGGAGCGTCGGCCAGGTGCTGCGCGACCGCGCACGCGGCGTCGACCCGCGCGGCCTGGAGTTCGGGGTCGAGCGCATCTCCATCTCGGTCGAGAACACCTTCGAGCGCGACCTCCTCGACCGCGAGCGCCTGCACGACGAGCTGCGCGGCATGGCGACCGAGGTCGCGGGCCATCTCCGCTCGCGCGGCCAGACGGCGAGGACGGTGACGACGAAGCTCCGCTATGCGGACTTCTCCATCCGCAGCCGGTCGACCTCGCTCGACGTCGGCATCGACGATCCCGCGCAGATCGGTGACCTCGCGTGCCGGCTGCTCGACCGCGGCCTCCGCGACCGGCCGGGCGCGCTACGCCTCGTCGGCGTCGGCGTGTCCGGGCTCGTGGAGTACCGCCAGCTGGCACTGGACGCCGTGGAGTGATAGGAGAGGGGCCGTGTTGCTGCGCCGCCGCCGCAGCCGGAGCGAGCTTCCTCAACTGGCCGAGGAAGAGGTCTACGCGCGCTCGTACGGCGAGCGCAGCGACGAGGTGACGAACGTGAAGCGGCGTGAGCCGGAGGAGCCGGAACCTGAGCAGGCTCCACGCTTGTCCGACCGGTCGATCCGAGATGCTTTCCGTTCGCGGCTCGAGCGCCGCGACGACACCTAGCGACCGAGTGATCCGCTCCATTCTCAACAGCGTGCCCGAATGGGCACTCATCATCATCGTCATCGCCGGGCTCCCGGCGGTCGTCGTCGGCGTGTTCCTCATGCTGCGCGGCCGGCTCGATTCGTGGCGGACAGACTCGTCGAGCGCGATCGTCGTCGCGGTCGCGGCGATGGTGATGACGCTCTTCGCGCTCGTGCTCGCGTTCGCGGCGGTCAACCTCTTCCAAGGGTATGACGAAGCCTCTGCGAACGTCACGGAAGAGGCGAACGCACTCGGGCAGATCCAGCGCGACGTCCGGGTCTTTCCGGTTGCCGCACGCGACCGTGTCGACGGTCAGCTGATCGCGTACATCAATGTCGTGCGGAATGTCGAGTTCCCCGCGATGCGCGATGGAAACGCGACGAAGGTGCAGGCCGGCGTCGTCGCGACGGACACGCTCTTCGCGGCCATGCAGTCGTACGACCCGGTGAGCGAGACGCAGAAGACGTTCTACGCGTCCGCCGTGGACAGGATGAACGACCTCATCGCCCTGCGGCGCAATCGCATATCGGCGTCCAACTCGGCGCTGCCGACCGCGTTCATGGTCCTGCTGCTGCTCACAGCCGCGATCAGCATTCTCACCACCTTCTTCCTGCGGACGCACAAACCTGGCCTCGACATCACGCTCGTCGTCATGGTGTCGATGGTGGTCGGCGCGGGGTTGCTGACGGTCGTGCTACTCGAGTACCCGTTCTCCGGCTCGGTGTCGGTGTCGAGCGACCCGTTCGTGCACGGGACGCTTGCGCGACTCTTAGCCGGAAAGCACTAACGGAGGGCGTAGCGCCAGGCGTACACAGGCCGTCGCCCGCCGGCGCGACGGTTGAGGAGCGCGGCGACGTCGCTCTCGCGCGGCAGCCTTGACGCGTGCACGGTCAGCGCACGCGCGCGGCGGCACACGCCGCGCAGACCGCCGCCGCCCGCGCACGCCGCGATCACCTCGACGACGCCGTGTCGCCGGTCCTTCCGCGCGGCGCGCTCGACGTCGTCGACGGTCGGCAGGAAGCCGTCGCGCAGCGCAGTTCCGACTGCGAGCTCGAAGAGCTGCACGACGTTCTCCTCGATGGACGCGGCGAGCCGGTTCGGCTCGCGCCGGTACGTGCGCCAGAAGCCGGCGTGCGTCTCCTCGTGCAGCAGCGTGCGGACGAGCAGCGAGCGGTTCCCGCACACGCGGCGGCCGTTCACGATCGTGTCGAACGGCAGCCGCGCGCCCGCGACGAAGGCGGCCAGCTGTGTGCGCCCGCGGCTGGACGGCCACGAGCGGAGCGGCGTGCACCGCCCGTCGTAGACGGCAGGCGTGATCGGGTACCAGGTGCCGAGCCCGCCGAGGGCGCTCAGCGCGCGCCGGCCCCAGCTCATCTCGACGCGTTCGCCCCGGTCGAGCTCGAGCGGTCGCAGCGCGTGCGGGTAGAAGCGGTCGGCGTAGGCGATCGCCATCGACATCCCGTGGCCGGGCTGGCGGAAGCGCCACGGATGGGGATAGACGGATGTCCCGCCGGAGGCGAGCTCCTCCCACACCCACTCGAGGCTGAAGGAGAGGAGGTAGTGGGCGAAGCTGCCGCCCTCGTCGCGCCACCAGCCGAGCTCGAAGGCATCGGAGAGGAGCGCGTCGGCGCCGCGGGCGAGCGCCTGGTCGAGCTCTCGGTCGCCGCGGCGGCCACGCTCACGCCGGAACGCGATGGCCGCGTCGGCCAAGGCCTCCGAAGCCGCCACCTCGCGCCGCGCGCGCCGGATCGTCGAGGGTGAAGGGGCGGTGAGCGCGAGGGCCACAGGCTCAAGCTAGCCGGAGCGGGTGTACCGCTCCTTCGCCACTTGGAGACGCCGCGCGAAACAGGGGCGGAGGGACTCGAACCCCCGGCCTACGGTTTTGGAGACCGCCGCTCTACCAACTGAGCTACGCCCCTAGGCGCGCCTGATAGTACCGTCGTCTGGTGCAGCACAGGGCGCTCGGGCTCCTGTTTTCGGTTCTCGCGGCGGCGTTCGTGCTGGTCGCCGTGGCGGCCACCGGGCACGGCGTGCGCGGCTGGATCATCGCCGTCGCCGCCCTCGCGCTCGCCGTCTGGATGGGCTCGATGGCCCTCGCCGCGTTCCGTCGCTGAGGAAACCAGCGGCGCACGCCGTATTCTCTCCCCGTGAGCCGCCCCGACGAGATGCAGGCGCTGTGGCGCGAGTACCGGGCGAAGGCCGACCCGGCCGTCCGCGACCGCCTCATCGTCACGTACGCCCCGCTCGTGAAATACGTCGCCGGCCGCCTCGGCAGCGGGCTCCCAGCCCACGTCGACGACGAGGACCTCGTCTCCTACGGCCTGCTCGGGCTGATCGGCGCGATCGAGCGCTACGACCCGGAGCGGGACGTGAAGTTCGAGACGTACGCGATCGCCCGGATCCGCGGAGCGATCATCGACGAGCTGCGCGCGCTCGACTGGGTTCCGCGCTCGGTGCGCTCCCGGGCCCGCGACATCGAGCGGGCCATCGGCGAGCTGGAGGCGAAGCTGGGCCGCGTCCCGAGCGACGAGGAGATCGCGGGCAAGCTCGGCCTCACGACGGAGGAGCTGGACGAGAGCCTGTCGGAGATCTCGCGGTCGTCGATCGCCGCCCTCGACGAGCTCTGGACGATCTCCGGGTCGGGCGGCGACCAGGTGGCCCTCATCGACACGATCGAGGACACCGATGCGCCCGATCCCCAGGGCGCGCTCTCGCAGGTCGAGCTGCGCGAGGCGATCGCGGACTCGATCGCCCGCCTGCCCGAGCGGGAGAAGCTCGTCGTCACGCTCTACTACTACGAAGAGTTGACCCTGCGCGAGATCGGAGAGGTGCTCGGCGTCACCGAGTCGCGGGTCTCGCAGCTGCACACGAAGGCGATCCTCCGCCTCAAGGCGCGGCTCGCCGGCGCGGCCACCCGCGCGACGCTGTAGATCCCCTAGACTCCCGTTGAATCGGCGTTCAACGAGGGGAGTCGCGATGAAGCGCGCGCTCGTGTTCGTGTGTGTCGTCGCTGCGATAGTTGCAGGAGGGGCCTCGGCCAAGCCGAAGCCGAAGAAGCCGAAGGTCGAGCCGACCGTTGTCGCAACCGACACAGGCTCGATCAAAGGAGCGATCAGCGGAGGCATCCGCGCGTTCCGCGGCATCCCGTACGCGGCTGCGCCGGTCGGTCCGCTGCGCTGGAAGCCACCGCAAGCGCACGCGCGCTGGAAGGGCGTCCTCCAGACGACGCAGTTCGGGTCGTCGTGCCCGCAGACGCTCGGCCCGTTCGGCGTCCCGAGCACCGACGAGGACTGCCTGTTCCTGAACGTGTACACGCCGACGAGTGCGAAGCCCGCGTCGAAGCTGCCGGTCATGTTCTGGATCCACGGCGGCTCGCTCATCTCCGGCGAAGGCACCGACTATGACCCGACCGCCCTCCTCAAGCACGGCGTCATCGTCGTAACCATCAACTACCGGCTCGGCCTGCTCGGCTTCCTCGCGCATCCGGCGCTGAGCGCCGAGTCGTCGACGCAGGACTCGGGCGACTACGGCCTGATGGATCAGCAATTCGCACTCGGTTGGGTGAAACGGAACATCGCCCACTTCGGCGGCAGCCCGTCGAACGTCACGATCTTCGGCGAGTCGGCGGGAGGCCTCAGCGTCCGCTCCGAGCTCGTGTCGCCGTCGGGGAAGGGGCTGTTCCAGCGCGCAATCGTCGAGAGCGGGGCGTACGCGGAGACCATCCCGACGCTTGCGCAGGCGGAGGCGACGGGCGAGTCGCTCGCCGCGAAGATGGGTTGCGCCGACCAGACCGCGGCGTGCCTGCGCGCTCTGCCGGTGACGACGCTGCTCGCGAACGAGACTGCGATCACGCAGTACCCGAACATCAGCAGCTTCCTGCCGGAGCAGTACTCGACCGCGTTCAAGACGGGCGACTTCAACCACGTACCGGTGATGTCCGGCTCGAACCACGACGAGTGGATGCTCTTCGTCGACCTGCTCACGACGCAGTCGGGCAACCCGGTGACGGCTGCGAACTACCAGCAGCAGATTGCGACGGAGCTGGAGTTTCCGTCGGCTTCGATCGCCGCGCCCATCGTGTCCGCGTACCCGATCGGCGCGTACCCGACGCCGTACAACGCTCTCGGCGCGGTGGGCACCGACGCGATCTTCGCGTGCAACGCCCGCGAAGACGTCCAGAACCTCTCGCAGTTCACGCCGACGTACCAGTACGAGCTCAACGATCCGAACCCGCCGTTCCTCTACCCGATCCCGCCGGTCCCGTACTCGCTCGGCGACTACCACTCCGCCGAGCTCCAGTACCTCTTCCCGACGAGCGCGGGCAAGCTGAGCGCCGGGCAGGCGACGCTCGCGGCGGACATGCAGGGCTACTGGACGAACTTCGCCAAGCACGGGAACCCGAACGGCGCCGGCCTCCCTGCCTGGCCGGCGTACACGACGGCGACCGACCAGGCGCAGTCGCTGACCGAGCCGGCGCCCGCGCCGGAGTCCGGGTTCGCCTCCGACCACAAGTGCACGTTCTGGACCGCGTACGGAGTGGGCGTGGGCGGCTAGACCGAAGGACATGACCGGGGCCAGGCCCTGTTACGGATAGATCACGAGGTACGTCGCATGATTCGGCAGGACGTGACGAAGCCGTGACACTCTCGTAACCGGGCCTGGCCCCGGCCGTGGCTGTGTCGGGCTCGACCCTCTGAGCCTCGGAACCGGGTTACGATCCGGCTAAGACATCACCCGAGGACAGGAGCTCCATGCCTGCTACCGAGCCCGGAAAGATCCGCAACATCGCCGTCGTCGGCCACCGCGGAGTCGGCAAGACCTCGCTCGTCGAGGCGCTGCTGTTCCAGGCAGGGAAGACGAACAGGCTCGGGTCCATCGGGCAGGGGACAACCGTCAGCGACTGGGAGGACGACGAGCACCGGCGCCAGATGTCGCTGTCGGGGACGTTCACGCACCTCGACTGGCACGAACGCAAGATCAACCTGATCGACTGCCCCGGCGACGCGGGCTTCCAGGCGGACACCTTCGCGGCGCTGCGTGTCGTCGAGGGCGCGCTCGTCGTTCTCAGCGGCGTCATGGGCGTCGAGGTGAACAGCCTCCGCGTCTGGGCGCGCGCCGAGGAGTACGAGCTCTCGCGCGTCGTGTTCGTGAACATGCTCGACCGCGAGCGCGCCGACTTCTTCCGCGTCCTCGAGGCGGCGCGCGGACAGTTGTCGGACCGCTGTGTCGCGATCCAGCTGCCGATCGGCGCCGAGCACGAGATGACAGGCGTCGTCGACCTGCTGCACATGTGCGCGTACATGGACCCGACCGGCGGCAAGGAAGGCGGCCCGCAGCCGATCCCGGACTCGATGGCGGCGCAAGTGCAGGAGTACCGCGAGAAGCTCCTCGACGCGGTGGTGGAGACGAACGAGGATCTGATGGCGCGCTACCTCGATGGCGAGGAGCTGCCGGCCGAGGACGTCGCCGCCGCGCTCAAGGGCGCGGTGACGCGCGACGAGCTCTATCCGGTCGCGTGCGGCGTGGCGACGAAGAATCTCGGCACGACCGCGCTCCTCGATCTCCTCGTCGAGGGCGTCCCGTCGCCGGCGCGCAAGGGAACGACGATCGAGTTCGGCGACGCGAAGCAGGCGGTGTTCGTCTTCAAGACGATCGCCGATCCATTCGCGGGGCGCATCAGCTGCTTTCGCGTCCTCGCCGGCCCGGTCTCGGGCGACACGACGCTCGTCGATCCGCGCACGCACGCGAAGGAGCGGCTCGGTCAGGTGCTCTTGCTGCAGGGCAAGGAGAGTGAGACCGCCGACGCGCTCGGCGTGGGGGACATCGGCGCCGTGGCGAAGCTGAAGGACGTCGTCACCGGCGACGTGCTCGTCGACCACGAGGTGCCGGTCGAGCCGCCGCACATCGATTTCCCGCAGCCGGTCATGAGCTTCGCGATCACGCCGAAGGCGAAGGGCGACGAGGAGAAGATGGCCGCCGGCCTGCGCCGTCTGTCCGAGGAGGACCCGACGCTGCAGATGCGCCGCGATCCACAGACGGGCGAGCAGCTCCTCTCCGGCCTCTCACAGATGCAGGTCGAGGTCGCCGTCGACCGGCTGCACAGCCGCTTCCACGTCGATGTCGAGCTCCACCCGCCGCGCGTGCCGTACAAGGAGACGATCCGCAAGGAGGCGACCGCGCGGCACCGGTACAAGAAGCAGACCGGCGGGCGCGGCCAGTTCGGCGACTGCGCGATCCGCATCGAGCCACTGCCGGCGGAAGACGGCGGCGAGCTCAGCTACGAGTTCGTGGACAAGATCGTCGGCGGCGTCATCTCCCACAGTTACCGCCCCGCGGTGGACAAGGGCGTGCGCGAGGCGATGGAGCACGGCGACCTCGCCGGTGCGCCCGTGCAGGGCGTGCGCGTGCTGCTCGTCGACGGGATGGAGCACGCCGTCGACTCGTCGGAGATGGCGTTCAAGATCGCCGGCTCGCTCGCGTTCAAGGAGGCGTATGCGAAGGCCGAGCCGGTGCTGCTCGAGCCGATCATGGAGATCGAGGTGAGCGTCCCCGACGAGACCGTCGGCGCAGTCAACGGAGACCTCAACTCACGCCGCGGGCGGCTGCAGGGGATGGAGCCCGTCGCCGGCATGACGACCATCCGCGCCGAGGTGCCGATGGCCGAGATCCTCACGTACTCGCAGGCGCTCACGTCGATGACCGGCGGCCGCGGCGATTACCACATGGCCTTCCTCCGCTATGAGGAAGTGCCGACGCACGTGGCGCAGAAGATCATCGAAGCAACAAAGAAAGACCGCGAGACCGCAAAGGCATAGAAGAGCGCAGGTACCTGGTTCCGCGCAAAGCGCGGAACCAGGTACCGGTCGTTCGTCATCACGCTTGCGTCGCCGCTTGCGGGTCACCCGGCTTGTCCCGCAGATGCGAGATCACGTCTGCGATGTCCGCGAGCTGCTGCTCGAGGTCGCGCTGGTAGTTCTCCAGCCGCTCGAGGAGCTCCTGGCGATTCGGGAAGCCGCCGCGGAAAAGGATCCGCGGGCCGCCGCCCCAACCATGGCGATGGTGTCCGTGCATGTTCACCTCCCTTGCTCGTAGCGTTCGATGAATCGCTGCGTGCGCTCCTGGGAGGTGCGGAGCGCCTCGACCCACTGGTCGAGCAGCTGCACGCCGCGCTCGGTGATCGCGTACGTGCGCTTGCCGTCACTCCACTCGGAGACGACGAGGCCCTCCTCCTCGAGCGCGCGCAGGAGGCGGTAGAGGTTGCCCATCTCGACGCGCGACTCGCCCGTCAGCTCGGGCAGGCGCTCGAGCAGGTCGTAGCCGTGCGTCGGCCGCTCCCGGAGCAGCAGGAGGAGCGCAGGCTCCGTGAACCGCTCCACGCGGGCGAGCACGTGCCAGCGGCCGCGATGGTGGTGCCGCGCTCTCGGCCCGCCTCTCATGCGCCTACATGTAAAACACACATGTATGTCACCATAGCGGTCGCCGATAGCCCTCGGCAAGGGGGCTATAGTCGTCACCAGTGCGGGTCACGAAGATCTCGACGCTGCGGCAATGCGCCGTCTGCGAGCGGACGCTCCTCCTGGGCGAGCGCTCCGTGCGCTTCGCGCCCGAGGAGGGCGCGGAGCTCACCCACGTGTGCCAGCTCTGCCAGGAGACGGCGATCGAGCACGGGTGGATCAAGGAAGGCACGCCGACGCAGCCGACGATCGCCGGCGACAGCCGCCGCCGTCGTCGCGGTCTGGTCGAGATCCTCGGCCTCTCGCGCTCGAACGGCGAGACGATCGCGCCGCCGGAGCCGATCCTGCGCCGCCTCTCCAACGACGAAGTGGCGGTGCTCGAGGCCGCCGACCTCTTCAACGCGAGCACCTACCGGCGCACGGTCGGGGGCATCGCGAAGAGCCTCGGCGAGGCGCGCGCCAGCATCGTCCCGCTCTCCGGGGTTTCCGGCGAGCTGGCCGTGACCGTGGCCTGGGATCTCTCCTGGTACCAGTACCGCGTGAGTCCGGAATCGGCGCAGCCGGTTCGCCTCGAGGCCCGCGGGCACGAGCTGGACGAGCTCGAGTCGAGCTACAAGGACTGGAACACGCGGGTCGAGGACGAGGGCCGTCTCGTCCCCGATATCGCCCGCATCTAGCGGACGACGCCGCACTCCTTCACAATCAGACGCAGATGATCTTTTGCGTCATACCCCGCGAGCTCGCCGACGAGCTGTACGAGAAGATGGTCGAGTACTACAGCGACAATCCGAACGTGACCGTCATCGTCGACCGGCGCGAGGGCAACGACCGCCGCGCGGGCAAGGACGCCGGCGAGCACGCGGAGCAGCGCGAGATCCGCGACCGGCGCCGGGCCCGCATTCCGGGCACGTTCCCGGACACGGACGCGCCCACGTAGCGATTACCCTCGTCCCATGGCCATCACCGGGACGGAGACCTTCGAGAGCACGAGCCCGGCCGACGGCGAGACGATCGGCGTCTTCCCGCGCTCGACCGGCGAGGACGTCGACCGTGCGGTCGCGGCGGCGAAGGAGGCATACGCGCACTGGCGGCTCGTCCCGGCGCCGAAGCGCGGCGAGATCCTCTACCGGTTCGCGCGCATCCTCGAGGGCGAGAAGGACGCGCTCACTGAGTTGATGACGCACGAGATGGGCAAGGTGCGCGCCGAGGCGGGCGGCGACGTCCAGGAGGCGATCGACATCACGTACTACATGGCCGGTGAGGGGCGGCGCCTCTTCGGCCAGACGACTCCGTCGGAGCTCCCGGACAAGTGGAACATGAGCATTCGCCAGCCGGTGGGCGTCGTCGGCGCGATCACGCCGTGGAACTTCCCGATCGCGATCCCGTCGTGGAAGCTCATCCCGGCACTCATCTGCGGTAACACCGTCGTGCTGAAGCCGGCGACGGACACGCCGGCACTCGCGGAGCGCTTCGTCGAGCTGCTCGACGAGGCGGGGCTCCCCGACGGCGTCGTGAACATCGTGTACGGCGGCGGGAGCAGCGTCGGCGACCGCATGGTGCGCCACCCCGACATCCGCGTCATCACGCTGACGGGCTCGCGCGAGACCGGCGTCAAGGTGCTGGAGGCCGGCGCGGAGACGCTGAAGCACGTGCACCTCGAGCTCGGCGGCAAGAACGCGATCATCGTCATGGACGACGCCGACCTCGACCTCGCCGTGAACGGCATCGTGTGGTCGGCGTTCGGCACGTCCGGCCAGCGCTGCACGGCCGCGTCGCGCGTCATCGCGCACGAGAAGGTGTACGACGCGCTGCAGAAGAAGCTCGTCGCGGCGGTCGAGAAGCTGCGCCTCGGTCCCGGATGGGAGGGCGACACCGATATCGGCCCCGTCATCAACAAGGCGGCGCTGGACAAGATCCACTCGTACTCCAAGATCGGCAGCGACGAAGGCGCGCGCCTCCTGACCGGCGGCGAAGTCGCGACCGAGGGCGATCTCGCGCGCGGCTTCTTCTACCGGCCGACGATCTTCGCGGACGTCGACCCGCAGATGCGCGTCGCGCAGGAGGAGATCTTCGGCCCGGTCACCGCGCTCATCAAGGTGCGCGACGCCGACGAGGCCATCCGCGTCTCGAACGGGATCAAGTACGGGCTCTCGTCCTCGATCTTCACGCGAGACGTCAACACCGCGTTCCGCGCGATGCGCGACCTCGAGGCCGGGATCACGTACGTGAACGCCGGCACGACGGGCGCCGAGGTGCACCTGCCGTTCGGCGGCACGAAGGACACGGGCAACGGCCACCGCGAGGCCGGCCAGGCGGCGCTCGACGTCTTCACCGAGTGGAAGTCGATCTACGTCGACTACTCGGGGAAGCTCCAGCGCGCGCAGATCGACGACTGAGCCCGTGTCGTGAAGGCGAAGCTCTTCACCGACGGCGGCTCGCGCGGCAATCCCGGGCCGGCCGCGTACGGCTACGTGCTCGAGGCGGAGGACGGGACCGTACTCGCGGCGCGCGGGGAGCGGATCGGCGTGGCGACGAACAACGTCGCCGAGTACCGCGCCTTGATCGCCGGGCTGGAGAAGGCGGTCGAGCTGGCGGTGCCCGAGGTCGAGGTCGTCTCCGACTCGGAGCTGCTCGTGAAGCAGATGACCGGCGAGTACCGGGTGAAGAACGCCGCGCTGCAGGATCTCTCGATCCAGGCGTCGCGCCTCGCGCGCGAGATCGGGAAGGTCTCGTACACGGCGGTCCGGCGGGAGCACAACGAGCTCGCCGACCGGCTGGTGAACGAGGCCCTCGACGGCGCAAGTGAAGCGGGGCACTGAACCACCAGAGCGGTGATGAGTCAAGCGCCGGCGATGGTCGACGATAGGCGTATGGCGCATCTCGTGACCCTCCTCTCGGCCACGCTGCTCTTCTATGTCTCCGTCACGCGCGGCGCGCTCGCGTTCGCGTGGGCGCTCGGCCGCATCGTCCGCCCGTAGGCTCAGGCGCGCCCAGAGCCGGGGCTATACTTCCGGCCTCGCGCGGATGTAGCTCAGTTGGCTAGAGCGTCTGCTTGCCATGCAGAAGGTCGTGGGTTCGAGTCCCATCATCCGCTCTAGAAAAGCCCCGGAAACGGGGCTTTTGATTGCGTGGACATCCAGTCCGGCGTCGCTTTGGAAGCGCGTGTGCAAGCGTTAGTGGCGCCGATACTCGCCTGAGCTGGCTTGTTCGTCCAGGGCTCGCATCGGGCGCTCCTCAAGCTCCGCCGCGATGATGTGCCGCGCCACTCGCCCGGCTCGGAGAGTCCGCACGCATCCCTTTGTATCTGAGGGCTCGACGCGGCTTTAGCGAATGGGAACGCCGGTGGATCGTGTGCATATTCGGATGCACGTAAACACGATCCGATAGCGACTGATAACGATCCGGTGCGCACGCAGGTACGTCAACGCCTGCTTCCTGAGCTCCACGTATTGGCCGCGAACATGTTGGATCCCCTCGTGCAAGTCCGCGTCGCCGAGCCCTATGTCGATGTGCAGAGTGAAGTGTGAATGGATCGGCCCGTTCGGACAGCGCCCCGCCCCTCCGACGGCAGTGATGTTCCAGCCCAGGCCACCGTAGGGAGTTACCGCAGTGATGGGGTCCGCGTACGTTGGTGGGCAGGTCCCGTTGTCGCGCACTGGCCCGGCCGATGCCGAAGCCGCCCAAGTTGCCAGGCAGACCATCACGATCAGACAGGTGCGAATCACACGTGGACTGTAATCCGCTCGCCTCTCCAAGGGGAGCCGCGACGCCGGCCCGGATTGGTCCAGCCGAGCTAGCCCCTCACCGTTAGCTTCGCCGCGACCGACCTGACCGCCTGGTAGGCCGCGCTCGACGCGCCGATGAATAGCCGCGGCGCGTGACCCTTATACCCGACCGGTAACCGGTAACGGAAGACGACGCGACCGTTGGCCGGATGGCCGCTCGCCAGCGGATGCGCCGAGGCGGCAGCGCCCGGTGCGTTCTGCCAGACGCCACTAAGGCTCACCGTCAAGTTGGTGTCCGAGATCGCTGTGCCTTCTTTGTCGCGCACAGAGACGATCAGCGTGTTCGTCCGCTTGGTGGAAGCGGTCACAGCGTGGGGCGCGAAGAGAAACGCGTCCTGGTAAATGGTGAGAGTGAAGTTGAACGGACCGTCCTGGCCGTCGTTGTCCACTGGCCCGATCGCCACCGGATAGGTACCGGTCAGCGTCGCCTTGTACAACACGCCGTTGCTTAGGTCGTCACTTACGAGCGGCGGGATGAATTCCTGTTTGCTTTTCGCGTTGAGCATCTTCAGTGCGGTCGTCCCAGGTGGCATGACGACGGCGACGAACGCCGAGGTATCCTCGCCCTTGATCAGCACTTCCTGGCCGTTTGTTAGCTGGATGTTCCACCACTCCGAGCTCGTGATCCAGTCGCAGCAGTTGGCGTTCACCACGCCGCCAACGGGGTCGCTGCTCGTATCGCCCGAGTAGCGGGTGCCGGGGTTGGCGAGCGGGCCGGATTCGGGCGCGGTGCCGCCCGCCGCCAGCCGCGCGCCAGAAGACGTCCCGGCGGTGGCGCCCAGTGCGAGCGTGAGCACGGCTAGGCCGAGTCCGGCAAGAAGAAAAAGCAAGCGGGAGCGAGTGCGCATGATCCGGTGGTCCTTTCGGGGATCGACGAAGGCGTCCTACATCTCGGTTTCTAGCACCGAGTGTCCAGCGGCAACAGAGCGCGCCTACGCTGGGCATCGTCGCGTCGGTCGCAGCGGCGGGCAATTCGCCACCGCGCGCGTGAGGGCGGCGATAGGCGCAATTGGACTCGAACATGCCTGCAAATCGGTTGATGTTCGCACTGGGCGAGCACAGAGTGGCGTCCGACTGCAAGCGTCCTGCAAGCGATGAGCTGCGCGACTTGGTTCCCGCGTGCAACGTCATGCACCACGTATCTGGTCTGAAGACAGGGTCCATGCGCTAGCGAGGCAGGAGTTTGCAGGAGGTCGCAGGTTCTGACGGGTTGCCATGCAGAAGGTCGTGGGTTCGAGTCCCATCATCCGCTTCTCTCGTCTGTCAATCTTCCGGGTGTGCGGGCAGGCTTCTTGGCGGCGCTCCTTCTGGCAGTGGCGCTCACGGTTCCCGGCGCGTCGGTAGCCGCGACGCCGAGCGTCCCGTTCTTCAACGTCGGCGGCAACGAACACCTCCTCGGGGGGAGCGGCGACCTCTACTTCGATGCGTACAACCTCGACTTCGCCCCGAGCGCGGAACGGATGACGATCTCCATTCCGCACGCGTTCCAGGCCGTTCTGACGGACACGCCCGGCACTGACCTCGGACGGGCGTACATGGGAACGGTCACGACGGCTCAGGGGACTCAGACCTCCTACAACGGGCAGCTCGTCGTGCTCGACGCCTCCGCGTACTCCAATGATCCGAGCGGCCAGGCCTGCGATCCGAACGTCCACACGGCGGTCTGGGAGATCGAGGTCAAGTCCGACGCCGGGGTATCGCTCGACGTTCCCGTCGCCGTCGACTGGATGGGCAGCAACTACCAGCTCACGATGTGCTTCGACAGCGTGCACGCGCAGGGGATCGAGGTTTCGGAGGTCGACTTCCACATGGCGAACGTCTTCCAGAACCCACTCACGGCCGGCAACTATCTGTTCGACGCGGTCGTGACGCCGTTCGCGGCGGACGGGACGCCCAACACCGCCACCGCGTATGAGTTTCAGGGCTATGAGGACCTGCCGCAGGTCCTGACGGCGCATCCGACCTATGACCCGGCGACGAAGACCTTTGTCGTTTCGGGAGTTTCGAGGATCAACGGGAAACCCCGCGTCGGCGTCAACGTGCACATCTGGGTGGGGCGGACGTCGATCACCGCGACGATGAAGGACATCGGCGTGGCTGTCACCGGCTCCAACGGGTCCTACAGCTTCAAGAAGAAGCTCACCGCCGCGCCGAAATGGATGCTCGGCGAGGTCGATCACTACTACCGCATCATCTGCACCGGGAAGAGCCAGCCGGGAGGCTGCGTCTCGTGGACGACGGACGGCCGGGACACGTACGTCACGCTGGTGACCCGGGCCCACAAGTAAGAAACCGAGCGAATCGCAGTCCGCCCCTTGGAGTTGACCGGACGCAGTCGTAGACTCGCGCCCGTCACGATCCATACTCGGGCAAGGGAGGCGTGAATGGCACCGGACCTGCACGGAGAGATCGCGCACGACGTCGATGACCTGAAGGCCGACATCGCATTCGAGCGCGGCGAGCTCGGCGCGGCGATCACGCACGACTATTCCACCGCCGAGACCGGGATCGTCCCTCTCTCGCACCGGCGGCCGATGTGGCACTTCCTCGGACTGTGGACGACGTTCGTCGCCGGGTTCTCGTACATGTTCCTCGGCTTCGAGATCCACGATGGCGGCCACAGCCTCGCGTCGACCGTCGCGATCACCCTGATCGGCTACGGCATGTACGTCGCCTACGCGATGTTCGGCTCGTACCTGGGCTCCCGGACGGGACAGACGCACGCACTGCTCACACGGTCGGTGTTCGGCGTCTTCGGCTCGTGGATCGTGTCCGCGTTCATCCTCATCGCACCGCTCGGCTGGGTTGGCTACCAGGCCAACCTGCTTGTCACCCTGTGGAACGGCTTCTACGGCTGGAGCGCGATCTTCACGCTGACGCTGCTGGTGGCGGGGCTGATGATCTTCAACAACCTGCTCGGCTTCACCGGCATCAGCGTGTTCGCGCGCTATCTCGTCACGCCGCTCCTGATCGTCTGGTGCATCTACATGGTCGTGAAGGGCTTCGTCTCCGACGGCGGCCACTTCCATGGCACGCCGGCCGGCAGCGGGCTCCCGTTCTGGGTCGCCGTCGTCGCGGTGATCGGCTTCTCGATGTGGGGCAACGAGCCCGACTTCTGGCGCTACGGCAGGCCGCGCTTCGTCTGGCCGCTCCCGACGTACCTGTTCGCGGCCGCGTTCTTCACGCTCTTCACCATGGCCGGCTGGATGATGGACCAGCTCGCGAACGCCAAGGGCGACGACTCGCTCATCTTCCGGTACACGGTGCACTACTCGCTCTTCGGCGCGTTCTGGCTCGCGTGGATCATCGCGACGATCAGCCAGATCGCGATCAACGACGGCAACTACTACGAGTCGGTCAACGCAGGCCAGAACCTGCTGGGCAGCATCAAGCGCTGGCCCCGCGTGTTGACCTGCCTGCTGGTTGCGGGCGGCGGAGTGATCGCCGCCGATCTCGTGAACTTCCACTTCCTGAACGGCTGGTTCAAGGTGTCGAGCTTCCTTGCCGTCACCGTCCCGTCGGCGACCGTGATCATGGCCGTCGACCACTTCGTGCTCCCGCGGCTGTTCCGCATCTCGCGGCCGCTTGACCACGTGCCGCACTGGGACGAGGCCGGGAAGATCAACCTGCCGGCCGTCATCGCCCTGCTCGGTGCCGTCTTCTTCGGCGTGACCGGGACCGCGAGCTGGCCGCACGGGTGGCTCGAGGCGACGGCGCCCAACTCGTGGGGGCCGGTGCCGCTGGAGACCTGGGTGATCGCGGGCGCTGCGTACATCGGCCTGGTCGCGCTCGTGCGCTCGGCCGCGAACGCGAAGCAGCTGCTCGGCTTCAGCAAGCCCGCGCTCGCATCGAACGCGCCGGGTGACGCGATCGTCGACATGGCGACCGCGGCGGGGGTGTAGTGCCGGCGGAGCTCGTTCTCCGCAACGGATTGGTCGACGTCGGCGCGGGTCGCTTCTCCCGCGCCGACGTCGCCGTGTCCGGCGGCCGCATCGTGGGCGTGGGGGAGGGCCTCGAAGCCGAGGAGGTCGTCGACTGCACGCGCCTCGCCGTCGTGCCCGGCGCGGTCAACGCCCACTGCCACTCGAACGAGAACTGGTTCCGCGGCATGTGGGACAACCTCCCGCTCGAGCCGTGGATGCTCTTCTCCTACCCGGTGCTCGCCGCGCCGGCGCAGTCGCCGGAGGAGGTGTACGTCCGCACACTCATCGGCGGCATCGAGATGCTCCGCTCCGGCGCGACCTGCGTCGTCGACTTCCTGTACGAGCTCCAGGGCTTCACCGAGGAGCTCCTCGACGCCGTTGTTCGCGCGTACCGCGACCTCGGGCTCCGAGCACTGATCGGGCTCGCGATCGCCGACCGCGCCTACCACGAGACGGTCGTCCTCGACGAGGCGCTCGTCGATCCGGCGCTCATCGCGCGCCTCGAACGGGACAAGCCGCCGGCGTGGCCCGAGTGGGAGTCGTTCGTGCGCCTCGCGGTCGAACGCTTCCACCGTCCCGACGAGGGCATCTCGATCTGCCCGGCCCCCTCCGGGCCGCAACGCTGCACGGACGAGCTCCTCATCGGCACCGCCGGCCTCGCCGACGAGCTCGACCTCGCGATCCACATCCATGTCCTCGAGACGCGCATGCAGGCGCTGTCGGGCCGGCGCATGTACGGCCGCACGCTCCCCGAGCACCTCGACGACATCGGCTTCCTCTCGCCGCGCGTCTCGTTCGAGCACGGCATCTGGATGACGCCGTCGGACGTGGAAATCGTCCGCGACCGTGGCGTCACGATCGTCCACAACCCGGTCTCCAACCTGAAGCTCGGCTCGGGCGTCTGCCCGGTTCCGGAGCTCCTGCGCGCCGGGGTCAACGTCGCGCTCGGCACCGACGGCATGTGCTCGAACGACGGCAACGACATGTACGCCACGGTGAAGCTGGCCGCGCTCCTGCACAAGGTCTGGAACGTCGACTACGAGGAGTGGCTCGGGGCGAGCGAGGCGTGGCACATGGCGACCGAGGGAGGAGCAGCTGCCGCGGGCGACCCGGACGGCCTCGGCCGGATCGAGCCCGGGCGGCGCGCAGACCTCGTCCTCCTCGACCTCGACTCGCTCGCGTTCACGCCGCTGAACGACGCGCTGCGCCAGCTCGCGCTCGGCTCGACGACCATGGCCGTCAGCTCGGTGCTCGTCGGCGGGAGGTTCTCGCTGCGCGAAGGCCGGCTCACCGGGGTCGACGAAGCGGCGGTGCTCGCTGAGGCCCGCGCGCGCGGCGCGGAAATCGTCGGCCGTCACGACGAGGCGTTCGACGTCGGGCGCCGCCTGCTCGCCTCCGTTCGTCAAGGCTGGCTCGCGGCGATGGGGACCGATGTCGGCGTCGAGCGGAAGCTCCCGACTCGATGACCGATCTCGTCGTCCGGAACGCGCGGCTGCTCGACCGCGACGACCTCGTCGACCTCGTCGCCGACGACGGGCGCTGGACGCAGGTCGGCCCCGACCTTGCCGTCGACGCGGAGCGGGAGATCGACGCGGCCGGCCGCCTCGTCACCGCGCCGCTCGTCGACTGCCACCTGCATCTCGACGCGTCGCTCACCGCCGGCCGCCCGCGGTTCAACGCGTCCGGCACGCTCATCGAGGGCATCCACGTATGGGGCGAGTTGAAGGAGAGCCTCACGGTCGACGATGTGTACGAGCGGGCGAAGGAGATCGTCCGCTGGTCGGCGGCGCAGGGCACGCTCTACATTCGCGCGCATGCGGACGTCTCGGCGAAGAACGAGGCGCCGGTGCGCGGCCTGCTCCGCCTGCGCGACGAGCTTGCCGACCTCGTGACGATCCAGGTCACGGCGTTCCCGCAGGACGGCCTGTACTCCGACCCGCGCAACGAGGGACTGTTCGAGCGTGCGATCGAGCTCGGCGTCGACTGCCTCGGCGGCATCCCGCACTACGAGCCGACCGCGGAGCTGGGGCTCGCGGAGGTGCACCGCGTGTTCGATCTCGCCGCGCGGCACAAGCGTCGGATCGACGTCCACTGCGACGAGACCGACGATCCCGCCAGCCGGTTCCTCGAGGTGATGGCCGACGACACCGTCCGCCACGGCCTCTCGGGACGCGTTACCGCGAGCCATTGCACGGCGATGGGCTCGTACGAGCCGTACTACTCCTCGAAGCTGCACGGCTTCCTCCGTCGCGCGGGGATCAACATCGTCGTGAACCCGTTCGCGAACTCGCTCATCCAGGGCCGGCTCGACCCGTATCCCAAGCGGCGCGGGTTCGCGCAGCTGAAGGAGCTGCTCGCGGCCGGCGTCAATGTCTCGCTCGGCAACGACGTGATCATGGATCCGTGGTACCTGCTCGGCCGCGCCGACATGGTGGAGGCCGCGTCGCTTGCGCTGCACTTCACGTACATGTCCGGCCTGGACGAGATCCCCGAGATGCTCCGCTGCGCCACCGAGCGCGGAGCCCGCACCCTCGGCGTCGAGGACGAGTACGGCATCGAGGAGGGCAAGCCCGCCGACTGCGTCGTCTTCGACGCGCCGAGCGCCCTCGAGGTGTTGCGGCTGCATCCGGCCCGACGCTGGGTCGTCCGCCGCGGCCGCGTGATCGCCGAGACCGAGCCGTCACACACCACACTGCTCGGCGAGCCCGTGACGTTTCGCCCTCCGCTCTAACAAACCGCGTCATGGCGCTGCTCGTACTCCTGGGAAACCTCGACCAGGGGAGGAACCATGACGTTCTCGAAACGGGTGACCGCGGTCGCCGTGGTCGTGATCGCCGTCGGTGCGGCGAGCGCATATGCAATGACGGGCAGCCCGCTGCTGCTCGGGCCCGGCGTGAACACCGCGCAGACGGCGTACCAGGCGTATTACGACGGGCACAAGGACTCGTATCTGGTGACGGATGTGTCGAGCAAGTCGCAGGCGAAGGCGCTGCACATCAACTACTCGGCGGAGCTTGCGGGCTTCAAGAGCGCGCCCGCGCAGTACTTCGTCAAGGGTCGCGCGGTCGCCGGCCAGCTCTCCGTCTTCGGCTCCGAGCCCGGCGAGTCGGACTACAACCCCCTCTGGGAAGAGTTCTTCGTCACCTGGAAAGCGGGCGTGAAGCCGGTCCTGCTCGTGCGTGACGATCAGATCAAGGCGCTCGCGAAGAAGGGGAAGCTGACGCTCGTCGACGGGCACATCGTCCTGAATGCGCCGATCCTGAAGGTCGGGAAGTAAGCATCGCAATCCGTCGCCGCAGTCGCCGCGTATCTTTGGCACGGGAAGCTCCGAGGATAGGAGAAGACGAATGATTCGTTGGCTCTTGCCGGTCGCGCTGATCGCGGCGATCGGCGCAGGTGCGGCAATGGCGGCGACGAGCGCGACCCGCTCGAGCACCGCGGCCGTGAAAGCGGTCGACAGTGCGAAGTTCGGGATGGTGCTCGTCGGCTCGAACGGGCACACGCTCTACCGCTACACACCGGACAGCAAGGGCGTGAATCGCTGCACCAGCGTTCCCGCCTGCGCGAAGTACTGGCCGCGCTTGCTCGTGAAGTCAAGCGTGAAGCCGGCCGCCGGCACCGGCGTGACGGCGTCCCTTCTGGGGACGATCAAGGCGACGGGGACCATGCGTCAGGTGACGTACGGCGGCTTCCCGCTGTACACCTTCACCGGCGACACCAAGGCCGGCCAGGTGAACGGCGAAGGCTTTCTGAAAACGTGGTTCGTCGTGAACACGAAGGGCGCGCTCGTGAAGCACGCTGTCTCGGGCCCTGCGCCGCCGAGCTCGGGCACCACCACCACGAGTGGCAGCGCCTGGGGCTAGACCCTCGATCGTTCAGGTGGCGGCGGCGCTTCTCGTCGCCGCCACCGCGCCGCGCTCGCGCGACGTTCTGAGCCGCGGATCGAGCGCAACCTGTGCGGCATCGATCAGCACGTTGACGACGACGACCGACAGGGCAATCGCGACGAACAGGGCCTGCACGACCGGGACGTTGCCCGACATCGCGGCCTGCTGGAGCGCCCAGCCGCCGCCCGAGTAGCTGAAGACCTCCTCGATGGCAGGGATTCCCCCGATTGCGATGCTGAATACGACCGCGAACGCAGTCAGCGCCGGCAGCAGTGCGTTACGTCCCGCGTAGCGGAAGAGGATCCGCGCCGACGACAGTCCCTTCGCGCGCGCGAGCTGCACGTAGTCCTCGTTGACGACCGAGACGGTAAGTGCGCGCACGCTCAGCGTCCACAGGCCGAGGCTCGAGACCACGAGAACGATCAACGGGAGTTGCGCGTGGCGAAACGCGCTCGCGGCGAACTGCCAAGTCCACGCCGGATGAAGGTCGAGGTCGTATGCCCACTGCAAGGGGAACAGGTGCCAGCGCAGCGCTGGGAACTCGACCGCGAGGCCGGCGAGCGCGAAGGCGGGCGTGGCCCAGAGGACGGCGGTCGCGGCGGTTGCCGCTCCGTCCATCGCGCCGCCGCGACGCCACGCTGCGACGAGCCCCACCACGCCGCCGATCGCGAACGCGACCAGGGTGGCTGTGCCGACGAGGGCAAGCGAGAACGGCAGTGATTCCGACAGCACGCCGCCGACGCCGGGCACGCCGAGGCCGAGATGGAGGGTTGCAACCTCGCGCAGGAAGTGGGCGTAGCCGCCCCAGAAGGATCCGCTCGCAGGCGACGACGGAAGCCCGCCGCGCGCCGCGAGGCGGGGCAGAACGTACGCGATGGTGGCGGCCACCCAGAGCGCGCCGCCGTAGATCGGCAGCCGTCCGAGCAGGTGGCGACCCACCTGTGGGGCCGACGCGGCCAACGAGCGCAGGCCGGGTAGCGGCGAACGCAGCTCGAGCTGCGGGAGCCGGGGCAGGCGTACAGCCGGAAAACGCAACCGGGAGCGCCGCGCGCGCGATGTGCGCAGTCGTGGGTCGGCGATCTCCTCGAACCCGTACATCGTCAGGACGAGACCTGCGGCGAGCACGAGCAGCGCAAGCGCGGGAAAGGCGAACGCCCACCAGGCGCCGGTGAGGAGCGCCTCCTGCGTCTGCGCGAGCGCGAGGACCGAGCCCCAGGTCGCCCCGTTCGTGTCGCCGAGCGCGAAGTGGCCGCGCGAGAGCGAGGCGAGGAAGTCGAGCGTCGCCAGTGCGACCATCGCCTGGATCGCGACGAAGAAGGCGCCCGCGGCGACTCGGCTCGCCATGTTGGGGACGAACTCGAAGAACAGGATCCGCATCCGGCTCTCGCCGATCGCAGTCGCCGACGCAACGAAGTCCGTGTTGCGGAGGCCGAGCGCTTGCGCGCGGAGGACGCGCGCTTCTGCCGGCCAGCTCCCGAGCCCGATCATGAGCATCGTCGCGAGCGCCGCGTGCTGCTGCTTCGGGACGATCCCGGCGATGACGATCGCGAGCGGCAGCATCGGAATCGCGAGGCAGACGGCGGTAACGCCGCTGACGGCAGTATCGACGCGTCCACCGAACGCCCCTGCCGCGATTCCGAGCACGACGGCGACGAGGAGCGCGATTGCTGTCGCGCCTGCCACGAGCTCGACGGTCAGCGGCGCTGCCTTCAGCACGAGCGTGAGCACGTCGAGCCCCTGGATGGTCGTGCCGAATGGATGCGACCAGGACGGCGGCGCCCCGCGCGCGCCGAGCATGTCGAAGATCGAGCCGTTTCCGGGTGCGACGAGCGGTCCGACGACCGCCGCTGCGAGCACGAGTGTCAGCAGGACCACGCCGACGCGGGCGGTGCGGTTGGTGAGGAGGGGCTTCAGCGACCGCGCGATCGTCACGCGGCGATCGCGCGCCGCAGCGAGACGTAGAGCACCACTGCGACTGCCACCGGCATGACCCACCACACGGCGATGTTGCCGGCCGCGAGCGCGGCGGTCCCGCCGATCGCCGCGATGACGAGCGCCGCGGCAATCCAGTCGTCGCCGACGACGAAGTCCCACCAGAACCGGCCGAACGACATCACGTATTTCACGCGCTTGCTCCTGCTGCGACGAGCTGCTCGCGCTTGCGGCGGCGCAGCACCGCGACCGACAGCGCCGAAAGCGCGATCACGAACGCGAGCACGCCGAAGAGTGCGGCGTCCGACCCGGGCCAGTTGCCGCCGGCGCCCTCTGTCGACCAGAAGATCCCGAATGTCGTCAGCATCACTCCGACCGCGAACTTGAGCGTGTTCTCCGGCACGCGAGCGAGCGGCGCACGCACCGCGATGCCGATGCCGGCGACGAGCACGAGTGCCGCAGCGGCTCCTGCCGCGGCGAGCGGGATGCTCCCCTGCGTGCTCCCGAACGTCAGCACGATGAACGCGACCTCGAGCCCTTCCAGCAGCACGCCCTTGAACGAGAGCGTGAAGCCGTACCAGTCGAGCCCGCCGCGCAGGAGCGGCGCCGCGGTCTTCGCCTCCGCGAGCTCGCGCGAGAAGATCTCGTCCTCGTCGTGCAGCGCCTTGAAGCCGCTCGCGCGGAGGATCGCCTTCCGCAGCCACTGCAGCCCAAACGTCAGCAGCAGGCCGCCGACGACGAGGCGCAGCGCGTTGATCGGAATGACGGTCAGCGCCGGCCCGAGCGCGGCGACGATCACCGCGAGCGCGAGCACAGCCGCGCCCATGCCCACGAGCGAGGAGCGCCAGCCGCGCGCGACCCCGGACGCGAGCACGATGGTGAGCGCCTCCACCATCTCGACCGCGCTGGCGAGAAACGCCGAAAGAACGAGAAAAACCCCCGCGGTCATCCGCCGGAGAACGTAGCGAACCTCGCGTACCATTGGGCGGCGCATCGCCGACCGGGAGGGGAATGGCCACCCACGAGTTCGCCGACGCCGGCCAACTGCGGCGGCGCGACCACCAGCAAGCACTCGTAGCCGAGCTCGGACGGTCCGCGGTGACGGGCACGTCCCTCAGCCGGGTGGTCGCCGATGCCGTCTCTGCTGTTCTGGAGGGCCTCGGCACTGACCGTGTGGCCGTGTTCGAGCCGACCGCGGACGGTGGGGCGCTCTCCGTCACGACCGCAGACGGGTGGGCGGCCGACGCATGCCTGGTCGCGGTCGACTCCGACTCTGCAGTCGCGCGCGCGTACCGCGACCAGGAGGCCACGGTCGCCGGCACGCTCGCAGTCGTCCCGCTCCGCGGGGACAGCGGCCCGGTCGGGGCGCTCGCAGCGGGCGGCCCGGAGCAGGTCACTCCCGACGACGTCATCTTCCTGCGCAGCGTCGCGAACCTCATCGCGGCCGCGATCGCGCGCGACCGCGCCGAAGAGCGGAGGCGCAGAAGCGAGGAAGCGCTCGGCTTCCTCGCTGAGGCCGGCCATCTGCTCTCCGAGAACCTCGACTACGACGTCACTCTGTCGACGCTCGCCGACCTCGTCGTTCCGCGCCTCGCCGACTGGTGCATCGTCGATCTCGCTGAGGAGGACGGGACGATGCGCCGCGTCGCCGTCCGCGCCGCCGATCCGCGCAAGCAGCGGCTGCTCGACACGATCCATCGCGAGTACCCGCCCGTCGTCGGCTCCGGCCAGCCGGCCGCGCAGGCGCTCGCGAGCGGCGGCACGGTGCACTACTCGGACTTCACGCCTGAATCGCTGCGCGCGACGACGCTGGACGAGCGCCACTTCGAGCTGATGAGCCAGCTCGACCCGCGCTCGGCCATCGCGGTCGCGCTCGTCGCGCAAGACCGGGTGTTCGGTGCGATCACGTTCGCGTGGTCGGAATCCGGCCGCCGGTACGAGGAGTCGGACGCCATGCTCGCCGAGGAGCTCGGGCGGCGAGCCGCGGCTGCGATCGTCAACGCGCGCCTCTTCCGGAGCGAGCTGGAGGCGCAGCGGCGCATTGCGTTCGTCGTCGAGGCGAGCGACGTGCTCGCGAGCTCGCTCGACTACGACGAGACGTTGACCGCGCTCGCACGGCTCGCGGTCCCGCGGCTCGGCGACTGGTGCGTCATCTACATCCTCAAACCGGGCGGCATCATCGAGCGCGCCGCAGTCGAGCACGCGGGCGGGCGGCAGGAGTTCATCCGTTCTGTTCTCGAGGCCCATCCGATCCTCCCGGAAGCGCGGGTCGGCGTGCCGGCGGTGATCCGGACGGGGCGCTCGGAGCTGGAAGCAGAGGCGTCACCGATCTCCACGGCTTCGGACGTCGAGGCGCCGGAGGAGCTCGCGACCGCGCTCGGCGAGATCGCCGTGCACTCGACCATGTGTGTTCCGCTCATCGCGCGGCGGCGCACGATCGGCGCCATCCTGTTCGTCTCCGCGGAGTCGCGTCGCGTGTTCACCGAGGCCGACTTGCGCCTGGCCGAGGAGCTTGCGGCGCGCGCCGCTGTCGCCGTCGACAACTCTCGTCTCTTCAACGAGGCCGAGCAGCGCGCTGAGGCGGCGGAGGCGCTCGACTCGATCGCGGACGGCGTCTTCCTCGTCGACGCCGGCGGCACTGTCCGGCTCTGGAATGCGGCTGCGGAGACGATCACCGGCATCGCCGCTGTCGACGTCCGCGGGCGCGCTGCATCGACGGTCTTCGACGGCTGGGACGAGATCGCCGCGCTGGCGGGCGCGACCCCGCACACGGTCCCGGCCACGATCCAGGGCCGGGAGCTGTGGCTCTCGATCTCGGGCGTTCCGTCGTCGGACGGGACGGCGTATGCCTTCCGCGACGTCACCGCCGACCGGCAGCTCGACCGCCTGAAGTCCGACTTCGTCGCCACCGTCTCGCACGAGCTGCGCACGCCGCTCGCCGCCGTCTATGGCGCGGCGTTGACGCTGGCCGCGCGCGACTTCACGGGACGCGAGGATGTGCGGCGCGTGCTCGTCACGCAGATCGCGGAGCAAGCGGCGCGCCTGTCGGCGATCGTCGACGACATCCTGTTCGTCGGCAGGCTGGAGTCGGGCGGCCTGCGGCTCGAGCCCGCGGCCGTGGATGCCGTTGCGGTCGCGCGCGCGGCGGTGGAGGCTGCGCAATTGCGCGCGGGCGACAGCGCCGACGTGGAGCTGCGCGCGGCGACCGCAAGCTCGACGATCGAGACGGACGCGGGCCGCCTGCGGCAGGTGCTCGACAACCTGCTCGACAACGCGATCAAGTACTCGCCGGACGACGTCGCGATCGAACTCCGCGTGGACGAGGACGACCGCTGGATGCGCTTCGCCGTCGCCGACCGCGGCGTCGGCATTCCCGCCGGCGAGCTGACGCGGATCTTCGAGAAGTTCTACCGCCTCGACCCGCACCAGACCCGCGGCGTCAACGGCACCGGCCTCGGGCTCTATGTGTGCCGCGAGCTCGTCGAGCGGATGGACGGGCGCATCACCGTCTCGTCCGTCCCAGGCCGCGGCTCGACGTTCCTCGTCGAGCTGCCGCGGCGCTGACTACTCGACGCCCATCCCGTCGATCTTCTCGGGCGTGATCTTCACGATCACGCGCCGCTCGCCCGGCTGCAGGTACGGGTACTCGTCCTGGCCGATGTATTTCTTCGCGAGCTTGTTGATGTGGTCGAGCGCGCCTTCCTCGGTGATCTCGGCGGTCCCGGTGACCGACACGTAGCCGGACTGCTGATCCTCGGCGGGGAGGACGACGACCGAGGCGCGCGGATCGCGCCGCAGGTGCCGTTCCTTCGCGCGGCCGATCGCCGTGTTGAACAGCACGCTCTCGCCGTCCGTATCGATCCAGACGGGCGTCGAGTGCGGCGAGCCGTCCTTTCGCAACGTCGTCACGGTGCCCCAGTTACGGCCGCGGAACAGCTCGGCCTGCTTCTCGGTCAACTTCGCCATCTCGTCCCCCTATCCGGTCTTCTTGATGTGGAAGAACGCGTTGTAGATGTCGCGTGCGCACGGCGCTGCGGCCTCGGCACCGAAGCCGCCGTGCTCGATCATGCACACAACGAGCACCTCTGGGTGGCCGGCAGGGGCCCAGGACGCATACCAGGAGTGATCGTCGCCGGGCGGCGCCTCCGCCGTGCCGGTCTTGCCGGCGACGGGCACCGGATACGTCGAGAAGATCGCCGCCGACGTGCCGACGTGCGCTGCCTCGTACAGGCCCTGCCGGATCGCGTCGACGTCGACGAGCTTCAGCTTGCGCTGCGGCTTGAAGTGCAGCGGCTTCGTCACTCCGTTCTTGATGACCGCGCTCGCCACGTGCGGCGTCACGACGGTTCCGCCGTTCGCGATCGCCGAGTACGCGACCGCGAGCTGCAACGGGCTCACCTGGAGTGCGCCCTGGCCGATGGCGAGGTTGATCGTCTGGCCTTCCGTCCAGGGGAAGCCCATGAGCTTCTCGAAGGTCTTCCCGGGCCCCGGTAGGTAGCCCGGCGACGCGCCGGTGAGGTCGATCGGCGGCGTCGAGCCGAGCCCGAACTTGCGCGCCCACTCCTGGATGAGCGTGCCCTGCTTGCTCGGGTCGGACAGGTAGATCCGGTCGCCGAGGCGGTAGAACCAGGTGTCGCACGACTGCGCGAGCGCCGTGTGGAGCGTCATGCTCGAGTAGACGCCGGCCTCGACGTTGTGGAACACCGTTCCGCCGAGGTCGAACGAGCCGGAGCAGAGGAGGGACGTGTCGGGTGTGATGATCCCGGCCGAGAGCGCGGCCTCCGCGATGATCGGCTTGAACGTCGACCCGGTCGGATAGACGCCGGCGATCGCGCGGTCGAGGAGCAGGTTGCGCGGATCGGTGTAGAGCTTCGCGTTGTAGCTCGGATCGTTTGCGGCCGCGACCTGGCTGTAGGTCGGCACGCTCGCGATCGCGTAGATCCCGCCCGTGTACGGGTTCATGACGACAACCGAGCCGCCGGTCGGGTGGTAGCCGAGCCCCCGTGAAAGCTGGATGCCGTCCTGCACCGCTGCGGCGGCCGCACGCTGGAGTCGCCCGTCGATGGTGAGCTTCAGCGTCGGCAGGGCCTTACCCTTCGGCACCTCGAGCGGGCCGGCGATTCGGCCGAGCGAGTCGACGCGCACGTGCGCGGGCACGAAGCCGGGATTCAGCAGCGAGTCGTACGTCGCCTCGACGCCCGTCTGCCCGACGAGCTCGCCGGCGCTCGCGTGCGCGTAGCGCTTCGTGCCGATCTCCGGCGGGCTGATCTCGCCGAGCAGTCCGAGGAACTCGCTGCCGAAGTTGCCCTGCGGATAGAGGCGCGCGGGAACGGCCCACACCTTCAGCCCCGGATACGACGCGGGCCGCTCGTCGAGGTAGTACTGCAGTGCGGCGGTCGGACGCGGCAGCACGACCGCGGGCGCGAACGGCGAGCGCACGACCGAACGCTCGATACGCGTCACGAACGTCTGCACCGGCACGTGCGCGAGCTGCGAGAACTTGCGCAGCACGTCGACGCCGGCGACGGTCGGCTTCCAGCCGTGGGAGTTGAAGGCGCCCAGCGTTCCCGGGTCGGCGGCGACGACGATGCGGCCCGTCGTCGCTGCGAGCACGCGGCCCTTGTCGTCGACGATCGCGCCTCTCGAGCCGATCATGTTCACGGTGCGGAATGCCTGATGGGTCGCGAGCGTCTTGTACGAAGGCCCGTGCAGGATCTGGATCGACCACGCGCGCAGCACGAGCAGGGAGATCGCGATCCCGACGACGACGGCGAGACCGCCCACGCGGACGTAGAAACCTGGGCTGCGGAAATACGGCGCGTCGGCGCGCGAATAGGGCTGGACGCGGCGACCGGCCGGCAGGCTGCGTGGGAGCGTTATCCGGCGGCGAGGATCAGAAGACGGAATTCTCAAAGCTGCGGCACCCGCAGTGTAGGCGCTCTATTCCTCTGCGAGCTCGTCCGCCAGAAGCGCCAGCGCGAGGCTTCTCCAGGCGAGATCCGGCTCGGCGAGGAGGAGGTCGAGGGCCTCGGTTACGATCGGGAGGCCGTCCGCCTCTTCGGCGAGTCCCGCCAGCGCTTCGGCCAGTACGAGGCGGCGCTCAGGCGTGTCCAGCTCGGTGGCGAGCCGCTCGGCGGCGACGGAGTCGTGGTCGAGCTCGCGGTGCGGGTCGCCGCCGGCGGCGAGCACGAACATCGCGCGTCGGCGGGCGGCGTTCAGGTCGCTCTCGTCGATGCCGAGGTCGCCGGCGACGAGCCAGACGAGCACGACGAGCAGCTCGGCCGACCGCGCCTCGAGCCCCGAGCCGTCGAGCTCCGTCAGCCGGGATCGCGGCACTCGCCCGTCTCGCCTTCGCAGCAGCCGGCTTTATAGCGGCACTTCGGGCACTGCCACGTCGATTGGCGCCATTCCATGTCGGCGTTGCAGCGCGGGCAGAGCTCAGTCGACGTAGTACTCGTCTGCGATTGCAAGGGCATCGTCGAGTATGGCAATGCCCTCGGCCAGCTCGTCGTGCGTGATCGTCAGCGGCGGGCAGACCATGACCACGTTCCAGTGCGTCATGAGATAGAGGCCGCGCTCGAGCGCCGCCTTCGCCAGCCGGGCAACCGGCGCCGCGTCCTCTCCGGTGCCGTTGAACGGGACGAGCGGTTCGCGCGTCGCGCGCGACTTCACGAGCTCGAGGCCCCAGAAGCAACCGATGCCGCGCACCTCGCCGATGGACGGGTGCTTCGCTGCGAGCCCCTCGAGCGCTTCGCGGAACACCGGTCCCATCTCCGCGGCATGCTCGACGATGCCTTCCTCGCGGAACGCCTCGATGGAGGCGACGCCGACCGCGCACGCGAGTGGGTGGCCGCTGTACGTGAGGCCGCCTGCAAAGAACTTGTCCTGAATCCATGTCGCGATCGGCTCGCGCACCGACATCGCGCCGAGCGGGACGTAACCGGAGTTGATCCCCTTCGCCATCGTGAGGATGTCGGGGACGACGTCCCAGTTGTCGACCGCGAACCACTTGCCGGTGCGGCCGAAGCCGGCCATCACCTCGTCGGCGATGAGCAGGATCCCGTGCCGGTCGCAGACCGCGCGAATGGACTGGAGGTAGCCGTCCGGCGGGACGATGATCCCGTTCGTCCCCGTGACGGTCTCGAGGATGACCGCGGCGACCGTGTGCGCGCCCTCGTACTGGAGGATCTCCTCGAGGTGCGGCGCGCCCGTGCACACCGGGCACGGATCCGGGTGACCGGCCGGGCAGCGATACGTGTACGGGTCGAACATGCGCACGACGCCGGGAATGCCCGGCTCCGACGGCCAGCGGCGCGGGTCGCCGGTGAGGGTGAGCGAGCCCGCGGTCGCGCCGTGATAGCTGCGGTAGCGCGCGATGATCTTGTGCCGGCCCGTGTACCAGCGCGCGAGACGGATGGCGTTCTCGTTCGCCTCCGCGCCGCCGTTCGTGAAGAACGTCATCGACAGGTCGCCCGGCGTGACCTCGGAAACGAGACGCGCCAAAGTGGAGCGCGGCTCGGTCGCCATGGGCGGGCCGATCGTGCACAGCTTGTCCGCCTGATCCTTGATGGCGGCGACGAGCTTCGGATGCTGGTGCCCGATCGAGACGTTCACGAGCTGGGATGCGAAGTCGAGGTAGCGCTTGCCGTCGTAGTCCCAGAAGTAGCGGCCCTCCGCCCCCGCGACGGGGATGGGATTGATCGCGTTCTGCACCGACCAGGAGTGGAGGACGTAGCGCTTGGCCTCCTCCTGCACCTGGAGCCCGAGCTCGTGATTCGTCTCTGTCGTCGCCATGTGCAGAGCGTATCGTGTAGCCGTGGGCCGGCTCCTCGCGCTCGTGCTGACGAGTATCAGCATCCCGCTCCCGTCGCACGCCACCCTCGTCGCCGACCGCGCCAACTTCCAGCAACTCGCCGAGCAGGGCGTCGCGCAGATGCAGCAGGGGTGGTGGAACGCCAAGAAAGGCTGGTACGACAACCGGTCGCCCGATGACGGGCAGCTCGCGAGCATGTGGTCGTCGTACCCGATGATGGAGCTCGTCGCGGCGGTCGCGATCGCCGACCCGACGCCGGCGAACGTGGCGCTCGTCAATACGACGTTCAAGGCGGGGGAGGGCCTCTGGGACCCGACCATCGACGGCACCGGCGGCATCGCCTGGCAGTGGGGGCTGAGCCCGAGCGGGAACGCGTATTTCGACGACGCCGGGTGGTGGGGCATCGCCTATCTCGATGCATACCGCGCCACCGGCAAGGCGCGCTGGCTGTGGGACGCGGGCCGCGTGCTTGCGTACATCGACCGGTACGGCTGGGACACCGCCAACGGCGGGATGTACTGGGACACCGGCCACGCCTACAAGACCTCGGAGCCGCTCGCAGCCGCGACGCTCATCGCGGCGACGCTGTACCGGATCCAGCACAAGAAGTACTACCTCAACCTCGCGACGAAGTACCTCACCTGGGCGGACGCGAAGACGCTCAATCCGCAGGCCGGCAACCTGTACGGCCGCAGCGCGACCGACGGCACGGTGATGGACTACGTCGAGGGGATGATGATCGCCGCGCACGTCCAGCTCTGTCTCGCGACGAAGCAGCAGTCGTATTGCAATAGTGCCGAGTCGCTCGCACAGGCGTCGCTGAACGTGTTCCCGGAGCTCCACCCGTGGATGCCCGAGCCGGACACGATCTACCTCCAGGGGATGCTCGATCTCTATGCGTACGACGGGAACCCGACCTGGTACGCGCTCGCGTACGCGAACGCGACGACCGCGGAGGCGAACGCGCGCGGTGACGACGGTCGGTGGACGAAGGACTGGTGGGGCTACTGGGCCGACACGGGCGTCCTGTACGCGCCTGCGGCGACGCTCGAGCTCTTCGCCTGGATGGCGGCTACTCCGCCTCCCGCGAGCTAACCTCCTCTCATGACCGAGACGATCGAGGCACCGGCCACCCTGAGGCAGATCAACCACTGGATCGGCGGCCACTCCGTCGCCGGCACGTCGGGCCGCAAAGGCCCCGTGTACAACCCCGCGACCGGCCGTCAGAGCGGCGAGGTCGGCTTCGCGACGGTGGAGGAGGTCGACGCTGCCGTGCAGGCTGCGAAGGCTGCCTTCGTCACGTGGCGCGAGGTCTCGCTGGCGAAGCGCGCCGAGCTCTTCTTCCGCATTCGCGAGCTCGTGCACGAGCGCCGCGACGAGATGGCGCGGATCCTCACGTCCGAACACGGCAAGGTGCTGTCGGACGCGACGGGCGAGGTGACGCGCGGGCTCGAGGTGATCGAGTTCTGCTGCGGCCTTCCGACGCTGTTGAAGTCCGAGTTCTCCGAGCAGGCGTCGACCGGCATCGACGTGTACTCGATCCGGCAGCCGCTCGGCGTCGTCGCGGGCATCACGCCGTTCAACTTCCCGGCGATGGTTCCGATGTGGATGTGGGCGCCCGCGATCGCGTGCGGCAACACGTTCGTGCTGAAGCCGTCGGAGAAGGATCCGTCCGCGTCCGTCTGGACGGCGGAGCTCCTGAAGGAAGCCGGTTTGCCGGACGGCGTCTTCAACGTCGTGCACGGCGACAAGGTCGCCGTCGACGCGGTGCTCGAGCATCCGGACATCGCTGCCGTGTCGTTCGTCGGCTCGACGCCGATCGCGCGCTACGTGTACGAGAAGGCGACCGCGAACGGCAAGCGCTGCCAGGCGCTCGGCGGCGCGAAGAACCACATGATCGTGCTGCCGGACGCGGACATCGACATGGCTGCTGACGCAGCGGTGTCGGCCGCGTACGGGTCGGCGGGCGAGCGCTGCATGGCGGTGTCGATGCTCGTGGCCGTCGGCGCGGTGGCGGATCCGCTGATCGAGGCGATCAAAGAGCGGATCCCGAAGGTGAAGGTCGGCGACGGGCTCGATCCGTCCTCGGAGATGGGGCCGCTCATCACGCGCGAGCATCGCGAGAAGGTCGCGTCGTATCTCGACGAGGGCAAGGTCCTCGTCGACGGGCGCGAGAACTGTCCCGACCAGGGGTTCTTCCTCGCACCGTCGCTCATCGACGACCTCAAGCCGGGGATGCGCGCGTACGAGGACGAGATCTTCGGCCCTGTGCTCGGCGTAACTCGGGTCGCGACCTACGACGAGGCGGTGCGGCTCGTGAACGAGAGCCCATACGGCAACGGGACGGCGATCTTCACGCGGGACGGCGGCGTCGCGCGGCAGTTCCAGTTCGACGCGCAGGCCGGCATGGTCGGCATCAACGTCCCGATTCCGGTTCCCGTCGCGTACTACTCGTTCGGCGGCTGGAAGGGCTCGCTCTTCGGCGACCGGCACATCTACGGGCCGGAGGGGATCGACTTCTACACGCGGGGCAAGGTGGTCACGTCACGGTGGCCCGATCCCGCGACGTCGAAGGTCGATCTCGGCTTCCCGCAGACGCGCTGATCTCGTGACACTCTAGGCGCGGTACTTAGTACCGGCCTTCGGGTAGCCGCAGGCACTTGCGACGATCGGTACCAGGTACCGGTACGTCGGTGTCACGGAAGTGTCACGGCACGCGGAACGCGAGCAGCAGCGCCGCGCGGCGCTTGAACGGGTCGACGGCCGCCACCCGTAGGTGCGCCGTGACACCGGCCTTCAGGTGCCGGATGCGCACCACGATCGGGACGCTGCCGGGATTGAGGAGCAGCGACTCCTTCGTTACGCCGCCGGCGAGGCCGACGAAGAGATGCGCCTGTGACGCGACGGTGACACGCGTTCGGACGACGACTGAGCCGTCGCTCAGCCGCTTCGCCGTCAGCGGCCCGTTGCGGTAGACGGTCGGCAGCCCTTCGGCGACGAGGCTCGGGTCGCCCCAATGCCCCGCCGCGAACGCCGCGATGCGCATCGGCTGCCCGAGGATGACGTGCAGCGTCGTCCCGTCGTTGTACGTCCCGGCGATGCTCCCGGCCGGAAGCGTCGGGGACGCGAGAGAGGTGAGCGCGTGCCAGACCGTGTTGTCGATCGTGTACGCGAGCACGGATCCGTCCGGCAGCGCGTTCGCGTAGGTCAGGTCGATCGGCCAGGGGAGGAGGGTGCTGATGTCGGTGATCCCGACGACGACGCCCGTGCCCTTCAGCGCCGGCGCCCGCTCGCCCGGAAGCAGCGTGACCGTGGAGCCGTCCGGCACTGCGCCCGGCTGCCACGTCACCTGCGCGCGCCCGTCCGTCGTCACGACCGCGCCCGCCTCTCCGGGCGCTGCCTCGAGCGCGCCGGGAACCGCAGTCGGTACCGGCGCCGCTGCAACGAGCCCCGTGGCCGGCGTCGTCGCCGCTTGCGAGCCGCCCGCGCTCGTCGCCGTGACGACGAGCGACAGCGTCGCGCCGATGTCGCCGGGCGAGAGCACGTAGGTCGAATCCGTCGCGCCCGTGATCGCGGCACACGTGATGCCGGCGGGATCGCAGCGCCGCCACTGATACGTGAACGACGTCGGCGACCCGGTCCACGTGCCGACCGACGAGACGAGCTGCTGGCCCGCGATCGTGTCGCCCGCGATGCTCGGCTGCGTCGTCGCAGCCGGCCGCGTCACCACGCCGCTGCCGCTCGAGCCGACCGCGACCGTCGGCGCGGACGCCGCCGCGGCACCGCCGGAGGAGCTCTGCGACGTCACCGTGACGATGAGCGCGTGGCCCGAGTCCGCGGTCGTCGGCTTGTACGTGTCCGAGGTCGCGCCGGAGATCGGCGTGCAGTTGTTGCCCGCCGCATCGCACTGCTGCCACTGGTACGTGAACGCGATCGGCTTGCCGCCGCTCCACGTCCCGGGGATCGCGACGAGCAACATGCCGACCTTGACCGTGCCGACGACCGTCGGCGGCACGCTCGCCACCGGCGCGCCGGTCGGGTACGTCGGGATCGCGATCGGCCCCGGATCGAGGCCCGCATATCGGTCGCCGTCGACGCAGTTGAGGAAGCCGGGCACGCTCGCGCAATCGGTCCACTGCCAGAACGTCCAGCCGAGCCCGCCCCAATTGCCGGCCGGCACGCTCGGCGCGCCGTTCTTCGTCCAGTGCGCGACCCACAGCCGGTAGCCGTCGAGCGCGAACGCGGACGTGTTCCCGAGCCTTTCCTTCCAGAAGTTCGGCGACGCGTAGACGAAGCCGCTCACACCCGTGCGCGCCTTCACCTCGTCGAGCCACGCCTGCGCCCATTGCACGAGCGACTTCGCCGTGAGCCCGCCCGTGGCCTCGAGGTCGAGCACCGGCGGCAGCTCGCCCGCCTGCGGTTGCGCGACGCTGACGAAGTGGTCGGCCTGCGCGATCGCGCTCGCGTTGATCGTCGCGGGGCCGGTGCCGCTCGGCCGCCCGAAGTGGTATGCGCCGAAGCGCATGCCCATGCCTTCCGCGCCGGCACGGTTCACGGGGTAGGTCGCGTCGACGAGCGTCGTGCCCTCGGTCGCCTTCGCGAACGTGAAGCGGTATGACTTCGCCGCAACCTGCGTCCAGTTGATCAAGCCCTGGTAGTGCGACACGTCGACGCCGTTCGCATATGTGGTCGCGCCCGCCGGCCCCGCGAGGGCGCCGACGATCGCGAGCGCTACCAGGATCCGGACCCCCAAACCTGGTCCGAGGCTAGCGAACCGCATGTTCAGTGAACGTAAAGCGACCACTTCGACCGCTTTCGCGGCCGGATCGCAGCCTCCTACGCGACTGCTGCAGGCCGCTTCAGCTCTGTGCCGAAGCGGGCGCGGGCGACGAATTGGCCGACGCCGGGAGACGCAACGAGCTCGTCGTTCTCGACGAGCACGTGGCCGCGCAGCAGCACGACCTCGGGCGATCCCGTCACCTGCGTTCCCTCGTACAGGTTGTAGTCCACCTTCGAGTGCTGCGTCTTCGCCGTGATCGTCACCTTCTTCTCGGGATCGAAGACGACGATGTCGGCATCGGAGCCGACGGCGATCGTGCCCTTGCGCGGATAGAGACCGAAGAGCTTCGCCGGGTTCGTCGCGAGCAGCTCGACCATCCGGTTGAGCGAGATGCGGCCGGTGCGCACGCCGAATTCGTGGATCATCTGCAGCCGGTTCTCGATGCCCGGGCCGCCGTTCGGAATCTTCGAGAAGTCGTCCTTGCCGAGCGTCTTCTGCGTGTCGAAGCGGAACGCGCAGTGGTCCGTGGAGATCGCCGACAGCGCGTCGGTGCGCACCGCGTTCCAGAGGACGTCCCAGTTCGACTTGTCGCGCACCGGCGGCGAGAACACGAACTTCGCGCCTTCGAAGTTCGGCTTGGCGATGTCCTCGAGCGACGTGAAGAAGTACTGCGTGCACGTCTCGCCCCAGACGTCCCAGCCTTTCTCGCGCGCGGCTGCGATCGGATCGACCGCTTCCTTGCACGTCACGTGCACGACGTACAGCGGCGCGCCGGCGAGATGTGCCAGCTGGATCGCGCGGTTCGTCGCCTCGCCCTCGGCCTCCGGTGGCCGCGTGAGCGCGTGGTAGAGCGGCTCCGTGTGCCCCGCGGCGAGCGCCTCCTGGACGAGGATGTCGATCACATCGCCGTTCTCGGCGTGCACCATCACGAGCGCGCCGGTCTTCGCCGCCACCTCCATCGTGCGGTACAGCGTCTCGTCGTCGACCATCAGCGCGCCCTTGTATGCCATGAAGAGCTTGTACGAGGTGATGCCCTGGTCCGGCAGCGTCGCGAGCTCCTCCAGCGTGCCGCCCTCCGCGAGATCGGTGACCGCCATGTGGTAGCCCATGTCGATCATCTGCTTGCCGTTCGCCTTCGTGCGCCAGTCCTCGAGCGCCTGCGCGAATGTCTGCCCCTTGCCCTGGATGATGAAGTCGACGTGGCACGTCGTGCCGCCGAACGCGGCCGACGTCTGGCCAGACTCGACGTCGTCGATCGTCGTCGTCCCGCCGAACGGCATGTCGAGGTGCGTGTGCGGGTCGATGCAGCCGGGAAGCACGTACTTCCCGGCTGCATCGATCACCTTGTCCGCCTGGATGTCGAGGCTCTCGCCGATCAGCGAGATTCGCTCGTCGTCGACGAAGACGTCCGCGACGTAGTCGTCCGCCGCGGTGACGATCCGTCCTCCTCTGATCAGCACCGACATCCTGTCCTCCTTATTTCCCGCCCGCCGTCAGCTTGACGACGATCGGCTTGTAGCTCTTGCCGTACACGTCCATGCCCTGCTTCTTGAGCCCCGCGACGGCCACCGCGGCCAGATCGGTCCGGTACGCCCCGGCCGTCGGCGCCTTCTTGATCCCTCCGAACTGCAGGAGGAGCTTCGACGTCTGCGCGTACGACGCCTTGTCCATGATCCCGATGCCGTCCTTGCTCGGCCAGATCAGCTGATTGATCTGATTCATCATCCACACCTGGTGGCCGCGCGGCAGCGTCGGGCCTGCCTTGAGCGTGAAGGTCACGCACTGCGCCGCGTGATCGCGGCAGTAGATCCAGCCGGCGAGCGTTGCGCCGATCACCTTCTCGGCGATCTGCTGGTGCGCCTTGCTCGCCAGATAGGACTCAGTCGAGAAGAGGTTGTCCTCGAGCATGCCCGTGCCGACGTTCTGCATCTTCAGCACGTTGAGGTCGGAGAGCTGGAAGAGCTTGCCGGTCTTCGGGTTCTTCGTCTCGAGGACCTGCGCCAGCTCGTTGTAGGTCATCGCCGACGCGGCGTCGACCTGATGGTTGATGAACAGCCCCATGTCGAACGGCTGCTGGACGATCGTGACGCCCTTGTTGTGCGCCGGGTCCATGCCGTTCTTCGTCAGCGCTGCGAAGAGCTCGTACTGATCACCGCCGAGCCAGTTCGCGACCTTCTTGTCCTTCATCTTCGCGATCGAGTTGATGCCGGAGGACTTCCACGTGAGCTCCGTCATCCCCGAGCGACTGAAGACCTGCGCGATGTCGACGAGGTTGGTGCCCGTGTCGCGCGCGGCGAGCAGGGCGGTCAGCCAGTTGACGCCGAACTGCGCGCGGCCCGACGCGACGACCTGCCCCGGGACGATCTGCGGCCCGCCGTTCAGGAGCTTCACGTTGAGGCCCGCCGCCTTGTAGTAGCCGAGGTCGAGCGCCGCGTAGTAGCCGGCGAACTGCGCCTGCGGCACCCACTGCAGCTGGATAGAGATGTTCGTCAGCGACGGCTTGGCCGACGCCGTGCTCGCCATTGCCGCAACGACGGCTGCGACGAGCGCTCCAGCGACCCACTTCCTCATGAGCCCTCCTCTTTTTGTCCCTGCATTGAACTCACGGTTGATTTCTACTCCTATGCGTCTCTCGTGTCAGGTGCCCATCGCACGACCACCCGCTCCGCCGCGACGACCGCGCCGTAGAGCGCGATCCCGAGCAGCGACGCGACGAGGATCCCGGCCCACGCCAGTGGGAACTGGAAGACGTCGGCGGCGTTGTTGATCAGCACGCCGAGCGCGTTCAGCGAGCCGCCGAAGTACTCGCCCACGATTGCGCCGATCATCGCGAGCACGCTCGCCACCTTGAGCGCGGTGAAGAGGAACGGCAGCGCCGTTGGGACCCGCACGCGCCGCCAGATCTCCAGCTCGCTCGCAGCGTAGGAGCGCATCAGCTCGATCTGGCGCGGCTTCGCGCTGTTCAGGCCGCGCAGGGTGTTCACCATGACTGGTAGGAAGCAGAGGACGCCGGCGACCGCCATCTTCGAGCGCGGCGAGATCGGGTTGAACCAGGCGCCGAAGATCGGGGCGAAGGCGATGATCGGGACGGCGTTCGCGGCGATGAAGATCGGCATCAGCGCCGTGCCGAGGGTCCGGAAGCGGCCGACGATTGTGGCGGCGAGGATCCCGAGCCCGGATCCGATCGCGAAGCCGCCGAGAGCCTCCTTGAACGTGTACCAACCGGCCGGCCAGAGCGTATGCCGGTCCGACCAGAACACGCTGACGATCGTGCTCGGCTTCGGGAGCAGGAACTGTTGCACGTGGAGCGCGCGCACGAGGCCTTCCCACAACCCGACGACGAGGACGAAGACGGCGAGTGCCGGCAGCCACTCAACGATCCGCTTCAAGCAGCTCCTCCTCTTCCGGCAGAAGATGCTCGCCGCGGCTGCGCAGCAGCTCTCGCACCTTCGTCACGAGCTCGAAGAAACGCGGCGTGTAGCGCGTCTCCGCTGTCCGCGGGTTCGGCAAGTCGATCTCGACGACGCCGGCGATCCGGCCCGGGCGCGGGCTCATCACGACCACGCGCGTCGAGAGGAAGACGGCCTCCGAGATCGAGTGGGTGACGAAGACGACGGTCGAGCCGAGCTTCTCCCAGATGGAGAGCAGCTCGAGGTTGAGCCGCTCGCGCGTCATCTCGTCCAGCGCGCCGAACGGCTCGTCCATGAGCAGGAGCGCGGGCTCGAAGGAGAGCGCACGCGCGATGGAGACGCGCTGCTGCATCCCGCCCGAGAGCTGCCACGGGTGATGGTCGGCGAACGAGCGCAGTTCGACGAGGTCGAGCATCTCCTCGACGCGGGTCCTGCGGCGCTCGCGATCCCAGCCGAGCATCTCGAGCGGCAGCGCGATGTTCTTCGCGACCGTGCGCCAATCGAAGAGGACGGAGTCCTGGAAGACGATGCCGTAGTCGCCATCCTTGCGGGCCTGGTGCGCCGGCTTGCCGTTCACGGTCACCGTGCCGTGCGTGGGTGGAGTGAGGTCGCCGACCACGCGGAGCAGCGTCGACTTTCCGCAGCCCGACGGGCCGATGAGCGAGACGAACTCGCCCGGCTGGAGCTCGAGCTCGATGTTCTCGAGTGCGGTGATGTTGCCCTGCGCGAACGTCTTCGTTACGCCCTTGATCTCCACCACACTCATGCGACGTTCTCCGGGGCGCGGCGCACGAGCGCCTTCTCGGCCATGACGACCAGCACGAAGAAGGCGATCCCGAGGAATGCGGCGATCACGTCCGTCGCCCACAGCTCCTGCGGCTCGATCGAGTAGTACTCGTTGAAGTTGAAGATCGCGCCGCCGAGGCCGTTCTGGAGGCCGGTCGGCAGCTCGCCGATGATCGCGCCGACGACGCTCACCGTTGCCGAGAGGCGGAGTGCCGAGAAGAGGTACGGAAGCGAGGACGGGACGCGCAGTTTCCAGAGCACGCTCCAGCGGCTCGCCGCGTACGTCCGCATCAGCTCCAGCGCGCGCTGGTCGGCGGCCTGAAGCCCGCGCAGCGTGTTGATCGTCACCGGGAAGAAGGTGAGGTATGTCGCGATCACGGCGACCGCGCCCCACCCCTGTAGCGGCGCGGGCAGCTTCGGGTTGACCCAGACGACGACCATCGGCGCGATCGCGAGGATCGGCACCGTCTGGCTGACGACGATGTAGGGCAGGAAGCCGCGCTGGAGCAGCCGCGAGTGGACGAGGACGACGGCGAGGACGAATCCGATGACGGCGCCAACGGCGAATCCGACCGCTGCCTCCTTCGCGGTGAAGGCTGTCTTGTGCAGGAGCACGTTGATCAGTGACGGCTGGTTGACCTGTGCGGGCTGGCCGAACGCCTTGAAGATCGTCCAGACGTGTGGCATCGAGGTGTCGTTGACGGCGAATGGCCACGTCCACCCGGCGGTCGCCCAGATCCAGTGGTACAGCTCCCAGAGTCCGACGAGGACGACCACCGCGAGTGCGACGATTCCGGCCCGACGGAGGTGCGCCAGCATCGCCCGTTCTTATCACGGTTGTAGGATCGCCGCGTGCCGCTCGACCCGTCCCGCACCGTCGCCGATCTGAAGGAGTTGCGCGAGCTCACGGGCGACGAGAACGGCGCGCAACGCGTCGCGTGGACCGACACGTGGGAGAACGCGCGTGAGTGGCTGCGCGGCAAGGTTTCCGGCACCGGCGCGGTGGAGGAGATCGACGAGGCGGGGAACCAGTGGTTCACGCTCGCGGGCGACTCGGAGCAGGCCTTGCTGCTCGGCGGCCACATCGACTCGGTGCCGAACGGCGGCTGGCTCGACGGCTGCCTGAACGTCATGGCTGCGGTCGAGGTTCTTCGCCGGATCGCGGAGGAGGGACGGCCGCCGCTGACGGTACGCGTCGTCAACTGGGCGGACGAGGAGGGCGCGCGCTTCGGCCGTTCGCTCTTCGGCTCGTCGGCGGCGTGCGGGTCGATGGACGACCAGGACGAGCTGCGGCAGAAGCGGGACGCGAACGGCATCGCGTTGCCAGATGCGCTCGCCGAGCATGGCGTCGACCTCGACAACGCGGTCGCGTCGCGGAAGCAGATGGAGAACGCAGCCGTCTACCTGGAGCTGCACATCGAGCAGGGGCCCGTCTTGGAGTCGATGGATCTTCCGCTCGGAGTCGTTCTCGGCACGTTCGGCGTCGAGCGGCACCTCGTGACGTGGAAGGGCCAGGCCGCGCACGCCGGCTCGACGCCGATGGACAAGCGCCGCGACGCGCTCGCCGGCGCGGCGAAGCTCGCGCTCGAGATCCGGCCGATCGCGGCCGAGGTCGGCGACGGCGCCGTGTGCACGTCGGGCGGCGTCGTCTGCAAGCCGGGGATCGTCACGTCGGTCGTCGAGACGGCGGAGCAACTCTTGGACCAGCGCCACCTCGACGCGGCGAAGCTCGCGCGGCTGCTCGAGCTGGCGCAGGAGGCGAGCGAGCGTTTCGCGCGCGAGGAGAACATCGAGGTCTCGTGGGACCGCATCTGGAACATCCGGCCGATCCTGTTCGACGACGCACTGATCGAGCTCGCAGACGAGTCGATTCGCGAGGTCTCGGGCACGTCGCACCGGCTGCCGAGCGGCCCGCTGCACGACGCAGCCGAGGTCGCGCGCGCCGGCGTGCCGACGGTGATGGTGTTCGTCCAGTCCCTGCGCGGCCTCTCGCACACGAAGCTCGAGGACACGAAGGAGGAGCACCTCGAGCTTTCGGTCCGCGCGCTCGATGCTCTGGCGTCTAAGGTGCTTGCACGATGACCCTCTTCGGACAGGAGCACGTCGAGCGCTACCAGGCGACCGACGGAGAGGAAGGCCACATTTGGCGGGAGGGCTCGACCATCCTGCTGCTGACGACGCAAGGCCGGAAGACGGGGAACCCGACGACGACGCCGCTCATCTACGACCTCGACGGCGAGAACCCGGTGATCGTCGCGTCGAAGGGCGGCGCGCCCGAGCATCCCGGCTGGTACCGCAACATCCTCAAGAACCCGCACGTCAACGTGCAGATCAAGGGCGAGAAGTTCCACGCCCATCCGCGCACGGCCGAGGGCGAGGAGCGCGAGCGGCTCTGGAAGCAGATGAACAAGATGTGGCCGCACTACGACGAGTACCAGACGAAGACCGACCGCGAGATCCCGGTCGTCGTGCTCGAACGCGCACACCACTGACGAAGCGCGCCGCGATCGGCGGTTTTGGTGTCGGCGCCGCCGTCGGGTGGAACATCGCTTCCCTCGGCGCGGTGGCGACGCGGCTCTCGCACGCGTACGACGTCCGGCTGGCGACGGTCGGCCTTTTCGTCACCGTGCAGTTCGTCGTGCACATGGCGATGCAGATCCCGGGCGGGCGCATGGCCGATCGCTTCGGCGCGCAGCGGTCGGCGCTCCTCGGCCTCGTTGTGATCGCGGCCGGCAACGCGGTCTCGCTCATCGAGCCGGCGGTCACGCTCGTCTTCGTCGGCCGCGCGATCGTCGGCCTGGGCACCGGCATCGCGTTCGTGTCCGGCAGCGACTACATCCGCGCGCGCGGCGGGTCGGGATTCATGCAGGGCGTGTACGGGGCCGCCTCGGTTCTCGCGCCCGGCTTTGCGCTCGTGGTCGTCCCCGCGATCGATGGCTTCCGCGCGCCGTACTCGACCGCGATCGTTGTCGCGGCGTTGGCGTTCACAGTGCTCGCGGTGGCGCCGAGGGCGGAGCGGACGCTGCGTCACGCGGGGGAACGAATCCGCGGCGAGCTCTTCCGTGACCGGCGCCTCTACCACTTCGGCGCCATCCACGCGCTCTCGTTCGGGTTCAGCGTGGTCGTCGGCAACTGGGTGGTGACGCTGCTCGAGCACCACGGGCAGTCGAAGGGCGTCGCGGCTGCGGTCGGCTCGCTCACGCTGCTCCTCGGGTTCTTCACGCGCATCGCGGGTGGCTCCATTCTCAGTCGAGCGAGTGCGTCGCGGTGGGTGGCGGGCAGCCTCGTCACCGGCGGCGCAGCCGCGATCGCGCTGGCAACGCCGCTTCCGCTCGCGGGTCTCGTCGCGGCCTCGGCGGTGGTCGGGCTCGCGGCCGGCATTCCGTTCGCGATGGCATTCGCCGGCGCGGCCGCCGCGCGCCCGGACGCGCCCGGCGCCGCAGTCGGCTTCGTGAACGCCATGGCGTCCTTCGTGATCGTCCTCGGCACGCCGCTCGTCGGTCTGACGTTCTCGCTGCCCGGCGATGGCCGCATCGGCTTCGTCGCCATGGGGATCCTCGCGGCGCTCGCCTCGCTCGCCACGCCGCGGTATGTTGCGACTGCATGATCAGTTTCGGCGTCACCGTCCTTCCCGACCCGCCGTGGACGCGCTGGCTCGAGCTCATCCAGCTCGCCGAGAGCCACGGCTTCGAGTACGCGTGGACGTATGACTCGCACGTCCTGTGGCAGGAGTCGATCCCCACGCTGGCGGTCGCCGCGCGTGAGACCTCGAAGATCAAGCTCGGCCACTTCGTCACCAATCCGGCCACGCGCGACCCGACGGTGCTCGCGAGCTCGTACGCGACGCTGCAGGACCTCTCGGACGGGCGCATGGTGATGGGCGTCGGCCGCGGCGACTCCGCGGTGCGCTACATCGGCCGCCAGCCGATGAAGGTGGCGGACTTCGAGCGCGCGCTCACCATGATCAAACAGTTCATGAACGGCCGCGAGGTGGAGTGGAACGACAAGCAGCTACAGCTCAAGTGGGTGCGCGAGGAGCTGCCCGAGATCCCGATGTGGGTCGCGGGCTACGGGCCGAAGGCGCTCGCGGTCGCCGGGCACGTGGGCGACGGCGTCATCATCCAGCTCGCCGACCCCGAGATCATCACGTGGATCATGGACACGGCGCGGCGCGCGGCGAAGGAGGCAGGCCGCGATCCATCGCAGCTCAAGTGCATCGTCGGCGCGCCGAGTCACGTCACCGACGACCTCGCGGACGCGCGTGAGCAGGTGCGCTGGTTCCCGGCGATGGTGTCGAACCACGTGATGGACCTCATCGAGCGGTACGGCACCGACGGCAGCTCCGTCCCGAAGGCGCTGACCGACTACGTGCAGGCGCGCAAGTTCTACGACTACAACGACCACTCGCGCGTCGGCGCGGCGCACGGCGAGTTCGTGACGGACGAGATCTGCGACCGCTTCTGCGTCATCGGCAACGCGGAGCAGATCAAGGCGAAGCTGAGGGAGCTCGAGGGCGTCGGGGTCGACCAGTTCAACGTCTACCTCATGACGCACGCGCAGGAGGACACGCTGGCGGCATACGGCAACGACATCATCCCGGCACTCACTGGAGTTGCGGCGTAGATCTGAAGGCGCTTGTTGAGGTGCGGCACGCGGTGCCGCTCTCGTTCTCGCCGGACGGCAGCGAGCTGCTCGTCTCCTCGGACGTCCCGGGCAGCGACCAGCTGTTCGTCTGGCCCGGCATGCGCCAGGTGACGTTCGACGAGGGGAAGGTGACGGGGCAGTTCCTCCCGGACGGCCGTATTCTCGTCGAGCGCGACGAGGGCGGCAACGAGCGCGTGCAGCTGTACGTCGGTGACGAACCGCTCGTCGTCGACCCGCGGTACAAGCACGAGACGCCGCATGCCGCCGGCCGAACGCTCGCCTATGCGACGACGCGGCGGAACGAGATCGACTTCGACGTCGTCGCGCGCGATCTGGAAACGGGGGAGGAGCAGACGTTCGAGTTCCAGGGCTACGTCGGTGTCGCGGCGATCTCGCCGGACGGGCGCCGGATCGTGGCCTATCGCGCGGGCGAGCGCAGCGGAGACGACGACCTCTATCTCTGCGACGTCGACACCGGTGACGTGACGCACCTGACGCCGCATGACGAGGCGGCGGAGTACGTGTCGCCGTGCTTCCGCGGCGACGAGGTGGTGTGGGCGACGAACGAGGGGCGCGACACGCTCGCGGTCGGCGATCACGCATCGCAATGGGACCTCACGTGCTTCGCCGATCCCGCGGGACGTTCTTTGCTCATCGTGGCGAACGAGGACGGCTATTCACGGCTCACCATCGGCGACGTCGAGGTGCCGCTGCCGGGGCGCGGCGTCGTCGAATCGCCGGTGTTCTCGCCAGACGGCTCGAAGCTCGCGTTCGCGTTCTCGTCGCCGACGCAGCCGAAGGATGTCTACCTCTACGACCTCGACGCAGGCGAGACGATGCGACTGACGACCGTTGCGGAGCCGCCGCCGGGCCTCGTCGAGCCGACGCTGCATCGTTTCGAGAGCTTCGACGGCGAGTCTGTCCCCGTCTTCCTGTTCATGCCGACCGGCACCGGGCCGTTCCCGGTCTTCGTCATGGTGCACGGCGGCCCGGAGGCGCAATGGGTGCCGGAGTGGCACGTGAACTATGTCCCCCTCGCGCAATATCTCGTTTCACGCGGATACGCGGTGGCGGTGCCGAACGTGCGCGGCTCGACCGGGTACGGGAAGCGCTATGAGCATCTCGACGACGTGCGCCTGCGGCTCGACTCCGTGCGCGATCTCGAGGCGTTGCATGCGTGGCTCGCAGCGCGGCCGGAGATCGACGCATCGCGCGCGGTTGTGTACGGCCGTTCGTACGGCGGGTACATGGTGCTCGCGGCGCTAGCGTTCCAACCGGAGCTGTGGGCGGCCGGGATCGAGTCGGTCGGGATCTCGAGCTTCGTGACGTTCCTCGAGAACACGTCGCCGTACCGGCGGGCAGTGCGCGAGCGGGAGTACGGGTCGCTGGAGCACGACCGCGACTTCCTGGTGGAGGCGTCGCCGATCACGCATGTCGACGCGATCCGCGCGCCGCTCTTCATCCAGCACGGCGCGAACGATCCACGTGTGCCGCTGGGGGAGTCGGAGGAGATCGCGCGCGTGCTGCAGGAGAAGGGGATCCGGTGCGAGCTCGTCGTCTATCCGGACGAGGGGCACTCGATCGCGAAGCTCTCGAACCGGATCGACTCGTTCACGCGGGCGGTCGCGTTCCTCGACGAAGTGCTGGGATAGCCCTCGGTACGATGGCGCCTTCGGGCGCCTTGGCCGAGTGGTTAGGCAGCGGCCTGCAAAGCCGCGCACGCCGGTTCGACTCCGGCAGGCGCCTTTTGGGAGCTTTTGCGAAGGCCCATGATCGATCGTCGCATGGGTTGTCGGAAGTGTCGGCGAGGTGCAAGGCGGCGGCCTGCGGTGAGTTGACGGCCGATCGGTCGGGAGACGCGCGCCGACACCACCCATAGCGTTGGCACCAAGCCGCGAACGCGCGAGAATCGCAGGCGATGCACCGCGCCGCTGACTTACGAGCCAAGCTCCTTGAGATTGCTCCGCTCCCGTCGAGCAGGCGGTGGGCGCTGTTTGAGGCCCTGCTCTACACCCTCTTCAAGCGCGGGCACTTTCGCGTTGAACGCGACTCACGCGCCGCCGGACTGAGACAGCTCGATCTTGTTGCGAGCGAACAAGGTATCTCCTACTTCGTCGAGGCGAAGTGGAAGAAGAGACCTGTCGGAGTGGGCGATCTCGACGGGCTCTACGCGCGCCTCGACGGGACACCGGGCACGACGGTCGGTGTTCTGATTAGCCCGAGTGGCTTCACTGGCGGGGTATCGACAGAGGTGATCCGCCGAAAAGGCCGACCCGTTCTGTTGCTTGGGCCATCGGAACTCGGCCAAGTGGTTGACGACCCGTGGAGTCTCAGGAGGATGCTCAAACGGAAACTCGATCACTTCGTCGTCGTGGGAGAAGTGCTCGTCGGACCGAATGACGTTCCGCTCGACCAGCAACGGTCTTTCGCTTGGAGTGAAGAGCCAGCGCGGATAGTGCGCCCAGATGGGCGGTCGCTGCCATGGATCACCTGCGGCGGTGACTACGGAAGCTTCGTGTTCACGCAGGAGCTCACGGACGTCGACTGGACGACACGCCGTGGGCGCGGAGCATCGGTCGATTTTCGCCCCGAGGTCTTCTCCCTCGACGAACTCTCAGCAATGATCGACGAGCTTCAGGAACGCGGATGGCTAAGCACTGGTGCAACATGGATCATCGAGCAGGCGGAGACGACATGGCATGGATTCGGCTGCTCCTCACTCCTTGAAGCGCTGCGGGGCTGGCGTGAGCGATACGCAGGCTTGAGCCAAGTCCACCATACGGAAGTGTTCTGTGTTACTGACTCCTTCGACGGCCGTCTTATTGTTCTCAACGGCGACGTCTCCGCTCACCAGGGGCGCAACTTCTCGAGCCTGAATCTGTCGCTTCACCTGTCAGGCATTCCGGCAGATGCTGAGCCACTGATCCGGTTGGCGGAGGTCGTGCACGACGACGAGCCAATCGAGTATCGGGGGCTCTCAGGTCGGGCTGTCGAGACGGTGAATCTTCGAGCGGAGCACATGCAACTGGCTGATCCGGTCGCGTTCATCGTTGAGGCCCGCGACGATGATGAGCCCTATCGCTACTGGGTGAAGGGGATCGCAGTAGCCAATCCTCACCTGGGCTTGGAGCGGTCCGAGATCGATGATGAGGATGCTCTCTGGTGGCCGATCATCCGCGAGAGCGAGCTAGTGATCTGTGCACTCTCATCCTGGCATCCGCTCGGCGAGCGCCCTGAGAGCTACGAGCTTCGGTTTATCGAGTGGACCACTACGTCCGATTACACAGTGATGCGCTACGTCGCCGACTGGCGCGGCGAACTTCGCGGCTCGCCCCTCAGGTCAATGTCCTGAGGCTCCATCCGGCGTTCATCGGTCACAGAGGCGGAATGCGCACCTTGGGTGGAGAACGGCGTAGGCCCGCTCGTCTCGGGGCGTCATACCGAGCCGCCGCCAGCCAGGAGCTCGAGCGCTCTCGCAAGTGACGGACGCCGCTGGCTGTTCGATCAGCCCATCCAGGGCGCGAGATCTTACGCCGCGCGCTGCGCCCGCACGTGCCGCACAATCCGGACCGGGATCGTTTGCGTCGGCAGCAAGTGCCGGTACCGGACCGCGAGCCGCATCGTCGCGACGATCGTCAGAACGATCCCGGCCACGACGAAGACGTCGGCCAGGTTGAACGCGACGTCGCCGACGACGAAGGGGTTCGCGACCGCGCGGCTGTGCATCGCCGCAGACGCGAGGTTCCCCAGCAGCCCGCCGGCGAAGACTCCGGCTCCGGTGGCGAGCAACCGCGACGGCGGCCGGGCGAGCAGCAGCGCCAAGACGAACAGCCCGACCGAGACCTCGACCCACGCGTGCGACCGGTGATGGGCAAACGACGGGTCCGCGGCCACGACGGCCTTCACGACGAGGTCGGCCCCGGCGAGGACCAGCGCCGTGACCAGGACGATTCCGGCGCGCGCCCTCACTTTGGTGATATCGGCGTTGCCGCCCTGTACCTCGACCCCAACCTGCGCTACGGTCCGCCCGGGTAGGCACCCAATCCGGAAGGGGAACTGATGCGCAGCGCGAGAAGGCTCCTGTTTGTCATGGTCGTTGTGCTCGTGAGCCTCGCGGCCTGGAGTTCCGCCGCGCTCGCGTCGCCCAGCGCCCGCACGCTGTCGCCCTTCTGCTCGAAGGTGGTCAGCTACGCCAAAGACACGCCCGGCACGACTCTCTATTCCCTCAAGCCGGCGGCGCTCGCAGCCAAGTACAAGGGCTTCAAGTCGGCGACAGTGAGGCTGTTGTCGATCGCGCCGAGCTCGATCAAGCCCGACCTGCAGAAGATCTTCACGTTCGACAACGCGCTCTTCGCAGCACTGCAGAAAGCGGGCTGGAGCTTCACGAAAGTCCCGCCGGCGACGCTAAAGAGCTGGGCGACCAAGGGCCCCCTGCTCAAGCCGGCGAGCGACAAGGTGATCTCGTACTTCAACAAGACCTGCGGACTGCATTATCCGCTGCCGTAGGCCGCGGCGCGGCACGCGCCGCTTCAACTCACCCCTCTTCAGCGCCGCCGAAACACGTTCGGCGTTGTCGAGGTGTCAGACGTGCGAGGCGATGAACGTCGGCTGCATGTCCTCAGTGTGCCTGGACGATGCGGGCCCGAATCACCGAATTGAGCTTCGGGAAGTGCTTCTTCAGAAAAGAATTACCTTGTGATGCGATCTGCGGCTCGTCGTTCGTGACCGTATCGTCGTAGCCGCCGTACAGCTTCTTCACGACCGCCATCCCGGTCGTCACCTTCCCGAACGGCGCGAAGCCCTGTTTGTCGAGGTTCCCCGCGTTGTCGCCGAGGTTGATGAACACCTGCGTCGTCCTCGTGTTCGGCCCGGCATCGGCGAAGGTGATCGTCCCGACGACGTTCGAGGCCCTAACGGGATCGTCCATGAGGTTCGCGTTCTGCCACGCCGACGACACGGACGGGTACCCGCTGATCCCGAACTGGACGACGAAGCCCTTTACGACGCGGAAAAAGACGGTCCCGTCGAAGAAGTGCGCCTTGACGAGGTTGTAGAACCGATCGGCGCCGAGCGGCGCCCAGCTCCGGTGCACGGTGACGACGAACGTCCCCTTCGTCGTCGTGAACTTCGCCCCGTAGGTTGCCGGCGCCTTGGCGTGCAGCGCGGAGGGATGGAGGAGCGCAGGAGGTGGGGGAGCGGCGAGGATCACACCGACACCTTAGAAGTTCCGCCGGTAGAACAGGAAGCCGAGCGGGAGAATCCCGCCCAGCGCAAACCACGGGGCGAGCGCGATGCGCGCATACGCATTGACGCGCGACGCCTCGGGGCCCTGACCGACGATGCGGCGCGCCGCATGGACGAGCGATCCGACCTGGCTCTCCTCGAAGACGGAGCCGCTCGACAGGTCCGCCGCCTTGTGCAGGAGCGCGTCGCTCGTCGGGTCGGCGACGTAGAACGGATCGATCCGGCCGCCGCGCCGGTAGATCCGCTCGTTCGCCTTCCACACGTGCACGAAGACCGGCTTGAGCGTGTGGCCGATGCTTAGACCGAACAGCTCGAGGTCGGGTGTCGCTTCGCCGTCGGTGAAGACGACGAGCAAGCGGTGCTTCGCCGTGTCGGAGAAGAAGTGCGAGCTGACTACCGGGACGAGCGCCGCGAAGTTCGTTGCGCGGGCGCGACGATACTGTTGCGACGGCGGCGGCCGGTTGATCCCGACGGACTGCGCGATCGTGCGGTCGAAGAGCGCCGGATCCGTCGTCGGCATCAGCTCGGGCAGGACACGGTCGGTCATCGTCGACACGCCGACCGGCACGTCTCCAAGCGCGCGCTCAAGCCGCAGCGCGATCCGCTTCGCGCGCGCGAGCCGCGACGGACTGTGTGGCCCTGACGACGCGCTCATCGATTCCGAGGTGTCGAGCACGAAGACCGCCTGCGCGTCGCCGCGCTCTTTGACGAGCTGCTGGTGCACGACGACCGGCTGTGCTGCGGCGACCGCAACGAGCGCGGGCAGGAACACAAGAGCAGCAGCCGCCTCGACGACGGGACGGCGGCCCGGCCCGCGCAGCCGGAGAAGCGCGCGCACCCTTGTCGAGCGCCGCTCCGTGACGAGCAGCGCGGCGAGCGGAGCAGCCGCAGCGACGACGAACACCGCGTCGACCGGCGTGAGGAAGCTGACCCCGAAGAGCGCGAGCGGCATCAGTAGCCGTTTCCGACGACCGTTGCGCCGTGCCCGCGGCCGAAGCCGAAGCCCGCGTGCGCGTCCTTGCCGAGCGGCCCCTTGCCCGGCCGCGTCACGCGCAGGATGAGCTCGAGGTTCTGCTTCGCGTCCGCGTTGCCCGGATCGAGCTCGACCGCCTGCTGGAAGTACTGGGTCGACTGTTTCAGCACCTGGATCTGCGCCGTCTGGTTCCCCGCGTCGACGGGCGTGGTGATGACGAGCACGCCGAGGAGGTTCGCCGCGCCGGAGCGTTCGGTCGCCGTTTTCGCGGTGCTCGTCAGCTCGAGCAGCTGCTCCTGCGCGCGCGCCCGGAGCTTCGGGAGGTCCTCCTGCGACTGCGGGTTCGCGCCGATGTGCGTGTCCCAGAAGGACTGGAGCGCGCGGCGCCACGCGATCGTGTCCGACGTTCCCAGGGCAGCGCCGGCCGGGTCGCCGGGCAGGATCGTCGCCGGCTTCCACAGGTTGCCGTGGTCAAGGAGTGCGCGGAAGCGGATGTCGTCGAGGCGAACAGACGATTGCCACGTGCGCGCGTCGAACGCGAAGAGCACGAGCAGCGTCGCGATCCCGGCAAGGACGAGCGCCGTGACGCCGAGCCGGTGCCGGCGGACGATGCTCATGCCGGATCCACCACGAGGCGCGCGTTCCAGCGCTCGTTCCCGGCGAGCAGCAGGACGAGAACGACGCCGAGCGAGAGCAGCGCCCACGGAGCGGCTGCGGCGACCGGTTGGACGCTCTTGTGCGCGCTGTGCCTGAACGCCGACGGCGGGACGAATGCGTTCGACCCGAAGAGCGCGGCGAAGTAGTTCTTGTTGGACGTCTCCGCGAAGAGCGGCACGATGCGCACCGGCATGTGCTCCTTGCGCAGCACGAGTGCCTCCGCTTCGAGCTGCGGCTGGTCAGCGACGGAATCGTCGAGATCGCTGACCAGGAGGATGGCGCCGTGCTTCACGTGCGCGCGCCGGAGGGCGGCATCGGCGGTGACGAAGCCCGCCGATATGCGCGTGCCGCCGCTGAACTGGTCCCACGGGGACTGCGCGAACACCGGGATTCCTCCGTAGAACCGAATCGGGACGAAGAACGGGACGAACTGCAGTAGCGCGCCGGGCGGCGAATTCGGCGGCAGGAGCTCGTAGGCGGTATCGGAGAACATCACGAGGCAGATCGACTGGTTCGCGCTCACGATGCCCCGCAACGTCGTGGCGACGCGCTCGTACACAGGGCCGGCGATGCTCGCCGACATGTCGAGGACGACACAGCCCGTCGTGGCGCCCGCGGGCAGCACGGCCGCACGTCCCGCGCCGGCCGAGCGGGCGAGGAGGACGATGCCGGCGAGCGTCGCCGCGAGTGCGGCGGCGAGGACGACACGTCCTGCCGACGTTCGGAGCATCGGCGACCGCAGCTCGCGCAGGTCGGCGAGCTCGACCGGCTCTGGGCGATGGATGGTCGGGAGCCTCACGTGCCGAGCCCCTTCTCGCGTGCCTGTTCGGTGAACGCCTCCACTTCCTCGTCCTCCGGGACGCGCGGCGACCACGCGAGCTCGTGCGCCGCCTGCGAGAGCTCATCGACGGCCGGCACGAGCCCGAGCTCGCTCGCGACGCGCTCGAACGCCTTGCGCTGCAACGTCTCGTCGCCGTGCGCGTGTGCCCACGCGAGCAGGGTGAGTGCGCGCTCGAGCGTCGACCCTTCGAGCGACGCGGCGCTTGCGACATGCGGTCGCAGCACGCGGTACCAGCGTGCGAGCGCCCCGAGCGCGCCCGCCACCGCAAGCCCGGCGAGCCCGAGCGCGAGCCAGAAGAGGAGCGAGGGGGAGACGCGGAACGTCGGCGCGGCGACCGGCGCCAGGCTGTACTGCCAGTCGTACTTGCGCGCGTTCAGGAGCGCCGTCTCGACCGCCGGGCTGACCTGCGAGAGCACCTTCACCGAAGGCCAGGTTGCGTTGATCCCGAACTCGTGCTTGCCGTTGGCGCGCAGATAGTCGATGTGCGCGCCGGGGAAGCGGAACACGTGGAACGTCTCGCTCGGCGGCGCGACCGGCACGCACTTGGCGGTGAGGCAGCGGAGCTGCCACGTCCACGTGAGCTGCTCGAAGCGGCCGACTCGCAGGTGCAGCACCGTCGGCGCTCCCACGATCGTGTACGGCGCGAAGCCGACCTGCACGCGCAGCCGCTTCGGATCGACCCAGCGCGTGTCGGCGACGACTGCGAGCTGCGCGGAGAGCGTGTCCCCGAAGAGATGGACGGTGGGCGCGATGTTCGCGTACGCCTTCAGCGGCTCCCCTTCCCCGATCACCGAGCCGGAGGAGTGGAACGGCATCCCCGGGTGCACCTGGAAGATCGGCGGGATGATCTGCGGCGGCCCGTTCGCCGCCGTCGCCGCGCCGGCGAGAAGGAGCGCTGCTCCGACCCCCGCGAGCACCACCTTCATACGATCGATCCGCGCCACATCTGGCGGAGGTCGGCCCAGCGCAGGAACGACGAGAGCAGGTCGACGTACTCGTGCGAGCGCGCCTCGACCGGCTCGATCCCGAGCGAGCGGAAGTCGCGCACGAGGCTCGCCCAGCGCGACTCGTGCTCATCGCGCAGGCGCGCCGCCTCGCGCTCCGTCACGTAGACGGGGACGACCCTGCCGGTGCCCGGCTGCGCGTACGGGATCGTGATCCCGCCGACGTCGGGGAATGTGCGCTCCCACACCGGGTCCTGAATGACGACGGGGACGATCTCCCACTGGTGCTCGAGCGCGCGCTGCCAGGCGTCGAGGTCGGGCGGCACGACGAAGTCGGAAAGGACGAACACGAACGCCTGCGTCGGCAGGTCGCGGCGGTGCTCGCCGAGGAAGAAGAGCCCGCGCGCGACGGTATCGACCGGCGCGCCGAAGGGCCGGTCGAACGTTCCGGGCTCGGCGACGCGCTCGCTGCGCGGAGGGCGCCAGTACGGATCGCCGAGCGCGTAGTCGAGGTAGCCGGTGAGGCTGCGCGCCGCGTGCGCGCTCGTGCCGATCAGGTCGACCGCGGCGAGGATCGCGCGCGGCTTGTCCAGTGTGCGGAACGTCGACGCGCCGATTCCCATCGACGGTCGCCGGTCGACCAGGACGACGACGCGCGGAGCCTCGTCGGCGAAACGCTCCCGGACGATGAACTCGTCGTCGCCGCGCGCGGCCGACAGCTTCGCGGACGCGGCCCAGTCCATCCACCCGACGTCGTCCCCGGGGCGATACTCGCGCGTGCTTGCTACGTCGGAGCCGATGCCCCGGCGGACGCTGCGCACGCCGCCGAACGCGAGGCCGATCACGCGTCGCCGCGGGATGAGCGGGAAGACGGCTGCGGTCACGCCGAGACGGCCGCCGGCACGTCGAGGTCGATGTCGAAGCCCGGCTTCGGGGCAACCGCGATGCAACGCCGGCGAACGTCCGCGCTCGCCGCCTCCAAGCCGTGATCCCTGATCTCGGCGAGGAAGCTCGGACGGAACAGAAGCCTGTGCATGAGCACGGGCACGAAGAGGCCCTCGACGTCGTCCGGCGTCACATACCGGCGCGAATGCAACACCGCCCACGCGCGCGCCGCGCGGTTGAGGGCGAGCGTGCCACGCACGGAGCTGCCGATCGCGACGACCTCGATCTCGCGTGTCGCGCGGACGAGGTCGACGATCCAGCGCGCGACCGCCTCGTGCAGGAACACGTGGCCGACCGCTGCGCGCAGAATCGCGATCTCCTCGAGGTCGACGACGGGCGCGAGCCGGCCGAGCGGATGGCCGCCGAGCTGCTCGTCCACGATCTGTCCCTCGTCCTCCGCGTCGGGGTAGCCGAGCGCCGTTTTGACGAAGAAGCGGTCGAGCTGCGCCTCCGGCAGCGGGAACGTCCCCTCGTACTCGATCGGGTTCTGCGTCGCCATGACGAGGAACGGATCGCCGAGTAGGCGCGTCTCGCCGTCCACGGTCACCTGCTGCTCGGCCATCGCCTCGAGCAGCGCCGACTGCGTCTTCGGCATCGCGCGGTTGATCTCGTCCACGAGGACGACGTTCGCGAACACCGGCCCCGGCCGGAACTCGAAGTCGCGCTCGCGCTGGTTGAAGATCGAGAGGCCGGTGACGTCGGTCGGCTGGAGATCCGGCGTGCACTGGATGCGCGACGCCTGGGCGCCGCTGATCGATCCGGCGATCGCGCGCGCGAGCACCGTCTTTGCTGTACCGGGAACGTCCTCCAGGAGGGCGTGCCCGCCGCACATGAGCGCGGCCACGACCAGCTTGATCTGCTCTCGCTTGCCGTGCACCACCGTCTCGATGTTGTCCAGCAGGCGTTCGGCGATCTCGTTCGCCGCAGCCAGATCGTCAGCAGCCAAGGAAAAACCTCCCGTCGGAAACCTACTCTGGGTACTTAGACGGATTCCGGCGAGATTTGTTCTACGGCGCCGAGACGACCGCTGCGGGGCAGTGCCAGTACACGAGGCCGGCGAAGAGCCCGGCATCGGTGCAGCCGTTCCGGGAGAGGTCGGGCGCGCCCTCGAGCTTGCCCGAGCTGCAGGCCTCAACCTGCTCACCGCTCGACTGGGTCTGGACGACGGTGCACGTGCCCGTCAGTCCGGCGGCTTGCAGGACGCGGCCGTCCTTCGCCGCCACCATGCCGGCGGCGAAAAGGGCTCCGATGACGACGATCCTCTTGACCATGCGGCGGGCTCCCTGCCGCAGGTCGGGTTCAGCCGGATGATCGGCTTCGCCCGTTAGGCGCTCTATCCCTCGGTCGAGTCGTTCCAGACGGTCTGGAACGTCCCGAAGCGGAGCTCCTGCTCGTAGTAGAAGCGCGCGTCATCGACCCGCCGCATGTACTCGTCGCGGTGCTTGGCGGCGAAGGCGTTGTACGCCTCGGCGCTCTCCCAGCGGTCGACGACGAGGTAGCGGCCCGGCGTCTCGGCGTCGCGGAGCAGTTCCGTGCCGATGAATCCGGGCCCCTGCCCGAAGAACTGCGCCCACTCGCCCTCGGGGCCGTACGCGCGCTCGAACCCCTCCGGCTCGCGCACCTCGTAGCTGAAGACGAGAGCGATCACGGCCCGATTGTGCCGTTATGGTCCCTTTCGTGAGCGCAGAGGCGATCGTGGAGGAGGGCGACGACCGGACCGCGTACGCGGGCGTCCTCCGTTTCTACGAGCTCGCGAAGCACCAGGAATGGCAAGTGCGCGACGTGCCGTGGGACGCGCTCCCGCCGGTGCCCGAGGGCAAGGGCTCGCCGGAGCGGTTGGCGCGGCGGCGCGACGTCTGGCGCTCGGTCGTCATGCAGCAGCTGCAGGCGGACGTCATCGCCTGCGAGATGGCGGCGCAGCTCCTGAATGCCGCTCCCGATCCGGAGGCGCGCCTCTACTACTCGACGATGGTGCAGGACGAGTCCCGCCACACCGAGGCGTGGCTCAAGCTCATCGGGCTGGTCGGCGGGGAGGGCGAACGCGACCCGCATCTCGACAAGCTGGGCCACATGTTCCTCGAGGCGGACACGCTCGAGGAGAAGGTCTTCCTCATGCAGGTCTTCTTCGAACGGCTGATCATCCCGCGCTTCCGGCTGATCGCGCGCTCGTCGCGGGGGACGATCCTCGAGGACATCTGCAACCGGCTCGCGGTCGACGACGGGATCCACCACGGGTCGGGCATGGCGTACGAGCGGATCCTGCTCGCGCGCGCGCCGAGCGGGATCAAGCAGCAGCTGGTCGACGGCGCCAACCGCATGCTGCCGGAGTTCGCGGCGCACGCACTCTGGCGGCCGAAGGCGCGCGAGATGATCGGTCACCTGATGGAGGCGCGCGACCGCGAGCGCCTGAAGATGGAGTTGAATCACGGCGTCCGGCTGGCGGCGAGCCTCGGGCTCGACGTCTCGGACATCGTGGTTTCCGTCTAGGTCGAGATCTTCGTCAGCGAGACCGCGTCCGCCGGCGTGCAGCGGTCGGCGACGATTCCGGCGTCTGTCTTGTGCACGCGCGCGCACACGCGACGGTCGAGGACGCGCGGCTGTTGCGGGACGACGCGGAAGGTCTCGGTGATGTAGACGGCGCAGCCGTTACCGCGCGCGGCCGTGCGGAACGAGAACGTGCGGACGGTGTCGACGCCGAACGACGAGAGGGTGTACCCGGCGGGACGGCAGTGGTCGTCGAAGGCGGCGAGCATGCAGGAGGCGCCGGCCGTGCCGCCGCGGCGGAGCGACCCGGGGCCGACGGAGCGGGCCTGGCACTGCGTGACGGCGGCGACTGCGAGAAACGCGAGCATGGACCCGATACGTCCCCGAATACGGGATTCGTCACACGGCTAGCGAAGGCCGCCGCGCTCGAAGTGGGCGCGGAAGAAGTTCTCGGAGCCGGCGGTCGCCATCGCGGACGACGCCGAGATCTCCAATGCGAGGGCCGCCGCCGCGACGATCTGCGCGAAGCGGTAGACCTTGCCGGCGCCGGCACAGTCCATGAGCGCGAGCCACCCCCGTGTCGTCGGCAGCGTCGTGCCGCCGCCGATCGTCCCGACCTCGAGGCCGGGGAAGCGGATCGAGACGTGCAGGCCGCCCTCGACGCGCCGGGCAGTGCCGTGCGCCATCGAGCTCGTCCCGACCATGCCCAGATCCTGTCCCGTGGCCGCGAACGCGGCTGCGATCGCCGATGCCGGCGTGAACGCGACCGACTGCATCCCTGACGCGATGGCGCCGTTCGTCCCCGCCCATGTGAGCTCGGCGAGATCCTCGGCGGTCGTGCGCAGCACGCGGCGGATGGCCTCGTCGGTCAGCGTCGCCTCGGCGATCACGGTCTTGCCGTGGCCGGACTGGAAGTACTCGTACGACGGCTTCTTGTCGCCGCCCATGTTCGCCTCGAGCATCGAGCGCTCGATCGCGACCGGGGACTGCGGCATCACGAACGCCATGTTCAGCGCATACGCGTTGCGCGTCATCATGTTCGCGCCGACCGCGTCGCCGGTGGTGAACCGCCAGAGCACGTGGCACATCGGCCCGACAACGTGCGTCTTCACCTCGCGCAGCACGGCGAACTTCGACAGCTCGGGGATGTCGGCGGTGCGGAGCCACTCGCGCATCTCGTCCACGCGTTCTTCGATCCAGCGCGCGAGCGTCAGCGCATCGCCCGCATCGCGGCAGACGAAGCACGACGCGCGCGTGATCCGGTCGGCGATCACGTGCGTGCGGAAGCCGCCCGACTCCTCCACCGCCCGCGCGCCCCGCTGGAGCGACGCGGTCAGGCTCCCCTCCGTGTGCGCGAGCGGGACGACGACGTCCTCGAGCTCGCGCCCGGTCTCGACCACCTCGCCGTCGGCGGAGAGCTCGTATTGCCCGAGCGCGATCCGCAGCTGCGCGACCGAGACGGGGATCTCGACGAGACCGGTCACGGACTCGGCAGCCTTCGCATACGCACCCAGGTCGACCTCGCCGTCGAGGCCCAATGCCTTGCGGCGCGCCTCGATCGACGCGGCATCGTTCTTCCGGGGAAGTCGCATCGAGCGCAGGCTAGTAGAGACGGAGGCGCCGAGTGAACCGGCGCCTCCTCTATGGTCGGCATCGCAAGCGATGCCTTAGGCTCGCCTCGTGGCCGCAGTGCTCATCGACGGGAAAGCCCTCGCCGCGCGGGTACGCGAGGAAGTCGCCGCCTCGGTGGCCCAGCTCGACCACGTCGGCGTCGCGACCGTCCTCGTCGGCGACGACCCGGCCTCGCACATCTACATCAACCTGAAGCAGAAGGCGGCCGAGGCCGCCGGGATCGAGGCACGCGACCACCGGATCCCCGCCGGCACGAGCGAGGACGACGTCCTCGCCCTCATCGCCGAGCTGAACGCGGACGACGCGGTCGACGGCCTGCTCGTGCAGCTCCCGCTCCCGGGCCACATCGACGAGGCGACGGTGATCGAGGCGATCGACCCGGCCAAGGACATCGACGGCATCCACCCGACGAACGCGGGCAGGCTCTATCTCGGCCGGCCGACGCTCGTCCCCGGCACGCCGCTCGGCGTCATGCGCATGCTCGAGGAGTACGAGATCGAGCTCCAGGGCGCGCACGCCGTCGTCATCGGCCGCTCGAGCATCGTCGGGAAGCCGATGGCGCAGCTGCTCCTCGCCGCGAACGCAACCGTGACCATGTGTCACTCGCGCACACGCGACCTCGCCCACCACACCCTGGACGCCGACATCCTCGTCGCCGCCATCGGGAAGCCGCACATGGTCACCGCCGACATGGTGAAGGTGGGTGCGACGGTCATCGACGTCGGCCTCACCCGCACCGACGAGGGCCTCTTCGGCGACGTCGATCCCGCCGCAGCCGAGCGGGCCGCATTCATCACGCCGGTACCCGGCGGAGTTGGCCCGATGACGATCGCGATGGTCCTCCAGAACACGGTCACGGCCGCGCGGGCCAGGCGGGCAAAAGACCTTGCAAATCCCGCTCACTGAGCTAATATCGGCGCCGCATCACGTCGGTCGGCGGCTCGTGCCGTCGGTTGTTTGCTGTTAGGAGGAACAGTTGGCTGAGGGCACCGTCAAATGGTTCTCGAACGAGAAGGGCTTCGGCTTCATCGAGCGCGAAGGCGGCGATGACGTCTTTGTCCACTTCTCGGCGATCGCGGCGGACGGCTACAAGTCGCTGACCGAAGGCCAGCGCGTGTCGTTCGAGGTTGTGCAAGGCCCCAAGGGCGCGCAGGCCGCGAACGTCCAGGCGATCTAAGGAACCTGTCGGACTCAGATGTGAGAGGGCCCCGACAGGGGCCCTCTTCGTTTCTGGAAGGATCAAGCCATGACCGAGATCTCGCGCGAATTGCTCCTCCACGTCGCCCACCTGGCGCGTCTCGAGCTACGCGAGGACGAGCTCGCGCGGCTCGAAGGTCAGCTGAACGACATCCTCGCGGCCGTCTCCAAGGTGGCCGAGCTCGATCTCTCCGACGTGCCGCCGACGTCGCACCCGCTCGACATCGTCAACGTCTGGGGCGAGGACGAGCCGCGGCCCTGCCTGTCGGTGGAAGACGCGCTCGCGAACGCGCCCGAGCGCGCCGGCGACTTCTTCAAGGTGCCGCCCGGCGGGGGCGCCACGTGATCGACACGCTGCGGCTGACGGCGGAAGGGGCGAAGGATCTCCTAGAGCGCAAGGAGGTCTCGGGCGACGAGCTCTTCGCCGCCTATCTCGCGGCGATCGGCGAGCGCGACCCGGAGCTGCACTGCTACCTGCACGTATGCGAGGACCCGGGTGGGGCGGGCATCCCGATCGCGCTCAAGGACGTGATCGGCACCCGGGGGATCCCGACCACCGCCGGCTCGAAGATCCTCGAGGGGTACGTCCCCGTCTACGACGCCACCGTCGCGACGCGCTGCAAGGAGCACGGGCTGCGCGTCCTCGGGAAGACGAACACGGACGAGTTCGCGATGGGCTCCTCCACCGAGAACTCCGCGTACGGGCCGACGCACAACCCGTGGGACCCGACGCGCGTGCCGGGCGGCTCGGGCGGCGGCTCGGCGGCCGCGGTCTCGGCCGGCCTCGCGCCGTGGGCGCTCGGCTCCGACACGGGCGGCTCGATCAAGCAGCCGTCGGCACTGTGCGGGAACGTCGGGCTGCGTCCCACCTACGGCACAGTCTCGCGCTACGGCATCGTCGCGTTCGCGTCCAGCCTCGACCAGGTCGGCCCCGTGGCGAAGACGGTGCGCGACTGCGCGTTTCTCTACTCCGTCATCGCGGGTCGCGATCCCTGCGACTCGACGACGGTTGAGTCACCGGAGGTCGTGCTCCCCGCGGGCGACGACCTGAAGGGACTGCGCGTCGGCGTTCCGAAGGAGCTGAACGAGCACGAGGCGATCGAGCCCGGCGTGCGCAAGGCTGTCGAGCACGCAATCGAGCTCTGCCGGCAGCTCGGCGCGGAGGTGGGGGAGTGCTCGCTGCCGCGCTCGGTCGACTTCGGGCTGCCGTGCTACTACCTCATCGCTCCGGCGGAGGCGTCCTCGAATCTCGCGCGCTACGACGGCGTGCGCTACGGCTATCGCTCGCCGAATTCGGCCGATCGCCTCGACATGTACACGCACACGCGCGACGAGGGGTTCGGCGACGAGCCGAAGCGGCGCATCCTCGTCGGCACATACGCGCTCTCGGCCGGCTACTACGACGCGTACTACGGCCAGGCGCAAAAGGTGCGGACGGTGATCGCGCGCGAGCACGCGCAGGCGTTCGAGAACTTCGACGTGCTCGTCACGCCGACGTCGCCGACGGTTGCGTTCGAGCTCGGCGGACGCACGGCGGATCCGCTGGCGATGTATGCGTCCGACCTGCTGACCATTCCCTCGTGCATGGCGGGCCTGCCGGGACTGAACGTCCCGTGCGGCCTCTCGGAAGGATTACCGGTCGGCCTGCAGCTGATCGGGCCGCAGTTCGCCGAGAACGCGCTCTTCCGCGTCGGCCACGCGCTCGAGCAGGCGATCGGCTTCGACTTCGTCCCGGAGCGTCTCCGGTGAGCGCATGGGAGTCCGTCATCGGCCTCGAGGTGCACGCGCACCTGAAGACGCGCACGAAGATGTTCTGCCGCTGCGCACTGGAGTACGGCGCGCACGAGAACTCGGACACGTGCCCGGTGTGCCTCGCGCATCCCGGCGCGCTGCCGGTGGCGAACCGCCGCGCGATCGAGTTCACCATCAAGCTCGGGCTCGCACTCGGGTGCGAGATCGCCGACCGCGCGATCTTCGCGCGCAAGAACTACTTCTATCCCGACCTGCCGAAGGGCTACCAGATCAGCCAGTACGAAGCGCCGCTGTGCGGGCCCGGCCGGCTCGTCGTCCCCGTCGACGGCGGCGAAGAAGTCGTCCGCATCGCGCGCGCGCACCTGGAGGAGGACGCGGCGAAGACCGTGCACGCGGGTGGCGCAACCGGTCGCTCGGTCGGTGCGACCGCGTCGCTCGTCGACTTCAACCGAGGCGGCACGCCGCTGCTCGAGATCGTCACCGAGCCTGACCTCCGGTCCGCCGACGAGGCGCTGCGCTTCCTGCGCCTGCTCCGGCAGACGATCGTCGAGCTCGGCATCTCCGACGCGGAGATGGAGAAGGGGACGCTGCGCGCCGACGTGAACGTCTCCGTCCGCGAGCGCGGGGAGGAGGGCTATCGGTCGCGCTGGGAGATCAAGAACATGAACTCGTTCACGTTCATCGGCCGCGCGATCGAGGCGGCCGTGCGGCAGCAGGTCGCGGCGCACGAGTCGGGCGAGGCGGTCGTGCAGTCGACCTACGACTACGAAGCCGACACCGACGTGCTCACCGTGCACCGCTCGAAGGAGGAGGCGGACGACTACCGCTACTTCCCGGAGCCCGACCTCGTGCCGATCGAGCCGCCGGCGGAGCTCGTGGAGCGGCTGCGCGCAGAGCTGCCGGAGGCGCCGGGCACGCGCATCCGCAGGCTCGAGCCCCTCGTCGGGTTCGCGCTCGCGCTCGAGCTCGTGTCCACCGGCAACGAGCGCAAGGCGGAGCTGCTCGCGGCGGCCGGCCTCGATTGGCGAGAAGCAGCGAACGTTGCGATGAACCGAGGCGATTTCCTGCCCGAGAATGCGCGCGCCCTCGCGGCGATCCTGCAGGCGAACGTCACGCGGGAGGCTCTTGACGGCGCGTTTTCCGCCTCGGCGCAACGCCCGATCTCTCCGGACGACTACCTGGCGCAGGCCGCCGTCGGCGACGAGTCGGAGCTCGCGCCCGTCATCGACGCCGTCCTCGCCGCAAACCCGGAGCAGGTGGAGACCTACCGAGGCGGCAAGGAGGGCGTGCTCGGCTTCTTCGTCGGCCAGGTGATGAAGGAGACCCAGGGCAAGGCCGATCCCAAGGTCGTCAACCGGCTAATCCGGGAACGACTGGCTCCGTAGGCTCGAGCTCGGAAAGGCTGGGCGCGTCACGGATCGACGGAGAGAGCGATCCGAAGATGGCGAGCGCGAGCAGCAGCAGCGTGAACACCGCTACCGTCGTGCGCGCCGAGAACGCGCCCAGAAGGATCCCAGCCGTGAGCGGCCCGAGTGGCGCGCCGCAGAGCGCGATCGTGCGCGCGACGCTGTTCACTCGCCCGGTCAACCGGTCGGGCGTGACCGCGACGCGATAGCCGATCACGACAGCGTTCAGGGTCGGGAAGAAGAGCTGCATCGGCAGGACGCAGACGAGGAGCACGTAGATGCTCGGGTCGACGACGAATCCGGCGATCCCGATCTGCAGCCAGAGCGCGACGAGGACGATCGCGCGCATCGAGAGCAGCTTCTGGATCCGCGGCGACAGTGCAGCGCCGAGGAGAGAGGTCGCTCCGAGGCCGGCGATGAGCCCGCCGATCGCGGTGCTCGAGAAGCCGTCGTGGCGCGCTACGACGATGAAGATGAGCACCATCCCCTCGAAGGCGAGGTTCACCCAGGTGAACATGAGCGCGCACGTGCGCAGGAACGGGCGCTGCCAGAGATAGCGGAATCCTTCCGCGAGCTGCGAGCGCATCGGGGTCTCGTCGACCTCGCGCTCTTCCTGGAACGGCGTGCGGATGGCGAGCAACGTGCCGAGCGAGAACACGGGCGAGAGCGCGCCGGCGAGGAACGGGAACGCCCGGCCGATGCCGAAGAGCGCACCGCCGAGCGGCGGGGCGACGATCGTCACCGTCGAGAAGCGGGCCTGCTCGGCGGCAGCTGCGGTCGGCAGCTGCTCGCGCGCGACGACGGAACGGAGCGCACCGATCTCCGACAGGTTGAAGAAGACGTACATCGAGCCCTCGAGGAACGCGACGCCGGCGATCTGCCAAAAGCTCAGCACATGCAGTGCCGCAGCGATCGCGATGCTCCCGACCGCGCACGCACGCACGACGTCGGAGGTGAGCATCATCGCCTTGCGCGGCAGCCGGTCGACGGCGAGCCCGGCGACGAAGCCGAAGAGCGCCCACGGCACGATGCGCGCGAAGCCCACAACGCCGGCCTTTGCCGGCGAGTGGGTGATGGCGAGGACGAGCAGCGGGTACGCGATCGCAGTCGACTCGGAGCCGATCGTCGACAGGACCTGCCCGGACTGAAGAAGCAGGAAGTCCCGGTTCTTGCGAAGCGGGACCGGAGTCATGCCGCGCGGAAGACCTTGAAGTCGCCGCTGACGGTCTTGCCGCGCACGACGAGCGTTGGCCCGTCGCCGCCGATGTTGCCGATGTCGCTGCCGAGCGCCACTTCGGAGCTGAGGTCGCCCGACACTGAGCCGGCGTCGACGTCGAGGTTCGTTCCCGCCGTCACGCCGACCTCGATGTCGCCCGAGACGGACTGCACGGTGACGCGGCCTTCGCGCTTCGAGTCGATGCGCACGTCGCCGGAGACGGACTTCGCGGTGACGTCGCCGCCGACCGAGGCAGAGGTGACGTCGCCGGAGACGGTCTGTGCGCGAAGATCGCCGCCGACCGAGCGGAGGCGGACGTCGCCGCTCACCGTCTTCACGTCGGCGTTCCCTTCCACTTCGCCCTCGACCGAGAGGTCGCCGGAGGCGGTCTTCGCCTCGAGCGCGGCGAAGCGGCCGCGCAGCTCCATGTCGGCGGCTGCGGTCGACAGCTCCGCCCGGCTCGAGTGCGGGACGCGGGCGCGAATGCGCACGGGCGAGCCGACGATGTTGATGTCGCCGATCGAGATCGTGATCCCGCGCCCGAACTTGCTGCGCAGCTCGACGACGAGACGGTTGCCGACGAGCTCGACCGTCGTCTGCTCGACGAGCTTCTCGTTGCCGGTCACCTCGACGGTCGATTCGTCGCCGTCGACGGTCTCGACTTCGATGTCGCCGGTCGGGACCTTCACCTCGAGCTCGACGGGACCGGGGGTGTGGAACGTGTGCAGCGCCATCTCAGGCAGCCGCTTTCCGCACTGCCGACTTGGGGTTGCCGGACGGGTCCTCGTAGATCCAGTGGATCCGGACGCTCGTGGGAGGGCTGAGGATGATCATGTGGACTCCTTTCAGCTCCGGCCGTAGCCGGTGAGGCGGCGGCGGCTGCCGCCGGACGGGGTGCGAGGCTCGAGCGTGCGCACGAGCACCTGGACGAGCCAGGTGTTCACGGACATGCCGTGGAGGGCGGCGGCGGCGTCGAGCCGGGTCTTGAGGCTCTCCGGGAGCCGCAGCGTGATGCGGGCCGTGAATGCCTCGTCCGCGGGCTCCGCCGGCGCGGCTTCTTCGTCGGGGATGTAGACGAGCTCCGGGTCGCTGCCCGCGAACCGGACTTCGACCCGGCCGCTGTCGAGCTGCGAGTTCAGCTCGAGGGCGGCCTCGCCGAGCGCCTCGAGGAGGCGCCGGCCGACTGCGGACTCGAGCGCGACGGAGAGGAGCTCGGCCGCGCGGGCGGTAGATTCGTCCCCGACCGCTGCGATGCGGGCGAGGTCTTCTCGAAGTGCCTGGACGTAGCCGTCGATCTGCATGACGGCACTATGACATCACATTGATGTCTCTGTCGAGTCACGGCGATGTCAGATCAGCCCGCACATCCTCGCGGTGTTCGGCCAGGGCCAGAAACCCCTGCTCTGGAGGGCTTTCTCCGCCACCCAGATCTGTTCGAGCGGCGTCCAGTGATCGGCCGTTCCCTTCGTCCGGTAGAGCCAGCCGCCGTAGCGCTCCTGGAAGGTGATGTTCATCTGGAGGCCGCCCCAGTACGGGCCGCCGACGTCGTTCCAGGCGCCCTCGTAGTGGTGGATGCACATCCACTCGCGCATGTGAGGCGGGCGCTGGGCGCGCCGGTGCGCCGTCAGGGCTCGCCGCTGCCACGTGCGCACGGTGCCCTCGAGGTCCGAGACGGACATCGCGGCGAGCGTTCGGCCCGCGGTGTTCGAGAGCGGTGCGCCGGTCAGCCGCTGCCAGTACCACGTCTGCTGCTCGTAGCGCTGGAGCTCGCCGTCGAGGTAGTGGAGCGCCGCCGCCCGGCCGGAGTGCTTGGCCGCCTTGTCCTTCGTCTGGGCTCCAAGGGCCGCAGAAACACACACCAGGAACACCATGGCCGAAGCCAGGAGTAATCGCCGCAAAAGATCCTCCCTGAGGTCGCTTGCACTGTCGTAGGCCGAGTGGGCTTGGAGCTCCCCGCCGCACGGGGGGCGCACCACTTGGCGCGGCTATGCGTCTGTCACCCTAAGGGCGATTTCGTAAAGACCGTGTGAATAAACCCGCGCGAAAACGTGGCAGGCGCCACGAACCCGGCGTAGAGGAGGGCCGCACCGACCGCGATCCCGACGGCCGCGCCGCCGGCCCCCAGGCCCGCAACGCCGCTCCCGGCGGCGGCTGCCGCCACGCCGAGCACGATGAGGCTGTTCCCGAGCGGGCGGCTCCGGATCGAGCGGAGTGCGACGACCACGACGGCCGCCGTGCCGAGGATGTTCGCCACGATCGCAAGCACGCGCGCGGGAGCGAACGCGAGGTGGTCCTGCGCGGGCGGGATCCCGTGCGCCGCGAACACGCCGTGCACGGGCATCGCGAGCGCGATGCCGACCGCGAGCCCGGTGTAGCCGAGTGCGAGCGCTTTCGCGCGGCGGACGCCGGCGAGCGCGAGCGACCCTGCGCCGAGCAGGGGCGCGGTGAGCAGCGCGCCGGCGGCGTAGTACACGCGGAACGCGCGGGCGTCCCATTGGGCGGCCTCGCCCCATGCGATCGCTCCGGCGGCGACCGCGTACGTGGCGAGCGACCACGCCCAGATGAGGAGCTCCGGCCGGGCCGATGCACGCCAGCGGCGCGCGAGCGCACCCGCCAGCCGTAAAGCGATCAACGCAGCGGCAAATGCAAGAAGCGCGTCCACGACCGGCGGTAGTCTGGCAGCGATGGACAAGCGCTACCTGTTCACGCCCGGACCGACGCCGGTGCCGCCGCAGGTGCTCGCCGCGATGGGAGAGCCCGTCGTGCACCATCGCAGCCCCGATTTTCGGCCCATCTACGAGCGGTGTCTCGCGCGCCTGCGCGAGGTGTGCCGCACGGAATCGGACGTCCTGCTCTTCACCGCGTCGGGCACCGGCGCCTTCGAGTCGGCGGTCGTGAACCTCGTTTCGCCGGGCGAGCCGCACCTCGTCGTCTCCGCCGGAAGCTTCGGGGAGCGCTGGATCGCGATGACGTCCGCGTACGGCGCCGACGTCGACGAGCTCCGCTACGCGTGGGGTGAGACGCCCGATCCGGAGGACGTCCGCGCACGGCTTGCCGCGCGTGAGGCGAAGGCCGTCTGGATCGTCCAGTCGGAGACGTCGACCGGCGTCGTCGCCGACGTGCAAGCGATCGCCGCCGTCGCGAACGAGGCCGGCGCGCTCGTCGTCGTCGATGCGGTCTCGAGCCTCGGCGCTGTGCCGTGCGAGACCGATGCGTGGGGCCTCGACGTCGTCGTCTCCGGCTCGCAGAAGGCGCTCATGACGCCGCCCGGCCTCGGCCTGGCCGCGGTCTCCGACGCCGCGGTCGCGGCGACGGGCTCGACGCCCCGCTTCTACTTCGACTGGCAGCGGACGCGCGACGCGCAGCGCAAGCTCGACGCGCCCTTCACGCCGCCGGTCTCGCTCGTCACAGCACTCGACGTCGCGCTCGGCATGCTCCTCGACGAGGGCCTCGAGGCCGTGTTCGAGCGGCACGTGCGCCTCGGTCGCGCCGCGCGCGCGGGCGCGAAGGCGATGGGCCTCGAGCTGTTCTCGCCGGACGAGGATCGCAGCGCAGTCGTCACGGCCGTCCTGTCCCCCGACGCCGCGGAACTCATCTCCGGTGTTCGCAACCGCTTCGGCATTACGCTCGCCGGCGGCCAGGGTGACCTGAAGGGAAAGATCTTCCGCATCGGCCACATCGGCTGGTTCGACGTCTTCGACATCACCACGGCGCTCGCCGCGATCGAGATCGTGCTCGCGGAGCTTGACGCCGACATCGAGCGCGGGGTCGCCGTGACCGCGGCGCTCGACGCGTACGAGCACTCCTCGGTCGCGTGACACAGCAGAAAGTCCTCGTCCGCGAGGCGATCGCGGACGCCGGCGTCGACCTGCTGCGCGAGCGCTTCGACGTCGACGTCGACTTCGATTCACCGCTCGAGGACATCGTCGGCCTCTACGACGCAATCGTCGTCCGCTCGGCGACGAAGCTGACTGCCGAGGTCATCGAGCGCGCCGTCAGGTTGAAGGTGATCGGCCGTGCCGGAGTCGGCGTCGACAACGTGGACGTGGAGGCGGCGACGCGGCGCGGGATCGTCGTCGCGAACGCGCCCGAGTCGACCGTCATCTCGGCCGCCGAGCACACGATCGGGCTGCTCGTTGCGCTCGCGCGGAACATCCCGCAGGCGCACGCAGCGCTGAAGCAGGGCCGGTGGGAGCGCAAGTCGTACGGCGGCGTCGAGCTGGCGGGCAAGACGCTCGGCGTGCTCGGCTTCGGACGCATCGGCCAGCAGGTCGCCCGCCGCGCGCTTGGCCTGGGCATGCGCGTCGTTGCCTATGACCCGTACGTCGCGGCCGAGCGGTTCCGCGAGCTCGGCGTCGAGCGTGTCGAGACGCCGGAGGACGTCTACGACGTCGCGGAGTTCATCACGCTCCACCTGCCGCTCACCGACGAGACGCGGCAGTCGATCGACGCGGACGCGTTCGCGCGCATGCGCGCCGGTGTGCGGCTCGTCAACGCCGCGCGCGGCCAGCTGGTCGACGAGGCCGCGCTGCTCGGGGCGCTCCAGTCCGGCAAAGTGGCAGGCGCAGCGCTCGACGTGTTTTCCTCCGAGCCGTACTCCGGTCCGCTGCTCGAGCTCGACAGCGTCGTCGTCACACCGCATCTCGCGGCGTCGACCGACGAGGCGCAAGACCGCGCGGGCGTCATCGTCGCCGAGCAGGTCGCGGCCGCGCTGGAGGGCGGCCTCGTCTCGAACGCGGTCAACATCCCCGCGATCGGCGCCGAGGACATGGAGGTGCTCGGGCCGTACGTGCCGCTCGCGGCGAAGCTCGGACGCCTCGCGCTCGAGCTCGCCGGCGGACGTGCGGACGAGATCGTCATCACCGCGTACGGCGGCATCGCGGAGTACGACACGCGCCTGCTCACCGTCGCCGCGCTGCAGGGCGCCTTCCAGGGCCGGGCAGACCGGCCGGTGAACTACGTGAACGCGCCGTTGATCGCGCGCGAGCGCGGCATCGACGTGCGCGAGGAGCGCTCGCAGTCCGCGCGCGATTACACGAACCTGCTGCGCGTCGAGGTTCGCACCGGCGAGGAGAGCACTCGCGTCGCGGGCACGACGATCGGCAGCGAGAACCGTCCCTGGCTCGTGCGTGCGCTCGGGTTCGACCTCGACCTCGAGCTCGACCCGTTGCTCGTGCTCTTCCGGTACGACGACGTGCCGGGCGTGATCGGCCGCGTCGGCTCGCTCTTCGGCGATGCCGGCGTCAACATCGCCAACATGACCGTGTCGCGCTCGCGGCGCGGCGGCAAGGCGCTGATGGCGCTGAGCGTCGACACGCGCCCGCCGGCGGAGCTCGTCGCACGCATCCGCGCCGTGGGTTTCGACGACGCCCGCGTAATCGAGCTCTAACCGTGAGCACGTGGCCGGAGCCGGTCGAGCGCGTCGCCGCTGCCCTGCGCGAGGCGGCCGTGGATGCGCGCTTGGAGGAGTTCAAGGAGGGGACGCCGACCGCCGGCGCCGCCGCGCGCGCTGTCGGCTGCAAGCGGGCCGAGATCGTGAAGTCGCTCGTCTTCGTCTGTGACGGGCGACCGGTGCTCGCGCTCGTTCCCGGCGACAAGCGCGTGGATGCGAACCGGCTCTCGACCGCCGCGGGGGCGGGCTACGCGCGGGTCGCGAAGCCGGAAGAGGTGCTCGCCGCGACCGGGTTCGAGCCGGGCGCGGTGGCGCCGTTCCCGGCGCCGAACGTCGCGCGCGTGCTGATGGATAGGGGTCTGCTCCGCCACGAGTTGGTGTGGATCGGCGCCGGCTCCGACCGGCACATGGCGGGGATCGCGCCGCTCGACCTGGTGCGGGTGGCCAAAGCGGAGATTGGCGATCTCACGGAGTCTTGACCGCTGGGTACGATTGAGCGCATGCAGGAGACGAGCAAGATCTGGATGAACGGTGAGCTCGTCGACTGGGCGGACGCCACCGTTCACGTCGGCGCGCACGGGCTCCACTACGGATCGGGCGTGTTCGAGGGAATCCGCGCGTACGACACCGAGCGCGGCACCGCCGTCTTCCGGCTGACGGAGCACATGGCGCGGCTGGAGAACTCGGCCAAGCTGCTGTACATGGAGCTCCCGTACTCGGTCGAGGAGCTGAAGACGGCCTGCTGGGATCTCGTCGGCGCGAACGGCCTGCCGGAGTGCTACCTGCGGCCGATCGCATTCTTCGGCTACGGCGAGCTCGGCGTCGGCTCGCAGGGCAACCCCGTCGACGTCGCGATCATGTCGTGGCCGTGGGGCACGTACCTCGGCGAGGACGGAATGACCAACGGCATCCGCGCGAAGGTCTCGTCCTGGCAGCGCGTCGGGCCGAACGTCATCCCGCACGCCGCGAAGGCGACCGGGGTGTACGTCAACTCGATGCTCGCGATCGGCGAGGCGGTGCGCGCGGGCTACGAGGAGGCCATCCTCCTCACGCACGACGGCTACATCGCCGATGGCTCGGGCGAGACGATCTTCGTCGTGAAGGACGGCGTCATCGCGACGCCTGATCTCTCCGCGTCGATCCTGCCCGGCATCACGCGCGACACGGTCATCCAGATCGCGCAGGATCTCGGCTACCAGCTGGTGCAGAAGCAGCTCATCCGTACCGACCTCTATCTCGCCGACGAGGTGTTCATGTGCGGCACGGCGGCGGAGGTGACGCCGATCCGCGAGGTCGACGACCAGGTCGTCGGGCCGCCCGGGCCGGTGACGGTCGAGCTGCAGCAGGCGTATCTCGACACGGTGCACGGCCGCAGCGAGCGCTGGGCCCAGTGGCTCGAGTACGCGCCGAGCCGCACCGAGGCGTGAAGCAGGAAGTCCGTCCGGTCCCGCTCTCGGGGCCGTACCTCGACGAGCGCGAGGAAGAGCTCGTCCTCGAGGTCATGCGTTCGGGCCGGCTGTCGCTCGGGCCGACGATCGATCGCTTCGAGGAGCTCTTCGCCGCGAAGGTCGGCGCGCCGTACGCGGCTGCGGTCTCGTCCGGCACCGCGGGCCTGCATCTCCTCTGCGTCGCCGCGGGAATCGAACCGGGCGACGAGGTGATCACGTCGCCGTACTCGTTCGCGGCGTCCGCGAACTGCTTCGTGTACGAGGGCGGCGTCCCCGTGTTCGCCGACATCGACGCGCGCACGCTCAACATGGATCCGGCCGCCGTCGAGGCGGCGGTCACGCCGCGGACGAAGGCGATCGTGGCCGTCGACATCTACGGCTATCCGTGCGAGCTGGACGAGCTGCGCGCGATCGCCGACCGGCACGGGCTCGTCCTCATCGACGACTCGTGCGAGGCCTTCGGCGCCGAGTACAAGGGCGCGCAGCTGGGCTCGCAAGGCCCGAGCGCCGTGTTCGCGTTCTATCCCAACAAGCAGATCACGACGGGCGAGGGCGGCATCGTGACGACGCACTCCGAGGAGGAATGGCGCCTGCTCCGGTCGCTGCGCAATCAGGGTCGCGGCGACGAGGGCGGCTGGCTCGAGCATGTCCGGCTCGGGTTCAACTACCGCATCGACGACGTGCGCGCCGCGATCGGGATCGGGCAGCTCGAGAAGCTGGACGAGATCCTTGCGCTGCGCAGCTCCGTGGCGAAGCGCTACGACGAGCTTCTCGCCGGTCTACCCGGTGTCGAGTTGCCGTGCACGGACGACGCCGAGCACAAGCGATCCTGGTTCGTCTACGTCATCGCGCTGCCCGACAACGTCACGCGCGAGCGCGTGATCGCGACCTTCGAGCGGGAGCAGGTCGGCTACAACCGCTATCTCCCGTCGATCCACCTGCAGCCGTACATGCGCGAGCGCTTCGGCTTCCGCGAAGGGATGTGCCCCGTGTCCGAGGACGCGAGCTCGCGCACGCTCGCGCTCCCGTTCTTCACCGCCCTCGACCGTGACGCGCAGGAACGCGTGGCCGAGGTCCTCTCCGCCGCCCTTTGATCGGCGCCGTCCGCCGACTCGCGGTGGACGTCGGGCCGCTGCGGGAATCGTCCGGCTTCCGCCGGCTCTGGATCGGACAGTCGATCGCATATGTCGCGTGGCGGATGATGCTCGTCCTCGTGCCGGTGCAGGTGTACCGGCTGACGGGCTCCACCCTCGACGTCGGGCTCGTCGCACTCGTGCAGTTCGTTCCGCTCGTCGTCTTCACGATCATCGGCGGCGCGCTCGCGGACACGCGCGACCGCCGCCGGCTGCTGCTCGGGAGCACGGCGGGAATCGCAGTTGCGTCCGCGGCCTTTGTCGTCGTCTCCGCAGCCGGTCGCCCGAACGTCGGTCTCGTCTTCTTCCTCGGCTTTGCTGCGTGGTCGTCGTTCTCGCTCGGCGCCGGCGCGATCCGCTCGATGACCGCGCGTCTCGTCCCGCTCGAGCAGTTGCCGGCGGCCGCGGCGCTGAACGGGCTGTACAACAACCTCGGTCTCGTCGTCGGCCCGGCCATCGCCGGCGTCCTCATCACGAGCATCGGCTTCGCGGCGACGTACGGCGTGTCGCTCGCGGGGATCCTCGTCTCGCTCGCCCTCGCGCTCCGGCTCCCGGCGGTGCCGCCGCAGGAGGACGCGCCGCAGATGACGTTCCAGACGATCGTCGACGGCTTCCGTTATCTGCGCCTGCAGCAGCTCGTCCTGTCGTTCTTCCTCATCGACACGCTGGCGATGGTGCTGGGCATGCCGAGCTCGCTCTTCCCGGCGCTCGCGCAGCACGTGTTCCGCGACCCCGCGTCGGTCGGATATCTGTTCGCGGGGCCGGCCGTCGGCGCGTTCCTCGTGTCCCTCTTCTCCGGCTGGGCGATGCGCCTCCGGCGCCAGGGTCGCGCGATCGTGCTCTCCGTCTGCGCCTGGGGTGCAGCCATTACGGGGTTCGGCTTCACGCACACGCTCTGGCTCGCGCTCCTGCTGCTCGGCGTCGCCGGTGCGGCCGACCAGGTGAGCGCGATCTTCCGCTCGACGATCGTGCTCACCGTCACGCCCGACCACATGCGCGGCCGGCTCGGCGGCATCGAGTTCGCGCAGGTCGCGAGCACGCCGTCGCTCGGCAACCTCGAGGCCGGCGTCGTCGCGCAGCTCACGAGCCTGCGCTTCTCGATCGTCTCCGGCGGCATTGGCTGCATCGTCGGCACGCTCGTGCTCGCCGCGCTGTTCCCCGTCCTACGTCGATACGACGCCAGTGCTCGAGCGTGACTTCTTTGCCCGTTCGGTGCACGAGGTCGCGCCGGACCTGATCGGAGTAACGCTCCTCGTCGACGGCGTCGGCGGCCCGATCGTCGAGGTGGAGGCGTACGACCAGGGCGATCCGGCGAGCCACGCCTTCCGCGGGCAGACGGCACGCAACGCCGTGATGTTCGGCCCGCCCGGCTACGCCTACGTGTACCGCTCGTACGGCATCCACTGGTGCATCAACTTCGTGTGCAACGTGCCAGGCCGGGCCGAGGCGGCGCTCATCCGCGCACTCGCGCCCGAGCACGGGATCGAGCAGATGCGCGCGCGGCGGGGGCTACTTGCAGATCGTGCTCTGTGCTCGGGTCCGGGGAAGCTGTGCCAGGCACTGGGGATCACGCGCGGGCAGGACGGCCTTCCGCTCGACGCGCCGCCGTTCGAGTTGCTCGCGCGCGAGGGCACGCCGTCGATCGTGACCGGGCCGCGCATCGGCATCACCCGTGCGGTCGAGCACAACTGGCGCTACGGCCTCGCGGGCTCGCCTTTTCTCAGCCGCCGGTTCCGGTGAGATGATCGGCGCGTGCGGCTCCTCCTCATGGCGCTCGTCGCGGCCGTCACGCCGGGCCAGATCGTCGCGAAGCTGAACGCGCAGCGCGTCGCGAACGGCATCCCCGGCGGCATCACGCTCAACGCACAGTGGACGGCCGGCTGCCAGCACCACGTGCACTACGAAGAGCTGAACGGCATCGCGTGGACGCATCAGGAGACGCCGGGCAAGCCCGGCTTCACGAAGGACGGGCAGATCGCCGGAGGCGCCGGCGACCAGTCGTACACCTCGGGCTGGGAGTTCGGGAACCCGTTCGAGAACCTGCCCTTGCACATGGCGACGCTGATGGCTCCCGGCCTGATGCAGCTCGGCGCGTACGAGAGCGGCCGCCGCGTCTGCATGGAGATCGCGATGGGCTACGGCCGCCCGATCGCGAGCAACACGCTGTTCACGTATCCGGGGAACGGCAGGACCGGCGTCGTCACGAGTCAGACCGTGCACGGGGAGTGGCCAGCGTCGCCGGGCGACGTCGTCGGCCTGCCGCAGGGACGGACGACGGGGCCGACGATCTATGTCTTCTCCGTCGGGCCGTGGCAGTTCCAGGGCGCGTTCCACCTGTCCGTGGCGAAGGTCGTCGGGCCGGGCGGCCCGGTGGCGATCCGCGTCGTCGACCCGACGCAGCATCCGAAGATCAAGCCGTACGTCGCACCGGGGACGTTCTTCCTCATCCCGGTGTCGCCGCTGCGTTCACATGCGCACTACACGGCCACGGTGACGGTCGTCGGCCCGAACGACACGCTCACCAAGACCTGGCACTTCACGACGGCCTGACCACCAGCCGGATCTTCATCCCCGGCGCGGCCGCAACGCCTGCCCGCGGCTTCTGCGCGACGACGCGTCCCGCCTTGCCTGTCACCTGGGGAACGAGCTTCAGCTTCGCGAGCCGCGTCCGCGCCGCGCGCAACGTCAGGCCGATCGTCTTCGGGACGAGCCCGTGCAGCGGCTTCGCGAGCACGAGCGTGACCTTGTCGAACGACGACAGCGTGCCGCCCGCCGGGAACTGGCGGAGGACGACGCCGATGCGCTGGCCGGCGCTCGCCGGCTTGTACACGAGCTGCGCCGTCAGCGGCTGCAAGGCGAGGCGCGAGCGCGCGCTGTCCACCTTCCATCCGACGACGTTGGGGACGTCGACCTCGTTGCGCTTGCAATCGGCGGTCTTGCTCGGTCCGTGGCCCGTGAAGTACACCATCAGTGAGGTCGACTTGCACAGTCCGTCGTCGAGCTCGATCTGGCCGTTGCGATACGTCACTAATCGCGATTGCGTCGAGAAGTACGGCGGCGACGGGAACGACTTCGGCTGCGCGTTCATCGCCGCGAGCGCGGGTTGCATGAACGCCTTCCAGATGAGCGCGGGAAACGAGCCGCCGACCACCGGGCCGCCGTGGAACTCGTGCAGCATGGGCGTCAGCCGGTCCGGGTAGCCGACCCAGATGCACGTCACGAGCTGTGGCGTGTAGCCGCAGAACCACGCGTCGCCATAGTTCTCCGTCGTGCCGGTCTTGCCGGCGACCGTGCGGCCGGGAAGCTGCGCCGCTGTGCCGGTGCCGCCCGTGACGACGCCCTCGAGCAGCTGCGTCAGTTCCTCGTCGATGTCGGGCGAGAGCGCACGCACGTTCTTGGGCACGTTCGCGTAGACGACCTTGTGCGCATCGTTGTCGATCGTCGTCACGACGCGCGGCTCGTTCCCGAAGACCGTCCCGTCGACGCGGTTGCCGTCGTTCGCGAACGTCGCGTACGCGCGCGCCATCTCCAGGACGCTCACCGGCTCGACGCCGAGGCCGATGGCGAAGTAGCTCTGCAGCGGGCCGGTGATGCCGACCGTGTGCGCGGTTTTTACGACGTTCGCCGGGCCGACGTCGCGCGTGAGCTGTGAGAAGACGGAGTTGTCGGAGACGGCGATCGCCTTGACGAGATCGATCGGGCCGAGGTACTCGCCTTCGTAGTTGTGCACGCTCCAGTACCGGTTGCCGAGGAAGATCGACACCGGCTTCGACACGTACGTCGTCAGCGGCGAGATCCCCTCGCGCAGCGCGGTGGCGAGCACGAACGGCTTGAACGCCGATCCCGTCTGCCGCTCGCGCGCGGTCGCGAGGTTGTACTGGCTGACGTGGAAGTTGCGGCCGCCGACCATCGCGAGCACGCTCCCGTCCGTCGGGTTGATCGCGACGAGCGCCGCCTGCGGCCCGCTCGGGCTCGGGAGGATCTTCTGCACCGCCGCGCGCGCGAGCTGCTGCAGGTGCAGGTTGATCGTCGTGTCCACGCGGTAGCCGCTCCCGAAGACCTTGCTCGCGCCGAAGCGGTCGATCAGCTGCTCCTTCACGTACTCGCCGAAGTACGGCACCTGCCCCTGGACGCCGGAGAGGTGGACGTCCTGCGGACGCGGCATCGGCGCATTCGTCGCGTTGCGGAACTCCGCCGGGGTGATGACGTGCTGCTGCAGCATGAGCTCGAGCACGACCGCCCGTCGCTCGCGCGCGGTCTGCGGGTGCGCGACCGGGTCGTACAGCGTCGGGTCCTCCGGGATGCCCGCAAGCAGCGCGGCCTCCGGCAGCGTCAGCTTGGCGGCGCTGTGCCCGAAGTACGTGCGCGCGGCGCGCTCGACGCCGTAGGCGCCATTCCCGAAGTAGATGGTGTTGAGGTAGGCGGTCAGGATCTCGTCCTTCGACCACTTCTGCTCGAGCTGCCACGCGAGCGCCGCCTCCTTCAGCTTCCGGAAGACCGACCGCTGGTTGCCGGTGAGCGTGTTCTTCACGAACTGCTGCGTGATCGTCGAGCCGCCCTGCACCGGTCGGCCGCGGATGTCGTTCCAGAAGGCGCGCCCCATGCCGCGGATGTCGATGCCGCGGTGCGAGTAGAAGCGCTTGTCCTCGGTGGCGACGATCGCTTGCTTCATCCACGCGGAGATCCCGGCCGACGGGACGAGCACCCGGCTCTCCGATCCGCGCAGCACGGCGAGGATCGTGTGGCCGTCGGACGCGTAGACGTATCCGTCCACCTGCTCGTGCTGGTGGTGGAACGGGTCGAGGCCGTTGAGCTGGTCGCCCACGGCGAGGACGACGCCGTACGAGAAGGCGGTCACCGAGAGGACGCCGAGGACCGCGACCAGCGCCAGAAGGCGGAGCTTGCGGATGCGGCGCCGGCGCCGGTGCGGGCCCCCCGGCTCGGAGCGATGTCTGCGCAGCAGCACGGAAGGGAGCGGATTCTAGCCCCGGCCAGCCTCTAGACTCGCCCGCGTGACCGTTCGTCCCTACGGAACCTGGCCGGCGGCGCTGGATGCGCACGCCGTGGCGCGCGCCAGTGGGCGCCGGTTCGCCTCGCTCTGGACCGACGGCAGGCGCGTCCGCTGGAGCGAGTCCCGCCCCGAGGACGGGGGCCGCATCGTCGTGGTCGACTCCGAATCGGGCGACCTGACGCCCGCCGGGTCGAACGCGCGGACGCGCGTGCACGAGTACGGCGGCGGCGCGGTCTGGTACCACGGCGATACCGTCTTCTACTCCGAGTTCGCGGACAGCCGCCTTTACCGGGTCGACGGCGGGGAGGCCCGGCCGGTCACGCCGGAGCCGCCCGCCGAGAATTCGCTCCGCTACGCCGACGGCGTCGTCACGCCGGACGGGTCGACGATCGTCTGCGTCCGCGAGCGGCACGAGGGCGGGGAGGTGCACAACGAGCTCGTCTCGTTTCCCGCCGACGGGTCGGCGGCGCCGACGGTGATTCAGTCCGGTCACGACTTCTACATGGCGCCCCGCTTCGACCCGGCCGGCGGCCGGCTCGCCTGGCTCGCCTGGGACCACCCGAACATGCCGTGGGACGGGACGTTCCTGTACGTCGACGGCGTTGTCGTGGCCGGCGGCCCGGACGAGTCGGTGATCGATCCGCGGTGGTCCCCCGACGGTGTCCTCCACTACTGCTCCGACCGCACGGGCTGGTGGAACCTGTACCGCGACGAGGAGCAACTGACGTCGCTGGCGGACGCCGAGATCGGCGGGCCGAACTGGGTCTTCGGGATGAGCCGCTACGCGTTCCTCGCGGACGGTCGCATCGCGTGCGTCGTCACGCGCCGCGCGGTGGACTCGTTGCAGCTCCTCGACCCCGCCCGCGGCACGCTCGAGGACCTCGGCCTCGGTGGGACGTCGTATGTCGCCACGGCGCTCGCCTCGAGCGGTGGCCGGGTGGTCTTCGCGGCCGGCTCACCGACGCAGGCGACGGCGCTCGTGGCGCTCGACGTCGACACCGGCCGGGAGGAGGTCCTGCGCCGGTCGCTCGAGGTCGACCTCGATCCGGCGATCATCTCCGTGCCCGTTGCGATCGAGTTTCCGACCGGCGACGGGCCTGTCGCGCACGCGTTCTACTACCCGCCCTTGAGCCCGGACTCGGAAGGCCCCGCCGACGAGGCGCCGCCGCTGCGCGTCACCTGCCACGGCGGGCCGACCGCGCACGTGTCGCCGCACTTCGACCTCGAGACGCAGTACTTCACGCAGCGCGGCATCGGCGTCGTCGACGTCAACTATCGCGGCAGCACCGGGTACGGGCGCGAGTACCGGCGCCTCCTCAACGGGCGTTGGGGGGAGATCGACTGGGCCGACTGCGTCTCGGCGGCGAAGCATCTCGCGGCGGAGGGCGACGTGGATTCCGCGCGCACGTGGGTGGAGGGCGGCAGCGCCGGCGGCTACGTCGTCTTCTGCGCGCTCGTCTTCGATCCCGAGGCGTTCGCGGCCGGCGTCAGCTACTTCGGCGTCGCCGACGCGGAGGCGCTCGCGCTCTACACGCACAAGTTCGAGTCCCGCTACCTCGACTCGATGATCGGTCCGTATCCCGAGCGCGCAGATCTCTACCGGGAGCGGTCGCCCGTGCACTTCGTCGACCGGCTCGAGCGACCGCTCTTGCTGCTGCAGGGGCTTGACGACAAGGTCGTGCTGCCGAGCCAGGCGGAGATGATGGTCGAGGTGCTCGAGCGCAAGGGCATCCCGTACGTGTACCTCGCGTTCGCGGGCGAGGGCCACGGCTTCCGCAAAGAGGAGAACATCGTGCGCTCCCTCGAGGCCACGCTCTCGTTCGTCGGCCAGGTCTTCGGGTTCGAGCCCGCGGGGGACATCGAGCCGGTCGCGCTCTCGGTCGCGCTTTCGTGAGTGACTTCGTCCCTACGCGGCACGCGGTGCACGTGCTGCCTGAGGGCGGCCTCGACGCGAAGCTGAAGCTCGGCCGGCCGCTGCGGGTCAAGCTCGGGATCGACCCCACGTCGCCGGACGTGCACCTCGGCTTCGCCGTCGTCCTCGACCGGCTACGGGAGTGGCAGGACGCCGGCCACACGGTGGTCCTCATCGTCGGCGACTACACGGCGCGCATCGGAGACCCGTCCGGTCGCTCGGCCGAGCGGCCCGTGCTCGCCGACGACGAGCTGGACACGAACGCGCAGCGCTTCCGCGAGCAGGTCGTGCGCGTGCTCGATCCGGAGCACACCGAATTTCGTTTCAACGGGGAGTGGCTCGCGCCGCTGACGTTCGCCGAGACGGTGCGCCTGACCCGGACGCTGACGGTCGCCCGCCTGCTCGAGCGCGACGATTTCGCGAAGCGTTTCGCCGCGGGGGAACCGATCTCGCTGTCGGAGCTCTTGTATCCGCCGATGCAGGCGTACGACTCGGTCGCGATCGAGGCCGACGTGGAGATCGGCGGCACCGACCAGCTGTACAACCTCCTGGCCGGTCGCGACGTCATGCCGCACTACGGCCTCGAGCCGCAGGTCGTCGTCACGTATCCGCTCCTCGTCGGCCTCGACGGGGTGGAGAAGATGTCGAAGTCGCGCGACAACTACATCGGGATCAACGAGCCGCCCGAGGAGATGTTCGGGAAGACGATGTCGATCCCCGACGAGGCGCTGCCGCAGTGGTGGGAGCTCGTCGCCGGCGGCGGCGAGCATCCGGCCGACCCGATGGAGTGGAAGCTCGAGCTCGCGCGCCGGATCACCGCGCGCTGGCACGGCGAGGACGGCGCGCGCGCGGGGGAGGAGCACTTCACGCGCGTCGTGCGCCGGCACGAGGCCCCCGAAGCGGTCGAAGAAGCGCGGCTGGACGGGCCGGACCCCTTGCATTTGCCGGCGTTTCTGGCCGCGACGCTGGGCGAGTCGACGAGCCACTGGCGGCGGACGATCGACCAGGGCGGGGTCAAGCTGGACGGTCGCGCACTGTCGGGATACGACCATCCTTGGTCGGAGCTCGACGGCGCCGTGCTCCAGGCCGGAAAGCGCCGTTTCGTCCGGCTCGTCGCCAGTTGACGTGAGGCCCCGCCTTGCTACAATCCCCCGGCTGCCCGAGTGGGCGGTGTAGGAAAGTCCCTGCAAACGACTAACTGGAGCGCCTTCGGACGATTCGGGAAAGAGCTTTTCCGAGCAATCCTGGGGCCTCTGGCGTGAGTCGGGGCCTTTTTTACGCCGTCGCAACGGCCTGGTCTTTGAAAACTCAACAGCGTGCGTTTACGTCGAGAACAGGTCGCTTGCGACCTGTTTAGATGAAAACCTGTCTCCACCCCTTCGGGGGTGGGACTTTGAGCACAAGCTCAAGGTGAAAAGACTCGTCGGCTTCGGCCGGCGAACCATCTTCACGGAGAGTTTGATCCTGGCTCAGGACGAACGCTGGCGGCGCGCTTAACACATGCAAGTCGAGCGAGAACCGGCCCTTCGGGACCGGGGACAGCGGCGAACGGGTGAGTAACACGTGAGTAATCCACCCTTGGTACCGGGATAGCCCGAGGAAACTCGGATTAATACCGGATAGCCCGACAGCCTTTCGGGGCGGTCGGAAAAGGTAGCTTCGGCCTCCGACCAAGGACGAGCTCGCGGCGGATTAG
>PLJC01000027.1 GCA_003139545.1 Actinomycetota bacterium
GCCGTGGCACACGAGACCGAGTACGTCTGTGCGTTGCCGCCGGTGTTGAGCGCCGCCGTGCCCGGCACCTCGATCGCGGTGCCCCAGCTGACCGCGACCTGCGTGGCTGCGGAACCGCCAGAGACCGCCAGCACGCCAACAAGCCCGAACAGCCCGAGCAGTCCGAGCAACCTTCTCCTCATTTCACTCCTCCCACATCCATCGAGGGCGACGACGCTACCAGACTCGCCGCGACCCGCCGATCCGGCGGTTCCGGACCCAAACTCGCTCAGACGAGACGACCGTGACGGCACTAGAACGTTGCGCCTGCCCTGCAACGCATGGGTAATCTGAGCGTCGATGCGATTCGTAGTCATTCGCGAACAGGGACGCGGATGGGACCCATCCCGGGCGATGCGCCAACAGAACCACTGGTTAGATCACGTCGCGTTCGTCAATGGCATCGTCGATCAGGGGTCGATGCTTCTCGGCGGGCCGCTCAGCGACTTCGATCGGAACGGTGAGCCGGTCGACCCCACCGACGCTGTCGGCCCAAACCGGACATATAGGGCATTGATCGTTCTCGAGGCCGATACAGAAGAAGAGCTGACGAAGCTGCTGGACGATGACCCTTGGAGCAAGCATCACGTGCTTGAGACTGCGGCGATCTATCGGTGGGAGATGCTCGTGGGAAAACATCGCCTCGGCTTGAACCGGGCGTAGATTCACTCCACGTCCTCAGGTGACATTCCCGCACGCTGGCGCAGACGAGCGCCCGGCATCAGCGTTTCTCCCAGCTGAGGTACGTGTGGGTCTCGATCTCCTTGTACGGCTGGAAGCCCAGCCGCTCGTAGAGCGCACGTGCGCGCTTGTTCACGTGAAGGACGCGAAGGGTGATTGGCTTACCCGCGACCAAAGCCCGTTCCATCAGCGAGCCGATAGCCGCCGTGCCGATGCCCCGCCCCTGCCACACGGGTAGGAGTTCAATCTCGGCGAGGTACAGCTGCTCTGCGTCTTCCTCGACGACGAGTACTCCGGCATCTTGTCCCTGTACCTGGATGATCTGCCAGCGCTCTGGGACGAAACCCTCGTCCAGGAATGCGGCCTGCTCAGCGTCGTCCCATCCCCACACCTGCTCGACGTAGCACCTCATCGCGGCTTCCTTCAGGCGAAGCAGGAACACCCGGTCGTCGGGGCGAGCGGGACGGAGCGTCCAAGCCGGAGAGGTCATGGAGTAAAGGATGGTTGAATCATCGGGGCGTCGGGTGACATTCCCGCACACTGGCGCACGCGGCGGCGCATACTTCAGGGCATGCGGTGGCGCGCTCTTGGTGACCCGAGACCGTTGTTTTTGAGCGTGTTTGTCTTCGTCGCGTGGATCGTCGCCTCGACTGGATGGGTCCGGGTCCTCGCTGTGGTCTGGCTGGTCTATCCAGCCATCGTCGCCCGCCGCGTACTCACGCGGCGAGGATCCTGACGAAACGTCAACCGCTCGTCGGGGGACATTCCCTCACACTGGCGCAGCCGAGGGATCTACGCCGGTTGTGGCGGCTTCGCTTGGCACTCCCGAATCCGGTCGAGTGCAGCCGCGCGGTCTGGAGGAAGCTCCTCCCATGTGGCCCTGGGGAAAGTGGCGCGAACGTTGTCCAGAGCGTCCAGATTCGGTAGGAACCAATCGTCGACCACGCGCGCTTGGGTATCAAGGTGCAAGACGTAGTAAGCGAGACCGGGCTCGCCCTCGCCGAACTCACTCACGTCGAGGTTGATGACCTCGGCAGCACGAACCTGGCGACCGCCAGGGAGGGTAACGGCGCCGCCTTCAACGGGGAGATCCCTGATCACGGCTTCGATCTCGTGAACGACCAGCGCTACAACTTCCGAGCCTGCGAATGCATACACATGGCTGGGGCGAAGATCTGCAAAGAGGACGAGGCGCCCATCCTCAGGTATCTGTTCCACCGCCGAATCGTAGGCCGACCGCGCGTCAGGTGACATTCCCGCACACTGGCGCAGGCGAGCTACATCGATAGCGCAAAGACAACGAACGGCAGCGCAGCTATGTCAATAGCGAGAAGCTGAAGCGCGGCGTTTGCAAAGGATGTGCGTCTCGTCGCAACCTTGAAGACGACGACCGAGACCAATCCAATGTACGCAAGACCGACCGCTCCGCTCGGCCAGATGTGAGTCCCGCCCACAGTCGCTACGACAATCGCCACGGGGAGTTCGGCTAGCGTCAGAAGCACAGCGACGGTCGTGAGGACTGATAGCCCCGCGACTCGTCCGACGGAAGCAACGCCGCTCATAGAAGCCACTGTAACCGTCGTCCTTTCAGGGGACATTGCCGCACACTGGCGCAGGACAGCTTCGCTCGCCCTGGCGTGCGCTAGCGTCCGTGCGTGGCTCGCAGGGCGAGGCAAGGACTACTGCTTGGCGCTCTCCTCGCCACGCTGATAGGCGTTGTGGCGGGGTGCACGATTGACCCCACCGAGAACAACTTCTATGTCCGCATCGTCAATGACACCGGCAGACCCGTGCTTATCGAGGACTGTGGTGGAAACCACTGCGAGAAGCGGAGCAACCCTAGGCGTCTGAGGCCCGGCGCAACCACGGGGCCGTTCAACTTTGCATCGGTCGGTGTCGCGAACCCCGTCGCCGTGGTGGCCATCGGTGGGCGTGTCCTCGGCTGTCTACCGCTTCTCTTTCACCGCGTTGTGCCGGGGGAACGGGTGCGTGTTTCGACCGCACAGAGCTGCTGACGGTCGGGGGACATTCCCGCACACTGGCGCAGTCGAACGTTGCGCGCCTATGAGTGCTGGCCGTAGATGGTCTGCCACGAGTCCCAGGTGATCTTGAGGATCACGGCGGTGATCGCGAGGCCGATCAGCGGATCGGCGATCGGGGCGCCGAGTCCGACGACGATTGCGCTGGCGACGACGCCGAGCGAGACGAACCCATCGATGCGTGCGTGGTTCCCATCAGCAATGAGTGCGGGACTCTCGAGGCGTTTCCCCCCGCGCAGGCGGACTCTTGCGGCGATCTCGTTGCCGATGAAACCGACGACACCTGCAGCTGCGAGCACCCAGAGGTGACTCAGGTGCTGCGGGTGAACGAGTCGTTGGATGGTTTCGTACAGGGCCACGAGCGCGCTGATCAGGATCGCCGCGACAACACCGAGTCCGGCCCAACGCTCGCCGCGCGCTGAGCGGAGATAGAACGCGATGCCAAGCGGAATCGCTGTCAGGCCGTCGCCGTAGTTGTGGATCAGGTCGGCAAGGAGCGCGACGCTTCCCGTGGCGACGAAAATGAGCGTTTGGATCGCGGCTGCGGTCGTTAAAACGGCAAGGCTTATCGAGACCGTCCTGACCCCATCCCGCGATTCGACGATCGACCGATCTACGAGGCCATGCGAGTGATCGTGACTTCCGTGCTCGTGATCGTCCTCGTCGTCGTCCTCGCGAAGACGAGCTTCATGCGCATGTGGCCCCTCGATGTCGCACGTCGCTGTGTGGCCCATGGCCCGAGAATAACCGGAGTCGTTCACGGAAGATTCCCCCGAAGCAACCTGCTGCGGCCCGGCGGCGAAGGCTTACGCTGATGTGGTGGAGCGCGCCTTTGACTTCTCCAGACGCGTACTTCGGGCTCTGAGGATCGCGGCGGCCGACAAGCGCATCCCTAGGCCGCTGCGGTGGATCGCGGCTCTGGCTCTCCTTCCGATTCCAGGCCCGTTTGACGAGGTCATCCTTGTGCTCGTTGCCCTGCCGCTCGCGTTGCTCTACCGCCGCCCACTCGCCGAGGCATGGAGGCAGGCGGCGCCAGATTGATCACCGGCTGCGCGTGAGCGCTTCAGGGAACATTCCCGCACACTGGCGCAGGCGTCAGCACGCACACTCGCCCACCGCGGCGTTTGGTCGTCGCGTGGAACGCACTCAGGGTGGACTGTTGCCGAGAGCGGGCCAAAGAGTGGACCCGCCTTCGGCTGCATTGACCGCATTTGACGCAGGGCAGATGATGCTCGAGTGCAGCTTGGAAAGGATCTGCGGTCCCACGAGCCGGCGGCGCCAGTTGGTCGAGCCGGTGCCGGCCGTTGGATCGCTGCTCTTGGCGTGATCGCTGCGGCATTGGTGCTCGTCGCCGCGGCCGCGGCGTCGCCGACGACAAAGTTCACCTCGAAACAGTACGGATACTCGATCATCCTTCGAGGCGGCGCGAGCCACTGGACCTCGAGCCTCGCGTTTGTCTCCTGGTCGACCGGCAAGATTTCGACGAACGCACCTGCGTTCGACACCTTCACCGAATCGCGCGTTAACCGGCTTTACCTCATCGCCGCCCGACGCCGGCCGACCGGATCCACCCTCGGACAGTGGACAGCATTTTTCATCTCCGCGCGCCCGTCGGACTGCCGGAAGCCCGCGCCCGTCTCGAGCTCGACGCTCTCTGGCGCGCCCGCGCGCGTCCTCACCTTCTCATGCACCGACGGCTACAACGTGATCGCCATCACAGCGCTTCACGACCACCGCGGCTACTTCATGATCGTCGCTTCGCCGACGAGCAGTTCCCGCGCCTCCGACCACCAGGCTTTCGACGCCGCTCAAAGGACCTTCCGGTTCCTGCCGAAGTAGGGATTCCTAGCGAAGTAACGGGTTCGAATCTGTTATCAGTCCTCTCGTCAGAGGACATTGCCGAATTACTGGCGCAGGCGGTGTGTCTACCGCGTGACGGGCCGCAGCTGAAGCGCCTGTCTCAACGGACGAAGCAGAAGCAGCACGAGCTGAACTGCGCAGACCACACCGAGGCGAGCATTCTCTTGGGCCTGGGTGAGCCTCGATTGTATGTCTGCAGGACAGCACGCCAGCTATGGTGCCCCAGGCCTCGCCAGTCGATAAGTAGGAGGGACAGGGATGGGAAGCAGGCGCAAGCGGATGGCTGCGCGGTATGCCCGGCGAGCGAATATTTCGGGCGAGGAGGCCGTCACGATCTCGTTCGGGTTCAGTTCACTCGCGATCGCGATCATCGCTGGGGTGCTGGAGGAGTTGCCCTATGTGGGGCTCTTGGTCGCGCTGCTGTTCTTCCACTTTCACAGGACCGTGCTCGTGACCGATCGGCACGTGTATGTGTATCGCGACCTTCCATTCCATCAGCCGGGTGCGCGACTCGGGCAGTATCCGCTCGGTCCGGACACGGTCACGCGCGTCCGCGGGAAGCTCACGTTCTCCGACGGTCAAGTCGTCTGGCACAGCCCACTGTTCGCCTGGCGGGTAAGGCAGGTAGCGGAGGCCGTGCGGGCCGGCGCCGCCGCCGCCTCGGCTTAGTCAAGTGCGCCGAGCTTCGTCGCTACCGGCCACCCAGCCGCGCGCTCGATTGAATCCAGCCGCCTCCCCGGACGGTTCGGGGAACACTTAGCAACGCTGGGGCAGGCAGTGTTCCTGGCGTCGAAGGCGGCATATGCTCGCGTTGCTTGGGAAAGCCGCCGAACTCTCCCTATCCGCCGGATCTGGCCGAAGACGCTGTCCCGGTCACAGACCTTGAGGACTTAGTCGATGCGGTGGTGGTCGATCGCGATTGGGCGAATCGCCCGGCGCGTGGGTTGGTGGCTCGACGCGTGGAACTGCGCCGATGCCGGTTGACCGGCGTCGAGCTTGCGGAGGCCATGCTCTCAGACGTCGCGTTCGACGATTGCCGGCTCGACCTCGCTGGGCTGCGGATCGCGAAACTTGAACGGGTCGTCTTCCGTGAGTGTCGAATGGCTGAATGCGACTTCTACGATGCATCTCTGACGGACGTCCTGTTCGAGGATTGCGAGCTACGGGAGGCAACGTTCAGCGGCGTGAAGCTCAAGCGGGTCGAACTCCGCGGGTGCGATCTGTCGGGGCTCCGAGGCGTGGAGGCGCTGCGCGGTGCTCGTATGCCCTGGAACGACGTTCTCGAGAACGGTCCGCTGTTCGCAGCGGCACTCGGGCTGGAGATCATCGACTAACGGTCGAGGGACATTCCCGCACGATCGCGCCGGCGACGACTGCTACCGCCAGAGATCGCGGTCGCCGCACAACACGACATCGACGTGCTCGTAGGGCCGCTCGGACTCGATGTAGCGATCCTCTTCTGCCATCCAACGCTCCCACTGCACGCGCGCGTGTTGACCATCTCGGTCGATGCCGCGCTGGAGCCGCACCGCGCGAGCTGTCTCTATCCAGATCGAGTAAGCGAGGTAGGGCCGGAAAGCACTCCGAGACGCCGTCACCCCCTCAAGCACCACAGTCCCGCCAGGCTCGATCACCACAGGCGCACGCTCCTCACCGCCCCAAGCCGTCGGCTGATAGTGCGCCGACGCGCCCGCGACCAGCGGCTTGAGAGCACGTTCGAGCATCTCCGGCCACCAGTTAATGGGGTTGTCCCAGCTGGCGAACTCATCTGTGTGAATGACGGCCGCTTGCAACTCCTCGGCCAGCCGAACCGCGAGCGTTGTCTTGCCTGCTCCGCCAGGCCCGTCGATCCCGATCAGCCGCGTCGCCACGCCTGTGGGAGCGCGTGATGCCCGAGCGGCCTGGATAAGGGGGTCTAGAGAGTCCATCCCGGCAGCGACGATACTGCGCCGCTCTTTCGAGGAACCTTTTGGTCGTGCGAAAGAATGGCCGTGTCGGCGACATCTAAGTGTCAAAGAAGATGCGCGTGCGGTCTGACACCGGGATGTCCACGAGTCGGTCGAGGCTTGCGGACGCGCGTGGGCAGGCGCTTGTCGTTGTCGTAGGGGCGATGGTGGTGCTCATAGGCATGACGGGTTTCGTCGTCGATGTCGGGCGGATGTACTTCGCGCAGCGCCAGCTTCAGGCCACGGCCGACTCGGCGGCGCTGTCGGCAGCAGACGTCCTTCCCGATGTGCCCGCGGCGACTGCGATGGCGTATGACTACAGCGCATCATCCGGTGATCTGAACGCCAGCAATGTCCTTCCGGGCGTAACGACGAGCGTCTCGACGAAGTGTGTGACGGGGCTGCCGTGTAATCCCGCGAACACGATCGTGGTCAGCGAACAGAAGACGGTCTCAACACTGTTTCTTGGGGTCTTGGGCATCGGCTCGGTGACGATTCATGCAGACGCGGTGGCGGCAATGGGAGGCGGTACGCCGCAACCGCTGAACCTGATGCTCGTTCTGGACAGAACGGCATCGATGAACGACTCCTGCACAGAAGGAGGCACGAAGCTGCAGTGCGCCAAGACCGCGATCCTCAACTTCCTGGCCCAGATGAACCCGACCGAGGACAGCATCGGTCTCGCAGCATTCCCGCCGCCTAAGAGCCTTTCGCTGGCTTGCAGCGCGAGCCAATCGGACCTTTCCTACGACAACCCCTCGGCAAAGACGACCGACCCGAACTATCCGTACACGGTCGTCCCCCTCTCAACCGACTACAGCGCGTCGCCGGGCGCGCCGCTCAACCAGAACTCCAGCCTCGTAAAAACGATCAACTGCCTGCAAGCTCCCGGCGGACACGGAACGTCGTTCGCGACCGCGATCGCAAAGGCCCAGGCCGAGCTGATCGCCGACGGCAGACCGAACGGCCAAAACGTCATCGTCCTCCTCAGCGACGGGGACGCAAACTACGGCCCCGTGTACTACGACAACCCGCCGAAGAATCCCGAGGTCTCCCCCTACCGAACCCAGCCGTGCCAGCAGGCTGCTAACTCAGCCGCCACCGCCGCCGCCGCCGGAACATGGGTCTACGCGGTCGCATATGACACCGACTCCAACAACTCCGACCCCGACTGCTACGGCTGGACGACTCACGACTCCACGCAAACAACGTCGACGTTCTCAAGCCACGAGCTGCCACTCATTTCCGGAATCACGACCATGCAAGAAATCGCCTCCGACCCAACCAAGTTCTACCTCGACCCAACACCCGGCGACCTAACAGTCACCTTCAACCAAATCGAGAACAGCTTCTCCACACCTGTCCTCATCGACGACAACACCACCACCGTCAACTAACTGAAACTAGAACGCGAAGATGCCGCGGCCCTTGAGCTCGACCGCGTAGATGTCGCTCGCCAGCTCGAGGTGCGCACGCAGCGCCGCCGCCGCGCGATCGGGATCGTGCGCGGCGCACGCCTCGAGCAGTTCGCCGTCGAGCTCCTCGTGCCGGTCCTGGAGCGCGCCCTTCTCCGCGAGGAGCACCGGCCGGTAGCGCTCGCAGCTGTCCCAGCACGGCCGGATGATCCGCAGCAGCCACCCCGACCGCGCCGCCTCGTACAGCGTGAAATGGAAAGCCGTGTGCTCCCGAACCGCGCCGCGCGTGTCCGCGCCGTGCCGGGCCTCGTCGTATGCGGCGAGATGGGCTCGCGCCGCGGCCTCGTCCGACGGGTCGAACCGCTCCGCCGCGCGGCGCACCGCCATCGTCTCGATCGCGAGCCGGATGGAGAACAGCTCCCGCAGCTCTTCGACGTCGAGCCCCATGACCTTCGCGCCGTGATGCGGGACGTGCTCGGCCAGGCCAAGCGCCTCGAGCTGCCGCACCGCCTCGCGGATCGGCGAGATGCTCATGCCGAGCTGTCGCGCAAGCTCCTCGAGCCGGAGCGGCTCTCCGGGAGTCAGCTCCCCGAGGATGATCGACTCGCGCAGCCGCTCGAGGGCTGCCTCCGCCATCGTCCGATGCTGGACCGCGGCCATCGGAGGCGGAGCGTGAACCACACTTGATCAGATGTCAAACCCTGTGACACGATCCCCCGGCGTGTCGAGGGAACCTGACGGTCTGCCACGAATCTCCGTTTCGCAGGTGAGCACGCTCGCCGCGGGATTCGCGGACGACGTCCGCACGTACGCGGCCGCCGGGCTCGACGGGATCGGCGTCTGGGAGCTCAAGCTCGGCGACGGCCCCGACAACGACGCGGTCGCACTCCTCCGCGAGAGCGGCCTTGGCTCGGCCACCGCTGTCCCGGCCGTCCCCTCGATCCTGCCGCTGCCACTCCTCGCGGGTCCCGCCGATCCGCGCGAACGCATCGACGCGATCCTCCGCTCGCTCCACCGGCTCGCCGCGTTCGAGCCCGCCGCCGTCCTGTGCTTCACAGGCCCCGGCGACCGCGCGACCGCGATCCGCGGACTGCGCGAGGTCGTCGCCGAAGCGGAGAAGCTCGACCTGCGCATCGCGCTCGAGCCGTTCCAGGCGGAAGGCACCGAGAGCTGGTCGATCCTCAACACACTCGGGGACGCCGCCGAAGTCGTCGAGGAGATCGGCTCGCCCGCGCTCGGCATCCAGTTCGACGTCTGGCATCTGTGGAACACGCCCGAGCTCTTCGAGGAGATCGAGCGCCACGCACCTCTGATCGCCGGCGTCCACGTGAACGACTGGCGCGAGCCCACGCGCGGCTGGGCCGACCGCGTCCTTCCCGGCGACGGCGTTGCCGGCGTCCCCGCCATCCTCGGCGCGCTCGACAGCGCCGGCTGGGACGGCTTCTACGACATCGAGGTCTTCTCCGACAACGGAACCTTCGGCGTCGCGTACCCGGACTCGCTCTGGGACGTCGATGCCGCGACGCTGGTCGATCGAGGCAGGAGACAATTTCTGGAGTGCTGGGAGGAACGGAGGGTTGCGGCATGAGCCGCTCCCGGAGAGGAGACGGAGTGAGACGGATTGGGATTCTCGCCGTCGCGGCTGCGGCGCTCGTACTCGCAGCAACCGCGGCGGCACGCACGCACGCCGGAACGCCGATCGTGATCGGCTGGGCCCACGACTCGACCGGCCCGATGGCGCCGTTCGACGGGCCTGCACTTGCCGCTGCACAGATCCGCGTCGCGCAGATCAACGCAAAAGGCGGCGTCGACGGGCATCCGCTCGTCATCAAGACATGCGACACCCAGGGCGACAACCCGGCCGTGTCGAAGACGTGCGCCGACAAGCTGATCGCCGAGGGCTCGAACGTCATCTTCACGACGTGCGACGTCGACCTCGCGGCGCCTGCGGTGCAGGAGTCGATCAACAAGGGCCTGCTGACGATCGCGCCGTGCATCGGCACCGATCAGATGGGGCCGTCGCGCTTCGGCGCAAAGGGCAACCTCGCCTTCAGCTTCGGCAACGTCGCGCAGGACGAGGGGTCGGCGATGGCGCAATTCGCGTGGGCCAAGGGGTGGCGGACCGCCGACCTCGCGACCGACACGGTCATCGTCTACTTCAAGAACGTCGTCCAGGCGTTCGCGGCCCGCTGGAAGCAACTCGGCGGCAAGGTCGTCGACCAAGAGAGCTACCAGGATCCGGCGTTCCACGGCAACAACGTCCAGAACGCCGTCAGCCGCATCAACTCGCACAAGGCCGACGTGATCGTGACCGCGACCGCCGGCGCGTACGGCGCACTCGCGCCGCTCATCACGGGGCTCCGCACGCTCGGGAACAACACGCCGGTGCTCAACTCGTGGGCCGGCGACGGCGTGTACTGGCTCCCGAAGAGCCCGAAGGTGACCAACTACTACTTCGTGACGTACGCGGACGCGTTCGGCGGCGACCCGAACAAGGCCATCAACGCACTCGCGAAGAAGATCCACGCGGCGACCGGCGGCTTCGTCACCGGCCCCGCAGCGATCGACGGGCTCGCAACGGCGATCCGCGAGGCCGGCGGATCGACGAACGGCGCTCTGCTCGCGTCCAAGATGGTGAAGTTCCACAACGTCCCGACGCTGTCGGGGCTCGTGAGCTTCTCGGCGAAGCTGCACAGCGTGTTCCACCGGCAGTACCGCGTCATCGAGATCAACAACAACGTGCCGCGGCTCGTCGCCGAGGTCGTCGCGAAGGTCGTTCCGAAGATCTAGTGACGGCAGAGGCTGCGTCGGACAGGAGGCCCGGGGACTCGCTCCGGGCCTCCTCCGTCTCTCGATCCTTCGAAGGCATCCAGGCTCTGCGGGAGGTCACGCTCGAGCTGCGCCGCGGCGAGGTCCTGGGGCTGATCGGCCCGAACGGGGCGGGAAAGTCGACGCTCGTGAACGTCCTCAGCGGCTTCGACCACCCGACGCAGGGGCACGTGTGGTTCGAGGGCCGCGACGTGACGCGCTGGCGCGCGAGCAGGCGAGGCCGGAACGGGCTCGCGCGCACGTTCCAGCACAGCCACGCATTCCGCGGCCTGACCGTGCGGGAGAACGTCGAGGTCTCGGCCCTTGGCGCGGGCGCGACGCCCCGGAATGCAGCTCGCCGCGCGGCCGAGGTGCTCGAGCTGCTCGGCCTCGACGCCCACGCCGACGTTCCGGCGTCCGCGCTCGCCCACGGCGACGAACGGCGACTCGGCGTTGCGCGCGCGCTCGTGACCGAGCCTCGCTACGTCCTGCTCGACGAGCCCGCCGCAGGGCTGCCGGAAGCGGAGGTCCCGGAGTTCGCCGCGGTCGTCCGCTCACTCCGGGACGACCACGGCGCCGGCGTGCTGCTCATCGACCACAACATGGCGCTGATCATGGACGTCTGCGACCGCATCCAGGTCCTCGATCAGGGCGAGACGCTCGCGGAAGGGACGCCCGCAGAGATTCGCGCGAACCTCGACGTCACCGCTGCGTATCTCGGTGAGAGCGCCGTCGCGGAGGAATCGTGACGCTCACCGTCGACGGCCTCCGTGTGCGCTACGGCGCTGTCGAGGCGGTGCGGGGCCTCTCGCTCGAGGTGAAGCCGGGCGAGATCGTCGGGCTCATCGGCCCGAACGGCGCGGGGAAGTCGTCGACGCTGAACGCGATCATGGGCGCCGCCCCTGTCGCCGGCGGGGAGATCAGGCTCGACGGCGCGTCGCTGCGCGGCCGCAAGACGGAGGACGTCGCGCGCGCGGGCATCGCGCTCGTGCCCGAGGGCCGGCGCATCTTCGCCGAGCTGACGGTGGAGGAGAACCTTCGCCTCGGTCTCGCCGCGCGCCGCAGCCCGGGCGGCATCGACGACGTGTTCGAGCTCTTCCCCGTGATCGAAGAGTTCCGGCGCCGGCAGGCCGGCGCGCTCTCCGGTGGACAGCAGCAGCAGCTCGCGATCGCGCGCGCGCTCGTCGCCGACCCGAGCGTGTTGCTCCTCGACGAGCCGTCGCTCGGCCTCGCGCCGCGGATCGTCAGCGTCGTCTTCGACGCGCTCGCGGCGATTCGTGAGCGCGGGCTCGCCGTGCTGCTCGTCGAGCAGCGCGCGCAGCGAACGGTCGCGCTCGCCGACCGCACGTACGTGCTGTCGAACGGCGAGCTGCGTCTCACGCTCGGCCCGAAGGACGCGAGTGACACTGAAAAGCTCGTGGCGGCGTACTTCGCATGAGCGTGTCGTGGCAGACGCTCGCCGACGCGCTATCGCTCGGCGGCATCTACGCCCTCATGGCCGTCGGGATCGGCCTCGTCTTCGGCGTGCTTCGCCTCGTCAACTTCGCCTACGGGCAGCTCATCATGGCCGGCGCGTACGCGATCGCCTACGCGTCCGTGTGGGGCTGGCCATCGTGGGCGGGCATCCTGCTCTGCTTCGCGGTCGTGCTCGCGCTGTCGGTGCTCATGGATCGAATCGTGTTCCGTCCGCTGCGCACGCATTCGCCCGCCGTCATGCTCGTGGCGACGTTTGCCATCGCGTTCCTGATGCAGAGCATTGCGGTGCTCGCGTTCGGACAGTTGGGGACGGTCGCGTCGTCGATGGGGCCGCTCAACCAGCCCTGGGACGTCGGCGGCGTCGAGATCCGGAAGATCGCGATCGTCTCCGTCGTCGTCGCAGCGGTCTGTCTCGGGCTCCTCCAGCTGCTCCTCACGCGCACATCGGTCGGGCTGCACATGCGCGCCGCCTCCATGGACTTCCGCACCGCGCGCATGCTCGGCGTTCGCGCGAACCGCGTCATCGGCGGAGCGGTGCTCATCTCGGGCCTGCTCGCGGCCGTCTCCGCCGTGATGCTCACGGCCCGCAATCCGCAGGTGACGCCGATCTTCGCGCTCGACGACACGATCATCGTCCTCGCAGGCGTCGTTCTCGGCGGGCTCACGCGGCCTATTGCGGCGACGCTCGGCGGGTTCACGATCGGCTTCGCGAGTGGGCTCCTCGGCGGCGCGCTCCCGACGAACCAGAGCCAGTACCTGCCCACGTTCCTATTCGCCGCGGTGATCCTCGTCCTCCTCGTCCGCCCGAACGGGCTGTTCGCGCGCGCCAGCGCGGGAGCCGAGCGCCTATGAAGAAGCTGCACGAGCTGATCGCTCCCGTGGCGCTGGTGCTCGGCACCGCGCTGCTCGGCCTCGTCGTCTCGAGCGCGCTCCAGACGTACTTCCTCGACACGCTCATCAAGGTCGCGATCGTCGTCGCGCTCTACGTCTTCATCGGCAACTCGGGCGTGCTCTCGTTCGGGCACATCTCGTTCGTCGCGCTCGGCGTGTGGACGGCCGGCGTGCTCACCGTGCCGACGGCGGAGCGCGCTGCGATCATGCCGGGCCTCGCCGGCTTCCTGCGTCACGCGACCGCCGGCAACGTGCCCTCGCTGCTGCTCGCCGCAGTCGCGGGGCTCGTGTTTGCGTTCGTCGCCGGCTTGCCGCTCATGCGGCTCTCCGGCCTCGCCGCCGGCATCGCCACCTTCGGCGTGCTCGAGATCGTGAACAACGTCCTGCGCTACTACGACAAGATCGGACCGGGGCTCAACGCCTTCTCGTCGGTGCCCGAGACGACCGGCATCTGGCAGGCGGCGATCGGTGCACTGGCCTGCGTCGTCGTCGCGTTCGCATACCAGCGCAGCCGCTTCGGGCGGCAGCTGCGCGCGACGCGTGAGGATCCGGCGGCAGCGTCTGCGGCCGGCATCTCCATCTACCGCCAGCGCCTGCTCGCGTTCGCCGTCTCGGGAGCGCTCGCCGGTCTCGCCGGCGGCCTGTACGTCCACCTGCTGCCGGTCGAGATCGACTCGCTCTATCTCGACGTGACGTTCATCACCCTCGCGATGCTCGTCGTCGGCGGGTCCAACAGCCTGCTCGGCGCGGTCGTTGGCGCGCTCGCGATCGGCGGCCTCGACTCGTTCCTCTCTGCGTCGGAGAACGGCGTCGACCTCCTCGGCTGGCATCTCAACCTGCCGACGGGCACGGCCGAGCTCACCGTCGGTGTGGTGATGGCGGTCATTCTCATCGTGCGTCCGAGCGGGATCACCGGCGGACGCGAGTTCTCGCTCGCGTGGGTGCGCCGATGAGCTCGCCTCACGTTCCTGGGGCGGCGCTGGCAAGTGAGCCAAGCGCGCGGCGCGAAGGGCAGTACATGACGTACGACCAAGCGCCGCGCGCGCAGGATCGCGCAGCCAGCGCCGTCAGCCTTTCGCGGAGCCCGGCTCCGCCGGGCGGGAGCGAAAGGCGGCCAGGGACGTGAGGGTCGTCGTCGCAGGTGCGGGCACGATTGGCAGCCTCTTCGCCGCGCACCTCGCGCGCGTCGCGGACGTCGCGGTGCTGACGCGGCGCGAGGAGCATGCGCGCACGCTGAACGAGCATGGCCTGCGCGTCTCCGGCCGCTCCGACTTCACCGCGAGCGTCGCCGCCTCCACCGACCCGGCCGAGCTGGGAGACGCCGATCTCGTCGTCCTCGCGTGCAAGGGCGGCGACCTCGAGCCGCTCGCCGCGTCGCTCGCCGGCCACTTCGCGAACGCGACCGTGATGACGGTGCAGAACGGCCTCGGCGCCGAGGACGTTGTCGCGGCGCACGGCGCGTGGCCGCTCCTCTCCGCGGTCACCTTCATGAGCGGGACGCGGCACGAGGACTCGCACGTCGAGTACGTGCTCGACACGGCGACGTGGATCGGCCCGTACCGCGACACGACGCACGTGGACGCCGAGTCGGTCGCGGATCTGATCCGCGCGGCTGGCCTGAAGGCCGAGGCGTTCGACGACCTACGTCCGGCGCAGTGGTCGAAGCTCATCTTCAACGCGACCGTCAACGCGGTCGCGGCACTGACAGGTCTTCCGCACGATTTCCACTTCGCCGCAGGCATGCTGGGCGGGCTCGTCCACGACCTCATGGACGAGGGCAAGGCAGTCGCAGCGGCGGCGGGCGTCGCGCTCAGCGAGGATCCGTGGGAGATGAACGTGCACGCGACGCAGCACGGCCATGCGCACTATCCCTCGATGCTCGAGGACGTGAATGCGCACCGACCGACCGAGATCGAGCTCATCACCGGCTCGCTCGTGCGCGCCGCGGAGCAGCACGGCGTCGCGGTCCCGCTCCACACGGCGCTGTACCGGCTCGTCAAGGCAAAGGAGGCTTCGTACTCGTGAGGGTGGCGATCATCGGATGCGGCGCGGTGGGCTCGCTCTTCGCGGCGAACCTCGCGCAACTGGACGACGTCGAGGTGTGGGCGTACGACCTGTCGCGCGAGCACGTCGACGCGATCAACGCGAACGGCCTCCGTCTCTCCGGGGCGGGCGAGGTCGTCGGTCGCCTGCGCGCGACGACTGACGCGGCAGAGCTTCCGCCCTGCGAGTTCGGGATCGTCGCGACGAAGGCGATGCACACGAGCGCGGCTGTCGCCGCGACCGCGCACGCCTTCGCGAACGGGTGCGTCGCCACCGTGCAGAACGGGCTCGGCAACGAAGAAGCCATCGCCGAACATGTCGCGCGTGTGATCCGCGGGACGACGTTCCCGGCCGGCAAGATCCTCGCGCCGGGCCACGTGCAGTGGGACGTGAAAGGCGACACGACGCTCGGACCCTTTGAGCCGCAGCCGGCGCCGTTCGCCGAGGTCGAGCGCCTCGCGGACGCGTGCACGCGCGGCGGGATGCCGACGACGGCGGTCACCGATGCGCGTGGCCCGCAATGGCGAAAGGTGATCTTCAACGCAGCCACGAACCCGATCGGCGCGCTCACCGGCCTGACGCACGGCCGCGTCGTCGAGCGGCCCGACCTTCGGAAGCTCGTCTCCGGCCTCGTCGACGAAGGGAAGGCAGTTGCCGCGGCGCAGGGGATCGAGCTCGACGCGGATCCGGAGGATCTCATCGACCACGCGGCGAAGCCCGAGGTCGCCTACGACCACAAGGCCTCGATGCTGCAGGACGTCGAGGCGCGCCGTACGACCGAGATCGACTACCTCAACGGCGGTATCGTCCGCTTCGGGCGCGAGCACGGGGTGCCGACGCCGCTGAACCAGGCGATCTGGGCGCTCGTGAAGGGGGTGGAGGACTCGTGGACGAAGTGAGCCGGCGGCACGCGAACGTGCGGGACGCCCTCGCGCGCGACGGCCTCGACGCCGCACTCGTGTGCGGATCCGAGTACAGCGGCTTCGAGGGCGCGGTCACCTACGTGAGCGGCTTCACGATCGTGCACCGCTACGCGTACGTCCTCATTCCGGTCGAGGGCGAGCCGACGATCGTGTTCCCGAGCGAAGCGCGTTACGTCGGTGAGCACGGCGACTCGCAGATCGCCGACCAGCAGTTCGTCGACCGGCCCGGCGAGTGGCTCGCCGGCCGGCTGCGCGGCAAGCGCGTCGGCGTGTACGGGCTCGACTACGTGATGACGGTGCGCGACTTCGCGGCGCTCGACGGTGCTGTCGAGCTCGTGCCGTGGGATCTCGAGTTCGATCACGCGCGGGCCGTGAAGTCCGACGCAGAGCTCGAATCGGTCCGCGACAGCGTTCGTATCAACACCGACGGCTTCCACGCTTTTCGCGAGGCGTATGCGCCGGGACGCAGTGCGGCCGAGGTCATGGCGCCCGCGGAGCGGCTCTTCGTCGAGCGCGGCTGCGGCCGGCTGACGATGAACATGGTCCTCGTCGGCGCCGAGTTCACCCTCGCGCGCAGCGACACCGTTCTCGGCGACTACTGCGTGCCCTCGCTGGAGATCGCCGGACCGGGCGGCCACTGGGTCGAGGTCTCGCGCGCGCTCGGCACGCCGAGTGCGGAAGTGTCACGGATGCTCGAGGCGTACGAGGAGTACTACGAGACGGCGAAGACCGCGCTGCGGCCGGGCGCGACCGCGCACGACGTCCACCGCGCCGTCTCTGCCGGGTTCACCGAGCGCGGCTACCACCTTGGGCACGTGACCGGCCACTCGATCGGGATGACGATGATCGAGTTCCCGAAGATCGGCGAAGGTGTCGACACCGAGCTGGCCGCGAACATGGTCTTCTCCATGCATCCGCACGCAATCGCCGCCGACGGCCGAGAATGCCTCTACATGCAGGACACGTGGCTCGTCACCGACGACGGCGGCGTTCCGCTCGCCGGGCTCGATCTGAGGATCTGGTGAGCGACGAGTTCGCACCCATCCTGCCCGGCCCGGGCGGCAGCGACTACGAGCGCTATCTGCGCACCGACGAGCTGCTCTCGTTGCAGAAGACCGCCGATGAGTGGGTGCACCGCGACGAGTTGCTGTTTCAGACCGTGCACCAGTCCTCGGAGCTCTGGCTGAAGCACGCTTGGAACGATGTCGAGGAGGCAACGCGGCTGATCGAGGCGGGCGACCTCGCCGCCGCGCAGCGTCTACTGCGCCGCGCGAACGCGTGCATCCGGTACGTGATCGGTTTCCTCGAGCACCTGGAGCAGATGTCGCCGTGGGAGTATCAGGACATCCGCCGCGTGCTCGGACACGGCTCCGGCTTCGACTCGCCCGGGTTCCGCGAGATCCGGCGCGTGTCGCCGCCGCTGTACGCCGCATTCGACGGGGTGCGCAAGGAGCGCGGCCTCTCGCTGGTCGAGGTCTACACGCAAGGCCGCGAGCACGAGGACCTCTACCAGCTCGCCGAGCTGCTCACCGACTGGGACGAGCAGATCGGCATCTGGCGCTTCCGCCACGTGAAGATGGTCGGCCGCGTGATCGGCGAAGACGTCATCGGCACACAGGGCACGCCGGTCGAGCTGCTCGCCGGGCTGATCAAGAACAAGATGTTCCCCGAGCTCTGGCGCGTGCGCACCGATCTGACCATGCTCGCCAAAGAGAGCGACCCGGACGGGAATGACAGCTGAGTCGCCCGGACGCGCTGCGCGGCGCATCGCGACCTCCTCGGGAGGCTCGATAGTTGAACTATCGAGCCTCCCTGCGTCCTTGCGCTGCATCCACGCATCGCGCCCGGATCGACGAGCGACATCCCCGTCCGGGTCGCGCGATTGATCCCGCTCGACGAGATCCGCCGCGCGCGCGAGCGGCTCGGCGACGACGTGCTGCGCACCCCGCTCGTGCGGCTCGACGAGCGCATCTGGTTGAAGCTCGAGTGCCTGCAGCCGATCGGCTCGTTCAAGCTGCGCGGTGCGCTCTCGGCCGTGCGCGCCGCCTCGCCGGCGGAGCTCGCGGGCGGTGTCGTAACTGCGAGCGCCGGGAACATGGCGCAGGGCGTCGCGTGGGCCGCGCGTGAAGCAGGCGTTCGCGCATGGGTCGTCGCGCCCGAAGACGCGCCGTGGGCCAAGCTCGACGCGGTCGAGCGGCTCGGCGGCGAGATCATCCCCGTCTCGCACGAGGCGTGGTGGCAGGCGATGGTCGACCGGCGCTACGAGGGCGTGGACGGTCTCTTCGTGCATCCCGTCGAGGACGAGCTCGTGATGGCCGGGAACGGCACGGTCGGCCTGGAAATCGTCGAGGATCTCGACACGTTCGACACGGTGATCACCCCGTGGGGCGGCGGCGGGCTCACGACCGGCATCGCGAGCGCGGTGAAGGCGCTACGGCCCAGCGTGCGCATCGTCACCGCCGAGCCCGAGACGGCGGCGCCGCTCGCCGCCGCGATGCGCGCCGGCGGGCCGACCGAGATCGAGTTCCGCCCGTCGTTCGTCGACGGCGCGGGTGGCCGCGCGCTGCTGCCGACGATGTGGGAGCGCGCGCAAGAGCTCGTGGACGAGGCGGTCGCGGTTCCGCTCGACGAGGTCGCCGACGCGATGCGCCTGCTTGCCGCGCGTGCGCATGTCGTCGCGGAAGGAGCCGGTGCGCTCGCGCTCGCCGCCGCGCGACACCGCGAGGACCGCTGCGTGTGCGTCGTGTCCGGCGGCAATGTCGATGCCGCCGTCCTCGCAAAAGTCCTACTGGGCGAAACTCCCTAGTTCGCTCAGGAAGCTGTCGACCTCGTCGGCGGTGTTGTAGTGGATGAGGCCGACGCGCAGGGCCTCCTCCGGATAGGGCAGCTTCTCGCGCAGGCCGAGCGAGTACCAGCTGTCGTGCGCCCACACGCCGTAGCCGCGCGCTCCCATCGTCTCCGCGATCTTCGTCGCGGGCACACCCTCGAGGTTGAGGAGGAACGTCGGCAGCCGGCCCTCCATCGTCTGCTCGCCATACACCGTCGCCGATTCCGGCAGCCCGTCGAGGAAGCGCTGCCCGAGCTCGTGCTCGTACGCGCGCAGGACCTCCATGCCGCCGATCGACTCGAGATACGCGATCGTCGCACTGAAGCCGGCGAAGAGCTCGTACGGCGCGGTGCCCGGCTCGAAGCGACGGCCGGCCGGCGAGTTGGACGCCGGCTTCGCCTTGTACGGCCTCCACGACTCGAGCAGCTCGTGGCGCCCGTAGGCGACGCCGAGGTGCGGGCCGCAGAACTTGTACGCGGACGCGATGAAGACGTCGCAGTCGAGCGAAAGCACGTCGACGGGCTCGTGCGCGGCGTACTGCACCGCGTCGAACCACGAAAGCGCGCCGACCGAGTGCGCGAGCTCGCTCACGCGCTTCATGTCGACGATCGTCCCCAGCGCATTGGACGAGGCAACGGTCGCGACGACGCGCACGCGCTCGTCGAGCTTCCGCTCGAGGTCGTCCAGATCGAGCCGCAGATCGTCGGTGACGTCGATCCAGTCGAGCTCCAGGCCCTTGTCCGCCGCGAGCTCGCGCCACGGCGAGACGCCGCCGTCGTGGTCGAGCCGCGAGACGAGGATGCGGTCGCCCTCTTTCCAATCGCGCGACGCCGTTCGGGAGAGGGTGAAGTCGAGCACCGTCATGTTCGTGCCGAAGACGACGTCGTCCGCCGAGCAGCCGAGGAAGCGGGCTGCGTCGGCGCGCGCGGTGTCGACGATCGCCTCGACGCGGCGCCCGGTCTCGTACGGCGCGCCGAGGTTCCCGCTCGCATCGCGCAGCGCGTCGGCGATCGCACGGCCGACTTCGTCCGGCACCTGCGAGCCGCCGGGCGCGTCGAGGAAGGTGAAGCCGCCGCGCAGCGACGAGAAGCGGCTGCGAACGGCGTCGACGTCGAGTACGGTCGCACTCATGGAGCGAGCCTACCTAGGCGGCACAGCCGTCTCGCGGCTCATCCTCGGGTGCGGCAACTTCGGCGGGATCGGCTCGTCACCCGCGTTCTTCGGGCAGGGCGAGTCCCTCGACGAGGCGTTCACAGTGATGGACGCCGCGTGGGACGCGGGAATCACGACGTTCGATACGGCCGACGCATACGGCGGGGGCAGGAGCGAGACCTTCATCGGCGAGTGGCTGCGCTCCCGACGGCCGGACGGGATCGTCCTCTCCACGAAGACGTTCAACCCGATGGACGAGGGCGCCGACCACGGACTCGCTCCCGCGCGCGTGCGCCGTCAGCTCGAGAGCAGCCTCGAGCGCCTCGGCGTCGGCCGCGTCGACCTCTTCCTCACCCACGACTGGGACCCCGACGTCCCGATCGCGGAGACGGCCGGCGTGCTCGACGAACTCGTTGCCGAGGGCAAGATCGGCGCGTACGGCCTCTCGAACGTCGACGGCGCGCGCCTGCGCGAGGCGGTCGCCGTTGGCTCCTTCGGCTGGGTGCAGAACTCGTACTCGCTCCTCGACCGCGGCGTCGAGGAGGACGTCCTGCCGCTGTGCGAGGAGCTCGGCCTCGGCTTCACGCCGTTCAGCCCGCTCGCCGGCGGCTGGCTCACCGGCAAGTACCGCCGCGGCGCGGCCGTCCCCGAAGGCTCGCGGATGACGATGCGCCCCGAGCCGTACGAGCATCTCCGCGCCGACGCCGTGTACGACCGGCTCGAGCGCCTCGAGGAGATGGGCGATCCGGCAACGCTTGCGCTCGCGTGGCTGCTCGGCGACCCTCGCGTGACCGCGGTGATCGTCGGCCCGCGCCGCCCGGCACATCTCGCGCCTGCCCTTGCCGCACTCGACGCCGGGCGGCACGACGAGCTCTCGGCGCTCTTCAGCTAGCGGAACGGATTCTCGACCCGCATGCCGTCGTAGCTCTCTCCGTCGGAGAGATCCTCGGAGAGAACGACGTCGCAGCCGAGAGTCCGCGCCGCCTCGAGGATGGCGGCATCCCAGTACGAGATGCCGAATCGCTCACACGTTCCCAGTGCAGCCGTCATTACTGCCGGCGTGATCTCCTGTGCCGGAAAGCGAAGGAACGACTCGATCAGTGCGACGGCTTGCTCGTGCGGGAGCGCATCGGGTCGCGTCGATCTCGTGGCCTGGACGAAGAACTCCTGAAGGACCTGAACGGAGAGGCCGAGATCGCCGTCCTCGAGGATCTCATTCGCACGTTCGGCCTTCGCGGACTCGCCGGGGTCACGAGAGATCGCATACAGCAGGACGTTCGTATCAACGAACCGCACGGCCGTGGACCTCGTCGCGGCCGAGACGATCGCCGGCCCGGAAGCGAGCGATGTCCTTCTGCACGCGCTGCTGCTGCGCCTCGAGGCGTGCGAACTCGTCGCCCTGGTCCGACAACGACCGGAGGTAGTCGGCGACGAGCGCGCTCACCGAGCGGCCGCGTTCCGCGGCTCGGACCCGCGCGGCCCGGTAGACGTCCTCGGGAACTGAGACCGTGATGTTCTTCACGGTCGGCACGATAACACATTTTCACATTTACTGTGATGCTGTGGGCAGCGTGAACGACACGCGGGCGCCGCCGCTCTCGCGCGCCTCCGCCCAGATACGTCCGCCCTGCGCCTCGACGAGCCCGCGCGCGATCGCGAGCCCGAGTCCGGCGCCGCTGCCGTCCGCACTCCGCGCCGAATCGCTTCGCCAGAAGCGGTCGAACATGCGTCGCGCCGTCTCGGCGCTGATGCCCTCGCCGGTGTCCTCGACCGAGATGCGCACCTCGTCCTCCGCGTGGGCGAGCGCGACGGCGACGGTTCCGTCCGACGGCGTGTGCCGGAGCGCGTTCGTGAGCAGGTTGAGCAGCACGCGCTCGACCTGCTCGGGCGCGCACCGTGCCGGCGGCGCGGGCTCGAGCCGCTGTTCGAGACGCACGTTGCGCGCCTTCGCCTCGGCTTCGAATCCGCGCAGGCACGACTCGACGAGCGGCGCGAGCGAGATCTCGTGCAGCTCGTGGGCGAGCGAGCCGGCGTCGATCCGCGCCAGCTCGAAGAGATCCTCGACGAGCGAAGCGAGCCGCCGCGCCTGTTCTTGGAGAGGGACGAGATATTCCGATCCCTCGGCGAGCCCGTCCTCGATCGCCTCCAGCATCGCCGTGATCGACGCGATCGGCGTGCGCAGATCGTGGCTCGCCGCCGCGACGAGCTCGCGTCGTGCATCGAAGAGGCTCTCGATCGAGGATGCCATGTCGTTGAACGCGCGGCCGAGCTCCGCGAGCTCGCGCGGTCCGGTCTCGGGCGCACGCGCGCTCAGGTCGCCCGCGGCGAGCCGTGCCGACGCTGCACGTAGGCGCTCGATGCGCCGCGCGAGCGACGTCCCGATCACGAGCGCCGCCGCGACCGCGGCGGATGCCGCGCCGCTCGCGACGGCGAGGATCTTGACGTCGTCGCCCATGTGGAACATCGCCCAGCCGGAGAAGAAGACGATCCAGATCGGGAGCAGCACGGCGAGGAGCGCGAACGCGATCAGCTGCAGCCGCGCCGTCGGGAGCCGCGTCAGGCCGAACGTCGCGACGAGGCCGACGCAGAGCGTGAACGCGGCAACCCCGAATGCGAACCCGATCACGGCACGAACCGGTAGCCGACGCCCCACACGGTCTCGAGGTGCTCCGGCGCCGACGGGTCGCGCTCGATCTTCGCGCGCAGGCGGCGCACGTGCACCGTCACCGTTCCCGTGTCGACCGCGGACTCGTAGCCCCACACGCGGCCCATGAGCTGGTCGCGCGAGAACACCTGGCGGGGATTGGACGCGAGAAAGAAGAGCAGGTCGAACTCCTTCGCGGTCAGGCGCAGCAGGTCACCGTTTCGCACCACCTCGCGCGTGCCGGGGTCGATCGAGAGCCCGTCGAAGCTGAGCGGCTCCGCCGTGCTCGCGGGCGGCTGCGCGCGGCGCAGCACGGTCTGCACGCGCACGGCGAGCTCGCGGGGCGAGAACGGCTTCGTCACGTAGTCGTCCGCGCCGAGCTCGAGGCCGACGATCCGGTCGGCCTCTTCGCCGCGGGCCGTGAGCATGATCACCGGCAGGTCGCCGCGCGCCCGGATCCACCGGCAGAGCGCGAGCCCGTCGATCCCGGGCAGCATCACGTCGAGCACGACGAGCTGCGGCGGCGTCTTCTCGATGAGCGCGCGCGCTGTGTCGCCGTCGCCCGCGACGAGCGTCTCGAACCCGTCCCGCTGCAGATAGCGGACGACGACGTCGCGGACGATGGGCTCGTCGTCGACGACGAGGACGGTGGTCACCGCCGCATTGTCGCCCACGGCTCAGGGGCCGCCGGCGATTTCACGGACCGTTCAGAACTCGGCTAGTAGCCCCCGCCCTTGCCGCCGCACGCGCTCACGAGCATGAGCACGGCGAGAGCGAGGACGAGCACCGGCAGGAGGCGATTGAGCTTCATGTCCATGAATACGCCTCGATCGCGTCTCCGGTTTCGGTGGAAGGTCCGAGCACCTTCGCCCGTCTTGAAATCGACGATCAGAGGGTTAGGCTCGCGACAACCGCAACGAGGAGGTAGGCAGATGGCAAGCACCACTTCAGCGCCGGAGCTGGAGGCGGACGCGCTCGAGCAGCTGCGGGGTGACTTCCGCGGCGACATCGTCGAGCCGGCGGATCCCACCTACGACGAGCTGCGGGGCGTCTTCAACGGCATGTTCGACCGGCGGCCGCGGGTCATCCTGCGCCCGGCGGGAGCTGCGGACGTCATCCGCGGGATCGGCCTCGCGCGGACGAGCGGCCTCCCGCTGGCCATCCGCGGCGGCGGCCACTCGGTCGCCGGCTTCTCCTCCGTCGACGACGGCATCGTGCTCGACCTGCGCGCGATGAGGGGCATCCGGGTCGACCCCCAGCGGAAGACCGTGCGCGTCCAGGCCGGGCTCAACTGGGGCGAGCTCGACCGGGAGACCCAGGCCTTCGGGCTCGGGGTGACGGGCGGCCGGGTGACGACGACCGGAATCGTCGGCTTCACGACGGGCACGGGCAGCGGCTGGCTCGAGCGCAAATTCGGCTTCGCCGCCGACAACGTCCTCAGCGCCGACGTCGTCACGGCCGACGGCGAGGTCGTCACCGCGTCCGAGGACGAGAACCAGGAGCTGCTCTGGGGCCTCAAGGGCGGCGGCGGCAACTTCGGCGTCGTCACCGAGATGGAGTTCCGGCTCAACCCGCTCACGCCGATCGTGTACGGCGGCCTGGCCGCGTTCCCGCCCGACAAGGGGCCTGAGGTCGTACGCGCATGGCGTGACCTGAGCAACGAGAGCGACGACGTCGGCTGGGCGGTCGCGAACGTCACCGCACCGCCGCTTTCGTTCGTGCCCGAGGAGTGGCACGGCAAGCACGTCGTCGCAGTGCTCGGCATGATCGCCGGCGCGCACGACCAGGCGGAGAAGGTCATGAAGCCGCTGCGCGCGCTCGGCCCGGTGTTCGACCTCTGGCAGCCGATGCCGTACACGATGGTGCAGACACTGATCGATCCGGCCAACCCGTACGGGCGGCAGAACTACTGGCGGGCGCACAACATCGACGACCTCGACGACAGCGTCATCGACACGTTCCTCGAGGCCGGCGCGTCGCGCCCGTCGCCGTTCACCGCCGTGATCATGCTCAACGGCGGCGGCGCCATCGGCCGCGTCGGCGAGAACGACACGGCGATCAGCGGCCGCAAGTCACCGTTCAACTTCCACCTGAACGGCATGTGGGAGGACCCGGCGGCGACCGACGAGAACATCGCATGGGTCAAGAGCATCTCCAAGGCACTCGCGCCGCACATCTCGGAGGGCATCTCGCTGAACTTCGCCACCGAGATCGGCGACGACGCGCTGAAGGAGAGCTTCGGCGCGAAGAAGGTCGAGCGGCTCCGCGCACTGAAGGACCGCTACGACCCGGCGAACGTGTTTCGCATGAACCAGAACATCAAGCCGACGGGGTAGTGGTCACGAAGGAGGCGGGGAGGCGGCCAACCAGGCGAACAGCTCGAGGTTGGACGCCTCCTCGCCGAGCCCGTCGGCGAGCGGTTTGCCCTGCCAGTTGTTGAGGTAGTAGCCGCTCTCGTTCAGCGCCTCCGACTGCGCGCGCGCCGCGTTGTGCACCGCGAGGGTGTAGAAGCGCGCGTCGCCGCTCTCCTTGTAGTACTCGAGCATCCACTGGAGATAGACGACGTCGTACATCGGCGCCCAGTTGAGGTTCTGCCCGAAGACGGAGAGCGACGCGTTCGCGACTTGCTGCGCCTTCGTGCACATCGCCGGCTGCTTCAGCGCCTTGCACAGCTCCCAGTTCGCGGTTGCCATCAGCCCCTGGACGTAGTCCATGACCGTGTTGTCGGTCGCGCTGCGCTGATAGAGCCCCTGCTTCTGGTTGAACGAGTGCGCGTTCGCCCACGTGAGCATCTTCTGCGCCCAGCCGAGCGCCCACTTGTCGTTGTCGAGCGTGTACAGCCGCGTGCCGATCATGATTGCGGCGGCCAGCGGCTCGATCGTCTTGTGGTGATGGAAGGTGTCCCACCACGTCCCGCCGCCGAGCTTCGAGTCCCAGCCCGATCCGACGATGAACCGCATCGCGCGCCGCGCGTCCGCGAGGTACGCCGGATTGTGCGACGCCTGGTACGCGTCGATGAACGCGAGGCCCCACCAGCCGGAATCGTCGTAGTAGACGTTCGCCTGCGCGCTCGTCATTCCGGGGTAGTAGCCGTAGCCGCCGTACGGCTTGACGTTCGGGTTCCAGTAGAGCGAGGCCGCCTGGTCGGCGAAGTTCGTCAGCGCCTTCTTGTTCGCCGCGGTCGGCTGCGCGAGCTCGATCCCGACGAGCGTCTCGAACAGCGGGTACGCGCTCCAGAGCCGCGCGAGCGGCATCGACGGCGGCTGCCCGTTGTACGTGTCGTTGTACCAACCGGCAGAGGCGTTCCACCAGTGGGCGTGGATGTCGGCGACGCCCTGCTGCGCCGCCGCGAGGTACGTCTTCGACGCCGACCGTGCGCCTGACGCCGGCAGGGCAAGGACAAACGCGAGGACGAGCACGGAGCCGGCAATCGTGAGCCTGCGCACGCTGGAAGGAATACCTCGTGCGTGTCCCGCCGACACATGGGGCAACGTAAAAGCTCGGTAAGAACACGTTTTACCGAAGCCAAGTACGACTAGGAATGTGTCGGGTGGCAACGCTCGAGCACGCCGGGTCTGTCCCGCGAGGGCTCAGACGCGCCGACGAATCGGTGCGTCGCCTGCCCGTGCTCGCGTGGATCGCCGGCTGGTGGCTCGCCGGCCGCGCCGTGATCGTCGTCACCGTGCTGGCCGTCCATCGCTTCGGCCCGTCCGGGTGGATCCGCCACGTCGCGCATGCGCACGCGCTCGGCCCCCTCGAGGCGTGGGATGGCCGCTGGTACCGCATGGTCGCGGACAGCGGCTACCTGCTCGTTCCGGGACGGCAGAGTGACCCTGCGTTCTTCCCGCTGTTTCCCGCCCTGCTCAGAGCCGGGCACGCAGTCGGCCTCGGGTACGCGACTGCCGGGCTTGTCATCGCGAACGTCGGCTTCCTCGGCGCGCTCGTCGCCTTCCACGCGTTGACGCACACGTTGTTCGGCGAGTCGATGGCGCGCCGGGCGACCGCGTACCTCGCCGTGTTCCCGTTCGGCTACGCGTTCTCGATGATGTACCCGGAGAGCATCGTGCTCGCGCTCATCGCGCTCGCCACGCTCTTCGCGCTCCGTATGCACTGGGGCTGGGCGGCGGGTTGTGCAGCCGCGGCCGCGCTCGCGCGCCCGGAGGGGCTCTTCGTCGCACTGCCGCTCGCCGTCCTCGCCTGGCAGCAGCGGCACGCGCTGTCACCTCGTGCCCGCGGCCTCGCCCTCGGGGCCGTGCTCGCCCCGGTCGCGGCGATCGGGTCGTTCTCGCTCTACCTCGGCACCGTCCTCGGCGACCCGATGGCGTGGTCGCAGGCGCAGCGCGCGTGGGGGCGCGCGTTCTCGCCGTTCGGCGTCATCCACGCGTTCGAGGGGCTCGGGCGTGCGTTCACGCACGACGCCTGGGTGGCCCGCGACGTGGTCGCCGTCGTCGTCTACCTCGTACTTCTCGCCGCCGCTGCGCGCGCGGGCGTCACGTGGCCGTGGCTGCTGTCCGGCCTCGTCATCGTCGTCCTGCCGCTCTTCAGCGGCTCGTTCGACTCCGTCGGGCGCTTCGGCCTACTGGCGCCGGCGGCGTTCTGGGGACTCGCGGCGCTCGGGCGCGATCCGCGCGCGAACCGGTTGATTCTCGGGCTGTCGCTGCCGCTCCTGGCTGGTGCGATCGTGACGCTACCGCTCCACTTCCCGTGAAGGCGAGCGGGGTAACTCTGGGCGTGGCCGGCGCCGTCGTGGCGGCGGTGCTCGGAGCAGGTTGGCTCGTGCAGCGAACAGCGCTCCCGGCTCCCGCGCCGGCGACGCTCGCCGCCGTGCGCGCTGCGACGTGGCTCCAGCGGTATCGCCTCGTCAACAGCACGTTCTCGATCGACGGCGGTCCCGTCGTGCACGGCCAGTGTCTGCAGGACTGGTTCCAGACCGGCGGCCACCGTAACCGCGGCGCGGCGCTCCAGCTCGACGACGGGTTCGTCCTTCTCGCCGTCCAGCCGCACACGCTCGTGTCGAAGGGCGGATCGGCGGCGGAGCGTTCGCTCTCGCCGCTCGTCTTGATGGAGCTCGGCGGCTGCCCGCGCGTGCTCGCCCGCCGGCTCGACACCGTCGCCCAGCAGCACCGCGGCGTGACGCTCGCGAACGGCGCGCTGACGTTCGCGCTGAAGGGGACGAGGGTGACGCTGACCCTCGAGCCCGGGACGGGGAAGCCGCTCACGCTGCGTGTGGTTACCCGCGACACAGAAGGGACGAGCCATATACGGTTCGCCACCGTGACAACACGGGTTCGGCAACTGCTCTCCCGCGAACTTCCTGTTTACGGTTCGTAAAGATTGTTTCCGGCCCACAACCCGACGGAAATGGTCATCTGTAGATGAGCAGCGTTCGCGACGAAGAAGAGCTCCACCGCGAGGGCGCCGCCGACTTCGTCGCGATGGACATCGTCGGCCGCACGCCGTGGCAGCTGTTCTGGGTTCGTTTCAGGCGGGACCGGGTCGCGTTCGTCGCGCTCGGCTTCATCGTGCTGCTCGTCCTCGTCGCGATCTTCGCGGGGCCGATCAGCTCGGCGTTCGGCCATCCGCCGAACGCGCAGTATCCGAACAGGCTCGACAGCTTCGGGACGCCGACCGGCCCGTCGTCGAGCTTCCTTTTCGGCGTCGACCAGATCGGCAGGGACGTCTTCTCACGCGTGCTCTACGGCGCGCAGGTGTCGCTCGAGGTCGCGCTGCTCGCCACGGCGATCTCCGTCGGCATCGGCGTGGTGCTCGGGATGGTCGCGGGCTATTTCCGCGGCTGGGTCGACACCATCATCTCGAGGCTCATCGACGTCACGCTCGCGTTCCCGATCCTGCTGCTCGCGCTCGGCATCGCATCGGCCTGCTCGCTCGGCAACGGCTGCGCCGCGGGGCTCATCCATCCCGGGCTCGGCACGGTGATCGTCGCCATCGTCGTCATCAACTGGACGTACATCGGCCGCATCATCCGTGGCCAGGTTCTCTCGCTACGCGAGAAGGAGTTCATCGAGGCGGCGCGCGCGGGCGGCGCTCGCAGCCGGACGATCATCTTCCGCGAGATCCTTCCTAACCTCGTAGCGCCGATCGTCGTCTACTCGACATTGATCATTCCGCAGAACATCCTGCTCGAGGCGGCGCTCTCGTACCTCGGTGTCGGCATACAACCGCCGCGTGCGAGCTGGGGACAAATGCTGGCCGACGCAACATCCATCTACAGCACAGCGTGGTGGTACTTCGCATTCCCGGGTGGCGCGCTGCTCCTCACGGTGCTCGCGTTCAACCTGCTCGGGGACGGAGTCCGCGACGCGCTCGATCCACGGACAACGACATGAAGGAGGATGTATGAGACGGCGAAATGCTGTCGTCGTCGGCCTGGCGGCCGGCGCGCTCGTCCTCGTCGCAGCAGGTTTTAGCAGCGGCGGGAAGACGAGCGGCGCGCAGGGCAAGAAGGGCGGGACGATCACCATGCTCTCGAATGGTGACGTCGACCACATCGATCCCGGCCAGGCGTACTACCAGTTCACGTACGCGATCACCTACATCACGCAGCGTCCGCTGCTCGCGTACAAGCCGAACAGCGTGACGCCGATCCCCGACCTGGCGGCGAGCATGCCGACGGTGTCGGCGAACGGACTGACGGTCACCGTGCACATCAAGCACGGGATCAAGTTCAGCCCGCCGGTCAACCGCGAGGTCACTTCCGCGGACGTGAAGTACGCCATGGAGCGCGGCTTCGACTCGGCAGTCGCAAACGGCTACGCCAGCGCGTACTTCGGCGATCTCGTCGGTGCGCCGACGACGCCGCAGAACAAGGTGCCGAACATCTCCGGCATCCAGACGCCCAACAAGTACACGATCGTGTTCAAGCTGACGAAGCCCAGCGGTGTGTTCGTGGGCGCGCTCCAGGAGCCGCTGACGGCACCCGTTCCGGCGTCGTATGCACGCAAGTACGACAAGGGAACGGCCTCGTCGTACGGCAACTGGCAGGTTGCGACAGGCCCGTACATGATCCAGAACAACGCCGCGGGCAAGATCACCGGCTACGCGCCGGGACGCCAGATCGTGCTCGTGCGGAACCCGAACTGGAACCCGAAGACGAGCTGGCGGCCGGCGTACGCCGACAAGATCGTCATCAAGGAGGGCTTCGACCCGACCGTCGGGACGAAGCAGATCCTCAGCGGCTCGGCCGACGTCAACGGCGACTTCCCGCCGCCCGCCGCCGAGCTGAAGTCGATCACGTCCAACTCGAGTCAGAAGAGCGAGCTCGAGTTCACCGCAACGAGCGGTAGCCGGTACATCGCGCTGAACACGCGCAAGCCGCCGTTCAACAAGCTGCTCGTCCGGCAGGCGGTCGCCTACGTCCTCGACCGGAACGCCATGCGGCTCACGCGCGGCGGCCCGATCGACGGCAAGATCGCCACGCACTTCATCTCGCCCGACTTCGGCCCGGTCGGCTTCAACCAGGCCGGCGGCCTCACCTTCAACCCGTTCCCGAGCGCGGGCGGCTCCGGCGACGTGGCGAAGGCGATGGCGCTGATGAAGAAGGCGGGCTACAAGTCCGGCAAGTACTCCGGCCCGCAGGTGACGCAGGTCGCGGACAACTCGCCTCCGGGGTCGAACACGGCCGCCGTGGTGGCGAACAGCCTGGCGAAGATCGGCTTCAACGTGAAGACGATCTCCGTCCAGCACGCCGCGATGTACACGCGGTTCTGCAACGTGCCGAAGAACGAGCCGAACATCTGCCCGAACGTCGGGTGGCTCGCCGACTTCCACGAGCCGCAGACGCTGCTCGACCCGACGTTCAACGGGAAGAACATCATCCCGACGAACAACAGCAACTGGCCGCTCCTGAACGACCCGGCCATCAACAAGCTGATGGACAAGGCCGAGCTCGAGCTCAACCCCGAGACGCGCTACAAGGAGTGGGGCCAGATCGACGACATGATCACGAAGACGGCCGCGGCGATCCCGTGGATCTGGGAGACCTCGCCCACGCTGTACTCGACCAAGGTGACGCACGCGTCCGAGCTCTGGAACGGCGGAGAGCCGGACATGTCGTTCATGTCGGTGAAATAGGGAATTGACGAACGTGAGTGGGAGCAGGAGAACCTAGTGGGCGCGTACATCGTCAGGCGCACGCTCTGGGCGATCCTGCTCCTGCTCGTCGTCAGCTTTCTGACGTTCGTCATCTTCAACGTCTTCCCGTCGGCCGACCCGGCTGCGCTCCGGGCCGGGCGGAACGCGACGCCGGCGCTCATCGAGCAGATCCGGCGCAACCTCGGACTGAGCAAGCCCTTCTACACGCAGTACTGGATCTACCTCAAGGGCCTGCTCGAGCACTTCAACCTCGGCTACTCGTACTACAACACCGAATCGGTCAAGTCGGAGATCTTCTCTCGCCTGCCGGCGACGATCTCGGTCACGGTCGGCGGCTTCGTCGCCTGGATGCTCATCGGCATCCCGGTCGGGATCATCTCGGCGATCAAGCCGCGCAGCCTTCTCGACCGGATCATGATGGGCGGTTCGCTCGTCGCCATCTCGGCGCCGGTCTACTTCCTCGGGCTCGTCTCGCTCTTCCTCTTCGCGCAGGGGACCGGCGTGCTCCAGTGGGCGGGGGCAGCCGGGAGCTACGTGCCGATCACGCAGAACCCGGGGACGTGGTTCAACTCGTTGATCCTTGCCTGGTTGACGCTCGCCGCGGCGTTCGCCGCGTTCTACGCCCGCATGACGCGGGGCAACCTCATCGAGGTGATGCACGAGGACTACATCCGGACGGCGCGCGCGAAGGGGCTGCGCGAGTCGGTCGTGATCACGAAGCACGGTCTGCGCGCGGCCCTGACGCCGATCGTAACGATGGCAGGCATGGACATCGGGCTGCTGCTCGGCGGCGCCATCCTCACCGAGATCGTCTTCAACATCCCCGGCATCGGCCGCTACGCCTACGACGCGATCGTGAACGCAGACCTGCCGGCCATCCAGGGCACCGTTCTGTTCGGCGCGTTCTTCATCGTCTTTGCGAACCTCGTCGTCGACATCCTGTACGCGTTCCTCGACCCACGCGTGACGTACGGGTAAGCCGATGGCGCTGCTCGAGATCGAAGATCTGCACGTCTCGTTCAAGACGGTCGACGGCGTCGTCCACGCCGTCGAGGGCGTCTCGCTGTCGCTCGACGCGCGGAAGACGCTTGGCGTCGTGGGCGAGTCCGGCTCCGGCAAGAGCGTGACGGCGCAGACGATTCTCGGTCTGACCCGGTTTCCGAACGCGACGATCAGCGGCCGGATCCTGTTCGACGGCCACGACCTCTTGACCATGTCGACCGAGCACCTGCGGGACGTCCGCGGCGCGCGCATCGCGATGATCTTCCAGGATCCGCTCTCGTCCCTGCATCCGTTCTTCAAGGTGGGCCATCAGATCGTGGAGGCGATCCGAGCGCACGAGGACGTTCCGCGCGACCTGGCGCGGAAGCGGACGATCGAGGCGCTGAGCTCGGTCGGCATCCCGAGCCCGGAGGAGCGGTTCAACAGCTTTCCGCACGAGATGTCCGGCGGCATGCGCCAGCGCGTGATGATCGCGATGGCGCTCGCGATGCGCCCCGACATCCTCATCGCCGACGAGCCGACGACGGCGCTCGACGTGACGGTGCAGGCGCAGGTGCTCGAGCTCATCCAGGCGCTGCGCGACGACTTCGGTACGGCGGTCATCCTCATCACGCACGATCTCGGCGTCGTCGCGCAGATGGCCGACGACGTCGCGGTGATGTATGCGGGCCGTGTGCTCGAGCAGACGACCCGGGAGACGCTCTTCACCGAGCCCGAGCACCCGTACACATGGGGGCTGCTGCAGTCGATCCCCCGGCTCGATGCGCCGCGCACGGGACGGCTGAACCCGATCGCGGGGTCGCCGCCGAGCCTCATCAACGTGCCGCGGGGCTGCACCTTCCATCCGCGCTGCCCGTACGCGCCGCCGCCCGCGTTCGAGACCGAGCCTGCGCTGACTCCGTCGCAGCCCGGGCATCTCGTCCGCTGCCATCTCCCGATCGAAGAAAGGAAACGTCTGTGGCAGTCGCTGCAGAACGAACACCCGGCGCTGCGGTAGACGAGAACCTTCTCGTCGTCCGCGACCTCGTCAAGTACTTCCCGATCCGCAAAGGGCTGCTCCAGCGCGAGGTCGCGCGCGTGCACGCCGTCGACGGCATCTCGTTCGACGTCAAGCGCGGCGAGACGTTCGGCCTCGTCGGCGAGAGCGGCTGCGGCAAGTCGACGACGGCACGGCTCATCACGCGGCTGCTCATGCCGACGAGCGGCTCGGTCGTGTACGACGGCCAGGACATCAGCACGTGGCCCGAGCGCAAGATCAGGCCGTTGCGCCGCGACGTGCAGATGATTTTCCAGGATCCGTACGCGTCGCTCAATCCGCGCAGGTCGATCGGCACGATCATCGGCGAGCCGTTGCGCCTGCTCGGCATCGGCGACCGCAACGAGCGGCGCACGCGCGTGCGCGAAGTGATGGAACGCGTCGGCCTCAATCCGGAGCACTTCAACCGGTATCCGCACGAGTTCTCCGGCGGGCAGCGGCAGCGGATCGGGATCGCGCGCGCGGTCGTGCTGAGGCCGAAGCTGATCGTCGCCGACGAGCCGGTGTCGGCACTCGACGTCTCCATCCAGGCGCAGGTGCTGAACCTGCTCCAGGAGCTGCGCGACGAGATGGGCCTAACGCTCGTGTTCATCGCGCACGATCTCTCGGTCGTCCGTCACATGTGCGACCGGATCGCGGTCATGTATCTCGGCAAGATCGTGGAGCTCGCGAGCGGCGACCGGCTCTATGACCACCCGCGGCACCCGTACACGGGGGCGCTGCTGTCGGCGGTGCCGGCGCCGAAGGCGAGCGCTGGCCGCGGCCGGCAGCGGGTCGTGCTCCAGGGCGACGTGCCGAGCCCGGTCGCGCCCCCGCCGGCGTGCCGCTTCCACACCCGCTGCTGGAAGGCGCAGCCGATCTGCAGCGAGGTCGAGCCGCCCCTCGAGTCGAAGGGCCCGCGCGACCTGGCGGCGTGTCATTTCCCGCTTACCGACGGCGAAGTGGACGCCCTCACTGAGCGTTCGGCGGAGTAGTCCCCCTTTCGAGGGGGTTCCGTTTTCCTTTTTACAACGCTAGGCTCAGTTGCGAATGGGGTTGAGGGTCCTGTTGGGTGCGGCGCTTGCGGCGTGCGGCCTCGTTTTTCTCGGGTCGGCGACAGCGACGTCTCCGCCCGGTCCGACATCGGCGGTCAAGGCGCTCGGCGTCATCCAGCAGGCAACCTCGTCGGTGCGGCCGGCAGCGCAGCTTGCACCTGGGACCGGTACGAAGACCGAGCCGAGCAACTACGCGATCGACCCGACGCTCCAGCTGACCTATCACGGCGGCCCGGTCATGCACACGCACACGGTGCACGTCATTTACTGGCTCCCGAGCGGATCCTTCTACGGCGCGAGCAGCGGCGACTCGACGACGTACGAGAACGACATCAATCAGTACGTCCAGGACGTCGCGGCCGACAGTGGAAGTGGAAAGACATCCAATGCGTACGGGGCGATCACGCAGTACTTGAGCAAGGCGAACCACGGCCCGTTCAACGCGTGGACGGATCCCGGCGGTTCGACGCAGTACAACGTCACCGATGGCGGGAGCGTCGTGGACGCCGGTGCATTTCCGGCGAATGGATGCACGGATCCGGTCGCCTCAGCTCCGACCTGTCTTACAGACCAGCAGCTGATCACCAAGATCGACGCCGTCGTCCAGAGTCAAGGATGGCCGGGTGGCTTTGCCGACGAGTACGCGCTTGTCCTCCCGGCCAACGTCGTCACCTGCACCTTCGATCAGAGCACCGGCGTGTTCGACATCTGCTCGGACAACTTCTTCTGCGCCTATCACAGCGCCTACGACCATCACGTGAACGGCGACACGACGGCGGCCGACTACGTCCCGTTCATTTATCTGAACTTGCCGTACGAGCCGGCTAACTCATGCCACAACGACTTTCACACGACGCAGCCTTCGCCGCACGCGCCGAGCAACTCGGATACGACGATCGACGATATGAGCCACGAGGAACGCGAGGCTGCAACAGATCCGCTTGGAACGGCCTGGTACGACGCCGCCGGCAACGAATCCGACGACAAGTGCATCGACACGTATGGCACGAACCTAGGCCCGACCAACGATTTCAACCAGCTGATCAACGGCGACCACTACGACACGCAGACGGAGTGGAGCAACCTGAAGAAGGGCTGCTACCAGATGGGCGCCCCCACGGTTTCGCTCGATTCGACGTCGGCGATCGACGGTGCAACGCTCGGCATCACCGGGGCGAACTTCTTCACGAGCTCTCCGAACAAGCCGGTGGTGACGTTCAACAAGACGGTTGTGGCTCCCGCGAACGTCACGGTCGACTCGCCGACGCACCTGACCGTGACCGTCCCCGACGGGAACACGACCGGCAAGGTGACGGTGCAGGCGATCGGCGGAACCGGCACGAGTACGCAGACGTTCGGGCTGAAGCCGACGATCTCAAGCCTGACAAACAGTCTCAGCGTCCCTGATAGCCATGACGTCACAGGCACAAAAATCACCGTCAACGGCACGGGTTTCTTCGGCGTCAAGTCGGTGAAATTCGGCACAGTGACCGGCGTCGTCAGCTCCGTCGCGACGAACGGGACATCGCTCAAAGTGGTCGTCCCCGCGGCGGCGGCGACGGGCAATCTCACGGTGACGACAGCCGGCGGGACGAGCGACCCGACCCTCTTCACCGTCACGCCGCACATCACGAGCTTCACGCCGGTGAAGGCGCCGGGCCTGTCCAACGTGACCATCAACGGCACGGGGCTTGCAGTCGCAACCTTCGTGAAGTTCAACGGCGATGCGTCGCCGCTCATCGTCTCCGACACGGCGACGAAGATCGTCGCCCAGGTCCCGAACGACGCGACTGCCGGCCAAATCTCGGTCAGCAATGCGGATGACAGCGATATTCCGAGCGTCGCATCATTCACGCCGACGCCGGCGATCACGAACGTGAGCCCGCTCGACGGCCAGTCGAGCGGCACCCCGACCACCGTGACGATCACCGGCGCGATCTTCACCGGGGCGACTATGGTGAAATTCGGAACGGTGAACCAGCCGACGTTCACGGTCGACAACCCGCACCAGATCACCACGACCGTGCCAGCGTTGTTCACGACGAGCGGCAAGATCAGCGTCGTCGGGCCGACCGGTACCGGTACCGCCGTCTCGTCGCAGACGTTCGCGGTCACGAAGGTGACTAGCTTCACCCCCGCCACCGCTGCGGCCAACGCCATCATCACCATCGCCGGACAGGGGCTCGGCTCGGCGACTACGGTCGACTTCAGCGGCCATCCGGCGCAGCCCGTGTTCGGGACGCCGACGGCGACTGCTGTGAAGGTCGTCGTGCCGCCGGACGCACTCGACGGCACGCTCACGGTGAACACCCCACAGGCCTCCGTCCCCTCGCTCAAGTCCTTCAAGCCGCTTCCGCGGATCACAAGCTTTGACAAGGCGACCTATGAGGCCGGCTGCACGGTGACGATCACCGGTACGAATCTCAAGGTCGGTGGAGCCGTGACCCTGAAGCTCGGCGCGATCACTGTTGATTCGTCGGACGTCAACGTCATGAATGCCACTACGGTCCAGTTCGTCATCCCGCAGAATGCAGTGACCGGGGTCGTGAGCTTCACAGACGGGGCCGGCTCGACGGTCAGCACCGGGAAGGTCAACGTCGTCCCGACCATCACCGACCTCGACGGGACGAACGACACGGGCAAAGTCGGCGACCACATCACGCTCGCCGGCATGACCTTCACCGGCACGAAGTCGGTGAAATTCGGCAGCGACACGCACGCCGCCACTTTCACCGTTGGCGCCGGTGGCACGTCGTTGAACGTCACTGTCCCGGCGACGGCTGCCAGCGGGAAGATCGCCGTCACGAACGCCGGCGGGACGACGCTTTCGACCAACTTCACCGTGACGCCGGTGATCAGCGGGTTCTCGCCTGGAAACGCACCCGCTGGGGGCATCGTCACGGTGACCGGCAGCGGCTTCGTCGGAGCCGATTTCGTGACGTTCGCCGGCGGCACAGGAAACGTGGCGGGGGCGGCTTCGGCGGTGACGCCGACATCGCTCACCGTGATCGTGCCCGACGGCGTCGGGTCCGGACCGATCACCGTCCACACTTCGGCGGGAGGGGTTTCCGTCTACTCACTCGCTTCGGGCGCAAACTTCAACCCGAGCGCCTCACTGACGTCCTTCAGTCCTGCGGGCGGCGTTCCGGGAACGACCGGCATCGTCCTCTCGGGATTCGGCTTCACGGGAGTGACCGCGGTCTCGTTCAACGGAACCGCGGCGACCAACTACACGGTCAACAACGCCGACCAGATCACGGTCGACGTCCCGGCGGGCGCGACGACGGGGTTCATCACCGTGGAGCGATCGGCCGCCACGACACTCACGTCGGCAACGCAATTCGTCGTTCCTACGATCACCAGCCTCAGCTCGGCGACGGCGCAACCGGGCGACACGCTCGAGATCGACGGTATCGGTCTCAGCGGCTCGACCCAGGTCACGTTCACGGGCGGCGCCACAGCGACGCCGAGCGACGTGGCGGATGGCATCGACGTTGTCGTGCCGCCCTTGGCGCAGACCGGGACGGTCACGGTCACGACGTCGGCCTACGGTGACGTGACCTCTACCGACAGCCTCGACTTGCAGTTCACGCTCACCGTCTCGGTGAGCGGAAGCGGCACCGTGACTTCCGACGTCGGCAGCATCAACTGCGTCGACAACACTGGAACGTGCTCAGCGGTCATCGACGACAACGCGGTCGTGACGCTGACCGCGACCCCCGACGGCGGCGGTGCTTTCGTCAATTGGAGCGGTGGCCAGATGGACCAGTCCTCCGCCGATCTGTTCCAGTTCACCCTAACGAGCGACGTCAGCACGACGGCCGTGTTCAACCCGTGAGATTCCTCGCCGTCGCCCTCGTCTTCTTCGCGGGCTCGGCGCCGAAGGCTTCGCTGAAAGTCACGTACTGGCCGCACGGAAACGGCGCGACGTCGACCGTGTGGACACTTCGGTGCGGCCCAGCCGCCGGCACGCATCCGGCGAAGGTGCGCTCCTGCTCGACGCTTGCCGCCAACGCCGCAGCGCTCCGACCGGCGACGAAGGCCTGCACGATCCTCTCGCGGCGTGACGCTCCAATGGCGGAGGTCGTCGGAACGTACGCCGGTCAGAAGGTGACTCGCACCTATCGCGCCGGCTGCCCGGGTTGGACCGAGCTCAAGCTGGTTCTCACCGGCAGCTGACGAATCCGTAGGATCGACGGATGGACCGGTGGCTGCTGAACAACCTATCGACGTGGGAGCTCGCGCTCCTCGTCGTCGGCGGCGCGGTCTGCATCGGGCTCGGTGGCTTCACGCTCATGCGCCGGTTCGTCCCGAGCCTCGCCGACCACGCTGACAGCCGGAGCCTGTCGAGCGCGTTCTCGATCTCGTCCGGGCTCTTCAGCTTCGTCCTCGCCTTCACGATCGGCCAGCTGTACACGAACTTCACGCGCGCGAACGCCGACGCGAAGCAGGAGGCGACCGTCGTCGCGCAGGTGCTGCGCACGAGCGCGGGGCTCCCGAAGCCGCTGGCGCAGAAAGTCCGCCTGGAGACACTCTCCTACGCCCGCGAGGTGCGGACGCACGAATGGCACCTGATGCAAAACGGCGGGTCGAGCGTCGTCGCGTGGCACGACGTCGACCACCTCTACAAGACCCTTCAGGCGTCGAGCTCTGCGTCCTCGAATCCGTTCTACGGGCAGACGCTCGCGCGGCTGAACGACCTCGTCACGGCGCGCCGCGTTCGCCTCGACGACGCGAACCTCTCGCTGCCGGTCGTCTTCCAGGTGCTGCTGCTGCTCGGCGCGGTCCTCGCCATCTCGACGACGTTCTATTTCAAGCCGTTCGGCGAGCGCATCCAGGTGGCGATGATCGGCGCGGCGTCGGCGCTCATCGGAACGGCGATGCTCGTGGCGCTCATCCTCGACTTCCCGTACTCCGGAGCGATTGCGGTTTCGAGCGCGCCCTTCAAGGCGGCCTCCCTCTTGCTTCTCGCCGGGGGTTAGCCGGATCGTCACCGGATCGCGACTCCGATATGCAACGGATCGCGATCTAGCTCCGCGTCGATTCTTAGACCGTTGTACTCGCGCGCATCGGGCCGTAGAGTCGCGTGGGTAAACCTTCGAGAAGGGGAGTGGTGTTGGAGAGGTCGCGGACGTTGTTGTCGGTTCTGGTGGGGGCGGCCGTTGCGGCGGGGTTGGTGTTTGCGGGGTC
>PLJC01000008.1:0-265061 GCA_003139545.1 Actinomycetota bacterium
CGCCGAAGAAGGGGATGGGCACGGCCCGGGCGTTGGCTCGTTCCCAGAGCGCCAGGCCGGCCCCGACCGAACCAGTGAAGCCGACGGCGCTGATATCCGGGGCGTCGACCAGCGCGGTACCGGCACTGAGCCCGAAAATGAGGTTCACGGTTCCTTTGGGCGCGTCGCATCGCCGCGCTGCGCGCTCGAGCGCTTCGTAAGCGGCGCGGCTCGTGGCCGGGTGCGCCGGGTGCGCCTTGATCACGACGGGACAACCGGCCGCGAGCGCGGACGCGGTGTCGCCTCCGGGGACCGAAAAGGCGAAGGGGAAGTTCGAACTGCCAAAGACGCCAACCACGCCGATTGGGGTTCGCACCCGGCGAAGGTCGGGCAGCGGACCCATGGGTGAGTCGGTGGCGTGGTCAATGGTCGCGTCCAGAAAAGATCCGTCGGTCACCACGCCGGCGAAGAATCGAAGTTGAAATACGGTCCGTCGAAGTTCACCTTCGAGGCGCTGCGCGGGCAACGCGCTCTCGGTGCTTCCGAGCGCGACCAGATTCGCTGCGTCGTTTTCGAGTTCTTCGGCCATCGCTCGAAGCATTCCGGCCCGCCACGTCAGCGGACGATTGGCGTAGTTATCGAGTGCGCTCGCGGCGATTTCCGTCGCCGCGACCACTTCGGCGGGGCCGTCCTCCTCGAAGCCCAGGGACCGTTGATCACCGGTCGCAGGATTGGTACTCATCACTTCAACCACGTCTCTCCAATCTGGGAAGTCGAATCGGTGCACCGGGGTGCTCGGGTGCGATGGTCACGATGTTGTGCCCGCACAACGACGCGAGCGCCAAACGGTCGAGCCCCTCGCCGTAAAAGGCGACGTTCGTCGGCGAAAGGATGAGCTCTCCAGTCCACTCGTCGACAATCAACTCCAGTCCCGTCTCGACGGTCCAGCGCCACAACTGATTCGGTTGGTAGCACGAGATCAAGAGACCGCCCGCGGCGTCAAAGGCCAAGCCGTCCGGGACGCATCGTTCCATTTCGATCACGCGTTCCAGTTCACCGCCGTTCAAAGTCATCGCGCTCACCGCGGGCGCGGCCGATTCGATGATCCAGAGCGTCGTGTCGTCAATGGCGATGCCGTTGGCGAACGCCAGGGGACGCGTGGGCACGCGCGAGGAGGTGCCGTCGGGCTCAATCACGACAATGCCACCGGTCGCCGTCGCGAACTCACCGGAATCGGACACGAAGAGGCGACCGTCGGGTGCGAAGGCCGGGTAGTTGGGATAGTCGATCGCGTCGCCGAGGGCCTCCACCCGAAAATCCGCGTCCATCGTCCAGACCTGGTGATTGCCCGGGTCGCAGATATACAGCGCTCCGCTCGCGTCAAGCGCGAGTCCCAAAAGCGCACCGCCGTCGATCACCGTGACGACGTTGACCGCTCCGTCGAGATCGACGCGGTAGACCTGTCCCGCTTCGCCGCCGGCCCACAGGCACTGGCGTGCCGCGTCCCAGCAGACGCCCTCCACGTGGTCGAAACCCGAAGCTAGTACTCGGTAGTCGAGGGCGTCGGCGATCGTGTTGGTCATCACGCCCCCCGACGAAGACTGAGTCCGGAGTTCATGTCGAAGAAGTGGAAGTGATCGGGATTGAGTCGAACCTGGAGATGATCGCCGACGCTGACGCCCGATCGTGGTCCCATCTTGGCGACCAACATCGTCGGGCGCGCGACGACGGCGACGCTGTCGTTGACCACGATGGCGTTGTCTCCTTCGGCGTCGACCAACGAGAGGTGCACGAGGATCTCCGCGCCCAGGGCCTCGCGTCGTTCGACTCGCGTGATGAGCGAATCAGCACTCGAGACGTCACGCACCTCCACGTCTTCGGGTCGCACGCCAAAGACCACGCCCGGCCCGTCGACCCGGGGCAGGTGGTGTGACGTGGCGTAACTCGACGGGACGGCGAGACGCTGCGCCCCGAGCACGAGGGCGACACCGGCGTCGGTCGATTCGAGGTCGGCCCGCAACAGGTTCATTGGGGGCGAGCCCATGAAGCCGGCGACGAAGTCGTTCTTGGGATGGTCGTAGAGGTCCTGGGGCGTGTCGCACTGTTGGAGTTTCCCTCCCCGCATGACGGCGACCCGATCGCCCATGGTCATGGCCTCGATCTGATCGTGCGTCACGTAGACCGTCGCGACACCTAACAGTCGCTGGATGCGCGCGATCTCGAGTCGCATCTCGACGCGCAACTGGGCGTCGAGGTTGGAGAGCGGTTCGTCCATGAGGAACGTCTGCGGCTCCCGGACGAGAGCGCGGCCGATCGCTACCCGTTGCCGCTGCCCGCCGGAGAGCGCACGCGGCTTGCGTCCGAGCAGCTCGCCGATTCCGAGTAGCTCAGCGACCTCCGTCACGCGATGTCGCGCTTGCTCCTTGCGCACCTTCTTCTGGCGGAGCGGGAAGGCGAGATTCTCGTAGACGGTCATGTGCGGATAGAGGGCGTAGTTCTGAAACACCATCGCGATGTCCCGCTCTGTCGGCGGCAAGTCGTTGACGAGCTTGTTTCCGATCCGAATCTCGCCGCCCGTGACGTCTTCGAGGCCGGCCACCATCCGCAGGAGGGTCGTCTTACCGCAACCGGACGGGCCGACGAGGATCAGGAATTCACCGTCCTCGACGGTGAGCGTGAAATCGTCGACCGCCACGACGTCCTCGCCGAAACGCTTGTTCACGTTCTGGAAGGTGACGGACGCCATTCAGCTGACCTCCATGAGCGTTCGCTTCTCGGATGGCGGCCTTCGCTCGTCGAGGTCGGCGAAGTGCGGTACGAGCACAGCAGCGCGGCCGGCGGCGATGTAGACAGGTACCTCGTCGATCGGCGCGTCGCGCTCGACCACAGCAGGACCGACGATCGTCTCGTTTCTCCAGGGGTCGACCCACTCGCCCTTCGGCAGGTACACGGGCCACCGCCTCACGCCGTCTTGGGTGACGGGCGCGACGAGCAGGTCGTCGCCGAGGAACCACTGGTGTGGGAAGTCCCAGATCCGCTCGTCGTCGTCCACCTCGAAGCAGAGCGCCCGCATGAGCGGCTTCGCTGTCTCGAGCGACCGCCGCGCCTGGTCCGCGAGGTACGGGACGAGCCGCTCGCGGAGCTGTGTAAAGCGCCGGAAGACCGGCAGGACGCGAGCATCTCCCGTGCGCTCCGCGACGTTCCACGGAGTGCGGTCACGGCTTGGGCTCCGGTGGTGGTTGAACTCCGAGTGGTACTGCATGATCGGACAGAAGCAGGCGGCGGCCGTGGCGCGCAGGTAGAGCTCGGCGTCGGGGATCTCACCGGAGAAGCCGGCTATGTCCCAGCCCCAGAAGAAGATCCCGGATGCGCCCGCGGTGAGACCGGCTGTGAGTGACGCCGTGAACGCCTCCCACGTCGAGTCTTCGTCACCGGCCCAGTGGCAGGGGTACGCGGACGAGCCGGTGAAGCCGGCGCGGCTGAACGTGACCGTGCGCAGTAGCTCGTGGTACGCGCCCGCGTACAGCACCGGATAGCGGTTGTTCGTCTCTCCGCCGTTGCTGCCGTCGGCATAACGGAGATCAGAACCCCACGCGTGCTCGCCGCCGTCGGTCTTGAAGCCGTCGACGCCGACCTCCTCGAGGAGATAGCGGCGCTTCTCCGTCCACCAGCGACGGGCCTCTGCGTTGGTGAAGTCAGGGAGCAGGGCACCTGGGAACCACCAGCCGCGGTTGCGGTACGGCTTGCCGTCGGCGCGCGCGACGCAGTAGCGGCGCCGGATCATGGTCTCTCGGTCGGCGCCCGCCTGACCGTGGTTCGCGTGGATGAGCGGGATCTGCCAGAGCAGCACCTTCGCTCCGCCGGCGTGCAGCTCGTCGACCATCGCCTTCGGGTCGGGCCACGGACCATCCTCAGGGAAGTCGAAGTCGGCCAGCCGATGCGGCGACCCGTCCGGATTGACCTCGTACGAGGCACCGTTGAAGGCGACGAAGGTCTCTTCGTCCGACCACGCTTCGATCACGATCGCCCCGACCGGAATGTCCTCCTCCGCGCTGCGCGCGACTTCCTCGAGCACGCGAGCCTGCGAGTTCCACTCGTTGCCGCTCATCCAGAGCCGGTAGATCCACTCCGGCGGGGGATCCGGCCGGCCGGTCACGGTGAGGAATGCGTCGAGCACCTCCGCGGGTGCTCCGCCGAGGAGACGCACCGTCAGCTCCGGTTCGGTGTCCCCGGGCTCGAGGTCGACCTCGACATGGATCCGGTCGGTCTCCGTGCAGCCGACGTCGAAGCGGACGCGGCGGCCAGTGTCGACATGGAAGCCGAAGTCGCCGCCGACGACGATCGCGAAAGGCATCGGGAGGTATGTCCGTGCACCCTGTCCCTTGTACTGGTCGAAGACCGCGACGTCGACGAGTTTGCCCCGCTGGTCGAGGCCGTTGAACCGCTCCCCGAAGCCGACGACGCGCTCGCCCGGCTCGAGCCTGAGCGTGAAGCGCAGCCGGTACGCCACGCCGCCGCCGACGAGCCAACCGACGCTGCCTGGAACGAGTCGCGACCGAACGCGGTCGTCATCGGCGATGACGTGCAAGGAGCCGCCGTGCGGCTGCCAAGTGCACGCATCGAGATCGAACCAGCGCGTGCGCGAGGTTTCATCGAGAAACCGGTAGCGCAGCCGCTCCTCCGGCTCGAGCGCCGGCGCCGTCACCGACCAGGAGATGCGTCCGCGCTGCTCTCCTAGACGCGAGACCGCGTCGGAGAGGTGGCCGTCGACGACGCGAGGCGCGGGGACGCCGTAATCGGAGACGACGTCCGGAATCGCCGGACCGCGCCGATCGGCGTCGACCAGCCGTCGTTCGCCGTTCGACTCGAGCTCGGCCTGCACGCGGCCGACATCCCCTGCCGTCGTCGCTCGCAGTTCGAACGCCTGCCCCACCACTGGTCGCAACGGAACGCGTTGATCCGGCTCGATCAGGTAGGGATGCCCGCGACCTGCCGGCCGATGGCGGATCATCGCGCGCCCGCGTCCGGCAGCCACACGAAGGCCCAGGTTCGGAACGCGGGGAGCGTCACCGTGTCGTAGCGGCCATCGTGCTCGGGCTCGAGCGCGAGCATGCCCGGCTGCTCGTCGGGATCGGCGTAGAGGAACCGACCCTGCTCGCGGCTCGAGCGCTCGACCGACAGCCGCACGCCGTCGAGTGGCCGCGCCAGACGCTTCGGCACATCCCACCGGTCGTCGTCCTGCGCGGACAGGTCGATCAGGCTGACGAGCATCCCGTCGGAGAGGCGGAGGACCCGTCCCCACAGAGCGCCCGGCCGCGGCTCCGTGGCGACCGGTACGGACGCCTCGAGACGAACCTCCTCGTTGACGCCGCCGAGGTGGGTCTCGGTGACGTCCACGCTCTTCCGGTCGAAGAGGAGATCGCCGTAGCGCACGCCGAAGTCGTAGTAGCGCCGCGTCGAGTCGGCGCTATCGCGGCTCAGGTCCGCATGACGCACGTAGTACGCCTCGGTCAGCACGGACTGCTCCTCTCCGTGCAGGAGCGCTGTGCCGCCGTGCGAGAACACTGTTGCAAGCAGCAGCCGCTGTGCCTCGAGCGCTCCCTCCGCGGACCCGTTCGCGAACACCGAGAGGTACGCCGCGAGGATGACGCTTCTCTCCGGGGCCAGAGCCCGCGCTTTCAGCACGAGAGAGGCGAGATCGGCGAGCCGCTCGTGTGGCGACCAGACTTCGATGTACACCGCGGCCTGCGTTGCGCCCGCGGTCGTCCATGTCGGAAAGTCGTTGACGTTGTTGAAGATCAGACGCGCCTCCGGAAGCTCACCGGCGAGCCTGTCGATGAGCGCCGGGAAGGCCTCGGCAAGATCGACCGACGACCCGTCCGCACGCAGTGCGTACTTCGGCGCGCCGTACTGGTCGAGATGGAAGCCGGCGAACCCGACTTCGGCTTCCGCCGCACGCAGGTCTGCGGCGAAGTGCGTCTGCCACCGCTCGCTCGTCGGGTCGACATTCCAGAGGAAGTCGCCGAGCATCCATGGCTCGCCGCTTCCGCGATAGAGGCCGTCGGCCTGCCAGGTGGGCCACTCCTCCCTGCCTGCCGCATAGACGGCCGCGTAGCCGAGCGGTAGGGATCCGACCTTCCCGAGCTCGTCGACCAGCTTGCGAACGGTCGGGAGCGAGATTGACCTGCCCATCGCGTCGACGAACTCGTCCTGCGGGGGAAGCAGTCGCGCGTGCCGGTACATCCAGTCGTAGAACTGGATCGCGTTCAGGTGCAGCCGGCGCACGTTGTCGACGACGCCTGCGACGTCGCGACCGGCGCCGTAGTCGGAGACAAAGCCGTACCGAGCGCGCGCGAGCGGGTCCACGAGCACGTCGAGCGCCGTTCGTGCCGCGCCAGCTTCGACGCCGTAGCCGCCCTCGCCCTGCGGCTGGAACCGCGCAATGCGCTCTCCCGGCTGAAGCTCGATGGTCTCGACCATGGCGGCCAACCGCCAAAGCGAGATGCGCGTCGGCCCGTTCGAGCCGCGGATCTCGACCTCGAGCGGCTCGCCGGGTGCGAAGGTCGCTTTCGTCGGCAAGAGCTCGGTCACGCCACCGACTCCATGATCAGGTACATCGCGTGCGACCACAGCAGCGGAGTCGCGGCCGGCCCCCACCGTGCAACCCACGGCGCGATCATTCCCGGCGTTTGCGCGTGGTCGGAAACCTGTTCGGGAAGGTCGCCGTTTCCGTGCGCCTGCGCCCGCACCCATTCGCGGATGGGCTGCGCAGCTTCGGCGTTGCCCCGGCTCAGCTCGTGCCAGGCGAGCGAGCAGGCGAGCAGGATCCATTCGCCGCCGCCGTAGTACGTGTCGCCGCGGTACCGATACACCCCGCCGCCTGGCCGGTGGAGATCTCGCCGCACCGCGTCCACTGTCGCCTCCAGGAGCGGATCGCCAAGTGGCAGCACCCGGAAAGGAACCCCCAGCCAGAGCAGGCTGCCGTCGACCCGGGCATCGTCGGGACCGCGCGCGAGGCGGCCCTCCCGGACGAACCGCGCGAGCAGCCGCTCGCGGACCACGCGCGCCGCGTCCGACCACTCGGAATCATCGAGCAGGCTCGCCGCGGCGTCGAGACCTGCGACCGCCGCTCCGAGGGTGGAGGCGTGCTCGCCCCCGTCGAACTCTTCCCAGCAGCTGAACGACTTCATCGGCCAGGTCGCGCGCACGTAGCGCGCGACGAGCTCGGCCGTCTCGCGCAGTTCGCCGACGATCGGTCCGCCTAGATGCTCGGCGAGCGACCACAACCACATGCCGTAGCCGTCGACCTGGAAGTTCGGCCACGGCTCGTCTTCCGTCGTCTCGAGCGATCCCTCGAGCGTGTAGCGCGCGGGCGGCATCTGCTCGGGCAGCGGTGGATCGCCGGCATCGATGCGCGCAATCGCCTGCTCGATCATCGGGCGGTGCGCTTCGATGCTGCGCGCGACCCAGGCATGGAAGGCGGCTGCCGAGTCCAACTCGTCGCAACGGTCGAGCGCGTATGCGCAGAAGGCGCCGTCGCGCAGCCAGGCGTAGCGGTAGACCGGGAAGGCTGGGCTCGCGACGAAGGCGCCACTCGCCGACTGGCCCTGCTTGAGCACCTCGACGCTGCGACGTGCGATGAGGTCGCCGGCGATGATCGCCATCAGGCCTTCACCGCGCCGGTCGCGATTCCGGACACGAACTGCCGCTGGAAGATGGCGAAGATCGCGATCACTGGTCCGATGGCGATCGCGGAGGCGGCGAACACCAGGCCCCAGCTGGTGGAGTGCTGGCCCTGGAACAGCGCGATCCCGATCGGCAGCGTGTACTTGCTCGGGTCGTTGATGATCGTGAGCGCCCACGTGAACTCGTCCCAGCTCGCGAGGAACGTGAAGATCGCGACGACGGCGAGAGCCGGCCGCGAAAGCGGGAGGATCAGCCGCCAGAAGCGCGTCCACGGGCCACCACCGTCGACGACCATCGCTTCCTCCAGCTCCCAGGGGATGTCCTGGAAGAAGCTGCGGAGGAGAAACGTGTTCAGCGCGAGGTTGCCGCCCGTATAGAAGACAACGAGCCCCCACAGCGAGTTGAGCAACAGCAGCTTCTTGGCGAGCAGGAACTGCGGGATCAACATCATCAACCCCGGCACCATCAGCCCGACGAGGATCAGGCCGAACGCGACCGTTCGACCCGGAAACTGAAAGCGGGCGAGCGCGTACGCCATCATCGCCGAGAGCAGCACGGAGGCCAGCGTCGTCACGACCGCGACCCATAGGGAGTTGACGAAGTAATGGCCGAACTGATTCGAGCTCCACGCCTGGGTGTAGTTGGAGGTCGTGACCTGGTGCGGAAGGAACTGCGGCGGGATCGAGAGCACGAGCGCGTTCGGCTTGAACGAGGTCGACAGCATGTACGCGAACGGAAGGATCATCAGGACTGCGCCCGCGCTCAAGAGCACGAGCCGCGCACTCATCACCGTGTGCGCACGCCGAACGTTGCCGACGACCATCAGGAGTGCGCCTCGGCGGGTCGGCGGAACAGGCGCAGCTGCGCAAGCGCGAGCACGAACACGATCAACGTCAGGATGAAGCTGAGTGCAGAGCCGTAGCCGAAGTCGAGATACGAGAACGCCCAGCGATACATGTAGGTGAGGAGCACCTGCGTCTCGTCGAGCGGGCCGCCCTTGGTCATCAGGAAGACGGAGATGAAGACGTTGAAGCTGCCGATCACGAGCATCACCGTCACGAACGCGATCACCGGGCGGATCGCCGGCAACGACACGGCGCGGAACCGCGCCCACGCTTTCGCGCCGTCGACGGCAGCCGCTTCCTTCAGCTCAACGGGGACTCCCTGCAGCGCGGCGAGGAAGATCACCATCGCCCAGCCGATCCCCTTCCAGATGCCGAGGATGCCGAGCGAGAGCATCGCCATCCAGCGGGTGCCCAGCCAGTCGATGTTGTGCCCGACCAGGTGCAGGTTGTCGTGCAGGATCCAGTTGGCGAGACCTCCGTCGGTGATGAACAGGTACTGGAAGAGAAGCGAGACAACGACCCAGCTCGTCACGACCGGCAGGTAATAGATCGTCCGGAAGAGGCCGCGTCCGGGTACGTGCGCGTCGAGCAGCACGGCCGTGGCAAGGCCGAGCACGATCTGCCCGGGCACGGTGACGGCCATATAGAAGCCGGTGTTCTCCAGCGCGCGCCAGAAGATGGGGTCGTGAATCGCCCGGCTGTAGTTGTGCAGACCGAGGAAGTGGCTCGCCGTCCCGGGCACGATCGACCAGTTGAACAGGCTGATCTGAAACGCCCGGACGATCGGGTACAGGATCACGAGTGCGAACAGGAAGAACCCTGGCGCGAGGAACAGGTACGCGGCCGTGATCTCCTTGCGGCGGCGGACGTTCGTGGGCCGGAATCTCGGGCGCAGCGCGGTGACGCTGCGCCCGAGGGAATCCGAGGTCGTTCCGCTATTTGAGGAGGCCGTCAATCTGCGTGGCCGCATCGGTGAGCGCCTGCTGCACCGATTCTGATCCCTGGAACGCCTTCGCAACGTCGGTGGTGATCACCTGGTCGATCTGTGTCCACTTCGGCGTCGGAGTACGCGGCTTGGCGGTCAAGAGCTGCTTGACGTACGTCGCGTAGTAGGGATGCACCCGCGTCAGCCACTTTGAGGACGAGGTCAAGACCGGCATCTGCCCTGCAAGAGCGAGCTGCGCCTGCGTCCCGTATCCGAGCATGTAGCGCAGGAACTCCAGCGCTGCCGTCTTGTTCTTCGACGACTTCGTCATGACGATGTCCTCGCCGCCGACCACGCTGATGCTTCCGGCCGGACCGGCAGGCACCAGGCTCCCGACGACCTGTGTCTTCGGATAGGCCGCGCTGAAGATGGCGTCCATCCATGGCCCGTCGAGGGTGGCGACGTACTTGTTCTGGTTGATCCCGTCGTACGTCCCGAGGCCGGCGTTCGAGTTGACGATGATCCCCGGCATCTCGCCGGCCTTGTACAGGTTGACGAGCATCTGGATCGCGGCGACGCTCTTCGGCCCGTTCAAGTACCCGCTGGCCTTCGTGTACGTCTTGTTGGTGACGCTGCCGCCGTTCGACCAGATCCAGGGGCAGACGTTCCAGCAGCTCGTGCCGCTCTCGGCATACAGGTCGTAGCCCTTCGCCTTTGCCTGAGCCGACAGCGAGATGAGCTGAGCGAACGTCTTTGGCGGTCCGCTCGCCCCGATGGCACTCAGCGCCGCCGGGCTGTAGTTGAAGATCCGTGTGTTCGTGTCGAGCGGAAGGCCGTAGTAGTGGCCCTTCCAGTAGTTCGTCGTAAGCGGCCCCTTGAACACGCGGGCCGCATACTTCTTGAAGTCGGGCATCACCTGGTCGAGAGGCGCGAGCACGCCGAGGTTGGCGAGCTCGGGGACCCAGATGATGTCGGTTCGAACGAGATCGGGAAGCTGGCCGCCGGCAACGCCTGTCACCAGCTTCTGGTGCAGGTCGTCGTACGGGATGGTGACGTCCTTGACGACGATCCCCGGATGCGTCTTCTCGAAGCCCGGAATCACGACGCCCTCGAGCGTCTTCACCTCACCACCGCCCGCGCTGTAGGCATCCCAGAAGGTAACGGTGGTTGTGCGCGCGCTACTCGTGCGCGCGCCGGCCGTCGCCGCCATGCTCGCTACTGCGGCAGCGACGCCGAGAAACACGATGAGCCGACCGACACGCATGTGTTGCTCCCTCCTTGCAGACGAAAAGAGACCGGACACGCCCACGCGCCCAATGCGCGGGCGACGGCACCGCATACTCAGACGACCACCTCCACCTGACCGGGCTCAGCCAGAAGCCAGGCGCGAATCGAGTTGTCTGCCTGTCGCTCGTCGTGCGGCGTGAACGTCGCTCGCAACACCAGCGCGGCAGCGCCGATAGCCCACTTCACGTCGTCCCACGGGTCAACCTCGACGGTGACGCCGCTCAACGGGGGAAAGATGTTCGAGCGCAGAGCTCCGTCGAACGCCTCCGCCATGTACGCCCACGCCTCGGTCCCTTCGCCGCTGACAAGGACGAGTTCCGGGCTGAGGACGTTCACGAGCCCCGCGACGGCGCGGCCGAGGGTTCCGCCTGCGGTTGCGAAGATCTCGCGCGCCTGTGCATCCCCGGCGTTGGCGAGGGCGCGCAGCTTGGAGATCCCCTGACGGTTCGAGAGGACTCCGCGCGCGCGAGCGTCCGCAACGAGAGCGGGATCCGCGATGACGGCTTCGAGGCAGCCGCGCCTGCCGCAGGAGCAGCGCGGGCCGTCGTCGACCGCCGAAACGTGACCGAACTCGCCGGCACCGCCTCCGAAGCCGTGGTAGATGTCTCCTCCCGTCACGATCCCCAGGCCGACGCCGCGTCCGGTCGTCACGGTGATGAAGTTCTCGACCTCCCGGCCGCGCCCGTAAAGGCGCTCCGACACGGCAAGCGTGTTGACGTCGTTGTCGACCAGCACCGGCAGTCCCAGGCGCTTGTGGAGGACGTCGCTCAGAGGCAGTCCGTCCCAGCCGAGCATCGGCGAGCTCACCGTGCCTCGCTCGACGTCGACGACGCCGGGCATGCCGAGCCCGACCCCCAGCAGCGGCGCGTGCGGCGGCACTTCTGCGATCCACGACTCGAGCACTTCGCCCAAGCGCTCGACCGAGTCGCGCGCTGTCGCGTCGAACTTCAACTCAAAGCGCTCGAACACCTCGCCGTCGAGGTCGACCAGCACGCCGACGAGATGATCGGGCGCGATCTTCACGCCCAGCGCCGTTGCCGCACCGCCGACGAGCTCGAGGAGGACCGCCGGCCGGCCGCCCCGCGAAGGCGCATGGTCGGCGACCCGCACGACCCCACGCTCGAGCAGCTCGCGCGTCAAGGAGGTCACGGTCGCCGGGCTGAGACCGAGCCGCTGCGCGATGTGGATGCGCGCAATAGGGCCGGAAGCACCGATCAGACGCAGCACCGCGACCCGGTTGAGATCACGCGAGAGCCCGGAGGAGCCGGTGCGAAACCCCGACCCTCGCGTTGACACGCCCGCGGCCTCCGGCGACCCGTACGACATGATTCGGACTATAAATTTAGTTCAAAGCAAAAGTCAAGCCTGGGCCGTTTCTCCACGCGCACCATACGTAGACGACTCGCGCGTCGAGGTCGATGTCCCGATGCTCGAGTGCCATCCACTCGCCAGGGCGAAGGCCAGTTGCGGCGGCGAAGAGCACCGGCGGTCCGTAGCGGACCGAGTTCTGCCGCGAGCGCATGTAGGTCGTCCCATGATTCGAACGGTCGCTTCTCGGTGCGGCGAGGTTGCGGGTTGTCGATCCCTCGCTTTGCCGGGCTGACATCGAAATCGGTGGATCTCCGCTCCCGGCAAGTGGTCGGCTGCCGGGGTCGAACTCTCGGGCGCCACGAGCGCTTCCCCGGCGATCTGCCGACCATCCCGAACGTTATGGACTCGCGCGGGCTCCCGCTATTGCCCGATCAGGACATGGCCTCTTCGCCGGGTTGTCCATTCGCGCAAAATTGGCGGTCGTGACTTCGTTTCTTGTGACGTTTCGGCCACTGGTCAACCGGAAGGCGGGACGTGTCGCAGCCGAACGCTTCGGCCTGCCGCTGTTTATCGACGGCTCCTGCCGCCGCGAGCCTGACTTGGAATCCCCAGTCCCCTCGATCAGCGCGCTCTGCCGCGGCAGGAACTTCGCGCCGCGACTGCACGTCGGGGATACGGCTGTCTATCTCACGACGAAGTCTTCGTGGGGCGGGCACGCCGAGCGTCATTGGCGCCTCGTCGCTGTCCTGCGTGTGCGTGAACGCTTCGAGAATCACGCGCTGGCGGCCGCCTGGTACCAAGGCCAGGGCCTGGCTTTGCCGAGCAACTGCTGGGTCGAGGGAAACCCGCCGATCGCGTACGAACGGACCGTGCAGGACTCTCCTTGGAAAGCATGGGATCAGGCGTATCGAGCTCGCGCTCGGCGCTGTCCGGTCTTCCTCACAACAGACCCGCTATTCCTCGAGCTCTGGCAGCCGCCGATCGTGACGGTCGAAACGATGACCGCCGCCTTCGGTCGCGTTCCGAGCACCCTCACTCCGCCGGCGCTCCCGGATCACGACGTGCGACGGCTGCTCGAACTTTGCGGCGTCGCTATATGAGTCACCGCGTGACCGAGGAGTGGATGGGCGAGCGCGTCGAGACACTCGAAGACCTCCTGAGACCGGGGCTCCGGGCCATCTGCATCGGCATCAACCCGGCACCCAAGAGCGTCGCCGCCGGTCACTACTACCAAGGCACGCTTGGCCAGCGGTTCTTCGAGCGGCTACGAAGCGCGGACATTCTGCCTCGCGGATCGGGCTGGGAAGACGACCTCGGGTTCGAAAACGGGATCGGCTTCACAGACATCGTCAAGCGCCCAACCAGGAGCGCAACCGAAGTGCGGCCTAGCGAGTTCGTTCACGGACGTGAGCTGCTTCAAGCGAAGATCGAGGCGGTCCAGCCGCGGCTCGTGATCTTCACATTCAAGAAGACCGCAAATGTCCTCTTCGGTCCGATCGCAGGTACCGGACAGATTCAAGGCCTCGACCTCGGCGGCGCCCCCGTCTTCGTTATGCCCGGGCCATTCCGACCGCGAAACGAAGTGGAAGCCAGGCTAAGCCAGCTCCGCGCCATGCTCGAGTAGAGCCGCCCCCCATGAGTAGCTCCCTCAGCCGTCGAGGTAGAGATCATCAAGTCGACGTAGCTCGTCCCCTAAGACGGCTCGCCCGTTGCGTTCAACGACAGGCAAGAGTCGCCACGTCGCACCAGCTCATGACGAGCCATCCCCTTTGAACAAACGACGCCCTCTCTCGATGAGAAGGAGCCGAAGGGGCCGGCCGGCACCCTCGCGCGTTCAGGACGAGGGTTCGCCGTTTGCGCTCCCCTCTTCTATGGGCTTGTGTTCTCCGTGAGGTAAAGGCCGGAAGTGGTGGCGGCGAGATCGGCGAGGGAGAGAATGTAGGAGGTCTCGACAGAATCGCGCGTGTCGTGGAGCACCTCATAGTGGACGAGTTCGCGCTCGGCGAGCAGTACAACCGGCTTGCGCCCGCCGTCGTAGTAAGCCCGAAACCGCGCCAGCTCATCATCTGAGAATGACCCGAGCTTCGCGAAAACGAGATACGCCGACACTCCCGACTCGCGGACATACTCAGCAGCGCGATCGAGGTTCGAGATGTCGTTGTCGTCAATCTCCGAGCCACCCGACTTGACTTCGCCGAAGATCACGCTCGGCTTTCCGTGCATATCGATTTCAATAGCGAGTACGTCTGTCTCGCAGGCGAGGTCGGTCCCGGTGAGGTCAAGGCTTGGCAGAACGAACATCGCCTTGCCGCTGTCAAGACTGATCGAGAGCCGAAGCATCGTGAGGATCACCGGTATGGCACCAGCGTGACCGCGCTCCGCAAGTAGTCCTGAGCGACAGAAGCGCCACGACGATCGTTGACCGTCTGGTCCGCGACGCAAGTGATAGGCGAGAGGAAATACCGATCCGCAGCCCGGGCAGCGCAAGTGAGCTTGCAGAGACTCCGGCTCGAAGAGCCGCCAGAGGCGGCACTCCGGACACTTGATGCGCAAGAAGGGCCGCAGTACCTCTGTATCGAGCAACCGATCGAACGCTTGCGTTGGTTCCTTTGCGCGGGGAACGTCTTCGAGGTTTCCGCCTCTGCGGATCTCGTTCAGAATCACATCGCCAAGGCGAGCATCATCATCGCTGAGCACCTTCCGTACTCCAGGCGCCCAGAGGATCCGGCAGGCCTGCAGACCGTCCATCTGCGTGATGATTCGACTTGTGACCTCGCCTGAAGGAGAGGTCGCCGCCTCAATACCAGCTCTCTCGAGCACTCGCCGCACGATCTCGCCCCCGTCAAGCAAGCCAAGCGAGAGATCCGAGTCGTCGAGAGGGACGATCGCATCGAGCGATTCCCGCTGAACCCGGAGGTCGATAATCCCGGCCGTCATCTCTTTCGACGCCCACCGATTCAAATCCGGTAGCGCCGGGATCCGCAGCGAGCGCGGCCGATAGGCGTATTCCGACAAAGGATTGATTGCAACAGCCCAGTGCGCGAAGTGGCCGGGCAGACGTGAGTGTCCGAACGGCCGCGGCGGCAGCGAGAAGATCATCTGCGTCCGCCAAGAAGTCTCCTCTACGGATGCAAGCACGCTGGAGTACTCGGTCTTGAAGTGCCCCCGCTCCCGCTCGCTCCTACCGGCGTCTTCATCTGAGGTTGCTCCCCGGAGAGCGAACATCCCTTCTGGTATCAGCGTTTGGACCGAGTCCGGAAGTTGCTCGTCCGCTGCCCAGGTTCGCGATCGCCAAAGCGTGCCCCACGACTCCGCCGGCCGCTGCGGTGGGATGCGCTGAAGGAACTCGGCTGTGTGGGCCTGCAGGCGCCCTTCGTGATCTCCCTCCGGAATGAAGGTCATCATGTGCCCTGCCGCGCGTAGATTCCAAAACAGCCGTAGCTCACCCGCGTGTGTCGGATCGCCGAGGAACGCACCATCGCCATCTGCGAATCCGCCGTACCGATGTAGCTCGATACCGGTTAGAGCGAGGGGCGTGCCCTTCGCCGCCGTCTCAGCCGGGAGATCACCACGAAGGTCGGCGTCGCCAGCGAGTAGCAAGCGCTGATAGAAGCGCCGCAGGCGGACGCCCGTTGGGCTGCTGCCGTACGCGCCGAACATCGCGCTAAGAAGCGGCGACAAAGGATCACCAGCAGCCCAGAATGGCAGGATCCAGTCGCTCTCATCACGATGTCGGTACTCCTCCTGCCAGAGATGGTCGGCGATGTGGTCGACGCTCATCAACGGAAGCTCACCCTGGCCGCCGATCGGAGCGAACAACTCCAGGTGACCTACTCGACCAGGCCAGGCGAGATGTTCGTGTCGGGCCATAACGGAATTCGCGAGGCTGAGAGCCTCGTCTTCAAGTGATGAAGCCGAACGGCTCAGCACGACAGGCGCCAAGACATCGACGTTCCAGCGGGCGATCAGCGCATCGAGCGCTACATCATCGGAGAGGAGGGGGAGGATCGGCGAGAAGATGCCGCCCCAGATCGCGGTCGCCCACTCGACGGCCTGAATGAAATCGTCCATAACGTCCGGACGGACAAGAAACCCGACGCGGACTGGGCGGTAGCTGACGTGCAGCGAGCTCGTCGCCATAGGTGCATCTTCGCAACTGCCGCTGCTGCTCCCGCCGTAGGCCCGTCATCGCGCTCAACACCCGACTACGGCAAGATCGGTCCAGGCGGCTCGCCGACTACACCAGGACGGAGAAAGACATCGACCCTGAGACCCTCGCAGCTACCCGACATCGCTATCAGGTGCGTCCGCGCGACTGGCTTTCGCTCACGTTCACCTATGAAGGCGAAGGCACGGCGCGCTTCTCGACCAACCCCGGCACGATAAGCGGGCCGACAACCGCTAGCTATGCCGAAAACGGAACCCTGACCGACTTCACCATGCAAGTGACGACCCTTGAGACGGAGAGTCCGCTTGAGGGCGGCGATTCTCTCTTCATCTTCGTGCATGGACTGCCGGTCGAGGGCTCCCCCGGCACATTCACACTCAGCCCTGCGTCCAACGAGTGCGCCGCAGTCGAGCTAGTTGGCGACGACTTCGCACTCGCCCCCGAGCAGCGATCGCCGGTGATCGCGAACGCTGGTGATGCAGGCGCCACCTTCAGGCCGTACAAGACCGTCGCGCGCTACTCATCGGACGCGAAGCCGCACTACTGGGTCGCGCCACTTCTCAACTTCACCGTCGACTACCGCCTCGCCGCGCCCTCTCTCCATGGACACCCGCTACGCACCCGCGAGACAGCCCCTCTCGAAGCCGTCGAGGGAGAAGCCTTCTATATCCAGGAGAGTCTCTACCGCGAGGGCAACGCGCTCATCCCGTTTCGCTGCCAGGGCGAGCCGGCTTTCATCGAACCGCTTCCCGACTACAAGGAACGCCGCGCAAGAGTCGAAGCTGGGGAGAAGCTCGTAACCGCCGTAATGGTCGGTCGCGTGCCTGAGGACTTCCAGCTCGACGCCGACGACTGGTTCCCGGCCGATCTCGTAACGCTTCTTGGCCTCAGCTCGGGACGTAGCGTCGCCGTGCCGTTTGTCGAGGTGCGCGGAGTGGAAAGCGAGCTTGTCGCGAGGATGCACATCCGCATCGGCGATGCCGGCCGTAGTGCCGCGCAGCCGCTGATCGCCGAGAACTTCAGCGGCACCACCGGGGCTCTCCTCACTTCTTTCCTCGCCTCCCCCTTCTACAACCAGGTCTGGTTCCGCGTCGTTCTGAAGCATCTGCTGCGAGCACTCACGCGAGGGGGAACCTTCGAGGATCGACTCAGCCACCTCTTTCGCGCCGTCGAGGGCATGTCGGCGGGACTTGGCCTCAACAAGGCCCGTCCGATTGAGGTCGAGCTAACGGTCCGCGCTGAGATCGAGCGGAAGATCGATTCCCTAGCCGCAGAACTCGCCGCGATCGCGGCCGACGCGGGAGAAGATGATCGGCCGCGGATCCTGAAGCTGAAGAACCGCCTGCGCATCCTCACCGCGAACAGCCCGTCGTTTGGGACTCAACTCCTTACGCTCCTCGCCACTGTTGGACTGCCGGATGCCGAGTGGCTCGCCAACTTCCGATTTAGAGCACGCGCAACGAGGAGTCCTGTCACCTGGGCGAGCGCGGCTGGCGCCTACCGCAACCGGATCGTGCACTCAGGCTTCATCGATTTCGAGAAATTCGATACCGACAACGCTTACGCGTTCATCGGACACCTCTCCGACGTTCTCGTTCGCGTCGTCTTCCAACTGATCGGCTTCGACGGCCAGTACAGGCCGCCATGCGGAAGTCACGGAGCCGTCATCTACGAGACACCGCAGTGGGCGCAGCCGGAGAGGCTCTCAGCCGCGGCCTTTCGCTACACGCCCTAAATCAGACACAGGATCCTGCGGTGCGGCCGACCGGTGACGGTCGGTGGGGTTGCGCTCAATAGGCTCACTGGATGCCCTACTGCTTCCGCGAGGCTTATGAGAGCGGCGGGTTCCTACAGCGCGACCTGTTGACCCACGAGCAGCTCGCGCGTGAGGCCGAGAAGCGCGGGATGCGGATCAGGTCGAACTCCGCCGCCGAGCTACTCGAAGAGCTTGATCGCCTGGGGCTCTTGAGCCCGATCGCGTTTCTCAAAGGGAGCTACTCGCAAGCCTCCTACCACCGGATCCTCGGTCGACCGGAGCTTCTCTTTCGCGAGGAGCTTCCGTTTCGCAAGTGGTCTAACTACCGCTGGCGAGATGAAGAGGATCGGCGGCGCGGACGCATCACCGCGCTCTACTCGCCATGGCAGCTGATCTTCCTGAACCGCGCGTTGCGCTTTTACTCCTTCACGGTTCCTGCGTCTGATCTTGCTGATCGGCGACGCGCGCAGAGGCTCATTGAGAACGCACAGGAGAGAGCGCGGCAGTGGCTCGATTCGGTTGGCCGCTCGGAAGCGGACTGGCGCCCGCTGATGCTCCTACTTGTCCGTATACAAAATCGCTACTGGCCCTTCGTTGGTAGCTACACGCTCGAGAGAGGCCCGAGCGGTTACGTCGATCCCATCGCGCGCGAGCGTCGCAACTTCAGCGCACGCCGGGCACTCGCGGAGCTTGAACTGAGCGCCGAGGAGGTCCGTGAGTACCACGGGCGTCTCTCCTTCTTCATGCAACAGGAAGATCCGATCCCGCAGTGGTGGATTCTTCGTCGGATGGCCTCTCGCTATCAACGCCAGCAGATGAAGGGTTCGTCACGTCTTGTCGAGGATCTCTGGGAGGCGACACAGATGCTGCGGCTCTTCTACCGCCAGCTCACGCGAAAGGTCTTGCCCGACGCCCACTTCGCCGGCCAAGACCCTCGCTGGGAAGAGCGAGTTCTTGGTCACGAGCGTCGTCTCTTCTACGACCAAGCTGACCTGCTCCGCTTTCTCTCGCGTAATGACTTCTATCCCCATCAGGTGCATCTCTTTGTCGAGGGCGCGAGCGAAGAAGTCATGCTGACCATGATCCTCAAAGCGTGGCTTGGATCCCTTGAGGGGCACGGAATCCGCTTCACCGACCTCGGCGGGATCGACAACCTCGGCGAGCGTCATCAGGAGCTATTCGCTGGATTTGCCGAATACGCGAGAGCGCCGGTTCTCGTGACCGATAACGAGAGCGAGATCACCCGCTACGTCGACGATCTCACCGCGCAGAAGCTGATCAACCCACAGGGCGTCTGGCGCTGGGAGAAGAACCTCGAAGAGGACAACTTCAGCGACGCGGAGCTGACACGCGCCGTCGGCGCTATCGCGAGGGACCGCGGTTTCCGACTACGCGGCTTGAACGGGCGGGTCGTTCGTTCGAGCTTCAAGCGTCGTCAGGATCTGCCAAGCGGTGCACCTGCGACCTTCGTCGACGAGCTTCTTCGCCTTGCAAGGCATCCCGAGCATGGGTCGATCCCGGTGCAGAAGCCCGAGCTAGCGGCCAAGCTCACCGAGCAGATCCTCGCCGAACTTGAAGCCGGCGAATACGACGCGCTGAAAAAGAAACGGCCGATTCTTGATGTGGCTGAGATGGTCCTTCAGCTCGCCCGCGGCGCCCGCTTCGGAGGCGAGGAGTAGCGGGACTCGTTACCTCGGCGATCGGAAACGCGCGAGCTCTTCTTCAACCACGCTCAGCGGCATCTGGAAGAAGTCGAACACCGCATAGAGCGGTGCGAGAAGCTGCTGCAGAATGGCCGCCAGGTTGGGCGAGATCGAGTCTGCCGACACCTCGACATGGGAGACGACGGCGTCCTCTCGTGCTCGTCGCGAGCCGTCCATAAAGCGCCGTTCCCAAAGCGAGAGAAGAGCTCGCCCTTCGAGGCCAGTCCAGCTGGCACGGAAAGTGATTGTGGCTTCGGGCACCCCGAGTTGGTCTGCGACGCGGCTTGCATGAAGGAGCGCCTCCGCGCAGCGCCAGACAGGAAGTAGAAAGTCAAAGACCGTTCCGGATGCTCGCCCTTCCGCCTCGTCGTCTTCCTCGAAGCCGCGAAGTAGAAAGAAGCGCCCGGTCGGGTCTGCGCGCCAGTAGTCGGAGTGAGAGGGGTCATTGAAGACAGTGCCGCCCGCGAGGATCGCCTCGACCGCTCCCGTGTGAGGCTGCGGCCCGCCCGTACGGTCGCCGTGCAGCACCAACCACATCGGCCACCCGGTCTCCGGTCCTTTCGACCGTTCGAGAACCCGAATCAGTTCCTGCTGCGACGGCTGGCTGAACGTGGCGTTGATCAGATAGGCGTACGTCGCTGTTCCGTGTTCGTACACGTCGGCTACTCCGCGCTCCGCTACCAGCCGCGCCCATCTCTCGAGCGAACTCTCCGCCCATGCGTCGACCCGATCCAGTGTCGAGGGCGGAGGCTGCGATGCAGCCAACTGGCCTCCCCCGAGAAGCTGGCGGATGTCGTCGAGCAGCGCGTCGCGGTCGTTCAAGGTGCATCGCCGTAGAAGCCGATCCCAATCGGCTCCGCTCCGCGGAGTTTCGCTCTTCGGCCCCGGTAGGCGGACGTAGTAGTTGTTGATTCGTACCTGTCTCATCTCTGGGCTGTCCCGCTTGGCGCGGATCGGCACTCGCCCTGCTGGAACGACGACAACCGGATAGGCAACGCCGGTCTGCGGATGGACGACGTGGTGTACCTCGCAATGGAACACTGGCTCCGCGTAGCTCGCGACCAACCCGTTGATCCGGTCCTGCTCGTACATCATGAGGTCAGCGGGTCGCCCGGCGGCATCTTCGACCCAGGTGCCGAGCTTTTCGGTGAATCCGATCAGCACAAAGCCGCCGCCGTGATTCGATAGCGCGAGCACCGCCTTCATCAGCGAAGCGGCGTTTTCGCCGTCGTCCAGGTCGAGCCAACCTTTTAGTTCTCTATCGAGGTCTTCCCGCGGGTAGGCGACAAGCGCCTGGAGTTGGCGCGGCGTCTCTTCGATGGGTGACGAGGTCACGAGTTGTGCGGAAGGGCGCGTGCGTCGCTACGCCGGCGCCTCGAGTCCTCTCTCCATTGCACGGCGGCTCTTACGACCGGCATACGCCTTCGGGTTGCAACGGCAGTACCAGTTAACGCCCGAACATTCATCTTCGCCACACCCTTCCCCGGCACAGCCGTGGAACGGCTGGTCGCTCTTGCCGATCCAGCTCAGCTGTGTCGAATCGATTTTGTAGGTGTGCTTGTCTGGGCCAAAGCGCGTGCCCGTGTAGACGCCGTGGTCCGTCTCCTTGATCTTCACGCCCTCGACCGAGACGTCGACGAGGTAGCCCTCGACTTTGCCACCCGGGATGATCAGGTGGACCAGATCGCCGACGTAGAAGCTTGGGTGCAGGACCATGTGCGCTGTCGTGTCGAGCCCGCGGACATAGATCAGTGCGACGGCGCTGACAACGGCGACGACAACACCTACCTGGTTCGCGTCGACCCAGCGGCTGAGGATGACCGGGATCACCGCGAGCCACACAAGGGCTTGCGCAATCGCTGCGATACCGCGATGCAGGTACCAAATGCGGGTCAACCGCTTCCAGCGCGCATCGCCGGAACTCCGACACGGCGGCGGGCAGACCTCGCCGGCAATCCGCGGGAGGACGTAGTACCAGTCGACCAGCCCCGAGAGGATGACGATCACGAACGCGACTCCAAGAACGATTGCCAGCGCCTGTGTCAGTCCGGCGAAGCCTCGGTAGGCGGCATCGCCCGTCTCGAGGAGCACGATCGCAAGAACGAGAGGTACGCCACCGCCGATGGCCCAGCACTGACGTGCGTACGTGTCCGTAACCCGCCGTCCTTCAGAGACCGTCCGCCGTCTCTTCGAGTCGTACTGATAGCGAAGCTCCAGTGCAAGCCCACCGACAAAGATGAATCCGGAGAGTATGAGGCTCGTCAACGGATGCCCGAGCAGGGCTGTTGCGACAAGAATCGCGCCGCTGAAGGCGGACTGCCAGCGAACGAAGCCTTCTGGATCCATCAGCTCCTCCAGCGGGTCGGCGGGGCCGATCCGAGTGAAGCTTCCTGCGAACGAGCGAGCGTGCCAAGAGCGACGAGCTCGATCCAGGTGAGGAGCGCGCCGAAGTAGACGTAGCGCGCAAGCTGCGCGATCACGTCGACGCTCGTCAGTGCAACGCCAACGATCATGGCGCCAAGGAGAGCAACGCCTCCGGCGACACCGATGAGGGGTGGCGCGGCTCGCCGCCCCGTGTGGATCGCCGCTGCCGCGGCAGCAAGGCTCGCGATCGGGATCGCCGGGAACACGCCGTTGTGGATTGCGTCATGCCATGAGGAAGCTCCCGTCGATTGGGGTGAGTCCGGCCGAAACGCCTCGAGAGCGATCGCGACCGACATCAGCGCGACCAGTGCCGCCACGACACGCTCTCCGCCCGCGACCGCCACTCTCCACATGGCGGTCGCGAGAGCAACCCCACCGATCCCGCAGATCACGAAGGTCGTGATCATCACCCAGCCGTAGTGCCCGAGCGCCAAAAGGCTCGGCCACTCGACCGGCGTTCGGTGGACAGCCGACCAGCCGACACGTCTTAGGAAGTCCCGTTCGGCGACTGTCAGCACGACGAGGACGATGAGAAATAGCGGTGGCGCGAGTCCGCCGGCGATCGAGCGAGCGCGTACGGACGGCTGCATCGGATGACCATAAGTAAATGATCGGGCGTCGGCTGGGCGGGCGCGGCGGGCGGCTAGACACGGCCACGTTCCAGCCCAGGATTCGCCGCGCGTATGGAGCATTTATGGAGCCCGGCGGGCGCAACCGGTGGCAACTGGTGGCAAATGGGACACCCCCGAAAACCGCTCAAACAAGCCGATCCGTAACCGGTGGCATGGTAAGGAGGGGGTCTGCGGTTCGAGTCCGCAAGAGGGCTTCATAAGGTGCGCTGGAACCCAGCCGGTCAGCCGCGCTCGCCTGCGCTGAGCGCCGCGCGGATCGCCTCGTCAAAGGTTGTGCGTTTGACCCCGACGATGTCCCAGATTCGGGCGTCGTGTGCGACGGTCGGGACGCGAAGTCCCTCGACGAGGGGCCGTGCAACGGCCACGCTGGCGGGTGTGACGAGGTACAGCCACAGCGACGAGAGCCGCGGCGTCAAGAACGGAACCTCGATCAGAAGCGGATGCCTGCCGCGCACGCGTGCGACCCGTTCCATCATCGCCCGGTAGGTCATCACCTCGAGACCACCGACATCGAAGGTCTGATCGTAGGCGACCTCGTTGCCACACACGCCGACGAGGACGGCGAGCACGTCGGCCATCGCAACCGGCTGCGTCTCGACCGACACCCAGCGCGGGCAGATCATGATCGGAAGTCGGTCGACGAGCGCGAGAATCGTTTCGAACGCCACGCTCCCGGCACCGACGATCATCGCGGCCTGCAACGTCGTCACAGGAACCTGGCCCGTCTTGAGAATCGTCGCCGTCTCGGCCCTGCTGCGCAGATGCGGTGAGAGATCAGCCGCTTCGCCGAGCCCGCCGAGATAGACGATCTGTGTCGCGTCGCCCGCCGCCGCGCCGGCCGCGACCGCGGTTGCGGCGGCGCGATCCCGCGCCTCGAAGTCGCCGCTACCGAGCGAGTGCACAAGGTGGTAGACGACCTCGGCCCCGGCGAGTGCGCGGCGCATCGCATTGGCATCGGTCGCATCTGCGGCAATCCACTCGACCCCGTCCTCGACGCTCGCGGCGGGCCCCCGTGCCACACCGACAACCTCATGACGCGCCGAGAGCGCCCGCACGAGCGGCCGCCCGATCGTGCCCGTCGCCCCGACAACGGCAACCCTCACTGAGGCCGCCCATCGCGTGCGACCAGTGCCAGGAATCGCCTGCCGACCAGATCGTGGGACACAAGCTCGAGCCGCCACAACGGCCCACGCAGCAACGGAGCGAAACCTTCGACCTCGACGGCCACATACACGCCGTTGGCGCGCCACGCGATCGTCCCGCCCGGCCGGCGCGCCATCAACCCGCCAAGGATCACGCGCCGACCGCCCACGAGCGGACCGAATCGCAGGAAGACCGGCCCAACGCCCAGCAACCGAACGGCACTTCCCGAGAACCGCACCAGACCGAGCGTCGCCCGCCGAACCGCATCCCAATACAACTGCTCGAGCCGCACGCAGTCGATCACCACGCCGACAGGCGCACGTTGCGTCGTGTCGACCGTCCCGTCGTCGTGCTCGACGCTAACGCTCTCCATTGCGCGAAAGACGCTACCGCCAGCACACAGCCGAGGGGCTCGCGCCAATTGGGATCGACGAGCTTCACGCAGTTCTCTCGTGCTTGCGGACGCCATTACGCGATGGAGCATTTATGGAGCCCAGCGGGCGCAACCGGTGGCAACCGGTCGCAAATTGGAGAGCCTCGAAAACGGCTCAAACAGGCCGATCCGCAACCGGTGGCAACCCACGGCAACCGTTTCGCAGCGCATGGTAAGGAGGGGGTCGACGGTTCGAGTCCGTCAGAGGGCTTCGAAAAGCCCCGCACAGCGGGGCTTTTTTCTTGGCGCGATTTGCAGAGTTCGCTGGTTGCTCAGTTATGGAGCACCTTATGGAGCTCTCGGATTTCGGCCGCCCCAAGATCGTCTCCAGACGAGACAACACCGGCGTGCGCCGGCGTTCGGGAATGTCACGGCTCGGGCCGACAGAGAGCGTGCCGCCGTAGTGCGGATCGCTTCCGAGGAGGCGAGAGGAACGGTCTTCGCTCCACGTTGCAGTCACCTCGTGAACGAACCCAAATTTCGCCAGGGAGGTCGATCCGTAGGCCAGGCGTCGGCGTTTCCTCGCTGACGTGCATGTACTGCGCGCCTTCGATGACGTGGCCGTCCGCGTCCTAGAGTGCAAGCCGATACTTCCGTCCAGCCACTACACCCTAAGGGTACGAGAATGCCCTGCGCCAACGTTCGGGAATGTCACCCGAGGGGCAGGATCAACGACCAGTGCCGTAGTCGAGGTCGAGGCTGTCTGTTCGACCCGCCCATCCAAGCGTCAAACAGCCCGGGCATTGCCTCGCTGGGAAGACTTGTAGCCAGGCGAGCTAGGCAGGCAAGCGCTTCGCGCCTGGACGCAATGTCACACTTGAACCTCTTTCGGCGCCTTATCTCCGAGAGGTGTGGAGACGTCGTTCCGCCAGCAGCGGTTGCATCCCATAGCCGTCGGTCGCATGGTCATGAGCGACGACGATCTCAGGCGCGCTGTCGGAGACCTGTTCACCGGCTGTGAGCGACGCATGGGCAGGTATCTGGTGCAGATGGTCGGCGACCGGGAACTCGCGGCCGACCTCCTTCAGGACAGCTTCCACGACGCTTTGCGCGCGCGGGCGCAGCTCTCGGGTGTGCGCAATCCGGAGGCGTGGCTGTTCGGGATCGCGCGCAACCGGGCGCTGCGCGCGCTACGCAGAAGAGGGCGCTTCGATCGTGCCCTGGGCAGGCTCGCCCGCCGGCAGTCGCAGAGCGGCGACAGCAGCGAGATTGTCGCGATCCGGGATCTGCTCGCGCGCAGCCTGAGCGTTGAGGATCGGGCGCTCGTGCTGTTGCGCTACCTGCACGACTTCTCGGCGAGTGAGCTTGCGGAGATGACAGGAATGACGGCGGAGGCGGTGCGCCAGCGCCTCTCCCGGGCGCGCGCCCGCCTGCTCGCTGCCTCTGAACACGATGAAGGAGCGACGCCATGATCGTTCTCGACGACGACGCTCGCGTACGCGAGCTGCTCGCACCGCTCAACGACGTCGAGCCTGTCGCACGACGGGCCCCGTTTCGCGATCGTGAGCTGCTTGAGCTGTTGGCCGGGGAGGTCGGGGCTTCTAGTGGACTGCGTCGGCGTGGGCGCGCGATGGTTGTGACCGTGGCTGCCGCGGTCGCGGCCGCACTGGCGATCATGTTCTGGCCTGCGTCGACGTCGCCGTCGGTTCTGGACAGCGCCCTCGCCGCCATCGGCACGGGACAGGTGACCCACGTTGTGTTCGAGGATGATCTTGGCAGCACGCTGCTCGACCTCCGCACCGGTCGACAGACGCCTGCCAGCGGTCGCCTGAGCGTGTGGTATGCGCCCGCTCGCGGCCTGTTGATCAGGTCGAGCTTCCTCGGAGTCGACGAAGGATCGACGTTCATCGCCACCAACACGCAGACGCTGGGCGGACGGCCGCTGCCGAGCGCGGCTGACTTCGTGCGCGGGTATCGCGCTGCCCTTCGCGCACATCGCTTCCACCTCGTCGGGAGTGGCAGCTATCGCGGCACATCGGTCTTCTGGATCGACGGCACGCCGAGCCTGTTCGGCCGCGCTCCGACGCACCGGATCGTCGAGCGGGTCGCCATCTCGAAGGTGAGCTACAAACCGGTGTTCGTCCAGCGCCTCGTCGACGGTAAGCCAGCCCAGGGGTCTGGCCAGCACATCCTGTCCATCCAGACCTCCGACTCAGGCCCCGGCGCCCTCGACGGCACCCGCACGCGCTCGGCGCCCTTCGGCTCCAACATCGGCTACTTCAACGGCGTCGTGCAGTACGAGCCGCTGCCCCTCACCGAGGCTCGCGCGATGCGCCCCACACCGCTCATCCCGAGAACGATCAGCGGTCTGCGTCTCAGCGTCATCGCCCGGGCGCCGTACACAACCACCCCCAACTCCAGCCAGGACATTGCCGGCGTCTTGCTCTACTACGGCACGCCATACAACTCCGGACTTCCAAACGACACCCAGCCCGCATACACCGGCCGCTGGGTGCAGATCATCGAATTCCCACGGGCCAACCTCGTCACCCGTTTCTACGCGGGCCACTTCCCGACCGGCGGCAAAGCCGTCATCGACGGGTTCGCCGGAAGCGCCCCAGCCCTCTTCGGCAAGCCTGGCAGCGCCGGCCAGTTTGGAGACACGATCAACGACCACACCGCCACCCTCACTACGCAGGGCCGCTACTTCTTCATCGACGCCACCACCAGAAGCGACGCAATCCAAGCTGCACGAGCAACGCCCTAGCACCAAACCGGAAGCTCGCATGCGCCACCGTTCGGGAATGTGCGCCGACGGCGACGCCTAACCTGCACGGATCAGGCGGACAAGTGCTCGCGCTGTTGCGAGGCGTAGTCCCGCGAATTCGATTCCAGGCTGGCCGTAAAGGCCTTGCGGGAAGAGCGGGTGGTTGATCCGAGCGGGCGTAGATGTGACCCACCGACGTCGATGTTCAAGTGGTGCTCCGAGTGCAGCTGGGCTCCAAGCTGCGCCGCGGAGCGTTCCAAGAACATCGGGCGTCGCGGCGTAAGGTGGGCGATATGAGGCAGCGGCAAGTCACGTCCGCGTCCGGCGCAGCCGCTACTGCTTCTCGTCATGTTGGACGCGATCGGCGGCGGCCTTATCGGGATCGGAGCTCTCCTGCTCCTGAGCACGCTGTGGTGGCCGCCTCCGCCCCTGGAGCTGGTCGGCGACGCGGAGCACCGGCGCACCAAGCGCAACAGCGCCGTCGCGACGATCGTCTCAGCTGCATCGACGTTCGCGGGCGCCGTTCTTCTTCTCCTTCGGAGCGGGTTCCTCTGGGCGCTCCTCGGGGTGGGGCTCGGGCTGCTCGTCTACTACGCGATGCTCGCATCATGGACGCACAGCGAATGGGCGTCCATCAACCGTCAAGTCACGCTGGAACGCAAAGGCGGAGATGGCCGAATCACGCTGGGAACTGCGAGCCGCATGGGGGCAACAAACGACCCCGCCGCTTCGACGTCAAGCATGGCGATATGGCTGACAAACGACGCCGAATACGGTGAGCACGAGGCTCGGGTAGCCGCACGGAACGCTGGGTGGCGGTGGGCGCTCCGCCATCCGCGCGGCGGCGGTTGGGATCGCCGGAACCTGTAAGCGCCTCAAAGTGTGCATGAGCCCGAGTTGCCGTCGCCCCCAGGCAACGATCCGTCCGCCGCGCGTGCGTTGATGGGCGCATGGCGCGGATCGAGGCGATAGCCGAACCGAGCCTCCTCGTCTGGGCGCGGGAGCGAGCGGGCTACAGCATCGAGCAGGCTGCGAAGCGGGTGCCGGTGACCCCTGAGCGCCTTGCGGCGTGGGAGGCCGGTGAGGCCCGTCCCACTGTGAAGCAGCTCCGGAAGCTCGGTGGGATCTACGGGCGGCCGCTCGCGGTCTTCTATCTGCCGGAACCGCCGCGCGGCCCGCAGCAACCGGTCAGGGATCACCGTCGCATTTGGGGCGAGGAGCCTGAGGGAATCTCGCCGCGGCTCCGCAAGGAGATCGACATCGCCGAGGACCGGCGCGAACTCGCGCTCGAACTTCTTTCGCTCCAGGGGGAAGAGCCGCCAACGTTTGAGCTTCGAGCGAGCATCGGCGAGAACCCGAACACGGTCGCGGCTCGCTTCCGCGAGGCGCTCGGCGTCACCCTCGACGAGCAACTCTCCTGGCACGAGCGCTACAACGGCTTCAACGCGTGGCGAGACGCGATCGAAGGAGTCGGCGCCCTCGTCCTCCAGATGACCGACGTCCCCGTGCTGGAGGCGCGCGGCTTCTCCATCGCCGACAGACCGCTCCCGGCCGTGGTCGCGAACATCAAGGACACACCGCGCGCGCGGTGCTTCACGCTCATGCACGAGCTCGTGCATGTGGCGTTGCACGAGGGAGGTATCTGCACGCTCGACGATGCGGAGCGGGTGGAGGTGTTCTGCAACCGCATCGCCGGGGCGGTGCTCGTCCCCGCCGAAGCGCTCCGCTCCGATCAGATCGTTTCCGCGCACGGCACCGAGCCGGAGTGGGAAGACCGCGAGATCGAAGCGCTCGCGCGTCATTTCAGCGTGAGCCGCGAGGTCGTTCTTCGCCGCTTGCTCATCATCGGTCGGACCGAGCAGGCGTTCTACCAGCGCAAGCGCGACGAGTACACGGAGCAGTACCGGGAAGCGACGGAACAGCGCAAGCGCGAAGAACAGAAGCCGCGGCCGATCCCCCGCGATCTGATCGCAGTCGCGCGCTCGGGACGGTTCCTGTCGCTGCTCGTGCTGAACAACTACGAGCAGGGCCGGATCACCGCGAGCGACGTCGCGGACTACCTCGGCATCCGCATCAAGCACCTCGGCGCCATCGAGCGGCGCGTCTTCGGAGCGCAGCCGCAGACAGAGTGAACTACAGCGTCGACACGAGCTCCCTCATCAACGGGTTCCGCATCAACTACCCGTATCTGAACTTTCCGCGGCTCTGGAACGAGAACATTCCCTCCCTCGTGGCGTCGGGCGAACTGCGCGCGACCGAGGAGGTGCTCGTCGAGCTAAAGCAGCAAGACGATGAGCTGATCCAGTGGATTGAGGAGTACAGCGACGAGCTCTTCGTCGAGATCGACGACCCGATCCAGCGCGAGGTGATCGCCATCCTGCGCGGCTTTCCGGCGCTCATCCACGCCGGGCGCGGCCGCTCCGGAGCTGACCCGTTCGTGATCGCGCTCGCAAAGCTCCACACGTGCGTGGTCGTCACCGAGGAGGGACGCGGGTCCGTCAAGCACCCGAAGATCCCGGACGTCTGCGACGCGCTCGGCGTGCCCTGCATCCGCCTCGTCGACATGATCGCTGAGCAAGGCTGGATCTACGGGTAGCCGCGTGGAATGCCTAGATGATCGCTGAACTGGTGGGGTGACTCACCATTTGCGCGAGCGTCCATTGACTCGACGCCCAATCTGGTAAGGAGGGGGTCGACGGTTCGAGTCCGTCAGAGGGCTTGCAACACCCCCTCACGGATTCTCGTTCAGGACACCTTGCTCTTCGTCGCACCTGCGATGGATGTGGAGCTGTCTATGGAGCTTTCGCGGGCGCGAACGCGCGCCGACTCGCGCGGCGTTAGGACGCGCCCGACAGGTGGATGCCTCGCTTCGCCGCGTCCTGCGTCGCACGCTCTAGCAAACGAAGCGCACGCGCGAAGTCCTCGTGTCCGATCTCGAAGTGGGAGACGCCATGCCCGATCTGAGCTTGAAGATCTGGACCGACCGAGGCCAGTGACGGCGCAAGGGACAGGCTTGGCACGCATGCGCCCTTGCGGAGCTCGACCGGTGCGGCGTACGGCCAAAGCCGAGCGACCTCGGGGTTCGAGTGCCGGTCGTTGAGTACAGGCGGGTCCAAAGCACGCGACGCACCGAAGATGCACTTGGTGCCGCCGACCGCGTAGTAGATGAACTCGTCGCCGCGCGAAACATTCGTTGGCGCAGGCCGCGGAGGGAATCGTACTTCGATGTGCATCTCAGGATCCCGATCCCAAGGATCGTCGGCCATCGGCCACTTGCTTGATCCGAGGAGCTTGACGAAGTAGCTCAGCCCAACCCTCCCTTCAGTCACCGCTGTCCTCGCGACCGTACAACAAGGCCGCGGTCGCGCCTAGGCGCTCATTGGTCACCACGACATGTCGCGCCCCTCGATCTCTCGTTCGAGCTCCTTCTGTTCTGCGCGGATCGCGACCAGCTTCTTCCGCTCCGGCGGATTTGCGCTCCGGAGCGCTCCACCACCTCAGATGTCGCGTCTGCGCTGCCTGCCTCTGTACAACATGGTGCGGCCGCTCCTGGGCTTCGCCGATGTCCTGCCGGCTCATTGTGGCAAGCGGTCTGAGAATCGAGGCAGGCGCTCGTGGGAACGAGCAGGCGCGACTATCACGCGAGTCTCCGCCGCGGTCAGGCAGCTGCAGCTTCGCGCAAGGTTGGTGCCGCATCAGGCAGATCCTGTGCGACGAGCCGATCACCGAGCGCCTTTCGGCCGACATCGATCAGGTGCTCGTGATGCGTCAGCACGATAACCTGCGTCAGCTTCGCGAGCTCGCCGAGTGCTTCGAAGATGCGCTCCGACCGGGGCGGATCAGACTCGACGAACACATCATCGAAGATAACAGGGACATGTCCGGAGCTTTCGACGTAGCGCTCGATTGCGGCGATCCGTAGCGCGAGGAACAGCTGCTCACGCGTCCCCTTGCTCATCTGCGGGACGCGCTTCAAGACACGGTCACGCTGGCGGCCGATCAGCTCGCCGACGCCGCGTTCGGTCACGTCAACGAACAACTCGACGAAGCTGCCGAGCGTGAAGCGCGTGAACAGTTCGTTCGCGCGGCGCAGCAGTGGATCCTGGTGCTGCGCGCGGTAGCGGTCGATCGCCCGGCGCACAGTCGTGGCAGCGAGGTTCGCCCTCGCATGCGCAACCGCAGTTTCTTGCACAGCTGCTCGCGCAAGCGCGACGCCCTGTGCCGCCTCAACCGCAGAAACGTCGGTCTCGGCGTCCGCGAGCGCACGCCGGCGCTCACCGATCTGCTCCTTGATCTCGTCGCGCTCCGCACGCAGCTGCTCCGCCGTCGCGCCAAGGTCACGAAGGTCGAGGGCTGCGCGGTCGCGGTCGAATCCTTCCGCTGACGCAGCGAGCTCCGCGAATGGTCCCTCCCCTACTTCGGCGACGCGCTGTTCGGCTGCCTTGATCTCTTGGCGCAGAAGACGCACGCGCTCCGCACGCGCCTCGATCGTCGGAAGTTCGCGCGCGATGACGACGCCCGCGAACTCGACGAGCTCGGCGATCTCAGCTTCGGCGGTTGCGAGCTCGCCTGCGATGACGGCGACCTCATCTGCTTTCGTCGCGCGCTGTTCCAGAAGGCCGTCGCGCCGAGCATTCGCACTGTCCTGCTCGGCCAGACGGCCGCCGAGCGCTGTGGCCGCGCGCAGCGTCGCCAGCGCCTGCAAGTCAGGAGCAAGCTCCTCACAAAGCGCCGTCACGGTTACATCGAAGGCGTCCGTGTCTGCGTCGATTCCCGCAATCCGCCGCTCGAGGTCAGCGACCGTGGCGAGCTGGTTGAGTCCCTCGTCGATCGCGCGTGCGATTTCGTGCGCTGTCTCGGGTGACGTCGTCCCCGGCAGCCCCGCCTCAGCCCGGCGCTTGGGCCACTCCTTCTCCCACGTGGCGAACGCGGCGCCCGCGGTGTCGAGTTCACGCTTCGCGCGAGTGACGGCACGCTCGGCGCCGGCGAACGTGGTTTCAAGCGACGCTCGTGTTGTCGCTGCGGTTCGCGCGTCGTTGACGGCGGCCTGTGCACGCGCAATCAGCGCATCTAGTGGCGTCCCCGACACGACCTCAAGACCGAGGGCGCGCAATTCGGTGATGAGAAGCCCGACGACTCCGTGTTCGCGCTCTCGCAGCCGATCGGCGCGCTCCTCGGCTGCGTCCGCGTCGCGTGCGAGCTCGATGATCTCTTCGCGGTTGTCAAGCCACGAGTGAGCATCATCCGGCTGTATCGCATCCAGCTGCGTCACCGACCACGTAGCAGCCCAGGCTGCGGCAGCAGCTGCTTCCCGACCACGGTGATCGTCTTGCCATCGCTCATGATCTGCGCGCTCGCGGGCGAGCTTCGTTGCGCTAGCGTGAAGCGCTGCGGTGCGCTCGATCTGCGCGGCGTGATCGGTGCGCCGATCAGCCAGATGATCGGCTTCGAGCACGATGCGCTCGAACGCGTCGCAGTCATCGTCGGCAAGCTCGCCCTCGGCACCCGAAGCACGGATGCGCGACCAGTGCTCATCCCGGTGAGAACGGGTACCCGCAAGGACTTCGGCGCTCGGGGCCTCGCCTTCGATCTGAAGGCGCAGGCGCTCCTCCTCGATCTCCGCCTCCCCGACCGCCAGGCGCTGCGACTCAGCTACGAGTGATTCCCTCTCGCGCTGCAATTCCTGCACCTGCAATGACGCACGAGTTGCATCTTCGCGCGATGGCGCTGTCATCGAGCGAAGTGCCGCGACAGATAGTGGCGGCGGAGCAAGCTCCCCAAGCTTCTCATCCGCTTCGCGGCGGCGGCGCCTTGCATCGAGATCGAGCTCATCGCGCTGCTCCGCGAGCGCGCTCGACTTCAGTGCGACGGCAAGCGCTGCCTCAAGCGGCGCAATGTCTGAGGCGCTCGGCGCTGCCGCAAGCGCCGTCTGCGCATCCTCGAGGTCTCGTACGGCCTGATCGTGCGTCGTCGTCGCGCTCCGCAGGGCCGCACGAAGCTCGTCCCGCGCGCGTAGACAGACATCGAGCGCATTCCGCTCGGCGATCGACCTACGGAGCGACTCGAGCTCGGACAGGCCAACTCCGACAGTCGCCGCCGCATGCGACACAGCCGCTTGGGCCGCCTGCAACTCGCCTTCGCGCTTCCGACGGTCACCCGCAGCCTTGTTGATCGCGGCGCCGATGTCTGCGACAGCCCTGATTTCCTCGCCGCGTCCGAGGAGAGCGGAGTTGACAATGATCGAGTTGATCTCACCGTCGAGAGCGGCAAGTGCCTTCGTCGCGCGCGCGAGCGACTGTGTAGCGTTGCGGATGCGCCCTTGCACGTCGATCCGTCGCGCGGCAGCATCCTCGGGCAGGTCAGGCGTTCCCTCGAGCTTGGCGTATTCCTCAACGAGCTGAGCGCGCGCGGCAACCAGCGGTGCGATCGCCCGCTTGCGTTCGAGCTCGCGCATCTCAAGATCAAGCCCGCGCAGCCGCAACGTCGCCTCTTCGCAGGCACGCTCGGCCTCGCTAAGGGCTTTCGTCATCTCGTGGTAGCGCGCCGGCCGCAGCATCGAGTCGCGCAACCGCCGCTCTGCCTCGTGCAGATAGGCGAGCTGCTTGCGGAGGACGCTCGATCGCCCGCGCGGGTTGAAGAGCCGATCAGCGTCGGCCTGAAGCGCAGCGAGCGTCCGGTGAAGCGACGCGATCCCGGCAGCGGCCGCGAAGAGACTCGCGCCCACCTCGCCCTGGCCTTCCAGCAGCTCCCGGCCCCCGGCGACCAGCGTCTCGTTGTCGACCTGGAGCAGCCCGACGTACACGTCGGCCGACAGACCGCCGAGCGCCTTCGTAAGGACGTTCTCGGGAACGGGCTCACCGTTCGGGCCAAGCAGGGAATCGACGCGGCGCTTGCGCCTGCTGACCTCGATCGTTCGACCGTCGACGTTCAGCCGAGCGCCGATCCTAAGATCTGCGTAGTCGTACGTGTGGTTGTCCACGGGACGATCGCCCATGCCGTAAAGAAGACTGCGTTCACCGCGGCTTGTGGTCGACTTCCCGGAGGCATTGCGCCCGTGGATGAGATCGACGTCACCGACACGGGGACTGAAGCGCAGCGAGTGATCCTCGAAACAGCCCCATGGGTTGAAGTCGAGGCGTTCGAACCGGAGCGCCATCAGCGATCAGTCCGTTCTAGAAGCGCGACCGGTAGCGAGCGCGAGACGTCTCCCATCAACTCACGCACTGTCTGTGGGTCGGACGGGTTGAACTCGGCGAGGACGGCCTGCGGCAGTACGCGCGTCAACGGTTCGAGGGTTGCGGCGAGCTCGGCAGCGGAGCCGTCTCCATCCATCAGCTCTGCGAGCTCTTGCACGAGCTCACCGATCGCGTCGTCTCCGGCGGCGAGGTCACGAGGCGCCTGGGTCTCGAGCTTCACCTGCTCGATCCAGACCTGGCTGCTCGCGACGTCTGCAGCGGCACCGATCACCTCGTAGCGGAGACGCTCTTCATCGCCAGCAAGCTCGTTGTGTGCATCGCTCACACCTCCGATCACGACCCTCGCCGCGATCAGGCGCTCGCCGGCATCACGAACGGCGCCACGAACTGCCGCCGCGACATGCTCGATCGCCCGATCGCGATCCAAGCACTCGCTCGCGTCGATGTTCAGGACTGCCCAACGCACCGCATCCAACGCGACGTGCTCGAGAGTCGCGCGACCGTCGTCTCCGATCTCGACGATCACCGCGCCCTTCGGCCCCGCTTCGCGGACACCGCGACCCTGGAGGTTGCCGGGGAACACGATCAGCGGATCGAGGCTCAAGACCTCTTGGCTGTGAACGTGCCCAAGCCCCCAAAACGCGTAGCCGCGATCGCTGAGTCCTCGAAGAGTGCACGGCGCGTAGCGCTCGTGACCTGGGCGACCATCCACGCTCGTGTGCAGCAAGCCAACGTTGACGAGGTCCGTAATGGGCGCCGGATAGCCGACGGAGAGATCGTCGAGTACCGCCGGCGTTGCGTAGCCCTGGCCGTGAACGGCAAGGCCGATCTCCTCGTACGTCGCAGTATCGGGCTTGCGGGTGCCGAGGACGCGCACGTTGTCAGGAAAGCGCAGCGACCGGGTCAGCTTCGACTCCGCGTCATGGTTTCCAGCGACCATCACAACCGGGATCTCCGCTTCACGCAACCGCGCCATCTCCGAGACGAAGTGGACACCCGTGCCGTAGTGCTGCCAGTCCCCGTCAAAGATGTCGCCCGCCAGGAGAACGGCGTCAACGGCGCGCTCGATAGCTGAGTCCACAAGGTTCGAGAGTGCGACGCGCGTTGCCAGTCGAAGCTCGTCAGCCGGAGCGCCGTCGTACGCGACGAGACCTCTCATCGGGCTGTCGACGTGCAGATCGGCTGACTGAAGGAGTCTCATGGCGGGCGTCTAAGTAAATACGCCGGGTCGGACGGGCCACCGATGCACGCCACGAACGCCGGGGAGCGGCCCGAGGAACGCAGTCTGTGCACGCCTTGCCCCACGGAAGCTGCAATTACGAGTTCGCGGTGTAAGTGCCGCAGTGAGTCCCACAACCCGCCGGCTATACGCGCGCGCCGGGTGAGGCAGGTCAACAGGTTCGATTCCGGTTCGCAAGAGCCACAGGGGGCGCCAGCGCGGTCCTAGGTCAGAAGCTCAAGTCCGCGCAGCAGCTCTACAGATCGCGCGACTTGCTCCTCCGAGATGCGCCAACCAAGTTGATTGGCGAGTGCGGGGATCTCTGCGAGCTTCGTGGGCTGATCCTGCTGGCTAACGATGAAATGAATCTTCGCCGCCATCGACAAGGTGTTTTGGTCGAAGTCCGGCACCGCCTTGTGGATCGCGTCGACCGTCACCTTGATCATGTCGGCCTGAGCTCCGTACGTCGCCCGAATCGCAGCTACCTCGCTAACTCCATCGCCCGTGAGCGCGTATGTGTACTTCCGAATGTCTGGGCCTGAGGCGTAGGAAGGAAACCTCTCCATCGTCTCAGTCACCTTTTCGCCGAGGGCAGTCTGCGCCAACGCATACTCGACGGGTCGACTGTACGGGCCGTAGTAATGCGCCCGATGCCCCAGATCGTCGGCAAGGGCAACAGCGACGAAGTAAGCAATCTTCTGGATCGCTGTCCTGCCTTCAACCGTGCCGCCTGCAGCGTCGATCGCCAGCAGAACCGCATCTCGCGGTGTCAGGCCTTCTTCAGTGCTTCCCATAGCAGCCCTTTCGCTCTCTCATGTGCTTCGTCTTGCGGATCGTCAGACAGAAACGGCGTGTAGAGATGCGCGAAGCTGTGTTCCGCGCGACTCTCTTCGTCGAAGATCTCGCTCTCGCTCTCGAATGTGTCAGGTGGTCTGTCCCGGTACTCGAGCATGATGTCGCCGGAGTTGATCTTGGTTCCGGGGCCCCGATACGTCGGATTGGTCTGACTGTCGACGTAGAGCGCAACGAGATACGGCTCGCATCCCAGCGCCTCGGCTATCTCAGCCTCAAGATCCGCAACCCGCGGCTCGAACTTGGTGCGATCAAGAATCTTGTCGTATTGCTGGGCACCGACCGTATGCCGTTCCCGGTGAAGTGGGATGCTTGCGGTACGTCGGAGAAGATCTCGGCAACGCAACCGATCAGCGAGTTTGAAGGAGATCCGGTCGGAGTTCTGGGAGAGGAGTCGTTCCGTTACTGACGCGTCTGTTTGAGGCAGGTACCACTCGATGAATTCCGGGGTCACCTTCGGCTTCCCGCCTTCTGCATCAACCGTGTAAGCCTCCGCCGGCACAGCGCCTTCTTCGATCCCGAATTTCAGCGCGCGCGTAACCATGATGTCGGTGGCGATTCGTGTCTTGTGTCCATAGACCTGGCGATGCATGTGATGACGCGCTAGCAACAGTGCCTCGACCGCCCAGACGCCATCCTCCTCGAATCCTAGAAACGACTCCGGCTGGTCTCGTCCGATAACCCTCGCGGTGTCGACAATCCGATCTAGGTCGTAGTGGCCATACTCGACACCTGCGTAACGACTGTCACGTAGGAGGTAGTCCAGCTTGTCTGCGTCCGTTGGACCGCTCACGATGTCCCCCAAGAAGGTTCGCGGCCCAACCTTCTCGATGAGGAGTGCTGCCTGATCACACGCCTCTTGACCGAGCGCCTCGACCAATCCCGAATCGTTGCGGATCAGGAATGCCGAGATCGCCTCGTGGCACCCCTTCACTCCGCTCCGATCATCGATGAGGCCCTCCGAAACGTGAGAGAAAGGTCCGTGGCCGATGTCATGGAGAAGCGCAGCGCCCCGTACCTGCCTGTACTCGGCCTCCGTCACTTCAAGAGTCTTCGCCAGGCGACCCGCGACGTGGCAGACGCCGATCGAGTGCTCAAAGCGGGTGTGAGTGGCTCCGGGATAGACAAGATCAGTCATCGCGAGCTGCCGGATCCCGCGCAGACGCTGGAAAACATCCGAGTTCACCGCAGCCCACTCAGCCGGCTCCAGAAAGATCATCCCGTGAATCGGGTCTCGAACGGTCTTGCTCGCCACAGGCTCTGGAGCTTCGCAGACCAGGTTGACGGAAGGAAGCGAAACTTCGATGAGAGTCTGCGTGGGCATAGGTGGACTGTTCAAGACGAACGTATGTTCGCATCGGTATCGGACGGCACACTCGTCCTACCGCCTGGTGAGCTTCATCACAGCTTGCGCCGTCCGGCCCAGCTCGACACCCGGTCGAGCAGGCGTCCCAGCTCGCGCAAAGGTTGGCGCGATCCTGTCCGGCCACCCCAAGGGCGGCCCGGGGGTCGCCGACATGCTCTCCCCCTGGCAACCCGAACACCGAGCCAACGCGACTGATTCAGCGCGGATCCGGAGAGCTATCGGCGGCTCAAACACCGCTCCGTACCGCCCTCTGGAGCCGGATCCGCGATTTCCCGAAACTCGTCGAGCCCTTGAAATCCCTGCAAACACAGGAATAGGCTCACGGACCCCTATGGCACCGATCAGCTATCTGGAAACGGGCGTCATCTACTGCGATGAAAACCTGCGACGGCTGTCGCAGTTTCCTTCCGAGAGCATCGACCTGATCTACCTCGACCCTCCGTTCTTCACGAACCGGACATACGAGGTGATCTGGGGCGATGAGGCCGAAGTGCGGTCGTTCGAGGATCGCTGGGAGGGCGGCATTCAGGTCTACATCGACTGGATGCGTGAGCGGATGATCGAGCTTCAGCGCATTCTCAAGCCGACCGGCTCCCTATATCTCCACTGCGATCCCACGGCGAGTCATTACCTCAAGGTAATGACCGATGAGGTGTTCGGAAGCCGGGATCGCTTCGTGAACGAGATCATCTGGAAGCGCAGCAGTGCACATAGCGATACCAAGCAGGGCGCAAAGCACTACGGCCGGCTGAGCGACACGATCCTCTTCTACGCCAAGAGCCCGAAACGCGCGTGGAATCAGCTGTACACACCCTACGAGCAGGAGTACGTCGACCGGGACTACAGGCGAATCGAAGCTGGGACCGGGCGTCGTTACCGGATCGACAACATCCAGGGACCCGGTGGCGCGTCAAAGGGCAACCCCCACTACGAGTTCCTGGGCGTGTCGCGATATTGGCGCTATAGCCGCGAAAGGATGGAGCAGCTCTACGAGGAGGGCCGGATCATTCAGACGCGACCCGGCGCCGTCCCTCAATACAAGCGGTATCTCGACGAGATGCCTGGCGTGCCGCTTCAGAACCTTTGGATGGATGTCCCTGTGATCAACAACCGGTCGCGTGAGAAACTCGGCTACCCCACGCAGAAGCCCGAGGCACTACTTGAGAGGATCATCGCAACGAGTAGCAACCCCGGAGACATCATTCTCGATCCCTTCTGCGGCTGCGGTACGACGATTGCGGTCGCTGAGCGGCTACAGCGAAACTGGCTCGGCATCGACATCAGCCCGACTGCCGTCGGGCTGATGAAACGGCGGATGGAGAAGCTCGGCGCGTTCAATGTCCGCCTCGTCGGCATGCCTGTGACCGAAGAGCAGCTCAAGGCGCTCAAGCCCTTCGAATTCCAGAACTGGGTGATCCAAACGCTGCATGGAACCCACGCGCCGAGGAAGAGCGGCGATATGGGGATCGACGGCTATTCGTTCATGGAGCACGCACCGATCCAGGTCAAGCAATCTGAGCGTGTGGGCCGCAACGTCGTCGACAACTTCGAGACGGCCGTACGACGTTCGGGCAAGGACGCGGGAATGATCGTCGCATTCAGTTTCGGCAGAGGCGCGCGGGAGGAAGTAGCTCGCGCAAGAAGTGAGGGACTGCGGCTCGAGCTTGTCACCGTGAAGCGACTGCTCGATGATCCTTCTGATCTCGTCACACCCGACGCGGCCCAACTGTGGCGGGACATGCTGCCGCCGCCTCGCGACAAAGCCGCTCGACCTTCGGCCGAAGAGCTCATTTCGAGCGATCTCGCCGTCGCCGTCTAGGCGGCCCGACCAAGCGCTCATATGCGGCGCTCAACCTTGCAGCCGCAATTCAGCAGCGACAGCAGCGTCTTGGCGGTGTTCTCATTGGCGCCGCTGCAGTTGCGCTAGTCGCGAGTTTCGCTCGCGGCTAGATTCAGCAGAAGCCGCAGTAGTCGATTTCAACTGTCTTGTAGTTCCCCTGGTCGAAGGTTGAGACCTGGAACCTCGGGCCGTTGGCGTTGAAGACCTTGATCATTGCGGGGAATACGCTGTTCCAGATGTCGACGGGACTCATGCCGACGATGGTCGTTGCCACGCCTTGCTGATCGGCGGCGACCTGTGCCTTGTAGGTCTGCTCGAGGTTGAGCGCGGCTGCGACCGCATTCTGCGCGGTCGTGAGCTGGTTGTTGGCGCCGTTGAGCGCCTGGGTCAGCTTGGCGACTTTCTGAGTGAGCGCCGCGTTCTGGCGCTCGAGCGATGCGATCCTGCCGGACGGGCCGGCGGCTGAGGCCGGCCACGCTCCAACCAGAGCGATAACGGCCAGTACGACAATCGCTTTCATTACGACCTCCCGGCAGTCGAAGAACTCCACACACAACTGTGTGTAGCACTTGTCTGGGCCTCGTGCCAGCTTCGGGAGGTGGCACCGAGACCCGCCCCACACGTCCGGCTCGGACGGGTCATCCGCCGTCTGCGCGAGGAACGGGGCCTCTCTCAAGAGGAGCTCGCCTACGCGAGTGGCTTCCACCGCAACTACATCGGGTTCGTCGAACGGGGCGAGCGGAACCCGAGCTGGGACAACGTGATACAGATCGCTGCCACCCTCGGTGTCAGCATCACCGAGCTCGCCGCCGAGTACGAACGCACGCGGTAGGCCTCCCCGCCCGGGCCGCCGAGGGGGTAAGGGGGGTCGAATTAGAAGTTGGCGACCTCTCGAACCCCGTGCCAACCCCCCGTGCGCGTCCGCGAAATAGGCCTCGTTTTTTCCAACGAGACAAGACAAGTGCTCCGCAGGATTCGCTCCATTTCTGGTCAATTGCCAAGGAGCATGTCTCGACTCGGGCACAGCGCGAAGTCGACGCCGGCCCAACGCGCCGAGGTTCTGCGTCTGCGCTCTGAAGGACGCACGATCCGCGCGATCGCGGAAGAGGTGTTCGGCCATGAGCGCCTCCGCGGCCGAGTCGAGCGCATCGTCGCACCCAAGAGGGCTGCCGGATCGGGCTCTGAGTACAAGATGCCGCCGGGGGTCGAGCTTGAAGATGTTGATTTCGACGCGCTGACCCATCTCGAGCTCCTGCGTCTTCTCATGGACCGAACGCTGCGCTACTGGGCGAAGACCGGTGAGACACCATCGATGAACGAGCTCTCCAAGCAGCTCGACGTGATGCAGCGGCTTTACAGCATGGAGTCGTATGAGCGGACGCACGAGCTCACGATCGAGCCCCAGGGCCCGCAGAAAAGCGCGCCGGCGGAAGGCAACGACGCGTTCCCGGAGCTGAAGGGACGCAAGGCCAGAGGTCGAATGACAGACCGCATGCCCTGAGGGGCCGGTAGTCGACGGCGACGGGCGTTCACTCGGGTCGAGGAGGACCGTGGACGCTCGCCGTTCTACTCGATATCACTCCAAATAACTCAGAGATTCGCCGTCGCCACGAGCTGGAAGCGCGCGGGAAAGACCGCGCGGCCGGCGGCGCGCGCGATGCAGACGACTCCGTCCTCGAGCGGTTGCCGCAGCGCCTCGAGCGCCGGGCGCTGGAACTCGGCGAGCTCGTCGAGCAGGAGAACGCCCTGGTGCGCAAGGCTCGCCTCGCCGGGACGGATGCCCGGCCCACCGCCGACGATGGCCGCCGTCGAGGCGCTGTGATGCGGTGCGCGGAACGGCGGCGTATGCAAGAGCGGCTGCTCGGGCGGAAGGAGCCCGGCGACCGAGTGGATGCGCGTGACCTCGAGTGCGGCTTCGTCGTCGAGCGGCGGCAGGATGCCCGGCAGGCGACGCGCCAGCATCGTTTTGCCCGTCCCGGGCGGCCCGGCGAGGAGGAGGTTCTGCCGTCCTGCGGCGGCGATCTCGAGTGCCCGTCGCGCCCGCTCCTGGCCGCGCACCTCGGAGAGGTCGGGGAGCGACACCGCCTCCGGCTCGGCGGGCGCAGACACGGGCTCGGGCTCGAGCTCGCCCCGCAGGTACGCGACCGCCTCGGCCAGATGAGCGACGGGAATCGGCCGCACGCCGGCGAAGGCCGCCTCCGGCGCCGACTCGGGCGGGCAGAGCAGGCACTCGATCCCGAGGCGGCGGGCACCCTCGGCGACCGCGAGGACGCCGCCAACGCGGCGCAGGCGGCCGTCGAGCGCGAGCTCGCCCACGGCCGCGTGCCGGTTCAGCTCAGCCTGCGGGATCTGCCGCGAGGCGGCGAGTATGGCGAGCGCGATCGGCAGGTCGTAGCCGGAGCCTTCCTTCCGCAGCCCCGCGGGTGCGAGGTTGACGGTGACACGCCCGCGCGGGAAATCGAGCTCGGCGGAGAGGATGCCGCTGCGGACCCGCGTGCGCGCCTCGGCGCAGGCGCGGTCGGGCAAGCCGACGATGGCGAACGTCGGTAGGCCGTTTTCGTGCACGTCCGCCTCCACCTCGACGCGGCGCGGCTCGAGGCCGACGAGCGCATGCGTGATCGCGCGTGCAAGCACGCCGACCACGCTAGGTGGGGAACCGATACGGCTTAGTCGAGGATCTTCAACGCGCCGAGCCCGAGCAGCTCGCGACAGAGCTTCACGGCTTGCTTGTCCGCGCCCAGCTTGCGGAGCGTCTTCTTCCCGTCCAGGCGCTCGACGAGCTCCACTGCCGAGGGCGTCGCCGGGAGGATCGAGCACGTGCCCTCGGCAAGGACGATCTCGGCGGACTTCCGGCCGAGCTCGCGCTCGAGCCGCAGCGGCATCGCGCGCGCGAGGCGCAGGTCGAGCAAGCCGTCCGACGACTGTCGACGGTTCGCGAACGCACGCCGGATCTGCTTGTCGGCTTCCTCGAGCGAGTCCTCGTCGATCTCGTCGATGCGCACGCTCGTCCGACCCTTCTTCCGGTGCAGCAGGATCGCGCCCTCCCCCACGCCGCGCGCGCCGAGCTCGCTGATGTAGCTCGTCCAGCGCTCGAGCGCCTCCGCATACGTGCTCGCATCGGCGAAGAAGCTGCCGTTCCAGCTCGCGGCATGCTCGAGCGGATCGCTCTCGATCGACGTCAGGATCCACGCGTCGCACCCGGTGCCCTTCACCCACGCATTCGGACGTTGTTCCGGCCGGTCCTCGTCGACGATGAGCCAGCTCCCCAGCAGCGTCGCGTAGCCGCCGGGTGAGAGGTGCGCAGCTGCCTCGCTGACGACGTGCGCGGTGACATCGTCACCGCGGAAACCGCTGTCGCGGTATGCCCACCGCTGCTCAGGCGAGACGACGAACGGTGCGTTGCACACGACGAGGCCGAAGGTCTCTCCTTCGACGGGCGCGAAGAAGCTGCCGTTGCGGCACTCGATGTTGTCTAGCCCGTTGAGCGCTGCGTTCAGCTCGGTGTATGCGAGCGCGCGATCGTTGACATCGATCGCGACGACGTGGTCTGCGTGTCTCGCGGCGAGGAGCGCGTGGATCCCGCTGCCCGTGCCGACGTCGAGCGCACGCCGGACGCGCGGACGCGGCGTCAGCAGGTCGCACGTGCGCGCCGTCGGCGTGTAGGTCGCCACGTAATCCGGCGGGTCGTCGGCATCGCGCGTGAACCCGTCCGAAGCGAGGAGCGTGTCGTCCACCGGCAGGATGCGCCCAAGCGGGACGAGCTCGTCGCCCCGCCGGCTGACGAGATTCGTGGCGAGAAGCGCGTCAACGCCGCCGCTTCCGAACGCGGCGACTACCTTGCCCTCGGGAACGCCGAGCTCGAGGTAGAGCAGGCGGATCGCAGTCTCGAGCGGAGACTCCGACAGCCGGCGTTCGGCGACGACGACCTCTTCGCGCTCCTCGACCTCGTCGCCGACGAGGTCGGAGATCGCGTCGCTCTCGTAGCCGAGGTCGCGCAGCACAGCGCCGAGCACCTCTGCGGCGGGACGATCCGGGACCGGAGACTTCACCAGGCGAGACTACTGGCGCGCGACGAGGACGTCCTCGTAGTACTCACCGGCACGTCGGCCCGTTCTCCGGTTCACGTGCCTGCGCAGACGCCCCTCGAGGCGCAACCCCGCCCGTTCGAGGATGACGGGATACAGGTTGCGGCGATCGTTCACGACGATCAGGACCGGGGCGTCAGGCGCGAGCGCGGAGGCGGCGTTCGCTAGCGCGGCCGCGATGCCGTCGGTGTACGCGTCGAGCGCTGCCCGCGAGGTTCCGCCTTCTGCTGCGCCGAGCTCGAGCTCGCGGCGGTCGTCCAGGCCGAGGAGCTCGTACGCATAGCGGTGCTGCTCGTGGTAGTCGATCAGTCCGGGATAGGGCGGAGACGTGAGCACGCCGTCGAAGACGGCCTCGTACTCGACCGTGCGCGAATCGCCATGGACGACACGCGCTTCGCGTTCGACGTCCCGGACGGACGCGAATTTGGCAATGCGCACCAACGTGTCGAGCGTATAGCGGCGCAGGAAACCCGCGGCCGACTCGACCGGCCGACATGTGCGCCGGTGCTTGTGGCACCAGTACTCCCCGACCTGCGGCGCCCGCGGCGCTTCGAGGTCGAAATGTGCCGTGCGACGAGCGGAGCGTGCGGCCCTCGAAAGGATGACGCGCAGCACGTCTTCGTGTTCGTACTCGCCGATCACGTCGCGGAAGGCGAGCAGCTCCTTCGCCGCCTGCGGCTCGTACCACCTGCGCAGGTATGCCGTGGGCCGTGCCTTCGTCGCAAGAGAGTCGAGCCGCGCGGAGACATCGCGAAGCTCCGCCCCCAGCGCCTCGACGTCGTAGTGCGCGGTCTTGACGCGCATGAGCAGGCAGTTGAACGCCGCGAGCTCCGTGCCCGTCGCGTCCATCCCCGACTCGAGCGCCTGCACGAGCGTCGTCCCGGAGCCGGCGAACGGATCGAGCACGCGCCCGCCGGTCGGCAGGTACCGGTCGAGCAGTACCTCAACGAGCTGCGGGATGAACTTGCCGTGGTACGGATGCAGCCGGTGCACGTGCTTTGTCCGCACGTTCTCTGGCAGCGCACGCTCCGACCAGGACATCTCACGATCGACGTTTAGGGACGCGTAAAGCTCCTCTTGCGTGGCGGCCACTGCTCGCTGTTCAACAGGTGTGCATGAGGTCCTTGTGAGTGATTACTAGGTCCGTTCGGCGTCCGACTGCTCGCTTACGTTGTTGGAGACCCTTCAACACGCTAAGGAGGTGAATAAATGCCTGCTCGCTCTTTGACACACGACTGCGCGATTCCGGGGTGTCCCCACCCCGGCCGTAATCAGCTCGGCGTTCGGGATCGCGTCGCACACTCGGGTGCGTCGCCTTTTCCGAACAAGAAGCGGACCGATGCTCTGTGGTCGCTGGAGACGCCGATGTTCCTTTGCGACGACCACGCCTTGATGGGTGGTGTGGTGCGGCTCACGTTCGAACCGAACACGAGCCAGGAGATCGTCGTCGAGTCCTCGTGCTGCGGCACCGAGTTCGAGGCCCGGTCCAAGTCGATCAATCAGCCGCTCAGCGAGGCGGCGTGACCTAAGCGCGCGGCGTGCTCGGGCCGAAAGTCCCGAGCACAGCCTCGCTAGTCGGCCAGCCACCCCTGCTTGTAGGGCACTTTCGGGAACTCGATCCCGGCGTAGGCCTCCTTCGGGCTCGAAGTCTCCTCGGCCACTCCGGCGCCGTGCTTCTGCGCCACCGGGTCGGCCGGATAGAGGACTCCGCGCTCCCCCGTGCGAGAGCCGACGGCGAGCACGAGGCACGGCCCATCGCTCGCTCCGACGATGGCGTGCGCGACGCCGGCGGGACAGTGGAAGAGGTCCCACTTCCGCAGCGCCTGCTCCTCGCCCTCGACGATGAGCAGGCACTCCCCTTCGAGCACGAGGAAGTCCTCCTGTGCCGGCTCGCGGTGGTACATCGTCATCGGCTCGCCCGGCTGCATCACGTTGAGATTGATGCCGAGCTCCGGGAAGCGCTCGCCCTCGCGCTGCCAGTCGCAGAACTTGCCGAGCTTGCAGTCGATCCACGTCGCGTCGCGCGCGTTCTGCACGAACCAGTCCATGCGGTGATCCTAGAACGCGTCGGGAATCCTGCGCAGCCTCCCCTCCCACACGGCGACGACGTCGAAGGCGACGTCGAGGCCGCCGAGCTCCGGATGTGCCGCCAGCCACGCACGGGCAGCGTTGCGGACGCGGCGCTGCTTCTCCGCAGTGACCATCTCGGCAGGATCGCCATAGGCGACGCCCCGCTTCTCCTTCACCTCGACGAAGCGCAAGCTCCGACCGCGCCTGGCGACGAGATCGATCTCGTTGCGTCCCGCCCAGACGTTGGCGCCGAGGATGCGCCAGCCGCGCAGCCGGTACCAGCGCGCGGCCCGGCGCTCGGCCGCATTCATGGGGCGCCTAGCGGCCCATGAACCGGGGAGGGGTTGAGGTTCTTGCGGGGGAACCGGGAGGTTCTCCCGCACAACATTCGAAGAAGGGAGCTCGTGAGGGAAACACGGTTTCCCTCACGGGAGCGAGCCGAAGGCGAGCGACTCACCGGTAACAGAGAGCCTGAAACGACAGGCGGTGCACCGCGGATGGGCCGCGCTCGCGCACGACCGCCGAATGTCCGGGCGTGATGTAGCCGACGTGCTGCGCGAATCCGTACGCGGGATAGAGCGCGTCCAGCCTGCGCATCAGACGGTCACGCGTTACCTTCGCGACAATCGACGCGGCCGCGATCGCCGCGCTCTTCTCGTCGCCGTCGACGACGGCGGTGTGCTCGGGCGCGAGCGGCCCGAGGCGGAAGCCGTCGACGAGGCACGCGTCCGCGGGCGGCGACAGCGCCTGCAGCATCGCGCGCAGGCCGGCGAGGTTCGACTTGTGCAGGCCGTTGCGGTCGATGTCGCCGGCGGGGATCGCACGCACGACGACCTTCTCCGCACAGCCGAGCACGGCGTGGAAGAGCTCCTCGCGCCGCTCCTCGGAGCACTGCTTCGAGTCGTTGAGATACGCGAGCGGCCGCACGCGGTGCTCCTTCAGCGCGGCGTAGTCGAGCAATACGCCCGCCACGACGAGCGGCCCGGCGAGCGATCCGCGTCCCGCCTCATCGGCGCCGGCGACGAAGCGTGCACCGAGGTTCCGGTCGAACTTGAGGAGCCTCTGGCCGGTCCGCTTCACGCGGCCGACGATAGCGCGCTACTCGGGCGTTGCGACAGTGTCTTCTTCGGCCGCGACCGGTTCCTCGGTCTCAACCTCAGCAGGCGCGTCCTCGAGCCCAGGCTCGTCGTCGACCACTGCATCCGGCTTCGCGCCGCTGTAGCGCTGCTCGCGGACGCGCGCCTTCTTGCCGACCCGGCCACGGAGGTAGTAGAGCTTGGCCCGGTTCACGTCGCCGACGGCGGCGACGTCGATCGTCTCGATCTTGGGCGAATGCAGCGGGAATGTCCGCTCGACGCCGACGCCGAACGACTGCTTCCGGACGGTGAAGGTCTCGCGGGCACCCGAGCCCTGCCGCTTGATCACGATGCCCTCGAACACCTGCACGCGGCGGCGCTGGCCCTCGATCACCTGGAAGTGCACGCGCACCGTGTCCCCCGCCTTGAAGCGGGGAACTTTGCGCATTTGGGCGCGCTCGATCGAATCGATGACGTTGCTCATGGGAAAAGGCGGCCCGCAGGCCGGAGCGCAGGTTAGCGAATATTCAGGGTTTCTCGGGCGCGATGAGCGCTGCGAGCACGTCTCTGCCGCCCTGGAGCACGGGAGCGCCGTGCGCGAGGAGGATCCGCTCCACCGGCAGGTCCAGGAGCGGGAGGAGCGACTTCACGAGCTTCTTCGTCGTCGCTCCCTCGAGCCAGTTCTCCGGGCAGAGCCGGAGCGGCTCCGAGGTCGCATGCGGCTTCGCGCCGGCTCCGAGGAGCACATCCCCGACGACGAGTGCCTTCTGCTGGGGCAGCCAGTAGACGACCTCGCCCTCGTGGGCGGTCGCGAACGCCTTGATCCCGCCCGGCAGCTCGGGGTCAGCCTCGAACGGGTCGGTGACGACGACGCCGCGGTTCTTCAGCTTCCGGCCGCCGCGGGCCTGCGCCCAGACGTGCTCCGCTCCGAGCTCACCGCCGGAGCGGCCGTGCGCGTAGAGGGTGATGAGCACGTGCGCCGGCGAACGCACCTCCGGCGGCGGGTCGAGCGGGTCGATGAGGACGAGCCCGCCGGGCGTGTCCACGGCGACGGAGCCGACCTCCTGCCGCCATTCTGGATGCCAGGCCGACCAGCGCCGCAGCCCAGGGGCCACCTGTTCGAGCCTGCTCATGCCAGCTCCTTTAGCGGAACCCGATGCGGTTCGGGGGCCAGTAGACGAAGAACACGGTTCCGATCAAGTTCTTCCGCGGGACCGACCCCCACTCCCGCGAATCGCACGACTCGGCGCGATTGTCTCCCATGAAGAAGTAGTCGCCCAGGGGCACCTGCCAACTCTTTCCATAATGAGAGGTATCTGCCAAGCGCCGCTGGGCCTGGACGTACGGTTCCGTCAGCTTGTAGAAGGTGGTCCCGCGGAACGGCTCGATCCAGATATAGCCCTGGTTGTCCTCCTTGATCGTCTCCCCGGGCAGCCCGATCAGCCGCTTGACGAAGGTGCCGCCGGCGCCGCATTTCACCAGCGCGAGCGGCGGCGTGTTGAAGACGATGATCTGGCCGCGATGCGGGCTGGAGACGTCGAGGCAGACCCGGCAGGCGAGCACGCGGTCGCTGAAGCCGGCCTCGCATCCGGGCGCGGGCCGCGCGCAGTGCAGCGTCGGCTCCATCGACGACGACGGGATCCGGTACGGATTGACGACGAATGCCTTCAGGGCGAGGACGATGACGATGGCCCCCGCGATCGTCAGGAACCAGTCCAGCGCCACGCGGACGGGCCGGGGCAGGTTCGGGAAGAGGTGGCCGAGCGGGTCCCTCATCTGACGTTGCCTCTGCGCCAAGCGTCGATGCGCGCGTGGTCGCCGGAGAGGAGCACGTCCGGCACCGTCCAGCCGCGGAAGTCCGGGGGCCGCGTGTAGTGCGGGTACTCGAGCGCCCCGCCGAGCTCGACCGAGAAGCTCTCCATCTCCCCGGAGCCCTCGGCCAGGGCGCCCGGCAGCCGGCGCGCGACCGCGTCGAGCAGCACCATCGCCGGGAGCTCCCCGTTGGAGAGGACGTAGGGGCCGATCGAGATGGCGTCGCTGCAGAGGTGCTGCACGATCCGGTCGTCGAAGCCCTCGAAGCGCGACGAGAGGAGCGTGACCTCCTCCTCGCCGGCGAGCTCCTCCACGACCTCCTGCGTCAGGGGCCGCCCCTGCGGCGTGAGCGCGATCACCCGGCGCGGCGGCTCGTCGCCGTAGGCGGCCTCGAGCGCCGCGGCGACGACGTCGACGCGCAGGACCATCCCGGCGCCGCCACCGTACGGCTCGTCGTCGACCTGCCCGGCCCGGAGCGGCGTCGTGTCGCGGTAGCTGAAAAGGCGCAGCTCGAGCCCGTCGCCGAGGATGCCTGCGATCGGCCGCTGCTCCGTGAGCCAGGCGAACGCGTGCGGGACGAGGGTGAAGACGTCGACTCTCATTGCGGGTCTGCAAAGCCTGGAGCCACCACGATCCGCCCACCCTCGATATCCACCGACCGCACGCAGGCTTCGACGAGCGGCAGGAACATGCCCGAGTCCAGCTCGAGCACGTCGTTCGCAGGGTAATCGACCACGTCGGCAACGCGGCCCAGGAACCGGCCTCCCTCCTCCTCCACGGCCACGCCGACGAGCTGAAAGGCGTAGTACTCATCCTCCCCGAGCGGAGGAAGGCTCTTACGGGGCACGGCCAGGACGGCGCCGCGCTCGACCGCCCGGTCGAGCTTGATCACGGGCCGATTTCCGCCTCCACGGCGGGAGACGACCACTTTCGCGGGCTCGTCGCCCACGTAGACCTCCGCGTCCTTCGCGAAGACGGCGGGATTGTCGCTCGGGACCTCGACGAAGAACGCGCCGTCGACCCCGTGCGGCCGGCCCACACGACCGACCGGGACGAGGTCAGAGGCCAATGCGCGTGTACTCGGCGAGCGTCTCGGCCCGCGTGTGCTCCGGGGCGGGCGCGCCCTCGTACGGCGTGAACCGGTGGACGAGGTCGAGCGTCCAGTACGCACCCGGCTTCGCTTCGAACGGCTTGCCGACACTGCCGGAGTTGATCACTCGCTTTCCCGCGATCGTGCGCTCGAATTGCATGTGCGTGTGCCCGCACACGACGACGTCGGCGTCGACGTCCTCGAACAGGAATGCGATGCGCTCCTCGGGAGTGCGCTCAGTGAAGATGTCCATGTCGTTACGCGGCGTTGCGTGGCAGTACAGAACGCGATCGATCTGCACCGTCGGCGGGAGGCCGTGGAGAAACGTGACTTGCTCGCCGCTCAGGTGCGACTCCGTCGTGATCTCTCGGTCCGTGTTGCCCCGTACCCAGACGACTCGCTCGCCGAGCGCGCGCAGCCGCTCGAGCGCCTCGGCCGGTTGCTCACCGGCGAAGCAGATGTCGCCGCCAATGACGATGGTCGCGTCGTCCGGGATCTCGGCGAGCACGACCTCGAGCGCGGCGAGATTCCCGTGGATGTCGTACAGAGTGGCGACCACTACCCGGCGATCTCGAGCTGCATCCGACGACCCGCGTTCGGGCCGCCAGCCCTCACAACCGCGCGCAACGCGCGAGCGATGCGCCCCTGCCGGCCGATCACCTTGCCCACGTCGCCCTCGGCGACGTGCAGGCGAAAGACGAGCGAGCCATCGTCGCCTTCGACCTGCTCGACGCGCACGGCGTCGGGCTCGTCGACGAGCCGCCGCGCCAACTCGGCGAGCAGCTCGTCCACGTTAGTGCCCCTTCCAGCAACAGTCAGTGCGTCCCTGGGCGGCTGCAAAGCGGCGCGCTGCTGCGTCCTCGGTCGCTTCCGTAGCTCTGCTACGGCCGCTCCCTGCGTCCTTGCATCGCTTGCTTTTCGCGCGCCAGGAACGCGAGACCGTCACTGGAAGGGGCACTAAGAGATTCCCTTGATCTTGAGCAGCTTGGCGACGGGATCCGTCGGCTGTGCGCCCTTCTGCAGCCAGCTCCGAACCTTCTCCTCGTCGAACTCGATCAGCGACGGCTCGTGCTGCGGGTTGTACCGGCCGACGATCTCGATGAACTTGCCGTCACGCGGCGAGCGCGTGTCGGCGGCGACGACGCGGTAGATCGGGTTCTTCTTCGACCCGACCCGCGTCAACCTCAATTTCACTGACATTGACTCACCTTCTCGCTTTCTTCTTTCGCTTGCTGGAGGACTTGCGTGTTGCGCTTGCCCTCGGCTTGGCGCCGGCGGCAGCTCCGGGGATCTGGGGCATCTTGCCCGATCCCATCATCTTCATCATCTTCGCCATCTGCTTTCGAGCCTCGAGCAGCTGGTTGACCTGGGGCACGGTGGTGCCGCTCCCGGCCGCGATCCGCATCCGCCGAGACCCGTCGATGACGTGCGGGACCCGCCGTTCATGCGGCGTCATCGAGAGGATGATCGCCTCGACGCGGCCGAGCTCCTTCTCGTTCACCTGGTCGAGCCCTTCGAGCTGCTTGCCCATGCCCGGAATCATCTTCAGCACGCCCTGGAGCGGCCCCATGCGGCGCAGCATCTTGTAGCTCTTGAGGAAGTCGTCGAAGGAGAACTCGCCCTTCATCATCCGGCGCTCGATCTCTTCCTTCTCGTCGTCGCCGACCGCGGCCTCCGCGCGCTCGATGAGCGTGAGCACGTCGCCCATCCCGAGGATGCGCGACGCCATCCGGTCGGGATGGAACCACTCGAGCGCGTCGAGCTTCTCGCCGACCGACGCGAGCTTGATCGGGCGGCCGGTGACGTGCTTCACCGACAACGCCGCGCCGCCGCGCGCATCGCCGTCGAGCTTCGTCATGAGGACGCCGTCGAAGTCGATGCGCTCCTGGAACGCCTTCGCGACATTCACCGCCTCCTGGCCCGTCATCGCGTCGAGGACGAGGAGCACGTTCGTCGGCTTCGCCTCGCGGCGCACGGCGGCGAGCTCCTCCATCAGCGCCTCGTCCACGTGCAGGCGCCCGGCTGTGTCGAGGATGACGACGTCGCGGCCGTCCGCCTTCGCGCGCTCGATGCCGTCACGCACGGCCTTGACCGGGTCGGAGCGCTCGTCCGCGTAGACCGGGACGCCGACCTGCTCGCCGAGCTGCATGAGCTGGTCGATCGCGGCCGGGCGCTGGAGGTCGGCGGCGACGAGCGCGGGCTTCTTGTCGTCCTTCTTCAGGAGGAGCGCCAGCTTGCCGGCGGCGGTCGTCTTGCCGGAGCCCTGAAGGCCGGCGAGGAGGATCGTCGTCGGCGGCCGCGGCGAGAACGCGAGCTGCGACGAGCCGGAGCCCATGAGGGCGGTGAGCTCGTCGTGGACGATCTTCACCACCTGCTGGCCGGGCGTCAGGCTCTTGCGGACGTCCTGGCCCAGCGCACGCTCGCGCACGTGACCGACGAACTCGCGCGCGATCTCGAGGTTGACGTCCGCCTCGAGCAGGGCTAGCCGCACCTCCCGCATGGCGCGGGAGATGGCCTCCTCGTCGAGCGTTCCGCGGCTGCGGAGGTCGCCGAGGGCGCTCTGAAGCTTGTCCGAAAGGGCGTCGAACACGGCTGGCCAGTGTACTGGCGGCACTTTGCGCCTTTTGGCTCTTGGAGGGACACTGTCGGCATGGCCTCCGCAGCCGCCGTCATGCGGAAGACCGTCACGGTGCTCTTCTGCGACGTCGCGGGCTCGACCGAGCTCGGCGAGCGGCTGGACCCCGAGGCGCTGCGCGCGGTCATGACCCGCTGGTTCGACGCGATGCGTGCGCCGGTCGAACGCGCCGGCGGAACGGTGGAGAAGTTCATCGGCGACGCGGTGATGGCCGTCTTCGGCGTGCCGTCCGTCCACGAGGACGACGCCTTCCGGGCCGTGCTGGCGGCCGTCGAGATGCGCGATGCCGCGGTCCCGCTCGGCCTGCAGGTGCGCATCGGCGTCAACACCGGCGAGGTCGTGACGGGCGACGGCGCGACGACGCTCGTCACCGGGGACGCGGTCAACACGGCGAAGCGGCTGGAGGAGGCAGCGGCGCCCGGCGAGATCCTCATCGGCGCGGCCACCCGGCGGCTGGTCGCGAACGCCACGGTGCTCGAACCGGCGGGCGCGGTCGCGGCGAAGGGCAAGCGCGAGCCGGTGGAGGCCTGGCGCGTGCTCGACACGATCGCGGATGCAACGCCGTATGCGCGCCGCCTCGACGCGCCGCTCGTCGGCCGCGTGCGGGAGCTGGCGCTGCTCGACGACGAGCTCGGAGCGGTGATACGCGATAGCGCGTGCCGCCTCGTCACCGTCACCGGCACCGCCGGCGTCGGGAAGTCGCGCCTTGCGCGCGAGTTCCTCGCCCGTGCCGGGCCGGCCGCGCGCGTGCTCACCGCGCGCTGCGTCCCCTACGGCGACGGGATCACGTTCCTGCCCCTGCGCGAGCTGCTCGCCGAAGCGGGCGAGGAGCAACTGCTCGCCGCCGCGTCGAGCGAGGAGACGTTCTTCGGCGTCCGGCGGCTGTTCGAACGGCTCGCCGCCGAACAACCGCTGCTCGTCTGCTTCGAGGACCTGCACTGGGCGCAACCGACGTTCCTCGACCTCATCGAGTACGTCGCCGGTTGGAGCCGCGGCGCCCCGATCCTCCTCCTCTGCCTCGCGCGGCCGGAGCTGTCCGACGAGCGCCCGCGCTGGCCGGGCGCGGCAATCGCGCTCGAGGCGCTGAGCGGGTACGAATCGGCGGCGCTCCTCGACGAGCTCGCGGCCGAGTGGCCCATCGACCCGTCGGCGCGGCAGCAGATCGAGGAGGCAGCGGAGGGCAACCCGCTCTTCCTCGAGCAGCTCGTCGCGATGGTGGCCGAGTACGGGCCTGACGCGGCCATCCCGCCGACCATCCAGGCACTGCTCGCGGCGCGGCTCGACCGGCTCGACCAGAACGAGCGGGCGGTGCTCGAGCGCGCGTCGGTCGCCGGCCGCGACTTCTCGCGTGCCGCCGTCGCCGAGCTCTCGCGCGACGAGGAACGCGACGACGTCGCCGCGACGCTCCTCTCGCTCGTGCGCAAGGAACTCGTCCGTCCCGATCTCTCCGGCGCGCAGGACGAGGACCGCTTCCGCTTCCGCCACGCGCTCATCCGCGACGCTGCGTATAGCGGCATCCCGAAAGCGTTGCGCGCCGAGCTGCACGAGCGTTTCGCAGCGTGGCTCGACGCGCGCGGCGCGGAGGACGAGCTCGTCGGGTACCACCTCGAACAGACGGCCCGGTATCGCGGCGAGCTCGGCGTTCCCGACGACGAACTCGCCGAGCGCGCCGGGGCTCTCCTTGCGGCGGCCGGCCGGCGCGCGCACGTCCGCGACGACATGCCTGCGGCGCGGAGCCTGCTCGAGCGGGCACTCTCGCTGGCCGATCTTGGCAAGGGCCGGCCCGTCGCGCTGCGCGGTCTCGCCGCCGCGAGCTGGGCGGTCGGCGATATCGATGCGGCAGCGGCAGCGATCGACGAGGCGATCGACACGGCGGCGCGCACCGGCGACGTGCAGCAGGAGTGGTACGGGCGGCTCGAGCGCGCGGCGCGGCGGCATCAGCTGCATGCGGCGGACGACGACCTCGAGGAGGTCGCGACCGAGGCGGTGCGCGTCTTCGGCTCGCTCGGCGACGACGCCGGCCTCTGCCGCGCGTGGCGACGCCTCGCGCTGCTCTCGTACTCGGCCGGGCACTGCGCCGAAGCCGCCGAGCAGGCCGAACGCGCGCTCGAGCATGCGCGCCGCGCGGAAGACGCTGGCGAGGTGACGCGCACGGCCGATCTCTTCTGTTCGGCGCTCGTGTACGGACCGGAGCCGGCTGCGAGCGCGGCGCGACGCTGCCGCGAGCTCCTTGACGCCGATGCGCCGAGCCGCGTGCTCGAAGCGGCGGTCGTGAGCGCATTGGCGTATCTCGCCGCGATGCAGGGATCGTTCGACGAGGCGCACGCGCACGCCGCGCGTGCCGCCGCGATCTACGAGGAGCTCGGTCTCCCACTCCTCCGCGCAGGCCTCGCGGAGTGGATCGCTGCAATCGAGATCCTCGCCGGCGATCTCGGCGCCGCGGAGCGCGAGCTCCGCCTCGGCCGCGGGTTGTTCGCAGACGCGGGCGCGGGGCCGCTCGCCGGGGCCATCGCGGCGTCGCTTGCGCGCGTCGTCCTCGAGCGCGACCGGCTCGACGAGGCAGAGGAGCTGGTCGAGCTCGCTCGGAGCACCGTCGACGAGCGTAACCTCGGCGGTTTCGTCGATACACGCCTCGCGTGCGCGCGGCTCGCCGAGCTCCGCGGACGGCCGGACGAAGCCGCGCGGCTCGCCCACGAGGCTGTCGTCCGCCTCGAAGGCACCGACACGATCCGGCTCGCAGACGCGCTCGCGGCGTCCGGCCGCCTCACAGAGGCGATCGAGCTGCACGAGCGCAAAGGGAACGTCGCCGCCGCAGAGTTGGTCATGGCACGCGCCGCGCGATAACGTCGCGCAACCAAGACCGAGGGAGGGCACGCACATGGCGAAGAAAAAGAAGGCGGTGACCGGGACGGCCCAGGCCGGACCATCCATCAAGGGGCACTGGGACGGGTGGAACGCCGCGCTCGACGACGCGCTCGGCAAAACGGGCTGGAAGGCCGGTGACCACGACGCCGTGCAGGTCGAGTTCTACGCGAACGTCAAGGTCGTCAATCCGGGCAGCATCGTCGAGTACGCGGTGAAGCTCATCCCGCCGAAGTAACTAGTCGACGAGGGCCCGCGCGTAATCCTGCGCGTCGAACGGGCGTAGGTCCTCGAGCTGTTCACCGACGCCGACGAGCTTGACCGGGAGGCCGAGCTCGTAGGCGATCGGGATGGCGACCCCGCCCTTCGCCGATCCGTCGAGCTTCGTCAACGCGACGCCGGTCACACCGACCGCTTCCTTGAAGAGGCGCGCCTGCTGCACGCCGTTCTGGCCCGTCGTCGCGTCGACGACGAGCAGCGTTTCGTGCGGCGCGCCGTCGAGCTTGCGCTCGATCACGCGGCGCACCTTCGCGAGCTCCTCCATGAGGTTCGTCTGCGTGTGCAGGCGGCCAGCGGTGTCGACGAGGACGACGTCGCGGCCGCGCGCCTGCGCCGCCTCGATTGCGTCGTAGGCGACCGCAGCCGGATCGGCGCCGCGTTCCGAGCCGACGAAGTCGGCGCCCGCGCGCTGTGCCCAGATCTCGAGCTGCTCCTCCGCGGCGGCGCGGAACGTGTCGGCCGCAGCGACGACGACGGAGTGACCGCGCGCGGAGAGGATGGCCGACAGCTTGCCGATGGTCGTCGTCTTCCCCGTTCCGTTCACGCCGACGACGAGGATCACCGCCGGTGCGTGCTTCACGTCCAGCGTCGGCGGCTCGCCGAAGAGCAGGGCGATCTCGTCCGGAAGCGCGGCGATGTCACCGCGCGCCTCGAGCCTGCGCACGAGCTCGGCGGTCGCCGGCACGCCGACGTCCGCTTGGAGCAGCGCTTCCTCGAGCCGCTCCCAGGAGAGATCGTCACCGGGATCGAACGCTGCGACCTGGATCTGCTCCGTCAGCGCGCGGCGCGACTTCGAGAGCGAGTCGCGCAGGCGCGAGAACATCCCGGCCCGTTCCGTCTCCGGCTCCGGCGCGGCCTCGTCTTCGCCGAGTAGCTCGGCCCAGCTCCGCGACATCGCGCCACACTAACCGGCCCCCGCACGATGTCCATCAGGGACACGACCGGGTCCAGGCCCCGTTACGGAAGTGTCACGACTTCCACACGACTCCGTTTGGGTACCTGGTACCTGAACGTTTGCGTCACGCAACTGTGACGGCCGTGAGCACGGGCTCAGTTCCCGGTGTCAGACGGTGTCTGACACCTACGCGGCGCTGACTGCTTCTGCTTCTTCGCGCGGCAGGCGGCGCGAGACGACCTGCGACACACCGTCGCCGCCCATGGTCACGCCGTACAGGATGTCGGCCGCTTCCATCGTCCGCTTCTGGTGCGTGATGACGACGAACTGTGCGCGGTCCGCATAGCGCCGCAGCAGCTCGACGAAACGACTGATGTTTGTGTCGTCGAGCGCAGCCTCCACCTCGTCGAGCAAGTAGAACGGGCATGGCCGCGCAAGGAAGAGTGCGAACAGGAACGCGATCGCGCCGAGCGCCTTCTCGCCGCCGGACAGGAGCGACAGCCGCTGCACGCGCTTGCCGGCGGGGCGAAGCTCCACTTCGATTCCGGGCTGCTCCTCGTCGTCGTCGGACTCCGTCAGCCGCAGCCGGCCCTCGCCACCGGGGAAGAGCGTCGCCGCCACCTCCGCGAAGTTGGCCTGCACCGCGTCGAAGGTCTCCGCGAAGCGGCGCTCGACCGTCTCGGTCAGCTCCGTGCGCAGCTTGTCCAGCTCGTCGAGGCTCTGCTCGAGATCCGCACGCTGCGTCGTCAGCTCCTCGAGCCGGATCTTCTCAGCGTCGTACTCCTCCTTCGCCAGCGGGTTCACCTGGCCGAGGCTCTCGCGCCGCCGCTCGAGCCGCTCGGCACGGTCGGCGAGCTCATCGCGGTCGTCACCCTCCGCGCGCTCCTCGGTCCCGGTGTCCGCGAGGCGGCGCCGGGCCTCGTCGGCCTCGGCCTCGATGCGCGCCGTCTCGACGTCAATCGCCGACGCGCGCTCGGCCGCCTCGGATAGCGCCTGCCGCAGCTCGACCTCGGCCGCGCCGAGCCGGCGGAGCTCCTCGCCCAGCGCGCCGGTGCGGGCCGCGCCGGCGTCGACGCGCGCGCGCAGCGGCGTCTCGAATCGAGACGCGGGAATGTCGAGCACGCGCACGAGCCGCTCGACGATCGCAACGCTCCGCACGACGACGGGGTCCTGTTCGACCGAGTACGCCGCATCCGGAATCGGTGCGTCGGCACGCCTGCGCAGGTCATCTAGCTCGGCGGCGAGACCTCGCCGCCGAGCCTGCAGCTCGAGCAGCACAGCTTCGGCCGTCTCGCCTGCGAACCAGAGCTCACCCTGCGCCGGGTCGTAGCCGAAACCTTCGCGCGTCACCGCCGCGACGGGAGAGGACAGCAGCTCCTCCTTCGCGACGACCGGCAACTCCGGCTCGCGGCGACCGATGACGACGGTGAGTGAGCCGAGCCCGGCCGACCGCGCACGCTCGAGCAGCGCGAACGCGGCGTGGACGTCGTCGACGACCAAGGCAGACGCACGCTGTCTCAACGCTGCGGCGACCGCGTGCTCCATTCCCGCCTCGACGTCGAGCAGCGAGAGCACGATGCGCTCACCTTCTTCCGCGAGAGCGCGCGCCGCAGGCGGCAGACCCTCGCGCTCGGCGAGCGCGCGATCGAGCGCGCGCAGACGCTCCTCGTGCAAGGACACCTGCTCGGCGAGAGCCGCACGCTCCATGCGCACACGCTCGTCCAGCACGCGGCGCGGCTGTTCGAGCTCGTCGCGGAGCCGGCGCACGAGCGACTCGGCGGACTCCCGCCGCATCCCGACGCGCTCGGCCGCGCTGCGCAGCCGGTACAGCTCCTGCATCGCCTGCTCGCGCGCGCCTGCCGCGTCGGCGAGCTCCTCCTCCGCCTCACCGCGCTCGGCGAGCACGGCCTCGAGCCGCTCTTCGGCGCCGCGCTTCGCGAGCGCGGCGGCCGCACGCCGGCCGGCAGCCTCGCCGAGCCGGTCGTCGAGCGTCGAGAGATCGAGCTCGGCGATGCGCGCGCGCAGCTTCGCGAGCTCGCCGAGAAGCTTTTCGGCGCGCTCGGCCGCCGTCGCCTGCAATGCGAGCGGCCGCAGCCGCTTGCGCACTTCCGACTCCAGATCGCGTGCACGCTCGACCTGGATCGCGACACGCGCGAGCTTCAGCTCGGCGCGATGCCGGCGCGCCTTGAAGCGCCCGAGGCCTGCGGCCTCCTCGATGAGCGCGCGGCGCTCCTCCGGCTTCGACGCGAGGATGGCCTCGACCTTGCCCTGCCCGATGATCGAGTGCATGCCCTGGCCGAGCCCGAGGTCGGCGAGCAGCTCGACGAGGTCGATGCGCCGCACGCCGGTCTTGTTGAGGAGGTACTGCCCTTCGCCGCCGCGATGGAGCCTGCGCGCGACCGACAGCTCGGCGTAGTCGACCGGCAGCGTCCCGTCGGAGTTGTCGAACAGGAGCTCGACCTCGCAGAAGTCGGCCGCGCCCCGGTTGGCCGCGCCGGCGAACAGGACGTCGTCGGGCTTCTCGGCGCGCAGCTCGAGGGGGCTGAGGGAGCCGGCGGCCCAGCGGATGGCGTCGGAGACGTTCGACTTGCCGGACCCGTTCGGGCCGACGATCACGCCGACGCCCGGCTCGAGGCGAACCTCGACCGGGTCGGGAAACGACTTGAACCCGCGGATCTTGACGGCACGGAGATGCACCTGAGGAGGACCCTAACCGCGGCCCTGGACGGCGCTACTTGTCGTCGGATTCCTCGGGCTCCCGGGCGAGCGGGGCGTCCTCGTCCCGCTCGAAGAGCTCGAGGATCCCGCGCGGCTCGGGCTGCTCGTCCGGCTCTTCGAGCCGCTCGTCGAGCGCCTTGTCGGAATGCTTCTGGCGGGTCACGGCCCTCAGGATGCCAGAGCTTGGAGCGCTTCGCGGGCGGCTTCCTGCTCGGCCGCTTTCTTCGACCCGCCCTCGCCCATGCCCAGCCGCTCGCCGTCCACGACCGCGGCGCAGGTGAAGTGCCGCTCGTGCGGCGGCCCGACGGCGTCCACGACCTCGTAGGTGACCTGCCGGCCCAAGCGGGCGAGCGCCTCCTGCAGCTCGGTCTTGTGGTCGACGAACGTCGTCAGCGCGTACTCGATGCGATCCGAGAATGCGTCCACGATCGCGTCCTCGATCGGAGCGAAGCCATGCTCGAGGAAAAGCGCGCCGAGCACCGCTTCGAGCAGCGCCGCGAGCACGTTCCGGTTCTTGGCGAGCCGGCTCGCGTCCTCGCCGTCGCTGTAGGCGGCCAGCCGCCGGCCGAGGTCGAGCTCGTGGGCCACGACCGCGCAGCTCGCGCGCGACACGACATGCGAGCGCACCTTCGCGAGGCGTCCCTCGGAGAAGTCCGGGTGACCCGCATACAGCGCGTGCGCCACCGCGAGCTCGAGCACGCTGTCACCGAGGAACTCGAGGCGCTCGTACGAGGCGGTGCGCTCCGCCGCCCAGGACGAGTGAGTGAATGCCGTCGCCGCTGCCGCGGCAGGAAGCGCGTCGATCAGCTCGGCGAGGGTTCGACCGCGCGTGCCGCTACTGGTGCGACGCGACGTAGTCGACGGCCTGCCCGACAGTCGTGATCTTCTGGGCGTCCTCGTCGGAGATCTTGATCCCGAACTGATCCTCGAGCTCCATGATCAGCTCGACGAGGTCGAGCGAGTCGGCGTCGAGGTCCTCCTGGAACGAGGCCTCCTCCGTGATGTCGGCCTCTTCGATTCCGAGCTGCTCGGTCAGAACTTCCTTGACCCGCTCGTAGACTTCCTCACGCGACGCTGCCATGTCACCTCATTTGGTTTCCGGGGGCTGAAAGCGCGCCGATCATACAGCCTCTGCGGGCTGCTGCATCCGGGCTGCGAGCCTGCCGACGACGTCGCGCTCCACTCCGCGGGCGGCCAGGCGGATCGCGTTCGCGATCGCCGTCCGGGACGAGTTCCCGTGCGCGACGACCGCGAGGCCGCGGAGGCCGAGCAGGTAGGCGCCGCCGAATGTGTCCGGATCGAGCCGCTTGCGCAGCCGCCGGGCCGCCGGCCGGATGAGCAGGCCGCCCACCGTGCCGCGCGTGTTGGCGGCGATCTCCTCGCGGAACGCATCGAGGAGGCTCATGATCGTCCCCTCCAGGAGCTTCAGCGCGACGTTGCCGGTGAAGCCGTCGGCGACGACCACGTCGGCGGCGCCGGACAGGATGTCGCGGCCCTCGCAGTTCCCGGCGAAGTTCAGGTCGCTGGCGGCCAGGAGCGCGTGCGCCTCGATGGTCAGCTGGTTCCCCTTCTCCGGCTCCTCGCCGATGGAGAGAAGCCGCACAACAGGGTTCACGATGCCGAGCATCTCCTCTGCGAAGACCACGCCCATAGTCGCGAACTGCAGAAGATATTCGGGACGGGCGTCCGCGTTTGCGCCCGCGTCGATGAGCACCGAGGGGCCGCGCTGAGCCGGAATGGGGACCGCAATCGCAGGACGCAGCACACCGGGGATGCGACGCAGCTCGAGGAGGCCCGCGGCCAACACTGCGCCCGTGTTGCCGGCGGACACAACCGCGTCCGCGTCGCCTTCGGCGACCGCGCGCACCGCCGAGACGAGCGAGCTCTCCGGCTTTCCGCGCACTGCCTCGGCCGGCTTCTCGTTCATCTCGATGACGCCGTCGGTCTCGCGCAGCTCGAGGCCGCCGGTATCGATTCCCGCCGACCCGTACAGGATCGGCGTCAGCCCGTCGGCGGCCGCTTCGAGCGCGCCCGCGACGACTTCCGCCGGGCCGCGGTCGCCCCCCATCGCGTCGACCGCGATCCGCGGCATTCGACCTAGGGAGCGTCGATGCGGAGTGGTTCGACCTCGCGGCCCTTGTACGTCCCGCAGTTCGCGCACGCGTGATGCGGCCGCTTCGGCACGCCGCAGTTGGGGCAGATGTTCACCACTGCAGCCGAGATCGCGTGGGTCGCACGCCGCTTGTCGCGGCGCGACTTGGAGGTTTTCCGCTTCGGGACGGCCATGAGCGCCGCGCAGTATAGCCACGGGCGGCTACGGTCAGGCCATGGAGAAACGCACGCTGGGCCAGGGACTCGTCGTCTCCGAGCAGGGCCTCGGATGCATGGGCATGTCGGCCTTCTACGGCCAAAGTGACGACACGGAGTCGATCGCGACCATCCACCGGGCGCTCGAGCTCGGCATCACGTTCCTCGACACCGCCGAGATGTACGGGCGCGGCGTGAACGAGGAGCTCGTCGGCCGCGCAATCAAGGGGCGCCGCGACGAGTTCGTCGTGGCGACGAAGTTCATCGGCGCGTTCAGCGACCGGCGGCCGGACGGTCGGCCCGAGTACATCCGAACGGCGATCGAGGGATCGCTGCAGCGGCTCGGCACCGACCACGTCGATCTCTACTACCAGCATCGAGTCGACCCTCAGACGCCGATCGAGGAGACCGTCGGCGCGATGGCAGAGCTCGTGGCCGCCGGCAAGGTGCGCCACCTCGGCCTCTCGGAGGCATCGGCGGAGACGATCCGCCGCGCGCACGCGGTGCATCCGATCGCTGCGCTCCAGTCGGAGTACTCGCTGTGGACGCGCGACCCCGAAGGCCCGATCCTCGACACGCTGCGCGAGCTCGGCATCGGCCTCGTCGCCTACAGCCCGCTCGGCCGCGGCTTCCTCGCCGGCCGGTTCACGTCGCCCGACGAGCTCGACGACGGCGACTTCCGCAAGAACCATCCGCGGTTCACCGGGGAGAACCTCGAACGCAACGTGAAGCTGGCCGAGCACGTGAAGGCGCTCGCGGAGTCGAAGGGCGTGACGCCGGCGCAGGTGGCGATCGCCTGGGTCCTCTCGCGCGGCGACGACGTCGTCCCGATCCCCGGCACGCGCCGGCGGACGTATCTCGAGCAGAACGCAGCCGCGAGCGACATCGAGTTGACGGCGCAAGAGCTCGCGGAGCTGGACGAGATCGGCGAAGCTGCAGGCGACCGCTACTCCGACATGTCGGCCGTCAACCGCTAGGAGAGGCCATGACCACACTCGAGAACCGGCCGAACACCGCACTCCTCGTCATCGACGTGCAGAACGGCGTCGTCAGTGGGACGCACGAGCGGGACGCCGTCGTCGCGAACGTCGGCAGCCTCGTCGAGAAGGCGCGGCAGGAACAAGTGCCCGTCGTCTGGGTCCAGCAGACCGACGACAACTTCGCGAAGGGGAGCGACAACTGGCGGATCGTGCCCGAGCTGACGCCGGACGACGCAGAGCCACTCGTCGAGAAGAGCTACGCCGACTCCTTCGAAGAAACCCGCCTCGAGACCGTACTGTCGGACCTCGGCGTGGGGCGACTCGTCGTCGTCGGCGCACAAACCGACGAGTGCATCCGCTCGACCCTCCACGGCGCGATCGTCAGGGGCTACGACGCGACCCTCGTCAGCGACGCCCACACGACGGAAGACCAGTCAGCCTGGGGCGCGCCGACGCCGGACAAGGTGATCGCGCACACGAACCTGTACTGGAAGTTCCACACCGCGCCCGGGCGGACAGCCGGGACGGCCGAGACCAGCGACGTCGACTTCGGCTAAGAGGCTCTAAAGTCGGCCGCGGAGCTCGTCGAGCGCATCCCAGCGGGAGTCGCCGTGCTGCTCCTTGTGCGTATGCAGCTCGACGTTCAGGTCCTTGCCGCACACCGGGCACAGGCCGGCGCAGTCGGGGTCGTGCAGGATCTTGTCCGGCAGCTCGAGCGCAATCGCGTCGTGCGCCCACGCTGAGAGGTCGAGCACGTCGTCCGTGACGTACGGCGAGCGCAGGTCCTCGTCCTCCCCCGGCTTCGTCGCCTGGTATTCCTGGGCGTCGATCGCGATCTCCAGCACGCTGTCGGCGAGGCAGCGGAAGCACGGGCCTTCGAGGCGCACGCGGAACTTCAGCTTCAAGACGGAGCCGGAGCTCGCCTTCGTCACAGTCAGCTGAGCTGGGACGAGCGCCGGGTCAGGCGCGTATGCCTGGCCGCCGAGCACGAGCGGCTCGATCTCCACGTCGACGCGCTCGTTGAACTGCTCTCCGATGCGCAGCCGGAGGTGCCGCAGGTTGAACGTGGTCACGAACCTACGGTAGCGCTACGCCGCAGCGCGCTCAGGCGCCGCTGAAGGCCTGCGCTGCGGAAGCTCTACGACGGTAGTAGGCGCCGGCCGGCGGGCCACGAGGATGAGCGCGACCGACGAGAGGACGATGAGCCCCGCGACGAGCTCGCGCGCGCCCAGATGCTCGCCGACGAGCGCCCAGCCGAGCACGACGGCGACGGCCGGGTTCACGTACGCGTAGGTGGAGAGCAGCGGCGTCGAGGCGTTCTTGAGCAGCCAGCCGTACGCGGTGTAGGCGAGGATCGACCCGAAGCCGACGAGGTAGGCGATCGAGCCGATGGAGGTGAGCGAGATCGCGCTCGGATGCACGCGGCCGAACTCGCCGGTCGCGCCGGCCAGGACGGCGAGCATGACTCCGGCGCACAGCATCTGCATGCCGGCGCTCAGCACGGAGCTGCCGGGTAGCGGAGCGACGCGTGCGTAGGCCGAGCCGGCCGCCCAGGCGAGCGCTCCGCCGAGGAGTACGAGCGTCCACAGTGGGTCGATCGTGCCGCCGCCGCCCGCGAGCAGACCGACGCCGGCGAGGCCGGCGAGGATTCCCGCGCCGGCGAGCAGCGGGATGCGGATACCGAAGAAGGCGCGGTCGATGACGGCCATGAAGAGGGGCACGCATCCGACGACGAGGGCGGCGAGGCCGGTGGCGACGTGCTTCTCGGCGAACGCGAGCGCGCCCGTCTCGACGACGAGCAGAAGGCCGCCGACGCGGGCTGCGGCGCCCCACTGTCGGCGGCCCGGCCGCTCGGCGGCGACCTCACCGCGGCGGTGCGCCCAGGCGTACAGGAGCGCTCCGGCGATGAGGAAGCGGATGGAAAGCATGACCAGCGGCGGCAGCCCGCGCTCGGCCACGGCGATGCCGAGGTACGTCGATCCCCAGACGACGTAGACGAGACCAAGGGCGGCAGCGAGCTTCATAGCTTCACCGTGCCTAGCCCTCTACTATTAGTGCAAATCGGGATATAATTGCTTAACATGAATAAACGTGATGGATTCCTCGGGCTCGAGCTGCGCCATCTGGCCGCGCTCGAAGCCGTCGGACGCACGCAGTCGTTCGGCCGCGCGGCGCGCGAGCTCGGCTACACGCAGTCGGCAGTGAGCCAGCAGATCGCGCACCTCGAGCGCGTCGTCGGGCAGCGGCTCGTCGTTCGCCCCGGCGGCCCGCGCCCCGTGTCCCTCACCGAGGCCGGGCAGCTCCTGCTCCGGCACGCGGACGCGATCGTCGCGCAGCTCGATGCGGCCCAGGCAGACATGGCCGCGCTGGCCGAAGGGGCGGCCGGCCCGCTCCGCGTCGGCATCCTCCAGAGCGTCGGCGCGCGCATCCTCCCCGCGCTGCTCCGGCGCTTCCGCGACGAGTGGCCGCGCGTCGAGGTGCAGGTGCACGAGGAAGCGGACGTCGCCGACCTGCTTCGCCTCGTCGAGCGCGGCGAGCTCGACCTCACGTTCGCGGAGCTGCCGCTGCCGGAGGGGCCGTTCGAGTCGCGGGAGGTCCTCCGCGATCCCTACGTGCTGCTCGTGTCCGCCAAGTCGGAGCTCGCCGAACGGGACAGCCTCCCGCTCCGCTCGCTTTCCGGAATGCCGCTGATCGGCTGGCGGACGTCGGGGGAGCCCGACCGCTTCCTGCGCGGGCACGTCTCGGACATCAACGTGGTCTTCCGCACCGACGACAACGGGACGCTCATGTCGCTCGTCGCCGAGGGCCTCGGCGCGGCGGTCGTCCCCTACCTCGTCGTCAACCCGCGCAACCAGGCGCTCGTCGCAGTGCCGCTCGGCGGACGCCTACCGCCGCGTGTACTCGGGGTCGTGTGGCACCGCGACCGCTATCGCTCCGCCGCGTCGCACGCGTTCGTCGACCTCGCGGCCGAGCTCGGCGCCGACTACATGACTCGCGCCAAGGCCGGAGCGTAAGCCGGAGGCTTACGCTCAGGCGGACTAGCGGCCGGGGATGGCCGTAGGCCACCACCGGCCGCGCAGCACGTCCATCCGCTTGACGCTAGATCAAAGCTCGGCGGCTTCGCCGACGAGCGATTCCCGCGAAGCGGCGCATCCTTTGATCGCGCGAAGTGCGCAGCACTTCGCGCGAGGGCTAGTAGCCGAGATCGTCCGCGGCGCCGTCCGTCGGGCCGATGCCCGCGACGACGGTCTCCTGCGAACGTTCGTGCAGCCGCTCGCGCCCGCGTTTCACCGCGGACAGGAACTTGTCCAGGTTGACCTCGAGCGTCGAGAGGATGCCGTCGGCCCAGTCCTCCATCTCGAGGCGAGTTTCCCGCGCTTGTCTGCGGGCGTCGTCGACGATGTCCTGCGCCTGATGCTCGGCGATCTTCACGATCTCGGTCTGCGACGCCTCGCGCACCGCCTGCTCGCGCGCCTCGGCCAGCAGCCGGTCGACCTCGCGTTTCGCCTCCGCGAGCATCTCCTGCCGCTCCTTCACGATCCAGCGCGCCTGCTTGATCTCTTCCGGGATGGTCGCGCGCATCTGGTCGAGGATGTCGTAGATCTCCTCGCGGTCGATGCGAACCTGGTCGGTGAGAGGGACGGCCTTCGCGTTGTGCACGAGGTCGTCGAGCTTGTCGATGAGAACGAGGACGTCCATGGTTTCCAGTTTAGCCCGTGGGGCTGTCAGTCCCCGGGATTCTCCGGCGTCCCCGGACGTCCTGCTGGGAACATCTCCTTGAATCGGCGGGCGACCGGCTCCGGCACGAGATCGGAGATGTCGCCGCCGAAGGCTGCGATCTCCTTCACCCCGCTGGACGAGACAAAGCTCACATTCGGGCCGGCCATCACGTACATCGTCTCGACGTCGGGCGCGAGGTGCCGGTTGAGCTGGTTCATCTGGAACTCCCACTCGAAGTCCGACATGACGCGCAGGCCCTTCACGATCGCTTTCGCCTCCCACCGGTGCGCGAAGTCGACGACGAGCTCGCGGAAGACGTCGATCTCCACGTTCGGCAAGTGCGCAAGCGCGGCATGGAGGAACTCGACGCGCTCCTCGACCGTGAACATCGGCTGTTTGTGGCGCGGCTCGCCGACCACGCCGACGACGACGCGGTCGAAGATGCCGGCTGCGCGGCCGATCACGTCGACGTGACCGTTCGTCACCGGGTCGTACGAGCCGGGACAGATCGCGGTGATCACTTCTCGTACACCGTCACGCGCGTCTGACCGTACTTCCGCGAGGTGCGTTCCTCGAGCGGCAGCTCCGGTTGCGTGCGCGCATCCGTCTCGACGACGAGCATCCCGTCGTCCTCGAGGATGGCGGGGAGATAACGCGCAAGCTGGGGCTGGAGGTCGGTGTACATGTCGTACGGGGGGTCGACGAGGACGAGATCGTACTTCCTGCCTGCGGAGGCTTCGGCGGAGAGCACCGCGATCGCGTCGCGGCGCAGGACGGTCGCCTGCAGCTTGAGCTTGTCGAGGTTCCGCTCGATCGCGCGCACGGCGTCCCCGTCCGACTCGACGAAGACCGCCCGCGCGGCGCCGCGCGAGAGCGCCTCGAGCCCCATCGCGCCCGAGCCGGCGTAGAGGTCGAGGACGGCCGCGCCATCCACGGGGCCGACGATGTTGAACACGTTCTCGCGCACGCGATCCGAGGTCGGACGGGTGTCCTGCCCCGCCGGAGCGTTGATGGTGTGGCCCCTGTGGGAGCCGGCGATGATCCGCACGCGCGAAGCTTATGGATACGCGAGGCAGGCGTCGTGCGACGACGGCGCGACGCGCACCTTCTCGAGCACGCGTCCGTTCGCATCGAGGACGCACAGCGTCCCCTCGTCGAGCGACGGCGTGAGCACACGGCCCGCCGCGAACTGCACGTTGTAGGAGCCAACGGGGATCCGCGTCGTCGTCAGGAGCCGCGCGGTCGGCTCGTGGTAGACGCGCAGCGTCCCGGACGCGCCGCTCGTCACATACGCGCGGTCGCCGAGGAACGTCACGTGCTGCGGCGCGCCGTCCGCCGGAAGCGTCGGCCCGCCGTGCACTGCGATCGTGCTCGCCTCGCCGCCGGTGATCCACGCGCGCCCGCTGGGCGCGAAGCCGACGTCGTGCGCAAGAAACGGCGGCTTGACAGTCGCCGTGTGCCGCGGCCGGGCCGGGTCGGAGACGTCCACGACCGCGATCGCGTTCGAGGCAGTCCCGAGCCCAACCCACAGCGTGCGTCCGTCCGGCGCAAGTGACACATGACGCGGCCACTGCGACAGCTTCACGCGGCCGACGACGACGCCGCGCAGGACGTCGATCGCGACGAGCTCCGTGTGCCCCGAGTCGCTCACGAACGCGTGCCGGCCGTCGTGCGCGGCGGCGGTGTAGCGAGGCTCCCCAAATCCCTCGATCACATGCCGCTCGAGCACAGTCACGCGACCGGTAACGGTGTGCGCGACGACGGCATGGTCGCCGACGCGCTCGATGCTGAACGGCGACGGCGCCGTCGGGATGCGGCGATAGACGTGCCCGGTCGTCATCCCGACGAGAACAACCTGCGACTCCGTGTCGGCCGTGACGTACGCGAGCGGCTCGTGCGCGAGGACGGCCGGAGCCGCCGCAATGGCGAGAAGGAACTGACGCCGGTCCACCCTGTCTATACGGTGCCGCGCGTGGAAACGGTCCCTCTTCGGAAGAACCGCGACTTCGTCCTGCTCCAGGCAGGCCAGCTGCTGTCGAACGTCGGGACGCAGGTGACGCAGATCGCGTACCCGTTGCTCGTGCTCGCGCTCACGCACTCGCCGGCGAAAGCCGGGATCGTCGCCTTCGCGCGCGCCCTTCCGCTCTGGCTGTTCGCGCTTCCCGCCGGGCTCGCGGCCGACCGGTTCAGCCGGAAGCGGATCATGATCGTCTCCGACGTCGTCCGTACCGCGACCGTGACCGCGCTCGGCGTCGGCCTGGTCCTCCATCACGTCGCCTTCTGGGAGATCCCGATCGTCGCGTTCGTCGAGGGCGCCGGCGCGGCGCTCTTCGGCGGCGCACAGATGGGAGCGATGCGCTCGGTCGTCCCGAGGCCGCAACTCCCAATGGCGACGAACGTCCTCACCGCCCGCACGGCGATCGTGCGGCTCGCCGGGCCGCCACTCGGCGGCGTCCTCTTCGGCTTCGGCCGCGCGCTGCCGTTCCTCGCGGATGCCGGCTCCTACGCGGCGTCGACCGGGTCGCTCCTCGCGATGCGCACGCGGTTCGAGGAGGAGCGCGAGCGCGAGTCCGCGCCGATCGTGCACAGCCTGCTGGAGGGCTTCCGCTTCCTCTGGTCGAGCCCGTTCCTGCGGACGATCGTCGGCATCTTCACCCTGGCGCAGATCGTCTTCCCCGGCGTGTCGCTCGCGCTCGTCGTCATCGCCAAGCGGCAAGGGCTTTCGGGCGCAGAGATCGGTGCGCTCGTCGCCGTCTTCGGCGCCGCTCTCCTGGTTGGCTCTGCGATCTCGCCGTTCATGCGCACACTGCTCCCGTCGCGGGCGCTCATCGTGCTCGAGTTCTGGACGTGGGCCGGCTGCGCGCTCTTTCTCATCTGGCCGAGCGTCTATGTGCTGACGGCGAGCCTCATCCCCACGGCGCTCGCGATTCCGACAACCGACTCGATCGTCTGGCCGTACCAGCTCTCGCTCACGCCGGACCGGCTGATCGGCCGCACGACGGCGGCGGTCAGCGCCCTGACCGGCGGCACCGCCGCGCTCGGGCCGCTCGTGGCCGGACTCCTGCTCGCAACCGTCTCCGCTCGCGCGACGATCGCCGTGTTCGCGGCGTTCGGCGTGGCGATGGCCGTCTGGGGGACGCTCAGCCCAGCGATTCGAGCAGCGCCGGCGATCGACGAGCTATAGCGCGCGCCTGCTCGAGCAACGCCCGGTCACGCTTGAAGTTGGCGAAGCGGAGGTCCGACATCCCGGACTGGCGCGTGCCGAGCAGCTGGCCGGTGCTGCGCAGGTCGAGGTCGACCTCGGCGAGCTCGAAGCCGTCCGTCGTCGCGACGAGCGCGTCGAGGCGCTTCTGTGCCGACTCCGTGAGCTCCTCCGTCGGCCGGGAGACGAGGACGCAGAACGACTGCTCGGCGCCGCGGCCGACACGTCCGCGCAGCTGGTGGAGCTGGGCGAGGCCGAAGCGGTCGGCCTCCTGCACGATCATCACGGTCGCGTTCGGCACGTCCACGCCGACCTCGATCACGGTCGTCGCGACGAGAACGTCGATCTCCCCCGCCTTGAAGCGCGCCATCGTCGTGCGCCGCTCCGCCGCCTTCTGGCGGCCGTGCACGCATCCGACGCGGAAGTCACGCAGCTCCGCCCGCTGCAGCCGCTCGGCTTCCTCCTCCGCCGCTCGAGCGCGCGAGGTCTCCGACTGCTCGATGAGCGGACAGACGACGTACGCCTGGCGGCCTTCGCGCAACAGGCGCGTCAGACGCGTATACGCCTCCGACGCGCGCTCCTCGCCGATGTGCGAGGTGACCACCGGCTTGCGCGACGCCGGCGGCTTCGCGATCTCCGACACGGCGAGGTCGCCGTAGATCGTCAGCGCAAGCGTGCGCGGGATCGGTGTCGCCGTCATGTGCAACACGTGCGGCCCGCGCCCCTGGGCGAGCGCCTGCCGTTGCTCCACGCCGAAGCGGTGTTGCTCGTCGACGACGGCGACCGCGAGATCGCGTAGCTCGACGCCCTCCTGAATGAGCGCGTGCGTGCCGACGACGACGTCGGCGCCGAGCGCACTCACACGGTCGCGCTTCGGAGTCGCGTTCGTGAGCAAGCCGCACGACACGCCGAGCGCGAGGCACAGATCCGAGACGGTGTTGAAGTGCTGTTCGGCGAGCGTCTCCGTCGGGGCCATGAGCGCGCCCTGCCTCCCGTTCTCGACCGCGCGCAGCAATGCGTACAACGCGACGACGGTCTTGCCGGAGCCGACGTCGCCCTGCAAGAGGCGCTGCATCGGCACGGTGCGCGTGAGGTCGGCGTCGATCTCGCGGATGGCCTGCTCCTGGTATGGCGTCAACGCGAACGGGAGGGATTTGCGATAGCGGACGATCAGGTCTCCCGCCTCGCCGAGTGATGGTGCGAGCGTGCGCTCGCGCTCGGCGGCGCGGCGCGCGATGCCGATCTGGAGCAGCAGCAGCTCGTCGAACGCGAGCCGCCTCCGGCCGATCTCCGCCTCGTCCTCGCTCTGCGGCCGGTGGATGACCGCGAGCGCGTCGCGCTTGAGCGGCATCGACTCGTCGGCGCGGAGCGCCGCCGGCAGCGGATCGAAATAGTCGGAGACGTGCGGGAGCGCCGCTTCGACGACGCGGCGCACGGTCTTCGCCGCGATCTCCTCAGCTGCGGGATACACCGGCGCGAAGTCGGCGGTCGCGCGAGCCTCGCCGAGATCGTACGAGCGCACGTCGAAGCCGTAGCGACCGGTCTTCCCGCGCAACCGGACACGCATTCCGGGCTTCAGCTGGTCGGCGATCCAGGGCTGGTTGAACCACGTGGCGCCGATGGTCGCCGTGCCGTCGGAGACGCGCGCGGTGACGAGCGTGCGCCGCCCCCGCAGCGGGCGCTTCGAGACGTTGAGGACGTCGCCGACGATCACGACCTCCTCGTCGCCGTGCAGCTCGGCGATCGCGACCTCGTCGGCCGCGTTCTCGTAGCGGCGGGGCACGTGCTCGAGCAGGTCGCGCACCGTGCCGATGCCGAGGCTCGCGAGCTTCCGCCTCAGCGTCGCGCCGACGCCGGGAAGGGAGTCGAGCGACGCCTCCAACCGCTGCGGGCGGGGCCTCCCACGGGTCGCCGGCCAGGCCGGTGGTTGGTCCAGCCTTGCAAACGCCGTCTGTCGACGGGTCTCGGTCATCGTGCTCAGCGCCAGAGCGAGAGTGACACTAAAAGCCGGACCGGACGGACTAGATGTCGGTGAACCAAAAGAGGCCGACGGTCCCGGGCCCTGCGTGCGTGCCGATGACCGCGCCCAGCTCCGTCTCGACCTCGAGCGTCGCCTGCGGCCGCAGGTCGCGGACCATCTTCGCGAGCTCGGCCGCGCGCTCGGGAGCATCCGCGTGCGCCGTGCCGAAGCGCAGAGCAGGACTGTCGATCGTTCCTTCGACTTCGTCGACGAACTCCTGGAATGCCTTCCGGTTTCCGCGCACTCGCTTGACCGGGATCACCTCGCCGTTGCGGATGGACAGGATCGGCTTGACGTGCAGCAGCTCGCCGGCGAACGCCCTCGCACGCCCGATGCGTCCGCCGCGCGCAAGGAACTCGAGCGTGTCGACGGTGAAAAGCATCGCATGGTCGTCCTTGTACCGCGCCACGAGCTCGTACACCTCTTCGTCCGTCGTGCCGCGCTCAAGCCGCCGCTGGATCGCGAGCGCGAGCATTGTGATCGCGACCGACGCGGTCTCCGTGTCGATCGTCCGAACGCGGTCGTCGGCCGCGAGGTTCGCGCTCTCATACGTGCCGGAGAGGGTCGCCCCGATGTGAAGCGAGAAGATGCGCTCATACGAGCCAAGCTCGTCGTACATGGCCTTGAAGTCGCCCGGCGTCGGCTGCGAGGTCGTCGGCGTCGCCTGCGTCGTGCGAAGGCGCTCGTAGAACTGCGTCGCAGTCATCTCGACGCCGTCCCGGTAGCTCTCGGTGCCGAAGTTGACATAGAGCGGGACGACGCGCCAGTTCGGGAAGCGATCGGCTGCATCGGGAAAGTCCGCCGTCGAGTCGAGGACGATCGCCGTGTTCGCGGCGTTCAGATTCACGTGCGTCCGTTGGCGGCGTTCTTGATCGCGTCGACGATCTCCTCCAGCTCCTGGTCCTTGCGCAGGCACGCGGTCGCCCCGGCCTCCCGCAACGCGTTGATCTCATGTCCGCCAGCGGAGGCGGTGAGGCACACGACCGCAGTCTGCGGGCACGCGGCGAGCACCGCCCGCGTGGCCTGCACGCCGTCGAGGCCCGGGAGGCGGTAGTCCATCAGCACGACGTCGGGCCGGTGCTCGACGGTCGCGGGAACGGCAGCGCCGCCGTCACCGACCGACGCGACCACGTCGATGTCGTCGCGAAGCGAGAACAACAGCTCGAGCGCTTCGCGGAACACCGCATTGTCCTCCACGAGGAGGATCCGCACGGGCGCCACCACTGCTACGGAGATTACTCTGCGGAGAGAAGGAGCGGGTAGTGCGGCTGTCCGCCGTCCTGCACGTCGACGTCGAGGTCCGGATGCGCGGCGGCGATGCGTTCGACGAGCTCCTCGAGTGGAGGCGCGTCCAACCCGGCGAGCAGCGTGAGCAGGTCGCGCGGCTCTGCCAGCAGCCGTTCGGCGACGGCGGCGGCGACCTCCTCGAAGTCGGTGCCGCCCGCGACCGGCTCCCCCGCGGCGAGGACGATGTTGGAGTTGTTCGGCAGGAGGATCGCCTCCTCCGAGGCGAGCGACTGCACGGCGGTGAGCAGGTCGGCGGTGGACGGGTTCATCGTCTGCCCGCCCTCGACGATCGCGATCGGCCCCATCCCCTGCGCGAGCGTCTCGAACAGGCGCCGGTTGCCCTCGCCGGCGACGACGGCCACGACGCCCGTGGCGGCGGGCTCCGCCGGCGGGTCCGGGACGGCGGCGAGCAAGCGCTCCTCACGCTGCTGCGTCTGCTCGTGCATGTTCGCGATCTCGATCCGGTCGATGGTGCCGACCTCCGTGCCGAGCGAGAGAGCGGCGCCCGGGTCGTCGGTGTGCAGGTGCGCCTTCAGCGCGTTCTCGTCGCCGACGACGAGCAGTGAGTCGCCGAGCTGCTCGAGCTTCGCCTCGAGGGCGTCACGGTCGAGGTCGTGCCCCTCGACGAGGAAGACGGTGCAGTAGCGGTACGGAGACAGCTCCTGGTGGACGGCCTCGAAGCTGAGCCCTGCCTCAGCCGCGCGAGGAGGCGGCAACGGCTCTCCGCTCACCGTCGCGGCAACCCCGCGCACGAGCTCGAGCAATCCCGCCCCGCCCGCGTCGACGACGCCTGCGTCGCGGAGCACCTGCAGCTGCTCCGGCGTCCGCGCGACCGCGATCTCGCCACGGCGGACGAGCTCGATGAGCAGGTCGCCGATGGCAGGGCCTTCGAGCGCGCGCGCCTCCGCCTCCTCCGCAAGCTCGCGGATCACCGACAGCATCGTTCCCTCGACCGGCCTGCGCACCGCGCGGTACGCGGCGTCGGACGCGCCGCGCAGCGCGAGCGCCGCGGAGTTCGCGTCGATGCGCGGCAAGTCCGTCTCACCGAGGACGTCGGCGGCGCCGCGCACGATCTGCGAGAAGATCACGCCGCTGTTGCCGCGCGCGCCCATGAGCGCGCCGCGCGCGATGTCGCGCGCAAGCGACTGCCGGCTCGCGGCCGAGGTCTGCTCGACCGCCTCGGAGACGGCACGCACGGTCATCGTCAGGTTCGTCCCCGTGTCGCCGTCCGGCACGGGATAGACGTTGAGATCGTCGATGCGCTGCCGGCTCGCCTCCAGCGAGGCGAGCGCGCCGTCGACGATCTTCTGGAGGACTTCCAGATCTCCGTTGAGGTTCACTTCGGTCTCCGCACGTCGTCAATGTGCACTTCGACGGCGCGGATTGGAAGCCCTGTCATGCGGGAGACCTCATATGAGACCCGGTTTCGGATCGTCGACGCCACCTCGGCGAGGTTGAGGCCGTACTCGACGACGACGTGCAGGTCGATCGTCACCTCGTCGCCGTCGCGGCCGACCTCGATCCCCTTGCGCACGCGCTCGGGCAGCCATTTCGGGCCTGCCATGGCAACCACGCCGTAACACTCGCGAGCGGTCTCGCCCACGATGTGCTCGATCGCCGCGTTCGCGATCGTGATCCGGCCGAGAGGAGAGGAGGACACCGCCTGCACCAGCGGGTTGGACGACCCGCCGACGCTCAGAGTTGCGGCGTCTAGACGGCTTTTTGGACTTTGCCGGCCTTGAGGCAGCGCGTGCAGACGTACGCCCGCGTCGCCTTCCCGTTCAGGATCATGCGGACGTGCTGCAGGTTCGGGTCGAAGCGGCGCTTCGTCGCCACCATCGAATGACTCCGGTGGTTCCCGAATCCCGGCTTCTTCCCACAGATTGAGCAGACCTTCGACATCGGCGGGGCAGTGTAGCGACTACGACGCTTTGGCGGTCGCGCGCAGCTGGTTGAAGAGGTCGGCCATCTCGAGCGCGGTGCGTACGGCCTCTGCGCCCTTGTCGGCGCGAGCCATGGCCTGCTCGAGCGTGTTCGTCGTGAGGACGCCGAACGCGACCGGGACGCCGGTCTCGAGGGCGGCGAGCTGGAGACCCGACGCCGCCTCGCCGGCGACGTACTCGAAGTGGGCCGTCTCGCCCCGGATGACGCAGCCGAGCGCGACGATCGCGACATAGCGGCGCGTCTTCGCCAGGGCCATGGCGCCGAGGGGCAGCTCGAACGCTCCGGGCACCGGCATCACGGTCACGTGCTCGCGCTCGATCCCGGCACGGTCGAGCTCCGCGAGCGCCGACTCGAGCAGCCGGTTCGTCACGTCGCCGTTGAAACGGGAGAGCACGATCGCGATGCGCTTCCGCGTCCCGTGCGGCGAGCCCTCGACGACGTCGAGCCCGTCCGGAATGTCGAGCGCGCCGGGCGCGTGGCCCGCGAGCTGCTCCGGCTCCTCGACGACGGCCGGCTCCTCGCCGGTGTCGTCTTCCCGAACCTCGACCTCCTCCTCGGCCTCGACTTCGGCCGCGACGAGTTGCTCGCCGGGCCAGTGCTCGCCGCTCTCGTCGCTCACTCGTCCTCCTCGAACCGCAGTCCCTGATGGTGCAGGCCGTGGCCGAGCTTATCCCGCTTGGCGGCCAGATACCGCCGGTTCTCCGGATGGGGCTGCATCTCGATCGGCACCTGCTCCGTCACTTCCAGCCCGAACGCCTGCAGCCCGGACACCTTCTTCGGGTTGTTCGTCAGCAATCGAATGGTCGTGAGCCCGAGCTCACTGAGGATCTGGTTGCCGATCCCCCACTCCCGCTCGTCGGCGGCGAAGCCGAGCGCAAGGTTGGCGTCGACCGTGTCGAGACCGCCCTCCTGCAGCTCGTACGCCTTCAGCTTGTTGAGCAGTCCGATGCCGCGACCCTCCTGCGCCATGTACAGGAGGACGCCGCGCGGCTCGTCGGCGATGAGCTTCATCGCCGCGTCGAGCTGCTCGCCGCAGTCGCAGCGAAGCGAATGGAAGACGTCGCCGGTGAGGCATTCCGAGTGCACGCGCACGAGCACGTTCTCCTCGCCGTCGACGTCGCCGCGCACGAGCGCGACGTGCTGCTTGCCGGTAAGCGTCTCCCTGAACAGCACCGCATCGAAGTCGCCATAGGCTGTCGGGAGCCGGACAGTGATCTCGCGCTCGACGAGCTTCTCATGCCGGCGGCGGTACTCGATCAGGTCGGCGACGGTCACGAGCTTCATGTCGTGGCGCGCGCAGAACTCGATCAGGTCGGGGACGCGCGCCATCGTCCCGTCGTCCTTCATCACCTCGCAGATCACGCCCGCGGGGATGAGCCCTGCGAGCCGCGCGAAGTCGACGGCCGCTTCCGTCTGGCCCGCGCGCTGGAGGACGCCGCCGTCGCGCGCACGGAGCGGGAACACGTGACCGGGCTGCACGAGGTCGGAGCTGTCCTTCGAGGGATCGATCGCGACCTGGATCGTGCGCGCGCGATCCTGCGCGGAGATGCCGGTCGAGATTCCCTCGCGCGCCTCGATCGAGACGGTGAACGCCGTGCCGTAGGGCGTCTCGTTGCGCTCGGTCATCATGCGCAGGCCAAGCGCGTCGCACCGCTCGCCGGTGAGGCCGAGACAGATGAGGCCGCGCCCCTCCTTCGCCATGAAGTTGATCGCCTCCGGCGTAGCGAACTGCGCGGCGATGGTCAGGTCGCCCTCGTTCTCGCGGTCGTCGGCGTCGACGACGACCACCATCCGCCCGGCGCGGATCTCCTCGATTCCTTCCTCAACGCTCGCGAAGCTCATGGGGTAATCGTAAGGCGCTCGACGTACTTGGCGATCACGTCGGCCTCGAGGTTGACCGCGTCGCCCGGCTCCAGCGCGCCGAGCGTCGTCGCCTCGAGCGTGTGCGGGACGAGTGCGACGGCGAAGCCGCCGTCGTCGAAGGCGGCGACGGTGAGCGATGTCCCGTCCACCGTGATCGAGCCTTTCTGGACGCAGTAGCGGAGGACGTCCGGCGGGGCGTCGAACCACGTGAGCCCGTCCGCGGCCCCGCGGAGCGAGCCGACGCCGTCGACATGCCCTTGCACGATGTGCCCGCCCATCGGCTCGCCGGCGCGCAGGGCAGGCTCGACGTTGACCTCGTCGCCGGCTTCCTTGCCGCCGAGCGTCGAACGCTCGAGCGTCTCGCCGACGACGTCGAACGCGAGCGGCGCAGCGGAGACGACCGTCAGGCACACCCCGGAGATCGCGACCGAGTCGCCGATGACCGCAGACGTTCCCGGCGCTTCGACGACGAGCCGAGAGCCGTCGAAGGAGACGATTCGGCCACGCTCGCGGACGATCCCAGTGAACATGCAGACAGGTTACGGCTCGTGGAGGTATCCCTCGAGCAGCACGTCCTCGCCGACCCGCCGCGCGCGCATCCCCTTGACCTCGGCCGCGACGTCGCCGACGAAGCGCGGCCCGGCGCCGGCGACGACGGGCGCCACGAAGAGCATGAGCTTGTCCACGAGATCGGCGGCCAAGAACGCGGTCGCAAGCGTCGGCCCGCCCTCGAGCAGGAGCGACTGCACGCCGTCGGCCGCGAGCGCGTGCAGTTCGTCCTCGAGCGGGCCGCTGCGCAGCTCGAGCTCGCCGGCTTCGCCGTGCCCGAACGCGATCCGGCGCGGCTGTTTCGTGGCGCCCACGTCGCGCGCGTCGAGCCGCGGGTCGTCGGCGCGCACGGTCCCCATCCCGACGGCGACCGCGTCCACCGACGCGCGCAGCTCGTGCACGAGCCCGCGCGACTCCTCGCCCGACACCCAGCGCCGCCCGGGAACGGTGACGCGTCCGTCGAGCGTGACCGCGAGCTTCAGCGTCACGTGCGGACGGCCGAGCGCGGCCCACGTGCGCCACGCCTCGTTCTGCCGACGCGCTTCGACGCTGTCGACGACCTCGACCTCGACGCCGGCCGCGCGCAGCCGCTCGACGCCGCCGGCAGCCTTCGGGTTCGGATCGAGCGCTCCGACGACGACGCGCGCGATGCCCGCTGCAACAACCGCATCGGCGCACGGCGGCGTGCGCCCGTGATGCGTGCACGGCTCGAGGGTCACGTACAACGTCGCGCCACGTGCGCGCTCGCCCGCCTGCGCGAGCGCGACCGTCTCCGCGTGGTCGACGGCGTCGTACTCGTACCAGCCTTCGCCGACGACCTCGCCACCGGCGACGACGACCGCGCCGACGAGCGGATGGTCCCGCACCTTTCCCCGGCCGCGCTCCGCGAGCTCGAGGGCTCGCACCATGAAGTTCACGCCAGAGCTTGTACCAGCCGCCGGTACGACCGCGGCAGGTCTTCGCGCCCGAAGATCGCACTGCCGGCGACGATAAGCGTCGCTCCGGCGTCGTAGACGGCGCGGACGTTGTCGTTGTCGATGCCGCCGTCGACCTGCACGTGCACCGACTCGGGGAGCGCTGCGCGCGTGCGCGCGATGCGCTCGAGCGAGCCCTCCATGAACTCCTGCCCGGAGTAGCCGGGGTGGATGCTCATGCACAGGACGATGTCCGCGTCGCCCGCGACTTTCGCCACGTCCTCGGGCTCCGACTCGGGATTGAACGCGACGCCGACCTGGAGCCCGTGCTCGCGCGCGACCGCGATCGTCGCGGGAACGTCGTCGACCGCTTCGTAGTGGAACGTCACGCTGTCGCCGCCCGCCTCCGCGATCTGCGGGAAGTGCCGCACCGGGTTGTCGACCATGAGGTGGCAGTCCATCGCGCCGTCCATCGCGTGCACGACCGGCGCGATCGAGCGCAGGACGATCGGCCCCATCGTGATCGGCTCGACGAAGTGGCCGTCGCCGACGTCGAAATGGAAGACGCGCACGCCCGTCCGCAGGAGGATCTCGACCTCGTCTCCCAGCCGCGAGAAGTCCGCCGCATAGAGCGACGGCTCGATCTCGACCGTCCGCACCCACTCCTGCCAGCCCATGGGGCCGACTCTAAGCGGTCAGGCGGGCAATGAAGAAGCCACTCGTACCGTGCTCATACGGAAGCGTCAGGAGGAACTCCGGCCGCCTGGGATGCGCGAACTGGGGCCACTCCTCCCCGAGTGGCACGACCGTGAGCCCGCTCGCCTCGACGACGGTCTCGTTCTCGTCCGCGTTCATCGTGCAGACCGAGTACACGATCGTCCCGCCGGGCCGGACGCGCTCGGCGGCCGAGCGGAGGAGCGCGAGCTGGAGCTCGGGCAGAGGCTTGGCCCGCCAGCGCAGGTCGGGACGCGCTGCGAGCACGCCGAGGCCGGAGCACGGCGCATCGACGAGCGCCCGGTCGTATCCGGTCAGCTCCGGCGGGAGCGCGGTGGCGTCCGCCTCGACGACATGGACGTTCGTCGCGCCGAGCCGCGCCGCGTTCTCCCGGAGCTCGCTCGCACGATGCGGGTCGATCTCGACCGCGGTCACCTCGCCGCGCTGCTGCGTCGCCTTGCCGCCGGGGGCGGCGCACAGGTCGAGCACGCGCTCGCCCTCCTGCGAGCCGACGACGAGGCCCGCGAGCTGCGACCCGCGGCTCTGCGGCCAGATGCGCCCGTCGGCGACCGCCAGGTCGTCCACGCGCTCGACGCGATATGCACCCGGGATATCAGTTGGCTCTCCGGGAGGGTCGCCGTGGACGAGGCGCACGACGGTCTCGAGCGGCTCGTTCTGCGCGCGCATCAGCGCGAGCGCCTCGTCGGCGCCGAAGTCCCGGGTCCAGATCTCGGCGATCCAGTCCGGATACGACTCCTTCAGCGGGCCGTCCGGAAGGCTGTCCAGCAGCCCGCGCATGCCGGCAGTGAGGCGGCGCATGACCGCGTTCGTGAACGGAACGGCGCGTTCGAGACGGGCGCGGCGGACGAGCTCGACCGACTCGTTCGCGGCCGCGTGCGGCGCGGTCTCGGTGTAGCCCAGCTGGTACGCGCCCAGCCGCAGCGCAGCGCGCACCGGCGGGTCGAGCTTGCGCACCGGCCGCTTACCGAGCGTCTCGATCGCATGATCGAGCGTGCGGACGCGCTGGACGGCGCCGTACGCGAGCCGCTGCGCGAACCCGCGCTCGCGCTCGTCGAGCCCCTTCGCCGCCGTGCGGAACGCGCGGTCCGCGTACGCCTCCTGTTCGAACACGCGTAAGAGGACTTCGTACGCGGCGCGCCGCGCAGGGCTAACGTCGGCCACGGAGATACGCCTCGTAGTCCATGCGCCGGCCGCCGGCCGGCTGGACTTCGACCGGGACGAACGCGCCGCCGTCGACGCGCGCCTTCCAGACGACGAGATCGCCCATGCGTGCACCGATGTGCGGCGACAGCGCGTGGACGCGATTGACGAGCTCCGGCGCCGGCCGTGACGGATCGAGCTCGCGATCCGCGGCGGTGATCTTCTCGGCGTACGTGACGCCTTGGTCCGGCTGGGGCGTGAACGCCGGATGCTCGAGGACGCCATCGAGGAGTCGCGCCGCCACCTCGGCTGCATGCGCATACACGACACCGGCGTCGTCCTCCGGCGCGATGTCGAACGCCTCTTGCGCGGCGATCGGCCCCGCGTCGAGCTCCCTCGTCGTTCGGTGGATGGTCACGCCCGTCTGCGCGTCGCCGGCCATGATCGCGCGCTCGACCGGCGCCGCGCCGCGCCAGCGCGGCAGGAGCGAGGGGTGCACGTTCAGCCACAGCGCGCGCGACAGCAACGACTCCGGAATGAGGAGCCCGTACGCGCACACGACGACGGTGTCCGCGGCGAGCGCGTCCCGCTCGTGCACGACGGGAATGCCGAGCCGCTCCGCCGTCTCTTTCGCCGGCGACGGCGCGAGTTTCTGGCCGCGCCCGCGCGGCGCATCCGGGCGCGTCAACAGTTGCACGATCTCGTGCTTCGCGGCGAGACGCTCGAGCACGTCCGCGCCGAAAGGCGCGGTCGCCGCGACCGCGATGCGACTCACTAGGAGATGACGATGCGCGGGCGCAGCAGCGCGAGCGCCTCGCGGCGCGCTTCCGGCGTCGTCCGGTCGATGATCAGCACGCCGTCGAGATGGTCGACCTCGTGCTGTGCCGCGCGGGCGTAGATGTCGTCCAGCTCGAACCGCACGTCCTCGCCGTTCTCGTCCTTGCCGGCAAGCGTGATGCGCATCGGCCGCTCGATCGGAACGAGCACGCCCTGGATGGAGAGGCATCCTTCCTCCGCGACGTCGCTCTCGTCGCTGCGCTCGACGATCTCCGGATTGACCACCGCGGCGACAACGTCCTTGCTCGGCGTGAATACGAACAGGCGCTGCACCGTGCCGACCTGGTTGGCAGCGAGTCCGATCCCGTGGGCGTCGCGCATGAGCCGCCTCATCCGCTCGACGAGGCTGCGCAGCTCGTCGTCGAAGTGCTCCACCGGCCGCGCGGCCATCTTCAGCGCGACGTCCGGGTATTGCCGGATCTGTGCGAGGGCAAGCCGACGTCGCGCCTCGTTCTCGGCGTCCAGTTCCTCCTCGACGACTTCTCCTTCGACCTTGGCCATGCAGTGGGCACACTAACGACGTGGATCCGAGCGAGTTGAAGGACGTCATGAGCCAGGGTGCGATCCGTCCCGAGACGTCGCGCGACCGTGAGGAACGGCGCGTGCTCGAAGCGGATCTCGTTGAGAGCCCGGTCAAGGGAAAGCCGCTGCGACAGCGGCTGCGCAACTTCCAGCCCGACGCCGAGTCGGCCATCCGCGCACTCGGCGGGCCGCTCGTGTGGATGCGCCGGCTGCGCGCGATCGAGGACGCACTCGACCAGCACGAAAGACAACTGGACGCCGCATGGCGCGCGCTCGCCGCCGAGGTGCACGATCCGGACGAGTTCGCACGGCTCTGGCGCGAGACGGCCGCGACCTGGGACTTCACCGCGGTGAACGCGCTCATCGCGACCCACAACACGTACTTCCCGGCAGAAGCGCGGCTGCCGATGGATCCGCGCACGCGCGACTTCATCCGGATCAACGGGCACCGGTACGAGCGCGACCCGCTCGACGCCGGCTGGATCCTCGTCCACTGGCCGCCGGAGCGGTCAGAGGCTCTGCGGGTCCACGTCGACCACAACGCTTAGCCCCGCGCGCCGCATCGCCGGAGCCGCGGCAGATAGGAGCGCCGCAGCTCTCGCCGCGAGCGCACGCGGCCGGTCGGTCTTCGCCACGAGCTGCGCGCGGTGCTTGCCGCGCAGCCGCAGCAACGGAGCCGGGCCGAGCAGTTCGTGGCCCGTGAGGCCGGCCTTCAGCTCCTCGAGCGCGCGAATGGTGTCGTCCTGCTCCGGCCCGGTGACGACGATGCGCACGAGGTGCGCGAACGGCGGATAGCCGAGCTCGCGCCGGCGTTCCAGCTCCTCGGTCAGGAAGCCGGACACGTCGTGCCGCGCGGCGTGCGAGATCGCGCGCGCGTCGGGCTGGAACGTCTGCACGAGCACGCGGCCCGGCGCGTCGCGGCCGCTGCGGCCGGCGAGCTGCGTCAGAAGCTGGAACGTCCGCTCCTCGGCGCGGAAGTCCGGCAAGCCGAGGCCCGTGTCGGCGTCCACGACGGCGGCGAGCTCGACGCCCGCGAAGTGATGGCCCTTCGCCACCATCTGCGTCCCGACGAGCACGGCGCGCTTCGCGCGCGCGAAACGCTCGAGCGGCTCACGCACGTCGGCGACGTCGGCGTCGAGACGGATGACCTCGAGCTCCGGCAGATGCTTCGCCAGCTCGCGCTCGAGCCGCTGTGTGCCCGCCCCGATGCGCGCGAGCTCGGCGGACCCGCACGCGGGGCACGTCTCCCCCATCGCCTCCATGCGTCCGCAGTGGTGGCAGTGCAGCGCGGCGTCGCCGTGCAGCGTGAGCGCCACGTCGCAGTTCGGGCAGCGGCGCGTCGCGCCGCACGCGCGGCAGTGCACCGCCGGCGCGATGCCGCGCCGATTCAGGAGCAGGATCGCCTTGCCGTTGCTCTCGACGATCTTGCCCAGCTCGGCCAGCAGCGGCGCCGAGAGCGGATAGCCCGCCTGCCGGCGGAGGTCGACGATACGTACCGACGGCATCGGCGCGGCGAGCCGTCCGCCGAGCTCGAGTCGCTCCAGTGATTGCCACGACTCTGGCCGCGGCGTCGCCGAGCCGAACACGGCGACCGCACCTTCGAGCGCGGCGCGCTTCGCGGCCACCGTGCGCGCGTCGTACCGCGGATCCGAGTCCTGCTTGTACGACGCGTCATGCTCCTCGTCCACGCAGATGACGCCGAGCGACGCGACCGGCGCGAAGACCGCCGAGCGCGCACCGATGACGACCGGCGCCTCGCCGGACACGATGCGTTCGCGCTCGTCGCGACGCTCCGCCTCGCTCAATCCCGAGTGCAGGACGGCGACGCGGTCGCCGAACCGCTCGCGGAAGCGTCCGAGCGCCTGCGGTGTGAGCGCGATCTCCGGCACGAGCACGATCGCGCCACGGCCCCGGCCGAGCGCGGCCTGGCATGCGCGGATGTACACCTCGGTCTTGCCGCTGCCGGTCGAGCCCCACAGGAGGACGTTGCCACCGCCGGCGTCCATCAGCGCCTCGATGCGGCCGAGCGCCGCCTCCTGCGGCGGCGACAACTGTGTCGGCGCCGCCTCGGCCTCGATCGCATGGCCGACGGTGCGCCGCTCGCCGCGTCGCTTCGGATATGACGGGGCGACGAGCCCGAGCGCGCGCGCCGGCGTCGACCCGTAGTAGTCCGCGATCCAGAGCGCGAGATCGACGAGCGCCGGCGGCAGCGTCTCGGCGACGCGCTCGATCGCGGCGGCATCCACTCCTTCGGGACGCTCGACGTCGACCTCGGTGACGACGCCGCGACGGCGCGCGTTGCCGAAGCGCACCTCGACGACATCGCCCTTCGCGGTGTCGGCCGGAACCTCGTACGTGAACGGCCTCGCGACGGCGCGGGCAGTGACGAGCGGGTAGACGGAGGCGTAGCGGCTCACCGCTCGAGCCTAGCCGGGGGTCAGGTCGACCTAGACGCCGGCGGCAGTGACGACGAAGTCCGTCGCGAAGCCGGCGAGGATCCCGGCCAGCATGAGCCACGTGATCAGCCTCGGATTGCCGTACTTGCGGTTGACCGCGAACAGCTCCTGCACGACGTAGAGGATCGATCCGCCCGCGATGGTGAAGAAGACAACGGAGACGGCCGCGCTCGTCCACGCCTGGCCGACGACCGTGCCGAGGAACGTCGGGACGCCGCCGATGAGGCCGAGGATCGCAAGCAGGCGCCAGCTCGGGCGGATGCCCTCGCCGGTGAGCGGCCCGCAGATGCCGAAGCCCTCGGTCGCGTTGTGCAGGCCGAAGCCGATGATGAGCGTCACCGCGAGGCTGATCTCGTTCGCCGCGGCTGCCTGGCCGATCGCGAGCCCCTCGCCGAAGTTGTGCACGCCGATGCCGATCGAGATGAGGAACGCGAGCCGCACCGCGGGCGTCGTGAGATCGAAGTGGCCGCGATGCGCGAATTCGTCCACCGCCGCCGCTCCAGGCCCGACGAGCGACGTTGCGCGGCGGTTCGCGCGGCGCTTCATCCAGGCGTCGTAATAGACGAGGCTCATGAGGCCGGCGGTGAAGCCGGCAGCGCCGAGAGCGGCGAGTGCGCTGAACCGGCCCCAGTGGTGGGCGTGGAGCGCCGAGTCGATCGGGTCGACGGCGTTCGTGAGCACGTCCCAGAGCAAGAAGACGAGGATTCCGGTGGCGAGAGCGGACAGGCCGGCCCGGGCGTTGGCGCTCAGGGAGCGCACGCGGCTCATCGGCAGGCCGAGGAAGATCGTCGATCCGGCGATCGCGCCGAGGAGGAGGATGTGTCCGGTGCTCATCGTGTAAGGGTCGCCTTACAGCGACTGTCGGGCAATATAGCCATATGGCACAGGGGCATTCGGTCGACGAGTACCTGGAGACGATCTATTTCCTGGCGTTCCCGATCGGCGAGTACACGCCGCGCGGGGCCGGCTCCCCGCCCTTGGCGTCGCGCGTGGCGGAGATGCTCCACGTCTCGAGGGCGTCCGCCGGCGAGATGCTGAAGCGGCTCGAGGCCGAGGGGCTGATCGAGCGCGGGGCCCGCAAGGAGGCGCTCCTCACCGACACGGGGCGCGAGCGCGCGGAGCGTGTCGTCCGCAAGCATCGCATCATCGAGCGGCTCCTCACCGACTTCATGGGCTACACCGGCTACGAGGCGCACGAGCGCGCGGACGAGCTCGGCGACACGTTCGACGACGAGATGGTCGCGCGCATCGACGAGAAGCTCGGCCACCCGGAACGCTGCCCGCACGGCTGGCCGGTCGACCCCCAGGTGGAGCAGGCCGAGAATCTGGAGCTCGCGCCGCTCGCGGCGCTCGAGCCCGGGACGAAGGCGACGATCGTCCGGCTCGCGGAGCACGACGGCGTGCTCCTGCACTGGTTCTACGACCAGGGCCTCGTGCCCGGGACGAGCATCGTCGTGCGCGCGACGCAACCGGCCGCCGACGAGGTCACGATCGGACTGAACGGCGGCGAGCGCTCGATCTCCGTGAAGGCCGCCGCCGGATTGTTCGTCAAGCCGGCGTAACGACTTCCCGACGATCTCGTTACGGGGAGTGTCCCCATGACGAGGTCGTGCGGAATACGTCTGAAGCCTCGGGGCACGCGGTCCCGCGATGGGGAGTGTCCCCGTGGTCAGCCGGTGAGGCCGCGGCGGGCGAGCTCGGCCGTCGCCTCGTCCACGCGGTCGACGGCGGTCTGGCCTGCGAGCCACTCCGCTAGCTCGGCGATGCCGGCCTCGAGCGGCACCTCGGGCTCGAAGCCGAGCGCCTCGCGCGCGAGGCTCACGTCGGCGAAGCAGTGTCTGATGTCGCCGACGCGGAACTCGCCGGTCACCTCCGGCGCGATTTGCTTGCCGAGCGTGCGCGCGAGCAGCTCACCGAGCGCCTTCACCGTGATGCTCTCGCCGCTCCCGATGTTCACCGCCAGCCCGTCCGCGCCGTCGCGCTCGACCGCGAGCACGAACGCGCGCGCGATGTCGTGCACCGAGACGAAGTCGCGCCGCTGCTCGCCGTCCTCGAAGATGCGGGGCGCGCGGTCGTTCAGCAGCCGCGCAGCGAAGATCGCGAGCACGCCCGTGTACGGATTCGACAACGCCTGACCCGGGCCGTAGACGTTGAACAACCGCAGCGCCACCGTCGGGATGCCGTACGCGGCGCCGGCGACGAGGCACGCGCGCTCCTGGTCGTACTTCGTCAGCGCATAGATGGAGCTGAGCGCAGGCCGCTTCGTCTCCGGCGTCGGCAGCGGCTCCAGCCCCGGGAAGTCCCACTCGTGCCGCTCGAGCTGCTCACGCGTGCGTTCGCCCGGATCGCCGCCGCGGTACAGCCCTTCGCCGTAGATGCTCATGCTCGACGCGACGACGAGCTTCCGCACCGGCTTCTCCGCGAGCGCCTCCAGCAACACCGCCGTGCCGAGCGAGTTCGCCGACGTGTACTCCGCCATCTCGTACATCGACTGCCCGACGCCGACACGCGCTGCCAGATGGACGACCGCATCCACTCCTTCGAGGGCGCCCCTGACGACCTCCGGATCCCGGACGTCGCCGACGATGTCGGGCTCGACGCCGGCCGCGCCCTCGTGCACCTGCGGGACGAGGCTGTCGAGCACACGGACGCGATCTCCCCTCGCGCGCAACTCGTCGGCGAGGTGCGAGCCGATGAAGCCGGCGCCGCCGGTTATGAGGACGTGCTCAGACAGCTGCGGGCACGGAGAGCCCGGCGGCCGCGCGCAGCGTGTCGGCCTTGTCGGTGCGCTCCCACGTGAAGTCGGGGTCGTCGCGGCCGAAGTGGCCGTACGCCGCCGTCTTCGTGTAGATCGGCCGGCGCAGATCGAGGTCGCGGAGGATCGCCGCCGGGCGCAGGTCGAAATGCTCCTGCACGAGCGCCTCGATCTGCAGCGCGGGGATCGCCTCCGTCCCGAACGTCTCCACGAGAACCGACATCGGATGCGCCACGCCGATCGCGTACGCGACCTGGATCTGGCAGCGGTCGGCGAGGCCCGCGGCGACGACGTTCTTCGCCACGTAGCGCGCGGCGTAGGCGGCCGAGCGGTCGACCTTCGTCGGGTCCTTGCCCGAGAACGCGCCGCCGCCGTGCGGCGCCGCGCCACCGTACGTATCGACGATGATCTTGCGGCCCGTCAATCCGGCGTCGCCCATCGGGCCGCCGACGACGAACTTGCCGGTCGGATTGCAATAGAAGAAATCCTTCGCTTCGAGGCTCCTCGGGTCGTACAGCTCCTTCGGGAGGATCGGCTCGAGCACGTGCTCGATGAGATCCGGCTTCATCAGCATCTCGATGTCGATTCCCTCGCGATGCTGCGTCGAGATGACGATCCGCTCGATCTCGACGGGGCGCCGGTGCCCGTGCTCGTCCTCCTCGTAGCGCACCGTCACCTGCGTCTTGCCGTCCGGGCGCAGATAGAGCAGCTCCTCCGCCTTGCGGACCGCGGCGAGCCGCTTCGCGAGCCGATGCGCGAGCATGATCGGCAGCGGCATCAGCTCCTCGGTCTCGTTCGACGCGTAGCCGAACATCATTCCCTGGTCGCCGGCGCCGACGCGGTCGAGTGGGTCGTCGTCGCCGTGCTGTGTCTCGTACGACTGCTCGACGCCCTGCGCGATGTCGGGCGACTGCTCGTCGACGGAGACCAGGACGCCGCACGTCTCGGCGTCGAACCCGTACTTCGCGCGCGTGTATCCGATCTCACGGATCCGATCGCGGACGATATGAGGGATGTCGACGTACGAATCGGTCGACATCTCGCCGCCGACGACGACGAATCCGGTGGTGATGAACGTCTCGCAGGCGACACGCGCGTTGGGATCCTGCGCGAGGACGGCGTCGAGAACGGAGTCGGAAATCTGGTCGGCGATCTTGTCCGGGTGACCCTCGGTGACCGACTCAGAGGTGAAGGAGAAGGAGCGTTTTGGCATGGGCGGCACGCTAGCCGACATTATTCCTCGGTCGGCTGACGACCCATCAGCCGGCCCGCCAACTCCGCGAGGCTCTGACCGGACAACACGGCAGAGACGCCCTCCGTGATCGGCAGCTCGACGCCGACGCGCCGCGAGAGCTCGAGCAGCACGGGCGCGGTCGTGATCCCCTCCACCGTCTGCCCGATCTCCGCCACCGCATCCGCGGGCGCGACGCCTTGCGCGATCAGCTCGCCCGCACGCCGGTTGCGCCCGTGGCGGCTCCAACAGGTGACGATGAGGTCGCCCATGCCGGCGAGACCGGAGAACGTCTCGCTGCGAGCGCCGAACGCGTCGCCGAGGCGCGCCATCTCGACGAGGCCGCGCGTGATCAGCGCCGCCTTGCCGTTGTCGCCGAGGTCGAGGCCGTCGACCGCGCCGGCGGCGAGCGCGATGACGTTCTTCGCCGCCGCGCACAGCTCGACGCCGACGACGTCGGGGTTGACGTACGCGCGAAAGACGGTGGAGTTGATCGCGTGCTGGAGCTGCCCGGCGAGGTAGCCGTCCTCGCTCGCGATCACGGCCGCGGTCGGCAGGCCGACGGCGATCTCCTCCGCCATGTTCGGCCCTGAGAGCACGGCCACGCCGCGTCCGCGGACGCGCGTCGAGAGCCGCTCGCCGGTGGCGGGATCGAGGCCCTTCGTCAGGCTGAGGATCGGCGCGTCACCCGGCAGTGCGGCGACGACGTCGGCGAACGCGATGCTCGGGACCGCGACGACGATGACGTCGACGTCGGCCGGCGCATCCGCGAGCGCGACCGTCTCCGCGGGGCGCAGGTCGACCTTCTGTAGGTAGCGCGGATTGCGCCCCGTCTCGGCGATCGCCTGCGCCTGCTCCTCCGTGTGGCAGGCGAGCACGACGTCGTGGCCGCGGTCGAGCAGCACGCGCGTGAACGCGGTCCCCCACGATCCCGCGCCCACGACGAGGAACTTCACGACCGGCGAACGAAGTCGATCGACACGGGCACGCCGTCGAGGCCGAAGCGCTCGCGCAGCTCGTTCTCGACCCAGAAGCCGTAGTCGCGCGTGACGAGCCCGGGGTCGTTCACGTAGATGCGGAGGCGCGGCGGCCGTTCGTGCACCTGCGTGCCGTACAGGAGGTTCAGCCGCTTGCCGGCGCGCGACGGAGGCTGGCGCGCTTCGCTCAGCTCGGCCAGCGCCTTGTTCAGCTCCACCGTCGGGATGCGCGCCGTGTGCCGGTCGAAGAGCTCGGCGACGGTGTCGAGCAGGCGCTCGAGGCCGCGGCCGCTCTTGGCCGAGACGGCGATGAACGCCGGACGCTGGCGCAGCCGGCGGCGCAGGCGCTTGCGCACGTCCTCGATGCGGACGGTCGTCTCGTCCCACTTGGAGAGGACGACGAGCGTCGAGCAGTCGGCCTTCCGCGAGACGTCGGCGATGGCGAGATCCTGTTCGACGACGCCCTGCGTGGAGTCGATGAGGACGAGCGCGACGTCGGCGCGCTCCGCCGCCTCGAGCGCGCGCAGCTCCGAGTAGTACTCGATGCCCTGGCGGTGCTTGCGCTTGCGGCGCAGGCCGGCGGTGTCGACGAGCACGAACGTGCGGTCGCCGCGTTGCAGCACGGTGTCGATCGAGTCGCGCGTCGTCCCGGGAATCTCGGAGACGATCACGCGTTCGCGGCCGAGCAGCGCGTTCACGAGGCTCGACTTGCCGACGTTCGGACGCCCGAGGATGGCGACGCGGATCGCCTCCGGCGGGAACTCCTCGCGTGGAGCTGCGTCGTGCGACTCGAGGTAGCGCACGATCTCGTCGAGGAGGTCGCCGGCGCCGTGGCCGTGGAGCGCGGAGATCGGGATGGGATCGCCGAGGCCGAGCTTGTGCAGCTCGAACGCGAGCGAGTCCTGGCGCGGGTCGTCGATCTTGTTCGCGAGCAGGAGGATCGGCTTGTGCGACTCGCGCAGGATCTGCGCGACTTCTTCGTCGCCCGGAGTGATCCCGAGCTTCGCATCGACGACGAACAGGACGAGGTCGGCTTCGGCGACGGCCTCGCGCGCCTGCTGCGCGATCGACCGCGTGATCGGCGTCTCGTCGGCGATGTCGACGCCGCCGGTGTCGACGAGCAGGAAGCGCCGGCCCGTCCATTCGCAGACGAGCTCCTTGCGGTCGCGGGTGACGCCGGACGTCTCGTGGACGACGGCCGCGCGCGTGCCCGTGAGGCGGTTGACGAGCGTCGACTTGCCCACGTTCGGGAAGCCGACGATCGCGACGGTGCCGAGGAGGCCGGTATCAGTCGCCACTAGGGAAGTGTGACGTCGCGCGGCCGGCCGGCCGCGTGCAGCTCGACGAGCCACGACCAGAGCCGGTACAGCTCGGCCTGGATCAGCTCCGAAGCTTCGCGGTAGCCCTTCGACCCGCTCGGGAGTCCCTCGAAGCGCATCGGCTCGCCCCACACGATCGACACGGGCGCGAAGTTGCCGATCTTCCAGGTCTGCGACCCGTGGATCGCGCCGCAGACGACCGGCACGTCCTCGTTCAGCGCCACCATCGCCGCTCCCGGCTGCACGGGGCCGGGCACGCCGGCACGCTGCCGCGTGCCCTCGGCGAAGACGCCGAGCGCCTCTCCCCCGCGCACGATCTCGCGCATGCGCCGCACGGCCTCGCGGTCGGACTCGCCGCGCCGAACCGCGAACGACCCGAACAGCCGCAGGTACGCGCCCGCGACCGGCACGTCGTGCGCCTCTGCCTTCGCGAGGTAGTACAGCGGCCGCGGCGTCGCCCAGCCGTACGCCGGGATGTCGGCCCACGAGAAATGGTTCATCGCGACGACGAGGCCACCCTTGCGCGGCATGCGCTCCTTTCCGTACACGTGCAGCCGCGTCATGAGCGCCGTCGGGCCGCCCATCAGGACGCGCCCCCACTTCCAGTTGAACTCGACGGAGTTCAAACCGCAGTACGCGCGCGCACGAGCGCCTCGATGCGCTCGACGACGTCCTCGACCTGGAGGTTCGTCGTGTCGATCTCCTGCGCGTCCTGGGCCGGCTGCATGCGCTCCGCGTCCTTCTCGTCGCGCACGCGCAGATCGGTGGCGAGGGCGTCCGCGCCGATGCCGGGCCGTTCCGCGCTGCGCCGCTTCGCGCGTTCGGCGCGGTCGGCGGTGAGATAGACCTTCACTTCGGCGCTCGGCGCGACGACGGTGCCGATGTCGCGGCCTTCGATGACGACGTCGCCGTCCTTCCCGAGCTGGCGCTGCCGCTCGCGCATGACCTCGCGCACGGGCGGGTGCCGCGCGACGACGGGAACCATCCGGTCGATGCGGGCGCCGCGAATCGACGACGTCACGTCGGTGCCGGCGATCCAGACGCGCTCGTCCCCGTCGAACGTCACCTGCTCCGCGCGCGCGAGCTCGGCCAGCGCGTTCGCGTCGCCGAGGTCGACGCCGCGCTGCATCGCGAGCCACGTCACGGCGCGGTACATCGCCCCCGTATCGAGGTAGCGGAAGCCGAGCCGCTCCGCGAGCGCCCGCGCAACCGTGCTCTTGCCTGCGCCTGCGGGCCCGTCGATTGCGACGATCATCGTCTCACCAGGGAGTCCAGAACCTCATAGAAGCCGGGGAAGCTTATAGCGACCGTCTCCGCGTCCTCGATGTCCACGCCTTCCCTGGACGCCAGCCCGACGACGGCGCCGAGCATGGCGATGCGGTGGTCGCCCCGCGCCTCGACGTTGCCGCCGCGAAGGCGCGTCGGGACGCCGGTGATGGCCCAGCCGTCCTCGCGCGACTTGACGTGCGCGCCGGTCGCGCGCAGGAGGTCGGTGACGGCCTCGATGCGGTCACTCTCCTTCACCCGCAGCTCGGCCGCGCCGCGGACGATCGTCTCGCCGTGGGCAGACGCGGCCAGGAGCGCGACGAGCGGAAGCTCGTCCACGAGCAGCGGGACCTCGTTCGCCCCGATCTCGGTGGCGGAGAGCTCGCCGTGCTGCACCTGCACGTCGCCGACGATCTCGCGGCCGAACGTATGCCGGTTGAAGATGGACACGCGGATACCCATGCGCTTCAGCACCTCGAGCAACCCGGTGCGGCGCGGATTGAGCCCGACGCCGTGCACGGTCAGGTCGCTCCCGGGGACGAGCGCGGCGGCGACGAGGAGCGGCGCGGCCGACGAGAAGTCGCCGGGGACGTCCACTTCGTCGAGTCGCAGCGTCGAGGCCCGCACGGTCGCCGACGTCGGCCGGCGCGTGATCTGCGCCCCGCCAGCCTCGAGCATCAGCTCGGTGTGGTCGCGCGTCGGCACCGGCTCGACCACCGTCGTCGTGCCCCCCGCGCTCAGCCCGGCGAGCAGGATCGCCGACTTCACCTGCGCGCTCGCGACCGGAAGCTCGTAGTCGATCGCGAGCAACGACGAGCCTTCGATCTCCACCGGCGCGTGCCCTTCGCTCGTGTCGATACGCGCGCCCATGCGCCGCAGCGGATCGGCGACGCGCTCCATCGGCCGCGACGACAGCGACTCGTCGCCGGTGAGCACGTAGCTGCCGTCGCGGCCGGAGAGCATCCCCATCAGGAGACGCATGAGCGTGCCCGCGTTCGCGCAATCGACCGAGCCGGAGCGAAGCTCGCCGCCGTGCACGATCAGCTCGTCGTCGGCGAGATCCTCGACCTCGATGCCGAGCGCGCGCACCGCGTCGATCGACGCCTGCGTGTCGCCGGCGCGGCCGAAGCCGCGCACGTGCGTGTCGCCCTCCGCGACCGCGCCGATGAGCACCGCGCGATGGGAGATGGACTTGTCGCCGGGCACGGCGACGTGGCCGACGACGGCTGTGGCCGGCTCGATGCGCACCGTTATCCGATCGTGCGTCCCATGAGGGACACGAGCGCGCGGATCTCTGCCGCGAAATCGGGGAAGTCGGCGGTCGGAATCTGCTGCGGCCCGTCGGAGAGCGCTTCTTCGGGGCGCGGGTGCGTCTCGACGATGATCCCGTCGGCACCCGCGGCAACGGCGGCGCGCGCGAGCGGCAGCACGAGGTCGCGGCGCCCGGCCGGATGCGACGGGTCGACGATCACCGGCAGGTGCGTCTCCATCTTCAGGACAGGGACGGCGCTGATGTCGAGCGTGAAGCGCGTGGACGTCTCGAAGGTCTTGATCCCGCGCTCGCACAGGATCACCTCGGAGTTCCCTTCCTTGACGATGTACTCCGCTGCCATCAGGAGATCCTCGACCGTCGCGGAAAGGCCTCGCTTCAGGAGCACCGGCTTGCGTGCGCGTCCGACCTCGGCGAGGAGCGAGAAGTTCGCCATGTTGCGCGCGCCGATCTGGATGACGTCGGTCGCCTCGACGACTTGCTCGACGTGGCGGGGATCCATCAGCTCGGTGACGATCGGCAGGCCCGTCTCCTCGCGCGCCTCCATGAGGATCTCGAGCGCCTCCTCACCGAGGCCCTGGAACGCATAGGGGGAGGTGCGCGGCTTGAACGCGCCGCCGCGCAGCATCGTCACGCCCGCGGCAGCGACGGCACGCGCTGTCTCGAGCGTCTGCTCGCGGCTCTCGACGCTGCACGGGCCGGCGATGAAGCCGAAATAGCCGTCGCCAATGCGCCGGCCACGGGCCTCGATCACCGTCGGGTCGGGCGAAAGCTCCCGCGAGACGAGCTTGTACGGCTTGAGGATCGGCAGCACCTGCTCGACGCCGGCGTAACCCTCGAGCGGCAACGCGGCGAGGAGCTCCCGCTCCCCGATGGCGCCGATCACGGTCGCCTCGCGGCCCGGCGTGACGACGGCGCCGCAGCCGGCCTCCTCGAGGCGCGCCACGACGTCGTCCACCTGCTCCGGGGACGCGTTTGCTCCCATGACGATCAGGAGCTCGGGTGCACCGGTCACGGCCATGTTCACAGCTTAGGCAGAATCACCCTCCATGGCCGATAAGCCCCGCGTCTTCTCCGGTATCCAGCCCACGGGCCGTAAGACGCTGGGCAACTACAGCGGCGGCTTCCGCCAGTACGTCCAGACGCAGGACGCCGGCGACGCGTTCTTCTGCATCGTCGACCTGCATTCGATCACGGTCGAGTACGACCCGGCCGACCTGCGCAGCTCGACGCTCGACCTGGCGGCCACCCTCTTCGCCACTGGCCTCGACGCCGAGCGGTCGACGGTCTTCTGCCAGAGCCACGTGACCGCGCACGCGGAGGCGGCGTGGCTGCTGTCGGCTGTCGCGAGCTACGGCCAGTTGGGCCGCATGACGCAGTTCAAGGAAAAATCCGACCGGCATGACTTCGTCTCTGCCGGCCTGTTCACGTATCCGGTGCTGATGGCGGGCGACATCCTGCTGTACCAGACCGATCTCGTCCCGATCGGTGACGACCAGCGCCAGCACCTCGAGCTCGCGCGCGACATCGCCGAGCGCTTCAACTTCCGCTACGGCGAGACGTTCCGCGTGCCGGACGGCCAGTTCCCGTCGGTCGGCGGCCGGATCATGGATCTCCAGGATCCGACGAGCAAGATGTCGACGACGCTCTCGAGCGAGCAGGGCGCGATCTACATGAACGACCCGCCGGACGCGATCCGGAAGAAGTTCAAGTCGGCGGTGACCGACTCGGGCCGCGAGGTTCGCTACGACCCGGCGGAGAAGCCGGGCGTGTCGAACCTGCTGGAGATCATGAGCGTCGCCACCGGCGAGCCGATCGACGCGCTCGCGAAGCGGTTCGCGAGCGCCGGCTACGGCGACCTGAAGGAGGCGGTCGGCGAATCGGTGGTCGAGCTGCTGACGCCGATCCAGGAGCGCTTCAAGCAGCTCCGTGCGGACGAGCGCGCGCTCCAACACCTCCTCGCGATGGGCGCCGAGAAGGCCCGCCGTGCGAGCGAGCCGACGCTCGAGCAGATGTATGAGCGCATGGGCTTCGCGAAGCCTGAGGCCGGGCGCCACTTCGGCGCTGCCCGGCCGCGCGGGCTGTAGTCCCACTCACTCGCTTCGACGTAACTGGTCGACCTCGGAGGGCTCGAGCTCGCGCCACTGGCCGGGCTCGAGACCTTCGAGGGTCAGGCCGGCGTACGCGCTGCGATGGAGTCGCGTCACCGGGTGGCCGACGGCTTCGAGCATGCGCCGCACCTGGTGGTTGCGCCCCTCGTGAATGGTCAGCTCGATGCGGTTCGGGCCGAGGCGGCGGACGCGCGCGGGTGCGGTCGGGCCGTCGTCCAGCTCGATGCCGTCGCGGAGCGCTTGGAGGGCGACGTCGTCCGGCTTGCCCTCGACGGTCGCCTCGTACGTTTTCTCAACGCCGTAACGCGGATGCGCGAGCCGGTGCGCAAGCTGGCCATCGTTCGTGAGCAGGAGCGCCCCGGTCGTGTAGGCGTCGAGACGGCCGACGGGGACGACGCGCGGCTCGGCCGGGACGAGCTCGACGACGGTCGGGCGGCGCTGCGGGTCGCGTGCGGTCGTGACGACGCCGGCGGGCTTGTGCAGGAGGAGGTAGGTGAGCTTCTGCAGCGCGACCGGCTCTCCGTCCACGGCGACACGGTCGCGCGACTGGACGAACGTGTTCAGCTGGCCCGGCTCTCCGTTGACCGTGACGCGGCCGGCTTTGATCAGCTCATCGGCGCCGCGGCGCGAGGCGACTCCTGCTCGGGCGAGGTACGCGTTGAGACGCACGGACTGAGAAGATACGCAGCCTCGTGCCGCACTACATCTCGCTCATGCGGTGGACGACGGCGGGCAGGGCCGGTCTTCCGGCCTGGCGCGACCGGGTGGAGGACGGCGAGCGGCTCATCGAGAAGTCCGGCGGAAAGCTCGTCGGCGTCTGGGTGACGCTCGGACGCTACGACGTCGTCGAGGTCTTCGAGGCGCCGGACGACGAGACCGCACTCGAGATCGTGACGAAGCTCGGCGCCGGCGGCGGCGAGGACACGGAGACGCTGCGCGCGTTCACGCGCGAAGAGGCCGAAGAGATCATCCGCAAGCTGTGAGGAAGGCCGCAGCGTGGGACGCTGCCGCGCTGCTCGTCTTCGTCGTCGTCGGTGTGCTGACGCACGGCGCGTCGGTGGGGGCGTTCTTCCGCGACGCGGCGTGCATCCTCGGCGGCTGGTTCGCGGCGGCTGTCGTGTTACGGCCCTACCGGCGTGGCACGTGGTGGCGCCTCGGAGCGACATGGCTCGTCGGGGTCTCAGCCGGCGTCCTCGTGCGCGCTGTCGTTGTCGGCCACGTCGCGTACGACTTCTGGGGCGTCGCCCTCGCATTCACGGCGCTGTTCGTCCTCGCCGGACGTGGCCTACGCCACGTAGCCGTACGAAAGCCGTAACGCCTCCGTATCGGTACCTGGTACCGGTCGTGTCTCGCTAGGCGGTGCGCTTCTCGGCCACTGCGTGCAACCGATCGCGGATCTCGTCCACGCCGGCGCCGAGGTCGTCGAGGCGCGGGAGCTCCGAGAGGCTCTCGAGGCCGAACACGCGCTCGAACAACGGTGTCGTGCGATACCTGATCGCGCCGCCGGCTTCTTCGTCCCGCCCGGCCTCCGAGATGAGCCCACGCTCCAGCAGGCTCGCCACCGCCGAGTCGGCCGCGACGCCGCGGATGCGCGTCACGTCCGGCCGCGTGCACGGCCCGAGATACGCCACGATCGCCAAAGTCTCCAGCGCCGCCTGCGACAGATTCCGCTGCGCCGGCTTCTCGATCAGCCGCGCGCACGCCTCGGCCGCCTCGCGCGACGCGCGGAACGCCCAGCCGCCGGCGACGTGCTCCAGGACGATGCCGCTGCGCCCCTCGCGGTAGCGCTCGCCCACGAGCCCGAGCGCCGCCTCGACGCGCTCCGGATCGTCAGCCGCCGCCTCGGCGAGGTCCTGCGCCGTCAGCGGCGCGGAGGCGACGACGAGTAGCGCCTCGACCGTCTTGGCGAGCTGGTCGAGCGGGTTGCTGGCGATCAGGCGGAGCGGAGCGTCCATGAATCCTCTCTTTCTACGTCGGAACGGGAAATCCTGATCGGGGCGAACGGGGCCGCCTGCTCGATCGAAATCTCTCCCTCGCGGCGCAACTCGAGCAACGCCAGGAAGGCAACCGCCTGCTCGATCCGCGACAGCTCCCCCACCTCCTGGTCGAAGTCGAACCGCGAGCGCCGCTTCAGGACGGAGCGGAACCGCTCGAGGAACTGCACCACCGGCGGGAAGCGCAGCGCCATGTGCGCGAGCGACACCTCCGGCGGCGGAACGGCCATCAACCGCAACGCCGCCGCCAACCGCGCGGGATCGTGCGGCGCGAGCGTGGGCTCCACCTTCGGCGCCAACGGCGCCGGCCCAATGCGGAAATACCGGTCGCCCTCGACCTCGAGCCGCTCGCGCAGCCAGCCGGCCGCCTCCTTCATGCGCCGGTACTCGGCGAGGCGCCGCGCGAGCTCCTCGGCGGCCTGCTCCGGCTCCAGCTCGGCCAGCTCGGCCGCCTCCTCGGGGAACAGCCCGCGCGCCTTCAGCTCGAGCAGCGCGGAGATGAGGACGAGGAACTCGCCGCACGCGTCAAGGTCGAGCTCGTCGCGCTCGAAGAGCCGCTCGAGGAACGCCAGGACGATCGCGGCGACGTCCAGTTCGACCAGGTCGAGCTCGTCCTTGAGAACGAGCGTCAGCAGAAGGTCGAAGGGCCCTTCGAAGGCGTCGAGGTCGAGTTCCAGCTCCCGGACGATCATCCGGAGGGACCCTAACCGCGTTGCCGGACGCGACCTCGCGGGACGGCCATGGTCGGCCCCTTGGGGATCGGCCGAGCCTTCTGGACGGGCGGCTTCTCCTCCGACGGCGTGTGCAGGAACTGCCACCAGACGAAGAACGCGACCGAGCAGACGAAGACGACGAGCGACACCCAGAAGTTGATCCGCTGGCCGAGGAAATGGTTGGACGGGTCGATCCGGAGCGTCTCCTCGTACGTGCGGAACGCCGTGTAGAACGCGACGTAGAGCGAGAACAGCGCCGGTCGCCGGAGCGTGAAGCGCCGGTCGATCCAGAGCAGCGCCCCCACCGCGAGCAGATCCCAGATGAACTCGTACAGGAACGTCGGGTGGTAGAGGTTCGCCGCGCCTTTCCCGTGGATCTCGAGCGCCCACGGCAGCGTCGTGTGCTTGCCGTACAGCTCCTGGTTCCAGTAGTTGCCCCAGCGCCCGATCCCCTGCGCCAGGAGCAGCCCCGGCGCGACCGCGTCCATGAACAGCCGCACGCTGTTCCCGGAGCGCCGCACGACCCAGGCGCCGGCGGCGACCCCGAACGGGATGGCGCCCCAGATGCCGAGCCCGCCCGACCACACGGCGAACGGCCCGTACCAGTGCGCGTGGATGGCCGAGTCCTGGTTCCAGCTCGTGATCAGGTGGTAGACGCGCGCGCCGATGATCCCGAAGATCACGCCCCAGATGGCGACGCGGTAGACGAGATCCCAGTCGCCGCCCCAGCGCACCCAGCGCCGGCCGGTAAGCCAGATGGCCGCCGCGATCGCGAGCAGCAGCATCAGCCCGTACATGTGGATCGTCAGCGGGCCGACGTGGTAGACCCCCGTCGGCGGCGACGGGATGGACAGGAGGACGCCGCTCACCGGCGCCCATTCTGCCTGGCGCGGAGGCTAGAGGAGGATGCGAACGGCGAGCTCGGGCGGGCAGCCCTGCTCGATCATCGCGACTGCGGCGTGCAGATCGACGCCGGGCTCGGCCGCGATCAGCGTGGCCGACTCGACGTCGAAGCCGACGCGGAGCAGCTCTTCCGCCCGCCAGCGCTCGACGCGCTCGGATTCCGTCTCGATGTAGGTATCGACCGCAGACATCACTTCCCCTTCTTCGGTAAAACGGGCCTACCGGTTTAGGGGATTCGTAAGGATTCTTTGACCCCGGCCAATTCCCGCCTGACCACGGGCGCCACCTCGGTCCCGAAGAGCTCGATCGAGCGCATGATGGCCTTGTGGGGCAGCGTCCCGACGCTGAACTGCACGAGGAAGCGGCGGTGCTTGAAGATCTCGTGCTGGAAGAGGATCTTCTCGATCACCTCCTGCGGGCTGCCGACGAAGCTGGCCCCGCGCAGGGTGCGGGAGGCGTCGAAGGTCGGCCGCTCGAGCGGCCCCCAGCCGCGCTCGCGGCCGATGCGGTCCATCATCATCTTGAGGGCCGGGTAGGCCTCGTCGGCCGCCGCCTGCGACGTGTCCGCGACGAGCCCGTGCGAGTTGATCGAGAGCGGCGGCGGGGGATCGAACCCGGCCTCGAGCGCGGCCTGCCGGTGGATCTCCGCGAACGGCGCGAACCGCTCCGGCATGCCGCCGATGATCGCGAGCGCCATCGGGAGGCCGAGCGCGCCGGCGCGCTGCGCCGACTCGGGCGTGCCGCCGACCGCGACCCACACGGGCAGGGTCGGCTGCTGCGGCACCGGATACACGCCGAGCTCCGCCGGATGCGCGCGGATGTCGAGCAGGTGCGCGAGCTTCTCGCTGAAGAGCTCGTCGTAATCCTTCAGGTCGTAGCCGAAGAGCGGGAACGACTCGATGAACGACCCGCGTCCGGCCATGATCTCGGCGCGGCCGTTCGAGAGCAGGTCGACGGTCGCGAACTGCTGGAAGACGCGGATGGGGTCGTCGGAGCTGAGGACGCTCACGGCGCTCGTCAGCCGGATGTTCTTCGTGCGCACCGCCGCAGCCGCGAGGACGACCGCGGGCGCGGAGATGATGAAGTCGGGACGGTGGTGCTCGCCGACGCCGAAGACGTCGAGGCCGACCTGGTCGGCCAGTTCGATCTCCTCCAGCAGGTCGCGTACCCGCTCGGCCGGCGTCTGCGCGTCATCGGTCAGCTCGCCGAACGTGTAGATCCCGAGCTCCACGACTCAGGTATAGCGCCGCGCGCTACGGTCACGTCGCGGTGGTGAAACTCGTCGGCATCAACCACGTGGCGCTCGAAGTCGGCGACGTCGACGAGGCGCTCGCGTGGTACGGCCGCTTCTTCGACCTCGAGCTGCGCGGCCGCGCCGGCGCGGCGATGGCGTTCGTCGACATGGGCGACCAGTTCATCGCGCTCGCGCGCGGACGCTCGCAGCCGCCCGACACCGACCGGCACTTCGGCCTCGTCGTCGACGACACGAAGGCACTGCGCGCCGAGCTGGAGGCGGCCGGCGTCCAGGTCTCGCATCCACCATCGCTCGACTTCCGCGACCCATGGGGCAATCACATCCAGGCAGTCGACTACCGCGACGTGCAGTTCACGAAGGCGCCGGAGATCGCGGCGGGCATGGGCATCGCCGGCCTCGAGAAGAGCGAGCGGGCGAAGGCCGAGCTGCGCGAGAAAGGCCTTACACGCATTTGACGCGGCGCTGACCCGCGCCGAACGCAATGCGCACACGATCCAAGGCATGACATGGAAATGGAAATCGTTCGCCGTCGCGGGCGCCGTGCTGTTTGCGGTCCCGCTGTCGGCACAGGCGGCAGGCACACCGAAGGCGCAATGGTTCGCCGGCGCGGTCACCGCGTCGAGCCCGAGCTCGGTCACCGTTGACGTGCTCTGGAGCAAAGGCAGTCTGAGCGGATCGCAGACGGTCGCGATCGGTTCCTCGACGAAGATCGTCTACGGCAAGAACCAGTCGAGCATCGCCCCCGGCGACCTCGTCCGGGTCGTCGACGCGAACGGCACCGCACGTCGGATCCACGTGAACTGCAATTGCCACTTCGCGGCGGGCACGGTCGACGCGGTCTCGGCGTCCACGCTCCGCGTCAACGTCACGAGGAGCGGCCCCTACGACACGGTGCTGAAGGGCAACGACGTGACCTTCCAGATCGGGAGCGCCACGCTGCCGACCCTCACTGCCGGCGACACGGTCGCCGTCAGGTTCTCCGCAACCGGGTTCTTCAAGGACCCGAGCTTCAACTGGCAGAGCGCGACGTTCACGATCGAGCACGCGCGCAAGGCGAAGAAGTAGTTCAGCTGACGAGCTCGCGCTTCCGTCGCGACGTGGCGGAAGCGCGTTTCGTCCCAGACAGCTCGACCTTGCGCAGCCGAATGCTCTTCGGCGTCACCTCGACGCACTCGTCGTCGCGGATGAGCTCGAGCGCCTGCTCGAGCGAGAGCGGCCGCGCCGGGATGAGGCGCACGGTCTCGTCCGAGCTCGCCGCGCGCATGTTCGTGAGCTTCTTCTCCTTCGTCGCGTTCACGTCGAGGTCGTCCGCGCGCGCGTTCTCGCCCACGATCATCCCCTCGTAGACCTCGACTCCCGGCTCGACGAAGAGCGAGCCGCGCTCCTGGAGGTTGAGGATCGCGAACGCCGTCGTCGGGCCGCGCCGGTCGGCGACGAGCGCGCCGGTCGGCCGCGTCCGCATCTCGCCCTGCCACGGCTCCCAGCCGTCGAAGACGTGGTGGAGGATCCCGGTGCCGCGCGTTTCGGTGAGGAACTCGGTGCGGAAGCCAATGAGCCCGCGCGCGGGGACGAGGTAGTCCATGCGCGCCCAGCCGGTGCCGTGATTGACGAGCTTCTGCATGCGCCCCTTGCGCAATGCGAGGAGCTGCGTGACGACGCCGATGTAGTCCTCGGGCACGTCGATCGCGACGCGCTCGACCGGCTCGTGCCGCTTGCCGTCGATCTCGCGTGTGAGCACCTCGGGCTTGCCGACGGTGAGCTCGAAGCCCTCGCGCCGCATCAGCTCGACGAGCACCGCGAGTTGCAGCTCGCCGCGTCCCTGTACCTCCCACGCGTCCGGGCGCGCGGTCGGGAGCACACGCAGCGAGACGTTGCCGACGAGCTCCTGGTCGAGCCGCGCCTTCACCTGGCTCGCGGTCAAACGGTCGCCCTCCCTGCCGGCGAGCGGCGACGTGTTGATCCCGATCGTGATCGAGAGGGACGGCTCGTCCACCGTCGTTACCGGCAGCGGGCGCGGGTCGTCGGGATCGGCGATCGTTTCGCCGATCGTCACTTCCGGCAGGCCGGCGAGCGCGACGATCTCCCCCGGCCCCGCCTCGTCGACGGGGACGCGGTCGAGCGCCTCGCTCACGTACAGCTCGGTCACGCGCGCGTTCTCGATCGTCCCGTCGTGGCGGCACCAGGCGATCTGCGCGCCCTTGCGGAGCGTGCCGTGGTGGATGCGCAGCAGCGCGAGCCGGCCGACGTACGGCGATGCGTCGAGGTTCGTGACGAGCGCCTGCAGCGGATGGTCTGGGTCGTACGACGGCGCCGGCACGGTCGCGAGGATCGTCTGCACGAGCGGCCCGAGGTCGGGCGCGAGCTCATCCGGCTCGAAGCCCGCGCGGCCGGCCCTGGCGTTCGCGAACACGATCGGAAATTCGATCTGCGACTCGTCCGCGTCGAGGTCGAGGAAGAGCTCGTACACCTCGTCGACGACTTCCTTCGCGCGCGCGTCCGGCCGGTCGACCTTGTTGACGACGAGCACGACCGGCAGTTGGGCCTCGAGCGCCTTGCGCAGGACGAACCGCGTCTGCGGCAGGGGGCCCTCGCTCGCGTCGACGAGCAGGAGGATGCCGTCGACCATCGTCAGCCCGCGCTCCACCTCGCCGCCGAAGTCGGCGTGGCCGGGCGTGTCGACGATGTTCAGCTTGACGTCGCCGACGTGGACGGCCGTGTTCTTGGCGAGGATCGTGATCCCCTTCTCGCGCTCGAGATCCATCGAGTCCATGACCCGCTCGGCGACGTCCTCATTCGCGCGGAAGGAGCCCGCCTGCCAGAGCAGGGCGTCGACGAGGGTCGTCTTGCCATGGTCGACGTGCGCCACGATCGCGACGTTGCGGAGATCTTCCCGGCGGGCCATCAGGCCACGGTAGCGGCCTTCAGCGTGCGAGGCGGCGCCGGAGCGGCCGCACCGCGAAAGCGGCCGCCGCCGCGAGCAGACCGGCAATGTTCGCGGTCAGGCAGCTTCGGCAGGCGTTGCAGCAGCTGGTCGCGACCGGCGTCGCGTCGGCCATCCGCCCGACGAGCGGCAGCGTACGAGCGGTTGCGCGCTCGAGCATCGGCTCAGCGTACCTCCGCTATCTCGTCTTCGCGGTAAAGCTCTTGCTCGCCGACTGACCGGCGTCGGAGACCGTCACCGTCGCGTGCACAGCCGCGTGCTTCGGCTTCTTCGGCACCCGGAACGTGCACACGGCGGAGGAGCCTCCCCCGCCGCCGGAGGACACAAACGAGTGGCTCACGACGGCGAGCTTCTTCGAGCCTTCGGTCGCCTTGCACGCGATCGTCCCGTCGGAGCCGACGGTCGCGTTCGTGTCCGAGCGCACCGCTCTCATCGAGACCGTCCACGTGCCGCCCGCCTTCGCGGCGCCGTCATGGGACGAGCCGGCCGCGAGCGTGAAGATCGTTTGCGCGCTGTACGAGAACGCGCCGGCGCCGCTGGGGGCGTCGTCGGTGTGCCCCGTGTCGAACGTTCCATCCGAGGCGATGACGAAGAAATTGAAGTCGGTCGAGTTGCCCAGGTCCGACTTGTTGATCGTCATCGTCATGGACTTGTTGTCGCTCGCGACCACCACGTTGGCCGTTGCATGCGGCGCCTCTGCGAAGTCGTTCGACTGCCACACGGCGAGGTCGAACGAGTGCGACGCATAGTCGTCCTCAAAGAGATAGTCGGCCCCCAGCGCCTGCGTGTCGCCGGTGTTGACGTTGTTGTCCGAGTCGATGGCGATCGTGATGTTGTCCGAGTTCACGTACGGCGTCGCGAAGCCGATCGTGAACGTGTACAGGCCGTGGTCGTCGTTCGTGACGGCGATGGTCGCGATGTCGGGCGCAGTGCCGCTATCCCCCGTCTCGTCGGTGAAGGTCTGCGGCGGCGCGGTGATCGCGCCGGCCGTTGACGCGACGACGCACGCGACAGCGAGCGCTACCGCCAGAACCATGAGCCTGCGCATCGCAATCTCCCCCCTGACTAGAGTCAGCGAAACAGCCTAGCGGCGCCAGATCGCCGCGGACGTCGCATCCATGTGACCCGTGCCCCCGTCCCCATCGATGCTCTGCACGGTGAAGCGGAACGTCTTCGGATTCCCGAGCTCGGACGCGTTCACGGAGGCCTCGAGCGCCCTGCCGCCGGGCGCGACCGAGAACGTCCCCGATTCGGAGCCGAGCGGCTCGAAGTCGTTCGCAGGCGGGTCCCACACCTCGAGCCCGCCCGGCCCGAGCCGGTACTGGGAGCCGATGTACACATACAGGCTCGAGTTGCTGCCGTACTTCGTCGCGAACACGACGACGAAGGCAATCCGGCCGTTCGCGCCGGTCGTCACCCGCACCTTGGTGATGTCGGGCGCGGTGCCGCTGTCGCCGGCCGGGTCGACGACGACGATCGGCGGCTTCGGCGGAGCAACCGCGAACATGGCCGGAGGCTACAGAACGGCGGCTTCGCCGAGCAGAGCCTTCACCTCGGCGAAGAAGTCCGGCACCGGCTTCACGCGGTACCCGGGGCCGAGCTCCATCACCTTCGGGCCGTTCGAGGTCTGCAGGTCGAGATAGACCGGCGCCTCGCCGGGGAAGTCCTTCACGACGGCGGCGAGCTCGCGCACGATGCCGGCGGCGGCGACGCGCGCATCCACCTTCAGCCGCACCTCTTTCCGCTCGGGCGTCGCCTCGAAGGCGGTGATCTCGAGCGCGACGAGCTTCGTCTCCCCCATCTGCTTGTGATCGACGCGGCCCTTGACGATGAGGATCGCGTCCTGCACGAGCGCGTCGCGCGCCTGCGCATACGTGGAGTTGAACGCGACCACTTCGACCGAGCCGGTGAGATCCTCGACGGTGGCGAATACCATCGGCTCGCCCTTCTTCGTCGTCAGCTGCTTGAGCGAGGAGACGAGGCCGCCCACGAGGACGATCTCGCCGTCACGCCTGCGCTCGAGCTCGATGATGGGGCAGTCGGTCTTGCGCTTCAGCTGGTCGCGGACGGCCGCGAGCGGGTGCTCGGAGACGTATAGGCCGAGGCTCTCCTTCTCCATGTGCAGGAGGTCGGACTTCTCGTACTCCTCGGTCGAGAGCGCGGGGTACTGCACCTGTTGCGGCTCGTCGCCGAGGTCGAAGATCGATCCCTGCCCGAAGCGGCGCGCGTCGTGCGCGGCGGTGCCGGAGCCGAGCGCCTGCTCGAGCACCTCGAGCATCGACTTGCGCGAGCCCGGCAGCGCGCCCGCCTTGATGAGCGACTCGAGCGCGCGCTTGTTCACGAGCTGCGGGTCGACGCGGTCGGTGAAGTCCCAGATGTTCGTGAACGGCCCGCCGTCGGCGCGTGCGGCGACGATCGCGTGGCACGCGTTCTCGCCGACGTTCTTCACCGCGTTGAGGCCGAAGCGGATCTTCCCTTCGACGACGGCGAAGTCGATCTGCGACTCGTTCACGTCCGGCGGGAGCACCTCGATGCCGAGCTCGTCGCACGCGTTGACGTAGTAGGGCACGCGATCCTTTGTGTTCATGACCGAGGAGATGAGCGCGGCCATGTACTCGCGCGGGTGGTTCGCGCGCAGCCAGGCGGTGCGGTACGAGATGAGCGCGTAGCAGGCGGCGTGCGACTTGTTGAAGGAGTAGTCCTGGGCCTGCTCCATGTCCGCCCAGAGCTGGGAGGCGACCGACGTGGCGACCCCGTTTGACGCGCAGCCCTGGAGGAACTTCTCCTTCAACGAGGCCATCAGCGAGTGGATCTTCTTGCCGATCGCCTTGCGAAGGTCGTCGGCCTCCGCGGGGGAGAAGCCGGCGATCTTCTTTGCGATCTCCATGTACTGCTCCTGGTAGATGCAGATGCCGTACGTGGAGCTCGTGATCTCCTTGAGCCGCTCGTCGATGTAGCTGACCTGCTCGAGCCCGTTCTTGCGGCGCGCGTACACGGGGATGTACTGCATCGGGCCCGGGCGGTAGAGCGCGCCGATCGCGATGAGGTCGTCGAACACCGTCGGCTTCACCGACCGCATCGCCTCGCGCATGCCGGAGCCCTCGAACTGGAAGACGCCGGCGGTCTCGCCGCGCGCGAGCATCGCGTAGACCTTCTTGTCGTCGAGCGGGATGTCCTCGATGCGCAGAGCGCCGCCGATGAGCTCGACGGCCTTGTCGATCACGTCGAGGTTGCGCAGGCCGAGGAAGTCGACCTTGAGCAGGCCGAGCGCGGCGACGGTGTTCATCGAGAACTGGGTGACGACCTCCTGGTCGGCGCCCTTCTGCTGGAGCGGGACGTTGCCGATGAGCGGCTCGGCGCCGATGACGACGGCGGCGGCGTGGATGCCGTCCTGGCGTGTCAGGCCCTCGAGCGGCTTCGCGAGGTCGACGATCTCCTTCGTCTGCGGATCGGCGTCGTACGACTGGCGTAGCTCCTGTCCGGGCTTGAGGCAGTCGTCGAGCGTCTGCCCCGGCCCTTCCGGGATGAGCTTCGCGATCTTGTCCACGACGCCGTACGGGACTTCGAGCACGCGGCCCGCGTCGCGGACGGCGGCGCGCGCGGCCATCGTCCCGAAGGTGATGATCTGCGCGACGCGGTCGCTGCCGTACTTCTCGCGCACGTAGTTGATGACGCGCTCGCGGCCTTCGACGGCGAAGTCGATGTCGATGTCCGGCAACTCCTTGCGCCCCGGGTTGAGGAAGCGCTCGAAGAGGAGGTCGTAGCGGATCGGGTCGAGGTCGGTGATCTCGAGGCTGTAGGCGACGAGCGAGCCGGCGGCGGATCCGCGGCCGGGGCCGACGGAGACGCCGTTGCGCTTCGCGAAGCGGACAAAGTCGGAGACGATGAGGAAGTAGTCCGCGAACCCCATCTCGCGGATCGTCTTCAGCTCGAACTGGAGCCGTTCGCGCAGGTCGGCGTCGACCTTCTCGTATCGCTTCTCGAGGCCCTTCTCGCACAGCTCGACGAGGTAGTCGAATGCGTCGCGGTCGTCGGGCGTCGGGAACTTCGGCAGGAGGATGCGGTCGAGGACGATCTCGACGTTGCAGCGCTCCGCGACCTCGAGCGTGCGCCGCATCGCGTCCTCGTGGCCCGGGAAGTCGAGCGCCATTTCTTCCGGCGACTTGAAGTAGAAGTGGTCGGTGTCGAACTTCCAGTGGTTCGGGTTCTTGAGCGAGTCGCCGGACTGGATGCAGAGGAGCGCCTCGTGCGCGCGTGCGTCCTCGTGGCGGAGGTAGTGGACGTCGCCGGTCGCGACCGTCGGCAGGTTGCGCTTGGCGGCGAGCGCGGCGAGCTCGGGCAGGATCCGCTGCTGCACGTCGAGGTGCGCGTTCTGGAGCTCGACGTAGACGTCGCCCTCGCCGAAGACCTGGACGAGCCGGTCGAGCTCCTTCTCCGCGTCGGCGGGGCGGCTCTCCTCCAGGGCTTTGCAGACGCGGCCGGAGAGGCAGCCGGAGAGCGCGATGAGCCCGTCGGCGTGGCGCTCGAGGAGCTCCCAGTCGACGCGCGGCTTGTAGTAGTAGCCCTCGAGGTAGCCGAGCGAGGAGAGCTTGACGAGGTTGTGGTAGCCGGCGGTCGTCTCGGCGAGGAGCGTCAGGTGCGCGTAGCCCTTCGTCTGCGCGCGGCGGTCGTCGGCGACGTAGACCTCACAGCCGATGACGGGCTTGATCCCGTTGGCTTTCGCTGCCTTGACGAGGTCGATCGTGCCGGCGAGCGAGCCGTGGTCGGTGAGCGCCACGGCGGGCATTTGGAGCTCAGCGGCGCGCGCGGCGAGGGCCGGAATGCGGCACGCGCCGTCGAGGATCGAGTATTCCGAGTGAACGTGGAGGTGAACGAAAGGAGCGGTCTCGGGCACGGCCAAGCCACTCTACAAGGGGGTCCCGACGGGCCCCTTTTTAGTCAGGCGCGCGGCAGAGACAGAAGCCAGCCTTCAACTTTCCGCCGTTTGGCGGGGTCGCGAAGATCGGTCGGTCGAGACTCGAGCCACGTCGCGATCTGATCGCCATCGACGTATGCGACGTTGCCATCCCACTGAGCCCCGGCAGCGAAAAGCGCCCACACCACCACGACTGGATAAACAGCGACCGGGAAGCCCACGCCGGCCTCGAGCTCGCGCTCGAGCGATTTTGCCGCGCCGCCCATACGCCGACTTAGGTCCGGGATGACGTATTCGTCTCCCGAGTCGTCGACGCGACGAACGTGGAGGCCCTTGGCATCAATCCAGACCTCGTCCTTCAGCAGTTTTGAGTCCAGGAGGTAAACAGCTGGACCCGCCACGATGTGATCGCGGTTGCTTTTGCCATATCTCGTCGCGAGATCGTGCCGGATTAGCCAGCCTTGTTTGCGTAGCGGCTTGAGTGCCTTTGCCGTGCTCTGTTCGCCCCAAGCGCCGCGCTCCCAACGAGCGATGTAGTCAGGCATTGCCACATCTGGGAACATTTCGAAGGCCATCCCTACCATCCCGAAGAACAGGCCCTCGAGGAAGCGATATCTGTGTGGGGTGAGCGCGAGCGTCCCGATGAGTCCCCACGCGAAGAGCGTCCAGAAATACCAGCTCGTCCGCCGCCCGAAGGTCCGATGGCGCCAATGAGCCGCAAGGCTCCTGTAGCGCCTCATCCCAGAGTCCCCCGCACCGCCGTAGTAGAGGCGAGTGAGCGCGCTCATCTCAGCCGAACATCGGCACGACAGCTTTGCCACTTGATCCCCAGACGTCACGTTTCTTCTGGTCGGGGAGCGTCATAGGATCCTCGAGTGGAAGACGAACACCTACGGAGCGGGTGTTTCGCATCTCTGGACGTCCTCTGCGCGCAGTTCGGCGAGGACGTGCCGTACAGGGGCGGACTTGATGCGGGTTTTCCATTCGCCGGTCGCCGTGTGCCATTTCTCTCGCCGCAGAAGGGCATTTTCCGAGCAGCCGCCCAGAGTGGACAGGCAGCTCTATCGATCAATACCTCAGCGAAGTCGCCCTACGACGACGAGGAACTACCGCACGGCTTCTTCTACGCCTACCGAGCCGGCTCACCAGACCAGCCAGACAACCGTGCACTCAGGGCTGCACTCGCGTCACAAACCCCGCTCGTCTATTTCGTCGCCACTCGGCCAGGCTGGTACCGACCGCTCTATCCGGTCTATGTCACGGAAGACGATCCGCGCGCGCGGCGCGTGCTCGTGACGCCGGGTCGAATGGTCGGGCCGCTCGATGAACCCGAGCCGGCGCTTGTCGAGGATCCTCTCGAGAGGAGGTACGCCGTTCGAGAGGCACGGGTTCGTCTGCATCAGGCGCGCTTTCGTGGACGCGTATTAGTCGCGTACTCGAGTCTCTGCGCGATTTGCCGGCTTAAGGAGGTGCGCCTACTGGATGCTGCCCATATCGCCGGAGATCTGGAACAGCGGGGCGAGCCGGTCATCGCGAACGGCCTCAGCCTCTGCTCAATACATCACCGAGCCTTCGATCAGGATCTCGTCGGGGTGTCACCGGATTATGAGGTTCGCGTTGCAGCTCGACTCCTCGAGAAGGAGGACGGACCGATGCTCGAACTGCTCAAGGGCTTTCACGCGCATCCGATCGTTGTACCGTCGCGGCTCGCGTGGAAGCCCGACCGAGAGAGGCTCGCGGCCCGTTTTGATCGCTTCCTCGCGGCCACCTAGTGCTAGTGGCGCCCCCACGAGAAAGAGCACTTCCGGTTCCGATTGGCGACGGCCGCCCACGACAACAACGGCGCTAGGCTGGACGGCGGGATGCCGCGCCGAGCCCCATATTCTCGCGTCGACAAGCTAAACCAGGACCGCCCGGAGCGGGTTCGAGGCCAGGGCGACGTCGTCTACCGTCGATTCCAATGCTTTCGCTCGACGTGCGAGCAGACACGCGTTGTCGCCGAAACCGACTGCGGCGCGGGTTTCAGCTTCGAGTGTCCTGCCTGCGGGCACGTTCTTCGCGACGGCGGCGTAGAGGAGATCTTTGACTATCGGCTCGTTCAGGTCGAGACAGGTGAGGACGTAGCCGAGGGAAAGTTCGCTCCTGCTCACAGCGACTACCTCGATCTTGCTGAAAAGGTTAAGTACTGCCTCAACTGCTACGGACTTCTTCCGCTGTCAGCCTTCGACCGTCATGGGGCGCGCGACTCTGGACGTCAGGGCGAATGCCGCATGTGCAAGCGTCTCTACAACGACCTCAAGAACTGGACACGCTTGCCCGAACAGCATCGCGAGGCCGCCGACTACCGACGCATGTTCAGCGAACTGAGCGGAGAGACCAGGCTTACCGAACCCATTGCAGAGCTCGTCGAACGCTTCGGTCAATCTTGCTTCTCGTGCGACCGAGAACTCGCCGCGACCGCAGGCGGTGAGGATGGCTACTACCTCGATCACACGCTGCCCGTGGCGTACTTATGGCCGCTCAACTTGGGCCCGACGCTCCTATGTCGAACGTGCAATGGCAACAAGAGCGATCAATGGCCGTCGATGTATTACGGCGGCGACGAGACGAAGCTCCGACGGCTTGCGACGCTGACCGGCATCCCCTACGCCACCTTGGCTGGAGAGGCAAAGTTCAACCCTGAGCAGATCGAGCGCCTGAAGCAGGATCCCGATGAGGTGGTCACGCGTTGGGTCAGGTATCCAGAGAGGCTGCGTGGTCTGCGAGAACGCATCCTTGCGAGGACCGGTGAGGACGTTTTCGCGGATGCGTCCGAGCAGGCGCTTGCAGCGATCGGGCTAAACCGCTCTGAGGAGTAAAAACTGGTGGGCGAGCGTAACCCCCTGACTGGTGACTCCGTGCGATTGGCAGTGAGCCACTGACTCACGCTCAAGTGCGATGAACTCAAACTCTGGCGACGCGAGTTCGGCAAGTTCGGCGCCCATGTCTTTTCGCTTGCTCAGCCCGAGATGCCAGATCGCCAAGCCGCCTTTTGGAAGCGTCGAGCGAACTGACCTGAAGACATCGCGATAGATCGCGAGAGTCCGCATTTGCCGAGACTCGAGAAAGTCGGCACGTGAGACATCGAAGTCGGCGGGCTCCCAGCCGCAGAACCAGAGTCGGATCCAGTTGTTGACGTGGAACCGCGTGCTCCCGTAAAAGGGCGGCGAAGTGATTATGACGTCGGCAGTACCACCGCCGAGCGCGCATACGTCGTTCTCCGTAACGATCCCGTCTCGCCATTCGACAGGAAGCTCTGCGGCAAGCAATCGAGCGACCTTCGCGCGCAGTCGCGGCTCAAGCGGGCGATACTCAGTCGGGCCTGTCGGCGCAAAAGGTGTAATCGGGTGTGATCGCCGACTCAGCGCATACGGTCTATTTCCGTGAAGAATGTGCGCTAGTGCGGATGCGACAAGAGCCACCGCTGAGGAATCCTCAGGCGCCGTCTTCAACCACGTCCGCGCAGCGAGGATCTCCCGAAAGGTATGCGCGTGGTAATAGGTCACGAGTGGACCGTTAAGTCCAAAGTCGCCGATGGACCTCGGGTCAAGAGAAGGAGCGACCTCGGCTACGAAACCAGCGACCTCGTCAAGCGTACGACTCACCGCGGCCGCATCTGGCCGCGACGCTTTCGCCCGAAGCAGCCGTAGAGCCACTGGGTTTATGTCATTAGCCCAGCCGACTCGGCCTTGCAGGCCGGCCTCCAACGTCACGGCCCCGGAACCAGCGAAGGGATCCAAGACGACATCACCTGGAGACGAGAATTCCCGAACGAGAAAGTGCGCGATGCTCGGCTTGAGCTTGCCCTGATACGAACACATCGAGTGCCAACGGTGGCCCCAGTTCCGGGCCCCGTAGGGATCTTGCTGGAAGATCCGCGACTCGACCAGCTCGCGCAAGCGCACCGCTTCGCCGGTCTCCGCTTTCGGCGTCGCTCGGCGCGCCTCGAAGATGAGGAGCGCTTGGCGTAACGGAGATCCGTCCTTCGACCGTCGCCGCCGCAGCGTTACGTCCTCTCGGAAAGTCAAGCCTGCTTCCTCCGCCAAACGACGAAGAATCTGATCAGTCGGGATGTGAACGCCGGCGAAGGACGAGTCGCCGATGTCCAGGTAGAGGAATCCTCCCGGTCGGAGGGCGCTCGCAATCACGTGAAGCGCGCGCTCCATGTCGCGAAAGTAACCCGCCGCCATGCGGGTGATCCTTCGATCATATGCATGTGCATCGAGCGCCTGAAGTACCAAGGCAAGCGAAGGGTCATTCGTTGTCACTTCCTCGTCTGACCGAGCGCTGTTAATGCCCGCGCTGATTGCCGCGTGGTGCAACTCCGTCAGGTCTTGCGCCGATGAGATGAAGTCGAAGATCCACAGCTCAAGCTTCGTATTACGCCCATAGTTAGTTCCGTTCAAATAGGGCGGCGAAGTAACGCAGACGTCCACCTGCCTTCGCAAGGACTCATCGAGCACCCGCGCGTCTTCACCAAGCTTCTGGAGTGTGCCCATCTCTGAAGGGAGATGGACAAGGTCCCCGATCATGGACCAACAAGCTTGCTGAAACAGGCGTGGCACATCGTCCGCCTCGCGCAAGACCTCATTCGGACGGCGGCGCCTCAGGTCCGCTCGTCGAGTCATGTTCGAGACATCTATGAGCACAGATGCGAGCGCCAGCCGAAAGACATCTCGTAACGCCGGGTTGCGTACGTCAACGTCGTCGATCGCACCCTTGAGGCGGGAGATCCAGCCCAAGGTTTGCTCAGAGAAGTAGTCCTTTCCAGAAAAGGCGGCATTGATGTTCGTCCCCACCGGGCGAACTTCCGCGTCAGCCACCACAGCAGCCGTTGCTGCCAGGGCCTCGAATGGCCGGACGTCGCGCGTAGCGCTCGCGGTTTCCGTCTTCACTCGAGTGACAAAGCGCAAGAACGGGTTGACCTCTGCCGCTGCTGCGTCAATACCACGCAGGACCGAAGTAACTGCGGTCGTTCCAGATCCTACGAATGGATCGAAGACGAGCGATGGGCGGTGACGCTCAATCGCTAGAAGCGGAATCTTGTCGGAGAACCCCTCAATCCAGGGGAACCAGCGATGCACTGGGAGCTTCTTGGCGGACCTGAACGTCGCCGCGTCGTGCCCAAGCTCTGCGGAAGCAAGTGACGACCTAGGTGATGTGGCGCTGACTCCCATATCGATGGCCAGCAGCCAGTAGAGCCGAAGCGTCGGACGAGATGGTCGCGTTGATCGAAGCGGACTTGGCTCTTTCGGACACCAGGCTGAGTACCTTGCGAGCCTAAGCGCGATCCGCCTCGATTAGCTGGCCTCGTAGCTACGGATCAGTAGAGGCTTCGCTCGCTCAAGCTGTTCGACCGTCCTTATGCGGATCTCCAGCTCGCCTGTTCCGTAGTGGCCAACCCCTCTCATGTCGCGCGTAAATCCATCCTCGAGCGCGACGGATTCTGGGTCGACCTTCACGTAGACGAGCAAGGTCGCCGTTTGCGGATGCACCTCAACGCACGCGAAGCTCTTGAGTCGTCGGAACGCGAAGTAGAACTTCAATGACTTCTTTGATACGTCGTCACCAAGCGCGAGCAGAAACGCTTCGAGCGAATCGCAGAGATCTCGAAGCGGCTGTGGCGCCGACTCGTAGTACTCCCCGACCGTCTTGTAGGCCGTAGGAGCGCGTCCGCCGTCGACGGCTTTTGTCGAGGAAGAGCCGGACGACAACACTGAGCCCGTAGTCGCGTTGACGAGCTCTAGAACGAGGAAACCCGTCTCATACCGGCGGTAGCGAAGTAGCTCGATGTTGCGATCAATCTGTTGAACGGCATGCTCGTCGTATTTAGTGAAATCGCCCGCGATGCAGACGAGGCGTGGCGCCGACCAGTCGACCTTCTGCTGAAGATCGGATCCTAGGACCTTCATAGCTAGAAGCGTGAAGTCTGCTCGGTGGTCGAGAAGCCAGTCGAGGTAGAAAAGGCCCTGGTTGATGACGTCCTCGTTGAGTGAGCGTTTGTACTCGATGATGACTGGCGAGTTGTTCTCATCGATGCCAAGCGTGTCGATCCTGCCGCCGTGAGCCTTTCCCGTGGAATGCTCGCTTGCAAGCAGCCGCACGCCGATAAACGTTTCGAGGTTGCTCTCGATGAGAGTCTGGAGCGACTTCTCGACGGTCGCCGGCTTCGCGACGAGCTCGATCGGGCGCCCAGCGCTTAACTGGAAGAGCTTGATGTCGCTCACGCCTCCACCCTATTCAGCGCTGCCGTGCGTCGACAGCTCGTACGCCATCAAAATCGCGTCCACCATCTCGCCCGCCCGCAAGTAGTGCCCTTTCCGGTAGCCCTCGCGCTCGAAGCCGAAGTTCTCGTACAGCTTGATCGCGGGCTCGTTCCACGGGAACACGTGCAGCTCGAGCTTGCTCACGCCTGACGGTCTCGCCCAACTGACCGCCGCTTCCAGCAGCGCCCGCCCCACGCCCTGCCGGCGCGCGTCTTGCGCGACCATCAGGCCGATGTCGGCGACATGGGCGCTCGCGGGATGCGCGTCGCGCGCGACTGAGAGCCGGCCGACGATTGCGCCGTCCTCCCGCTCCGCGACGAACACCGCCGCATGCGCGTAGCGGCGCACCGCTTTCAGATACCTCCGCTCGTCGCCGACCGAGCGCCACTCGCCGTCGGCGGAGATGAGCCACGCTTCCGGCTCGCCGCTGACTTCTTCGGCTAGGCGCGTCAGCGCTTCTGCATCTGACGGTTCCGCACGACGGACGACGAAGTCGCTCACGCCACCACCATGCCCGCACCGCCTCGGCGCGGGTCGCCCGCGGCCGCGAGCTCGCCCTCAGCGCGCACCTCGACTGCGCTGACGCCGCCGAAATACAGATTCCTCCGGCCGAAGCGCACGACGTTCTCGCGCTCGAGCTCGATTCCCGGCTCGACGTGGACGACGCCTCCGTCCAGATGGAGGCGCGGTGCATCGACTGCGTCTTCGACTCCCATGCCACGACCTATTACGTTCGCCACCACTTGCAGGATCGCGCCGCGCAGGCGCTCCGAGCCGGCCGAACCAATCACGAGCCGCGGGCGGCCGTCTTGCAGCACGACCGACGGCGCCATCATCGACGTGAGTCTTTCTCCGGGGCGCGCGCTTCCCTTCAGGTCCGCTTCTCCGAGCATGTTGTTCAGGTGAATCCCTGTCCCGGGAACGACGACGCCGCTCCCCGACCCGAGCGAGCACGACAGCGACGCCGCATCGCCGTGCGCGTCGACGACGGAGATGTGCGTCGTTCCGCCTGCAGAAGGGACGCGGGCCGCTTCCATTACCTCCATCGCGTGAACGATGTCGAAGTCGTCGCCAAGCGACTCGAGCCCGAGCGCGATCAATCTTCCTCCGCTCGACGGCGGCGGGTTCGACAGGAACTCGCAGCCGCGATAGCGCACCGACACCGGCGCGCGTTCGATCACCGCGTACGACTCGAGGTCCTCGCGCGAGAGGCCCAGCAGATCGCCCTTGTACAGGACGCGCGCGCCGTCGGCCGCGATCCGGTCGATCGTGTCCGCGAGATCGGGCAGACGAAAACGCTCGCCCGCCTGCAGCACGCGTCCGCCGTAGAACGCGTCGCCCTCCGGCGAGTGGCGCAGCAGCGCGTCGAGGATCTTGTGCAGGTAGCCCTGCGCCGGCGTCAGCTCCACGCCCTCCCGCGCGAGCGCAGCCGCAGGCGCGGCGAGCTCGGCCCACGGCAGCGAGCCGAAGCGCGCGTGCGCCGCCTCCAGCCCCAACGCAGTCCCCGGCACGCCGACCGCCGCCGGTCCCGTGTGGAACACCTGCTGCGTGTCTCCGTCGAAGTCGACCGTGACCGCGAGCAGCTCCCCCTCCACCGGCGCCCGCGGCACCGCCACGAACGCGTCGAACACGACCGTCTCGCCCCCGCGATGGACGAGCATGAACCCGCCCCCGCCCGGCCCGGTGAGCATGCTCTCGGCCACCCAGGACGTGAAAGCGGCCGCCACACAGGCGTCGACCGCGTTCCCGCCCGCCTCCAGGACGGCCGCCCCGGCCGCCGCGGTGAGGGGATGCCCGGCTGCAATCGCGCCTCTCATCCCGAGAGCAAACCAACCCGGGGCTTCGGCGTCCATACAGGTGAGGACAGTTGGGGTCGTTGGTCGCGCACGGACGGAGGGTCAGCAGGAGCAGCCTCGCCGCAGGGGCGCTCCTGCTGAGTGCGCTCGCCGGCTGGTCTCCCTGACCTAGGGATACTCTCCAGACATGGTCCGGCGCCATCCGCTCGTCAGCGAGGCGCTGCTTTGTGCAGCCGCCGCCGCGTCGATCGCGGCGCTCCTTGCGTGGCTCGGCCCGCCCGGCACCGACCTGGCCGCGCACGCATATCAGCGCACGCTCTTCCTCGAGCACGGCTTCACGCTCTGGAACAACTTCTGGTACGCGGGGCGGTACAGCTTCATCACGTACAGCCTCATCTACTACCCCCTCGCCGCCTGGCTCGGGATCAAGCTGCTCGCGGTCGCGACGGTCGCCCTTGCGGCGCTCGCGTTCGCGGTCATCGTCTGGCGCGAATGGGGGCCGACGACACGCTGGTCGAGTCGCTCGTTCGCCGCAGTGTGGGCGGGCATCGTCCTCTCGGCCGCATTCCCGTTCGCGCTTGGATTCGCGCTCGCGCTCCTGGCGATCTGGGCATTACAGGCGAACGCGCGCTGGCGGTTCGCCGCCCTGGCAGTTCTGTCGCTGGCCGCGAGCCCGCTCGCGTTCCTCCTGCTCGCAATCGTCCTCGCCGGGATCGCGCTCGGCCGGCGCGTCTCGCTGCAGCGCGCGTGGGCTCCGGTCGCAGTCATCGCGATCGCCGGTCTCGGCGAGTTCGTGCTCTGGCGACTGTTCCCGGGCGGTGGGCGCTTCCCGTTCTACACCGCCGACGTCCTCGCCGGGTCCGCGTTCTGCGTGCTCGGGCTCGCGCTGACGTGGCGCGTCGAGCGGGCGCGCGTGCTCCGCTTCTTCTTTGCCGTCTACCTGGCCGCGATGATCGGCTCCTACGTCGTTCCTTCCGAGCTCGGCGGGAACATCGAGCGGCTGCGCTTCATCGCCATCCCGCTGGCGGTGCTCGTCCTGACACTGCGGCACTGGCGGCCGCTGCCGGTCGCCATCGGCGTCGTCGCGCTCGCGGTCTCGTGGAACGTCTCGCCGCTCGCTGCGAGCTTCATCCACGGATCGGCGGATGTGACCTCCAAGGCATCGACGTGGACCGGCGCGATCGCCTTCTTGCACGCGCACGCAGGACCGAACGTCCGGGTCGAGGCGGTCGACACCGCCGATCACTGGCCCGCGGTCTACCTCGCCGACGCGAACATCCCGCTCGCGCGCGGCTGGTTCCGGCAGGACGACTTCCCGCAGAACGAGGTGCTGTACAGCAAGCTCGGCGCGGGCGCGTACCTCAGCTGGCTGCACGGGCTCGGCGTCGGGTACGTCGTGCTCGCGCGGACGACGCCGGATTACAGCTCGATCGCGGAGGCGGCGCTCGTGCGAAGCGGCCGCGCCGGGCTCGCGCCCGTGTACAACGACGGGACGATCTCGATCTACCGCGTCCCGCACTTCCGGCCGATCGTCACCGGGCCTGACAAGCCGCGTGTCGACGCGATGACGCAGACGCGCATCATCGTCGGCGTGAAGCGTGCCGGGACGTACCGCATCGCCGTGCGCTGGTCGCCGTACTGGCGCACGTCGGACGGATGCCTGAGCGAGGGCGCGGACGGGATGCTGCGCCTAACGACGCTGCACGCGCGCACCGCGAGCATCGGGTTCATCGTCAGCGCGGACAGCGCGCTCGACACGCTCGCCGGCCAGCGGCAGAGCTGCACGCTGCCTTAGGAGAGAAGGACCGCGTTCGGCGTCGCTGCCGCAAGCCGGCGGTCGGCGGTGATGAGCGGGACGTCGAGCCTTTCGGCAAGAACGACGTAACAAGCGTCGTAGACGGTGAGGCTGCGAGAGAGTGCCGTCGCCCAGGCTGCCCGGACGAGCGACTCGACCGGCCGCGCGTTGGCGTCGAGCGCATGCACAGCGTCAAGCGCGGCCCGCGCCCGATCAATCGAGAGGCCATGCCGATGGAGCCGGAGCAGCGCGTTCGCCACCTCGGCGTAGACGAGCGTCGGCCAGAAGACCTCAGTCTCAAGCCACTGTTGGGCGACCACGTCATCGTCGATGTGCGCGCGCACGACGGCGCTCGCGTCGACGACCGAGCTAGTAGCCGAACTCGGGCTTGTGGCCTCGGTCACGGTCCTCGCGAATGATGTCCTCGGGCCAAGGCGGCCCGACGTATGGCGGATACGTCTTCAGCTCGGCGAGCAGACGCTCGTACTCGGCCCGCCGCTCCTTGCGCTCGACCTCGCGCTCGAGGAATTCGAGGATCGCCGAGTTCAACGACTCACCCGATTCCGCGGCCCACCTCTGGAGCTTCGCGTACAGGTCTTCCGGCACGTTGCGGACGTACAGCGTGGACATGGCTTCAATGCTAGCACTCTGCTTGCTCACTAGTTGCGCATGGCCTTCCAGCGGGTGCGCGCCCGCTCGTCCTGCTGGCGCGCGAGGTGCATGACGATCGCGCGCGCCGTCTTGCTTCGGCCGCCCTTGGCCTCGAGGTCGGCGAGCGCCTCGACGTTGCCGAGCCTCCGCACCGCCTCGAGCGCGGGCTCGCGCAGACCCTCCTCCCAGATGAACGGGGTCATCTCGTACGTCCAGTGCCGCGCTTCCTTCGGATCGCCGAGGGAGCAGGAGACAAAGCTGAGGCAGGCCTGGCAGATGCCGATGCGGTCTACGTCGAGATCGAGGTGCGTGACGTCCACCTCTGCATCGCAACACGTGAAGTGTGACGAGTGTGTGCCGGCTTTTAGACGGAGATCGCGTCGCCGACGCGGATGACGCCGTCGCTCAGGATGTCCGCGTTGATGCCTGCGCGGTGGACGAGATCCTTGATGATCCCGGGCCTCGTCATCGACTCCAGGTGCTCGCACGGCTCGCACAGCTCGACGCCGTAGCACTCGACCTCTCCCACCTTGAACGTTTTGCCGACGAGGTCGTTCAGTTGCACGCCGCGCACGGTGATCTGCCGGCGCGCCTCGCCCACGGCGAGCCCGACGTCCTCGACCTGCTCCGCCTCGACGAGCGTCAGCGCCTGGCCGGGCTTTGCGCCGCCAGCGGCGAAGTGCCGGTCGCCCTCGAGGCCCTTGCCGGCGACCGCACGGACGGAGTCGACCGGCTCGAGCGGGCCGCCGTCCTCCGGGCCGATGTGGATGGCCTCGATCACTTGCCGCCCACGATGAAGGAGACGAGCGTGTCGATCTTCGCCTTGCTCAGCGTCGTGGCGAAGGTCTGCGGCATGAGGCCCTTCGTGAAGCCTGGCGCGATGAACGCGTTCGGGCTCACGATCGACTCGCGCACGAAGGCTGCGAGCGCCATGTTGTCCTTCTTCGCGTCGATGGCAGGAGCGGTATCGAGATCGGGGCCGATCTTCCCGGTCGCCCCGGCCGCTTTGAATGTGTGGCACGCGGCGCAGCCGGCGGAGGTGAAGATCGCTTTCCCGGCCGCGGTCGGCGCGGCGGCGGCGGTGGTCGTCGGGGCCGCCTTCGCAGTCGTCGTCGCCGCGGGCGTTGTCGTGGTCGCGGGAGCCGCGGCCGACACGGTCACCGTGCGCGTCCCGCCGCCCTGATGGCCGGTGTAGTGGCCCACCGCCCAGCCGACGACTCCGGCGGGGAAGAGCAGCAGGACGAAGAGCACCCACATGACCACCTCGCCGACGGCGACGATCGGCTTCGGCCGGTTCCGGGGAGGCGCCACGGCCGAAACGCTATCGGATGACGAGGTCGTCGAGCGGCTTGCGCTTCGCGCTGGCGGACCAGTCCTCCGCGCTCCGCGACTCGACGTGCAGCTCGCGCTGCGGATAGCCGAAGGAGAGGATCATCTTCACGTCGCCGCCCACGAGCTCCGCCGCGCGCTCGGCGTCGCGGATCCCGTTCGGGCACGAGACGACGCCCAGGTCCCAAGCGGCGAGCATCATGTTCTGCGCACAGCGGCCGACGTCGAACGGGAACGCCTCGCCCATGATCGCGACGACGAGGCCCGCGGTCTGCACGTTCTCGGGCGCGTACACCGCCTCCGCCAGCGCGGCCTTCTCGGCAACGACGACGAACTGCCAGTTCTGCGTGTTGCGCGAGCTCCCGGAGAGCCGTCCGGCGTCGAGAATCCGCAGCACGTCCTCCTCGGCGACCGGGCGATCGGCGTAGCGGCGCTCGTCGCGCTTGCTCGCGATCGCGAGGAACGCGTCCACTACTGCTTCAAGAAGGACGGCACGTCGATGTCGCCGTCGTCGATAAGCGACGGGGTCGCGAACGTCGGCCGGTGCGCCCGCCGGCCGCGGCCGATTCCGGTCGCGACGACTGTCACCCACACCTGGCCGGTGAGCCGGTCGTCGACGGTGGCGCCGAAGATGATGTTCGTCTCGTCGGTAGCTGCGGCGCGGATCACCTCTGCCGCCTCGTTCACCTCGATGAGCGTCATGTCGTCGCCGCCGGCGACGGAGAGCAGGATGCCGGTCGCGCCGGTGATCTCCTCGTCGATGAGCGGCGAGCGCAGCGCGCGCTCGGCCGCCTCACGCGCACGGTTATCGCCGGTCGAGGCGAAGCCGATGCCCATGAGCGCCGTGCCGGAGTTGCTCATGATCGTGCGCACGTCGGCGAAGTCGAGGTTGATCAAGCCGGGAAGCGTGATCAGGTCGGTGATGCCCTGCACGCCCTGGCGGAGGACGTCGTCCGCGACCTTGAACGCGTCGAGCATCGAGGTCGAACGGTCGAGTACCTCGAGCAGGCGGTCGTTCGGGATGACGATCGTCGTGTCGCACGCCGCGCGCAGCGCCTGCACGCCCTGGTCGGCCTGCGTGCGCCGCTTCGTCCCTTCGAACTTGAACGGCGTCGTCACGATCCCGACCGTGAGCGCGCCGAGGTCGCGCGCGATCTTCGCCACGACCGGCGCGGCGCCGGAGCCGGTGCCGCCGCCCTCGCCCGCGGCGACGAACACCATGTCCGACCCGCGGAGCGCGTTCTTGAGCTGGTCGTAGCCCTCCTCGGCGGAGCGGCGGCCGACGTCGGGATCGGAGCCCGAGCCGAGCCCCTTCGTCAGCTCGCGCCCGATGTGGATCTTCGAGGGCGCGTCGCTCATCTGCAGCGCCTGGCTGTCGGTGTTGACCGCGACGAAGTCGACCTCGCTGATGCCGGCGTCGATCATCCGATTGACCGCGTTGAGGCCTGCGCCACCGACGCCGACGACCTTGATGACGGCGAGGTACGCGCCGGCGTCGGCCGACGGGGCGCGGTACAGGCGCGGCGGCGCCTCCGGCATCGGCTCGACGTACCGGGTGACGGGAGGCTCATGGCGAATCTGCGGGGGCGGCGGAGCCGGCGGCGGCGGAATGGGCGCAGGCGGCGGCGGGAGCGGAACGGGCATAGGCGGCGGCGGGAGCGGAACGGGCACAGGCTGCGGCACCGGCGCTTCCGCGCGCGCCTCCTCCCAGCTCGGGACGTGCTCGACCGTCCGCTCCTCGGGCTCCTTCGGGGCAGCCTCCGGCTCCGGGGCCGGCTGGCCCTCGGCCTGGCGCTGCGCAGCCTCCGTCGCGCGGAAGAGCTCCGCGAGCGGGCCTTCACGCATGCTGGCGCGCCGACGCGCCATCGAGCACCTCCTTGGCGAGGTCGCGATACATGCTCGCAGCCTCTCCGGTCGGGTCGTACTTCAACACCGACATTCCCTTCACCGGGGCCTCCGCATACCGCACAGTCTTGCGGATCTTCGTGTTCAACACGAGGTCCCCGAAGTTCTCGCGCAGGATCTCGACCGCCTCCTTCGAGTGCAGGAGGCGCTTGTCGTACATCGTCGGGAGGATTCCCTGGATCGCCACGTCCGGATTCAGGTTCTCCCGGATCATCGTCAGCGTGTTCTCGAGCTGGACGAGGCCGCGCAGCGAGAGGTACTCACACTGCACCGGCACGATCACGCCGTTCGAGGCAACGAGCGCGTTGATCGTCAAGAGGCCGAGCGACGGCGGCGTATCGATGAGGATGTAGTCGTAGTCCTCCTTCACGGGGAGCAGCGCCTTGTCGAGCGCGCGCTCGCGGCCGATCATCGACGACAGCGCGAGCTCGGCGCCCGCGAGGTCGATAGAGGAGACGGCGATGTCGATCTCGCCCTTGCGGACGATCTCGGTGATCGGAAGCTTGTGCACGAGCACGTCGAAGAGCGAGCGCTCGATCTCGTCCGGGTTCCAGCCCTGCGACATGGTGAGGTTGCCCTGCGGGTCGAGGTCGACCGCGAGCACGCGCTTGCCCTGCTCCATGAGCGCGACGCCGAGGTTCAGCGTCGTCGTCGTCTTGGCGACGCCGCCCTTCTGGTTGGCGAACGCGATGACCCTAGCCACCGTCGGTCCCCGATCTGCCCGGCCCCGGCCCTGAGGGCGCGGAAGCAAACGCGCAAGCGCCATAGTCGCTCACCATTCCATCCGGCATAGCCGAGTCCTGCTCCGATACGGTCGCAGGCATGGACCGGAAGTGGCGGACTTTGATCATCGTCTGCGTCGGCATCTTCATGCTGCTGCTGGACATCACGGTCGTCAACGTGGCGCTCCCGAAGATCCAGACGGACCTCCACAGCTCCTTCACCGACCTCCAGTGGGTCGTGGACGCGTACTCGCTCATGCTGGCGAGCGTCGTCCTGAACGCGGGGTCGCTCGGCGACCTGCTCGGCCGCAAGCGGGTGTTCCTCATCGGAGTGGTGCTGTTCACGGCCGCCTCCGCCCTGTGTGGCGCGGCGACGGACCCTCTGTTCCTGAACCTGGCACGGGGCGCGCAGGGTATCGGCGGCGCCATCATGTTCGCGGTTTCGCTGGCCCTTTTGACCCAGGAATTCCACGGGCGGGAGCGCGGGACGGCCTTCGGGATCTGGGGCGCGACCATCGGCGCGGCGGTCGCCATCGGGCCGCTCGTCGGGGGCGCGCTGACCGAATGGGCCGGCTGGCGGTGGATCTTCTTCGTCAACCTGCCGATCGGCGCGGCCTGTCTGTTCTTCGGCGCGCGGATGCTGCGCGAGTCACGGGACGAGGGGCACGGCGGGCTCGACATCCCGGGCCAGATCACCTTGTCGGTGGGGCTCTTCGCGTTCGTGCTCGGGCTCTTGCGCGGGAACGACTGGGGCTGGTCGAGCGGTCGGGTGGTCGGACTGCTGGTGGGGTCGGTTGTGGCGCTGATCGTCTTCGGCCTCGTCGAGCTGCGGCAGGAGCGACCGATGTTCGATGTGCGCCTCTTCCGCGTGCCGGCGTTCGCGGGCGCGCAGATCGTCGCGTTCACGATCTCGGCCTCGATGTTCGCGATGTTCCTGTACTTCACGCTCTACCTACAGGACATCCTCCTGTACTCGCCGCTCCAGGCCGGCTTGCGCTTCCTGCCGCTGTCGATGATCTCGTTCTTCGTCGCGCCGGCGACGGGGCGGCTCGTGGGTCGCGTGCCGATCCGCATCCTGCTCGGATCGGGCATGACGCTCGTCACGATCGCGCTCTACCTCATGTACGGCGTGACGGTGTCGTCGGGCTGGACGACGCTGCTCGCCGGCTTCCTCATCGGGGGCATCGGGATCGGGATGGTGAACCCGCCGCTCGCGACGACGGCCGTGAGCGTCGTGCCGGTGCAGCGCGCGGGGATGGCGGCGGGCGTGAACAACACGTTCCGGCAGGTCGGGATCGCCACGGGCATCGCCGGTCTCGGCGCGATCTTCCAGTCGTACTACCGGCCGGGCGGCACGCCCGCGCAGTTCATCCACGGGCTGAACCAGATCCTGCTCGTGTCGACGTTCGTCGCGCTCGCCGGAGCCGTGTTGGCGTTCGTGCTGGTGCGCGGCAAGGACTTCGTCGCGAGTGGGCAGCCCGCGCAAGCGCACGGGTAGAAGTCGCGACGCTTCTGTACGGGTACCTAGTACCGGCCTCTGGGTGGTGCCGCGGCACCCCGACGACCGGTACCAGGTACCCCGGCGTCGGTGTGACGACTTATGCGCGGGCCGGGAGCACGGCCGGCGAGAGCCTGACCGCAGCACGTCCGCGCGTGGCGAGGTGCCAGCCGGCGAGGACGAGCATGACTACCGCGCCGGTGCCGACGACGAGCAGCTGAGCCGAGACCGCGAACGCGATCGCGTCGCCCGCGTGCACGCCGCTCGCGATGAGGATCGCGGAGCCGGCGCCCGCCTGCGTGGCCGCGCCCGCAGGTGCGATCGGCAGCGCCGCCGACGCGGCGGATGCGCAGAGGAACGCGAGCGCGAGCGGGAACGAGGTGCGCATCGAGAGCGCGTCGAGCAGCAGGAAGACGGCGGTCGCGCGCAACGTCCACGAGACCGAGATGAAGACGAGTGCCGCGATGGCCCGACGGTTGGAGTGCGTGTGCCCCGCGAGCCAGCGGCCGATCCGGAAGCGCATGACGAAGCTGCGACCGGCGAGGCGCGGCAGCGAGGCGACGAGCAGCGCCGCGAGGATCCCCGCGCCGGCGACGACGGCGAACCCGACGCGCACCGTCCACGAGTGCGCGTGCACGGCGGCGACCGCGGAGAACGGCGCGAGCGCGACGTTGTCGAGCAGGCCGAGAACGACGAGGCTGAGCGCGACCGCGCCGAGCCCGGTGCGCACGCCGGGGAAGCGCTTCACACACGCGATCCGCAGCGCGTCGTCGAGTCGGCCTGGCAATGCGATGCCGCCGACGCATGCTGCGCCGCCTGCGAAGGCGAGCGAGGCGGCGCCGGGGCGATCGTCGGCCGCGAACAGTCGCTGCCACCCCCAGGCCTTGAAGGCGTAGGCGACGAGGAAGAGGAGGATCGCGCCGGAGACGAGGAGCGGGTCGGCGTGCCTCAGCGGGAAGCCGCTGTGGGCGAACTTCCGGCCGCCGACGACCGCGACGACGAGGAGCACCGCCGCGAGACCACCGTTGAAGATGACCTGGACTTTCCTATTTGTGAGAACCCGCCGCACAGTCGTTCCGATGCGGTTATCGGCAGGAACCTCACGGCCTCACTACCCCGAACTGGCTATCCAGGCTCCCCGTCCAAGTAGTCCAGAAGCTCCAGACGGGTGATGACCCCGAGGCCGCGGAAGAAGACCTTGTTCGAGCGCGGGTACCAGCAGACGTCGGCCGGGTCGCGCGTCCCGTACGCAAGATAGGTGAGCCCGTTCACGCCGGCCCGGAAGGAATGTGGGACCCGCGTCCCGGGCGGCCGCGAGACGATGTGGCCCGCGCGCACCGGCAGCGCCTCCGTCGGGTCGGCCGGAAACGGGTGCTTGGGGTCGGGCTGCGACCACATCTCCAGCTCGCCCTCGCCGTGGAGGATGACGAAGAGCTCCTCCTCGACCGTGTGACAGTGCGGTGGCGCGCCCTCCTCGCCGGGCGGGAGCGAGACGAGATTGAGCCCGGTCAGCTTCGCGCCCGCGGCGGCGCCGAGCGGGCGCGAGCGCCCACTGAAGCGCGCCTCGACGTCGTCGACGTTCACGATCGACGGCGGCCGCTCGCTCGGCTCGGGCCACTCGAGCTTCTGGTCTCGGTCGTACGGATGCGCGCCCGTCCCTGCCTCCGTCCAGGTCGGCCAGAGCCAGTAGATGCCGATCTTCGGGAGGTAGGCGCCGCCGAGCCGGCTGCGCGGGCCGTACGCGAGCACGTCCAGCCCTTGCGCGCCCGCCCTGAGCGTGTGCGCGGCGAGGCGCGGCGCGTGCACGAGCGTGTCGCCGGCCCGCACCTCGAACGTCTCGCCGTCCTGCCACGAGAGCCCGGAGCCGTTGAGGACGAAGAACGTCTCCTCGTCGGCGCCGTGCACGTGCGCGGGCGTCGAGATCTCCCCCGGCCCGAGCAGGATCCGGTTCACGCCGACGCCGACCGAGCCGGCCGCTTCGCCGAGGAAGAACCAGTCGCCTCCGGCCGCCGGCTTCGGCGAACGGCGCGGCGCGATCTCGTCCCAGTGAACGACGGTCACACAGCGATCATCGCATGCGCCGCCAGCGCTGCCGCCGCTGTCGTCGCACGCTCGTCGCCCTCGAGACGCGCCCACGCCTCGGCCTCGCGCACGAGCTCCTGCAGCTCGGAGAGCACCGCCGCCGGCTGCGCGCCCTCGCGTTCGAGCGCCTCGATGCGCTCGAGCCGGTGCAGCACCGCGCGGGCCTCGTCCATTCCGTGACCGTAGTCGGGCAACCGTGTCAGCTTGCTCGCAGCTCTGCCACGCGCGCGCGTCCGGCCTGCAGACCGAGCAGCGCGTGGTCGAGCTCGCGTAGGAGTTGCGCACGATCGCCGTGGAGGAGCATCGCGACGAGCATGCGGCGGACGAGATCCGGCGTCGGCGTGCGGAACGAGTCGGCCAGCTCGCTGCGCTCCTCGGCGGTCTCGCCGAGCAGGGCCGCCGCGCGCATCGCCGCCGCCCACCTCCCATCGCCCTCGCCGAGGGCGGCGTCGACGGCGTGCCGGAGCTGCTCGCCGCGGAACGGGTCGTCCTGGAAGAGCGACAGCTCCCAGCGGTCGAGCGCGTCGCCGAAGTGCGCGTCGGCGTCGGCGAGCGCGAGCTGCGGGATGAGCTTCGCGGCCACCTGGGCGCGGAACGGATCGAGCCGCGTCGCCTCGCCGGGCGGCGGCGTCGCCGCGATCGGAAGCACGGGCCGGATGCCGAAGGGCCGCCAGTCGAGGCGCTCGAAGAGCACGGGGCCGGCCGCGACGGGCGCCGCGGTGGCGAGACGGATGGCGGTGACGGCGTCGGCGAGCTCGCCGGGCGCGTCGGGTGCGTCCTCCGCTCCAGATTCCAGCTGCCGCTCGAGCTCGAGCACGCATGCGCGGTCGACCTCGCGGCCGAAGTCGCGCGGCAACAGTCCGGAGGACTCGGGCCACAGCGCCGCGAACTCGCCGGTCGCGCTCTGGCGCACGCGCATCCCCTGGCCGAGCTCGATGTCGCTGCCGCACGAAAGGCCGACGAGCGGTGCGATCGCGCCGTACGCGTGACCGCTGCCGAAGAGGAGCGCCTCTGCCTCCTCGTACGCGCGGTCGAACGCGACGTCGTCCCAGTCGAAGCCGCCGCAGCCCTCCGCGACGCGCACGAGCAGCGGCACGAGCACGGTGCGATACGCGTCCTTGTACACGCGCGCGAGCGGCTCGCGGGCGAGATCGTCGAGCGCCTCCTGCACGTCCGCGCGCGAGCGCAGCCGTTCGGCCTGTCCCTCGATGAAGCCCTTCACGAGGGGCCGGTACTCGTAGAAGGAGGGCGCATGCTCGTCGAACGCGAACGGCAAGTCCTCGCCGTGGAAGACGGCGAAGGCCCCGAGGCAGAATCGGCGCAGCGTGGCGTAGAGATGCGGCGAACGCATTGGACCGTCTGCTTACGACTTCGGCTGGCCGCCTCCTCTCTAGGCCCTCGCCTACGATCTAGACATGACCCGCCGGTTCATCGGCGTGCGCTGGTGGCTCGGGGCGGCCTTCGCGGTCGTCGCCGCCACCTCGACGGCGATCGTGGTCTCCCAGTTCTCGACCCGGTCGGAGAACGCGTTCAAGAGCCAGGCAGCCCATCTCGCCCTCACCGACGCGCGCACCGCCGCGGCCAAGGCGACGTCGTCGAACCTCGGACGGCTGGCGAAGCAGCTGAACGTCCGCCTCCGGATCGACCCCGCTCCCTCGGCCGGCGAGCGCGTCACGGGAACCGCGAACGGCGGGACGTTCGTCGCGTCCGTCCCCTTCCACGGCAAGACGCTCGTCGCGACGAGCAGCCGCCCGGACGTCGCCGCCGCGATCGGGACGGTCAACGGCGAGGCGCTGCGCGCGGGCGTCATCGCCGGCGTCGTCGGCGTCATCGTCGGCCTGCTGCTCGCGCAGCTGATCGCGCTGCGGCTGCGGCGGCTCTCGCTCGCGGCCGAGGCGCTCGCGCACGGCGACTTCGAGACGCCGCTGCGCTTCCGCTTCCGGGACGAGTTCGGCGCGCTCACCTACAACTTCGAGCGCATGCGGCGGCAGCTCCGCCGGTCGTTCCGGCACATCGAGGGCGAACGCGACCGCCTGCGCATGTTGCTCGAGCGCCTGCACGAGGGCGTCGTCACGGTCGACCAGCACCTCGTCGTCGACTTCGCGAACAACGAGGCGCGGCGGCTGCTCGGCGTGCGGCTCGCCGCCGGCGATCAGCTGCCGGAGCCGTGGGAGGGATTCTCGTTGCGCGAGTTCGTCGAACGCCTCTTCGATCCGGATGCGTCACTCGCACAGGCGCACGTGCGGCCGGACGAGGAACACGCGCTCGCGCTCGTCGGCATTCCCGCCCAGCCGGAGGGCGACACGGTGCTGATCGTGCTCGACGACCTGACCGAGCAGGAGCGGCGCGAGCTGGCCGAGCGCGAGTTCGTCTCGAACGCGGCGCACGAGCTGCGCACGCCGCTGACAACCATCATCGGCGCGGTCGAGGTGCTGCAGGCCGGCGCCAAGGAGAACCCCGACGAGCGCGACCGCTTCCTCGCGCACATCGAGCGCGAGGCAGCGCGGCTGGCGCGGCTCGCACACGCATTGCTCGCACTCGCGCGCGCGCACGCGGGCCAGGAGCGCCCGCGGCTCGAGCCGACGACCCTCGAGCCGATCCTGCGCGAAGTGGCCGACGACCTGCGGCCGCGCGACGGCGTCGTCGTCGAGATCGAGTGCCCGCCGGGCCTCGCCGCGAACGTGAACCGCGACCTGCTCGAGCAGGCGCTGCGGAACCTGGGCGAGAACGCTGCGAAGCACACGGTCGCCGGTCGGGTCGTCCTGCGCGCGTACGCGACGGGACGCACCGTGCGCGTCGAGGTCGAGGACACGGGCATCGGGATGAGCAGCGAAACGCAGCGCCACGTGTTCGACCGGTTCTTCCGCGGCGCAGACCGCGACCCGGAGGGCTTCGGCCTCGGGCTCGCGATCGTCCGCCAGGCAGTGCGCAGCCTCGACGGCCGCATCGAGCTCGACTCGGCCCCCGGCGAGGGCACGCGCGTGCGCATCGTCCTCGAGCGCGCGCAGGTGCGCGAACAGGTGCCCGCGTGAGCACCGTGCTCGTCGTCGACGACGATCCCGGCGTCCTCGACGTGGTCGCGTTCACGCTCCGCCGCGAAGGGTTCGACGTCGACGAGGAGTCCGACGGCATGCGCGCGCTCGCAGCGGCGCGGGCACGCGACTACGACATCGTCATCCTCGACGTGATGCTTCCGCAGATGTCGGGCACGGAGGTCTGCCGCGCGCTGCGCGCCGAGAGCGACGTGCCGATCGTGATGCTCACCGCGCGCGACGCGGAGCGCGACCGCGTGCTCGGCCTCGAGCTGGGCGCGGACGACTACGTGACGAAGCCGTTCTCGAGCGCCGAACTGCTCAGCCGCGTCCGCGCGATCCTGCGCCGCCGCGAGCTCGACCGCGCCAACGGCGGCTCCGCAGTGCGGCAGCTCGGCGGGCTCTATCTCGACCTCGTCCGTCACGAGGTGACGGTCGACGGCGACCCCGTCCGGCTGACGTTGTCCGAGTTCAAGGTGCTGTCCCTCCTCGCCGAGCGGCCCGAGCGGGTCGTCTCCCGGCGCGAGCTGATGCAGCACCTCTGGGCGAGCGAGCATGTCGGCGACGAGCACGCATGCGAGGTGCACGTCTCCAACCTGCGGCGCAAGATCGAGCGCGACCCGACGCGGCCGCAGAGGCTCGTGACCGTCCGCGGGATGGGCTACAAGCTGCTTTCGATTTAGGTCCTTCCGGTTTGGAAGGCGGGTTTAGCGGCGATACGGCCTGCGGAGATGGAGATGGGAACCTCGACCGGGTCCGGACAGGGCGAGCAGCTGCAGGCGATCACCGACGCCGCGCTTGCTCATCTCGAGCTCGATGCGCTGCTTCAGACGCTCGTCGTGCGCATCAGCGAGACCCTCGGCGTCGACTCGTGCACGATCGTCGTGCACACGGCGGAGCACGACCGGGTCTTCTGCGCCGGGCCACAGCACGACACGGTCTCGACGTGCGTCGTCCCGCTCGAGCTCTCCGGCGTACTGCTCGGGGAACTGCGGGTCGCGGCGCTCGCGCCGCACGACTTCGACACGGCGCTTCTGGAGCTCGTCGCCGCCCGGGCTGCGATGGCGATCGAGCATGCGCAGCTCTTCGAGTCGGAGCGGAAGGCGAGACACCAGCTCGAATGCGTCCAGGCGGTGACCGACGTTGCGCTAGCGCACCTCGAGCTCGAGGAGCTGCTCCAGGCACTGCTGCTCCGGACCCGGGACATCCTCGAGGTCGACACGTGCGCCGCCCTGCTGCTCGATCCCGAGCGCAACGAGCTCGTCGCACGGGCGGCGGTCGGAATCGAGGAGGAGGTCGAGCAGGGCGTGCGCATCCCCGTCGGGGGCGGCTTCGCCGGTCGCATCGCCGCCGATCGGCTGCCGGTCATCCTCCCCGACGTCGACCACGCACACGTCCTCAATCCCATCCTGCACGAGAAGGGGATCAAGTCGCTGATGGGCGCGCCGCTCATCGTGCACGACGAGGTGATCGGCGTGATCCACGTCGGCACGCTGACGCCGCACGAGTTCACGAGCGACGACGTCGAGCTGCTCCAGCTCGTCGCAGAGCGCGCGGCGCTCGCGATCGAGAAGGCGCGCGTGCACCAGGAGACGGTGCGCCTCGACCAGATGAAGCTGAACTTCGTCGCGATCGCGTCGCACGAGCTGCGCACGCCGGCGACGAGCGTGTACGGGCTGCTCACGACGCTGCGTGCGCGCGGCGACGAGCTGGCGCCGGACGTGCGTGCCGAGCTCGAGGAGGCGGCGTGGTGCCAGAGCGACCGGCTGCGGCGACTGATCGATCAGCTCCTGGATCTCTCGCGGCTCGATGCCCGCGCGATCGAGGTGCAACCGCAGCCGATCGTGCTCGAGCGGACGCTCGCCGACCTCGTGACCGGCGACGACGTGTTCGTCGACGTCGATCCCGCGCTGGCGGTCGTCGCCGATCCGCTCGTGATCGAGCGCGTGGTGACGAATCTCATCGCGAATGCGCGGCAGCACGGCAAGCCGCCGGTGCACATCCGCGCAGAGGCGCGCGACCGGCATCTGCGCATCACGGTGACCGACGCCGGCGCCGGCGTCCCCGAGCAGCTCGTGCCGAGGCTGTTCGAGCGGTTCGAGCACGGCGGCCCGAGCGGGGGCACCGGTCTCGGCCTCGCGATCGCGAAGGCGTACGCGAACGCGCACGGCGGCGACCTGTACTACGAGCCCGGCCCGTGGGGCACGCGCTTCGACCTCGTCCTGCCGCGCAGCTGAGACCGGCGTGACACTTCGGTAACACCGACGTATCGGTACCTGGTACCGGCCTTCGCGAGGCCATGCGTCACCCGAACGGCCGGTACTAGGTACCCCGGCGTCGATGTGACGACTTATGCGCGGAGGACGGCGCGGCGCGGGCCGGCGAGGAAGCCGGCCTCGATGAGCAGCGGCATGACCATCGTGTCCGCGACCGGCTCGCCGTCGAAGCGCTCCACTGCAAGGCGTTTGTGGCCGCCGCGCTTCACATGGGAGACGAGTGCGGCGAGGGCGACGCGCAGCCACTCCTCGTCCGGCTCGCGCAGCGGAACGAGCGAGCGGCCGCCGCGCTCGACGAAGAGCGCCGCTTCGCCGCCGAGTAGGACGACGTGCGCGCCGGCGACCCGCGCCGCACGAGCGCCCGAACGCTTCGGCCACGGCAGCGCCGCGCCGTACGGCTGCGCCGGATCGGCGGCCGCCAAGACCAACGCTTCCGGCTCGTCGCCCTCGCGCGGACATAGCTCGCGCAGACGCTCGACCGCGCCACCGAGCGCGAACTGGGCGCCCCCCAGGCCCTCGACGAAGTAGCCACGCCTGCACGTGCCGAGGGTCTCGAGTGCACGCAGTTGCTGGTACACGGCTCCGTATCCCCCCGGTATGCCTTCGCCGCGCACACCATCGCGCGTGACGATCCCCTGGCGCTCGAGCAAAAGCTCTGCAAGTGCACGCGGATCGCGCTCGCCCGCGAACAACGGAGCGGCGACCGACCACCGGCCCTGCGTCGCAATCGCTAAGTTCGGACGAGCGCGCGTGAACCTTCGAGCCGTAGGCTTGTGACGCTTCTGTGACGGTACCTGGTACCGGGACGTGGCTCGAAGGGGCTGCCAGGCGTCGTTCGTCACCTCGCCGGACCAGACGAGATCCCAGAGGGCGGGCAGAAGCTCGTCGCTGCCGAAGTCGCTCCAGAAGAGCGCGCCGCCGGCCAGCGCGGCGCGGATGGCGTCGTGCTCCGGCCCCTCGGGTGCGGGCGCGGCGCCGGGTTGGCCGAGCAGACCCGCGTCGTCCCGGAAGAACACGGCTACACGGTCGAGCCCGGCGCCGGCCCAGACGAGCTCGCCCGACGCACACAGCTGGTCGAGCTGCTCCGGCCGGTAGTCGGGCACGCGGCGCGGCAGCACCTCCGACTCCCACAGCGACACCGGCAGCGGAAGCGCCTGCAGCGGGATGAGCGCCTCACGCAACGACGCGCGCCGGTCGATCCCGTGCCAGTTCGGCAGGAAGCGCCCGAACGCGGCCCGCTCCGTCGGCTCGACCTCGCGGCGCAACGCGGCCAACGAAGCGCGCCGCAGGCGGCGCAGCACTTCGGGATCGCACCACTCGCGCTCCGTCCCGCCGGGACGCAGCTCACCGCGCACGAGCTGCTCCTCACACTCGAGCGCGCGCAGCTCCTCCTCGACGTCGGCGCCGAAAGCCTCGTTCGCCTGCGCGGTCGTGAACGGCCCGCGCCCGCGCGCGTACCGGCGCACGAGCTGCCGTAGCGAGTCGGGGCCGCCTTCGAGGAACACCTCCGGCAAGCCCGACGGCGGCATGATCCCGAGCGCGTCGCGGTAGCGCCCCGCATCCTCGGCCGCCGCCAACGCGTCGCCGAACCGGTATGCGCGCCGCTCGCGCACGAGCGTCTCGGCGAATCCCGGATCGACCTCGATCTGATGACCGCGCAGACGGAGCAGGTCGTGCAGCTCGTCGGCGTTGCGCGGCTTCGATCGCAGCGACGCCTCCACCTCGGCGAGCGCGTCCACGTCGATGAGCTCCCGCAGCTCCTCCTGCCCGAGCAGCTCGCGCAGCAGGTCGCGGTCGAGCGACAACGCCTGCGCGCGGCGCTCCGCGGGCGGCGTGTCGTCCTCGTACATGTAGGTGGCGATGTAGTCGAAGAGAAGCGACGACGCGAACGGCGACGCACTCGACGTCTCGACGTCGACGAGATCGATCTCACGCGTCTGCAACCCGTGCAGCAGCTTCTTCAGCGCGGGCAGGTCGAAGACGTCCTGCAGGCACTCGCGATACGTCTCGAGCACGATCGGGAAGCTCGCGTACTTGCGCGCGACCTGGAGCAGGTTCTGCGCCTTCAGCCGCTGCTGCCACAGCGGCGACCGCTCTCCCGGCCGGCGCCGCGGAATGAGCAGCGCGCGCGCGGCGTTCTCGCGGAAGCGCGCGCCGAACAGCGCCGTCTGCCCGACCTCGGCGAGGACGAGCTCGTCGAGATCCTCCGGCGAGAGGATCAACTGATCGGTCGCAGGCGGCGCGTCCGACTCGGGGAGATGGAACGCGATGCCGTCGTCGGACCAGATCGACTGCACGTCGACGCCGAGCGACTCGCGCAGCCGCGCCGCGACTGCCATCGCCCACGGCGCATGGACGCGGCCGCCGAACGGCGTGAGGATGCAGATGCGCCAGTCGCCGATCTCGTCGCGGAAACGCTCGACGACGACGGTGCGGTCCGACGGGACAACGCCGGTCGCGCGCTCCTGCTCACGCAAGTACTCGATGAGGTTCCACGCGGCGCGGTCGTCGAGCCCCTCGACCTTCGGCTCGTGCTGCGCGAGCAGCTCGCGCGAGAACTTGCCGATCGCCGCGCCGAGCTCGTACGGCCGTCCCACACCCTCGCCCTTCCAGAACGGCACTGCGCCGGGCACGCCGGGCGCCGGCGAGACGAGCACACGGTCGCGCGTGATCTCCTCGATGCGCCACGACGACGCGCCGAGCACGATCACCTGGCCTTCGCGCGCCTCGTACACCATCTCCTCGTCCAGCTCTCCGACGCGCCCGCCGCCATTCACGATGAAGACGCCGAAGAGGCCGCGGTCGGGGATCGTCCCCGCGTTCGTCACCGCGAGTCGGCGCGCGCCCTCCCGCCCGCGGATCACGCCTGCGGTGCGGTCCCACACGATGCGTGGCCGCAGCTCGGCGAACTCGTCCGACGGGTACCGGCCCGCGAGCATGTCGAGCACGTTCTCGAGCTGCGCGCGAGAGAGATCCGCGAACGGATACGCACCCCGCACGAGTGTGTGCAGCTCGGCCACCTCGATCTCCTCGTCCGCGCAGATCGCCACGATCTGCTGCGCGAGCACGTCGAGCGGATTGCGGGGAATCTGCGTCTCCTCGATCGCGCCCGCGAGCATGCGCTGGAGGACGACCGCGCACTCGAGCAGGTCGGCGCGGAACTTCGGGAAGATGCGCCCCTTCGACACGGCGTCGAGCGTGTGGCCGGCGCGGCCGATGCGCTGCAGGCCGCGCGCGACCGACTTCGGCGACTCCACCTGGATGACGAGGTCGACGGCGCCCATGTCGATGCCGAGCTCGAGCGACGACGTGGCGACGAGGCACGGAATGCGTCCCGCCTTCAGGTCCTCCTCGATGAGGACGCGCTGCTCGCGCGCGAGCGAGCCGTGATGCGCGCGCGCCACCTCTTCCTCCGCGAGCTCGTTCAGCCGCAGCGCGAGCCGCTCGGCGAGCCGGCGGTTGTTCACGAAGACGATCGTCGAGCGGTGCGCGCGCACGAGCTCGAGCATCGCCGGATAGATGGACGGCCAGATCGAGTGCTGCTCGGTCGGCTCGCGCATGTCCTCGAGCGGAACGACGACTTCGAGGTCGAGCTGCTTCGCCACGCCGGCGTCGACGAGCTCGATCGGGCGGCCGCCGCCGACGAAGCGGCCGATCTCCTCCAGCGGACGCTGCGTCGCGGACAGGCCGACGCGCTGGAAGCCGCCCGCCAGCCGTTCGAGCCGTTCGAGCGAGAGCGCGAGGTGCGCGCCGCGCTTCGTCCCCGCGACAGCATGCACCTCGTCCACGATCACCGTCTCGACCGTGCGCAGCAGCTCGCGCGCCTGCGACGTGAGCAACAAGAAGAGCGACTCAGGCGTGGTGATGACGATGTCGGGCGCGTCGCGGAGCATCGCCTGGCGCTCCTTCTGCGGCGTGTCGCCGGTCCGCACCGCGACCTTCAGCTGCGAGCGCAGCCCCGCGAGCGGTCCGCGCAGGTTGCGCTCGACGTCGTAGTTCAACGCCTTCAGCGGCGACACGTACAGCACGCGCAGCCCGGCGCCGGGCGTCGGCGTCAACTTGTCGATCGCGTACAGGAACGCAGCGAGCGTCTTGCCCGATCCCGTCGGCGCCTGGATGAGCGTGTGCTTGCCGGACGCGATCGCAGGCCAACCCTTCGCCTGCGCGGGCGTCGGCGCAGCGAACTCGCGCTCGAACCAGGCCCGCGTCTCCGGGCTGAAGACGTCCAGAGAAGCCATACGAGCAGAGTAGGTCATAGGATCACCGCATGGCCGCGCCCGACCGGCTCTGGTTCACCGAGAACGACGAGGCCAACAGGCTCCTGGCGGAGGACCCGTTCGCGCTACTCGTCGGGTTCGCACTCGACCAACAGATCACCGTGCAGCAGGCCTTCCAGGGGCCTCTGCGGATCAAGCAGCGCGTCGGCACGCTCGACCCGAATGAGCTGGCCCGCACCGACCTCGAGCCCGCGTTCCGCGAGAAGCCGGCCGTCCACCGCTTCCCCGGCACGATGGCCGCCCGCGTCCACGACCTCGCGACCTTCGTTGCGGAGGAGTACGGCGGCGATGCGTCGCGTATCTGGGGCGACGCGAAGAGTGGCGAAGATTTGAAGACGCGCCTCGCCGCGCTCCCGGGCTTCGGCGACATGAAGGTGAGGAGCATGACGGCCGTGCTCGCCAAGCGCTTCGGCGTCGACGTCGCCCGAGAGGTGGCGCCGAACCATCCGACGCTCGGCGACGTCGACTCGGCGCAGGCGCTCACCGACTACCAGGCCGCCAAGCGCGAGTACAAGCGATCGAAGTCCGCACACTGACCGACGGCGGCCAGCCGGCCGTCGACACCGCGAACGCATTGGCCGAATTCGTCGCTGCGGCGCAGCACACGCTCGACATCGCGGTGTACGACCTCAGCCTGCCGGACGACCTCGCGGCGATCGTCGGCGGCGCGCTGCGCGACGCCAACACGCGCGGCGTCGCGCTGCGGCTCGCCTACAACGTCGACTATCCGAAGAGCATCCCGGTGCCGCCGCCGCCGGCCACCGATCCCGACCTGATGGCGTCCCTACCGTTCCCGACCGCCGCCATCCCGGGCATCCCCGACCTCATGCACCACAAGTACATCGTCCGCGACGCCGCGTCGGTCTGGACGGGATCGACGAACTGGACCGGCGACTCGTGGACGCGCGAGGAGAACGTCATCGTCACCGTGGACTCGCCCGAGCTCGCGACGCGTTACACCGCGGATTTCGAGCAGCTCTGGACGCGCCGCGACGTCCAGCACAGCGGCAAGGTCGACACCTCCCCCCTCTCGGTGTCTGACACCACGATTCGTCCGTGGTTCTGTCCCGGCCGCGGCGAGCAGCTCGCGCATCGCATCGCGAAGGCGATCGGCACCGCGACGCGGCGCGTTCGCATCGCGTCGCCCGTCCTCTCGTCCGCGCCGATTCTCGCCACGCTCGCGCAGGTCGTAACGGACGGAAAGCTCGACGTCGCCGGCGTCGTCGACCGGACGCAGGTGCTCGAGGTCATCCAGCAGTGGCATGCGAACGGAAACGCGTCGTGGAAGGAACCGCTCCTGCGGACGGTCCTCACGCACGCGCCGTTCTCGGGCAAAATCTCGACGCCGTACGGGCCGGGCACGGTGCACGACTACATGCACGCGAAGGTGACGGTCGCCGACGACGTCGTCTTCGTCGGGAGCTTCAACCTCTCGCACTCGGGCGAGCTCAACGCCGAGAACGTCCTCGAGATCGCCGATGCCGCGCTCGCCGAGCGGCTGGCCGCGTTCATCGACGGAGTGCGCGCGAAATACCCGCCCGTGCAACTCTCATGAGGCACACGCTCGTTCGCCGCCGGTTCGTCGTCGCGGCCATCTCGGTCGTGGGGATGCTGCTCACGTTCGCGATCGTGGTCGCCACAGACTCGAGCGTGCTCACCGGGGTGATCGTGTTCGCGCCGTGGGTGATGCTCATCGGTGTCGACAGCGGCGCAGCCGCCGGCATCGTCACCGGCGGCGGTGCAGGCGGCCTCTGGATAGCGGCCGCCGCGGCCGACTCGACGCACCCGACCGCAGCGCAAACGATCGTCCGCGTTGGCATCCTCTGCGTCCTCGGGTTCGGCTCGGGCGTCGTCGGTGGCCAGCTCCGGACGAGTGAGCGCGCCCGGGCGACGACGGTCGCGCGCCAGCGCGCCTTGATCGACGCGACCATCGACGGGATCTGCCTCACCGACGTGGACGGCAACATCCTCATCGTCAACGAGCCCCTCGTCCGGATGGCGATCGACCTCGGCATGCCGACCGAGGGAACCGTCGCCGAGCGTCTGCTCGCCGTGGCCGACAAGCTCGCGGATCCGGATCGCTACCGCCAGCGCATGCTGGAGATCGCAGAGTCACCCGGGGAGGCGACCACCGACGAGTTCGAGCTCCAGGGCACCGGACGCGTGTTCCGGGGCTACACCTCACCGGTCAGCGACCGCCGCGGCCGTGCGGTCGGCCGCATCTGGACGCTGCGCGAGGTGACCGCGGACAAGGAGCTCGAGCGCATGCGCGACGCGTTCGTCGCCACCGTGTCGCACGAGCTGCGGACGCCGCTCACCTCCATCTCGGGGTTCCTCGAGATGCTCCAGGACGAGGAGCACCGGATCGGCGACACCGGGCGCACGTATCTCGACGTCATCCGTCGCAGCGCCGAGCGCCTGCATCACCTCGTCGAGGATCTCCTGCTCGTCGCACAGATCGAGGCCCGGCGGGTCGACCTCCAGCACGACCCGATCGATCTCGCGGTCGTCGCCGAGCGCGCGGTCGAGGCCGTGCGTCCGTGGGCGAGTGAGAAACACGTCCGCATCGAGCTCAATACCGACAACGTGCCCACCATCCTCGGAGACGAGCGGCGACTCGGCCAGGTGCTCGACAACCTGCTCTCGAACGCGGTGAAGTTCAGCCGCGACGGAGGCGTCGTCGACGTCGTCGTCGGGAACGACAACGGAGCTGCGCGAATCGTCGTCACCGACAGCGGGATCGGCATCGCCGCCGACGAGCAGGGGCACGTGTTCTCGCGCTTCTACCGCGCGCGCACCGCGAACGAGCTCGCTGTTCCCGGCACCGGGCTCGGCCTCGCGATCACGCGTACGCTCGTCGACCAGCACGGCGGCACGATCGAGCTGACGAGCAGCGAGGGCGAAGGGACGTCCGTCACCGTCCGGCTGCCGGCTGCATGACGCGCGCCGTCGTCCTCGGCGCCGTCGTCCTCCTGCTCGGCGGCGGGTCGGCGCAGGCGCTGCGGCTACCGGGCGCGCCCGCGTGCCCGATCTTCCCGGCAGGGAGCGCGTGGAACGAGCGCGTCGACACACTGCCGGTGACTGCGAACTCGGCGCAGATGATCGCGTCCATCGGGCTCGACACCGGGCTCCATCCGGACTTCGGGTCCGGCCTGTACGACGGCCAGCCGATCGGCATCCCCTTCGACGTCGTGTCCAAGTCGACGCCGCGCTCGCACGTGAGCTTCAACTACTCGGACGAGTCCGACCACGTTGCCTATCCGATCCCGAAGACGGTGCACATCGAAGGCGGACGCGCATCGACGGGCGACCGCCACGCGATCCTCGTCGACAAGTCGGCGTGCCGCCTGTACGAGCTCTTCGCGCTCTATCCCACATCGAGCGGCGGCTGGAAGGCCGGCTCGGGCGCGACCTGGAATCTCCGGTCGAACCATTTGCGCCCTGCGGGCTGGACGTCGGCCGACGCGGCCGGGCTGCCGATCTTCCCCGGCCTCGCGCGCTACGACGAGGTCGCGCGCGGCGTCATCGATCACGCGCTCCGGTTCACCGCCGCGCGTACGAGACGCGCGTTTGTCTATCCCGCGCGCCACTACGCGTCGTCGTCGAACGATCCCTCGTTGCCGCCCATGGGCCTCCGCGTCCGGCTGAAGGCGAGCGTCGACATCTCCGGCTTCCCACCCCAGGCCCGCATCGTGCTCCAGGCCTTGAAGACGTACGGGATGATCCTCGCCGACAACGGATCCAACTGGTACATCAGCGGCGCGCCGGACCCGCACTGGTCGAACGACGCGCTGCACACGATCGACCGCATCACGGGCAGCGACTTCGAGGTCGTCGACACGACCTCGCTCCACCCGTAGAACGGTTCTTACGCCGCACTTACATCGGAATGCGCAGAATCCCGCCGTGGGTCGGGCGACGATGGCATTGGTGGCCGCCCTCGCGGCTGTCGGGGGGGTGGCGCGCAATCCCGCGTCGACGGTGCACGTAACCGTCGGTGGCGGCCGCTGCGTCCTCTCGCAGAAGACGGTTCCGGTCGGCCCGGTCACGTTCGTCGTCTCGAACCGTGGCTCCAGCTCTGACGACTTCGTCGTGGACGGTTCGCGCACGCGGCTCCTGCCGCCCGGCCGCACGGCGACGCTGAAGGTCGACTTCGCGAAGGCCGGAAGCTACGGCTACCGGTGCACCGTGGCCAAGCGTGGTGGCCGGCTGACCGCGGCCGCGCCGCCGCCGCCGGTGCCGCAGAAGCTCGCGTTCACGCAGCTTGCGTCCGGCCTCGGGCCGCTCACCGACGTCGCGGTCGCGCCGACCGACCCGAACCGCGTCTTCGCGGTCGAGCAGGACGGGAAGGTGCTCATGCTCGACGGGACGACGCAGGACGTGGTCGCCGACTTCGGCAGCGACATCCGCGACGACGGGGAGAACGGCCTCCTCGACATGACGTTCTCGCCGCAGTTCGCGCAGGACCGAACCGTCTACTTCTACTACATCTCCGACGAGGGCAGCGGTGAAGACACGCTCGTGTCGGCGACGATGGACGACGACTGGGCGGTCGACATGAAGTCCGTGCACATCGTCCTCCAGGTCGCGACGCCGGGCGCGAACCACCGCGGCGGCGACATCGCCTTCGGTCCCGACGGCGACATCTACGTCCCGATCGGGGACGGCGACAACGGCACGTACACCGTCATCGGCCAGTACGCGCAGGATCCGACGAGCATGCTCGGCGGCATCGTCCGGGTCGATCCCGTGACGGGCGCGGCCGAGCAGTGGGCGAAGGGCCTGCGCAATCCCTGGCGCGACTACATCGACTTGAAGACGGGCCTGTACTACATCGCCGACGTCGGCGAGAACGACCAGGAGGAGATCGACGTCGTCCCGATCACGGATCAAGGGCTCAACTTCGGCTGGCCGTGCGTGGAGGGAACGCAGACCGATCCGACGACGGTGCAGTGTCCTCCCGCGTCACAGCTGACGGCGCCGGTGCTCACGTATCCGCATGAGGGACGCTGCGCGGTGATCGGCGGTGTCGTCGTCCACGATCCGCGGCTCACCTCCCTCGCGGGAAGCTTCCTCTACTCCGACCTGTGCGACGGCGAGCTGCGCTCGTTCACGTACGCGAACGGCGCGGCGACGGACGAGCAAGACCTCGGGCTGCACGTGGACAAGCCGACGTCGTTCGGCGAGGGGCCGGACGGCCGGGTCTATCTCGTCACGAACGACGGGAGCCTGTACCGGCTCGACCCTGCCTAGGGTCGGGCAGCGGCGTCAGCATCGGCTCCACTTCGGCGCGCAGGTGCTCGAAGTCGGGCGGCAGGATGAGCGCCTCGCCCAGGTGCGCCGGATCCTCGTCGGCGGCGAAGCCGGGGCCGAGCGTCGCGATCTCGAACAGGACGCCGCTCGGCTCGCGAAAGTAGATGGAGTGGAACCAGAAGCGGTCGATGATCGGCGTCGGGCGGCCGCCGGCCTCCTCGACGCGCGTGCGCCACGCCTCCTGCTCGTCCATCGGACACGCCCACGCGACGTGGTGCACGGTGCCGGCGCCCGGTGCGCCCGGTCCCGGCGATTCCTCGTAGTGGATCCAGCCGCCGCGCGTCTCGCCTCGCGTCTCGCCGTTCTCGAAGCCGAGCGCGGCGAGGAACGCCGTGTTGCGGTCGAGGTCGGACGCGTATGCGCGGACTCCCTCGAAGCCCTGCAGCGCGAGCTCGTGCGGGATCTCCGGGTCGTCGGCGATGAGCGGGCGGTCGGGAACGTTCGACACAACGAGGTCGTGCCGCAGACCCTCGGGATCGGTGAACGGGACGCTGCCGACTCGGTCGCGCCAGAAATCCACCGCCTCCTCCGACGCAACGCGCCAGACGACGGTGTGGATCATCCCCGAGCCCGCGCGGCCCGGCGCGGCGCCCGGGTACTCGAAGAACGTGATGTCGGAGCCCGGCGTCCCCTGCTCGTCGGCATAGAAGAGGTGGTAGACGGTCGGGTCATCCTGGTTCACGGACTTCTTCACGAGCCGCAGGCCGAGCGTGCCCGCGTAGTACTCGACGTTCCGCGGGGCGTCGCCCGTGATGCACGTGACGTGGTGAATCCCGTCGAGATTCTTCACACCTGGACCCTACATTTTGGGTGTGGTCGCCTTGCTTCTCGCCATCGCGATGGCCGCCGCGAAGCCGTCGCCGATCGTCTTCGACGCGAACCTTCGGCCGCAGTTCTACGGCGAGATCTACCGCGCCGACCCGAACGGCACGCGCGTCGACCTGAGCCGGAGCCCCGGCGCCGACTTCGCGCCTGCCGTGTCGCCGAACGGGAAGCAGGTCGCCTTCGCGAGCTCGCGCGGCGGGCGACTCGCGATCTACGTCGTCGGAATCGACGGGAGCGGCTTGCGGCGGATCTCGCCGCTCCTCTTCCGCGAGCAGCCCGGCGCGGAGGACGTCTCGCGGATCGCGTGGGCGCCGGACAGCCGCACGCTCGCGGTCGACGTGCAGAACAACACGAATGCGGCGATCGACTGGTCCGTCGCCTACCTCGCGGACCTGCACGGCGGCTGGCATGCGATCCCCGAGCAGGGAGCGCCCGGCTGGGCAGCTCCGACATGGTCGCCCGACGGCGGCCGGCTCGCCTTCATCACGAACCTCGGCACGATCGAGGTGACGACCGCGGCCGGCAAGGCGCTCTGGAGCGTGACCGGCATCGGCGGCGGTGTGGCGCCCGAGTCGGCATGGTCCTCGACCGGGTTGCTGGCGGTGCAGGCGCTCTCCAAGACGATCCGCGTGTTCGACCTGCATGGCCGGAGAATCGCGTCCTTCGGCGGATGGAACTTCGCGTGGGCTCCGTCAGGCAACACGCTCGCATACGAGGTCGGGGAGCACGTCGCGCTCCGCCACGCGTCCGCTACCGCGCCGTTCCGCACCATCCCGCTGTGGGGCGCTCCGCAGTGGATCGACTCGCAGCGCCTCGCGATCACCGCGGCCAACGGATGGGTCGCGTACGACCTCGCGAACGGCACGACGCAGACCTTGCCGAACACCGGGCTGCTCACGACATCGCCGGCCGGCGCCGTCGTCGCGCAAACGGGTGCGCCGGAAACCCTCGTGCTGTCGCACCTCGGCTCCACGTCGCAGACCGTCCTCGCGCAGGGGCCGCCGTCGTGCGGGAGCGACGAGGACGCCTTCGGCGACGTCCAGTTCGTTCCGCGCTCCAGCTCAGTCGTCTACCAGACCACCTGCTGGAATGCGCCCGCCGACATCTACGCGGTGAACGCCGACGGCAGCGGGCTGCGCGACGTCACGAAGTCGCCTACCGATGAGTCGCAGCCGTCCGTGTCTCCCAACGGGGCCATGGTGGCGTACATCGAGGCGTTGACGGCGAACTGCCACGGATGCAACCGGTCGCTGTCCGTCATCCCGCTCGCCGGCGGGACACCGACGCAGCTCACCGACGAGGACATGCAGAGCGCGCTGATCGACGACGAGTTCCCGAGCTGGTCGCCGGACCGGAAGCAGGTCGTGTTCGTGCACGCCACCGGCGACGGACCGTCGCACCTCTCCGAGATCCCCGCACCGGGCGGGACGATGAGCGACCTCGGGATCAAGGTCGGATACGACCCCGTCATGGGGCCGAAGCTCATCGCCTACTTCGGGTCGAGCGCGACGCTGACCGTGAAGACGCTCGACCCGTCGACGGGCGCGACGCAGACGGTGTCGACGGGAGCGAAGCTCGAGAACGGCAGCTCGCTCGCGTGGTCGCGGACGGGACGACTCGCGTACCTCGCGTTCCCGAAGGCCCGCGCGTCGATCGTCGTCGTCGGCGGCCGGACGATCGCGCTCGCGCCGCTCCTGCCGCTCGGCTCGATGGTGCAGGGCCTCGCGTGGTCGCCCGACGGCACGCGCTTCGCGTTTACCGCGACCGACGCGAACGGCGTCGGCGAGGTCTACACGATCGGCATCGACGGCAGCCATCTGACGCAGGTCACGCACGACATCGGCGCGACCGGCGACGTCAGCTGGCGCTAGACGACGCCGGCCAGCAGGAACGCGCGCGACTCCTTCACCATCTCGCGCGCGATCACGAGCCGCTGGATCTCCTGCGTCCCTTCGTAGATCTGCGTGATCTTCGCGTCGCGCATGAAGCGCTCGACCGGGTACTCCTTGATGTACCCGTAACCGCCGAGGATCTGCACCGCGTCGGTCGTGACCGCCATCGCGACGTCGCCGCACTTGAGCTTCGCCATCGCGGACGCCTTCGTCAGCTCCGCGCCGTCGACGCCGTCGTCGCACATGCGCCCGAAGCGGTAGAGCAGCCCGCGCGCGGCCTCGCACTCCGTCTCCATGTCGGCGAGCTTCGCCTGGATGAGCTGGTGCTGCGCGATCGGCTTGCCCATGGTCTCGCGCGTCTTCGCGTAGTCGAGCGCGTAGTCGGTCGCGCCCTGCGCGATGCCGAGCGCCTGCGCCGCGACGCCGGGGCGCGAACGGTCGAGGATGCGCATGGCGATCTTGAATCCGTCGCCTTCCGCGCCGAGGAGGTTCGCAGCGGGGATGCGGCACTCGTCGAATGCGAGCTCGCCGGTGGTCGACCCGGAGATGCCCATCTTCGGCTCCAGGCGCGTCACCTCGAAGCCGGGCGCGTCCGCCTCGACGACGAACGCCGAGATGCCTGCGTGACCGGCGGACGGATCCGTCTTCGCGAAGACCGTGTACGCGTGCGCGACCGACGCGTTCGTGATGAAGCGCTTCGACCCGTTGAGGACGTACTCGTCGCCGTCGCGGGTCGCGGTCGTCCGCATCGCCGCCGAGTCCGAGCCCGAGCCGGCCTCCGTGAGCGCGTAGGCGCACAGCCACTCGCCGCTCGCGAGCCGCGGCAGCCACTGCTGCTTCTGCTCGTCGGTGCCGGCGAGCTTCAGTCCGAGTGAGCCGAGCTCCTGCACGGCGAGGATGAGCGCGCTCGTCGCACAGACTTTCGCGACCTCCTCGATCGCGATCAACGCCATCAGCGTCCCGGTGCCGAGCCCGCCGTGGGCCTCATCGAAGAAGAGGCCGAAGATGTCGTTCTCGCGGTAGAGCTCGACCACGTCCCAGGGGAACTCGTGCGAAGCGTCGATCTCGGCCGCCCGGGGCCCGATCCGCTCGCGCGCCAGCGTCCGGACGAGATCGCGCAGCTCGCGCTGCTCATCGCTCAGGGCGTCCCAGGGCATGGGGCAATTCTATTTCTGCGCGCGGAAAGCTACGCACGGCTGTTCAGCAGAAGGCCCGATTCCGGCTCGCCGCGCCCTCCGCAGGATGGGTGAAACCGACAAGGAGTCGCACCATGAAGCGTTCGATCGTATTCGTCTTTGCAGTTGCCGCTGTCGCGGCCCTGGCCGTCAGCGCGGCCGGCACGGCGGCAGCGAAGCCCTCCAGCTCGACGGCCAGGCTCACGATCCTCGTGAAGTCCGACGACGAGCACGCGAAGAAAGGCCCGGACGGCAAGTGGCACGACGCCTTCCTGCCGGCCAACCCGGTCGTCAGGGCGGGCGTCAAGACCACGATCACGTTCGTGAACTACGACGGCGGCGCCCACTCGCTCGTCGCCCCCGGTCTCGGCCTGAACGTGAAGATTCCCGCGGCGAAGGGCTCGACGCCCGGTCGCGTCACCATCACCCTCAAGGCCAAGAAGGCCGGCAGCTACGACTGGTGGTGCGGCAGCCCGTGCGACCCGTGGGCAATGACGCACAACGGGTACATGCGCGGCTCCATCCTCGTCAAGGCGTGAGGCTTCTCGCCCTCACCACTGCTGCGCTGCTCGCCGCCGCCACCCCGGCGGCCGCAGCGCGGCCCGTGGGGCCGGGCCCGGTGCAGGTCGTCGTGCCGGCTGGCCAGTACACGGTGGCGTTCCACCTGACGCCGAACCTTGCCTCGCGCACGGGGACGATCTCCGTGTCGCTGCGACGGGACTCACGTCCGGTGGCAGGCGCACGCGTCTGGATGACGGTGACGATGCTCAACATGAACATGGGCGGCTTCACCGTCCAACTGCCCGAGCGGACGTCGGGCACGTACACGCGGATGTTCCCCGTGGTCGGCATGAGCGGGCGCTGGGGATTCCGCCTCGACGTTCGGCCGGCACACGGGCGCGCATTCAGCGTCGCCCTCGCCGATCGGATGCTCGGCTAGCCCGTGTGACAGACGGCCTCGATGTTGTTTCCATCGGGGTCGAGGACGAACGCGCCGTAGTAGGTCGGGTGGTACTGCGGGCGCATACCGGGCGCGCCGTTGTCCTTCCCGCCGGCTGCAAGCCCGGCGGCATGGAACGCATCGACGCTGGCGTGGTCAGCCGCCGCGAAGGCCACGTGCGCGCCGATGCCGAACGGCTGTCGCTGGTTGACCACGAACTCGAGCTTGTCGCCGGTGCCGAAGCCGGCGACGTGCCTGTCCTCGGAATCGCGGATGAGCCGGTAGCCGAGAGGCTCGAGGGCCTGCTCGTAGAAGGCCTTGCTCGCGCGGTAGTCGCGCACGTTGAGGGCGACGTGGTCGAACATCAGGCTGTCACTGCATGCTCGTTCGCCGGCTCGATCTCGAGCTTGAGGCTCCATCCGGCAGGCTGTACGTCGAAGCCCGCGCGACCGAGCGCCTCGTAGAACGCGGTGATTGAGAGCTCCGCGGCCACACTCTGCGACGTCGCTTCGACAGTCATCGTCGCCGAGAGTATCCCGGTCTCGCGATCGAGTGAAGCTGCCGCGCCGAGCGCGATCGGATTCGCGTCGAGGCAGGTGCCCGCCTGATCGAGGACGTCAATAGACGACGTGACGCCTTCGACCGTCTCGACAGTTACCGCCCAGATGTCGTGCCTGCTTGTCATGCGCTCGTCGCATGAAGGCTACCGATCGGTCCCGCTCCCACGGTAAGCCGCGGAGGCGTACGACAGGCTGGTCACTCGCAACCGGGTTAGTCTCGGGCCGTGATCCTCGAAAACGGCACGATCCGCACGCTCGACCCGTCGCTGCCGCTGGCCCGCTCGCTCGCGATCGCCGGCGATCGCATCGCCGGCGGCGTCGGGACGCACGAGACCGTGCTCGCTTCTCCCGAGGTCGTCGACCTCGGCGGCCGCTGCGTCCTTCCCGGCTTCACCGACTCGCACGTGCACTTCCCGACGTGGGCGCTCGCGCAACGGCAGGCGAAGCTCGACGGGTGCGCCTCGCTCGCGGAGGCGCTCGACCGGATCCGGTCGAGCGGATGGGAGCGCGGCTTTGGGTGGCGCGACGCCGAGTGGCCCGACGGCCCGCCGACCCGGCAGGCGCTCGACACGATCTCGAGCGAGCCGATGGCGATGTGGTCGAAGGACTACCACTCGCTCTGGCTCAACTCCGCTGCGCTCGCGCTTGCCGGCGGCGACCTCGACGTCGAGGGCGGCGTGGTCGAGCGCGATGCGAACGGCGATCCGACCGGCGTGCTGCGAGAAGAGTCCGCGTGGCAGTTCAAGGACAAGCACCTCACGGTTCCCGACGACGAGTACCTCGATGCGATGCGTGCCGGCGTGAAGCTCGTGCACGCGCGCGGCGTCACGTGCGTGCACGACAAGGACGGCTGGCTCGGCGCCGCGGGCCTGTGGCAGCAGCTCGAGCCGCAGCTTCGCGTGTGGCAGTCCGTGCCCGCGACGCAGCTGCCCGAGCTGCGCGACCTGTCGCTCCGCAGCGGCTTCGGATCGCCGCTCCTCCGCATCGGCTACCTGAAGGTGTTCATGGACGGGACGCTCGGGTCGCAGACGGCGTGGATGCTCGACGGCAGCGGCGTCCGCATCACGAGCGGCGAGGAGCTCGCGGAGATCGTGCGCGCAGGCGCGGAGGCCGGCTGGCCTGTCGGCGTGCACGCGATCGGCGACCGCGCGAACCGCGAGGCGCTCGACGCGTTCGAGGCGACGCGCGACGTGTGGCATCCGCGCGGCCTGCGGCAGCGGATCGAGCACGCGCAGTGTCTGGCACCGGTGGACGTTGCGCGCTTTGCGAAAATCGGCGTGGCGGCGTCGGTGCAGTTCACGCACGCGCCCTCGGACGAACAGCTGGCGAAGCGCTTCTGGCCGGAGAAGCTCGACTGCGTCTACTCGTACCGGTCGCTCCTGCACTCGGGCGCGCTGCTCGCGAACGGCTCGGACGCGCCGGTCGAGGAGCTCGACCCGTGGGCGGGCGTCGTCGCTGCGGTACTCCGCCACTGGCGCGATGACCAGCGGCTGACGCTCGACGAGGCGCTGCACGCAACCTGCGTCGCGCCTGGCTGGCTCTCGCACGACGAGCGGGTGCGTGGGACGCTTCTGCCCGGCCGCGCCGCCGATCTCGTCGTCCTCGACAAGGATCCCTTCGAAGGCGATCTCGACGTGCAGGTCGTGGCGACGATGGTCGCCGGCCGGTGGGTGCACAACCCGCCGCCCTGGGGCTAGGAAGGCCCACGCCAGAGCACGCGCAGTTTGCCGTCGCGGAGCGAGACGATCGCGCTCCGGTTCGTCCAGCCGTTGCCGAGCGCAGTGTCGAGGTAGATCGTTCCGTCTCGGGCGACGGCGATCCCGTCCGGCAGGAAGTTGCGAATGCCGTCGAACCTGCGATTCGTGAACGTGAAGACACGGCGGATCGAATGGGGGCCGAGCGTGTCGACGTCCTGCGTTTCCATCGCGTAGACCGTGCCGCCCGGGCCGGGCACGATGCCGCCCGCGCCGCGCGGGTAGAAGCCGCGCATGCCGATCGGCAGCCGCGTGCGTCCGTGCGTATCGACCATCAACAGCGTCTTCGTGTTGATCCCCGACAGGAAGAGATTGCCGGCGCGGTCGTAGGCGAGCCCGTCCGCGCCGTCCGTCGACGCGCGTGTCGCCGAGCGACCGATGCCGACCACGCCCTGCGGGCCGGCACGGCGCCCGGCGATGATGGTCGTGCCTCGCAGCACCTCGCCCCACTCGCTCGAGGTAACGACGAGGCGACCCTTGGGGTCGAAGGTGACCGCCGTCGGGGAGGGACTGCGGAAGACCGTACGCACGGTGCCGTGCGAGATGCCAGCGACCCGGTCCGCCTCTGCGACGTACAGCGTCCCGTCGTGCACCGCGACGCCGCCCGGACTCTTCAGACCGGACGCGAACACGATGAAACGCCCGGAGGGCAGCCGCTCGAGCACGCGGTTCCCGTCGACGATGTAGAGGCCGCCGCCCGGCGCGACCGCGAGCGCGGCCGGACTCGTCGGCTGGACAGCTGGCGCGTGCACTAGGCGGCGTCGACCCAGTCGATCAGCAGGTTCTTGGGCGCGCCAAACAGCAGCCGCTCGGGGCCGCCGTCGCTCGCCCAGAGCTCGGTGTAGTTGTTACGCACGATCAGCACCTCGCCGTCGCGCGCCCACCCAACGGCAATCCCCGGACCGACCGTGTGCGCTTTGCCGCCGCTCGCGGCGATCGTCTCGGTCGTCCAGCTGCCCTGGAAGAGATCCGGAAAGACGATTCGCGTCGAGTCGGGAGACCACCAGAGCGCGAACGCGGGGTTGTACCCGTGGATGTCGTGCGCGACGCCGTTGCGCACGTCGATGACGCGGATGACGTCTCCTTGCAAGCCCTGCCACGCGATTGCGACGTGCCGTCCGTCCGGCGACAACCTCAGTCCGCCGCACTCGCAGTGGCTCGTGCCGAAGCGGTAGACGACGCGCGAACCGACGAGCAGGTCGAACGGGTCGATGCCGCTCCGGTCGGTGTCACGGGTGTACACCGGCGCACCGCCGCGCGTAAAGCCGACGGCGGAATAGAGGACGACGCGCATCCGCGGAGCGACGTCGGTCAACTGCCCAGTCGCAAGCGAATAGACCTGGAGCGCGTTCGTCCCCGGCCCGCCGCCGCCGATCAGGAGCTTCGTCCCGTCGCCCGACCACGCGACGCTCATCTCCGTGCACACCGTGTGGCAAGTCGTCGACATCGGCTCGACGAGACGGCTATTCGTCCCGTCGGCATCGGCGAGGTGCACGCCGTCGTCAGCCGGCCACGCCACCTTCGTGCCGTCGGGAGAGAACCAGGCGCCGACGTCCCCGCTCGATCCGAAGACGGTCTGCACCATCCCACCCCTGTTCACGGTCTCGAGAATCGGTGGCGTATACGGCGGCTTTGACGCTGACAGGATGACGAGCAGGAGCGCTGCCAAGGCGTGCACGGCTGAAGCTTGCCTGGGTTTACAGGCCAGCTCCAGGGACGGCTGACGAGCACCGCTGCACCTGCGCGTACAATTCAGGCATGGCCACCCCCGCGACCCGGACGATGCTCCCTGTCCACGAGGCCGGCACCTGCGCCGTGGCCGCGTCCGCGGAGATCGTCGGCGCCAAGTGGACTGCGCTCCTCGTCCACGACCTCTCCGAGGGCCCGCGGCGCTTCTCGCAGCTCGAGCACTCGTGTCACGGCATCAGCCCGCGGACGCTCGCCGAGCGCCTACGCGCGCTCGAGGCCGAGGGGATCGTCGAGCGGCACAGCTATCCGGAGTCACCGCCGCGAGTCGAGTACGAGCTGACCGCGAAGGGCGAGTCGCTCCTGCCGATCATCGACGCCATGCGCGACTTCGGCCACCAGTGGCTCCCCTGCCACCACCACCACTAGACCAGGACCCGCACAGAAGCTTTACCGCGTCGCAACGCGGCTGTCCGTACCGTGGGGGTCATGGAACAGACTGACACCGATCTGCAGCGCATGCTGCTGCTCGTGGAATCGGCCCAGCTTGCGGGTCACTCGGAGAGCGAGATCGCGACGTTGGTGGACGACGCGGTCGAAGCCGACGCCGAGCTCGACGCCGCGGCCTAGCCGCAGCTACGTCGCCGGAAGATCTGCGTACTTCGTGTACAGCGCCGCCGCTGTGTCGACGCCCTGCTCGAAGTAGCGGACGAGGAACTTCTCGTTCGGCGAGTGGACGTTCGACTCCGGCAGGCCGAAGCCGGTGATGACCGTCGCGATGCCCTTGTCCGCGAGCGCGGGCACGATCGGCAGCGTGCCGCCGGATCGGACGAGCAGCGGGCGCACGCCGAGCACTTGCTCGAACGCGTCCGCCCCAAGCTGGATCGCCGGTGCGTCCGGCCGCATGAGCCCCGCCGGCACGCCTTTCCACTTGATGTCGAGCTCCGCGCCGGGCGGCGCCGCGTCCCGCATGAGCTTCTCGACGGCGTTCCCGATCGTGTCGACGTCCTGACCCGGCGCGAGCCGCACGGTGATCTCGCCCGCCGCGTTCACCGACAGCGTCGTGTTGCGCAGGCCGGGCTTGCCGCCGATGATGCCGTTCACGTCCGCCGACGGCTCGGCCATCGTGCGGATGTTGAACTGCTCGGCCGCGTTCGGATCGAGCGGTCGCGCACCCTGCAGCGCGAGCTCCTCGGCGCCGGCCGGGAGCGCTTTCCAATTCTCGAGCTCGTCCGCCGTCGGCGGGATGATTCCCTGCCGCAGCGTCTCCGGCAGCAACCCGTTCGCGCCCGCCGTGACCGCGCCGAGCGATCGCATGAGCACGTGGATCGCGTTCAATGCCGCGCCGCCGTACATGCCGGAGTGGAGATCGCGCTCCCCCGTCGTCACCTTGACGTCGAAGGCGATGAGCCCACGCGTCGAGAGGCTGAACATCGGCACGTCGACGCGGAGCATCCCGCCGTCGAAGATGATCCCCGCGTTGGCGCCGATATCGTCGTCGCGAATCCAGTCGACGATCGTCGTTCCGCCGATCTCCTCCTCGCCGTCGCACGCGAAGCGGAGGTTGACCGGCAGCGCCTTCTGCTCGACGAGCCGCTGCGCGGCCTTGAGCATGATGTACAGCTGTCCCTTGTCGTCGGTGATGCCGCGCGCGTAGGCCCATTCGTCCTTGATCGTCAGCTCGAAGGGCTCGCTCTCCCACAGGTCGAGCGGCGCCGGAGGCTGCACGTCGAAGTGGCCGTAGACGAGCACGGTGGGCGCGGTGTCGGGATCGGTCGACGCCGGGATCTCCCCGAGCGCGAGCTCCTTCTCCCCGTACGGCGTCAGCTCGGCAATGCCGCCGCACTTCGAGCGGATGAAGTCGCAGACCCATTCGCCCGCCTGTTTCACGTCCTCGCGATGCGTGGAATCCGCGCTCACGCTCGGGATTGCGATGAACTCGGCGAGCTCGCTGCGCCAGGTCTCGTCCACGAGGCGAGATCCTAGTCGGGCGGACTAGGCGACGTCGCGCAGACTGAACGAGTCGTTGAGAGCCCGGAGCTTCTTCAGGCTCTGGTTCTCGATCTGCCGGATGCGTTCGCGCGTCACGTTGAACGTGCGGCCGACCTCGTCCAGCGTCCGCGGATGCTCGCCGTCGAGCCCGTAGCGGAGCTCGAGCACGCGTCGCTCGCGATGCGAGAGCGTGTTGAGGATCTTCTTCAGCAGCTCCTTGCGCATCGACTCGTCGGCGACCTCGTCCGGGAGCGGCACGTTCTCGTCGGTGAGGAAGTGGCCGAACTCCGACTCCTCCTCGTCGCCGACCGGCTTCTCGAGCGAGACCGGCGTCTGCGAGCTGCGCATGATCGCCTCGACCTCGTCGAGCGGCAGATCGAGGTCGAGCGAGATCTCGTACGGCGTCGGCTCGCGGCACAGCTCGGCGCGCAGCTTGCGCTCGGTGCGCACGATCTTGTTCAGCTTCTCGACCACGTGCACCGGCATGCGGATCGTGCGCGCCTTGTCGGCGAGAGCGCGCGCGACCGCCTGGCGGANNTAGCGCTTCGCGATCGAGACGACGAGGCGCAGGTTCGCCTCGATCATCTCCTGCTTCGCATAGTGGTCGCCACGCTCGATGCGCTTCGCGAGCTCGACTTCCTGCGCCGCGGTGAGCAGTTCGACCTTGCCGATGTCTTTGAGGAAGAGCTGCAGCGAGTCGGTCGAGATCTCGCGCGCCTCCGCCTTCAGTACCTCGGGCGCCTCCACCTCGTCGGCCGGGCTCACGACTTCGATCTGCATCTCTTCGAGCGCGTGGTAGAGGTCGTCGAGCTGGCCCGCATCGAGGTCGAGCTCGCCGAGCGCGAGCGCGATCTCCTCCGCGCTGAGCAACCCTCCGGCGGCCTGCGCGGTCTCGAGGAGATGACGTCCTTCGTCCGTCTCCAGAACGTCCGCGACTCCGCGAACTTCCGGGGCTTCCTTCGCGCTCATGGGCCTCCCTGCCTCGGCGATGCCGCACTATGCCTGCCGCATCGGACGGGGGCTATGGGCCGTTCGGCTCATATTTCAGTTACTAGGACCCACCGCTCGCGAGGGCGTGGAGAAGCGCCTTCGCCTGGCTCGCGTAGACCGATCCGGGATCGGTCGAGATGGCGAGCCGGAGCTGCTGCTTCCCCTTCGCCTCCTGCCTTGTCCAGAGCAGGAGGACACCGAGGTGAAGGCGGACGACCGCCGCCTTCGGGAACGCGGCCGTGAGCGGCCCGAGCTTCGGGAACGGACGCAGCGGATGCGCCGGCGAGAACGTCGCCATCGCATCGGCGACCGCCACGGCCGGGTCATGCGGAGCGAGCGCCGCCGCAGCGTCCAGGTCGCGCTTCGCCGACAGCGGACGCTCGCGATCCCACATGAGGATGCCGCGCAGCAGAAGCGTCCTCGCCCGCGGATCGACCGAGGCGGCGTCGACGACGATCGGGGGCAGGCCAGGCGCGACGTTCGGATGGAGGAAGTCGAGCGCCGTCACCGCCGAGGGTGAGTCGGGCTCGAGCTTCGCGGCGTTTCGCCAGCTCGCGACCGCGTCGGCGTCCCGGCCGGACCAGTAGTACGCGAGGCCGAGGTGGAGCTCGGCCAGCCCGCTCTGCGGATTCGAGGCGACGAGCTTCTTCACAGCGTCGAGGCTCCCGTGCGGCCAGCGTGCGAACGCCGCCCCGATCTCGGCCGGGAGGGAGTGGTACCGCGCGAAGATCGCGCCCGCCTGCGACCGCTTGCCCGCGGAGTAGAGGCTGACCGCCTGCGCCAGCGGCCCGGTGACCTGGAGGTCGAGCGGCGGAGCGCCCTTCCGGGCGGTCGTGCCGGTGCTCTCCCCGCGTGTCTGGAGGAGCGTCGCGCCGACGGTCGCCCCCGCCGCCAGCGCACAGACGACCGCGACGATGGAGACAACACGGGCCTTCGGGCTCAACGCGAGCAGCCTAGCCAGCCGGACTACCGCTATCTTTCGGAAAGTCATGGCGAGCTATCGCGACCTGCTGCAGCAGGTGAAAGCCGAGATCGACGAGGTCGACGTCCCGCGCGCGCGAGAGATCCTCGACGGCGCCGCGCCGCCGCTCCTCGTCGACGTCCGCGAGCTGGATGAGTGGACCGAGGGCCGCATCCCGGGCGCGATCCACGTGCCGCGCGGATTCCTCGAGTCGCGGATCGAGCAGGCCGCGCCCGACAAGGCGCAGCCGATCCTCCTGTACTGCGCCGGCGGCGCGCGCTCCGCGTTCGCCGCGAAGTCGCTCGGCGAGCTCGGCTACGAGAACGTCACCTCCCTCGCGGGCGGCTACACGGACTGGAAGCGCAGCGGGCTCCCCACCGAGCTGCCGCGCTCGCTCGATGCCGCCAAGCGCGAGCGCTATAGCCGCCACCTGCTCATTCCCGAGGTCGGCGAAGAGGGCCAGCTGAAGCTGCTCGACTCGCGCATCCTCTTGATCGGGGCCGGCGGCCTCGGCTCGCCCGCCTCGCTCTATCTCGCCGCGGCCGGCGTCGGCCGTCTCGGCATCGTCGACGACGACCGCGTCGACGCGTCGAACCTCCAGCGCCAGATCGCCCATTCGACCGAACGGCTGGGCGACTGGAAGGCCGACTCGGCGAAGCGCACGATCGAGGCGCTCAACCCGGACGTCGAGGTGATCACCTACCGCGAGCGACTGACCTCGGAGAACGTCGACCGGATCCTCGCCGACGGCTGGGACGTGATCGTCGACGGCGCAGACAACTTCCCCACGCGCTATCTGCTGAACGACGCCGCGGTGTGGCACGACATTCCCATCGTGCACGGATCGATCTATCGCTTCGAGGGCCAGGTGACGGTCTTCAAGCCGCACGAAGGCCCGTGCTACCGCTGCCTGTTCCCGCAGCCGCCGCCACCCGAGCTCGCCCCGAGCTGCGCCGAAGGCGGCGTGCTCGGCGTGCTGCCCGGCATCGTCGGCTCGCTCCAGGCGAGCGAGGCGCTCAAGCTCGCGCTCGGCATCGGCGAGTCCCTCTCCGGGCGGCTGCTGCTCTTCGACGCGCTTGCGACCGAGTTCAACGAGGTCACGCTCCGCCGCGATCCGGATTGCCCGGTGTGCGGCGAGCATCCGACCATCACCGAGTACATCGACTATGTGGAGTTCTGCTCCGGGAGGCCGACGCACGCATGAAGATCGTGAGAATCCCACCCACGCTTCGCTCCGAGACGGGCGGCAAGCGCGAAGTGCACGCCGCGGGCGGCACGGTGCGCGAGCTGCTCGACGACCTGATGAGCCGTTTCCCCGGGCTGCGCTCGCAGCTCGTGAACGAGGACGAGATCGCGCCGTTCGTCAACGTCTACGTCGAGGGCGAGGACGTCCGGACCCTGGACGGCCTCGAGACCGAGGTGCACGACGGCTCGACGGTCATCCTGTTGCCCGCGATGGCCGGCGGCTGATGCCGACGGTCCAGGAGCTCTATGAGCTCTGGGCCGACGAGGCGGGGCTCAACGAGGCGCTGGAACGCAGCCTCGACCCGCGCGGAACGGACTGGCTCTACGACGCGTTCGCAGCCCTCCAGCCGGGAGCAGGCGAGCTCGTCGCCGATCTCGGCGCACGCGACGCGAAGCATTCGATCGAGCTCGTGCGCCGGCTCGGCGTGCGCGCACTCGCGCTCGATCCGCTGCCGCTGCACTGCGACATGGCGCGCGCGGCGATCGCGGAGGCCGGTCTAGGCGAGGACATCGACGTCGTCGAGGCGTCGATCGAGTCGATGCCGCTCGACGACGCGTCCGTGGACTGGATCTGGTGCCGCGACGTGCTCGTCCACGTCGACGCGGACCGCGGCCTCGCCGAGTGCGCGCGCATCCTCCGCCCAGGCGGCTCGATGCTCGCGTACGTGACGCTCGCCACCGAGAAGCTCGAGCCGCGCGAGCGCGCTGAGCTCGTCGACGCGATCGCGATCGAGACGTTCGACGCAGACGTGCTCGAGCGGGCGGCGGCAGCAGCGGGGCTCGAGCAGCGCTCAGTCGACCCGCTGGGCTCGGAGTGGCGCGAATCGATGCTCGAGCACGGAACGTGGAACGCCGGCGAGGACCTCTTGCATCTCGCACGGCTTCGCCGTGGCGGCTTCGACGGCGCCGGCCCCGAAGCAGCCTGGGGCGGGCTCGTGTGGGGCATCTACCAACTCCTGGGGAAGACGTGTCCAACCGTCTACGTGTGGTCCAAAGCCTCCTCGAACTGATCGGGAACACGCCGCTCGTCGAGCTGACGCGGCTGTCGCCCCCCGGCGGCGCGCGCATCTTCGCGAAGCTCGAGGCGCAGAACCCGACCGGGTCGATCAAGGATCGCGTCGCGAAGGCGATGATCGAGGCGGCCGAGGCGGGCGGAGAGCTCGAGCCCGGCCGCGCGCTGCTCGAGCCGACGAGCGGGAACACCGGCATCTCGCTCGCGCTCATCGCGAAGCTGAAGGGCTACCCGCTCACGTGCGTCCTTCCGGACAACGCGACGGAGGAGCGGCGCCGGCTGCTGCGCCTCTACGGCGTGACCATCGTCGACTCGCCGGGCGCCGAGGGATCGAACGGGGCCGTCCGGCTGGCGCTCGAGATGGCGGAGCGCGACCCGCGCTTCTTCATGCCGTTCCAGTACGCGAATCCCGCCAACCCGCGCGCGCACTACGAGGGCACGGGCGCCGAGATCGCCGAAGCGCTCGACCACGTCGACGTGCTCGTCGCCGGCCTCGGCACGGGCGGCACGTTGATGGGCGCAGGCGAGCGCCTGCGGGAGAGCTTCCCCGACATCGTCGTCGCGGCCGCCGAGCCACTTCCGGGGGACGCGGTCATGGGCTTGCGCTCGCTCGAGGACGGCTACGTGCCGCCCATCCTCGACGTGTCGAAGCTCGACCGGAAGGTGCTCGTGTCGAACGAGGAGTCGGTCGTCGCCGTCCGGGCGCTGCTCGACCGCGAGGGGATCTTCGCGGGAGTCTCCGGCGGCGCGGTCGTGCACGTCGCGCGCAAGCTCGCCGAGGAGCTCGACGAGGGCGCGGTCGTCGTCTGCGTGCTCGCCGACGGCGGCTGGAAGTACCTGAGTGCGGACTTCTGGGACGCGGGCGACGTCGGCAGCTCCATGGAACGCACGCTCTGGTGGTAGTGCCGGCGGCGATCCGCGAGGCGATCGCGGCCCACGCTCGAGCCGAGACCCCCAACGAATCGTGCGGCCTGCTGCTCCTCGACGGCGACCGCGGGATCGAGTACGTGCCTGCGGTGAACAAGGCTGCGTCGCCGTACCGGTTCGAGCTGTATCTCGATCCCGTGCGCTGGTCGGAGATCGAGCTCGACCAGGCGGTCGTGCACTCGCACCTCTCCTCCCCGCCGCGGCCATCGCGGACCGACGTCGAGAACATCGGGCAGTGGGAGGGTCTGCCGTACCTGATCTACGCGGTGCGCACGGACGATCTCGCCGCCTGGACGATCACCGGTGGCGAGATCGAACCGCTGGAGCTCAGCTAGTAGCGCGCTCGCGGACGAGCCTGACGGCCACCGCGAGGGCGAGCGCGAGGAAACCGAGTAACCCAAGCTCGAACAGCAGATTCGTGAGCTGCCGGCCGCCGGACGGCAGCCGCTCGAACTGCGCGGTGACGATGAGGATCCGCCGCACGACCGCAATCAGGCCGATGAACAAGAACGGCTCGACGGCGATCTGGTGCGTGCGCAGCACGAAGCGGAGCGTGTACAAGAGCTCCGCGATGATCAACGTGAGCAGGACGCGGTCGAGGATGACGACGGCGGTGTCCACGGCGCCCGACCGCTTCGAGATGGCTTGGACGATCTCGTGGACGGTGCCGATGAGGACGAACGCCGCTGCGGCGACGAGCAGGAGCGCGACGGCCGCGTAGAGGAGGTTCTCGAAGCCCACGAGCCCCTCCAGGAGGAACGGCCTCCGCGTGGGCGGCGTCGTGCTCTCGGTCACGCAACGAGCTTACGACGTCCGTCGGCGCGATACAGGAGGCTTACTCGATGTCGTCGTCCGAGGCGTCCTGGCCCTCGGACGTCTGGCGCGGCTGCGGCCGCTCGTCGAACGTGACCGCGAGCCGCTCGATCCGGTTCCCCTCCACCTCGAGCACGTCGAAGCGGAGCCCGTCGTACGGCACGTCGTCGCCCGGCTCGGGCGCCCGCCCGAGCTGGCCGAAGACGAAGCCGGCCACCGTGTGGAAGTCCTCGTCGGGCAAGTCGGTGCCGAACCGCTCGTTGAACTCGTCGATCGGGAAGCGGCCGTCAAGCCGCCAGGTGTCGTCGTCGACCTGCTCGATCGCAGTCTCGGGGACGTCGAACTCGTCCTCGATCTCGCCGACGATCTCCTCGATGAGGTCCTCGAGCGTGCAGATGCCTGCGAGCGCGCCGTACTCGTCGACGACGATCGCGAAGTGGTTGTTCGTCCGCCGGAACTCCTGCAGGAGCGAGGCGAGGTCCTTCGTCTCCGGCACGACGTACGCCGGCCGGAGCAGCTCTTCGAGCCGCACGTTCTCCTCGCCGTGTTCCTGGATGGCGGAGAACAGGTCGCGCACGTGCAGCACGCCGATGACCTCGTCGAGCGTGTCGCGGTAGACCGGATACCGGGTGTACGGGTGATCGAGCATGGTTTCGATCGCCTTCGCCGCCGGCATGTCGACGGAGATCGCGGTCACGTCCGGCTTCGCGACCATCACGTCAGCTGCGTCCTTGTCGCCGAAGACGAAGACCTTGTCGATCATCTGCTGCTCGCCCACCTCGATCGCGCCCTCACGGGTCGAGCGGGAGACAAGCATGCGCAGCTCGGCCTCGGAGAGCACGTCGCGTTCCGCGCCGGGCGGGTCGACGCCGAAGACGCGCAGGACGGCGTTCGTCGAGCGCTGCAGCACCCAGATGAGCGGCTGCGCGACGGTGAAAAACGCGCGAACCGGGGCTGACGCCCAGAGCGCCGTCCCTTCCGAGTGGCGGAGCGCGACCCCCTTCGGCACGAGCTCGCCGATGACGACGTGGAAGAACGTGAGGATGAGGTACGCAAGGGCGATCGCGAGCGCCGTCGCCGCCCATTTGTCGAACTCCTTCGTGAGCACGCGCTCGCCGACGGCGCCGATGGCCAGCGAGGTGAGCGTGACGCCGAGCTGCATGGCCGCGATGAAGCGCGGCGGGTCGCCCGTGATCCGGAGCACGTCCCGCGCGCGGCGGTTGCCCTGGTGCTGCAGCTCGATGATCCGCGTCCGCCGCGCCGTCACCAGGCCGTACTCGGCGGCGACGAAGAAGGCGTTCAGCAGGATGAGCGCCGCGACGCCGAGAAGTTCGAGGAACACGTTCACGGCGCGGCGCTGGTACTCGGAGGTTTCTCGTCCACCAGCTAGGCGGCAGTATAGGTAACGGTCCGGCCGTCCTCGTCGCGGCGCGCGCGCCCGAGGACAACGAGCCGCTCGAGGTGGGACAGCGCTTCGGCGACGGCGAAACGCCGCTGGATCGGCGGAAGCGTACGGCCGAACAGATCGTGCGACACGTCGTAGCCGGTACGAGGCTCCGTGGCGAGCGCGGCTTCGGTCCGGTCGAGCCGGTCGTCGTGGTGCACGGCGATCGCGCGCGCGCGCGCTGCGGGCTCCTGGATGGTCTCGCCGTGCCCGCCGTAGGACACGCGTGGGTCGAGCTCCGCGATCGCAGCCAGCGTCTCGGTGTAGTCGCCGAGGGGATCCGGCCGGCTCTGGGGATAGAGCCCGATGGCGGGCGTGATCGGCGCGAGCAGCGTGTCGCCTGCGACGAGCACGCCGTCCCGAAGCAGGGAGAGGTGCCCGTCGGAGTGCCCGGGCGTGGCGACAACGCGCCAGCCGTCGATCTCGTCCCCCGCCTCGACGAGCGTCGGGTTCCACGCGAAGCGGACGAAGTCCGCGAACACGTGCCCGGACTCGATCAGCTCCTCCGCCACCGGGGCCGGCACGCCGTTGAGGACGAACCAGTCCGCGATCCGCTCCGGCCAGTCAGTCGAGCCCCACACGCGCTCGCACTGGGAGTAGTCGAGCCTGCCCTGCAGCACCTCGGCCCCGGTCGCCCGCACCGCAGCCTCCGCCCCGCCGACGTGGTCCGGATGCATGTGCGTGATGAAGATCCGCGTCACCAGCCCGTCCACCTGGGCGAGGATGTCCTCCCACGACGGCTCGGCCAGCCCGAGGCCGGTGTCGACGAGCGTCCAGCCGTCCTCGCCCCGCAGCAGGAAGCAGTGCACGTGGCGCGGCCCGCTCGGCAGCGGCAGCGTCACCCGGAGGATCCCGGGCTCGACCTCCGTCGGCACGGCGAACGTATGTTCGATAAGCTTGCCCATGGGGATGCGAGTCGAGTATCGCGAAGAGCCCTGCCGCTCCGCACTGAATCGAGTCCAGGGCATGCCCTTCGGGTGGTCACTCAACCCGTACATGGGCTGCGCGCACCAGTGCACGTTCTGTTACGTGCGTGCCTTCGAGCTGCGCGCCGACCGTCCCGCGGACGAGCGCTACGGCGCGAGCATCCGCGTCAAGACGAACGTGGCCGAGGTGCTGCGCCGCGAGCTCGCGCGGCCGTCGTGGCAGCGCGAGGGGATCGCCATCGGTGCTGCCACCGACCCGTACCAGCCCGCGGAGGGCCGCTACCGGCTGACGCGCGCATGCCTGGAGGTGCTCTCCGCGGCCGCGAACCCGTTCGGGATCATCACGCGCGGCCCGATGATCGTCCGCGACCTCGACGTGCTCGCCGAGGCGGCACGGCGCGCCGAGGTGAGTGTGACGTTCTCGATCGCGACGCTCGACGTCGACATCTGGCGGAGAACGGAGCCCGGCACCGCTCCGCCGCACCAGCGATTGCGCGCGCTCCGGCAGCTCGTGGACGCGGGAATCAAGACCGGCGTCGGCATGGCGCCAATCCTCCCCGGCCTGAGCGACAAGCCGGAGCTGCTCGCCGAGGTCGTGCGCGCGGCCCGCGCCGCCGGCGCGACGGGCGTGTGGGCGAACCTCCTGTACCTCAAGCCGGGGACGAAGGAGCACTTCCTCGGCGCGCTCGAGCGCGACTGGCCGGAGCTGCTGCCGCGGTACGAGCAGCTGTACGCGCGGCGCGCGTACCTCCCGGCGGAGAAGACGAACCCGGTGCGGGAGCAGGTGCGCGAGCTCGCGCGTGCACACGGCGTCCGCGACCGGCGGCGCGTGCGCCTCGAACCGCCCGCGGATCCCGAGCAGCTGCAGCTCGCGTTGTAGCTCAGTACGCGCCGACGAGCCAGAGCACGAAGAGCGCGAACAGCGAGAGCAAGATCGCGGCCACCATCAGCGCGACGTTCATCCCGAGGATGAGCGCGAACAGCGCGCCCGGGTCACGTCCACCTGAGAGCTTCCGGATGTGGAGGTTGACGCGGGCACGCGCCCGCGGCGGCGGTCCGAGCCTCCGCACCGGCAGGCCGAACGCGGCGAGCGCCCCCTCGAGGTCGAGGTCGGCCGACGCACCGGCGACGAGGATCTCGGTGGCGGGGAACTCCGCCAATGCGTCGGCGACCGCCTGCACCGGATCGACGTCGCCGGCCACGCTCGTCACGGGCACGAGCCCCTCGAGCGCGCGCTCCGCCTCCAGGCCGCGGACCTCCGCGCGCAGCCGTGCGCCCTCCTCTGCGTTCGAGAGCCAGTCCAGCGGGCCGACGACGGTCGGCGCGACGACGAGGACGCGCCACGGGCCGCCTGCGAGCGCCTGCCGAATCGTCTCCGGCGAGGTGTCGCCGACGACGAGGAGCAGCACGTTCAACGCGGGTCTCCGCCGGCGGTCGCCGGCGCGGAAATGGGCACCCAGTCGGCCACGAAGCTCGATTTGTACCTCGCCGTCGGAACGACGGCATACAATCGGCTTCCCGCGATGGCTCCCTCTGAAATCACCGTCCTGATCGTCGACGACCACGAAGTGGTGCGCGAAGGCCTGCGGCTGTCCCTGTCGCGTGCGCCCCACGTCCGCGTGATCGGCGAGGCCGCGGACGGCGAGAGCGCGGTCGCCCTCGCCGAGCGCAGACGCCCGAACGTCGTGATCATGGACGTGCGGATGCCCGGGATGGACGGCCTGGAGGCGACGAAGCTCCTCACCGAGCAGGATCCCAACGTCGCCGTCCTGATCTTCACCGCGTACAGCGAGCGCAGCCTGCTCAGCCGCGGCCTCGACTCCGGCGCGAAGGGCTACATCCTCAAGGAGGCCCCGCACGAGACGCTCGTGCGCGCGATCGAGAAGGTCGCCGACGGCGAGGGCTACGTCGACCCGGCGCTCATGCCCGCGTTCCTCTCCGGCAAGGACAAGGAAGAGATGCTGACGACGCGGGAGCGCGAGATCCTCCAGCTCCTCGCAGACGGCATGTCGAACGCCGACGTGGCGACCAAGCTCTTCATCAGCCAGGAGACCGTGAAGAGCCACGTGCGGCACATCCTCGCCAAGCTCGAGGCGGACACGCGCACGCACGCGGTCGCGATCGCGCTGCGAGAAGCGATCATCGACTAGTGCCCCTTCCAGTAGTGGTTTCGCGTTCCTGGCGAGCGAAAAGCGAGCGATGCAAGGACGCAGGGAGCGGCCGTAGCCTTAGCTACGGCCGCGACCGAGGACGCAGCAGCGCGCTGCTTTGCAGCCGCCAGGGACGCACTAACTACTGCTGGAAGGGGCGCTAACTTGTCGGCCGACGAGCCCGCGCGGCGCGATCCGACCGAGGAGATCCTCGCCGTCGAGCAGGACGAGCGCCGCCGGATCGCGCTCTTCCTCCACGACGGGCCTGTGCAGTCGCTCGCCGGTGTCGCGCTCATGCTCGATGCGACGCTCAACTTCCTCCAGCGTGGCGAGCTGGAGCAAGCCGGCGAGGTGCTCGAACGCGCGCTCGGGCGGACGCGGACGACGATCGGCGAGCTCCGCAACCTCTCGTTCAATCTCGAGCCTGTCGTCCTGCGCGACCACGGTCTCGGCGTGGCGCTCCAGGCGCTCGGCGACAACCGCGGCATGGCGCACGGCATCGCAGTGGAGGTCGACGCGGCTGCGGCTGAGGCGCTCAGCGAGCGAACGCAGGCGGCGTTGTACGCGATCGTGCGCGAGGCGCTCGAGGGTGCGATCCGCCGCGGGCCGCCGACGGTGTTCGCCGTGCGCGTGCGTCCGGCGAAGGACGAGGGCGGGCTCGAGATCGAGATCTCCGACAACGCTCCCGTCGAACGCCGGCAACGGTCGCTCGAGGTGCTGCGGGAGCGGGCGCGGACGCTCGGCGCCGCGATGCACGTCGACAGCGCAGACGTCGGGACGACGATGCGGCTCGTCCTGCCGACGTACCCGCGCGGCGAGTAGGATCCGCGCCGCGATGGCGGAAGGCCACCTTCTCTTCGTCTGGAAGACGTCCGGCTACGAGCTACTCGAAGAGCCCGGCGACGTGCCGGAGGTCGGCGCCGAGATCGAGCAGGACGGCCAACGCCTGCGCGTGACGAAAGTCGCGGCGTCGCCCCTCCCGGGCGACCGGCGCGCGTGCGCGTACCTCGCGCACCCTTAGACCGCGTCTTCCGCTGCGGCCAGGCCGAGGACGAGCGCCTGCGCGAGGCCGCTCGAGTAGCCGCCCGTCGCGACGCCGCCGGCGTCGACTCCCGCCGCCCAGACACCGTCGAGCCCGACGACGCGCGCATGGTCGTCGACGAGCAACCCGCCGATCGTGTGCGTCACCCCCGCCGACACATGAACAGCCAACCGACCGTCGTTGCGCGCGACCACCGTTCCGCCTACAGCGCGCGCCGCCTCGATGCGGTCGTTCGTCCGCTCGACGACGTACCACGCGCTCGGGCCGATGAGCTGCGCGAGATCGTTCTCGTGCCACGCCACCTTCCGCGGCGTGACGTCGCGGCCGTCGTCGGTCAGGACGCGCGCTTCGCTTCCGTACAGCTGTGCGAGCCGGACGAAGTCCTCCTCGTGGATGCGCGCCGGGCGGGCCGGCATCGCCCGGCCGTAGAACTCCCCCATGCCCGCGGTGATCGAAGCGCCGCGGGCGAGGCTCCAGTCGAGTGCGTCGCCTGCGCTCCACGGGTTGGCGCGCAGGAGAAGCCCCCGCTCCTCGGCCAGACGGCGGCCGAAGCCTCCCGTGGCGAGCACGACCGGCGGCTCGGCGTCGGGCGGCAGCGCAGTCTGGAGCCGCACATCCACGCGCGATGCAAGCAACTCGGTCAGTGCATGCGCGTCGAAACGCTTGCCGGTCGTCCGCGGATTCTCGGTGTCGTCCCAGATGGGCTCGGCACCGAGCGAGACAAGCCACGCGAGCGCGTCGTCCAGCCGCTCCCATACGAGCCGCTGGAGCGATTCGTCCCCGCCGGGGCAGTCGGCGCGGAAGTCCTCCCAACGGAGATGGCGCCAGATAACGCCGCTCGAAAGGAGCATCGACCCGCCCGCACGCGTCCCCTTCTCGATCACCGTCGGCTCGAGCCCGAGCTCGCGCGCGCGCACGGCGGCGACGAGCCCGGCCATGCCGGCTCCCGCGATCAGCATCAGGAGGGTCTGGCGAAATAGTGGCTGTGTCGCAGATGGTGCGCTGGATCGGCGCGCTGCTGCGTCCTCGGCCGCGTCCGTACCCACGGGTACGAACGCGGCCTGCGTCCTTGCATCGCATCCGACCAGCGCATCCCTGCGACGAGCACCATTCCGCCAGACCCTCCTACGTGAGCGAGAAGGTCGACTTGTGCTCGACGTACTCGATGCGGACGTTCTCCGGCCCGCGCAGGAAGACCGCGTACGTGTTCGCCGCGTCGACGACGTTGTCGATCTCGACGCCCAAATCGCCGGCCTCGGCGATGTGCTCGTCGGCCGAGTCGACGAGTACCGCGATGTGGTTCAGGAGGGGCCGCTCCGGATTGCCGGGCTCGCCGGGATGGAACTCCACCCAGGCGCCCCCGACTTCGACGCGCGGAAAACCCGACGGGCCGACGGGCGCGGGATCGAATCCGAGCGTGACATACGCGGCCACGGCAGCCTCCGGATGCGCGGAGAACAAGGCGACATGGTCGAGGTCGTAGTCGAGGTCGGTCTCGCCCTCGACGACGCCGATGCGCACGCCCTCCGCGAGGTCGAACCAGCGCTCGCCGTCCTCGAGGTGCGCGACGCGGAGCGCAACGTGCTTCAGCGCGCCGCGCGAGCGTGGCCCTTCGGCCGCGAACAGCGTCAGCTTGCCGCGGCGCGCGTCCGCGCCGACGAGCGTGAACGCGTCCGTGCGCTCGATGACGTGCATGCCGAGCTCCGCGGCCGCGAAGTCCGTGATCGCGTCCCGGTCGGCAACCCAGTACGCAACGTGATCGAGCTTTGTCGGGTTCACGCTCGGAGCGTACCCCGCTCGGCGCGGACTACGCGCTACTCGATGGGCTCGTTGTGGACGTCGTTCTCGACCGCGTACTTCTCGGTGAGCTCGTTCACGACGCCTATGCCCTTGTTGTATGCGTAGTTGATCTCGACGAACGCATTCCACTTGTCGGGGAGCGCGTCCTCCGGGAAGATCGCCTCGACCGGGCATTCCGGTTCGCAGGCGCCGCAGTCGATGCACTCCTCCGCGTCGATGACGAGGATCCGGTCAGCCGGGTGGATGCAGTCCACCGGGCAGACGTCGACGCAGGAAAGGTCTTTGATGTCGATGCAGGGCTCGGCGATGATGTACGTCACGGCGCCAACTTTAGAGGACGCGCCCGGCGGGGCACCGGGAGAACCGGCTGAGAGCCTCTACGGCAGGAGCTCGACGATGATCTCCTGCACGCGCTCGACGAACGCCGACTTGGCGAGCACCTGATCGAAGCCGGCGGCGTGCGCGGCGCGCAGACCGGAGGTGTCCGTGTGGTTCGTGTAGCCGAGGATCGGGACGTCGGGGTAGGTGTCTGCCACCTCCTCGGGCTCGATCCGCGAGATGTCGCAGATGACGAGGTCGGGATCGTCCGTGTGATCGACCGTGACCAAGCGGTGCCCTGGCAGCAGCGCCTCGAGCTTTCCCCGGAAGAACAAGTCGACCCCACACAGCAGGATCGTGGCCACATGACAAGGTTAGAGGGGAATGGCCGACCCGTACAAGACGGGGCTCGAGCACATCCGCGCCGGCCGCTTCTTCGAGGCGCACGAGGAGCTCGAGCTCGTGTGGCGCGCGGCGCCCGCCGAGGAGCGCGATTTCTACCAGGGGCTCGTCCACGTGGCGGTCGCCTGGTACCAGGCCGGACGCGGCCGGCCGGTGGGGACGGCTCGGCAGCTGGAGAAGGCGATGAGGCGGCTCGAGGCGTACGAGCCGGAGCACCTCGGCGTCGACGTCGCCGCGCTGCGGGCCCAGCTCGCGGCGCTCCTCGAGACGCTGGACCTAGGGGGACGTCAGCCCGATGGCATCTAGCGCGCGGTTCACCGCGACGTGCAGCCACCAGTCCCGGTGGAAGAAGAGGAGCAGCCCGAGCGCGACCAGCGTCACGCCGCTCGCGACCTGGATGATCGTGTAGCGGTTCCGGATCCAGCGGAACGCGTTCATCGCCCGGCCAAACGCGAGGCCTGCGGTGAGGAACGCCGCCCCGAGGCCGAGCGCGTACAGGGCGAGGAGCGCCGCCCCACGCAGGATGGTGCCGGTGTCGCTCGCGAGCACGAGCACCGCCGCGAGCACGGTGCCGATGCACGGCGCCGCGCAGACGGCGAAGGCCCCGCCGAGCAGCGCGCGCGACCCACGCTTGCGCGCGCCGACGATGAGCCCCGGGGCCATCACGCGCTCGGGCACAGGGAGCAGGCCGACGAACGCGAGCCCGATCACGACGAGGACGAACCCGGCGATGTCGGCCTGCGCGTTCGGGGTGACGACGTTCGAGATCGCGGCGGCGCCCGCGCCCACCGCGACGAAGACGAGCGTGAAGCCGAGAATGAACGGGACGCTCGCGATCGCGATGCGGCGCGCCGATCCGGCGCGTCCCAGGTCGTCCGGGTCGACCCCGGACACAGCGGAGAGGTAGCCGGGCACGAGCGGCAGGACGCATGGCGTGACCACCGACGCGTACCCCGCTGCGAACGCGACGACGAGCCGGAGGGCCATCAGTCCAACCGGGCGAGCAGCTCGTCGAGGCGCCGCTCGGTCTCCGGATCGGTCTCGTGTTCCGTCTCGGGCGGCTCGGGCTCCTGTGTCCGGCTCCAGCGCCACACACCGACGGCGAGCAGGAGGGCGCCGCCGAGGACGCCGCCCAGCGGCAGCCACCAGGCGAGGAGGTCGAAGCCCTTGTGCGGGGGCGCCGCGAGGATCCCCTGCCCGAAGTTGCCGACGAGCTCGGTCTCGATCTGCTTCGCCGACCAGCATTCCGCGATGCGCCTCGAGATCTGCGCCTTGATCGCCTGCGCGGCCGGCGCCTCTGACATGTCGAGCGTCGTGTGGCAGGTCGGGCACATGATCTGGCCCTCGAGATACGAGAGCGACGTCTTCGGGTTCGCGCACGCCGCTGCCGGGCCGGCGAGCGCGAGCGCGGCCGCCGCCACGGCGAGGACGCGAGTCATCAAGAGCGCATCGCGGCGGCGATCGCGTCGCGGAACTCCGTCGCGAAGGACGGCGAGGTGATTGGCCCCGCGATGTGGACGACGATCTTGCCGGTGCGGCCGACGACGTACGTCTCTGGCACCTGCGAGATGCCATACCGCCCGCTTGTGACGTCCCCCGAGCCGTCCTCCACCATCGGGAATGTCAGTCCATGCGCGGCGACGAAACGTCGGGCGTCGCCGGTGACGTCGTGGTAGTCAACGCCGACGAACGCAACTCCTTGCGAGCGATAGCGCTGCCACGCGCGCTCGAGGACCTTCGCCTCCGACTTGCAGGGGCCACACCACGACGCCCAGAAGTTGAGCACGACCGCCTTACCGCGCAGCGAGGCGAGGTCGATCGCGCCCGGCCCCGTCAACCGATCGAGCGTGAACACCGGTGCCTTGGCCCCCACCTTCGGCGCGTGCTGCTGGTGCGCGAGGCGCCACACGAGCAGCGCGAGCAGCGCGGCTACCGCGGCGAGCGCCACCAGCTGGCCGCCGACCTTCAGCGAGCGCGTCACGACGCCATCGCCACCGCGAGGGCGCTCCGAAACGCGGAGGGGAACTTGTTCACAGGCCCGAGAACGTGCGGCCCGACCAGCCGACCGCGCCGATCTACGAAGTAGGTCACCGGCAACCCGGCGATGTCATATCGGTTCGCCGCGACGAGGCCGTTCGTGTCGCTGACGACCGGGTACGTGATCCCGTGCGCAGCAAGGAAACGCCGCGCGTCGCTCGACGCGTCGTTGCTGTCGATGCCGACAAATACCACCCCCTTGCCACGGTACTGGTGCCAGAGCTTCTCGAGGGCTGGCGCCTCCGCCTTGCACGGCCCGCACCACGACGCCCAGAAGTTGAGCACGACCGCCTTACCGCGCAGCGAGGACAGCCGGAGCGTCCCGGAGCCGTTCAGGCGCCGCAGCGAGAACGCCGGCGCTGGGACACCTGTCGCCGGCGGCGAAGCTCCGTGCGTGAGCCGCCAGACGAGCACGACGAAGAGCGCGACGACGGCCACGACCGCGACCGCCTGTCCACCGAGCTTCAGCCTGTGTGTCACGACGAGACGATGAAGACCGGCGTTCCAACGGCGACGTGGTCGAACAGCCACTCCGCATCCGGGACGAGCATGCGGACGCAGCCATGCGACTCGGAGTAGCCGATCGACGCCGGCTCGTCGGTGCCGTGGATGCCAACGCCCGGCGAGTCGATGCCCATCCAGCGGGTTCCGAGCGGATTGTTCGGGCCAGGCGGCACCGGCTTCAGGCCCTTCGCCCACGCGTCCTGCGTCGGCGGATACCACGTCGGGTTCTTCCACTTGACGACGATCTGGAAGCGCCCGAGCGGCGTCGGGTAGATGGACTGCCCCGTGGCGACGTGAAACTGCCGCACGTAGTGCGCGCCGTTGTACAGCGTCAGGAGATTCGAGGAGCGCCTGATGACGATCACCGAGCCGATGGTCGTCGTGCTCGTCTGAGGCGCGAGCACCTTGGCCGGCACGCGGATCGGCGCCCGGGTGCCGTGGGCGAGCTCGTCCTCGAGCAGGCGAGCGGTCGCGCCTACCTCGATGCGAAGGCCTGTCTGCGACGGTGTCACCAGCGGCCGGAAGTTGCGCAGCAGGAGGCGCGACGAGCTCGGGTCGCGGTTCAGCCGGCGTGCGAGCCGCGCCACGTAGGCCGCAACGCGCGTCCGGTCGACGCCCGCGCGCAGGCCGAGCGACGTGTTCGGCGCGACGGTCAGGGCCTTCGCGACCGCCGTGTCGGCCCAGATCTTCACGCCGAGCGCCGCAGGCGAGACCGAGACCGTACTCCGGCCGACCCGCAGCACGACCGGGCGCGAGAACCGCTGGACGACCGCCGACGTGGCCGCGTCGGCGGCGAGCCCGCCGATCGCGACGCCGCCGAGAACGACCCCGTCCGGGACCGTCGGGGCAGCCGTGGTCGTCGTCGTGGTCGTCGTCGTAGTCGTGCCGGGCGGCGTGTCAGCGAACGCCGGCGCAACGACCGCGCACGCGAGGACGAGCGAGAGGAGAAGAGCGAGGCGACCCACAGCCCGAAAAGGTTACCCCCGGGGCTTAAGACCGGCGGATGACGACGACCGCCAGGTCGTCGGCGAGCTCCCCTCCGGCAAAGGCGCGGGCGTCCCGCGCCACGGCGGTCGCGAGCACGTGCGGCGCCAGCTCGCGGTGGCCGCTGAGGAGAGCGTCCAGCCGCTCGACCCCGTACAGCTCCTGCCGCCGCCTCGCCTCGATCACGCCGTCGGTGTAGACGATGATCGACGCGCCCTTTGGAAGGTTGGTGCGCACCTCGTCGTACCGCTGCCCCGACTCGATCCCGAGCGCCAGCCCGCCGGTCTCGAGGCCGCGCACGCTGCCGTCCGGAAGCAGGATCCGAGGCGGTGGATGGCCGGCGCTCGCACATGCCACCCCGCCGCCGGCGCCGTCGATCGCGAGATAGACCATGGTGATGAACTTGCCCGTGGCGATCTCGTCGACGATGACGTCGTTCGCGGCGGCGAGGAAGTCGCCCGGCTCGGGATGCTCGCGCGCGAGCGAGCGGAAGACGAACTTCGCCATCGCCATGTCTGCGGTCGCCTCGACGCCGTGGCCGGTGACGTCCCCGAGGACGACCGCGAGCCGCCCGTCGTCCAGGGTGACGAAGTCATAGATGTCGCCGCCGACGTCGACCCGTGCGGACGACTCATACAGCTCTCCGACCTCGAGGCCGGAGACCGCCGGGCGCGAACGCGGCAGGAGCGACCGCTGCATGGTGTCCGCGAACTCCTTCTGCTGCTGATACAGGCGCGCGTTGTCGATCGCGAGCGCAGCCTGGCCGGCGATCGCAAGCGCGGCATCGAGGGTCTCGGCGCTGATCGGGCTCCCGGGGCGGAACGAGAAGATGCCGAGGGACGCGATCACCTCTGCCGGCGTCGCCACCGGCACCATCGCGGCCGTCCACCCCTTCTCGAGGAACGGATCGAGGAGCTCGTTGGCGCCCCTCCGCCTCAAGCGGACGGGCGTCGCCTCGCGGAACAGCCTCTGCACCGCCGTCGCGCCGAACGGCTGCGGACGGTAGAGCACCGCTCGGACCGCGTCGGCGAGCGCGGCGTCCTTGACGTGGAGCGCCCGCGGCATGAGCTGCTCCCGGCGCTCGTCCGGCATGCGGATGACGGCGGCGTCGACATCGAGCACCTCCACCACCGTCCGCGCGAGAGCCTCGAGCGTCGCCTCGAGCGACAGGCTCTGAGCGAACGAGCGCGAGATCTCGTACAGCGCACCGAGGCGGCGCGCCGCCTCCCGTTCCGATGCGAGCGCGGCCTCGCGCTGGGCGGAGAGCTCCGAGGTGCGCTCGTGCAGCTGCGCGTTCTGGACGGCGACGGCGAGCTGCGAGGCGAGCGCGGTCAGAAGCGCGGACTCGCCCTCGCTCACCGGGCGGCCGCGCTCGGGATAGACCGCGAGCAGGCCGATCACGTCGTCGCGCACGAGCAGCGGAACGGCGAGGGCCGCGTCGATGCCGGCCTCCCGCGCGGCGTCGCGCACGTCCGCGAGCCGGAGATCGGTAACGGTGTCCGACACCTCGACGAGCGGCCTGCGGCGCCGGGCAGGACCGATGCCGAGCTCGAGCAGCCGCTCGGCCACTCGCGTGTGCGGTCCGCTGAGGCCGGCACCGGCCGCCGCGACCAGCCGGTCTTCGGCGACACGCAGGTAGACGGCGACGCGCTCGACGTCGAGCAGCTCCGCGATGCGGGCGACCGCCGTCTCGAGCGTGTGCGTGAGCGAGAGCTCGGCCGTCGCCTGCCCGACGACCACGAGCAGCGCGCGCGAAAGTTGGAGCTCCTGCTCGAGCTCCCGGATCCGGGCGCCCGAGCGAAGGACGTGGGCGGCGCGAACACCGAACGTGGTGAGCCGTCCGAGCTGGTCCGCGCTCGGCTCGGCGCCCGGCGCGAACAGGAGCTGCAGGAAGCCGACGGGAGGCTCGCCGAGCCCCAGCGTCGTCGACACGCCGCAGCCGCCCGGCAGCCGGTCGGACGCGAGCGCGCGAATGGCTCCGCCGTTTGCGAGCGCAGCCGCAGCCGCTTCGGCGGCGTCGCCCAGATCCACCATCGGGTCGAGGCCGTACGAGCCGACGAGCTCGAGCGCATCGTCCTCGGCCCGCTGCCAGAGCAGCGCGACCGGCGCGCCGACGACGCCGGCCGCGAGCCGGACGACCTCCGCCGCCGGCGCGGTCTCGTGCAACGCGGCGGCGAGCGCGTCGCCTGCGAGGTCGAGTGCATGGCGCGCGACTCCGGCATCGGTCGGTGGCCCGGGCGCGAACGCGCGCAGGACGAGCGCGACCTGGCCGGCCGTGAGCTCGGCGGCAAGCTGCTCCGAGGGAGAGAACGGCCCGGCGCGATAGAGCTCCAGCACGGCGGCGGTCCCGTCGAGGCGCACCGGCAGCACGAGGATCGAACCTGCCCCGGTCCGCGCGGCGACGCGCTGGACGCCCCGTGGCGCCTCGGCCAGCAGGTCGACGCGGAGGTCGGGCAGCTCGGAGGCGGGGATGCGGTCACCCTCGAGCTCGGCGGCGAGCGCAGCCGAGCCGGCGACCGCGGCCGTCTCGAGCCGGTCGGCAGAAACGACGCGCACGAGGGCGACATCCGCGCCCGCGGCGACGCGGGCGGCATCGGCGACGTCCTGGAGGGCCAGGGCGAGGCTCGGGCGGGCCGCTGCGTCCCTCACGGCGCGGGCAAGCGCCGCCAGGGCGTCGATCGAGATCCCCGGCGCCTGGGCGAGCAGCTCTGATTCGGCCTGTACGGTCATCACCGGCCCCTGTGGAAGTATCGCCGCAGGCGGATCCCCCTTACAATTCCTGCTCGTGGCCAGACCTGCCCACCGGATGGAGGAAGCCCCCGTCGAACCGTCGACGGTGGAGCTCCGCTACCGGTATCACCGCGCCCAGCGGCAGGCCCGGGTCCGGCAGCGCCAGGAGAACCGGCTCGCCCGGTATCGCTTCTACGTCGCGATGGCGGTGCTGCTCGCGATCGCCATCGCCTTCGTCATCGGCGCCTGGCACGAGATCCAGCACCTCTTCGGCCTCTAGGCCCCATACTGCGCCAGTGCAAACGCCTGAGCCGATGCTGCCGCCGCGCGCGCCGGCCGGACCGGAGCGGCGTCCCGCGCCGCGGCAGGTCGTACCCGGCTACTGGGGCGAGCGCCTCGCCTGGATCGCCGGGCTCGTTCTCGCCATCTCCGCCTTCACCGACTGGTATGCCGGCACGCAGGCGGACGGGCTGACCCTGTCCGTCACCGGCTGGCACATCGGCGCACTCGGCAAGCTCGTCTTCTTCATCGGGCTCGCCACGCTCATCCTCGAAGCGCTGCGCGAGGCAGGCATCGAGCTTCCCGCGACCGTGCCGGAGAGCCTCGTGCTCATCGCGCTCGGAGCGCTGGCGACGATCTTCGTCCTCATCCGGGTCATCTCGATCCCGGACACGTTCTTCGGCACGGCAGGTCGCGGCATCGGCATCTTCATCAGCCTCGCGGCCGCCGTCCTCCTGATCGTCGCCGGGTTACTGCGAGCAGCAGAAGAGATGTAGCGACACCGAGCGCTGCGCCGGCGAGGACGTCGAGCGGCCAGTGCACGCCGACGTAGAGTCGCGAGTACGCGATCGCGGCGGCGAAGACGAGGAACGCGGGCGCGGCCCGCGGCACGAGCACGGAAAGGACGGTCGCGCACGCGAAGCTCGTCGCCGCGTGGCCGGACGGGAACGAGGAGCTGTGCGGGGCCGCGACGAGCTGGTGCGGGAAGTGCGGCCGCCGCTCCCCCACCGCCGCCTTCAGCGCCTCCGCGAGCCCGCCCGCGGCTGCGTCGGCGAGCAGCACGAGCACGAACAGCCTTGGACGTCGGCGGAGCAGCGCGAGCGCGAACGCAAGCGCGAGCCACACGGCGCCCCAGGCTCCGATGCGCGTCAGCCAGACGAAGACGTCGTCGAGCGGCGTGGAGCGGTGCTCGACGATCCAGCGCTCGAGACGGTGGTTCAGACCGGTACGAGCTGCTTCGTCTTGTCGACCAGCTGTTGCAGGTCGAAGGGCTTTCCGACGAAGCCCTGCGCGCCGCGGCTCGTTGCCTGCTCCTCCGCCTGCTCGTCCACCTTGCCGCTGAACATCACGACCGGGATCGCGCCGACGCCGTAGCGCTCCTGCATGCGGGTCAGCATCTCCCAGCCGTCGACCTGCGGCATCATCACATCGAGGAGTACAAGGTCTGGCTTCGCCTCGTCGATGGCTGCGAGCCCTTCGTTCGCGTCGGCGGCCTCGCGCACGGTGTAGCCCTCGAACTCGAGATTGATGCGGACGAGCTCGCGGACGTGCTCGTCGTCGTCGACGAGGAGGACGAGCGGGCCGCTCTTAGTCTGACCGGCCGGGCCGGAGCGCTCGAGAAACGTCTCCAGGTCGGTGCGCCGGTACCGCCGATGGCCGCCGGGGGTGTAGAAGGCCGGGACGCGGCCCTGATCCGACCACTTCCGGATCGTGCTCTGGGCCACGCCGAGGAACCGGGCCGCCTGCCCGAGGGTGAGCCATTCGCTGTCGTCACGCATCGCCATTGCTCCGGAACCTGTCAAATCCTCAACGTTCCTACTCCTAGGAAGGTTACGGATGAAGCGTGGTCTCGGATGTAAGGGTAATTCCGGGCTTCGGATTGTCGTGGATGGCCTCGCCGACCGCGATCCCGACGGCGAAGACCACCGTGGCGGCGAAGAAGACGAGCAGCCAGCGTCTCCAGCCGGTCACGACAGGTAGTCGCTCGCGCCGCGCTGGTAGGCGTAGAAAGCCGCGGCGAGGACGAGCGCCAGGTCGCGCGGCCAGCCCGACCCGGGCGCCCGGTCGGCGATCGTCTGGCGCGCCCACGTGTCCGCATCGCGATAAGCGGCGGTGAGCTCGGCGAGCGAGTACGTGCCGCCGACGCGGCGGCGAAGCTCGTCGGTCAGGGCCTCCACCTGTTCGACGAGCCGACGGTAGCGGCGCGGGTCGCCGCGTTGGGCCTCGAGCTGGCGGTGGCCGTCCGCCCACTCGTGCCGGACGAGCGCGAGCGCCTCCATCAGCTCTCCTCGCTGCAGCACCGCGGTGGCCAGAGCGGTTCCACCTCCGCGACGATACGTTGCCCCAGCTCGTAGCCCGGCTGCGCGAGCGCGAAGGCGGCATGCGCGTGCAGGCACTTGAGGGACCCCGTCCGGCCGGAGCCGCCGACGCCGAGATCGAGCGACGCGCCTCCGTCCCGGCCGGTCTCGTCGCCGGCGAGCGCGCGGCGGATGCGGCGCTGGTCGTCGTCCGCGCGGGCGCGGCTCGCCGCGAGCTCGGCGTCTTCTTCCGCACGCGCGGTCCAGCGCTCGACGCCGCCCCCGGCCTCGAGGCGCGAGATGGCGGCGACGAGGTGGCGGCACGTGACGTAGTACGTCGTCGGGAACGGCTCCCCGTCGCGCGCGTACGGATGTTGCTCGGTCACCGCCGGGCGGCCGAACGGACAGCGGACGGCGACACGGCCGAACGCGCGCGGCTCGCGGCCGAGCTGGCGCGCGACGATCGCGCGGTCGGCGTCAGCGTCCATGCGGCTGCAGGCTAGCCCGCAGCCGCTTCCGCCAGGCGTCGATGTTCTTGACGATGAAGAGGTGCTCGCCCGGGCGGACGTAGCCGAGGGCGCGCGCCTCGCGGGCGACCGTGGCAACGGAGCTGGTTGCGCCGAGCCGGTGCTCGAGCGTCTGCTTCTCGTGCTCGAGACGCCGCACGACCGCCTGCCGCTGACCGAGCTGCCCGCGCGCGTCGACGTACGCCTTCAGCGGGCGGTAGTAGAGGAGCGCGACGAGCACGAGCGCTCCGACGGCAAGCCAACGGCGGAGGGTCATCCGCGCGATGTTCTCCACCGCGCGACCGGACTCCTCTTACGCGATATCCACCTTGATCACATTGGTGCTGCCGGGGATGTTCACGGCAGTGCCGGCGGTGATGACGACGCGGTCGCCCGACTGGACGAGACCGGCCTCGCGAGCGGCGTCGATCGAGGTCTGCCAGAGATCCTCGACGTCCGGCGACTCGCGGATCAACAGCGGCGTCACGCCCCACTCGAGCGCGAGCTGGCGCATCGCCCAGTCGATGTGCGTCAGCGCGACGATCGGGCGCCGCGGGCGCAGCCGAGCGACGGCGTTCGCCGTGCGGCCGGAGAAGGTCGGCACGAGGATCGCGCCTGCACGTAGAGCCTCGGCGAGATCGCAGGCGGCATTCGACATCGCGCCGCCGATGGTCGGATTCTCGTGCGCCTCCGGCAGCTCGTGCCGGTAGTCCATGCTCGGCTCGACCGCGCGCGCGATTCGGTCCATGTACGCGACCGCCTCCACCGGATATTCGCCGACCGCCGTCTCGCCGGAGAGCATCACCGCGGAGGTGCCGTCGAGAATCGCGTTGGCGACGTCGCTCGCTTCGGCGCGCGTCGGCTCGGCAGAATGGATCATCGACTCGAGCATCTGCGTCGCGGTGATCACCGGCTTGCCGCGCTCGAGCGCCTTGGCGATGATCCGCTTCTGCAGGAGCGGCACGAGCGCCGGCCCGATCTCGACGCCGAGGTCGCCGCGCGCGACCATGACGGCGTCCGTCACCTCGAGTACGTCGTCGAGGACGTCGACCGCCTCCGCCTTCTCGATCTTCGCGATCACGTGCGCGTGCGAGCCCGCCTGCTCGATCAGAGCGAGCAGCTCGCGGACGTCGTCGGCCGAACGCACGAAGGACAGCGCGATGAAGTCGACATCCGTCGCGAGCGCGAACTCCAGGTCGGCGACGTCTTTCGGCGTCAGCGACGGAATGGGGAGCGGGATGCCGGGAAGATTCACGCCTTTGTGTGAGCTCACCGGGCCACCGACGAGGACGGCGCAACGCGCCCGTCCGCCCGATACCTCTTCGACACGCAGGCGGACGAGCCCGTCGTCGATGAGGACGTCGTGGCCCGGCTGCAGCACCTGGCCGATGACCGCAGGGGCCACCGGCAGGTCGCCGTTCGTCGCGAAATCCTCCGCGCAGATGACGATGGACTCGCCGCGTACGAGGATCCTCGGCTCCGGGAGATCGCCGACGCGAAGCTTCGGCCCCTGGAGGTCGGCGATGACCGCGACCGGGCGGCCGATCTTGGCTGCGATCTCGCGCACGAGCCAGGCGCGCTCCGCGTGGTCCTCGTGCGTCCCATGGGAGAGGTTCAGGCGCACCGCGTCGACACCGGCGCGGATCAGCTCGCTCAGCCTGTCGGTCGTCGCCGAAGCCGGTCCAAGCGTCGCGACGATCTTCGTTCTGCGCTGCTCGACCATGCGACTCAGAGTACGTGACGCGCGCGCGGAAACGCCGCCCAACCCGGATAACCCGCGCGTGCGCCGAGCTCCTCCTCGATGCGCAGCAGCTGGTTGTACTTGGCCACACGATCGGTGCGCGCGGGCGCGCCGGTCTTGATCTGGCCGGTCCCGAGCGCGACCGCGAGATCGGCGATGGTGGCGTCCTCGGTCTCCCCTGAGCGATGCGACATGACCGCGTTGTAACCATGCCGTTGCGCGAGTTTCACCGCTTCGATCGTCTCCGTCAGCGTGCCGATCTGGTTGACCTTGATGAGGATCGAGTTCGCGACGCCGCGGTCGATGCCGAGCTGCAGGCGCTCCGGGTTGGTGACGAAGATGTCGTCGCCGACGAGCTGGATGCGGTCGCCGAGCTTCTCGGTCGTCGCCTGCCAGCCGTCCCAGTCGTCCTCGGCGTTGCCGTCCTCGATCGAAACGATCGGGAAGCGGTCGACGAGGCCGACGAGGAAGTCGGCCATCTCCTCCGGCTGCGCCTCGCGCCCCTCGAAGCGGTACACGCCGTCCGAGAAGAGCTCGCTCGCAGCCGGGTCGAGCGCGATCGCGACCTGGTCGTGATGTCCCGCGCGCTCCGCCGCGCTGAGGATCGCCTCGATCGCCGCCTCGCTCGAAGGCAGGTCGGGAGCGAAGCCGCCCTCGTCGCCGACGGCGGTCGCAAGCCCCTCCTCCTTCAACACCTTCTGCAGCGCGTGGTAGGTCTCCGCGCCGATCCGAAGCGCCTCGGCGAACGAGGACGCGCCGACCGGAACGACCATGAACTCCTGCAGGTCGATCGAGTTGGCGGCGTGCACGCCGCCGTTGATGACGTTCATCATCGGCACGGGCAGGGTCGTCGCCTGCTCCCCGCCGAGATGGCGGAAGAGCGACACGCCTGCGTCCGCCGCGGCCGCCTTGGCGGTCGCGAGCGACACGGCGAGGATGGCGTTCGCGCCCAGCCGGCCCTTGTTCGGCGTTCCGTCGAGGTCGATCATGCGCCGGTCGACCTGCTCCTGGTCGGCCGCGTCGAGCCCGCGCACGGCGTCGGCGATCTCGCCCGACGCGTTCGCCACGGCCTTTGTCACGCCCTTGCCGCCGTACGCGTCGCCGCCGTCGCGCAGCTCGACCGCCTCGTGCACGCCGGTGGACGCGCCTGACGGGACGGCTGCGCGGCCGAAGGCGCCCGAGTCGAGCCGGACCTCGGCCTCCACGGTCGGGTTCCCGCGCGAGTCGAGGATCTGGCGTGCGCTGACCTGGGCGATCTTGCTCATCGGGTCGTCTCCTTGGCGAGGTCGAAATAGCGGTCCTGCTCCTCGAGCGGAAGCTCGCTCCAATTCTCGCCTTGTTCGGCGGCCAACAGCTCGGCTGTTGTCACGCGATCGCGAAAGCGCTGTGCCGCGAGGCGGAGCTCGAGCTCCGGGTCGACGTCGAGCTTGCGCGCGACGTTGACCGCGGCGAAGAGGACGTCACCGAGCTCGGAGGGGTCGAGATCCTCCTTCAGCTCGCGCACTTCGTCGTCGAGGTCGGCGAGCGCCCCCTGGACGTCGGGGTACTCGAACCCGACGGCGCGCGCCCGCTGCTGGAGCTTGCGCGCGTAGAGCAAGGCGGGCAGCGCCTCGGCGACGTCGTGGAAGACGCCTTCGCGGCCCTCTTGCTCGCGCTTGATCTTCTCCCAGTTCTCCTTCACGCGCGCGGGTGTCGCAGCGTCGACGTCGCCGAACACGTGCGGATGCCGACGCACGAGCTTCGCGTGCACGTTCCGGGTCACAGCCTCGAGATCGCCCAGGTTCCGCTCCTGCAACAGCAGCGAGAGGAAGAACACCTGGAAGAGCAAGTCGCCGAGCTCGTCGAGCAGCTTCGCGTCGTCGTCGGCGAGCGCGGCGTCCGCGACCTCGTACGCCTCCTCGACGGTGTGCGGCACGATCGTGCGCGCGGTCTGCTCGCGGTCCCACGGACACTCGCGGCGCAGCCGCTCGGTCAGCTGCTGCAGCTCGAGGAGGGCCTCCGACAGGCCCTGCAACTCAGCCGGTGGTGGAGGTCGCGGCGGTCGTCGTCACCGAAGGCGTGTAGCCGGCGGCGTAGACGACGTTCTTGTCGTAGTCCTTCTTCACCCCGTTGACCCAGGTGCTCATGGCGGCGCTCTTCTTCGACTGGAGAAGCGTGCTCTCGATGCTCTGGCGGACGCTCGCGAGCGGTGTCACCTTCGCAGGCCTCACCGCGGAGAGCGCCTGGATGATGTGCCAGCCGTACTGCGAGTGCACGGGCGGCGACGTTGCACCGGTCTTGAGCGAGAAGGCGACCTTGTCGAACTGCGGGACCGTTTCGCCCTTCGTGACCGTCAGCTTCCCGCCCACCTTGGCCGAGCTCGTATCCTTCGAGTACTTCTTGGCGAGCGTCCCGAAGTCGGCGCCCCCCTTGAGCTGCGTCTCGAGCTGGTCGGCGAGCGCCTTGCTGTTCACGAGGATGTGGCGCACGTCACGCGACGCGGCCGTCGTGTACGACGACTTGTGCGTGTTGTAGTACAGCTGCACTGCCGCCGGCGTCACCTTGACGGTCTTCGTCACCTTGGTGTAGATCGCCTGGCTCAGCAGCTGCGAGCGCCACTCCAGCCGGTAGATCTCGACCGTCAGGCCCTGTGCTGCGAGGCCCTTCTCGAACTTCGCCTCGTTCCCGCCGAAGTACTGCTTCTTCACCTTGGTGATTTGCGCCTCGACCTGCGCGTCGGTGACGTTGACGCCGAGGTCCTTCCCCTTCTGCGTGAACTCGTCGAGCTGCACGAGGAACGCCATGACCCTGTCCTGCGTCGTCTTGTAGGCCGCCGTGCCGGCCTTCGGCGGGGTCTGCTTGTTCACTACCGCGACCTTCGCGGTGGCGTCCATCAGGCCGTTGAACTGCACCTTCGTGATCGAGTCGCCGTTCACGAGCGCGACGGAGTCGTTGGGGACGGTCTTCGTCCCGCCGCCCCCGCACGCCGCGAGGACGCCGGTCAGCAAAGCGAGGCAGACGACGATGAAAAGGCGCTTGGTCATAGAAACGCCGGGCTCAAGCTGCCCGACGGGCATCCAAGATAGCATCGACCAGGCGGAGGGCCTGAGGGAATCCGTCCTCGCTGCGCAGGCTCACTTCTCGGTTCCCTACGGTGTAGACGGCGGTGTGGATTCGCTCACGGAGGTCCTGCAGCTCCTTCGAGCCGAGGACGAGCCGGCCGACGGTGGCCTTTCCCCCGCGGAAGACGAGGTAGTCGGCGCCCAGCTCCGCCAGCTTGATCTTCGCCTCCTGGATCGAGAAGAGGTGCTCGACCGGTTCCGGCAGCGGCCCGAAGCGGTCCTCGAGCGAGGCCGCGAGCTCGCGCAGCTCGTCGTCGGTCTCGGACAGGGCGAGACGGCGATGGATGTCGATGCGGAGCGCCTCCGAGCCGACGTACTGCTGCGGGACGTAAGCGTCGATGCGGGCATCGACCCGCACCGGACGGGCTGCGACGCGGCGCTGGCCCTGCAGCTCGGCGACCGCCTCGTTCAGCAGCTCGACGTACAGCTCGAAGCCGACGGCGGCCACATGGCCGGACTGCTCGGCGCCGAGGAGCTCGCCGGCGCCGCGAATCTCGAGGTCGCGCATCGCGATTGCAAACCCGGCGCCGAGCTCGGTGTGGTCGGCGAGCGTCGCGAGCCGCGCGCGCGCGTCCGCAGTGAGCTCCTGCGCGTCGGGGTAGAAGAGATATGCGTGCGCAGTCGCGTCCGAGCGTCCGACGCGGCCACGGATCTGGTACAGCTGTGCCAGCCCGAGCATGTCCGCGCGTTCGACGACGAGCGTGTTCGCCTGCGGGATGTCGAGGCCCGACTCGATGATCGTCGTCGAGACGAGCACGTCCGCGTCGCCGCGCAGGAACGTGTGCATCTTCTCCTCGAGCTCCTTCTCGCGCATCTGCCCGTGCGCGACGAGGAAGCGCAGATTGGGGCAGAGCTGCCGCAGCTTCTCGGCCGCCTCTTCGATCGTCTCGACGCGGTTGTGCAAGTAGAAGGCCTGACCCTCGCGCTCGTGCTCGCGCTCGAGCGCGAGCTTGACGAGCTCCTCGTCGTACTCGCCGACGGTGGTTCGGATCGGCCGGCGCCCTTCTGGCGGCGTCTCGATGATGGAGATGTCGCGCATCCCCGCGAGCGAGAGATGCAGCGTGCGCGGGATCGGCGTCGCGCTCAGCGTGAGCACGTCGACCTCGAGACGCAGCGACTTCAGCAGCTCCTTCTGCGCCACGCCGAAGCGCTGCTCCTCGTCGAGGATGACCAGGCCGAGCTCCTTCGGGATGACGTCGCGGCTGAGGACGCGATGCGTGCCGATGAGAACGTCGACCTTGCCCTCGGCGAAGTCGGCGAGCACCTGCTTCACCTCGCGCGGCGCGCGGAAGCGCGAGACCATCTCCACCCTCACAGGGAAATCGCGGAAGCGGTCGCGGAAGGTGTTCCAGTGCTGCTCGGCGAGGATCGTCGTCGGCGCGAGCATGAGCACCTGCTTGCCGTTGACGGCGACCGCGAACGCGGCGCGCACCGCGACCTCCGTCTTGCCGAAGCCAACGTCGCCGCACACGAGGCGGTCCATCGGGTTCGGCGTCTCCAGGTCCTCCTTCACCGCTTCGATCGCCGCCTCCTGGTCGGGCGTCTCGCGGTACGGGAAGGACGCCTCGAGGCGCGCGATCCACTCGTGCTCGAGGTTGTAGGCGATGCCGGTGCGCGTCTGCCGCTGCGCGTACAGCGCGATCAGGTCACCCGCGAGCTCCTGCACCGACTCGCGCGCACGCGACTTGAGCAGCTGCCACGCCTTGCCGCCGAGCTTCGAGAGCGCGGGAGCCTTCGCGTCGGCGCCGACATACCGCGACACCTTCCCGAGCTGCTCGTGCGGCACGTACAGGCGGTCGTCGCCGCGGAACGCGAGCAGGAGGTAGTCGCGGGTGACACCGGCGACCTCCTTCGTCTCGAAGCCGAGGAGCTTGCCGACGCCGTGATCCTCGTGCACGACGTAGTCGCCGGTGCGCAGGTCGGCGAACGACTGGAGCGCGCGCCCACCGAGGCGGCGCTGCTTCGGCACACGGCGTCGGAAGACCTGGTGGTCGGGCAGAAGCACGAGGCCGAGGTCGCGCCAGACGAAGCCGCGGCGCGCCGGCGCGATCGCGAACAGCACTTCCGCCTCGTCAGGCAGCGACTCGCCCGGCTCGAGCAGGCGTGCGGAGACGCGCCGGAGCAGGTTCTGGGTCCGCAGCGCCTCGCCGCGATGCGGGAACGCGACGACGACGCGCTGCCCGGCGCGCACGAATGCCATGAGCTCCGTCTCCGCCTCGGCGAGGCCGCGGGCAGCGATCGCCGGCCGCTGCGCCTCGAAGGCGAACGGCTGCGTCTGCGGGAACGGGTCGAGCTCCGTCGCTCCGTCGAGCGAGGGTGGCGCGAAGACGCCGTCCTCCTCCCAGACCCGTCGCACCGCGTCCGGCTGGAAGACGAGGTCGGGGACGCGGTCGATGGCCGGGACGAGATCGGCGGGGATGCCCTCCGCCTCCAGGTCGACGAGATCGATGCGCCGCTCGGCGGCCGGATAGACGACGGCCTCGACGACGGGATGGAGCGCGCGCTGCGTGAAGGCGGAGAAGGCGCGGATGGACTCGACCTCGTCGCCGAAGAACTCGACACGGAACGGCTCGCCGCCCGTCGCCGGGAAGATGTCGACGATCCCGCCGCGAACGGCGACCTGGCCGCGGTCGTCCACCCGCTCGACGCGTGCGTAGCCGGCGAGGGCGAGCGACTCGGCGAGGGCTTCCACGCCCGACTCGGCGCCCACCCGCAGCTCGATCGGCTCCGGCCGCGCCTTCGGCGGCGGCATCGGCTCCGCGAGCGCGCGGGCGGACGCACACACGAGGCCGCCGCGCGCGAGCACGTCGAGCGCGCGGGCCCTCTCGCCGACGAGATGCGGCGGCGGCTCGAGGCCGGAGTCCCAGCCGACGCCGCGGCTCGGCAGATAGCCGACGCTCTCGTCACCGAGGAACCAGGCGGCGGCCTCCGCGGCGTCGCGCGCGTCCGCGTCCTCCGGAAGGAGGCAGATCAGGCCGCGATCGAGCTTCTCGTGCAGCGTCGCGAGCAGGAGCGGGAGCGCGGGCTCGGAGACGCGAGCCCGCGTCGGCATCCCGTCGGCGAGCGCGCCGAGGCTCTCGTTCTCGACGAGCTCGGCGACGAAGGCGTGTAAGACGGGACGGTCCATGACGAGCGGCGGAACTCGCGTTCCGCGGGGGTCATGGTAGTTGCACTCAGGTGTGCTGCCAGTACAGGAGCGCGCGGCCGTTCCGGTCGAGGAAGAACATGTGGCTCACCTGGTCGGAGTAGACACCGTGGCCGACGACGATGGCGAGCGAGCGGCGGACGAGCGTGGCGCCGCAGCGGCGAACGAGCGCGGCCGAGTAGGGATCGGCCGACGCCGGCCCGACGGTGTAGACGTGGTGGCGGCCGACGCCATAGCGGCCGTCGATCTGGTCGGTGTAGAAGCCCGACCACCACGACGGGTCGCTGAGGGTCAGGCCGCGGTCGAACGGGGTGATGTCGATCACCTCGGCAGAGCGGACGGCCGCCTTCCTCGCGGTCGCGTCAAAGCTCTGCAGGCCGGTGGGCGCCGGGCAGCCCGTCGTCATCCCGGGCGGGAGCGTCGCAGCGAGCGGCGTCGTCGTCCGCACGAGCCGGGCCTTCCCGTCTGGAGTCACGGCGGCGAGCGCCGTCTGGTTCGTGTAGCCGTTGCCGACGAAGGTGTCCGTGTAAATCGTCCCGTCGGGAGCGACGGCGACGCCGTCCTCCTGGAACGGGAAACCGAACGGGCGCCCGCTTCCCAGGTCGGCGACGGTCAGTAGCTTCCCGTCGCGGATGCGCAGCAGCTTGCCGCCTTGCGTTCCGACGACGATGCTGCCGTCCGCCGCCGTTGCAAGTCCGTGCGCATACGCCTGCCACTCGTGCAGCTTCGTCCCTGACCGTGTGAGCTCTTCGATCGTCTTCGTTCCGCCCGAATAGACGTAGAAGCGACCGTCCCCACCGACCGCGAACAAATCGGGGCTGAAGAAGCCCCTTGGACGCACGACGGTCGTCGCCTTTCCGTTCCTCAGCTCGACGATGGCGTTCCCCGTCTCGACGTAGAGGTGCCCGTCGAAGTACGCGAGCGAGCTCACCTGGCGGAAGCGCTGCGGCAGCGTCCGCTCGGAGCCGTGCGCGAGGACGTGCACGCGCTTGCCGTCGCCGATGTAGATCGCGCCGTTCGGCGCAACGGCGACCGTCGCCTTCCATCCGGCGATCGGGACGACCGCGTGCAGCGACCCGTCCGGCGAGCGGCGGAACAGCTCGTCGCGATTCGCGTCCGCGATGAGGAGCGAGCCGTCCGGCTCGACCGCAAGCGCCTCCGGGCGAATGAGCCCGGGCACGGTCGGGTGCGCGAAGCGCGCCGGCAGGATCCACTGCGGAATCCCCTCCCCCGTGGTGCCAGCCGGCGGAGGCCCGCAGAGTTTCCCGTAGAACTCGCGGATGAAGCACGCCGTCAGCCACGACACGCGGTCGCCGTCCGCGTAGCCGACGAAATGGTCTGCGCCGCCGTACCTGTAGACGACCTCGAAGTCGACGCGATTCCCGGTGACGCGCTCGACCTGCACGCGCACCGGCTCGCCGACCTCCTTCGACGCGATCGGCGCGAGCCGCTCGAACGCGCCGCGCGGCGAAGCGCCGGCGAGCACCACTCCTGCGAGCAGCAGCCGAACGAGCATCGCCCCTAGGATGCCGTGCATGTGCCGAAACATCCACACGCTCTACAACTTCGAGCCGGCGGCGACCCACCCCGAGGTGCGCGCGGCGGCCGAGCAGTACGTGCGGAAGGTGAGCGGCTTTACGAAGCCGTCGAAGGCGAACGAGGAAGCCTTCGCGCGCGCGGTCGAGGAGATCGCCCACACGACGCATCACCTGCTCGAGGCGCTCGTGACGAACGCCGCTCCGCGCGACCGAGACGTCGAGGCCGAGCGGGCGCGCGAACGCGCGAAGAAGCGCTTCGCTACTGCGTGACGTACGCCTCGACGGCGTCGGTCGCGCGTTCGATCAGCGCGTCCGCGTCGTCGTGCTCGTCGAAGTTGGCAAGCACGTAGTCCGCGAGTGAGCGCGGATCGCCGCGCTCGGGGCGACCGACGCCGATCCGGAGCCTGGTGAAGTCCTGCGTGCCGAGCGCCTGCGCGATCGAGCGCAGGCCGTTGTGACCGGCGAGGCCGCCACCGTGCTTGATCTCCAGCCGACCGAGGTCGAAGTCGCCCTCGTCGTGCACGACGAGCACGTCGGCCGGCTCGACCTTGAAGAACGCGGCCGCGGCGCCGACCGAGCGCCCCGACTCGTTCATGTACGTCTCGGGCTTGAGCAGGACGAGCCTCGCGTCGCCGTACCGCACCTCGGCGAGCCGGCCGGAGAACTTCGATTTCCACGACCCGTCGTGCCGGCGCGCGAGCTCGTCGACGACGAGATAGCCGGCGTTGTGCCGGTTCCGCGCGTATTCGCGGCCCGGGTTGCCCAAGCCCGCGACGAGGAGCAGGAGTTACTCCCCTGCGGAAGCTTCGGACTCGGCGGGCGCTTCGCCCTCGGGCGTCTCGGCACCTTCGCCCTCGGCACCCTCTTCGCCCTCGACGCCCTCTTCGCCCTCGACGGGCTCGGGCTCGATCTCGCGGGTCGGAGCGGTCACCGTTGCGACGACGATCTCGGGGTCGTCGAGCAGCGTCACGCGCTCGGGGACGACGAGGTCGCCCATGCGGAGCGTGTCGCCGATGCCCATGTGCGAGACGTCGAGGTCGATGTGCTCGGGAACTTCCAGCGGCAGCGCCTCGACGTTGATCTCGCGCAGCGGCTGCGAGAGCACGCCGCCCTCGCGCACGCCGGGAGCGTCGTCGGCACCGATGAGGTGCACGCTCACCGATGCGTGGATCGGCTTGTCGAGCGGGACCTCCTGCAAGTCGATGTGCGTGATGTGACCGCGGATCTTGTCGACCTGGTACTCCTTGAGAATCGACGAGTGGGTCTTGCCCGCGCCGTCGATCTCGACGTCGAGAATCGAGTGCAGACCGGCAGCGCCGGTGAGGGCGCGCCGGAGCTCCCGCTCGGCGACGGAGATGGCGACGGGCTGGCCGCCGCCGTACAGGACGCCCGGAATGAGCCCCTGACGGCGCAGCCTGCGCGTCTCGCGCGAGCCCAGCTGGTCGCGGGCGACGACGAGGAGCTTTGTGCGTTCTCCGGCCATATCGGCGCCGGAGTGTACCCGAAGGCAGGCAAGATTCGACCGTGTTCGAGGACCTGCTGCACGCCTGGGACGGCGAAGAGGCGGTCATCCGCTTCGACGCCGACAGCGGCGCGTGGATGTTCGTGTGCATTCACTCGACCGCACTCGGCCCCGGCGGCGGCGGCACGCGGCTGCGCGTGTACCCCACGGCAGCCGACGGTCTCGCGGACGCGATGCGCCTGTCCGGCGCGATGACGCGGAAGTTCGCGGCCGCGGACATCCCGCGCGGCGGCGCGAAAGCGGTGCTCGCAGTTCCCGAGCTCCCGACCGGCGACGCGCGCCGGCGGTTGCTCCTTCGCTATGGCGACCTCGTCGCGTCGCTCGGCGGGACGTATCGCACAGCCGGGGACATGAACATCACTCCCGCCGACCTCGACGTCGTCGCCGAGCGCTGCCCATGGGTGTACGGGACGACCGGGAAGGGCGGGAACAGCGCGCGCGGCACCGCGGTCGGAACGCTGTACGCAATCCGCGCGACGGTCGAGTACGTCTTCGGCTCGCCGGAGCTCGCCGGGTTGCGCGTGCTCGTGCAGGGTGCCGGCTCGGTCGGCGCCGATCTCGTGCGCCTGCTGCAGGCCGGCGGTGCGCAGGTGCTCGTCTCCGACGTCGACGAGGCGCGTGCGGCAACGACAGGCGCCACCGTCGTCGCAGCCGACGCCGTGATCGGCGCCGAGTGCGACCTGTACTCGCCGTGCGCCGTCGGTGGAACGCTCAACGCCGACACGATTCCGCGGCTACGCTGCCGCGCGGTCGCAGGCTGCGCGAACAATCAGCTCGCCGAGCCGGAAGACGCCGACCGGCTGCACGCTGCGGGAATCCTGTACGCGCCGGACTACGTCGTGAATGCGGGCGGCGTCATCCAGCTCGTCGGCCTCGAGGATCTCGGATGGACCGAGGCCGAGCTCGACCAGGGCCTTGCGCGAATCGGCGAAACCCTGCGCACGCTGTTCCGCACTGCGTCGGAGGACGGCATCACGCCTGCCGCGGCGGCAGAGCGACTCGCCGCCGCGCGCGTGACCGCAGCTCAGGGCCAGACCGGCAAGTAGAGCGACAGCTTCGAACCACCGCCCGGAGTCGAGGCGATCCGAACGTCTGCACCGTTCGAGACCGCGAGCTTGTGCACCGTGGCGAGCACGGGACTTGCGGCGCCGTCGGTGACGTAGAAGGGGGCGTACGGTCCCGGCAGGCTGATCGCCGACGTGCCCGGCCCGGTGTCGGCGACCGTCAGCTCGATGCTTCCCTCATGAGCGGAGGCGCGCACGACGATCCGCCCGCCCTCCGGCATCGCCTCCGCGGCGGCACGAACCACGTCGATGACGATGTTGCAAAGAACGCTTCCATTGAAGCGCGCCGGCGGGAGGCCCGGCTCGCACTCGACCACGAGATCGACGTACGGCCCGGCGAGACGACCGAGCAGCCTGCGCATGTCGGCGAGCGTGGCGTCGACATGGAGCGGCTGCATGAGCTTCATCGTCGTCAAGGTCGGCAACGCCGCGCGTGACCCGTTTGGGTCAGTTCGTCCAGACGGGCAAAGCCAGCGTCCGCAAGTACTTGCCTCCGAAGCACATCCACACCGTCATGGTCGCGGTGGAATCAGAGGCTGCGCCTGACCCGCCTGGGTCAGACCGTCACAGGAGGCCGTGCTGCCGCGCGTGCGCGACGGCGGCCACACGCGAGCTCTGACGGAGGCGCTTCAGCAGGCCACGGATGTGGTTGCGGGCGGTCTCGCGGCGGACGCCGAGCTGCTCCGCGATCTGCGCGGTCGACGCGCCCTGGCCTAGGAGCTGCAGGACCTCGTGCTGCCGCGGCGTGAGGCGCGGCTCGCGCGCAGGCGGAGGTTTCGCCGCGAGCTCGCCGGGTGGCGCGACGACGCCGAAGACTCCGGCGAAGCAGCAGCCGTTCGTCAGCGGAACGGAATTGATCTCCACCGGGATCCGGCGACCGTTCCGGTCGAGGATGCTGATCTCGTAGTGCGTCGCCTTGCCGGCGAGCCGCTTCAGCGCGTGCTGCTCCTCTGCCTTGCGGCGCGACTCGGGTGCGACGACGTCGAGGACGTTGTGCCCGACGACGTCGCCGACGAGACCGCGGAGGCGATCGTTCTCCCAGAGCACGCGCGCATCCTCCGAAAGGAGATACGCCGGGATGGGGACCTGTTCGAGCGCAGCGCTCAAGTCGGTCCCGAGCTCTGCGAGGGCCGCATGCAAGCCGAACGACGGTTCGGCGTTCACCGCACTGCGAATGATCCGCCTCACGGCGGCCGGGGTCAATCAGTGGTCGATTCGGGTCATACGGGTGCAGTCCGCCTATCTCGGTCGCGACGTTCGGCTCGACGCCCGGGTCAGCGAACTTCATGCCTCCTAGAACAACTAGCTCTCGCCGCCACTGGCTGTCCCGCGGATCGTCGGCCAGTACGGCGGAACCTCCTCGATCTTGAGAGAAGCTTTGCTTCGATCGGCGATCTCCTCCGCGGCTCGCCGCCATTGCTCGGAGCGTCGGGAGAACGTCACGGCTCGCGGATCGCGAATCGTTGTGAGGTACTCGGTCTGTTCGATTCCCGATCGGGGAGCAAGGAGTTGCACGTAGCCGCCAAGCTTGCGTGCCGGCGCGAATCGAACGAGTCCGATCTCGTGCCACGACATGCATACATCGGGATCTCGGCGCTTACGCACGATGACTCCGCGGAGCCCCCGCCGGATGGCGACTCCCTCGGAGTCGAGGATCAAAGTGCCGTTCCACCCGCGAAGTGACCGGCTCTGCACCGACCGATCGTAAACGCGCGACCAAAGCGACGACAGCAGGCTCACGTGGGTGGGGATGCCCGAAGGGCACCACCGCCCACGCAGAACGACGCTTCGCCGACACGCCTTCGTAAGAGGACGCGGGCTTTGCTCGCGTCCGCTCCGCGAAGCGGAACCTTCAATCGAACGAAGAGCGCAGCTCTTCGTTCGACGACTAGAACAGCTGGTTTTCGCCGCCGAAAATGGCGGAAACCGAGTCGTCGGCGAAGACGTTCATGATCGTCTCGGCCAGGAGCTGCGCCACCGGGAGAATCGTCATGTTCGGCGGCACCTCGAGCGGGTTCACCGGCACCGTGTCGGTGACGACGATCCCGTCGATCGGCGCATGCTGGAAGCGCTCGAGCGCGCCGCCGCAGAACACGCCGTGCGTGGCGAACACCCACACGCCCTTCACGCCCTGCGCACGCAGCGCGTTGACGTTCGCGATCAGCGTGCCGCCGGTCATGATCACGTCGTCGCCGACGATCGCGATCTTGTCGCGCACCTTGCCGGTGATCTCCGTGACCTCGGCCAGGTCGCGCTCCGGCCGCGTCTTGTGCATGATCGCGAAGTCGGCCTCGATCATCTCCGCGAAGCGGACTGCCATCTTCGCGCGGCCTTCGTCGGGTGCGACCGAGACGATCTCCGGCCCGGTGAGGCCGAGATCGCGGAAGTGGCGCGCGAACAACGGCAGCGCCGTCATGTGGTCGACCGGGATGGTGAAGAAGCCCTGAATCTGGCCGGCGTGCAGATCCATCGTCAGGACGCGGTCGGCGCCGGCGAGCTGGACCATGTCGGCGACGAGGCGCGCCGAGATCGGCTCGCGCGGCCGCGCCTTGCGGTCCTGGCGCGCGTACGGGAAGAGCGGCATGACCGCTGTGATGCGCGTCGCCGACGCGAGCTTCGCCGCCTGGATCATGAACATGAGCTCCATCAGGTTGCGGTCGACCGGTTGGCACCCGGTCTGCACGATGAAGATGTCGGCGCCGCGGATCGATTCGAGGTACCGGGTGTACGTCTCGCCGTTCGCGAACGTGTCGACCTCGACGTCGCCGAGTTCGACGCCGAGCCTCTCGGCGATCTGCGCGGCGAGATCGGGGTGCGAGCGGCCGGCGAACACCATCAGCCGCTTCTGCGGTCCGCGCTCGATCCAGTGACCCGTCGCCGGTTCGGTCATGACGGCCTTCTCCAGCCCGGGCAGCGCAATGTCAGTCGCTGTCACGCTTTCCATGCCTGTCGTAGACCCACCCTTCCTTCGTCTCCTGCCGCGGGGCGAACCCGGCGAGCGATCCCGGAGGGACATCATCGGTGATGACCGCGCCCGGTGCAATCCAAGCATCGTCGCCAACGTCGACAGGAGCATCGAACGTATTGTCGACGCCGGTCCTGACGTTACTGCCGATCCGGGTCTTGGCCTTGGGCTCCCCCGGCTCGTGCTTGAAGTTGGCGGTGATGTTCCCGGCGGCGATGTTCGTGTCCTCCCCGATCTCGGCATCCCCGATGTATGAGAGGTGCGGCACTTTCGTCCGGGCCCCGATGGTGGACGCCTTGACCTCGACGAACGTCCCGATCTTCGCGCCCTCGCCGACCACCGTCCCGGGCCGGACGTAGGCGAACGGGCCGATCTCGACGCCGCCCGCGATGCGGATCGGGCCGCGCAGGACGCTGAACGGATGGATCGTGACGTCCGGCTCGATCTCGATGCCCGCGTCAATCCAGGTCGAGGCCGGGTCGACGATGGTGACCCCGGCGAGCATGTGCGCCTCGTTGATCCGGTCGCGGAGCGCCTCGGCGGCGAGCGCGAGCTCGGCGCGCGTGTTGATCCCCTCCACCTCGAAGGGATCCGCCGCCACGTGGACGGCGACCACCTCGCCATCGCCGACGAGCAGGCCGAGCGTGTCGGTGATGTACAGCTCACCCTGGGCGTTGTGCGGCTCGAGCCGGTCGAGGACGGGCCAGAGCGCCGCGCCTCTGAAGACGTAGATGCCGGAGTTGACCTCGCCGAGCGCGAGCTCCTCCTCGCTCGCGTCGGCGGCCTCGACGATCCGTGCGAGCCGGCCGTCCCGGTCGCGCACGATGCGCCCGTACGCGCGGGCGTCGGCGGGCTCGAACGAGAGCACCGTGGCGGCGGCGCCGGCACGGCGGTGTGTGTCGACGAGCGCGAGCACCGTCCCGGCCGTGAGCGCGGGCACGTCGCCGTTCAGCACGAGCACGTCTCCGTCCGCGCCCTCGAGGGCGGCGCGCGCGGCGCGCACGGCATCGCCGGTGCCGAGCGCCGCTTCCTGGACCGCCACCTCGAGGTCGTCATAGGAGCCCGCGCTGTCCGGCGACGCGACGACGACGATGCGCGCGACGCCTGCATCGCGAGCGGCAGCGATCACCCAGTCGACCATGCGGCGGCCCAGGAGTGGGTGCAGGTGCTTCGGCGTCGCGCTCTTCATGCGCGTGCCGAGGCCGCCGGCCATTACGACTGCTGCGAGGTCGTCTGCCATGTCAGTGAAGAGTGGCTGGGGCGCCAGGATTCGAACCTGGGATCACGGGACCAAAACCCGTTGCCTTACCACTTGGCCACGCCCCATCAGGGGTCGGAATCTTAGCGCCGGTCCGTGAAGACGAAGAACAGGGCGACGAGCGCGAACAGGCACACGAACACGATCGCCGTCCAGAAGACGACGAAGGCGAGAATGGCCGCAACCACGGCCAGGAGCTGCGATACGGCGAAGATCCACGAGGACTGGTGGAAGGTGTCCGAGCGCGTCCGCCGGCCTCCGTACCAGTAGAGAATGACCGCCGCGATCGCGAGGGCGATGACCGTGATGCGGGAGACGTCGTGGAAGACCGCGACGATGATCGCCTCGGCGGCGGCGATCCAGAGAGCGATGCGCGTACGCCGCGACCGGAGCCAGCGGCCAGACCTGCTCGTCCCGTGCTCGATCGCGTGCGACGAGTCCATGAGCCGTATCAACCGTACCACGCAGGTGCGGTCAGCCAGCTCTCGCCGGCGGCCTTCAGCGCGCGCTGCGCCTCCTGCGCGCGTTCCTTGTGATGGAAGAGCGCGTACACGGCCGGGCCCGCGCCGGTGACGTCGGCGCGGAACGCGCCGAGTGCGCGCAGCTCGTCGGCGAGCGGCGACGAGGCGAGGTCGTTCGGCGGCAAGGCGGCGAGGTCGCGCGGCCGGCGGACTTCGTCCAGCGCAGCGAGGAGCGCCGCGCGGCGCTCGTCGAAGCCGGCGGCGCCGTCGCGAAGGTCGAAGGCCGCGTACACGGAGGCCGTCGACGGCTTCTGGACGAGGCGCGGGACGAGGAGTACGACCCAGAAGTCCTGCGGCAGGTCGAGTGGCTTGAGGACGCGGCCGTCGCCCGTCCCGAGCTGCGGGCCGTCGACGAGGAAGAACGGCACGTCGGCGCCGAGGCCCGCCGCCATCTCGCGCAGGTCGGCGTCCGGCAGCGGCTCGGCGAGCGTCGCGTTCGCGAGCCGGAGCGCGGTGGCGGCGTCGGAGCTGCCGCCGCCGATGCCGGCCGCAATCGGCAGTCGCTTCTCGATGCGCACGTGCCAGCGAGGCTCGACCCCGGCGCGCGCGGCAAGGGCCTCGAGTGCGCCCCGGACGAGCGTGTCTGCGTCGAAGCCTTCGACGAGCAGCTCGGGGGCAGGCTCGAGCTCGAGGCGGTCGGCGATCGCGAGCCGCTGATACACGGTGGCGACCTCGTGCTTGCCGTCGTCTCGTGTCGGACCGACGACGAGTGCGAGGTTGATCTTCGCCGCTGCCGACGCTCTCATCGCAGCGCCTCGGCGAGCGCGACGAACTCGGGAGGTGCGAGCGCCTCTGCGCGCGTGGACGCGTTGCGGCCTATCGCGTCGAGCGCGGCCGTCGCCGCTGCGCGTGACGCGACGCCCGCGAGCTCGAGCGAGTTGGGGAGCGTCTTGCGGCGGTGCGCAAATGCGGCGCCCACGACGTCCTTCACGCGCGCGAAATCTTCCGGCATGGACGCGCGGCGGAACGCGACGAGCGCCGAGTCGACGTTCGGCCGCGGACGAAAGACCGTGCGCGAGACGGGATGGAAGCCCGTCCGCTCGCACACGAGCTGCACGAGCACCGACACGGCGCCGTACGCCTTCGTGTTGGGCGAAGCGAAGAACCGGTCGGCGACCTCGCGCTGCACCATCACGCACCACAGGGAGATGTTGGGGAGACCGTCGAGGCTCTCCGCGATGATCGGCGTCGCGACGTTGTACGGCAGGTTGGACACGAGCTTCGTCGCGTCCTGCGGCAGCTCGACCCTGAGCGCGTCGCCGAAGACCACGTCGACGTTCTCACCGAGCCCATGCAGCATCGGCTCGAGCTCCTGGTCGATCTCGACCGCATGCACGTGTCGAACGCGCTGGGCGAGATAGCGCGTCAACACTCCGTGTCCCGGCCCGATCTCGAGGACGACGTCCTCCGGAGCGAGCGCGGCGAGGCGGCCGATGACGCCGAGGATGTTCTCGTCGACGAGGAAGTGCTGGCCGTATTCCTTCTTCACAGTCCGAAGCATGCGGTGGCGTTGCCGTCGATACGACGTTCGAGCTCCGCTGCGTCCTCCCCACGCGCCTGCGCGAGCGCGGCCAGCGTGTACATGACGTACGCGGGCTCGTTGCGGCGGCCGCGCACCGGCTGGGGCGCGAGATACGGCGAGTCGGTCTCCGCGAGAATCCGGTCGGCAGGCACCTGGGTCGCCGCGACGCGGAGCTCGCTCGCGTTCGGGAACGTCGCGTTCCCGGCGAACGACACGTACCAGCCGCGCTCGAGCGCCGTCGGCAGCAGGTGCGGCGAGGAGAAGCAGTGCAGGACGACGGTTCCGTCGAACGCGGAGAGAGCAGCAAGGGTGTCGCCGTCGGCCGCGCGCGTGTGGATGACAACGGGTTTCCCCAGCTCGGCGGCGAGACCGAGCTGGGACTCGAACATATACCGCTGCGCCTCGGGTGTGGCGTAGTCGCGGTACCAGTCGAGGCCGATCTCGCCCACGGCGACCACCTTCGGGTGCTGCTGCAGGCGGCGGATCTCGTCGAGGTCGCCGGTCTCGGCCTCGTGCGGGTGGACGCCGACGACGGCGTACACGTCCTCGAATCGCTCCGCGAGCTCGACCGCCTGCGCGGCGCCGATGGTGAGGATGCGCGTCACGCCCGCGTCGCGGGCTCGCGCGACGACGTCGGCGGGATCGTCGTAGAGCGCGTCGAGGTGCGCGTGCGTGTCGATCACTGAGTGTCGATGCCGAGGCGCGCGAGCTCCTCCGCCGCCGTCTCGGGCGGGAGCTTGCGGAAGAGCGGCATCGGCTCGCGCAGCCTCCGACCGGGCTCGAGCTCGACCGGCGCCCACGTGCCGACCCAGCTCGCGTAGTCGCCGGTCAGGATGGTGTGGTCCTCGAGGCTGCGAATCTCGGGCACTCCGGCGAGCACACCGTCGTGACCGAGCAGCTCGTGCACGACCTGCGAGGTGAACGGCAGGAACGGTGCAAGCAGTGTCTTCAGCGAGTCGACGCACTGCAGCGCGACGTAGAGCACAGTGGCGCCGCGGTCGCGGTCGGTCTTCACGAGCGTCCAGGGCTCCTGGTCGGCGACGTACTGGTTCGCGAGCGAGCTGATCCGCATCGCCTCGGCGAGCGCGGCCTTGAAGCGCACCTGCTCGATCAGGGCGCCGACCGCGTCGAAGCCGGCGGCGACCGCGTCGAGCACGCGGCGGTCGGCCTCGGTGAGCTCGCCCGGCGTCGGGACGACGCCGAAAGTCCTGTGCGCGTTCACGAGCGTGCGGTTGACGAGGTTGCCCCAGTTGGCGAGCAGCTCGTCGTTGTTGCGGCGCACGAACTCGTCCCACGTGAAGTCGGAGTCCTGCGTCTCGGGGCCGGCCGCAGTGAGGTAGTACCGCAGCGGATCGGGGTCGTAGCGCGTGAGGAAGTCGCCGACCCAGACGGCGATGTTGCGGCTCGTCGACGCCTTCCGTCCCTCCATGGTGAGGAACTCGCTCGAGACAACGTTGTACGGCAATTGCAGGTCGTCGCCGTACCCCATGAGCATCGCCGGCCAGATGATTGCGTGGAAAACGATGTTGTCCTTGCCCATGAAGTAGAAGTGGCGCGCGTCGGCGTTCTGCCACCACTCGCGCCAGGCCTCCGGTGTTCCGCGGTTGTGCGCCCACTCGATGCTCGCGGACAGGTAGCCGATGACGGCGTCGAACCAGACGTAGATGCGCTTCGTGTCCTCCGGATAGCCGGGCACCGGCACCGGGACGCCCCAGTCGATGTCGCGCGTCATCGCGCGCGGCTTCAGGTCGCGCACGAGCCCGAGCGAGAAGTTGCGCACGTTCGGGCGCCAGTGCGTCTGCGCCGTCAGCCACTCCTCGAGCTGCGTCGCGAACGCCGGCAGGTCGAGGAAGAGATGCGTCGTCTCGCGGAACTCGGGCGTGGAGCCGTCGATGATCGAGCGGGGCTCGATCAGGTCGACAGGGTCGAGCTGGTTGCCGCAGTTGTCGCACTGGTCGCCGCGCGCGTGCGGGTACTCACAGATCGGGCACGTGCCCTCGATGTAGCGGTCGGGCAGCGTCCGCCCCGTCGCGGGGGAGAACGCGCCGAGCGTCGTTCGTTCGATGAGATAACCCTTGTCGTACAGCGTCCGGAAGACATCCTGCGTGACCTCGTAGTGGTTCGGCGTCGTCGTCCGCGTGAACGTGTCGAACGTGAAGCCGAGCCGGACGTAGTCGTCGAGGATGAGCGCGTTGTTGCGGTCGGCGAGCTCACGAGGCGACACGCCTTCGCGATCCGCCGACACCATCACCGGCGTGCCGTGCTCGTCCGTCCCGCTCACCATGAGGACGTCGTTGCCCTTGAGGCGGTGATAGCGGGCGAAGATGTCGGACGGCACGCCGGGGCCGGCGACATGGCCCAGGTGCCGCGGTCCGCTCGCGTACGGCCATGCGACCGCGACGAGGATCTTTTGCGACTGCGACAGGGTGCGCTCCTTCGGACGTCGTCGAGGAGCTAGAGATCATACGAACCGCTTTCAGCGCGGCCGCGCAGGCGAGCGCGAGCAGGAGGACGAGCGGCCAGAGCGCGCGCCCGTGCCTCGCGGGGACGGCGACGTGTGCGGACGGACGCGCCGTCGGCGCGACACCGCGACGGCCGGGCCCGTGCGTGCGCGCGTGCACGCGGTGATGCGTCGCCGGCGGAGCGGCGCGCGGCGGGGCCGGCGCAGGCGGCCGCAGGACGATCGGCGCGACCGTGCGAACGATCCACACCCGGCCCGGGCGAACGGCTGCGACGACGGCGGCGGGAGCGGCGAAGGTCGCGGCCGGGAACAGCGCGTGCACGGCGAAGGCGTCGTCTGCGGCGACCGGTGCAGGGTCTGCGACCGGTGCCGGAGTCGCGTCCGGGGCGGCCCGGCCGACCTGGCCGCCCGAGTCGGGCTCGCTCGCGGCGGTCGGATCGAGCCCCGGGTCCGGGTTGATCACGGTGGCGTGCGGCGTCGGCGCGGGCACCGGAGGCGCGACGTGCGGCTGCGAGGGCGGGTCCTTCGGCACGCCGGGCGGAGGCCCGGCGACGGTGTTCCCGCTGCCGGAGGAGCTCCCGCTCGTGGCCGGCGGCGGCGTGCTTCCGCCCTCGTCCGGAACCGTCGTGTCGGGCGGGCCGCTCGCGGGTGCGCTCGTCGCCTCCTGCGGCGAAGGAGCGGGCGCGTCCGCCGTGGTCTCCGGCACCGGCGGTTCGGCCGGGCCGCTCGTGTCCGGGGCGGAGACGTCGCCGGCGCCGCTCGTCGCCTCCGGCGGAGGAGCGGGCGCATCCGACGTGGTGTCCGACACCGGCGGCTCGGTCGTGCCGGCTGCGTCCGTCGTCGTGTCGGACGTCGTCGTGTCGGACGAGGTCGTGTCGCTTGTGGTCGTCGCAGCCGGCGGTGGATCGGTCGCCGCGGGGGTCGTGGTCGTGTCCGGCGTCGTTTCCGCCGGCGTCGTGGTCGTCGCCTGCGGCGGATCGGCGACCGGCGCCGGTGTCGGCGTGGGCGGCGGCGGCGCAGGCGTCGAAACGGCCACGGGCGGTGGGAGCGCCGGCAGGAACGAGAGCGGATCGAGATAGCCCTGCGCGTTCGCCGTCACACGCACGCCCATGTACACGTACGGCACGTCGAGCTCGGGCGTCCCGCTCGGCCCGACGGTGCCCACAGTCGAGCCCTCCCCCACGCTCGCGCCCTTCGAGACGCCGATCGAGCCGAGATGCGTGAGTGTGACCGAATAGCCGTCGGCAGTCTCGATCGTCACCGACTTGCCGCTCGTCGGCACCGTCCCCGCGAAGCTGATCGTGCCGGAGGCAGGCGCCGCCACCGGCGTCCCGGTCGGCGCCCCGACGTCGATGCCGCGATGCTGCCCGCCCGCATACGGATGGCTGGGGTCGAACGTGAACCCGAGCAGCACAGGGCCTTGCACCGGCCAGCTCCAGGCATACGCGCCCGGAGCCCAGAGCAGGAAGAGCAGGACGACGAGCGCGAGCCGGCGCATGGAGCCTCCTCTGTTGTCAGGAATGAAAACGGAGTGAGCGCGCCAAGCTAGCAGCGGCACCAGACGTTGTCAAAACTGATTACAGCGAGCCGCGGTACAGGCGGTTGCGCGAGATCCCGCTGACGCGGGAGACGAGCTCGGCCGCGCGCCGCCGCGGGATACCGGCCGCGACCAGCTCGGCCACGGCCGCAAGCGCGACGTCTTCCCCGGCGGTTCGCGGCTCGCGCGCCGGCCCGATGACGAGCGCGATCTCGCCCTTCGGAGGCTCGGCGAAGCGCTCGGCGAGCTCCTGTGCCGTTCCGCGGACGACTTCCTCGAACTTCTTCGTCAGCTCGCGGCACACCGCGGCTTCGCGCGCGGGACTGACCGCCGCGAGCGACCGGAGCGTCGCCGGCAAACGCTGAGCCGACTCGAACGCGACCGCAGGCCAGCGCCAGCCCGCGAGCTCCTCCCACACCGCCGCGAGCGCCTTCTCGCCGCGCGGCAGGAAGCCGAGGAACTGGTAGCGCTCGCCGACGAGGCCGGACGCGACGAGCGCCGTCTCGACCGCCGACGGCCCCGGCAGTACCGTCACCGCAACGCCCGCGTCCAGCGCCGCGCGCACGATGCGCGCACCGGGATCGGAGATGCCCGGCATCCCCGCATCGGTGACGAGCGCGATCCGCTCACCCGCCTCGAGCCGAGGCAGCAACTCCGCCGTCCGCGCCGCTTCGTTGTGCTCGTGGTAGGAGAGGACGCGCGCGTGGATGCCGTGACGTTCGAGCAACGTGCGCGTGTGGCGCGTGTCCTCGCACAGCACGAGATCCGCCTCGCGCAGCTCCGCGAGCACGCGCAGCGTCACGTCGTCGAGGCTGCCGATCGGCGTCGCGCAGACGGCGAGCGGCACGGCTAGCTCTCGTCGAGCGCCTCGAACGCGACGAACGCCGCGCCGATGAGCCCTGCCGCCGTGCCGAGCTCCGCGCGCACGACGCGCACCTCGTCGCGCATCGGGCGAAGCGCCTCGCGATGCATGATCTCCTCCGCCGCCGGCATGACCCACTCCCACGCAGCGATGCCGAAGCCGCCGCCGATGACGAGGCGTCGCGGCTCGAAGATGTTCACGAACGAGCCCATGCCGGAGCCGAGATGCCGGCCGATGTCGGCGAGGATCGCCCGCGCCGTCTCGTCGCCCTCGTTTGCGAGCCGCACGAGCCGGTGCGCATCCGCCGCGGGGCCGAACGCCTCCTGGGCCGCCGCCGTCGCGGCGACGCCGGTCACGTACGCCTCCAGGTGGCCGCGTCCGGTGCAGCGGCCCTGACACGGGCGCCCGTCGTGGACGATGACGACGTGGCCGAGCTCGACGCCGGCGCCGGTTGCGCCGCGGAACGGCTTGCCGCCGGTGATGACGCCCCCGCCCAGGCCGGTTCCGACCGTGAGCATGAGCACGTCGTCCACTCCGCGCGCCGCACCGACCTTCCACTCGGCGATGCAGGCCGCGTTCGCGTCGTTGTCGATCCCCACGGGGATCCCAAAGCGCTCGTGCATCCGGCCGCGGAAATGTGGGTCGGCGATCGGCGTGTTCACCGCCTCGTAGACGCCGCCCGTGAGCTGGTCGATCGGCCCTGGAATGCCGAAGCCGAGCGCGCCGACGTCGTCCGTCATCAGCTCGTCGACCGCCGCGTCGAGCTCGACGTACAGCTCGTCCTGCGTCTTCGGCGTGGCGCGCTCATGGCGCCGCAGCACCTCGCCGTCCCGCGTGACGACGCCGGCGAGGATCTTCGTCCCTCCGAGGTCCACGCCGATCGCGTGCGTACTGCTCATCGTGAGCGGGTACCGTAACCCGCCGGATGGCCGCCCCCGGGGACAAGCCGTACCGCGTCTACAAGGGCGGTCGACAGAAGGGGAAAGTGCCGCTCTCCGGCCGCGACGAACGCAAGCTGGACAAGAGCGGCGACCGCGGCGGCGTGCGCCGGAAGAAGTCGAGGTCGTGGAGGCGCTGGACGCTGCTCGCGCTCCTCGTCCTCGTCGTGCTCTTCGTCATCTGGGGTGTGGCCGGCTACTTCTCCGTGCACAGCGGCGTCTCAGACGCGAACAAGCGGCTCGCGCCGGGAACGACTGCCGCCCTCACGAGCCAGAACGGGCTCATCCTCGACTCGCCGACGAACATCCTCCTGCTCGGCACCGACCACGCCACGAACGGCCAGGCGGGACGCAACGCCGACGATCACAGCGACTCGATGATGCTGCTTCGCACAGACCCGAGCCGCCACCGGATCACGTATCTCTCCATCCCCCGCGACCTCGGCGTGACGATCAACGGCGTGTACCAGAAGATCAACGGCGCGATGCAGCTCGGCGGCCCGAAGCTCGCCGTCCAGACGGTGAACCAGCTCCTCGGCTCGCAGCTCCCGGTCAACCACGTGGTCGTCGTCGACTTCGGCGCGTTCGAGAAGCTGATCGACGCGGTCGGCGGCATCACGGTGAACGTGCCGGAGAAGATCCTCTCCAATCGCTTCGACTGCCCGTTCTCGACCGCGGCGCGCTGCCAGCAGTGGCCGGGCTGGCGGTTCGCGAAGGGACCGCAGCACATGAACGGGCACACGGCGCTCATCTACTCGCGCATCCGCGAGAACCAGCTCGACCCGTCGTGGACGGACTTCAAGCGGAGCCAGAATCAGCAGGCCGTGATGCAGGCGACGCTCGCGAAGCTCGCAAGCCCGATGCGCTTCTTCTCGCTTCCGTTCGACGGCTCGTCGCTCCTGGCGGCGATCTCGACCGACCTCTCCACCTGGGATTTCATGCAGCTCGGGTGGGTGAAGTTCCGGGCGGGCGAGGTCGTCCACTGCCGGCTCGGCGGGTCGGCGACCGGCAACGGCTTCATCACCGGCACGGAGGAGAACATCCAGGTGGTGCAGGAGGTGCTCGGGAACTCGGCGCCGCAGCCGCCGGCGCCGGGCACAGGCCTCTTCGGGCCCGGCTGCGAAGTCGGCAACCAGCCCTTCAAGTAGTTACGAGTCGCCGCTCGAGGCGGCGGGCTTCTTCTCCACCGGCTTCGAATCGGTCTTCGGCGCGTCCGAGGACGACCCCCCGTCGCCGCCGTCCTTCTTCTCCTTCTTCCCCTTGCCGTAATCGGTCGAGTAGAAGCCCGAGCCCTTGTAGTGGATCGCGACCGGGTAGAGAACGAGCTCGAGCGGCGCGGCGCCGCACACGTCGCATTTCTCCGGCGCGGGCGCGGTCATGGACTGGAAGCGCTCGAACAGGTGGCCGTTCGGGCAGCGGTATTCGTAGATCGGCACCGAGCTGATGACGGTAGCAGCGGCCCTCGCCGGAGCCAGACTTGCTCACAACCCGCAACCCGAGTCGGTGCGCGCTCCGATGCCCGGTCGAACCCTCGCGGGGGACGCTGTGGGGAGCGAAACAAGGAGGCAATATGAAAGCGCTCGTGTACCACGGCCCCGGGCAGCGCGCCTGGGAAAACGTGCCGTATCCCGCGCTCCAGGCCGACACCGACATCGTCGTCAAGATCACGTCGGTCACGATCTGTGGGACGGACCTGCACATCCTCAAGGGCGACGTTCCCGAGGTCGCGCCGGGGACGATCCTCGGCCACGAGGCCGTCGGCATCGTCGCCGAGAAGGGCGCCGGCGTCACGACGGTGGAGGTGGGCGACCGCGTGCTCGTCTCGTGCATCACGTCGTGCGGCCGCTGCCGCTTCTGCAAGGAGGCCCGCTACGGCCTCTGCACCGGAGGAGGAGGCTGGATCCTCGGCCACACGATCGACGGCGTGCAGGCGGAGTTCGCGCGCATCCCGTTCGCCGACACCTCGGTGTACCCAGTGCCGGCGGAGCTCACGGACGAGCAGGTGCTGTTCCTCGCCGACATCCTGCCGACCGCCTACGAGGTCGGCGTGCTCGCCGGCCACGTGGAGCCCGGCGACACGGTCGCCATCGTGGGCGCCGGCCCGATCGGCCTCGCGGCGATCATGACCGCGAAGCTGCTGACGCCCGGAAGGATCGTCGCGATCGACCTCGCACCGAAACGCCTCCGCCAGGCTCTGGCGTTCGGCGCCGACGTCGCAATCGACAACAACGACGGCACCGCGCTCCAGCAGGTCATGGACCTGACGGACGGTCTCGGCGTCGACGTCGCGATCGAAGCGGTCGGAGTGCCGGAGACCTTCGAGCTCTGCACCGAGCTGATCCGGCCGGGCGGCCGCGTCGCCAACGTCGGCGTCCACGGCCATCCTGCGACGCTTCACCTGGAGCGCCTCTGGATCCGCGACGTGACCATCACGATGGGTCTCGTCGATACGAGCACCACAGCGCGGCTGCTGAAGCTGATCTCGGAAGGCAGGCTCGACCCGCTGCCGTTCGCGACTCATCGGTATCCGCTCTCGGAGGCGATGACGGCGTACGACACGTTCGCCGCGGCCGCCGAGACGGACGCGCTGAAGGTCGTGCTCGAAGCCGTGCCGGTGCAGGTCGAGCGGCCGGCCGTGAAGGAGCTCGTAGGAGCAGTGTCCTAGCGGTCCTGCTCCCCTTCGAGGAGCTCCTGGAAGCAGGGCGCCTCCTCGAAGGCGGCGAGGCCCGCAGGATGAAGCTGCCGCTCGCGGCGGCGGCGCGCGAGATCGCGCCGCCGCTGCGCCGCGGCGACTGCGGCGGACGCGCCGACGACGCTCCCGATGAGGAACGAACGCAATCGAGCTGCTCTGTCCTCGCCTTCGATCACGCCCCCGGCCGCCTTTCGCTCCCGCCCGGCGGAGCCGGGCTCCGCGAAAGGCTGACGACGCTGGCTGCGCGATCCTGCGCGCTCGGCGCTTGGTCGTACGTCATGTACTGCCCTTCGCGCCGAGCGCTTGGCTCACTTGCCAGCGCCGTCCCGGGAACGTGATCGCTTCCGCCATGGGACGATTGTAGAAGTGCGGATCGCAACGCTCGGCGATGTGATGCTCGACGTGATCGTGCGGCTCGAGGAGCCGCTCGCTCCCGGCGGCGACGTGCGTGCCGCCACGCGGGCGGGCGCAGGCGGCCAGGCGGCCAACGTCGCAGCCTGGGCGAGGGAGCTCGGAGCGGACGCACGCTGCATCGCGAAGCGCGGAACCGACGCGACGGGCGAGCTCGTCGCGCGTGAGCTCGCGAACCGCGGGGTCGAGGTCGTCGGGCCGATCGTCGCGGGCGCGACCGGGGTCGTCGTCTCCATCGTCGGCGGCGACGGCGAGCGCTCGCTCGCGTCTGACCGCGGCGTCGCACCGACGTTCGAGCCCGCCGAGCTGGACGCGGCGTGGCTCGACTGCGACGTCCTCCATCTCTCCGGCTACGCGCTCCTGCGCGAGCCGGTATCCGACACCGCGCTGCTCGCCGCGACCATCGCACGCGATCGCGGCGCACGCGTGTCGGTCGACGTGGCCGCGTGGACGGAGATCCGCACGTTTGGGCCTGTCCGCTTCCGCGAGCTGCTCGACGTCATCGCTCCAGACGTCCTCTTCGCCACCGAGGCGGAGTGGGAGATGCTCGGCGGCGCGTACCTCACGGCGCCGACGGGTGTGATCAAGCGCGGGCCGCGCGGCGCGACGGTCGTCACCGAGGACGCGCGCCTCGACCTCGCTCCGGTCGAGACGAACGTCGTCGACACCACCGGCGCGGGCGACGCGTTCGCGGCCGGCTTCCTCGTCGGCGGCTCGCTCGAGGAGGCGGCCCGGCGCGGGCTCGACGCTGCGGCGCGCTGCATCGCGACAGTAGGGTCGCTGCCGTGAACGTCGAGCCCTTGAGTGAGGAGCACGCCGCCGAGATCGCGGAGTGGCGCTACGAGTTCCCGTACGAGTGGTACGACACCGCGTCCGATCCGCGGCGCGTCGAGCTGTTCTCGAGCGCGGTGCGGCGCGATGGCCTGCGCGCGATCGTCGGCGACGACGGCACGCTCGTCGGCTTCTTCAACTTCGTGCGCGAGAACGACGAGGTGCGCATCGGCCTCGGCATGCGCCCCGACCTCACCGGCCGCGGGCTCGCGCAGCCGTTCATCGAGGCCGGGCTCGAGTACGCCCGCGCCCAGTGGGAGCCGCTGCGCTTCCGGCTGTGGGTTGCGCGCTGGAACGAGCGCGCGCTGCGCGCATACCGCCGTGCAGGCTTTCGCGAGGTGAAGGCGGACGAGCGCAGCCGCTTCGTCGAGATGGAGCGGCCGGCGTGATCCGCATTGCGGACGAGGTGCGCGAGGCGACCGCGGTCGTCGCGCTCGAGACGACGCTCATCGCGCACGGCTTTCCACCCGGCGAAGGTGTCGAGGTCGGGCTGGAGTCCGAGCGGCAGGTGCGCGCCGGCGGCGCGACACCGGCGACGATCGGCGTGCTCGACGGAGAGATCGTCGTCGGGCTGACGGAGGACGAGCTCGCGCGCTTCGACGCCTCGGCGCGCAAGATCGGGCCGCGCGACCTCGCGGTCGCGGTGGAGCAGCGGGCAGTCGGCGCGACGACGGTGGGCGGAACGCTCGCGGTCGCGCGCGCGGCCGGGATCTCGTTCATGGCGACGGGCGGCCTCGGCGGCGTGCACCGCGGCTTTCCCGATCCGCCCGACGTGTCCGCCGACCTCGGTCAGCTGGCGAAGACGCCGGCGCTCGTCGTCTCCGCGGGCGTGAAGTCGCTCCTCGACGTGCCGGCGACGGCGGAGCTGCTCGAGACGCTCGGCGTGCCAGTGCTCGGATTCCGTACCGACACGATGCCACTCTTCTACGCCGCCGCAGGCGGACCGCCGGTGTCGGCGCGCGTCGAGTCCGCGGAGGAAGCGGCGCGCGTCGCGCGGACGCACTGGCAGATCGGCGGCGGCGGGCTCCTGCTCGGCCGCCCGCCGGACGAGCCGCTCGACGACATCGAGCCGTTGATCGAGGCTGCGCTGCGCGCCGCGCACGACGAGGACGTGCACGGCCAGGCGGTCACGCCGTTCGTCCTGTCGTATCTCCACCGCGAGAGCGGCGGGCGCACGCAGCGCGCGAACAAGGACCTCGTCGCGCAGAACGCGCGCCTCGCGGGCGAGATCGCTACAAGTTCTTCCGCGCGAAGCTGACGAGCGCGATCGTGCCGACGATCAGCACGTACACGACCGCCCACAGGCGGATCCCCCACCCGTGCACGTACGCGCCGCCGAACGGCCCGAGCTGCAGCAGGAAGCCGGTGAGCCCGGACGCGTGCTCGGTGATCATGCGCAGCCCGTCCTGGTAGAGCGCCTCGAACGGCAGCGCCCACGAGGCGACCGCGGACGCGTGCTCGATCGTGTGCGAGTTGAGCGCGTGACCGATCGATCCCAGCAGTCCCGCGACGAGGCCGGCGCCGAAGAGCATGAAGATCGCGATCCCGTTCGCGGTGGACGAGAGCACGACCGAGCCGAGGAGCGAGAGCGCGATCACGACGAGAACGCCGCCGGCGAGCTCGACGCCGGGCCACGCGACCTGGTCCGGCCACCAGTGGCCGGTCAGCCCGGTGATGAGCAGGCCGGCGAAGTAGACCGTCAGCACGTACGCCGTGCAGACGGCGCCGGCGCCGAGGAAGCGTGCGACGAGTAGCGTCGACCGCCCGATCGGGCGCGCGACGAGCGGCTGGAGCAGCCCGCGCTCGGCGTCGCCGGTGACGGCGCCGAGCGTGAGGAACACGGCGAGCACGACGCCGAGGAAGAGCGTCGCGAACATCGACAGGCCGACGAGGAACGCTCCGGCGAACGTGCGCGTGTCGACGTTGACGTCGCGCGGCGGCGTGATCGTGGACAGATCCTTGAACACGTAGTGGTTCGCGAGCCAGAAGAGGAACAGGAACGCGACCGTGAGGACGATGACGACGGCGAACATCTTGCGGCGCACGGCCTCGCGGAAGCCGTAGCCGACGATCACCCAGACGGCCGTCACGACGTCTCTCCTCCGACCGCTTCGAGGTAGACGTCCTCGAGCGTCGAGGTGAGGACGCTCACGCCGTAGACCTGCCGCCCCGCGGCGACCGCTTCCGCGACGAGCCGCGGCGCGTCCTCGCGGGTGGCGCCCTCGACACGGTGGATGCCCTCGTCTGTCTCCAGCTCGACGCCGCGCGGGCGCGAGAGGTCGTGCGGCGACCCGACGGCGACGAGCTGGCCGCCGAGCAGGATGGCGACGCGGTCGCACACGAGCTCGACCTCGGAGAGCAGGTGCGAGTTCAGGAGCACCGACACGCCGCGGCCGCGCAGCTCCTCGAGCAGCAGACGCACGGTGCGGCGGCCGACCGGGTCGAGCGCGGACGTCGGCTCGTCGAGCATCAGCAGGCGCGGCTCGCCGACGAGCGACTGCGCGACGCCGAGGCGCTGTTGCATCCCCTTCGACATCCCGTCCACGCGCCTGTCGGTGGCGTCGGCGAGCGCGACGAGCTCGAGCAGCCGCTTGCGCTCGGCTGCGCCGCCGCGCGAACCGCTGAGCCGCTGGTGCAGCTCGAGGACTTCGTCGGCGGTGTACCAGCCGGGGAAGCGGAACATCTCGGCGAGGTAGCCGAGCTCCGCGCGCGCGGCGCGCGACCCGGCGCGAGCGCCTGCGACAGTGGCCTCTCCGGCGGTCGGCCGCACGAGACCGACGGCGATCTTCACGAGCGTCGACTTGCCGGCGCCGTTCGGGCCGAGCAGCCCGACGAGCTCGCCCTCGCCCACCTCGAGATCGACGCCCTTCAGCGCCTGGACGGAGCCGTAGCGCTTCGCGAGCCCGCGAACAGCTAGAGCGTCAGGCACGAAGCCAGACTAGTTGCCGCAGACGAGTGTCAAGACTCGCCTTGACGATTTGACAAACGGCGGCAGAATGGACTCCGATGGGAGCCCGGTGGTGGCTAGCGGCGTCGGCGACGTGCCTGATTGCGGCGCTGTTGCTGAGCGGCAGTGCGACGGCGAGCTACATCCAGCCCGAGAGTGCCTATACAGGCACAACCATCGACGTCTGGTCATCCTCACCGACACCGAGCCTGGTCGGTACGACGGTGATGGAGATCGGGCTCCTCCACTGTCCCTTTAAGGTGACGGCGCCGGGCCATGCGTACATGACCATTCCGGCCAACGCTGTGTCCGGCGTTGTCCAGTTCATCCGGAGCGACGGCGTCGTCGGGTCGATCGACTACCTCGACATCGCTCCGAAGATCACCTCGTTCACGCCGATCAGCGGGACGGCGTCGACAACGATCACCGTAAACGGGAGCGGCTTTGGGCCGGCCGGCAGCCACCCGACGGTCAAGGTCGGCGGGAAGACCGCGTCCGTGCAAGTTCTGTCTCCGAACACGATCAAGGTGGAGCCGTACCTTCCGTGGGGCGCTGCGAGCGGCTCGATTTCGATCTCGTTCGCGGGACATTGGCAGACGCTCGATGCGACCTCGTCGGCGAGCTTCACGCTGCTGCCGTCGTTCCAGACGGGCGCAAATCCTGCGGCGAAGCGCGGCGATGCCGTCACGCTCGAGGGAAGCGGCTTCCAGAGTGCGAGTTCAGTCTCCTTCGGGTCGGTCCCCGCGACGTCGTTCACGGTCTCACCCGACGGGGAATCGATCGACACGACTGTCCCGGCCGGTGCGCTCACGGCCCCCGTGACGGTCGTCACGCCTCAAGGAAAAGCCGTGAGCCCTCCATTCCACGTGCTCCCGACGATCACCGAGCCAGGCTCCCCTCCGCTCGGCGAAGGCCCGACCGGTTCGACCCTCGTCCTGAACGGCGAAGCATTCACAGGGACGACGTCGGTGAAGGTCGGTGGTGTCGCAGCCTTGTTCAAGGTTCTGAGCGACGCGAGCATCTCGCTGACGATCCCGGCCGGCGCTGTGACAGATCCAGTCGCGGTCACCACCCCGGGCGGTACGACAACGACCGCGGACGACTACGTCGTCGATCCCACCATCACGAGTTTCACTCCGACGTCGGCGAAGGCCGGAGCAATCGTGACACTCAACGGCTCGGGCTTCGGCGCAAGCGGTGAAACCCGCGACGTCGAGGTCGGCGGCGTTGCGTCGACGACGGTGACGTGGAAGTCGCCGAAGCAGGTGTTGTTCGTCGTCCCAGTCGGCGCACGCACCGGACAGCTCTCGATCGGCGTCACGGGCACGGACACCGCGGAGTCGTCCGGAACACTCGCCGTGTTACCGAACGTCCTCGGATACGACCAGCCGACGTACGAGATCGGCGATCCGGTCACGATCGAGGGGAATGCGCTCGACGGCGCGTCAGCGGTCGACTTCGGCACGGTGCCCGCCTCGTTCAGCGTGGCCGGTGACGGCGACTCGATCTCGACGACGGTTCCCGCGGGCGCACTCACGGGTGCCGTAAAGGTGACGACGCCCTCGGGCATCCTCACCGGGCCGGCGATCCACATCGTTCCGACGCTCGATCCCCTTCCGGCCGCGCACGGGCTAGTCGGAACGGTCCTCGCCGTCTCGGGAGCGGCCTTCATCGGGACGACTCACGTCACCGTCGGCGGCGCAACCGCGACGTTCAAGGTCGTCGGGCCGACGAGCCTGAACGTGACGGTGCCGAGCAACGCGGTCTCAGGACACCTCGCCGTGACAAACGCGGGCGGGACGACGACGTCATCCGATTCGTTTGTCGTCGATCCCCAGATCGCGAGCTTCACGCCGGCTACTGCGAACGGGGCAAATCCAATCACCGTCATCGGCTCGGGGCTCGGTGCCGTGGGCGAGACGCGCGATATCGAAATCGGCGGCGTTCCAGCCGACTCGGTCACGTGGATCTCGCCGACGAAAATCACGTTCGTGCCCGGTGTCGGCTCGCACACCGGCCAGATCACCGTCAACGTGTCGAGCGGGCCGGTGACGGCGCACTCCGCCACCAACCTGATCGTGCCCCCGAGCGTGGTCGGCTACGACGCGTCCACCTACCAGGCCGGTGACCCGGTGACGATCGAGGGCTCCAACCTCGACGGCGCCACGGAACTGAAGTTCGGCACGGTCGTCGTCACGTCCGGGTTCACGGTGGCCGGGGACGGCAACTCCATCGACGCCACCGTCCCGTCGGGCGCGGTCACCGCTCCCGTCACCGTGTTCACGCCGAACGGGAACGCCGTCGGCCCGGCGCTCCACGTTGTCCCGACGATCACGAACGTCTCGCCGACCGACGCGGACGTCGGCGCGACCGTCACGCTCACCGGCAACACGTTCACGGGCACGACCGCCGTCCATTTCGGACCGGCGACGGCGACGTTCCACGTCGTCGGGCCGACGTCGCTGACCACTGTCGTTCCCGCCGGCGCAGCGACCGGCCCCATCAGCGTCACGAATGCCGGCGGCACGACAGCCTCCTCACAGACCTTCACGCCGCACCCGAAGATCACCGGGTTCTCCGTCACCGGCGCCGCCACAGGCGACACGATCGTCATCGATGGGAGCGGCCTCGATGCGGTGACCGACGTCGAGTTCGCAGGGCCGTCCGGTCAACTCTCAGCGAGCATCGTCTCTGCGACGCCGACGACGCTCCACGTCGTTGTCCCCGACAGCGCGGAACCGGGCACCGTGTCGGTTCAGTCCCCGGTCGGGACGGCGTCGTCACCGAAGCAGTTTGACGTCACTTTCAGCGTCACGGGCATCACCTACGACGACGCGCCGTCTGGCGAGGCCGTGGGCATCACGGGAATCGGGTTCACGTCCAGCGCGAACCTGGAGCTGAACGGGTTCTTCATCAGTCACATCGACGGCGTAACCGTTCTCGGTCCGACCGCGATCGTGTTCACGGTTCCGGACAGCTTCCCGTTCGGCAACCCGAACGGCACGCTCACGATCACTCAAGGTGACAAGACGGCGCGGCTCGCGCAGCCCTTCCACTGGCTGCACATCTCGAGCCGCTCGCCGCTCGCTCCAGCGGCCGGATCGACGCTGACGCTGAACGGAAGCGGCTTCCTCGAGGCGACCTACGTCTCCTTCCCTACGGACTCCGGCCCGGTCAAGGTGACCACGTTCGACGTGAACAGCGACGGCACGAGCCTCACCGTCGTCGTGCCAACCGGTTATTCCGCCGGGGGTGGAGTTGACGTGGCAATCTCGCCCACGTTGCTCGCTAGCATCGAACTCGACGGCGAGTACATCTACAACCTGTCCGCCGACAGTGGAGCCGTCGGTGCCACGATCACGATCAACGGCGGCGGCTTCACCAACGTCACCGACGTATCGTTCAACGGCACGCCGGCCACGACGTACTCCGTGAACTCGGTAAACGAGATCACGGTCACCGTCCCGGCCGGGGCGACGACTGGCCCCGTCACCGTCACAGGCGACGGCGGCACGTGTACGAGCCCAAGCGACTTCACCGTCACGCCCTAGACCGCTACGGTCCGCACATGCCGCGCGGGTACATGGAAGGCCCCGCCTCGGAAGAGGCCGAGCGCCGCGCCGACGAGATCGCGAGCGGCAAGCGCGAGGCGCCCGCGGCGAAGGTCTACCCCGCCGTGTTCGGCTCGACGGAGGACGAGCCCGAGTCGCACTTCCTGGGCTGGCTCGCGGACGTCGACCCGGACGAGCTCTTCGCCTCGGGCAAAGCGTGGGGCGTGACCGTCCGCCGCGTCGCCGCGGAAACCGACTAGCTCAGCGTCGCGATGAAGTCGTCGATCGTCAGCGCGGGCAGCGTCTGCACGCGGGTCGAGCCGCGCGACGCGAGCGCGACCGATACACGCGCGACAGTTGCCGTATCCGGTGCCTCGATGACGTTGACGAAGTCGAACTCGCCGAGGGTCGCCCACTGGTGCAGCACCTTGGCGCCGAGCTCCTCGACGTCGCGGTTCACCTCGCGCAACCGGTCCGGATTCGACTTCAGCGTCTGCACGCCCTGCTGCGACAACCTCGAGAGCAAGATGTAGATGGCCATGCCGTGAACCTACTTCACCCGGGCGGCCTGATCCAGGTACAGCAGCGCCGCGCCGATGAAGAGCAGCGGCGAGAGAACGAGGTCGGCCAGCACGAGCGCCACCGCCTGCGCCTGGTTTCCCTGCGTGTGCAGGAGGATGAGCAGCATCGAGCGGCTCACGCCGTAGACGAGCGCGAGCGCCGCGATGCCACCGATCGCGTGGATGAGGTCTGCCTGGCCAAGGGCGCGCCCCCGCCGGAGCGCCGCCCGGACGCCCAGCCCTTCCGCCACCGCCGCGGGCACCGCGAGCCCGAACAGACCGAACCACGCGACGCCCGGCAGGATGAAGACGCGCAGCAGGATCGGGAACGGCAGGAACACGATGAGGGCGACCACGAGCGCCGAAAGGGTCGGGGTCCCGCCGGTGACGAGCTGGGACGCGCGCACGTATGCGGCGCAGAAGAGCGGCGCGAACGCCCAGAGCAGGAGCGTCTGCACGTTGACGCTGTGCCCGACGCCTGCGATGTCCACGACGACGAACGGCAGGCCGAGCGGCACGACGGCCCAGAACTTGCTCCCGTACAGCCGGATCGACTCCGCGATGAGCTGCCCGACGGTGCGCTCCGCGGGGGGAAGTGCGGCTGGACGGCTCTCTGCCACGCGCGAGAGGGTATCGTCGCCCTGTGGGCTACGACATCGTGCAGCGGGAGGATCTCGCGTGGGAGGAGCGGCCTGGCCATGAAGGCCAGGCGCCGCGGCACGCAGCCTCGGTCACCGACGCGACCAAGATGGAGCACTCACGGGCGCGCATGTGGCGCTATCCGGCCCACGTCCGCGGCCGTCGCCACGCAGACCCGGAGCAGGAAGAGATCTTCGTCCCGATCCAGGGCACGCTCACAATGCTCCTCGGCGAGCCGCCGGAGCGCGTCGACGTCGAGCCGGGTGGCGTCGTCGTCGTGCACATCGGCACAGCGATGCAAGCGCGCAACGAGACCGACGAGGAGATCCTCTTCTTCGCGTGCGGCGCGCCGCCGCTGCACGGCAACGCACAGTTCCTCACGGACGTCAGCGAGATCTAGCCGATTTCGGGGACGGCGCGGTAAGCTAGCGACGTTCGAATCGAGTGCCACCCGGAGTGATCGTTGTTCCTGTCGAGTGATCCCAAATCCGGCACTGTCCCGGCGTCAACCGCGCGTTCGGGGTCACGGGCACCTGCAATCAGACCGGCTGTAACGCTCCTGCTGACGATCTTCGTGTCACTGGCGGTGTCCGCCTCCGGCGTGGCCCGCGCCGCCCGTGTCGATGCGGGGCCGGTTCAATTCGTCGTTGGTACATACGCAATTGCCGGACAATCCACCCTCGGCACGCTCTGGGGATGGCACACATCCGCGGCATCGGACGTGTCGACGCTCGGTCTGCCGTCCGTCGACCTCAACGGTCCGTCCGGTTGGAACAGAGGTCTGCCAACGCAAGGCTGCGCCGTATTCAACGGGATGGCGCCAACGACGTGCATCGGTTGGAAGGCGACAGCCGTACTCCCAGGCCAGTACACCGCCCAGGGGGCATCAGGAAGCTGGTCAACCACGGCCACGACGTCGAGCAGTATCAGGCCTCCTCAAATCACCGCGGCCAAAGGCTCCGGAACCTCAGTGTCGGTCGCGTGGAAACCAGTTCCGGGCGCGCGCTCATACGTCCTGGGCGTAACGTCCGCGAAGTCTCCGACGTGCTGTGACCTCCAGAATCAGGTCGTGCCGTCCACCGCGACCTCGTACGTCCTCACGAATGTGCCGATGACCAAAGGTCACTCATACCGTGTCGGAGTCTTCGCGCTCTCAACGGACGTAACCAAGGACATTCCGTTGAGCGAGCCGTTCGAGGTCGGCGAAGGTCACAGGATCATCGTGATCGGCTCCAGCGGCAAACCCACCGGACATACCCCGGTCGGGCCAGTCATCAGAGCTCAGGTCCATGGCTCGGCTCTCATCGGCGGGTCTTCCGTGAAGATCGGCGACCTTCGGGTCGAGGACGTGCCGGCGCGTACGACGGTCGTCTTTCACTGCCTCAAGGGATGCGCCGTGAGTGAGCAAGTGATCGGAAGTGGCATCGTCCACTCGCAGAAGCTGCGGGGACTCACGGTTCCGACTGGCTCGGTGATCGAGATCCGTGCCACACACGCTCGCTACACGGGGTTCTACGACCGGCTCATTATCCACTCGAACTCGTTGGGGTTCTTCACGGAGACGAAGATGTGCCTTTCGCCGGGAGCCACAACGCCGCACGTCTGCCACAACGGCCGCTGACTGACCGAGAGGCCGCCGACCCCAAGGTGACCTCAAGTCCGACGCCGCCCTCGTCCGGGACGTGCTTGAGTCTCACGAACCGTGGCTAGGCGCGACACAACTTCAACCCTGCGGGTGCCACTCGTCGTCGAGCGCGACGGCGAAACAGCCGACGTGCTTCTCGAGACGGGCTTGGACGTTTCCGGCTCGGCCGTGATTGCCGAACTCGCAGCAGCTGTGGGCGGCGATCCAACGCGCGGTCTCTATTGTGCAAGAACCGGCCGAGCGATCGCATCCGACGCTCCGATCGCGTCGGCGGGACTCCTGCGCGGCGATCGGCTTTCCTTCGGTTCACCTGCATCCACTACGCGACGGGGTATCGAGCCTGTCTCCGGATGGGAGCTGGTGGTTGCCGGCGGGCCGGCTGCCGGGCAACGTTTTGCGCTCTCCGAGAAGAGAACTATCGTCGGCCGCGATCCGCAATGCACGGTCGCCCTCGACGATCCGGCCCTCTCGGCACAACATGTCGAGATCCTCCTCGAGCCCCCGCGAGTAAGCGTCCGAGACGCGGGCTCTCGGAACGGCACCGCCGTCGACGGGATCGCGCTGGCTGTCGGCGAAGATCGCGAGGTCTCGGACGGGGACGTGGTGCGAGTCGGCCGAACGCTCTTTTCGATCGAGCAGTCCCGGCTCGCGCAAGGCTCCCCTGTTCCGCTTCCCGACGGCTCAATCCCGTTCAACCGCCCACCGAGAGTCAATCCGCCCTTCGTCGCGCCGCACTTCTCCCTCGACCCACTGCCGGCCACGCCTCAGCGCGGACGATTGCCACTTGCGGCGTCGCTGATGCCCGTCCTCATGGGCGTCGTCCTGTACCTCGTCATTCACAACGTGGCCATGCTCCTGTTCGCCGCGCTCTCTCCGCTCATGGCCGCCGGTTCGTTGGTCGAAGACCGACGAAGTGGCAAAGGTCGCTACAAACACGATCTCGCGGCGTTCCGCCGGCGGCTGAGCGATCTGCGCGCCGAGCTCGATGAAGCTCGCGCGGCCGAGGGCACAGCTCGACGAGCCGCCGCCCCATCGCTCTCCCAACTCTCCAGACGCGCACTCGCGCACGATTCGCAGCTCTGGGAACGGCGTCCCGACGACTCCGACTTCCTGCTCTTGCGCCTCGGGAGTGCGAGCCGTCCGTCCGACGTCCGGGTGGACATTCCGCCCGGCGGAGAAGACGAGCTTCGGGCCGAGGCAAGCGAACTCATGACCTGGTACGGCTCAGTCCCCGAGGTTCCCGTGACGGCGGCGCTGCGGGATCTGGGAGTCCTTGCTCTCGCAGGCTCGCGGGACCGCGTCCAGGCTCTCGCTCGAGGTCTCGTGCTCCAACTGGTGACTCTCCAGAGCCCAACCGATCTCCAGCTGTTCGTTGCTGTCGCTGACGACGTGGCTGACAGCTGGTCGTGGCTGAAATGGTTGCCGCATGTCGCCGACGATGACGGGATCGGAGTCGCCGTCGGCGAAGCGAGCGCACGCGCGCTCGTGGAAAGCATCAATCGTCTCCTCGACGAACGAGAGGCGGCGGATCGGCACCAAGCCCGACGCGGCGCGCAGCGACCCGCCGCGGTCGTCGTCGTCGACTCTTCCGTCGCTCCGGAACGATCGGTCATGGCTGCGCTGCTCGGTCGCGGCCGAGAGTCGGACATCTACGTCGTCTGGCTCGGGGAGCACCGGAACCTCCTTCCGGGCGAGAGCGGGGGAATCGCGGAGCTCGACCCGGACACGGCGCGGCTGACGTATACGGAAGCCGCGTCCGCAGTGTCGATTGCGGACGTCACGGCGGACGGGCTTGATCCCGTGCTCGCGCTTGAAGCGGCACTCGCGCTTGCTCCACTCGAGGACATCGGCGCGATGCAGTCGGGCGGGCGCATCCCCTCGCGTGTCTCCCTGCTCGAGCTCCTCAATGCGAGAGACCTCGATGCACACTGGGTGGAAGACCGGTGGATGCACTCGAGCGGTCTCGGCGCGACGGTCGGCAGGGCGCCGGACACCGATCTGTCACTCGATCTCCGAAGTGACGGCCCACACGGGCTCGTCGCCGGGACCACGGGCGCCGGAAAGAGCGAGCTTCTGCAAACGCTCGTCGGGTCACTCGCTCTAGAGCACCCTCCAACTCGCTTGACCTTCCTGCTCGTCGACTACAAGGGGGGCGCGGCCTTCAAGGACTGTGTGAAGCTTCCGCACACGGTCGGCTTCGTCACCGATCTCGACGAGCACCTCACACATCGCGCGCTCACATCTCTCGAGGCAGAGCTCCGACGTCGCGAGGCGGTACTACGCGACGCGAATGCCCGCGACCTCATGGAGCTGGAGAGGCTCGATCCAGCCCTCGCGCCACCCGCGCTCCTGATCGTCATCGACGAGTTCGCGACGCTTGCGAAGGAGGTCCCCGATTTCGTCAGCGGAGTTGTCGATGTCGCGCAGCGCGGCCGCAGCCTCGGCGTGCATCTCCTGCTTGCGACGCAGAGGCCGGCGGGCGTAGTCACCGACAACATCCGCGCCAACACGAACTTGCGCATCGCGCTGCGCGTCAGCGACCCGGCGGAGAGCAGCGACGTGATCGGCGTCACCGACGCGGCCGCGATTCCGCGAACCCGTCCAGGGCGCGGCCTCGCTCGGACAGGGCACGCTGAGTTGACGCCCTTCCAAACCGCTTACGTCGGAGGGATGACCGGCGCACACGAGGCAATGGCCGTTGGCGTGCGAACTTTCTCGCTCTCGGATGCGACCGCCAGGGCGCCCTCGGCATATCCGCCCGAGGTGAGCTCGGCAGAGAGCGACCTGGCGAGAATCGTGAGTGCGTGCACCGAGGCCGCCGCTCGGCTCTCTCTGCCGGAGCCGACGCGGCCCTGGCTCGCACCGCCACCGGCCGTCATACCACTTGAAACGATCGAGCAACCGGCGCAGCAAACTGCTGTCGCGCTGGGAGTGATCGACGAGCCGGCCCGCCAACGGCTACGGCCGTTCGTCCTCGACCTCGCCGAGGCCGGAAGTGTGATCGTGTACGGAGCGGGCGGGAGCGGCAAGACGACCGTCCTACGCACGCTCGCGTACGCGATGGCGGCACGCTCACGTGTGAGCGAACTGAACGTCTATGGCCTCGATTTCGCGAGTCGTGGGCTCTTGCCATTAGAGGCGCTTCCCCACTGTGGATCCGTGGTACCTGGCGAGGACAGGGAACGCGTGGAACGGACCTTTGCTCTCATTCGACGGATGATTGACGAACGAAAGACGGCCTTCTCGGCTGCCGGAGTCTTCTCGGTCGACGAATTCCTCCGCGCGCGACCGGATCAACCACTTCCGCGGCTCCTCGTCCTCCTGGACGGATACGCAGCCTTTGTCGCCGCCTTCGAGCGCATCAACTACGGGGCCCTCGTCGACTCGGTGCCGCGACTCGTCGCCGACGGAAGGCCGCTCGGAATCCATTTCGCGATCACGGCTGACCGGCGTGGCGCAATACCGAACGCGCTCTCGTCAGCCGCGCCAACGAAGGTTGTCCTTCGGATGCCCTCGGAAGACGATTACGGAACCCTCGGCTTCGATCTCCGCGAGGCTCGCGGCGTCAAGCTGACCCCAGGCCGGGGATTCGCAGAATCGACACTCGAGCTCCAGACTGCTGTCATCTCGACCGACCCGTCAGCGGAGGCCCAGGCCTCAGCGATCGATGCGCTGGCGGCGTCGTTGCGCGAGCGGGAAGGGGCGGCTGAAGCTCCGCCGATTGGCCAGCTTGCCGCGGTCGTCTCGCGCGCGGACATGCCGAGGCCGACGGCCGCGCTAACCGCGTTCATTGGGATCGCGGACAGTTCGCTTGCTCCCATCGCGATCGACCTCTCGCAGCGACATTTCCTGGTGGCTGGCCCCTATCACAGCGGCCGCAGTACGGCGCTTCGCACCATCGCCGAGAATCTCCGAACGGGCGATCCGGACATCGAGTTGCATCTGCTTGCTCCGCGCCGGAGCCCGCTTCCCGATCTCAGCCTCTGGACGACAACCGCGCGGGGCGCCGAAGAGTGCATGGCTCGCCTATCGGAGCTCCAGACCATGGTCGAGGCACGCCGCCCAGGTGAGAAGCCGCTCGCAATCTTCGTGGACGACGGAGAAGAGCTATCCGACACGCTCGCAGGTCCTGCGTTGGAAGCCATCCTCCGACGCGGCCGAGACTTGGAAGTGCGCATCGTCGCAGCGGCTGAGAGGGCAGGAGCACGTGCGTTCAGCGGCTGGCCGCGAGAGCTTCGCAAGGACGAGCAGGGGCTGCTGTTGCAGCCGGACGACGGCGACGCCGGCACGTTGAATACATCGCTGCCGCGCCGCTCAACTATCCAGTTCCCGCCAGGGCGCGGCTACCTCGTCAGTCGCGGAAGCGTTGAGCTCGTCCAGGTCGCCGCCGACGACTAGCGCCTATGCCGTGCCCGGACCGCGACGCCGGGCAAGCTCGGCATTCAGACCGTCCAGCGCGCGCGGCACTGCCGGGTTCTCGCTCGTGCCCATCTCGAATGGCGGATTGAGGGCAAATGCACGGAGGAACCGGCCGTCTCGGAGGTACACCCCGCCGATTCGACTGCTCCCCCACATGCCCCAGCCGAAGCGATCGACGATGTCCCACGCGACGTGCCGGTCGCGAAGCACGTTCCGAACTGTCACGTCTTCCCCTGCTACAACGCCAATCCGGAACGTGCGCCACGCAAGCAGGACGAGCAAAATGGCGCCGACGGCGATCGCCGGCTGCACCACAACCGCCAGCACCGCTGTGCCTACGGCTCCAACCGCGTAGACAGCGGAGAACGCGACTCGGTGGAAGTTTCGCCGGTACACGACGCCGGTCGAGCCCATCAACCGCTTTCCGTGGCTACCGGCTGCGGGATCAGGGCCAGGATCCGATCCCACACCTCGCTTGGCCTTGCAGGAGTTAGGCGGATGGTCGCAGCCCCATTCTCCCCATCCTCGTGCTCGGAGAACCAAAGACCGCTGTCGCCACCGTCGATCACCGCAACACCTGAGATTACGGACGGTTCGCCTTCTCCGTAGAGGATCGAGAAAGCTCGCCAGGACAAGCGCCGGTCGTAGATCAGCTGCGTGAGGGCCGCGGCCTGTGTTGGTTCGAGCGCGCTCAGCTCGAGCAGTTCTAAGGCGCCGGCTTGGTCGCCGTCGGCGAAACGATCGAGTGCTTGTTGAAACGCCTCGACCGACACTGTGATGGGTGCATCGACCGTGTGATCCGCGCGCGGGCCGAGGCCGACCGACCGTGCGACTTGCCACGGGATCAGCTCGGGCTCAATCGGCGTCATCTCTTGACCGCCATCCTGCAGTCGTTCGCCCCATACGCCCGATCCACCTGCAACGGCCGCGAAATCACGCACCGTCTGCTTCGCGGCGAACCGTTCGACTAAGACACGGATCTCAGGATTGAGAAGGACGGACACGATCCGCGCCGGATAGCCGACAAGACGGCCGTTCTCGACGATTCCAGCACGCTCGAGCGCCGCGATTGTCCTGCGCGCGTCGTCGGTTGCAAGCTCCGGATCGTCAGGAGAGACGAGCAGCAGGCTCGCTACCCCGAGCTCATGCTCATCGGCCTGCAGGGCGGTACGCGAGGGATCGAGCTGGGCCACAACGCCTCCTTAGAAGATGCCGCCGAGAACGTGAGTCGCGTCATTCCAGGCGGAGCCCGCAATGTCTACCCCATCGTCGAGGGCCTGCCCGATCGCTTCGCGGTGATTCCAAGCGATGGCGCCCGCATATGCGACTCCGCTCGCGGCCGCGAGAGTTCCCGTGACCGGGTTCGGCGCAATCAAGAACGCCGTTGACGTGGCGCTGAATGCGGTGCCCGTGATGTCCTCGGCCACTTGGCTTCCGCTCCTGTGGTGACTGATGTCTTCGACCGTCTGAAATCCGCCGGTACCAGTCCCGATTACGCCGCCGAAGATGCCAAGGCCTCGGAACCATGGCCCAGCGCGACTTGCATCCGATAGCCACGATGCCGCGTTCTGACCTGCCGGAACGCGGTTCAGCAGGTTTGCGAGCGCTTTAGCGGCCAGTCCGTCCTGCGCTGTGAGCGGAAGGTTGTCGTTCATGGTCCTGATCGCGTCCTGGGTCAACTCGCCTAGGAGAGGATCCGTCTCGCCGAGATTCCTCAGCTCGTTGACGAAGCCGAACACAGGCAGGAATTCGTGTACATCCTTCGCCGCCGCTAGCGCCTCAACGAAGTCCTTGACCGTCGTGAAGCCGAGGTAGAACGCAACTTCTCCTTGGTGTTGCTTGAGAAATCGCTCGAGGTCAGCTACGAGCTGCCCGAACAAACTCGGCCGATTCGGGGCATCGGATGAAGCCGAAGACAGCGTCGCCCTCAGCTGCGCTGCAGCGTTGTCGAGCGCTGCATGTGCGCCGTCGAGCATCTGCTGCGCACTCGCACGGCCGGCGTCTCCTGGATCGTTCGCCGGCACGGCCGACCCTCGGTACCCCAGCGTCGAAGCGGCGTCACGGCGCTGCCTCCAGGCTGCTGAGGCCGCCTCCGCGTCCTCCCAGGATGTGATCGCGCGACCCGCCGCTTGTTGCGCCTGATCCAGTGCGGCGGCGTACGCGTCAATTGCGCTGGCCGCCGCGCCAAATGCAATCGCACCAGTTGCGTAGCGCCCAGGCTGCTGATGCAGCGTGTGCTGAAACGCCGTGGCGGCCCGTCCGATCCAACTGCCGGCGCTAATCGCCTGCAGCTCGGTTGCCGCCTGATCGAGGCCGTGTGCGACTGTTCTGACCTCAGTCGCCAGCGACGCCAAGAGCCCGGGGTCGCCTGGAACGAGTTCGCGCGCCGACGCGCCTGAATACAGTCCGGTCACCCGGCGGCCTCACCGATCTCGCGATCAACACGGGCGTAGGCTTCGCCGGCCTTCTGCAACAGGGAAGCGAGATGCTCGGCGTCGTGGCCGAGATGGCCAAGTCCACTGCGCCACCGATCCAAGAATGCGTCAATCGCGTTCGCGACGTCGGGCCTTCCTGAGGCAGTTGTCCCGGAACCAAGCGGCAGGTGATTCGCGAGGTTCTCGATTGTCGGCAGCGCGTTCTGGATGCGCGAAGCCGCAGTGAGCAACTCCTGTGGGTTGACTTCGATCTCGGTCACAACAGCTCCCGTCGTCGGCGCCAGGGGACAGCCAGTGGCAACACAGCCCTTAGGCCGCAGCTCCAGTAGTCCGAGAGCCTCAGCTACGAATTGAACGACTGAGCGATGCCCTGCTCGGTCTGCTCGTAGGCCTGCGACGCCTGCGCGGTCAGCTGCGCAATGCCGGTCAGAGCCTCGTGCAGTTGCTTCGCAGAGGTGTCCCACTCCTGCCAGAGCTGCTCGAAGCGCTGCTGCGCAACCCCGACCCACTCTCCCGCAAGCGGCGCGATCTGGCTGCGTAGCTGCGAAAGCGTGCCGTCGATCGTCGAGGCGCCGGTCGTGAGGTTCCTGCTTGCGTCGGAAAGCTGCTCCGGGGTTACCTGGATACCAGCCATCGATGTCCTCCGTTTGTCCGCAGGTGTTGCCGCAAGTTAAGGCGGCGACTCAAGGTACTCCGGAATCGGCCCTCGTGCAAGCCCCTCGCCGCGTGAAATCAGGATGCTCAGCACTTCACGATTCGGCAATGGGTGTGGTAAGGATCCAGAAGCGTTGACTCGCGGCGGCATCCTCGAGGGCGGCACTGAACTGGCCGGCTACCGGATCCGGTCGTTGCTGGCCGAGGGCGGCATGGGCGTCGTCTACCTCGCCACCCAAGTGCGGCTCGACCGAGAGGTCGCGCTCAAAGTGATTGCACCGAGTCGCAATACCGACCCGGAGTTCGAGCAGCGGTTCATCCGCGAGTCGCAACTCGCGGCTTCGCTCGACCACCCCAACGTGCTTCCGGTGTACGACGCGGGGGAGGCGAATGACGAGATCTACCTTGCGATGCGCTACGTCGATGGAGGCGATCTCCGCGCTCTGTTGAAAGATCAGGGCCGCCTGCCGGCCGTGCTCGCGGTTGACGTTGCTCGCCAGATGGCCCTCGCGCTCGGCGCGGCGCATAAGGCTGGGCTCGTCCACCGTGATGTCAAACCCGCGAACATCTTGCTCGACAGCGACAAACACGCCTACCTCTCGGACTTCGGCCTCGCGCGGAGCGCCGGTGCGTCAGGCCTGACGCGCACCGGGATCTTCATGGGCACTCCCGATTACAGCTCTCCGGAGCAGCTGGAAGGCATCAAGGCAATCGATGGTCGCGCAGACATCTACTCGCTTGGGTGTGTTCTCTACCACTGCTTGGCAGGACAACCGCCGTTTGTGCGCGAGAGCGAGGTTCGGGTCATAACGGCTCACCTCCACGATCCCCCGCCAGAGCTCTCTCAACTGCGTCCCGATCTTCCCGCGAGGCTAACTCAGATTCTGGACAAGGCGATGGCGAAAGAACGTGCTGATCGTTATGCCACAGCCTCCGACTTCGCCGACGCGCTCGCAGAAGTACTCGCCGAGCTTGAAGGAGACAGCGATTGGGATACGACGCCACTTCTACGAGAGGTCGATCGTGAAGCTGCGGAATCAGCGTCGCCTAGCAGCAAAGGCAAGACGGTTCTCGATCACGTCGCAGGACAGCTCCCGCTGAAGCCGCGGGCTGAGGCGCTACCTGGGCGACTCGTCCTGGGCGGAAGGAAAGCCCGCGAGCTTCTTGCGAATGCGAAGACTCGAGGGGGTCACATTCGCCGCCTCGACCGGCACGCGCTCGGCGTTCTGTGGCGATCTCGCGGCGGGAAGGTCCTCGTTGTCGGTGCACTCGTCGTCGTTGGCGCCGTCGTTGCAGCAATCAGCCTGGCAACGGGCAACAAACAGGCGACGGGGCCATCGACTTCCGGAGCGCTTGCGCTTCCACAACGGGTGGCAGACGTTACGGCGTCCGACAAGAACCGCGGGGTTGGGTACAACGGCGAGGCAAAGCTTTCATTCGCCGTCCCCGCATCTGGGCAGCTTCCCGTTACGAAGGTCGAGTGGCGAGCAGTGAGCACTCACGGCCGTGCACGATCGGGGCTCTTCAAGTCCCCCGCCACAGGATCGGCCAAGCAATCGAAAATCTCGGCACTGGCAGCGGGTTTGTCGAATGGTGTGGCCTACTCATTCATCGTGAGAGCGTGCAACGACGAGGGGTGCGCGGCCTGGTCACGTACGTCGAACACGGTGACTCCGTTTGGTCGCCCGCTCCCTCCGACTGTGAGCGCGCGAGCGACAGGAACAACGATCGTCTTCGGATGGGTAGGCGGCGGCAAGAAAGGGCGGCCGGTAGCGCGCTACCAGATCAGCATCAACGGAGGCCCGTGGCAAAACGTCGGGGCTCGCGCAGGACATGTTGCACGCAGATATGGCTATGGATCGAGGCACGGAATCCGCGCCCGCCTTGTGGACTCCGCTGGACAAGTGAGCAACACGTCACCCACTGCGTCGGCGACAACCACGCCTGCGCCGCGAACACGACCGTCGCCTGTCCAGCCGCCGCCAACACAAACGGCTGTTAACCAATGATCCTGCGCTAGACGACGTCGAGTCGATCTAGGACCGCTCCGAGCAGCTCGAACGCCTCGTCGAAGCGCCACTTCGTGCGGTCGGGCTCGGCGATCGCATTGGAGATGACGCGCAGCTCGACCGCGGGCACGCCGGCGAGCAGGCACGCGCGCAGCACGCCGAAGCCCTCCATCGCCTCGACCTCGCACTCTCGGGTCCCGCCGACATGTGCGCTCGTCCCGATGGGAAGCACACGCGCTTCGGGCAGCGCGGCCGCGATACGCGCGAGCAGTTCCGCGTCGGGCTCGACGCGCGACTCGACGAGAGGCCCGAGCGCGTCTTCGTAGACAGCTTCCGATCCGAGGACGACCGCCAGGGGCTCGATTGCTCGAGCCCCTGCGATCCCGATGTGAATCACCGCGTCCGGCGGGCGTTCGCCGAGCGCCTGTGCCGTCCGCGCTGCCGCCTCCACCGGTCCGATCCCGCAACAGAACGTGTCGAACCGGCGGGCGTGCTCGAGCTCGCGCTCGGTGGCGGCGATGATCAACACACGGCGGACCCTAGCCCGAGAGCTGGCCGCGAATCTCCCCGTTCGGGTTCTTCGCGGTGTGGACGTTCACGTACAGCTTGTGGGCCTTCAGATCCTTGAGGAGCGCCTTCGTCAGCTTCGCCGTCCCTTTGACCGGGCTCTTGCACGGCGTGCAGAGCGGCACGACCACGTTGCCGGAGACGCCCATCGCGCCGAGATGGATGTGTGCCGCCGTCGCCGGGCCGGTGAGGTGGGAGAACTTCAGCGTCCACGTCAGCTTGGTGCCGGTGATGTCGCCGGTGAACGAGCCGGACCCCTTCGCGTTCTTGACGACCTGCTTCGGCACCTCTTGCTTCGCCGTCAGCTTCGCGGCGATCATGATCGGGCTGGCATTGCGCGCCGCGCCGGCGAACGCGGTGACGGCGAGCGCGGCGAGCGTCCCTGCCAGAACGAGCGTGACGAGCTTCCTCACGGTTCCTCCTCGAGTTGACTCCCAGAGGTTCGCTGGAAGCTCGTGAACGGTTTCTTAAACTGTCGTTACGGTTCTGTTGACCGCGCGCTCGAAGACGAGCTCGCCGTCCACCGCGTCGACACGGATCGCGTCGCCGTCGCCGAAGTCGCCCTCGAGCAGCCGCAATGCCAGCGGGTTCTCGACGAGCCGCTGAATCGCACGCTTGAGCGGACGCGCCCCGTACGCCGGATCCCAGCCGGCCTCGACGAGCGCCTCCTTCGCCGCGTCGGTCAGCTCGAGCACGATCCCGCGCTCGGCCAGCCGCTCGCGCAGGCGCTCGAGCTGGTGCTCGACGATCTCCGCGATCTGCTCGCGCGAGAGCTCGTCGAAGACGACGATCTCGTCGATCCGGTTGAGGAACTCCGGCCGGAAGTGCTCGCGCATCTGCTCCGCGCTGCGGATGTTCGACGTCATGATCAACACCGTGTTGCGGAAGTCGACCGTGCGGCCCTGGCCGTCGGTCAGACGTCCGTCGTCGAGCACCTGCAGCAGCACGTCGAAGACCTCGGCGTGCGCCTTCTCGATCTCGTCGAGCAGCACGACCGAGTACGGGCGCCGCCGAACGGCTTCCGTGAGCTGGCCACCCTCTTCGTACCCGATGTAGCCGGGCGGTGCACCGAGCAGACGTGCGACCGTGTGCCGTTCCTGGTACTCCGACATGTCGAGCCGCACCATCGCGCGCTCGTCGTCGAACATGAACTCCGCGAGCGCGCGGGCGAGCTCGGTCTTGCCGACGCCCGTCGGGCCGAGGAAGACGAACGAGCCGATCGGCCGGTTCGGGTCCTGCAGCCCGGTGCGTGCGCGCCTGAGCGCGTTGGCAACTGCTGCGACCGCCTCGTCCTGTCCGACGACACGCTGGTGCAGGCGCTCCTCCATGTGGATGAGCTTCTCGGTCTCGCCCTCGAGCAGCCGGTCGACGGGGATGCCTGTCCAGCGCGCGACGACGGTGGCGATGTCGTCCTCGTCGACCTCTTCCTTCACCATCGGATCGTCGAGCTGGCTCTCGGATAACTCCTGCTCGAGAGCGGGCAACTCGCCGTAGCGGATCTCGGCGACGCGTTGCAGGTTGCCGGCGCGCTCCTCGCGCTCGGCCTCGCGCTTCAGCTCTTCGACGAGCCTCGTAATCTCCTTGATGCGGTCGAGCGCCGCCTTCTCGCGCTCCCAGCGCGCTGCGAGCCCGTTGCGTCGCTCCTTCACCTCAGCGAGCTCCTGCTCCAACGCCTTGCGGTTCTCGGGGCCGGACGCAAGCTCGATCTCGAGCTGGCGCACGCGCCGCTCCGCCTCGTCCAGCTCGATCGGCGACGAGTCGATCTCCATGCGCAGGCGCGACGCCGCCTCGTCGACGAGGTCGATCGCCTTGTCGGGCAGGAAGCGGTCGGAGATGTAGCGATGCGACAGCACCGCGGCGGCGACGAGCGCGGCATCGCGGATGCGGACACCGTGGTGCGACTCGTACGTCTCCTTCAGTCCACGGAGGATCGCGATCGTGTCCGGCACCGAGGGCTCGCCGACGAAGACCGGCTGGAAGCGCCGCTCGAGCGCGGCGTCCTTCTCGATGTGCTTGCGGTACTCGTCGAGCGTGGTCGCGCCGATGCAACGCAATTCCCCGCGCGCCAACATGGGCTTGAGCATGTTCGCCGCGTCGACCGCGCCTTCGGCAGCGCCTGCACCGACGATCGTGTGCAGCTCGTCGATGAACAGGATGAGGTTGCCCTCGGCGTTGCGAATCTCGGTGAGGACGGCCTTCAGCCGCTCCTCGAACTCGCCGCGGTACTTCGCGCCCGCGAGCATCGCGCCGATGTCGAGCGCCCAGACGCGCTTGCCCTTCAACCCCTCGGGGACGTCGCCGTCGACGATGCGCTGCGCGAGCCCCTCGACGATGGCCGTCTTGCCCGTACCCGGCTCGCCGATCAGCACCGGGTTGTTCTTCGTTCGGCGGGACAGCACCTGGATGACGCGCCGGATCTCCTCGTCGCGCCCGATCACCGGGTCGAGCTTCCCCTGCTCGGCCGCCTCGGTGAGGTCGCGGCCGAACTTCGACAGCGCCTGATACGTGCCCTCCGGGTCTTGCGAGGTGACGCGCTGGCCGCCGCGCACCGCCTTGATCTTCGCCTCCAGTTGGTCGCGTGGGACGACGTCGAGCGCAAGCAGCAGATGCTCGGTCGACACGTAGTCGTCCTGCATGCGCTTCGCCTCGTCGAGCGCCTTGTCGAGCACCTTCGACAGCGCGGCCGACACGCTCGGCTGCTGCTGCGCGCCCTCGATGCGCGGCTTCGTCGCGAGCGCCGCCTCCGCCTGCGCGCGCAGCGCGTCGGCGTCGGGGACGAGCTCGCGCGGCAGCTCCTGGTCGAGGAGCGCGAGCACGAGATGCTCCGGGTAGAGCTCGGGATTGCCGGAACGGCGCGCCAGCTCCTGCGCGGCAGCGACCGCTTCCTGCGACTTGACCGTGAGCTTGTTGAAATCCATGACTACCTTCTCTCCGGAAGCCGCTCATCGCGATAGAGCACGAGGTCGCGGCGGTAGTGCTTGTGCACGTTCTGCACTTCCAGTTTCGCTTCACGCTGCAGCCGGTCGATCTGCGCGTGCGCCTTGCGCAGCTCGTCCTCGAGGCGCAGCGCGACCTCGACGCCGGCGAGGTTGAGGCCGAGCTCGGTCGTGAGCCGCTGGATGATGCGCAGCCGTTCGACGTCCGCCTCCGAGTAGAGGCGCGTGCCGCCGGGCGTGCGCTGCGGGCGAACGAGACCCTTGGTCTCGTAGATGCGCAGCGTCTGCGGATGCATGCCGACGAGCTCGGCAGCGACGCTGATCGCGTACATGCCGCGGTCGTTCACGACGCTGCGGCCTGCCTCTGCTTGCGGTAGTAGACGAACGCGACGATGACGGCGGCGATGACGAGGAGCCCGATCCAGCCGCCGAGCAGGAACGCCGTGCGGACGCCGTTCCAGAGGAACAGATAGATGAGGAACTTGCCGAGGAAGCCGGCCTTCGCGAGGCCGATCCCGCCCGCGGCGATGCCGCCGCCGGCCGTCTTCATGCCCTTGCGGCTCGTGCGCTCCTCCGCCGTCAGCGGCTCGGGCGCCTCCCGTGGGCCTTGCTTGAGCAGATCCGGATCCATCAGCCACCCACCTTCTTGAGCTCCTCGAGGATCTCGCGCTCCTTCTTGTTGATGCGCTTCGGTACCTGGATGCGGACGCGCGCGAGCACGTCGCCCTTGCCGGAGCCGTTCAGCTTCGGCGCGCCGCGGCCCTTGATGCGCAGCAGCTTGCCGTCCTCGGAACCGGCCGGGATCTTCAGCGACACCGGCCCGTCAGGCGTCGGCACCTCGACCTTGTCGCCGAGCGCGGCCTGCGAATAGGACACGGGCACCTCGACGACGAGGTTGTCGCCGCGGCGCTCGTAGATCGGCGACTCCGACACACGGGTGACGACGATGAGGTCGCCGGCGGGCCCACCGTTCTGGCCGGCCTCGCCCTTGCCTTTCAACTTGATGCGCGTCCCGTCCTTGACGCCGGGCTTGATCTTCACCGTGTACGTCTTGATGCGGCGCTCGCGCCCGGTGCCCTGACAGTTCGGGCACGGCTTCTCGATGACGGTGCCGTTGCCGCGGCAACGGGGGCACGGCTGCGAGAGCGCGAACAGCCCCTGGCTCTCGGTCCTCACGCCGCGGCCGTTGCAGTCCGGGCAGATGACGGGAGCGGTTCCCGGCCGCGCACCGGTGCCGGCGCACTCGCGGCACGCGGTCATCATGTCGACCGGCACCTTCGCATCGGCGCCGTGGAGCGAGTCCTCAAACGAGAGATGCACCTGCGCCTCGATGTCACTGCCGCGCACCGGCTGGCGCGCAGCACGCGTGCGCGTGCGGGCGGCTCCACCGCCGAACATACCGCCGAAGATGTCGCCGAGGTCGAAGTTGCCGAAGTCGACGTTCGGCCCACCCGCCGGGCCCGGCCGGCCGTTCTGACTGCCGTAGCGGTCGTACTGCTTGCGCTTCTCGGGGTCGGACAGCACGTCGTACGCCGTCTGCACTTCCTTGAAGCGCTCCTCCGAGTCCTTGTCCCCCGCGTTCGCGTCGGGATGATGCTTGCGCGCGAGCTTGCGGTACGCCTTCTTGATCTCGTCGCCGGAGGCGTTCTTCTGGACGCCGAGCGTGTCGTACGGCGTGCTCATTCGGCCACGATCACCCGTGCCGGACGCACGACGCGGTCGCCGATCTTGTAGCCCTTCTGGATGACGTCGAGCACGTCGCCGTGCTCCGCCTCCTCGGAGGGCTGCGCGAGCAGCGCCTCGTGCACGTGCGGGTCGAACTTGCCCTCGGTCGCGATCTCCTTCACGCCCTGCCGCTCGAGCAGCGACGCGAGGGAGCGGTGGACGAGGCGCACGCCTTCGTCGAGCTGCGCTTCCTCGTGCTGCTCAGCCGCGTTCAGCGCGCGTTCGAGATCGTCGAGGATCGGGAGCAGCTCCTTCAGCAGCCGTTCGTTCGCGAACGTCACGTACTCCTGCCGCTCACGGGCGGTGCGCTTCTTGTAGTTCTCGAAGTCGGCGGCAAGGCGGAGCAGGCGGTCGTCGACCTCCTGCTCCACCTGCTCAACCTGCGCCTCTTGCTCGACGTGCTCGTCAGTCATTGGTCACGTCTTCGTACTCGCCTTCCTCGACGACCTCTTCGTCGGCCGAGGAAGCACCGTTGCCGCCGCCGGATGCCTGCGCCTGCGCAGTCGCCTGCGCGTACACCGCCTCGGCGAGCTTGTGCGAGGCCTCCTGCAGCGACTCCGCCTTCGCGCGGATGTCGGCGAGGTCGTCGCCCTCGAGCGCCTGGCGCAGCTCCATGATCCGGCCCTCGATCGTCGAGGCCTCGGACTCTTCGAGCTTGTCGCGGTGCTCCTTCAGCGTGCGCTCCGTCTGGTAGGCGAGCGTCTCCGCCATGTTCTTCGTGTCGACGGCCTCGCGCAGCCGATGTGCCTCGTCGGCGTGCGTCTCGGCCTCGTTGATCATCCGCTTCACCTCATCCTCGGACAGGCCTGACCCGCCCTGGATCTGGATCTGCTGGACGTTCCCCGTGCCGAGATCCTTCGCGGACACGTTGATGATCCCGTTCGCGTCGATGTCGAACGTGACCTCGATCTGCGGCATGCCGCGCTGCGCCGCCGGGATGCCGACGAGCTGAAACTTGCCGAGCGTCTTGTTGTACGTCGCCATCTCCGACTCGCCCTGGAGCACGTGCACCTCGACGGACGGCTGATTGTCCTCCGCCGTCGTGAACGTCTCCGACTTCTTCGTCGGGATGGTGGTGTTGCGCTCGATGAGCTTCGTCATCACGCCACCCTTGGTCTCGATGCCGAGCGACAGCGGCGTCACGTCGAGGAGGAGGATGTCCTTCACCTCGCCCTTGAGCACGCCCGCCTGCAGCGCGGCGCCGACGGCGACGACCTCGTCCGGGTTGACGCCCTTGTGCGGGTCCTTGCCGACGATCTCCTTGACCTTCGCCTGCACCGCCGGCATACGCGTCATGCCGCCGACGAGGACGACGTGGTCGATCTTCGACGCGTCGAGCCCTGCATCGGAGAGCGCCTGCTTCGTCGGGCCGACGGTGCGCGCAAGCAGGTCGGCGGTGATCTCCTCGAGCTTCGCGCGCGTCAGCTGCAGGTCGAGGTGCTTCGGCCCCTCCTGCGTCGCGGTGATGAACGGCAGGTTGATCTGCGTCGTCATCGTCGACGACAGCTCGATCTTCGCCTTCTCCGCGGCCTCGTAGAGACGCTGCAACGCCATGCGGTCGGCCGCGAGGTCGATGCCCTGATCCTTCTTGAACTCGGCGACCATCCAGTCGACGACCGCCTTGTCGAAGTTGTCGCCGCCAAGGTGGTTGTCACCCGCGGTCGACTTGACCTCGAAGACGCCCTCGCCGAGCTCGAGCACCGACACGTCGAACGTGCCGCCGCCGAGGTCGAAGACGAGGATCGTCTGGTCGGAGCCTTCCTTGTCGAGCCCGTACGCGAGCGCTGCCGCGGTCGGCTCGTTGATGATGCGCAGCACGTTGAGGCCGGCGATCTTGCCGGCGTCCTTCGTCGCCTCGCGCTGCGCGTTGTTGAAGTAGGCCGGGACGGTGATGACGGCTTCGTTCACCGGCTCACCGAGGTACGCCTCGGCGTCGGCCTTCAGCTTCTGGAGAATCATCGCGCTGATCTCCGGCGGGGCGTAGTCCTTGCCCTCCGCCTTCACGCGCACGTCGCCGTTCGGGCCCTTTTCGACCTCGTACGGGACGATCTTCATCTCCTCGGAAACCTCGTCGTACTTGCGCCCCATGAAGCGCTTGATCGAGAAGATGGTGTTCGTCGGGTTCGTGACCTGCTGCCGCCGCGCCGGGGCGCCGACGAGCCGCTGCCCGTCCTTCGTGAACGCGACGACGGACGGCGTGGTGCGCCCGCCCTCGGCGTTCGGGATGACCGCGGGCTCGCCGCCCTCGAGGACAGCCATGCACGAGTTGGTCGTGCCCAGGTCGATGCCAATCGTCTTTGCCATGCTGGTTTCAGCCTCCTATGAGAAAATCTAAGCCTCTTTATATCAGATATGGAGGCGCCCTGCCCGATGAGGAAGCCGTGACACCTCCGTGCGGGTACCTGGTACGGGCCTTAGGTCCCTGAGCAGGGATTTTTGGCCCCCACAGACACGACCGGTACCAGGTACCGCTACGTGGTTGTCACCGGAATGCGCCGATGAGGGCCCCGCCGGCGACGATCAGCACGGTGCCGAAGGCCAGCCGTCGGCCGACGAGCTCCGTGTGGCGGAGGAGCAGCGCCGAGAGCCCGACCGCGACGAGCGACTCGGTGGCGACGAGCGGCGACACGATCGTGACGCGCCCCCGGTAGAACGCCTCGAAGAGCGCGACGTACGAGAGCCCGAAGAAGATCCCCGCGGGGACGAACGGCAGCGCCTGCCGGGAGAGTCGCGGCCGCGCGATGACCGTGATGAACACGAGGCCGCCAAGTAGCGCGGCGCTCGCGCTCACGGCAGGCGGCGCAGTCGTGCTCTTCGCGAGCCAGCGCACGAGGTTGTCCCGTGACGCGAAGAGGACAACCGTGACGAACGCGTACGCGAGCCCGATCCGGCGGAAGTGCGCCGGGCGCTCCCGCTCGCGGGCAAGCTCGACGCTGCCGCCGACGATCAGCACGGCGCCGACGATCAGCGGCACGCTCGCCGGCTCGCCGAGGAAGAGGAGCGCGATCGCGACCGCGACGAGCGGGGCCGTCCCGAACACCATCGAGGCGCGCGACGAGCCGGTCTCGCGGATCGCGAGTGTCCCGAACAGCTGCCCCACGCCGGGCTGCAGCAGGCCGGCGAGCGCGAACGGCCACGCCGCAGTGACGTGCACGCCGCGCGACGGCGCCTCGGCCGCCGCCCACGCGAGCGCGACGACGAGCGCGGTCGCGACGGTGACGAATGTGCCGAGCATGACGTCGCGCTCGCGATCGAGCGCGAAGCGGAGCGCGACGCTCATGCTGCCGAAGAGCACGGCCGACAGCAGCGAAAGGCCGACCGCGATCAATTGCCTTCGAGCACCGGCGCCGGCGCACGGCCGCGCGAGAAGAACGGGACGAACACGTGCGCGAGCGGCCCGATCGACAGTGCGTACAGCACCGTCCCGACGCCGACCGTCCCGCCGAGCAGCCAGCCGATCACGACCACGCTTACCTCGAGCGACGTCCGTACGACCCGGATCGAGTGCCCGCGCCTGGCGAGTCCGGTCATCAAACCGTCGCGCGGCCCTGGCCCGAGGCCGGCGCCGATGTACGCCCCCGTCGCGACGCCGTTCAGGAAGACCCCGCCGACGAGGCACACGATCCGCAGCGCCAGCTCGTGCGGCGGCGAGAGGTGCGCGAGCACGACGTCCATCGTCCCACCGATGAAGACGACGTTGCTGACCGTTCCGATTCCCGGCCGCTCTCGCAGCGGAATCCACAGCAGCAGCACGAACAGCCCGACGATGATGCTCCACGTGCCGATGGCGAGGTTCGAGTGTTTCGCGAGGCCCTGGTGGAAGACGTCCCACGGAGCGAGCCCGAGACCGGAGAGCACGAGCAGTGAGGTACTGAACCCGTACAGGATGAGCCCGAGGTAGAGCTGTACGAGCCGCCTGCGCATCAACTGCAACCGTAGACTCGAACCCATGGAGCTTGCCGCTCAACTCGCAGCAGACGCCGCCGAGAGGCTGTTCCGCTACGTCCAGATCGACACGCAATCGGACGAGGACTCGACGACCTACCCGAGCACGGAGAAGCAGCTCGAGCTCCTCCGCCTGCTCCTCGACGAACTGCAGCGGATCGGCCTCGCCGACGCGCAGATGGACGAGCACGGCTACGTCACCGGGACGATCCCGGCGACGGTCGAAGGCGACATCGCGACCATCGCCTTCTTCGCGCACGTCGACACCGCCCGCGAGGTCACAGGCGCGAACGTGCGCCCGCAGCGCTTCCGCTACGACGGCGGCGACATCCCGCTGGGCGACTCCGGGAATGTCATCCGCCCCAAGGAATCGCCGCAGCTCGCGACGCACGTCGGACACGAGCTGATCACGACCAACGGGACGACGCTGCTCGGCGCCGACGACAAGGCGGGCGTCGCGGAGATCATGGCCGCGACCGCGTATCTCGTCGCGCACCCCGAGGTGCCGCACGGGACGATCAAGATCGCGTTCAACCCGGACGAGGAGATCGGGCGCGGCGTCATCCACTTCCCGGTCGAGTCGTTCGGCGCGCACGCCGCGTACACGATGGACGGCTCAACCATCGGCGAGATCCAGGAGGAGACGTTCTCCGGCGCGCAGGTGCGCATGCACGTCCACGGGCGCTCGATCCATCCCGGTCTTGCGAAGGGCGAGCTCGTGAATGCGATCAAGCTCGCGGCCGAGATCGTCGCGCGACTGCCGAAAGACCGGCTCTCGCCCGAGACGACCGCCGACCGCGAGGGCTACGTCCACCCCGTGCTCGTCAGCGGCGATTCGAGCGAGATGGAGCTCCGCTTCATCGTCCGCGACTTCGACGACGCCGAGCTCGACCGCAGCATCGAGTTTCTGCGGAACCTCGCCGAGGAGGTCGCGGCGACGGAGCCGCGCGCGTCGATCGAGGTCGAGTCGCGCATCCAGTACCGCAACATGCGGGCCGTGCTCGAGCGCCATCCCGAGATCGTCGAGAACCTCGAAGAGGCCGTTAGGCGCATCGGCTTCGAGCCGAGACGCACCGCGATCCGCGGCGGCACCGACGGCTCCGCCCTCACCGAGATGGGCCTGCCGACGCCGAACATCTACACGGGCGGGCAGGACGCGCACAGCGAGCGCGAGTGGATCTGCGTCGAGGACATGGGCGTCGCGGCCGCCACGATCATCGAGCTCGCGAAAGTCTGGGCGTCCGAAAGGCATCATTAGGGCGTGAGCACTGACCCGGCCCGCGCCCAAGGTCCCGCGAAGCCACAACGGCCGCGCATCCGCGTCGGCTGGTGGATCGGGTGGGTCGTCGCCCTGCTCGCGATCAACTTTTACGCCGCATCGCGTGCGACGAAGAGCGCGCCGCGTGTCCGAGTGCCGTACAGCCCGTACTTCCTGAAGCAGGTGCAGGCCGGCCACGTGGCGGCCATCACCTCGAAGGGGACGGCCGTGCAGGGCACGTTCGTCGTCTCCCAGAGTTACGCGGGCTCCAAGACGACGAAGCTCTTCCAGACCGAGATCCCCGCGTTCGCAAACACGGACTCCCTCTCGTTGTTGCTCCAGAAGAAGAACGTCGTCGTCAACGCGACGCCGCTCGACACCGGTTCGCCGTGGTGGGAGAGCCTGCTCGTCGGGTTCGGGCCGACGCTCCTCTTCATCGGCCTCATCTACTTCGTGATTCGACGCGCGGGAAGCATGCAGAACGCGCTGGGCGCGTTCGGCCGCTCGCGCGCCCGCAAGTACGAGCCGGGCGGCGACAAGGTCACCTTCAACGACGTCGCCGGCATCGAGGAAGCGAAGCAGGAGCTCCTGGAGGTCGTGGACTTTCTCCGCGACCCGGAGAAGTACCGCAAGCTCGGCGCACGCATCCCGCACGGCGTCCTGCTGAGCGGGCCGCCCGGCACCGGTAAGACGCTGCTCGCACGCGCGGTCGCCGGCGAGGCGAACGTCCCGTTCTTCTCCATGGCCGCCTCGGAGTTCGTCGAGGCGATCGTCGGCATCGGCGCATCGCGCGTCCGCGACCTCTTCACGAAGGCGAAGGAGGCGGCGCCGTCGATCATCTTCATCGACGAGCTCGACGCCATCGGCCGCTCGCGCACGTCCGGCATCGCCGGCTTCAGCGGCGGCAACGACGAGCGCGAGCAGACGCTGAACCAGATCCTCACCGAGATGGACGGCTTCGACTCGTCCACCGGCGTGATCGTCATCGCCGCGACGAACCGGCAAGACGTGCTCGACCAGGCGCTCCTGCGACCGGGGCGGTTCGACCGCCGCGTCGCCGTGCAGCCCCCGGACCGCAACGGCCGCGAGGCGATCCTGCGCGTGCACACGCGCAGCGTCCCGCTCGGGCCCGACGTCGACCTCGGCGGCATCGCGTCGACGACGCCGGGCATGGTCGGCGCCGATCTCGCCAACCTCGTGAACGAGGCGGCGCTGCTCGCCGCGCGGCGCGGTCACGACCAGGTCGAGGAGGCGGACTTCACCGATTCGCTCGAGAAGATCGTGCTCGGCGCCGAGCGCAAGGTGCTGATGAGCAGGGAGGACAAGCGCCGCACCGCGTACCACGAGGGCGGGCACGCGGTCGTCGGGATGCTCACACCGGGCGCCGACCCGGTGCGCAAGATCTCGATCATCCCGCGCGGCCTCGCGCTCGGCGTGACGTTCTCCGCGCCCGACGCCGACCGCTACAACTACTCGAAGGACGAGCTGATGGCGAAGATCAAGGTCGCGCTCGGCGGCCGCTCCGCCGAGGAGGTCGTGTTCGGCGACCTGACGACCGGCGCGGAGTCCGACTTCCAGCAGCTGACGCAGATCGCGCGGCACATGGTGGGCCGCTGGGGCATGAGCGACACGATCGGGACGATCACGGTCATCCCGCAGGACGGTCAAGGCCCGTTCCTTCCCGGCGCGGCCGGCGTCTCCGAGGAGACGGTGCGGATGATCGACGACGAAGTGCGGAAGCTCGTCGCGGAGGCACGCGAGGAAGTGCTCACGCTGCTGCACGACAACCGCGACAAGCTCGACTCGCTCGCCAAGGCGCTGCTCGAGCACGAGACGCTCGACCAGCCCGACGCGTACGCGGCCGCGGGGATCGACGTGCCGGCTTCGGCGGTCGAAGGCCCGCTCGCGGCCGCCGCCAGCGTCGCGACGTAACCTGGTTCGCATGGAGCCGCTGCTGGACACGCTCGGACGGACGCTCGAGACGCTGCGCGTCTCGATCACCGACCGCTGCAACTTCCGTTGCGTCTACTGCATGCCGAAGGAGGTCTTCGGGCGCGACTACGCGTTCCTCGACCGACGCGACCTGCTGAGCTTCGAGGAGATCACCCGTGTCGTCGGCGTGTTCGCGGCGCTCGGCGTGCGCACGGTGCGGCTGACCGGCGGCGAGCCGCTCGTCCGCCGCGACGTCGAGCAGCTCGTCGAGCAGCTCGCAGCGATCCCCGATCTCGAGCTTGCGCTGACGACGAACGGCGTGCTCCTGCCGCAGAAGGCGCAGGCGCTCGCCGACGCCGGGCTCAGCCGCGTGACCGTCAGCCTCGACTCCGTCGACGACGCCCAGTTCCGTGCGCTCAATGACGTCGACTTCCCCGTCGACCGCGTGCTCGAGGGCATCGACGCCGCCGCCGCGGCCGGGCTCCCGGTGAAGGTCAATGCCGTGATCAAGCGCGGCGTCAACGACGACGGCGTCATCGCACTCGCCGAGCGCTTTCGCGGCACCGGCCACGTGCTGCGCTTCATCGAGTACATGGACGTCGGCCACACGAACGGCTGGCGGCTCGACGACGTCGTGCCGGCGGAGGAGATCGTCCGCCGGATCGGCGCCGCGTGGCCGCTCGAGCCCGTCGCGGCCGGACCCGACTCGACCTCGAGCCGCTGGCGCTACAAGGACGGCGCCGGCGAGATCGGCGTCATCGCCTCCGTGACCCAGCCGTTCTGCGGCGGCTGCTCGCGCGCGCGGCTGTCGGCCGAGGGAAGCCTCTACACCTGCCTCTTCGCAGTACGCGGCCACGACCTGCGCGCGCCCCTCCGTGCGGGCGCGACCGACGAGGAGCTGGCCGAGACCCTGCGCGGCATCTGGACGCGCCGCACCGACCGCTATTCCGAGCTCCGCACGGCCGAGACGGCGTCGCTGCCGAAGGTCGAGATGTCCTACATCGGCGGCTAAAGCGGCGTAGGCTCTGGTCTCATAGCAGGCCGGAAACAGTCGAAAGGAAGGGCATGAGAGGGAAGACCACCAACGCCGCAGCAGCGGCCGTCCTGGGCGCGCTCGCCCTCGCGGGTGTCGCAGCAGCCTCGGTCACGCCGCCCCCGGCGATCAAGTCGGCAGGGCAGATCGTCTTCTGCACCGACGCGACGTACCCGCCCGAGGAGTCGATCCCGACTGGCTCGACGAAGCCGATTGGCTCGGACATCGACATCGGCGCGGCCGTCGCCGCGCAGATGGGCGTCAAGGCCAGCTTCAAGAACACGACCTTCGACTCCATCATCGCCGCGCTGAAGGCCAAGAAGTGCGACGCCGTCATCAGTGGCATGAACGACACCTCCGACCGCCGCAAGCAGGTCGACTTCGTCGACTACCTGAAGGTCGGCCAGTCGATCATGGTCAAGGCCGGCAACCCCGAGCACATCTCCTCGCTCGCGAGCCTCTCCGGCAAGAGCGTCTCGGTCGAGTCCGGGACGACGGACCGCGACTTCCTCGCCGCCCAGTCGGCGAAGCTCTCGAAGGCCGGCAAGAAGGCGATCAACATCAAGACGTTCCCGAAGGACACCGACGCCGCCTCCGCGCTGAAAGCGGGACGCGTCGACGCATACTTCGGCGACTCGCCCGTCGCCGTGTACTACGTCTTGAAGGACAAGTCGTTCCAGGTCGCCGGCTCGCCGATCGCGCCGCTCGCCATCGGCATCGCGATCCGCAAGGGCGATCCGCTGAAGGCTGCGACGCAGAAGGCGATCAACGCGTTGTACGCCAACGGCACGATGAAGAAGATCGTCGCCAAGTGGGGGATGACCCACGCAGTGACCCAGCTGAAGTAGTTGCTCGCATCAGTCGACTGGCACGTGGTCTGGGTACGCATTGCGCACCCAGACCACGTCTTCTTTCTCGCGCTGACCCGCACCGTCTACGTGGCCGTGATCGCGCAGGTGATCGGGGTGGTCCTGGGCGTCGGCGCGGCTCTCATGCGGATGTCGAAGGCGGCGCCGTTGCGGTTCATCTCCGGGATCTACGTCTGGATCTTCCGCGGGACGCCGCTGCTCGTCCAGATCTTCTTCGTCTACTACGGCGCCAACCAGCTCCTCGGGTTCACCCTCATCCCGAACTCGCTCAACCTCGGGTTCTTCAGCCTCGACGGAGCGATCGTCGGCGGCATCCTCGCCCTCGGCATCAACGAGGGCGCCTATATGCGCGAGATCGTCCGCGCCGGCATCGACTCGATCGACAAGGGCCAGATGGAGGCGGCGAAGTCGGTCGGCATGCGCTACGGCCTCGCCATGCGGCGCATCGTGCTCCCGCAGGCGGCGCGCGTGATCATCCCGCCGCTCGGCAACGAGTTCAACAACATGCTGAAGAACACGTCGTTGCTCTTCACTATCGGCGTCTACGAGATGTTCGCGGACGCGGAGATCGGCTACTCGAACTCGTTCCAGCCGGTGGAGTACTTCCTCGGGGTCGCGTTCTGGTACCTCGTCCTGACCACGGTATGGACGTTCATCCAGGCAGGGATCGAGCGCAAGCTCGCGGCCAGCGAGCGCGGTGAGGAGCTGAGCTTCTTCGAACGGCTTCAGGCCGCCTGGAACCCCATTTCGACATGGCGGGTGCGCTGATGACCGATGTCGTGATGCGTGCGGAGGACGTGCACAAGCGCTTCGGCCGGCTCGAAGTCCTGAAGGGCGTCTCGCTCGACGTCCAGCAACGCGAGACCGTCTGCATCATCGGCCCCTCCGGCTCCGGCAAGACGACGTTCATCCGCTGCATCAACCATCTGGAGAAGGTCGACGGCGGGCGGATCACGGTCAACGGCCACCTCATCGGATACCGGCAGAAGGGCGACCGCCTGGTCGAGGACTCGGAGAAGAGCATCGCCCGCCAGCGCACGCAGATCGGGATGGTCTTCCAGCGCTTCAACCTCTTCCCGCACAAGACCGCGCTCGAGAACGTCATCGAGGCGCCCGTCCACGTCCTCGGCCAGTCCCGGGAGCAGGCGACCGAAGAGGGAGTCAGGCTCCTGACGCGCGTCGGCCTGGCCGACAAGACCGGCACCTACCCGGGCAAGCTCTCCGGCGGCCAGCAGCAGCGGGTCGCGATCGCCCGCTCGCTCGCCATGAAGCCGGCGCTCATCCTCTTCGACGAGCCGACGAGCGCCCTCGACCCGGAGGTCACCGGCGAGGTCCTGTCCGTCATGGAGGAGCTCGCCCATGAGGGCATGACCATGATCGTCGTCACCCACGAGATGGGCTTCGCCCGGGAGGCAGCCGACCGCGTTGTGATGATGGACGCGGGCGTCATCATCGAGGAGGGCACCCCGGAGCACTTCTTCCAGGCGCCCGAGCACGAGCGGACGAAGCAATTTCTGTCCAAAATCCTGTAAATGCTCAGGAAACCTGTGGCTCAAAAAGCCACGGACGGTCTAGACTCCCTCTGTGACCGCAGTCGTTGCAGCAGGACGGCGGGTTCTCCCGCGTGGCTGGACCGATTTCGGACGTCAACTCGCGATCTGGTTCGGCTTCTACGTCGCCTACCTGGGCGCGCGCAGCGTTGCCGACCGGAACCCCGCACAGGCCTTCTGGAACGGCTGGCGCGTCCTCACCTTCGAGCAGCGGACGACCCACGACATCGTCGAGACGACGACCCAGCAGGTGGTGGCCTCGTCGCACGCGCTGCTGACGCTCGCCGCCTGGACGTACTGGAACTCCGAGTTCACCGTCGTCGGACTGGCTCTCCTCTTCGTCTATGTCCGGCACCACGAGCGCTTTGCGCGCTTCCGGAACACGGTCCTGCTCGCGAACGTCCTCGGGCTCGTCGGCTACGTCGTCTGGCCCACGGCGCCCCCGTGGATGTTCACCACCTACTTCCAGGACGGGGTGAATCACTCGAACGGCGCGCTCGCGGCGCTCGCCAACCCGTATGCGGCCATGCCGAGCCTGCACGCGGCGGACGCCCTCATCGTGGGCGTCTTCCTCGTCTCCCTGAGCCGGCGCTGGTGGACAAAGGCCCTGTGGGCGCTCTGGCCCGCCTGGGTCTGGTTCTGCGTCCTCGCCACCGCCAACCACTTCCTGCTCGACGTCCTGGCCGGAATCTGCGTCGCGATCCTCTCGATCCTCGTCGTCCGCCAGGCCCCGCGGCTCAGACCGCTCATCGCAAACTTGCTATAGTCGCCCCATAGCAGGATTGCGATTGGAAACCGCTCCGGCCCGGGTCAAGGCGGGCTATACGACCGGCGCGCGCTCGCTCGCGAGCCGCGCGGTCACCCGTCTCCTCGGTACCCGCATCACGCCGAACGCGCTCACCGCGACCGGCGTGTCGCTGTGCCTCGTCGCGGCGGTTCTCGTCCCGTTCGAGAACCGCGACAAGCTCCTTTTCTACTGGCTCGGCGCGGGCGTCTTCGTCGTCGGCTCCGTCCTCGACATCTTGGATGGCGCGCTGGCGAGGGCCGGCGGCCTGACCACGCCGTTCGGCGCCTTCCTCGACTCCACCACCGACCGCGTCGGCGAGGGAGCCATGCTCGCCGCGATCGCACTCGTCTTCGCCCGGTCGGGGAACGACACGGCGGTCGTCGTCACGGTCGCCGCAGTGGCCGGCTCGTTCCTCGTGCCGTATGCACGGGCGAAGGCCGAGGCTCTCGGGCTGCGCGGCGACGTCGGCCTCGGCTCCCGCGCGGAGCGCGTGATCGTCATCACGGCGGGCCTCGTGCTCGCTCCCTGGGGCGTGCTCCAGTGGGCGATCGTCGTGCTCGCCGCCACCGCCTGGTTCACAGTTCTGCAGCGCATCCTTTTCGTCAGAAAGCAACTCGGAGGAACGAATGTCGACCAACGGTAGTTCGAACGGCCACGGGCGCCTCGACGACGGCAAAGTGCGCGTCGCGATCATCGGCGTCGGCAACTGCGCCAACTCCCTCCTGCAGGGAACGCAGTACTACAAGGACGCGGACGAAGATCAGTTCGTCCCCGGCCTCATGCACGTGAACCTCGGCGGCTACCACATCCGCGACATCGAGTTCACGGCCGCGTTCGACGTCGTGAAGGGCAAGGTCGGAGAAGACCTCGCCGACGCGATGTGGGCGCACCCGAACAACACGATCAAGTTCGCCGACGTGCCGAAGACCGGCATCAAGGTCGCACGCGGCATGACGCACGACGGCATCGGCAAATACCTGTCGGAGATCGTCGAGAAAGCGCCCGGCTCGACCGCCGACATCGTCGGGATCCTCAAGGACACGAAGACCGACGTCGTCGTCAACTACCTGCCGGTCGGCTCGGAGATGGCGACGAAGTGGTACGCGGAGCAGATCCTCGAGGCGGGCTGCGCGATGATCAACTGCATGCCCGTGTTCATCGCGCGCGAGGACTACTGGAACAAGCGCTTCCAGGACGCCGGCGTACCGATCATCGGCGACGACATCAAGTCGCAGGTGGGCGCGACGATCACGCACCGCGTGCTGACGTCGCTCTTCCGCGAGCGCGGCGTGCATCTCGACAAGACGATGCAGCTGAACGTCGGCGGGAACTCCGACTTCCTCAACATGCTCGAGCGCGACCGCCTCGAGTCGAAGAAGATCTCGAAGACGAACGCGGTCACGTCGATGCTCGACTACGACCTCGGCCCGGGCAACGTCCACGTCGGCCCGTCCGACTACGTGCCGTGGCTGACCGACCGCAAGTGGGCCTACATCCGGATGGAGGGCACCTCGTTCGGCGACGTGCCGCTCAATCTCGAGATGAAGCTCGAGGTCTGGGACTCGCCGAACTCGGCCGGCATCGTCATCGACGCCGTCCGGCTCGCGAAGCTCGCGCTCAACCACGGCGTGTCCGGCTCGCTCGTCGGGCCGTCGTCGTACCTGATGAAGTCGCCGCCCAAGCAGATCCAGGACGACGACGCGCGCGAGCTGACCGAGGAGTTCATCGAGAAGTACCGCCGCGGCGCGCCGGTCGAGGCGCCCACTACGGCAACGAGCTGAGCCAGGTCACATCCGCGGGCTGGTAGCGGGACTCGGTCGAGAAGCGAATCTCGATCGGGCCCCGCTCCTGGCCGTGCGACGCAAGCCACGGATCGTCGCCCGGCTCGAGCACGACGGCGCAGTGATGGCCCGGGTACTCGCCCCAGACGACGATGTCGCCGGGGAGCACCGCCCGCCGATCGATGTTCTCCATCGCCTCCAGCAGCGTCCCCGTCCAGCCGCTGCCGTCGTAGCGGCGCCCGTTCGGGTCCGGCGCGCCGGCGAGGAAGTAACAGAGGGTGGCGAAGCCGGAGCAGTCGGTCGTGAGGGGCAGCGCCCGCGCGAGCGGGATCGGCCGGATGGCCCCATAGTGGATCCGGGGCTCGTTCCGGATCCCCCACCGTGCCGCAGCGACAATCCCTCTTCGGACATCGCTCACTAGACTCGACCCGGAACGATGGCACTTCGGATCGCCCTCGTCACCCCCTTCTCCTGGTCGCAGCCGCACGACGTGAACGAGCACGTCGCCGGGCTTGCGGCGGAGCTCCGCGCGCGCGGCCACCGGGCGACCGTGCTGGGGCCGTCCAACCGGGCCCGTGACCTCGCGGCCGGGCGGCGCGCGCTGGCCACAGGCCTCGACGCCGACTTCGTGGCGCTCGGCCCCGCCGTGCCGATCTCGCGCCGCAGCCGCATGGGCGTGCCGGTCGGCGTGCGTGCGAACCTCGCGGTCGCGCTTGCCGCCGGACGCTTCGACATCGTCCACGGCTTCGAGCCGGGCCTGCCCAGCCTCTCGTACCTCGCGCTCCGGCACGCGGACGCGCTCACCGTGGCGACGTTCTTCTCCCCCGAGCGGCTCTCGTATCCGCCCGGCCGGGCACAGCGCGCACGGCTCCTCGGCCGGCTCGACGCGTTGCTCGCGACGAGCGAGGAGACGGCGCGGGCGGCTGCGCTCCGCTTCCCGGGGACGTACGAGCTCGTGCCCCTTGGCGTCGATCTCGAACGGCATGCGCCAGGACGGAAGCGGAAGACCGTCGTCGTCGAGTGGCGCCAGCTCGAGCGACCGCTCCTGCGGGCGATCGTGCGAGAGGTCGCAGCGCTGCCCGACTGGGAGCTCGTGCTCCTGCGCACGCGGCCGCTGAGCGGGCGCCCGCCGCTACCGCGCGCGCTGCGCGGACGGCTGCGTGTTCGGACCGGGTTCGACGGCGAGAGCCGGGCGGAGATCTTCCGGACGGCGTCCGTGTTCGTCCCCGCGCTCGACGGTGTGCCGCGGGCAGTCGTCGAGGCGCAGGCGGCCGGCGTCGCCATCGCCGACCCGCCGGGGCGCGAGCTCCAGCCCGAGCTCGCCGCGGCCGAGACGGCGCGCCTGCTCGAGGACGACGCCTTCCGGGCGCGGCGGAGCGACGAGGCGGCCGCCACCGCGGCCGGTCAGAGCTTCGGCGCGCTCGCCGACAGCGTGGAAGAGGTCTACGGCCGCATCACGCGCCGCCGCCGCGCGCAGGCGCCGCGCTCTGCGAGCGAGCGCGACTGGATCGTCGCCGACCTCCACCTGCACACGAGCTGGTCGCACGACTGCTCGATCGAGGTCGACGACCTCCTCGACTACGCCGAGGCGGAAGGACTCGGCGCGATCGCGGTCACCGACCACAATGTCTTCGGCGGGGCGCTCGAGGCGGTCGAGCGTGCGCGGGGGCGCCGGCTCGTCGTCATCCCCGGCGAGGAGATCAAGACCGCCGGACAGGGCGAGGTCATCGGGCTCTTCCTGCGCGAGGAGATCCCCCGCGGGATGTCGTTCGCAGAGACCGTGGCGGCCATCCGCGCCCAGGGCGGCCTCGTCTACGTGCCGCACCCGTTCGACCGCATGCACTCCATCCCGGACGCGGCCACCCTGCACCGCCATCTCGCCGAGATCGACGTGTTCGAGGTCTACAACGCGCGCCTGCTCTTCGAGGCGTACAACGAGGAGGCGCTGCGCTTCGCGCGCAAGTACAACCTCACGACGGGCGCCGGCTCCGACGCGCACGTGCTTCCGGGGATCGGAACCGGGGCCGTGCAGATGCGCCGCTTCAGCGGGCCGGAGGACTTTCTCGTCTCGTTGCGAAGCGCCGAGATTTTGCGGCGCCCCAAGTCCCTCGCGTACCTCCAGGGGCTCAAGTGGGTGGCGCAAGCCAAGGAGAGAGTGCGCTGAGCGCGAACCAACGGTGGGGGCTCAAGTGACCGTGGCGACCGACGAGATCTACGAGAAGTACCTGCAAAAAGCGATCACCGAGATCAACACTCTCGGTGACGAAGTCACGCAGGCAGGCGGAGGCACGCGCGTGCCCGTCGTCGGCTCCGGTCACCCGCTCGCGGACGTCATGCTTCTCAAGTACGCGCCGCGCGCATCGGAGCTGCAGGAAGGCGTCGCGTTCTTCGGCCGCTCGGGCAACGCGATCCTCAAGTCGCTCCAGCGGCTGCACGTCGACCCGATGGCGATCTACGGCACGAACTGCCTCAAGTTCGCCGACGGCACGGAGGACGAGTCCCGCCCCTTTCTGCTCCGCGAGCTGCACATCGTCCAGCCGAAGCTCGTCGTCGTCATGGGCGAGCAGGCGCTCGCCTTCCTGAACGGCCTCGGCTTCCCGCTCGCGCGGCCGCTCGAGCCGACCGAGGGCGAGCGGCAGACGTTAACGCCGACGATCGAGGCGCTCTACACGCCCGACATCGACGAGTCGCTCGACGAGCAGGCGCAGAAGACGCGCTTCTGGAACGCGTTCAAGCCGCTCGGCGTGTGGTGGGAATCTCTCCCGCCGTACTGAGGTTCAGCGCGGTCGCGGCCGCGGTGGTCGCGTGGTTCATCGCCGCGCCGCACGCGCCCAACCTCTCGCTGTGGACCGACGTCATCCTCGTCAGCTTCGTGATCTTGCCGGCGACGTTGCTGCTCGTCCCGCTGGCGCTGCCGCTGTATACGCGGCGCTGGCTGCCGGCCGCGACGGTCGTGCTCGCGCTCGCCGCGTTCGGCTTCGCGGAGGCGGGCTGGGGGCTGCCGGCGAACTTCGCGAAGCTCTTCGCCGCAGTGTTCGCCGGCTGGTCGTTCCTGCTGCTCTTCGAGCAGCTGTCGTGGGTCGTCATCGTCGCGTGCATCGTCCCGTTCGTGGACGCGCTCTCGGTGTGGCGCGGGCCGACGCACTCGATCACAACGCACCACTTTCACGTGTACCTCGACGTCGCCGTCGCGTTCCTCGTCCCGCACGGGACGGCTGCGTATCTCGGGCCGCCCGACATCATGTTCTACGCGCTCTTCCTCGCGGCAACGGCGCGCTGGGGACTGCGCGTGTGGCGCACGTGGTTCGCGACGACCCTCATGTACGGGCTCACGATCGTCCTCGCGACAGCCATCGACGTCGGCGGTCTACCGGCGCTGCCGTTTCTCTCGTTCGGCTTCCTCCTCGCCAACGCCGACCTGCTGTGGACAAAGCTCAGGAAGCCGGCGGATGCTTCCCCGGAGCACTACTGATCGCGGACTCGCCGAACGTGAACGGCGCGCGAAACGATGCGATCACCGCGAAGATGATCCCGATGGCGACGGCGAACCAGCCGCCGCCGGAGTCGTAGCCGGTCGCCACCATGGTGAAGCCGAGCGCGACCATCGTGAAGCACAGCGCCCACGCCGGGCCTTGCACCCACACGTGAAACCGTTTCACCGGAGCGCCGACCTGCACGTGCAGGTTCGCGTCCGTTTGGAGCTCTGCCGCATCGATCCGGGCCGCAACCGGAGGAGCAGAATCGGTCATTGCCTGCCTCCGTGTTCCCGATTTGACCGGACGACCCTATACCGTGGCGTCCGTGATCGCCAGCCTCCATTCGATCGTCCACTGGCCCGTCAAGGGCGGCTACAACTTCGTCAGCGGGCCGCTGGCGGACATCACGCTCGCGACGGCGTTCCTCGGGTGGCTCTATCTCTTCCTCCGCCATCACAACTGTCACGTGGACCGCTGCCCGCGACTTGCCTGGCACCCGCATCCCGTGAACGGCCATCCGGTGTGCAAGAAGCACCACCCGGACGGCCACAGCATCACGGCCTAGGCCTGCTGGAGCAGCGCGACCGACTCGACGTGCGGCGTGTGCGGGAACATGTCCACCGGCGTGACGTTCAGCAGCTCGTAGCCGTACTCGCCGCGTAGCGTCTTCACGTCGCCGGCGAGCGTCGTCGGGTTGCAGGAGACGTAGACGAGGCGTGGCGCACCGAGGCGGCCGAGATGCCGGAGCGCCTTGCCCGCGAGGCCGGCCCGCGGCGGGTCGACGACGACGACGTCCGGCGCGCCGGAGCGCTCGACGAGCTCCTCCACCACCTGGCCCACGTTGCCGGCGAAGAACGCCGCGTTCGTGATCCCATTGATCTCGGCGTTCTCGAGCGCGCACGCGACCGACTCCTCCGACACCTCGATGCCCCACACGGTCAGCGAGCTGCGCGCGAGCGTCAGCCCGATGGTGCCGATGCCGCAGTACAGATCCCAGACGGTCTCGCTGCCGGTGAGGCCGGCCGCTTCGGCGGCAAGGCCGTACAGCTTCTCCGCCATGGCGGTGTTCGTCTGCAGGAACGCGTTCGGACGCACGCGGAAGCGCAGGCCGCCGATCTCCTCCTCGATCCATTCCTCGCCCCACAGCAGCTTCGTCGGCAGGTTCGTCACCTCGGCGGGTCGGTCGTTGATCGACCAGTGCACGGAGCGAACCTGCGGGAAACGGCGCACGACGTCGACGAAGTAGCCGGGCTCGAAGTGCTCGCCGGGCGCGGTGACGAGCTGGATAAGCGCTTGGCCGGTGTTGCGGCCCTCGCGCACGACGAGATGCCGGAGATAGCCGGTGTTGTCAGTCTGCGAGTACGGCGCGAGGCCTTCCTCGCGCGCCCAGTCGCGCACCGCGTCGCGGACGCCGTTGCCGACGTCGGTCGTGAGCCAGCACTTCTCGAGGTTCAGCACCTCGTCCCAGCGGCCCGCCTTGTGGAAGCCGAGCGCCGGGCCCTCAGGCGTCTGCGTGAACGAGTACTCGACCTTGTTGCGGTAGTGGAAGATCTCCGGCTCGCACGGGACGATCTCCTGCAGCGGGGGCTCGGCGATGCCGCCGAGGCGCTGCAGCGCGTCGTATACCTGCGAGTGCTTCTGCTCCAGCTGCGTCTCGTAGGCCAGATCCTGGAAACGGCAGCCGCCGCAGGCCGGGAAATGGATGCATGGCGCCTCCACCCGGTGCGGTCCGGCACGGAGCACATCGGTGGCGAGCGCCTCGGCGTGGCTGCGCTTCACCTTGGTGACGCGCGCGCGGACACGGTCGCCGGGGAGCCCGCGGCGGACGAAGACGACGTAGCCGTCGAGGCGCGCGACGCCGTTGCCGCCGTACGCGAGCGACTCGATCTCGAGCTCGAGCTCCTCGTCTCTCGTCACCGGCGCGGCCATGCGCCCACACTAGTCAGAGCCCGGGATGCGGCGGCGCGGCGTAGAGCTTGTGCAGCCTGGGTCGCAGCGACTGGAGCACGCCCCGGTACGCCGGGTCGGCGACGACGTTGTCGAGCTCCCACGGGTCCTTGCGGAGGTCGTAGAGCTCCTGCCAGTGCTGGTACCGGTACTCGACGTAGAGATAGCGCGCGGTGTGGATCGCGACGTAGGGCGGCGGCCCGCCGTTCCCGAGGGCGTTCCGGCCGAGGTACTCGATCAAGTACTCCTTGCGCCACGGAATCCGCTGCCCGCGAAGGAGCGGTGCGAAGCTGTCGCCGTCCTGCGGGATCGCCGGCGTAACGCCGGTGAGCTGCGCGATCGTCGAGGCGAAGTCGATGTTGAGGACGGGCTCGTGGTCGACGGTGCCGTTCGCGGTCGTCCACGGCGTGCGCACGACGAGCGGCACATGCGTCGACTCCTCGTACGGCCAGAGCTTTCCGCCGAGCCGGTGCTCGCCCCAGAGGAAGCCGTTGTCGCTCGTGTAGAAGATGACGGTCCGGTCGAGGAGGTGCCGCTGCGCGAGCGTGGCGACGATCCTCCCGACGGCGCGGTCGACCGCCTGCAGCGACTCGAGCTGATGCCGCCGCACGGTGTTGATGTACGAGAGACCCGCCGGCGTGAGCGCCCGCGCGTGCCACGCAGCCCACGGCTTGTCGTCGACGTTCTCGTTCACCGACGGCGACGCGAACGGCGCGAGCTTGTCGAAGCGACCGACGTCCTCGGGCGCGGGCACGGCCGGAAGATGCGGCGCGACCGGTGCGTAGTAGAGGAAGAACGGCTTCTTCGCGCCGCGCAGGAACGAGATCGCCCTCTGCGTGAGCACCGTCGTCGAGTAGTCGCCGGGCTTCGTCCCGTAGTGGACGAGCCGGCCGTTCTCGTCGACCGTGTAGTTGTAGTACTTCTCGAGCGGGACGCTGTCCATCGCCTGCCAGTCGTCCCAGCCGGGCGGCGTCACGTTGTGTCCGTCGAGGCTGTAGTCGTTGAGGTACTTGCCGACGAGCGCCGTTTCGTACCCCGCGTCGTGGAGCCAGACGGGCAGGTCGGTCTCGGGATCGAACGCCGGATAGCCGTGCGGACCAAAGTTGTCGGTGACGCCGGTGTGGTGCGAGTACTGGCCGGTGAGGATGCTCGCGCGCGACGGCCCGCACTCCGAGGTCGTCACGCGGAAGTTGTCGAACGTGACGCCGTGGCGAGCAATCAACCGCTGCACGTTCCCCATGACGGCGTTGCCGCTGACGTTCTCGTCGTCGCTGACGATGAAGATGACGTTCATCCGACTGGAGGCCGGTCGCGCCTGCGCGCGGGCGGCCAGCCCGGCTGCAGCGAGCGCCGCTACGAGGAAGACGAACGCAGCCCGCCGCACACGTCGAACCTACGGCGGCTTTGTTGAGCTGAGGTTGAGCCGCGGTTACTGCAACGTAGTGACGTAAACCTTGCGCTGGCGCGGGCCGTCGAACTCGCAGAAGAAGATGCCCTGGTAGGTGCCGAGGCCGAGGCCGCCTTCCCGCAACGGGATGAGCACCTGCGGGCTCGACGCAAGCGACGCGCGCGCGTGCGACGGGGCGTTCGGCCCGTCGGCGTCGTCGTGCTTCCACTCCCATTCGTCGGAGACGACGTGGTGGAAGGCGTTCTCGAGGTCGTCCACGAGCTCGGGATCGATGCGCTCGTTGATGGTCACGCCCGCGGTCGTGTGCGGCACGTAGACGAGTGCCGCTGCCGCCCCGTTCGTCTCCCCGAGTGCCTCGCGGACGAGATCGGTGATCTCGATGAGCTGCGTCTTCCGGTCGGTCTTGAGGGTGATCTCCTGCACGGCGTAACTATCCTAGAACGCTCGTGGCCGAACCGCTCAGCCAACGGCAGCTCGACGACCTGAGCGCCGACGCCGACCGCTTCATCGCCGAGCTCGACGAGGAGACGTATCTCCACTTCGCCGGCCTGAAGGACGGCTATGAGTTGACGCCGATCTACGAGCGGCACGAGGAGCTGACGAAGCTCGAGACCGCGCTCTCGGTCGGCGCCTCGGTGGACGGGAACCGCAACACGCGCGAGCTGTGGCGCTTTGCGTGCGAGGGCTATCTCGGCAACTTCGTCCGCGACGAGGCCGAGCGCGCCGCCGAGCTCGAGGCAACGCTGACGGCGGAGGTCGACGGCGAGGAGATCCCGTACCGGAACCTGCGGTCGTCGATCATGAACGAGCCCGACCGCGCACGCCGTGAGCGCCTCGAGCGCGCGCGCAACGAGCTCACAGAGGAGCACCTGAACCCGCTGCACCTGCGCGCGGCCGAGGTGGTCCATCGCGAGACCACGCGACTGGGAGCGCCGAACTACGTCGACCTGTATCGCGGCTTCGGCTTCGGGCTCGACGCGCTCGCGGAGCAGTGCCGCGACTTCCTCGACTCGACCGAGCGCCTGTGGGAGGAGGCGGGCGACCGCTTCTTCCGCGGGCGAGTCGGGCTCGGCATCGGCGAGGCGGAGCGCTGGGACGTGGCCCGCGTGTGGCGCGGCGCCGGCTGGGACGCCGCCTTCCCCGCCGCGCGCATGGTGCCGGCGCTCGAGGCGAGCCTTGCCGATCTCGGTGTCGACCTGCGCACGCAGCGGAACGTCGAGCTCGACCTCGAGGACCGGCCAAAGAAGTCGCCGCGTGCGTTCTGTGTGGCGATCGAGATCCCCGAGCGCGTCATCCTTGTGATCAAGCCCGCGGGTGGGCCCGAGGACTGGGGCGCGCTCTTCCACGAGGCCGGGCACACGGAGCACTTTGCGCACACGTCGCCGTCGCTCACGGTCGAGGAGAAGCGCCTCGGCGACAACGCGGTCACCGAGGGCTGGGCGATGCTGCTCGAGCATCTGACCATCGACCCGGTGTGGCTCGAGCGGCGACTCGACTTTCCCCGGCCGCGCGAGTACGCGGCCGAGGGCGCTGTGCAGCTCCTGTGGATGGTCCGCCGCTACTGCGCGAAGCTCCTGTACGAGCTCGAGCTCCAGGCGGCGACCGACGTCGCAGCGCTCCGTCCGCGGTACGTCGAGCTGTTGAGCGACGCGCTGAAGGTGACGCCGAGCGACACCGACTACCTCGACGACGTCGACCAGGGCTTCTACTCGTCCGAGTACTTGCGCGCGTGGGCGTTCGAGGCGCAGCTGCGCGGCTACCTGCGCGAGCGGTGGGGCAACGCGTGGTTCACACGACGGGACGCCGGCTCGCTCCTGCGCGAGCTCTGGAACGAGGGGCAGAAGCCGACGGCGGACGAGATCCTCGCGGAGACGAGCGGCGACAGCCTCGAGCTGGAGGCAGTTGCGGACAGGATCCGCGAAGCGCTCTAGACTCGGGCCGCCGTGATCCCGCTCCGGGACAACGTTCCCACCCGCCGGTTCCCGTACGTCACCATCGGCCTGATCGTCGCCTGCTTCCTCGTCTGGTTCTGGGAGCTGTCGAAGCCGGGCGTCGACGTCCACGTCTTCCGCGACGGCTTCTACCCGTGCGCGGTGCAGGGGCCGTGCCATCTGCCGCTCGGGTTCCACGCCCTGCCCTGGTACGAGGGCGTGTTTACGGGGATGTTCATGCATGCGAGCTGGGAGCACATCCTCGGGAACATGCTGTTCCTCTGGATCTTCGGGAACAACATCGAGGACGCGATCGGCTCGATCGGGTTCCTGTTCTGGTACCTCGGCGCCGGCCTCGTCGCGATGGCCCTCCAGACGGCCATCACGCTCCACTTCGCCGGCGTGAACGGAGCCAGCATCCCGAACATCGGAGCGAGCGGCGCGATCGCGGGCGTTCTCGGCGCGTACTTCGTCCTCCTCCCCCGCGCCCGCGTGCTGACGCTGATCTTCTTCGGGATCATCCTCATCCGCGAGATCCCCGCCTACTGGTTCCTGCTCATCTGGATCGGGCTCCAGATCTGGGACGGCGGCCTTTCGTTCCTCCAACCGCAGGCCGGCGGCGGGGTCGCGTTCTTCGCGCACATCGGCGGCTTCGCGTTCGGCATCGCCACAATCCTGCTGGTGGCGAGGAACAAGCCAAGTGCGCCCGTGTCGAAATACCCGGTCTATTGAGGTTCGACGACCGCGTGGCGCGGGTGGTGGCCTCGCTCCCGCCGGAGCTGCGGGCGGCGCTCCAGAACATCGAGATCTCGGTCGAGGACGAGCATCCCGACGATCCCGACATCTTCGGCCTGTACGAGGGCGTCCCGCTGCCGGAGCGGGGCGACTGGGCGGGCGCGCTCCCGGACCGGATCCGGATCTTCCGGCTCCCGCTCGTGGAGTCGTTCCCCGACCCGGCCGAGCTGGAGAAGGAGATCCGGGTGACCGTTCTCCACGAGCTGGCCCACTACTTCGGGATCGACGAGGACCGGCTGGACGAGCTCGGATACGGCTGAGCGTTGGTTCTCCGTTTCCTGCGGAATGCTCCGGGCAGGTCGTGCGTTTCACAAGTCATGAGAACGTTCCAGGAGATACACCAGGAGATCGATCGCCTCAGCGCGGAGCGCGTTGGCTTGTACCAGCAGCTCTCCGCTGAGTACGACGCGGCCATCGTGGCTGACATCCACCGCCTCGACGCGGAGCTCGACCGGCTTTGGGACGAGCACCGCGCCCTGCGCGCCCGGGTGCGCTTCGGCGACCGGAACAAGATCGTCGCCCGCGCGCGGGTCGAAGAGCGGCTCGAGCGCGCGGCCTAAATTCCCTCCGGCAGGCGCGTCCCTGCCCCCCTTTTTCGGGGTTGACAGGGGCGCGCCGGCGTCGGATGCTGTCTTTGGTCTGCGGCACAGATCGAATTTCGAGGAGCCAAGCCGCGTGACCGTTTTCCCGCTGCCCGACCAGGTGCCTTCCGAGACGGAGCTGGCGCGGCGTCTGCGTGCGGTGGAGCGGCGCGAGCGGCAGCTCGACCAGGCGCTCGCGGCCGTCGCCGCGCAGCGGGAGCAGCTGGCGGCGATCCAGGCCGAGTACGAGCGTCGCCGGGAAGGCCTCATCGCCCGGACGCGCGAGGTGGAGGTGGAGCGCGACCGGCTCCGCGCCGAGCGAGCCGAGGCCGTGGCGCAGAGCCTCTCGCAGGACCGCGCTCTACACTGAGCCGCAGCACGGGGCGTTAGCTCAGCTGGGAGAGCGCCGGCTTTGCAAGCCGGAGGTCATCGGTTCGATCCCGATACGCTCCATCACCTCGAATCTCCCGCTTTCCCTGGTTGCAATCGATCCGCCGTTGGAGGAGGATCGACGCACTGCGAACCACCGCCGGCCGCAGCAGCGGAGGTCGCAGGGAGGGCAAGTCCAACATCCGCGAGGCAACACCACTGCACGCGAGTGCCGTGATCCGTGTCACCCGCAAATAGAGGGAGAGGGAGAGTGAAGATCCTCAAAAGCTCGCGCCGCCGTCAGCTTGGCGCGATTCTCTTCATCGCCGCGATCGCGGCCGGAAGCGCTCTCGCCGCCGCATCGGCGTCGAGCGCAGCAGGACCTGCAACACACCCGATCAACGTGCAGCCCACGTTCTCGACGCCACAGCATCTTTCGCCTGGCTCGGTGACCTTCGGCTGCCAGAGCCGCCCGATCGACGGTTCGCACGGGCCGCGCTGCTACCAGCCGTCGCAGATCCAGACGGCGTACGGCTACTCCGGCCTGCTCGCATCGGGCATCAACGGGACCGGCCGCACGATCGTCATCATCGACGCGTACTCGAACCCGTACGTCGCGAACGACTTGACGATCCAGGACAGCGTGCTGGGCCTGCCGGCGCCGCCGAGCTACACCGCGGTCGCCCCGCAGGGTGTCCCGACCTTCGACCCAAGTGACGGGAACCAGGACGGGTGGGCCGAGGAGATCACGCTCGACGTCCTCTGGTCGCACGCGATGGCGCCCGGCGCAAACATCGTCCTCGTCGAGGCGGCATCGAACCAGGACGCCGACATCCTCGCGGCGACGAAGTGGGCCGTCGACAACAACGTCGGCGACGTCATCTCGCAGAGCTTCGGCGAGGCCGAGACCTGCGTCGACCCGGCCCTGCTCACGCAGGAGCACGCCGTGTTCCAGGAAGCCGCGGACAAGGGCATGACCGTGTTCGCGTCGTCCGGCGACAGCGGCGCATCGCAGTTCAGCTGCGACGGCAACTCGGCGATCCTCTCGGCGAGCTCGCCGGCGTCGGATCCGCTCGTCACCGCAGTCGGCGGCACGACGCTCAACGCGTCCACCCCGGCCGGCACCTACATCGGCGAGACGGCGTGGACGGAGCAGCTCTTCGGCTGCAACCCGCCCGCGGTCGACTTCAACGACATCAACTGCAGCGGTGGCGGCTACAGCACCATCTACAGCCGTCCCTCGTGGCAGGCGTCGCAGAACAAGAACAAGGGTCGCGGCGTTCCCGACGTGGCGTACGACGCCGGAGTCAACGGCGGCGTGATCACCCACTGCGGGATCTGCAACCTGCTGAACGGGCTCGATCCGAGCAACGCAGGCGTCTTCTTCATCTTCGGCGGCACGAGCGCCGGCTCGCCTCAGTGGGCCGCACTCGCCGCGGATACGGATCAGATCGCCGGCCACCGGATTGGCAACATCAACCAGTCGCTGTACCAGTTCGGCCAGGCTCCCCCGAAGGCCCGAGCCGACTTCCACGACGTCACGACCGGCAACAACGACGTCGTCGAGATCGGCAACCAGGGCTACAACGCAGGCTCTGGCTGGGACGCCGTCACGGGTCTCGGCTCGCCGAACGCGGCGAACCTGCTCCCGGCGCTGGCGAAGAAGAACTAGCCGGCACGGAATCGTTCGAGCGAAGGGCCGCCCCCGGGCGGCCCTTCGTCGTTGTGCGTCGACGTTACGACTGGATGAGCGTCGGCGCAGCGGCGCGCAGCTGCTTCCCGTGCGCGTCCAGCGCGACGACCGCCACGTAACCGCTCGTGACCGGCAACGGGATCGCCGTCTCGAAGCCCGTGCGCCGCACCGTGGCCACCGGCTTCATCGCAGCAGCTGTCTTGCCGGCGACAAGCCCCCACTTCGCCACTTGCGTCGAGCCGTTCCAGCTGACGTACAGCGTCAGTGACCCGTCCGCGTTGCGCACCACCATGGTCGCCGGCCGCCCCTTCGGTTGCGCCTCGAGCTCGAAGCGGAACGCGCGGTAGCTGACGCTCCCGTCGGCGAAACGCGCATCGAGGCGAACGCTCCCGTCCGGGCCGAGCTCGGTGAACGAGCCGTCCGTGCCCCACCCGATGAAGACTCCGCTGTCGTCGAGCTGCTGGACGTCCCCCATCGCCCACGTCGTCCGCGCCGTCGGCGCGAGGTACTCCGCGACGAACGACGCACGCATCTTCTTCATGTCGAGCTTGATCCGGAGACCGCGCGACAGCGTCTGCGCGCCCGGCACCGCGGCATTGTTGTCGAAGATCGTGATCGTTCCATCCGGCCGGCGACGCACGTCGTGCTGGTAGGCGAACGACGCTGCCGGGTCGACGGCGAAGTCGCTCTTCATTCCGCCGAGGCGCCACAGGACTTCGCCGCTCTTGCGGTCGACCTTGTAGATCGTCGACGTGTTGCGCGCCGAGAGGAGCAGGTTGCCATCCGTGTCAACGTCGATCGAGTTCAGATGGAAGTAGTCGACGTTCCCGGCGGCCGCCACCTGCGGTATGTAGGACTCATCGACGCCGACGTGCTCGTTGCTGCGCCACTCGAAGAGCACGCGCCCGCTCGCGACGTCCACCTCTTGGACGATTCCGGTCACGAGGCGCGGCACCGCCGGCGTCGCGATCTCGCGGTAGATGGTGATGAGCGCGGTGCCCTCCGGCGTGAGCTGGAGGTCGTGCAGGTCGCCGTGGCGTCCCTTCCCCGCCTGCACGCGCGCAACCTCGTGATAGGTCGGGTCGAAGATCACCCAGCTGCCGCCTTCGGCGCCGAGGACGGTGCCCTCGTACCAGGTGAGGACGGGCCGGCCCTGGTACGTCTGCACCCGCACGTCCATCGCCGTCGTCGAGCCGAGGGGAAGGAACCACACGGGCTCGCCCCGGTCGTCGACGACGAGCGGGCCGGAGTGGCTCTGGCTGTTCGGCGTCGACTGGTAGGCGCCCGATGCGGCCGTGATGTCGAACGGAGCGAGGAAGATCGATCCGGCGGCGGTTCCGTCGGCCGGGAAGTCGAACGCGATCGCCGGCGGGTTCAGATCGGGACGGCTGACGTACGCGTTGACCGTCGCCGCCTCGCGGGCAGCCTTCGCGCCGGGCACGCGCACGCCGGCAAGAACGGCACAGACCGCACCGCTCAGCGCGAGGAAACCTCGCCTCGTAATCCGAACGCCCTCGACCACCGAGGCGCGATTCTACGTCGCTGAGACGCTCCTGTTGCCGCCTTCCGCCTTCGCACGGTAGGCGGCGAGGTCGGCCTGGTGGACGAGCTCCTGACGGGTCGTCGCGTCCTCGGGCGACGTGGCCAGGCCGATCGACACCGTGACGCGCAGCGGATCGGATGTTCCTTCCGCGATGAAGACACGGTCGGCGATGGCGGACCGGATCCGTTCCGCGATGCGCGCCGCCTCGCCCGGCGGGGTCTCGGGGAGCAGGATGCAGAACTCGTCGCCGCCGAATCGCGCCGGCACGTCGTAGCGGCGCAGCTCCTCGCGGAAGACTTCGGCGATGCCGCGGATGACGACGTCGCCGGCGAGGTGGCCGTGAGCGTTGTTGATCTCGCGCAGGTGGTCGAGGTCGACCATGAGGATCGAGAAGGGCGTCTGCATCCGTTCTGCGCGCGCGACCTCCATGTCGACCGTGTGCTCGAACTCCTTCGCGTTCATCAGGCCCGTCTTCACGTCCGCCTGCGCGGCCTCGCGCAGCTGCGGCACGTACAGCGCGCGGTGGATGATGAGCAGCGGGCCGAGGACGAAGAAGATGAGCCAGCCGTTCACGGACCAGAACGCGGCGACGCCGATGCCGAGCGCCCCAAGCCCGAGATCGGTCGAGAGGCTCTCGAACGAGAACAGGCCGGTCGCACGCATGGAGCGGTCGCTCGTCAGCTCGATCATCCGCGCCAGCAACACGTGGTTGATCGCGACGAACGTCGCGACCGCGGCGAGCCCGGCGAGCGCGTATCGACCCGCCGGCTCACCTGCAACGTTCGCGCCGGAGAGCGCGTGGAACGCCGCTCCGGCGGCGAGCACGGCGAGCGTCGTGTTGCCGATGTTGAAGCTCTGGACGAGCCACTTCTTCCGGTACTTGATCCAGCCCGGCAGGTAGTGGAGCAGCACGAGGCCGGCGAGAAAGCCGGGACGGAGAACAATCGCGCCGGCGACGATGAACGCGATCGCCGTCCGGTAGGACTGATTGCGGCCGCTCTCGACGATGTACAGCTGCGCGGTCGCTGCGAGTGCCGTCAGCACGGCGAACGCCTCCCAGCCGTGGACCTGCGCCGGCAGCCGTCCGATGCTCCAGCCGGCCGCGCCGACGGCGGCGAGCAGCACCGTCCAGTAGTAGGCGCGCGCCTGCACCGAAAGATGCAAAGGGCCTCGTCCCGAGGCCACTGCCGCTGCGGCCCAGTGGCCGCGGATCCTGGAGGCGAACCCTGGTCCGCCCGGTCGTGGGGCTACGGCAGCCACGCAGTGGCGCTCCAGTCTGTCGCGCTCCAGTCTGTCGCGCTCCAGTCCGTCGCACTCCAATCGGTCGCACTCCAGTCGGTGGCACTCCAGTCCGTCGCGCTCCAATCGGTGGCGCTCCAGTCCGTGGCGCTCCAGTCCGTCGCACTCCAATCGGTCTGGCTCTGCACCGCCTGCGTCCATGCGGCGCCGTTGAACGAGCCGTCGCTCGACACGAACTGCTCGAGGCCCGCGTCCGCGTCGGGCGCGCTGTCGAGTTGGAGCGCGTTCGAGGCGTCGAGTTCGCCCACGCCGCCGGCCCAGTCGGAGATGCCGGGAAGCGCATCGGAGCTGATCATGAGCGCGCCCTTCACCTGGCCGGGCGTCCAGTCGGGATGCAGCGCAAGGATGGCGTCGGCTGCGCCGGCGACCATCGGGGCCGCGAGCGACGTTCCCGACATCCACATGTACCCGGGCGAAACGACACGGTCGGGAGCGGTGGTCGCGAGGGTCGATGCGACCGGAATCGGCGCGGCGATCCAGCGGCCCGGAGCCGAGATCTCCGGCTTCTGGAATCCGTCGCCCGTGTGGCCGTATGCCGACCACGGTGCAGCGAAGTCGTCCGCCGTCGACGCGGTCCCGTTCGTGTCGAGCGCGCCGACCGTGATGACGAAGGGGTCGTTGCCGGGCGCATGCGCCATGAGCACGCCGCCCGGCACGCCGAAGTTGCCGGACGCGGCGACGACGACGATGCCGTGGTTCCAGAGCTGCTCGACGGCGGCGTCGAGTGGATCGTTGGTGAAGCTCGTCTGGGCCTCGCTCACGAGCGAGAAGTTCGCGACGCGAATGTTGTACGTGGCCTGGTTCTGCAGGATCCAGTCGCAGGCGGCGATCACGTCGCTCATGTGCGACGCACCGGTCGCGTCCGCCGTACGGATGGCGACGATCGGCGCCGTGGGGACGACGCCCGGATAGAGCCCGGCGCCTGCGGCGATGCCGGCGACCATCGTCCCGTGGCCTTCGTCGTCGCCCGTCGCGCTCGGGTTGTCGGAGTTGAGATTGACGTTCGCGACGATGCGAGAGCCGAAGTCCTGGGTCTTGCTCGCGTCGATACCGCTGTCGACGATGGCGATCGCGGGCAGGTTCCCGCCCACGGTCAGCGACGGCACCGTGTCTGCGCCGGTCGCGGCGCGCCACAGGGTCGACTCCTCGATGCCGACCGTCGCCACCGGCGCGTCGGGAACGATCGAGAGGATGTTCGGATTGTGCGACAGGGCGGTGAGCTCCGCGCCGTTGAGCGTCGCAGCGATGCCGTTGATCGACCTGAACGCATGGCCGATGTGGCCGTGCGACGACCCGTTGAAGGCCGAGGCAACCCCGTTGCTCGAAACGCCGCGCGTGCCGCGGATGATCACGCGGAACGTCTGGTGCGGGTTCCCCTTCGCCTTGTCGAGGAGGCCCGGAGGCGTCCACTGCGGCGGGCTCTTCGGCCCGTGCGTCGGCCCGTGCGCCGCCTGTGCAGTCTGTGCAAGCCCTGCGAGGACTGCCACCAGTGCTATGCCGAGCGTAAGCGCGCCGCGTCGCTTGAGTCGTTCCATGTCTCCCTGCCGCAATCGATCGGGGTTGGTAACGAGTTGCACCATAGGCCCGTCTTCGCGGCCGGATCTCCCTCCATCGGGTGAGGTCCGGAAGATCACTCTCCTGGGGGATCAGCGTGCTAGATCAGCGCAGCCAGGCGGCCAAACCGGCCTCAGATCGCGGCACCCGTTCGGCGCGACGATCCTCTTCTGCACCTTGCGGCCCTCGACGACGAGCAAAGTGGGTACCTCGTCCACGCGGAAACGCGTCGCCAGGTCGGGTCGCCGGTCGACCGGGATCTTGAGCAGATCGAACGTGTCGTGGTTCCGGCGGCGCTGGAGCACCTGCGCCAGGAACCCCTCCGTGCGCCGGCAGCGGCCGGACACCGACGAGTAGAACAGAATCAGGCGCGGACGCTCGGCGACTGCGAGGGAGTCCGCCGCAGCGGGGAGCGGCGAAACGGCCACGTGGCGGTTATGTCCACCGCCACGTGGCCTCAAACGACGCCGCTCCTGACAACTACCCGATCGGCTCCTGCACGAGCCGCCGGGCGGAGACGCCCGCAAGCAGGTTGTCGCCGGGCTTGCGTGCGCGGACGAACACCACCAGGTCGCCGCGCCGAAGCGGCATGTGCGCCGTCGGCCGGATCTGGATCGTCGCCCAGCCGCTGCCGTCCGTCGGAGTCTCCGGCGAGCCGTACACCCAGCCGTACGGCAGACCGACCACGTACACGAGCGCGCCCGAGATGGAGAAGCCGCGCGTGTCGGACACGTGGAACCGAGCAGTGATCACGCCATGGGTCGTCGCAGGCGTCGGCGAGAACTTCACGCCGTCGATGATCAGCTGGTTCGGCAGGCTGACCTGCGTGACAGAGATGGCCGTGCCGCCGCCCTGCCCCTTGGCCGGGGCGATGAGGTCGGTCTCCGCCGTGTTGGCGGTGCTCGAACCGGCCGCATTCTTCGCCGTCACCTGCGCGAGGATCGTGTGCGCCACGTCCGCGGACGCGAGCACGTACGTCGTGCCGGTGGCGCCGGAGATTGCCGCGCAGCCGCCGCCGGTCCCGACGCACCGCTCCCACTGGTACGAGAAGCTCGGCGCCGGCGTCCCGCTCCACGAGCCCGCACTGATCGTGAGGGTGTTCCCCTGCTGGGTCGTGCCGGAGATGGTGGGCGGCGCCGTGTTCTTCGGCGCTGCGCCCGTCGGCTGGACGACGCCGGTCGGACGCGAGACCGCGACGCCGGAGCCGCTGGCGTTCGTCGCCGTCACCTGCACCTTCAGGCGATGGCCGACGTCGGCAGTCGCAACGGTGTAGTGGTCGCTGGTCGCGCCGGCGATCGCGGCGCAGTTGCCGGCCTGGGCGTCGCAGCGGTTCCACTCGTACGCGTAGCTCGTCGGGCTTCCGGTCCACGACCCGTGCGAGGCCCGCAGAAGCGACCCGTCACGGGCGGAGCCGGAGATCGATGGCAGCGACGTGTTCGATGGCGCTGCGGAAGCTTGGCCCAGCGAGGTGGCCGCGACGATCAACGTCGGCACGGCCGCGGCGCAGGCCAGAACGATCAATCGTCTGAAATGCATCGTGCTTCTCCCCCTTCTCGTAGATGAGACAAGACAGGGTTCCCGGCCTGCCCGAATCCATGTGTCCCAGTGTCAGGCGGACGTAAGGAATGGCCCGGGAGCTGTAAAGGTTCTGCGGCTTTCCTCGCGGGCGTGGCCGTGCGACACTTTTGCCCATGGACAAACGGCGCCCCGAGACGGTCCGGCTCGACCTCGACGAGGTCCGCCGCCTCGCGCGCGAGCTCGCCTCGCGGCGCGACTCCGCGTACGCCGAGATGCAGGGCGAGGTCGAGCAGATGAAGGCGTCGCTCCGCGAGCGGGCGGCGGCCATCGCCCAGCGCGAGCGCCGACTCGCGGAGCTGGAGCACCGCGTGGGGGCCAACGGGCTCGCGGAGGAGCTGGCCGCCGCGCAGCGCGCGGCCGCGGAGGCCGAGGCGGAGCGCCGCCTGGCCGCGGCCGAGCGCGATCGTCTGGATGAGCGCGAGCAGCAGATCCGGGCGGTCGAGAAGGAGCTCGCGGCGCTACGCATCGAGCTCGGCCAGAAGCCCACTCCTCCTCCCGCCCGGCGGCCGACCGCGTCCGCGCGGCAGAAGGAGCTCGACGCCCGCGAGGCGGCCCTCGACGAGCGCGAGGCCGCGCTCGAGGCGCGCGAAGCCGCGCTGCGCGGCGACACGATGTCGATGCCGTCCCCACTCGGCTTCGCCGACGGCCTCGCCGCGTTGACACGTCCTGATGCCGGTTGAGCGCTCCCAACCGCGCATACCTTGTCCGGTCTGCCGGCTGCAAACGCGTCGCATCCCGGCGTCCTCAGTCGCGTCCGTAGCGAAGCTACGAACGCTCCCTGCGTCCTTGGGCTGCTCGGTTTTCGCGCGGCAGACCGGGAAGGCACGCGCGGCCGGAAGCGCTTGTTAGTCTCGAAGGGAGCCGTGGCCGCAGGGGCCTGCGGCCGCTTCCCATGCCCGAGCAGGTGAACACCGTCGATCCGCCCGACCTCGGCCTGCTGCCGACGCTCCGCAGGCTGCTCCGCCTTTGGTGGGGCGAGCGGCGCCTGGGCGCCCTCGGGTTGTCCTTCGCCCTCGCCTACACGCTGATCTCGATCGCGATCCCGCTGCTCATGCAGCGCGCGATCGACAACGCGATAGTCGCGCACACGCAGCGGCTCTGGCCGTACATCCTTGCCATCGTCGCGCTCGGAACCGTGCGCTTCGGGATCAACTTCTCGCGCCGCTACGCGACGGCGCGCATCGGCATCCGGATCGAGGCGCGCATGCGCGAGCTGCTCTACAACGCGTATCTCCGCTACCCGCGCGCGTTCTACGACCGGCACGCGACGGGGCAGGTCTTGTCGCGCGCGACGAACGACCTCTACCCGATCCGCTACTTCATCGGCTGGGGCCTCGTGCAGGGAGTGCAGAGCGTGATGATGATCGTCGGGGCCGGGATCGTGCTCGTGATCGTCAACCCGCGGCTCGCGCTCTACACCGCAGTCGCGATGCCGCCGATCACGGTGCTCGCGCTGCGCTTCGCGCGGCGCGTGTCGCCGCTGTCGCGCCAGGTGCAGGAGCGCAAGGGCGACGTGACGGAAGCAGCGGACGAGGCGGTCGTCGGAATCGAGATGGTGCAGGCGTTCGGCCGCGAGGACGACGTGCGCGGCCGCTTCGGCGAGCGCGCCGAGGCCGTCCGGAACACCGTGCTCCGGCAGGCCGGCGTCGAGGCGCGGCACCTCCCGGGGCTCTACTACCTGCCGTCCCTCTCGATCGCCGCCGTCGTCTACTTCGGGGGACGCCAGGTGATCGCCGGCCATCTCTCCATCGGCCAGTTCGTTCTCTTCGAGACGCTGCTGCTCCAGCTCGTCTGGCCGCTGGAAGCGCTCGGCTGGATCACGAACCTCGGGCAGCGCGCGCTCGCCTCGGCCGGCCGCAGCTTCGCGTGGCTCGAGGGAATCCTGCCCCTGCCGGAGCCGGCGAGCCCGCGGCCGCTTCCCACCGGGCCGCTGTCCGTTCGCTTCGAGTCCGTGCGCTTCGCCTACGGCGGCGAGCACGACGTCCTGCACGACCTCGACCTCGCGCTCGAGCCGGGCGAGATCGTCGCCGTGTGCGGGCCGACGGGCTCGGGGAAGACGTCGCTCCTCAACCTGCTCCCCCGCTTCTACGACGCGACGGGCGGGCGCGTGCTCGTCGGCGGCATCGACGCGCGCGACATCGCGATCGCCGAGCTGCGCGCATCGGTCGCCGTCGTGACACAGCGCCCGGTGCTCTTCTCGGTGCCTCTGCGCGAGAACCTCACCGCCGGCCGCATGGACGCCGAGTGGTCCGAGGTGCTCGCAGCGTGCACGGCCGCGGGCGTCGACGCATTCGTGGACGAGCTGCCGGACGGCTACGACACGCTCATCGGCGAGCGCGGCATCAACCTCTCCGGCGGCCAGCGCCAGCGCGTGGCGCTCGCCCGCGCGCTCGTCACCGGCGCGCGCATCGTCGTGTTCGACGATCCGCTCTCCGCGGTCGACACGCTGACGGAGCGCCGCCTCGTGGGACGGCTGCGGCCGGCGCTCGCGGGGCACACGGTGCTCGTCGCCACGCAGCGGCTCTCGACGATCGCGCTCGCCGACCGTGCCGTCGTGCTCGAAGAGGGGCGGATCGTCGAGTCCGGCCCGCCCGACGAGCTGCTGCGCGCAGGCGGCGCCTTCACCTTGCTCTTCGGCGACGAGCTGGCTGCTGCATGAGACGGCTGCTGCGCTATCTCGAGGGACGGTGGCTCCGCGCCTCCCTGATGGTGCTCATCGCGGCGGGGAACGCCGCGTGCCAGACGGGCGGCTGGCTCCTCGTGCGCAGCGCGATCGACAAGGGCATTAGCGCTGGAAACACGCACTACCTCACCGTCATCGTCTCGATCTACCTCGGCGTCGCGGCGGCCGGCTGGGTCCTGCAGGCCTGGCTGATCCGCGGCCTCGCCGGTCTCGGCCAGGAGATCACCATCCGCCTGCGCCGCGACCTCTTCGACCATCTGACCGGGCTGTCCCTCCGCTACTTCTCGGAGCAGAAGGCCGGCTGGATCATCGCCCGCCTGACGAGCGACGTCGACGCGGTCTCCGACGTGCTCTCGCAGGGGATGCCGACGCTGATCTCGAACGTCGTGCTCCTCCCGGCGGCGCTCGCCGCGCTCCTCATCGCCGACTGGAGGCTCGGGCTCGTCGTCTTCGTGGTCCTGCCACCGACGCTCGTCCTGACGCGCTGGTTTACGCACACCTCGCACGTCGCGCTCGTCGAGCAGCGCAACCGGATCGGCTCCGTGACCGCGCAGATCGCCGAGTCCGTCTCCGGGATGGCCGTGGTGCAGGCCTTCAATCGCGAGCGTGCGTTCCAGGCGCAGTTCGACGAGTTGAACGAGGCGAATCGCGCGCAGTCCACGTACGTGCAGAAGATCTTCTCGATCTTCTTCCCGTCGATCGAGTTCCTCGGCGTGATCGCCACCGGCGGCGTCCTCTACTTCGGTGAGAAGCTGCTCGCGCACCACTCGCTGACGATCGGGACGTTGATCACGGCGCTCTACCTGCTGCAGCTCGTGTTCCAGCCGCTCCAGGAGCTCTCCGACGTGTACGGCCAGCTGCAGTCGGGAGCGGCGGCGATGGTGAAGATCGCGGGCATCCTCGACGAGGAGCCCGGGATTCGCGACCGCGCCGACGCCGTCGAGCTGCCCCGCATCGTGGGCGACCTCGAGATCGACCACGTCGTGTTCGCCTACGGCGCCGAGCCCGTGCTGCGGGGGATCGAGCTGCACATCCCGCCGGGCGGCTGCATCGCGCTCGTCGGCGAGTCCGGTCACGGCAAGTCGACGCTGGCACGGCTGATCGGCCGCTTCTACGACCCGGACGAGGGCGCGGTGCGCGTCGACGGCGTCGACCTGCGCGGCGTGAAACTCCGTTCGTACCGCCGGCAGCTCGGTGTCGTCTTGCAGGACCCGTTCCTGTTCAGCGGGACGATCGCGTCCAACATCCGCTTCGCGAAGCCGGATGCGACCGACGAGGAGGTCGCGTCCGTGGCCGCGGCCGTCGGCGTCGACCGCGTCGCCGCGCGGCTGTCGGGCGGGCTCGACCACGCGGTGCGCGAAGGCGGATCAGGCCTGTCGGCCGGCGAGCGCCAGCTCATCTCGATCGCGCGCGCGCTGCTCGCCGACCCGCGGATCCTCATTCTCGACGAGGCGACCTCGAACATCGACCGGCCGACGGAGGTGCTGATCGAGCGTGCGCTCGACCGGCTGCTCGCCGGGCGCACGTCGATGATCATCGCGCACCGTCTCTCCACCGTCCGCCGCGCGGACGAGATCATCGTGGTCGAGCGCGGCCAGGTCGCGCAGCGCGGCACGGAGCGGGAGCTGCTGGCGGAGGACGGGCCGTTCAGGCGGCTCGCGCACGCGCTCGACGGCGGCGCCGAAGAGCTCGCGGCCGCGGGCTAGGAGGGTCTGGCGGGATGGTGCTCGTCGCAGGGATGCGCTGGTCGGATGCGATGCAAGGACGCAGGGCGCGTTCGTAGTTTCACTACGGACGCGCCCGAGGACGCAGCAGCGCGCCGATCCAGCGCACCATCTGCGACACAGCCACTATCCGCCAGACCCTCCTAAGCGCGTTCGCGCTCGAGCACGTCGAGGCAGACCTCGACGACGCGCGGGTCGAACTGCGACCCCGCGGCCTCGCGCAGGCGGCGCATCGCTTCCGGATGACCGAGGCGCCGGCGGTACGGCCGGTCGGTGGTCATTGCGTGGTACGCGTCGCAGACGAAGATGATGCGCGCCTCGAGCGGGATGTCCTCGCCCGCGAGCCCGTCCGGGTAGCCGCGCCCGTCCCACCGCTCGTGGCAGTGGCGCACGATGACGCGCACTTCCTGCAGGCGGTCGATGGGCGCGATGATCCGCTCGCCGAGGACCGGATGCATCTCGATGACCGCGCGCTCGGTCGAGCTCAGCCGCCCGGGCTTCAGGAGGATCGTGCTCGGCACGCCGATCTTGCCGATGTCGTGCAGAAGCGCGCCGAGCTCGAGCTGCTTCAGCGCCTCGTCGTCGAGGACGAGCTCGCGGCCGACGCGCAGCGAGAGATCGGAGATCCACCGTGCGTGCGTGGACGTGTACTCGTCGTTCGCCTCGAGCGCGTTCGCAAGCGCCTCGACCGTGGTCACGAACGTCCGCTCGAGCCCCTCGTAGTTGCTCGCGCTCGCGATCGCGAGCTTCGCCTGGTGCGCGAGGCCGCCGAAGAGGCGCAGCTCGCGGTCGCCGTAGTGCCCCTCATCGGGCAGCGCTGCGATGATGAACGCGCTCCGCCCCTCCACGAGGAGTGGTGCGATCGCGTACGACATCGCCGGGGCGAGGGGGTCATCGACCATTCCGGCGATCTCGCCCGCCGTCAGCACGAACGGCTCGCCGCCGCTCATCATCGGGCTCGTCTTGCGCGCTTCATAACGCCGCGTGGACACGTTCTCGCGCTCGGCGCGCGTGTGCCCGAAGAGCGCCCGCGGCACGATCCAGCCTTCCTCGTCCTCGAGCCAGATGGACGTGCGCGGCGATCCGAGCAGCGCGGACGTCAACTCGACGATGCGCTGGAGGATGTGGTCGAGGCTGGAGGACGAGGCGAGCTCGCGGCTGAACTCGAGCAACGCAGTGGCGCTCTCGGCCTCGCGCTTCGCCGAGTCGTACAACCGCGCGTTCTCGACGGCGACCGCCGCGTGGCCGGCGAGCACCTCGAGCAGGCGGATGTCGTCCTCGTCGAACTGGTCGAGCCCGAGCTTCGAGACGACGATGACGCCCGCGACCCCGCTGCCGTAGCGGAGCGGAACGGCGACGAGCGACTCCTCGATCACCGGCGTGCCTTCGATGCGGTGACCGAACTCGCAGTTGGCCGCGTCCCCCACGATGAGCGACTCGGCGCGCTCCGCGCACTGGCCCGTGACGCCGACGCCGATGCGGATGCGCAGGAGCTCGAGTGGAAGCGCGCCCGTGTCGGCGCCGAGGGCGCCGCGGAACGCGACCGGCACGAGCTCGTCGCCGTCGACGACGAACACGCGGCAGTTGTGGTAATCGATCAGCGAGCGGAGCTCGGACGTGATCTCGTCGCCGATCTTGCGCACGTCCGTGAGCCGGTTGAGCTTGCCCGTCAGGCTCTGGAGCATCTTCATGTGCGCGAGCGAGCGCACGTCGCGCACGACCACCGGCGTGTCCGGCCGCTCCGTCGCGTTCTCCTCGTACAGGACGACGCGGTTCTTGCCCTGCGCCTTCGCGGTCATCATCGCGGCCTCGGCGCACGCGGCGAGCTCGCGGGGGTTCATCGCGTGCTCAGGCCCGAGCGCGAGCCCGACCGAGACGGTGACCTTCCCGACACCGGGCGGGTCGAGCTCGCCCAGCCGCTTGACGATGCGGCCGGCGACGTGCGTCGCGTCCCGCCCGTCACAGGCGCCCATGATGACGCCGAACTCCTCGCCGCCGAGGCGGCAGACGATGTCTTCCGGCCGCACGGCGCTGCGGACGGTGTCGGCGAGGAGCTTCAGCAGCTCGTCGCCGATGCCGTGACCGTGCACGTCGTTCACACGCTTGAAGTCGTCGATGTCGAGCATGAGCACGGCCACCGGCCGGTGGGTCCTGCTCGTCTCCTGCAGCGCCCCGAGCAGCCGCTCGTGGAAGCTGCGGTGGTTGAAAAGGCCGGTGAGCGAGTCGGTCTGAGCCTGGTGCTCGAGGCGCGCACGGATCTGCGCGTTGTCGATGGCGAGCGCCGCCGCATCGGCGAAGCGCTTGGCGAGCTCGAACTCGTCGTCGGTGAACCCGACGTCGACGCCGGAGCGGTAGAGATTGAAGACGCCCTTGATCTGCGAACGCGCGACGAGCGGGATGGAGATGAGCGCCTCCGGCTCGAGCGGCGTCCCCGGAATGGTGCGCACACGCGGATCGAGGTGCGCCTGGTTGAGCAGCACCGGCTCGCGGCGGCGCGCGGCCCAGCCGGTGACGCCTTCGTCGAAGTGGACGAGCTTGCGCATCACCTGGTCGGCCCAGTCGTGGCGGGCGAGGACCGGATTGAGGATCCCCTGCGGTTCGTCCGCCTCGTAGATCGTCATCGACTCGTGCGGGACGAGGTCGGCGAGCGTGTCCGCGATGCGGACGAGCAGCGCGTCGAGGCTCTGCTCGGCGAGCACCTCGTGGAACACGTCCGCGAGCCGGCGGTACGACTCCACCAGCTCGAGCTCGGGCACACCGACGTCCACCCCAGGCTCGGGGAGCAAGTCAAGTCGGCGAGCTGCCGGGCGCGCTACCACTCGGCGTCCTTCGGTGCGGGTGCGGCCAGCCGCAGGGCGAAAGCCTCCTAAATTGGAATCGACCAACCTACAATCGTCGGCTTCCGACTTCGGAGCCTCCCCCGGTTGAGGGAACCGCTCAGCTCTCAGGCCTGAAAGAGCGTCCTGGAGGGACGACCCCGGGCCGGAGCGTAAACCGAAGGCTTACGTGGAGGCCGGGCTAGCGGGCGGGGAGGGCCGGAGGCCCCCACCGGCCGCGCAGAACCAAGCCGTCGCTAACACTCATAAGAGCTCGCGGGCTTCGCCCGCGAGCGCTCC
>PLJC01000008.1:265076-332311 GCA_003139545.1 Actinomycetota bacterium
CGCGCCTGCTCCTCGGTCTTGAACAGCGGGTGGTTGTCGAACGGATCGTCCGCCTTGTACCGATCGATCGGCATGTGCTCGAGCGCGGAGTTCCGCTCCTTCAGTTCCAGGTGATCCTTGATGACTTGCGCGAAATACGACGGTGTCTCAACCGGCATTCGTTCCTCCCGTTCGGGGCCCCCGTACTCGATCAGTCTAACCCGATTTCAGGCTGATTTCCGGGTCGAGACTACTAAAAGGCCCGGATCCTTGCGTTTCTTTCGACTCGATCCTTCCCGAGCCTCTTTGCCTCGTACAGGGCTCGGTCGGCTTGGGCAAAGAGCTGACGCTCCTGCTCGCCAGGCCGGTGCTGGGCCGCCCCGAAGCTGCAGGTGACGCCGAAAACGGCCCCGTCCCGGCCGTGGAAGGAGCGCTCCCGCAGGGCCGCCCGGACGCGCTCTGCGAGCTGAGCCCCGCCCTCCTCGTCCGTCCCCGGGAGGAGCAGGACGAACTCCTCGCCGCCCCAGCGGCCGGGGAGGTCGGACTCGCGCAGCGTCAGGCGGAGGACGTTCGCGAGCTCCCGGAGAACGTCGTCGCCGGCGTCGTGGCCATACATGTCGTTGATCCGCTTGAAGTCGTCGAGGTCGGCGACGACGAGCGTGAACGGGGCCCCCATGCGGTCGGAGCGCGCGATCTCGTGCGCGAGCGCGTCCTCGCACCCGCGCCGGTTGGCGATGCCGGTGAGCCCGTCGACGAGCGCTTGCCGCTCGACGATCGCGTGCAGCCGCGCATTCTCGAGCGCGACCGCCGCGTGCGCCGCGAGCGACGCGGCCGTCATCCGGTCCTCGGCGTCGAAGGATCCGATCAGGACGAGCCGCCCGAGCCGTTCCCCGCCGACGGTGAGCGGATGCTCGAGCCGGTCGCCGGGCGCGTGCTGGTTGCCCGCGGCGGCGGCGAGGCCGCCGCTCTGGATCGTCGCGCCGACGGCGCCCGTCGCCTCGACGGCGGTCTCGACGACGACGCGCAGGAGCTGCTCGACGTCGTTTGTCACTGCGAGCGCCTCGCCGATGCGGGCGACGGCGATCCGCAGCCGCCCGCGCTCGGTGTCCAGCTCCTGGAGACGAGCCTGCAGCTGGTCGGCCATGGCGTTGAAGGCCGCGCCGAGCGTCGCGAGCTCGTCCCGGCCCTTCACGGGCACGCGCCGCCCGAGATGGCCTTGCGCGATGCCGCGGGCGGCCTCCGCGAGCGCGCGCAACGCACGCACGATCGAGCGGCCCTCGAGGAACGCGACGATCCCGACCAGCACGACCGCGCCGAGGAGCGCGAGCAGCAGCCGGTCGCGCGCCGATGCGTCAGCGGCGTCGACCGCCGACTGCGGCGTGAGGACCGCGAGAGAGACGCCCGGGAGCGGCGGCGCGACGAGCGAGCGGTAGCGCGTGCCGTCAACGCGCACGTCGGCGATGCGGCCGGCTGCGAGGGGAACCGTCCCGGCGAGCGGCGGGCTCGCGGCCAGGATGCGATCGCCCTCGAGGAGGACGAGGCGATCGCTCTGCGCGAGATCGGCATGCAGGTGGAGCGCCGCGACGAAGCCGGCGTCGAGTGGGACGGATGCAACGACGACGCCTGCGAGACCCTTGCTCGTGATCACGTCGGCCTGCCGGTGCACCGCACGTGCCGGCGCATTGCCGACGCGGAAGCTCCCCGCGTGGACGGAGAGTTGCGGGGTCGTCTTCAGCATCGCCTCGAGCGCCGCACGGTCCCGCCGCTGGAGCGCGACCTGGAACGTCCGGTCGCGGGCGAGCCGCGTCGCCGTTGTCTGGGCCACATCGGCCCGCTCCTGGTAGGCGGCGAGCGCCAGCCGGAGGTCGGCCTGCAGCCGCGCGTCCACCTTGCGGGCCTCGCTCTGCGCCGAGGCGGAGGAGAAGCCCCACACGGCCGCACCGGCGGGCACCAGCGTCAGGAGGATGAAATAGAGCGCGAGCTTGAGTTTGAAGCTGCCCAGAACGGCCCCCTCAGTATTCAAGCCCTCGTCCCGACCTGCCGATACCTCGTTCGAGTGATGCCATCGGCATCTGGGGTCGGAAACATGATTGCTATCACGCGAGGGGTCGTCGTAACAGTGTTGCTCGCCGGTGCGGTGGCGGGCACGGCGGCGTTTCCGCGATTCTTCGCCGGGCCCGGCGGCGGGGAAACGCCCTCCTTTGCCCTGCCAGGGGCTGCGGCGCAGCCGGCCATCGTTCACGCGCTCGCGCTGCCGGCCCCGCACGTCGCCACCACGGCGCCGATCGTCGTGACCCCGCTCGTGCTGCACCCGGCCGCGGCCACCGCGTCCCTGCGGCCGAAGCCACGGCCGATCGTGATCCGACGCGTGACGCCACCCGCTCCCACGAAGCCGGCCGCACCTGCACCCGCGCCCGCGCCCGCGACCGCGACCGCGACGGCGTCCTCCGCCCCGGTCGTCATCGCGGCTCCCGTCATCCGGACGGTGTCGGCCGTCAAGACCACTGCTCCGGCGCCTGCACCCCATCCAGCGCCTGCCCCGCATCCGGCGCCTGTCGCTCCTCCGGCGTCTGACACCAACAGCAACGGCAAGCCGAAAGGCCACCACAAGCAGCCCGACCGCGTCGCCTCCGACGTGCCGGCGCAGCCGGCCGCGATCCCTCCACTAGGATCAGACGATGGCCCGCCTGCGCAAGCTCCGCCCCGGCCCGATAGCGGTGACGGTGGCCCTGTACGACCTGTGGAAGCGCCTGACGCCGCAGCAGCGCCGCCAGGTCATGGCCATGGCCCGCCGCCATGGGCCCACGGTGGCGGCCAAGGTCACTAAGCTCAGCCGCCGCCGGCGCCCCTAACTCCTACAGACCCAGCGCAGCGCGCACGATGCGGTCCTGCTCGCGCAGGTGCGCGGTGGGATATCCCTCGCTCGGGCTCGCGCGCCACGGGCGCCCGGCGTACACGAGCGGCACGCCCTCCGGCTTCGCCTCCTCGAGACGATGGCGGATGGCGCGGAACGGCCCCATGTTCTGCGGCTCCTCCTGCACCCACACGAGCTCGCGCAGGTTCGGGTAGCCGCGCAGCAGCTCCGCCGCCTGCTTAACCGGGAACGGATAGAGCTGCTCGAGCCGCGCGACCGCGACGCCTTCCGCCTCGCTGCGCCGTTCGTGCCCGACGATGTCGTAATACACCTTGCCCGAGCAGAGGATGAGCCTCGTTGTCCGTTCGCGATCCGCGGTCGGGTCGTCGAGGAGCGGCCGGAACTCGCCGGCGGCGAGGTCGTCGAGCGTCGACGACGCCTGCTTCATGCGCAGGAGCCCCTTCGGTGTCATCACGACGAGCGGCCGCGCGGTCGCGTCGAGCGCTTGCCGGCGGAGCAGGTGGAATGACTGCGCCGACGTCGTGCAGTTGACGATGCGGATGTTCTCCTGCGCGGCGAGCTGGAGGAAGCGCTCGAGACGCGCGCTCGAATGCTCAGGCCCGTTGCCCTCGTAGCCGTGGGGGAGCAACAGCGTCAGCCGCGACGTCTCGCCCCACTTCGACAGGCCCGCGGAGATGAACTGGTCGATGATGATCTGCGCGCCGTTGACGAAGTCGCCGAACTGCGCCTCCCACAGCACGAGCGCTTCCGGCGCCGCGGCCGAGTAGCCGTACTCGAAGCCGAGGCATGCGTACTCGGACAGCGGCGAGTTGTGGATCTCGAACGACGCGACCGCTTCGTCGAGATGCTGCATGGGCGTGAACGTCGCGCCCGTGTTCACGTCGTGCAGGACGGCGTGGCGGTGCGCGAAAGTGCCGCGTTCGGTGTCCTGGCCGGTGAGCCGGACCGGGATGCCGTCCACGAGGAGCGACGCGTATGCGAGCGCCTCGGCCTGGCCCCAATCGATCCCGCCCTCGTCGAGCGTCTCGCGGCGGCGCTCCAGCTGCTTCATCAGCTTCGGATGCGGCGTGAACCAGTCGGGGACGCGCAGCAGCTGCTCGTTGAGGTCGCGCAGGCGCTCGGCAGGGACGGCCGTGTGCACGATCGAACCGCTCGTCGCCGGGAGACGGTGCTCGACGGGCGCGATCTCGGGCTCGACGCCGAAGGTGCGCTTCAGCTCCTCGTGCGCGGCCTTCAGCTCGGCCTGCACTTCGCCGACGAGCTCGTCCGCGCGCGCCTGCGGGACGACGCCTTCCGCGACGAGGCGCGCTGCATACAGCTCGCGCACGGTGCGGTGCCCGGCGATGGCCGCGGCGAGGAGCGGCTGCGTGTACGCCGGCTCGTCCTGCTCGTTGTGGCCGTGCCGCCGGTACCCCACGAGGTCGACGACGACGTCGTGCCCGAAGCGCCAGCGGTACGCGTTCGCGAGCCGGATCGCCGAGATGGCCGCTTCCGGGTCGTCGGCGTTGACGTGGACGATCGGGATGTCGAAGCCCTTGGCGAGGTCGCTCGAGTAGCGCGTCGAGCGGGAGTCCTCGGGGTCGGTGGTGAAGCCGACCTGGTTGTTCGAGATGAGGTGCAGCGTTCCGCCGGTGGAGTAGCCGGCGAGCCCTTGCAGGTTGAGCGTCTCCGCCACTTCGCCCTGGCCGGTGAACGCCGCGTCGCCGTGGATGAGGATCGGCAGCGCAACCGTCGGGTCGTGGTAACCGTCGCACGTGGAGCGATCGGTCTGCTCGGCGCGCGCGCGTCCCTCGACGACGGGGTCGACCGCCTCGAGGTGGCTCGGATTGGAGGCGAGCGTGACGGTGATCTCGCCCGCCACGGTCTTGCGCGTGCCTTCTGCGCCGAGGTGGTACTTCACGTCGCCGGTGCCGCCCTCCTCGCTCGAGACGACCGCCTCGATCGTCCGCTCCCCCTCGAACTCGCGCAGGATGACTTCGTACGGACGGCCGACGACGTGCGCGAGCACGTTGAGGCGGCCGCGGTGCGCCATGCCGATGACGACTTCGTGCGCGCCGCCGGCGGAGGCGAGCTCGATCGCCTCGTCCAGCATCGGCACCATCACGTCGACGCCCTCGATGGAGAACTGCTTCTGCCCGAGGAACGCGCGGCGCAGGTACTGCTCCATCCCTTCGACGCGCGCGAGGCGCGCGAGCAATGCGGTGCGCTCGGCGGCGTCGAGCGGCTGCCGGTACCGGCCCGACTCGATCGCGTGGCGCAGCCAGACGCGCTCCTCGTGGTCGGAGATGTGCTCGATCTCGTACGCCATCGTCCCGCAGTACGTCTCGCGCAGGTGCGGGAGCGCCTCGGCGAGCGTCTCGCCCGGCACGTGCAGGCGCAGCAGGGAGGCAGGGATGCGCGCCTGCAGCTCCGGCGTCAGCTTCGGCACGAGCCGTTCCGGCTCGAGTGCCGGGTCGCCCGGCGGCTCGCTGCCGAGCGGGTCGAGATGAGCGGCGAGGTGACCGTGCATGCGGAAGGCCTTCACGAGGGCCATTGCTGCGGCGACGCCGCCGACGAGCTCCTCGTCGACGACGACCTCACGGACGGGAGCGGGCGGAGCGGCGACAGTTGCCGCGGCGTGGCCGTTCCCGAAGCGCTCGAGCAGCGCGGCGAGCCCCGGCTGCGCGCGCAGGAGCTCGGGCGGCGCGCTCTCGAAGAGCTCGCGCCACTCCGGCGGCACGGCGGTCGGATTGTCGAGGTACTGCTCGAGCAGCAGGGCCGCGTACCCGGTGTTCAGCCCATCCATCACCTTCGTTGTAGCAGCCGGAATTGTGGCGGGCGTGCCGGCGAAGCCGTCACGCCCTTTCGTCGGCATCGCAAGCGACGCCGAGGGCTACCAGAGCGCGCGCCCGGTGATGACGGTGATCATCATCCCGAGGAAGAAGCAGACGGCGACGGTGAGCACCGCGACGAACGGCAGGCGCTTGCCGCGGCCGGTCATGCCGGCGCTGATGAGCGCGAGCAGCATCGCCGGGGCGAGAAGGCGGATCGGGTGCCAGGCGAGCGAGATGAGGCTCGCGAAGATCGCGAGCGAGGCGAGGTAGCCGGCGACGGCGTCGGTGGTATGGCTCCGCTCCGGCTCGGCCTCAATGCTCGTGAAGGGCTCGGTGCTCATCGACGTTCAGCGTACGCGCGCGCGGCCTGCGCGGTGCGGGGGTACGAGCGCGCCGGTCCGCCGTGCGGTCGCCGCGGACGAGCTCTCCTGCGCCGCCCGCCGCCGGGGCCGGAGTCGTCCGGCCCGATCCGGGCGGTCACAGCCGCGCCTTCCCCGGGCTCCGGCTCGGCCTTGATGGCGTAGTAGACGACCGAACAGAGGTAAACGATGGGGATCTTCAGGATCACCATCAGGAACACGATCTCCCAGATCGAGTCCGGCCCATGCACCGGAGGTGAGTTTACCCGGGTTAGAGGCCTCCAATCTTGGAGAGAACAAGAACATGAGCCAAGAACAGCTCCAGACCCTGCTGGACCACGGCGAGGAGGCCGGGTCGATCAGCCTGTCCGCGTTCAACGAGCTCGTCGCCGATCTCGAGCTCGACGCCGACGACCTCGCTGCCGTGTACGAGCAGCTCGACCAGCGCGGGATCGACCTCACCGACGACGGGCACGAGGAGACCGAGGCGCCGCACTACGCGAACGACGAGGTCGCGGCGATGACGACCGATTCGCTGCAGCTCTTCCTCAACGAGGCCGGGCGCTATCCGCTGCTGAGCGCGGCGGAGGAGGTCGGGCTCGCGAAGAAGATCGAGCGCGGCGACCAGCAGGCGAAGGACAAGATGATCAACTCCAACCTGCGCCTCGTCGTGTCGATCGCGAAGAAGTACCAGGGGCACGGGCTGTCGCTGCTCGACCTCATCCAGGAAGGGATCATCGGGCTCATCCGCGCAGTGGAGAAGTTCGACTGGCGGCGCGGCTACAAGTTCTCGACATACGCGACGTGGTGGATCCGGCAAGCGGTGCAGCGCGGCGTCGCGAACAAGTCGCGCACGATCCGCATCCCCGTGCACATCGTCGAGCGCGAGCAGAAGATCGCGCGCGCGGAGCGAGAATTGACGTCGCAGCTCGAGCGGCCGCCGACGGACGAGGAGGTCGGGAAGAAGGCCGGGCTCGCGCTGAAGCACGTGCGCGAGGTGCGCCATGCCGCGCGCACGGTGGCGAGCCTCGACAAGCCGCTCGGCAACGAGAGCGACACCGCGTTCGGCGACCTCGTGGCGCAAGACGGCGGCGACCTCGAGGAGGAAGTCGTCCTCGGGCTGAGCGAGGAGACGCTGCGTAGGGCGATCGAGAAGCTGCCCGACCGCGAGAAGCAGGTGATCAAGCTCCGCTACGGCATGGACGGCAATCCCGAACCAAAGTCGCTCGAGATGATCGGCCGCGAGATGGGCATCACGCGCGAGCGCGTGCGGCAGATCGAGCTACAGGCGTTGCAGCGGTTGGCGGGGCAGCGCGAGATTGCCGCGCTGTCGCCGGCTGCGTAGGGAATCAGGCGAGAGGGCGGTCGCGCACTCGGCGTTGCTTTCCTCCCAACGGTGACGATGTACGGTAGGTAGAGGCGTCATGGCCCGCGATCTGAAGAAGAGGGCCTTAAGAGCCCAGATGAAACAGCGCCGGATTCGCGAGCGCCAGACGCGGTTCTCACGCTGGCTCGACTGGGAAGATCGCCGAATGCTCCCGGGCTACGTGCTCACGTTTATCCTGGCGTGCGGCGGTGTCGCATGGTTCAGCTTCGCCCCTTCAACGCTCTCCTTCTGGCTTGGAGGAGGTCTCGCCGCAACACCGTTTGCGCTTCTGGTGACTGAGCGGGGACGTAAGCGCGGAATGGACGATTGGCCGCCAGACCTCGGCAACGACAACGCGCCCTGGAGTGGCCCCTGACAGGTGACGTTCCTGCGACAGCGCTAGCGCTCGGGGGACATTCCCGCACACTGGCGCACGCCAGCACCCAGCCACCCCTACCGCCCGCTACGGGACACGAGGCACGATACGACCATGCACACGTCCCAAATTCAGCCCGCGGTTGATGCGGCTGTGTCGACTGCGTCAGCACTTGACCTGAGGGTCGATGACGCCGTCGTTCTCCACGACTCGAACCGGCTCGCTCTTCGACTGCGGCCTTGTGACGTTCTAGCTCGGGTCGCGGCCCCGGTTCGACGGAACCATGACGTTGCAGCGTTCGAAGTCGAGATGGCACGGCGGCTTCAGGAAGCCGACTGCCCAATCGCTGTCCTCGAGCCTCGGGTGGAGCCTCTCGTCCACCTACGTGACGGCTTCGCGATCACATATTGGAAGTACTACGAGCCTTTGCCTGTGGCCGACACCACGTTGGCCGAGTACGCGCAGACGCTCGAACGCCTGCATACAGGCATGCGGCAGCTCGATGCGCCTGCACCACACTTCACGGAGCGAGTCGAAGAAGCGCAATCGATCGTCCGAGACCGTTCGCAGAGTCCGGAGCTCATCGACGCAGATCGGGAACTCCTGACTAACTCGTTGCGCAGCCTTCGCCGGGCCGTCGTCGACCGCGGCGCGGACGAGCAGCTGTTGCACGGCGAACCGCACGCCGGCAACCTGCTGAGGACGACGAGCGGCATGCGGTTCATTGACCTCGAGACGTGTTGCTACGGGCCAGTCGAATTCGACATCGCCCACGCACCCGACGCGGTTGGCGATCACTACGCACTCGCCGATCCACTCCTGCTTCGCAACTGCCGGATCCTCATGCTCGCGATGGTCGCAGCGTGGCGAGCAGATCGGGACGATGACTTCCCGAACAGGCGCGCGGAGCGTGATGCGCTGCTCAGCCAGATACGGGCAGCACTGGAGCGCCATAGATTGGGTGCTGTTCCCTAATTGCGGAACGGGGTCACGTTCCCGCGCCGTCACCGTCGCCTCGACTCTGCGACTCTCCCACCAAGAGCATTGCCCACCGATCGACCCAGGTCGTAGACAGCGTCGCAAGTCGGCTCGAGGGTCATTCGCGAACACTCGCGCAGGCAAGGAATTCGGCGCGAGCAGCCTCAGCCGCTCGCGCCGAGCCGGGCTCGCTAGCGCTGGACGATGCTGTGGACTTCCAGGTACTCGATCGTCGGCGGGCCGTCTCCGAAGCCTGCCTCCGTGCGTGCAGCGGCGACTTTCTCGCCCCAGGCCTCGGCCTGTTCACGCGAGTCCCAGACCTCGACGATGCGCACCGTTCCGTCGTCGGCGAGTGCGGCTACGTGAAATAGACCTCCAGGCGGAGGCGAGTCGCCCATCCCCAGACGCTCCCTCATCTGGTCGTACTCCGCGGGCGTGATTCGCGTCTCGATAATCCGCGCAATTGCCACGTAGCCTCCTTGTTGATTTGCGACCACACTACTTTCGCTGAGGCGGCCCAGCCCACGCTCTCCGCCCGACCGCAACAGCAGCGTCCTCGGATGAGATCGATGAACGCTGGCCAGGGCCGGGTTCAGACCTTCGAGGGGTTGGAGTGGCCCGTTGCGGAGCCTCGTTCAGATCTACCGACTCGCACGGTACATCTCGTCTCGGCTCGGGGGACATTCCCGCACACTGGCGCATCGCAGTGATGCACCCCATCATTCGCGAGGATATCCGCTTGATTCGAGAGCTCCTGGAGGACGACGACGATGGCGAAGAGGAAGAAGCCTCCGAAGATCACCCCTGAAGAACGCGCGCGCTTCGACGAGTTCACGCGCGAGATCAGGGCGCGCATCGCGGAGCGTCGCGCTCGCGAACGCGAGCAGGACGCGCAAGGCCCGAGCGGCCGCTAGCCCATTTCGATCTCGACCGGCATGCCGACCCGGCCGAGAGCGCGGACGTGGCGATGGTGCGAGCGGAGCGCTCTCCACAGCGACGGCTGCACCGTGTAGCGAACGCCGTGCTGCGCCGCGTTGCGCCTGACGATCTCCGCGATGCGCGGGTAGTGCACGTGCGCGACGCGCGGGAAGAGGTGATGCTCGATCTGGTAGTTGAGGCCGCCGAGCAGCCAGGTCAGCACCGGGTTGCGTGGGCAGAAGTCGACCGTCGTCTCGACCTCGTGCACGGCCCACACGCGCGGGTTGGCCTTCAGTTCTTCCGCTGAGGTGAAGTCGGCCTCCTCGACACAGTGCGCGAGCTGGAACGTCGTCGCCGTGATGAGGCTCGTCATCGCCGTGAACCCCACGTAGCCGAGCACCACCACCCACCACGGGTAGACGAAGAGCGGCACGACGATCGCCCAGCCGACGAACAGGAGCTTGCCGCCGACGAGCCCCGTCAGGTCCCACCGCTTCGGCGGATGGAGGGCGCTGTTCGCGATCCGGCCGCGGATGATCGCTGCGGCGTCGGCGCCGATCTGCCACCGGATCACCATCACGCAGTAGAGCGGCCAGATGTAGAGGTGCTGCAGCCGGTACCAGCGCCGCGGCTGCTGCGACGGCATCAAGCGTGCGAACGGCGTCTGGTTGATGTCGTCGTCGTAGCCGTCCACGTTCGTGTACGTGTGGTGCGCGACGTTGTGCTTGACCCGCCACGCGTAGCTGCTGATGCCGAGCAGCGCGTCCGCGCTCCAGCCCATCAGGTGATTCGCGCGCCGCGTCCGGAAGTACGCACCGTGGTTCGCGTCGTGCTGGATGCAAAAGCCGACGAGGATCGCCCCGAGGCTGAGGCCGGCGAGTGCGAGCAAACCGAGCGCGATGCCGGGATGGAGAAAGATCAGCGAGGCCCAGGAAGCGGCGAGCACGCCGAACGCGACGACCGACTTCACATACAGCTGGATGTTCCCGCGCAGCCGTGTCCGTCGCCCATCGAGGTAGAGGTCGACCTCGCGCCGTATGTCGCGGATGAAGTCGCCGCCGTTCTCGAACGACACCTTGGCTGGCAGAGCACTCATGCGGCAAGCTCCTCTCTGAAGACGAGCACGGCGTTGTGGCCGCCGAAGCCGAAGCTGTTGCTCAACGCGACGCGCACGGGGAGGCGGCGCGCCTCGTTCGGGACGTAGTCGAGATCGCAGGCGGGATCGGGAGTCTCGTAGTTGATCGTCGGCGGCACGACGTTGTCGCGCAGTGCGAGGACGGTCGCGGCCGCCTCGACCGCGCCCGCGGCGCCGAGGCAGTGCCCGGTCGCGCCCTTGATCGACGAGATGGGGATCGACCGCGCCTTCTCCTCGCCCAGCGCGAGCTTGATCGCTGCCGTCTCCGTTGCATCGCCAAGGCCGGTCGAGCTTGCGTGCGCGTTCACGTAATCGACCTCATCCGTCCGGAGACCGGCGTCGGCGAGCGCAGCCGCGACCGCACGCGCCTGGCCGACTCCCTCGGGATCGGGCTCGGTCATGTGGAATGCGTCCGAGCTCATCCCGTAGCCCGCGAGCTCGGCGTAGATCGTCGCCCCGCGCCCGCGCGCATGCTCGAGCTCCTCGAGCACGAGGACGGCTGCTCCTTCGCCCATGACGAACCCGTCCCGGTCGGCGTCGAAGGGGCGGCTCGCGCGAGCAGGGTCGTCGTTCCGGCGGGACAGCGCGCGCATCGCAGCGAAGCCGGCGATCGCGATCGGTGTGATCCCCGCTTCGCTCCCACCGCAGAACATGACCTCGGCGCGTCCGAGCCGGATCGCGTCGTAGCCCTCGCCAATCGCCATCGCCGACGCCGCGCACGCGGTGCACGGCGCGCCGACGGGACCGCGGGCGCCGAGCTCCATCGACACCCAGCCGGCCGCCATGTTCGGCATGAACGCCGTCACGAGGCGCGGGTGGATGCGTGCGGCGTCGGCGCCGGCGCAGCACTCGGCAAGGCTCGCCACTCCTCCCTGAGCCGTCGCGATCGACGCGCCGACACGGTCCGGTGCGGCTGCGACGTCGACCCGTGAGTCGGCCTCCGCCATGCGCGCGGCCGCCACTGCGAACTGCGCGAATCGATCGGTCCGCTGCAACGTTCGTCGATCCAGCCACTGCCCCGGTTCGAACTCGCGCGCCTCGCATCCGATCCGCACGGGATGGCCGTCCGTGTCGAACGCGGTGACCGCGGCGCCGCTGCCTTCACCTGCGATCAGGCGGCTCCAGGTCGTCTCGATGTCCGGACCGAGCGGGGTCACCGCTCCAAGGCCGGTTACCACGACTCGACGACGCTCTGACACTGCCACTCAAGGTAGCTTGCCTCAGGCCGTGAGGTGGAGGCGCGCAGCCTGGCGCCGCACGGCTCCGACGATCTGGGCCCGGTCGCACGGCTTGCGCAGGACCTCGGAGGCGCCGGCCGCGAGCGCGTCGCCTCGCGCTCCCTCCACGCCGGTCACGACGAGAACCGGAATGGACGGATCGAGCGCGTGGAGGTACCGGCACACGGACAGGCCGTCGACGAACGGCATTTCGATGTCGAGGAGCGCCGCGTCCGGGAGCGGGCGCCTCTCGAGCGCCGCCAGCGCGGCGCGTCCGTCGGCCACCGCGGTCACCTCGAAGCCGCCGGACTCGAGCCAGATCGAATACAGCAGCCTGAGGGCGCTGTTGTCCTCGGCGACGAGGATCCGATCCATCGCCCCGATGAAACCGGGCGACGCTAAGAACGGGGTGTGCCTGGTGTTAAGCGGAGAGCAAGCCGGCCGCGACCTTGCCGACGCGGCGGCCGAGCTCCGTCAGCCGGTACTCAACCCGGGGCGGGCGCGTGTCGAGCACGCGCCGCTCGAGGATCCCGGCCTCCTCCAGCTCCATCAAGCGCGCCGCGAGCGTGCGCGGCGGGATCGTCTCCAGCGCCTGCTTGAACTCGTTGAAGCGGACGGCGCCCGCCTCCGAGGATGCCCACAGGATGGCGAGGACCCAGCGTCGCCCGAGGAGGTCGGCCGCACGGGCGACCCCCTCGGGCAGCGGCTGGCAGTTCCTACACCGCATGGAGCGTCGGCTGGCTCTTGGGCTCGAGCGCGAGGTCGAGCACCTCGCCGAGCGTCATCACCGGGTGGAACCTCATCGCCTCGCGCACGTCCGCGGGGACGTCGTCGAGGTCGGCGCGATTCCGCTCCGGGATGATCACGTCGGTCAGCCCTGCGGCGTGCGCAGCGAGCACCTTCTGCTTCAGCCCGCCGATCGGCAGCACGCGTCCCTGCAGCGTGACCTCACCGGTCATGCCGACGGTGTGCTTCACAGGACGCTCCGACAGGAGCGACGCGAGCGCGGTGGCCATCGTGATGCCGGCACTCGGGCCGTCCTTCGGGATCGCGCCCGCGGGCACGTGCACGTGGAACGACCGGTCGGTGAACGCGGACTGGTCGACGCCGATGTCCTCGGCGTGCGAGCGGATGAACGAGAGCGCGATGCGCGCCGACTCCTTCATCACGTCGCCGAGCTGGCCGGTGAGCAACAGCTCGTTGCCGCCTTCCATCGACGTCGCCTCGACGAAGAGCACGTCGCCGCCGGTGCCCGTCACTGCGAGGCCGGTGGCCACGCCGGGCACTGCGGTCCGCTCCGCCGCCTCCTGGAAGAACCGCTGGCGTCCGAGCGCGTCGCGGACGACGTCGATGCCGACCTCGACGGGCGGCTCGACCTCGACGGACGCGATCTTCGTCGCGGTCTTGCGCAGGATCTTCCCGAGCTCACGCTCGAGCTGGCGGACGCCGGCCTCGCGCGTGTACTCGGAGACGACCAGCTCGATCGTCTTGTCGCCGATCGAGACCTCGTCCTCGAGCAGCCCGTTCCGCTCGCGCTGCCGCGGCCACAGGTAGCCGCGTGCGATCGCCGTCTTCTCGTCCACCGTGTAGCCGTCGAAGCGGATGACTTCCATCCGGTCGAGCAGCGCGGTCGGAATCGTGTCGGCGATGTTCGCCGTCGCGATGAAGAAGACGTCGGACAGGTCGAGCTCGACGTCGAGGTAGTGATCGCGGAACGAGTGGTTCTGCGCGGGGTCGAGGACCTCGAGCAGCGCCGCGGACGGGTCGCCGCGCCAGTCGGCGCCAACCTTGTCCACCTCGTCCAGCAGGATCACCGGGTTCATCGTCTCCGCGTCACGCAGCGCGCGCACGAGCCGGCCCGGAAGCGAGCCGATGTACGTACGGCGATGACCGCGGATCTCCGCCTCGTCGCGGATGCCGCCGAGCGACATGCGCACGAACTCGCGGTTGAGTGCACGCGCGACCGACTCGCCGATCGAGGTCTTGCCCGTACCGGGCGGCCCGATCAGCGTCAGGATGGCGCCGCTCTTCTTGTCGTTCGGGATGCCACGCTCCTGCCGCAGCTTGCGCACGGCGAGGTACTCGACGATGCGGTCCTTCACGTCGTCGAGACCGGCGTGGTCGTTGTCGAGCACTTCACGTGCATTGACGGGATCGAGACGCTCCTCGGAGCGCTTCCCCCAAGGCACTGACGTGAGCCACTCGAGGTAGGTGCGGATCATGGACGCCTCGCCGGAGCCTTCGCCCATCGTCTCCAGGCGTCGCAGCTCGCGCTCGGCCTGTGCGCGGACGTCGTCCGGCATGCCGGCTTCCTCGATCTTCGTGCGGTACTCCTCGACGACGGACCCTTCGTCCTCGCCGAGCTCCTTGCGGATCGAGTTGAGCTGCTGGCGCAGGAACCACTCGCGCTGCTGCTTCTGCGCACCGGACTCCACGTCCTCGCGGATGCGGGCGCGCACCTGCAGCTCGGCGAGCCGCTCGCGCTGCAGCTTCACGGCGAACTCGAGGCGCTCGACGACGTCGACCGTCTCGAGCAGCTCGACGCGCTGCGCGAAGGAGATGTCGGGCGCATACGCGCACGTGTCTGCGAGCGCGCCGGCCTCGGTGATGGAACGCAGGAACTGGCCAATGCGCTCGTCCGCGTCGCGCAGCTCGAGGATCTCCTCGACGACGGCGCGGTACTCGCGCTCCAGCTCGCGCGTCTTGACGGGAGCCGGGTTCTCGTCCTCGATCTCCTCGACCTCGACGCGCAGGTTCCCCTGGGGGTCGGTGCGGGCGGCGCCGATGACGCCGCGGTGCAGGCCGGTCAGGACGACGGCCGTGCCGGCGCCGCGCGGCAGGCGGACACGCTCGTCCACCCGGGCGACGGTGCCGACCTTCGCGTACTCCTGCCCGTGCTGAGGCACGAGCAGCACTTCGGTCTCGTCGCCGGTCTCGACCGTCAGCGTGACGGTCATGCCCGGGAAGACGACCGTGTCCTCCAACGGGACGAGAAGCAGGTCACTCACGATTCGGTCACTCTCCATTCGGTGTACTAGGTATCCGGATTGTACCGATGGAGAACGATCTCCGCCTGCCGGGTAATCCCGGGGCTTAGGACAGCGCGATGGCCGTCGCACAGGCGACGACGATCTCGCCGGCCCGCACCAGCAGGCTGAGCGGCATGTCTTCCGGGACGTGGATGAAGCCGCCGGTCGTCCCCGGACGCTCCTCGAGCAGGCCCATGAGCACGTAGAAGACGCGGTTGCAGAGGAAGCCGCCGGCGGTGCGCGAGGCCTCGGCCGGGATGTCCTCGTCGCGCAGCGCAGCCACGATCTCGTCCACCGGCAGCGTCGAGCGATACGCGACCGGGCCTTTCGGGTCGATCTCGGCAGACGAGACGACGCCGTCGTTGTCCTCCGACTCGGAGCCGTCGAGGTTGAGCGCGAACCGCTCGACGGAGACCGCCTCGCGGTCGGCCTGGCCGAAGCAGATGACGACGTCCGGATCGGTCGCGCGAACGGCGGCGCGAAGCGCGTCTGGCGCGCGCGCATACGAGACCGGGAGGACGAGGCCGCCGAGCGCCTCGGCGACGACCTGCGACGTGTTCACGTCCGAGCCGCCGAAGGGCTCGAAGCCGGTGACGAGGACGCGCCTCACGCCACCTCGTCCTCGAGGCCGACCGCCGCGAGCGCGGCGACCAGGTGCGGATGCTCCTCGACGCGCGCGACGCGGCCTTCGTGCGTCGTCACCACCGCCGCGTAGCGGCCGACGAGGTAGTAGCGCCGCGACTGCAGCGGCCGCTCGTCGGTCTCGTCCGGCTCGATGCGTGAGAAGCGCATGCTGATGACCACGCGGTCGCCGACGCCGATGCAGCGGTCGACGGTGACGTGGTAGCCCTCGGCGACGCGTTCGGCGAGGATGGCGAGCACGTCGTCGCGGTCGAACGCTCCCTCGGCCTCCGCGCCGACCCACTCCACCTCGGGGTCGAGCATCGCCTCGATCGCGTCGAGGTCGCCGGCGACGAACGCGCGGTAACCCCGCAGGAGAAGGTCAACGCCTTCCTGGCTCACAAGCCTACGGCTCCTAGTTACGTGCCAAGCGAACTTGGCCGAGGGACACGGCAGTCATTCTCGGAGGCTAGCCAGCGGGAACTCCACTTGCGCGTGCTCGATGAGCACCGGGTCGTGCGTCGCGCACACGATCGCGGTGCCGGTCGTGCGCGCGAGCTCGGCGAAGAGCGCGCCGACGGCGCGCGCGTTCGCCTCGTCGAGCCGCGCAGTCGGCTCGTCCGCGAGCAGCAGCGCCGGCTTCGCCGCGAGCGCACGTGCGATGGCGACGCGCTGCCGCTCCCCCATCGACAGCCGCGCGACGCGCTGGTCGGCGAGCTCGCCGAGGCCGACGGCGGCGAGTGCCGAAGCCGCGCCGCCGGCGTCGGCGCCGCGCAAGGCGAGCGCGAGCTCCACCGTCTCGCGCGCGGTGAGGAACGGGACGAGATCCGTTCCCTGCGTGACGAGGCCGATGCTGCTGCGCCGGAGCAACGCGAGCCCGGTGTCGTCGAGGCCGGAGAGCGCGGTCCCGAGCACGCGCACGTCGCCGGCCGTCGGCCGGTCGAGGCCCGCGAGCAGGTGCAGCAGCGTCGACTTCCCCGTGCCGGAAGGGCCCGTGATCGCCGAGAACGCACCTCCGGCGAACGCGAGCGAAAGATCGTGGAAGACCTCGGTCGCGCGCGCGCCGCGACCATGCACCTTCGTCAGGGCCACCGCTTCGGCGACGACCGCCCCGGGTCGCGCCTCCGCCGGAGCGGCGCGCTCCACCGCCTCGACGGCGACGGTGTGCACGAACACCCCGCCGGGCCTCGGCTCCAGGCGCGCACGCGTCGTCCGGCCGAGCAGCTCCTCGGGGACGCGGATCCAGCCACCGCGGTTCACGACCGCTTCGCCGTCGACCGCGCTGACCCGCCCGTCCCGGACCTGCACGACGCGGTCGGCGACGGCGGCGGACTCCGGATCGTGGCTGACGATGAGCGTCGTCACGCCCGCCTCGCGTGCGAGCTCGCGGATGAGCGCGTAGATCTCGGCGGCGTTCGCGGCGTCGAGCTCGCCGGTAGGCTCGTCCGCGATGAAGAGCCGCGGGCCGTGCGAGAGCGCGGCGCACAGCGCGACGCGCTGTTGCTGGCCGCCGGACAACTCGCCCGGCCGCGCGTTGCGCTTGCCGGCGAGGTCGACGCGCTCGAGCAGCCGGTCGGCGGTGCGTCCGCTCTCGGCGCGATCGACGCCGAGCAGGTCGAGGCGCAACGCAACGAGCTGGCGCGCGGTCAGCTCGGGCGCGAGCGCACGCTCGTAGTGCTGATCCGCGTAGCCGAGCGTGCGCGAGCGGTAGCGGGCGAGCGCGCGGCCGCGCAGCGTGCGCAGGTCGTGCTCGAAAACGCGCACCGTTCCCGCCGACGGACGGTCGAGGCCGGCGAGGATGCGCAGCAGCGTGCTCTTGCCCGATCCGCTCGGCCCGAAGACGACGACGAGCTCGCCCTCCTCGATCTCGAGGGACAGACCCTGGAGCGCGGCGGCTGCGCCTTCTGCGGACGGATAGATGCGGAAGAGGTCGGTGGCCTCGACGGCGGTCATCGCAGCCTCCTCACGGCGATGCCGGCAGCAGCCGTCGAGCCTGCGACGAGACACGCGAGCGCGATGCCGACGAGCGGCCAGTCGAACACGAGCACGAGCGGCGGCAGCGGGGTCCCGGCTCCCGCGGTGACGGAGACGACGGCGACGACGAGCGCGCTCACCACCGCGCCCGCGACGACCCCGCCGCCGATGCCCACCGCTGCGACAGCCTCTGCGCGCAGCACCAGGTGGCGGCGCAGCTCGGCAGGCGTGACGCCCTGCGCGGAGAGATCGAAGAGCTCGCCTGTCTCGTCACGGCGGTCGCCGACGACGCCGAGCAGCACGCCGACGGCGGCGAGCACGAGGCCGACGATCGCGGCGACAAGCAGTAGCGCGAGCGAACCGCGCGCGAGCGGATCGCTGCGCAGAGCTTCCTCGGTCGCCCGTTGCGAGACGATCGAGAGCGAGGGGATGCGCGGCCGCTTGGACGCGTCGAGCCAGATCTCGCTCGCGGTCGCCGTTCCCGGCTCGATCGTGTTCGCCGCCGTCAGCCACGTCGGCAGGTCGGCGACGACGAGATCGCCGTCGACGGAGGGGAAGTTCCGTGCGACGCCGACGACGCGGCCCTCGATCGTCTCGTCCTCGACGTGCAGCGGCAGGAGGCCGCCCGCGCCCGCGGTGCGCGCGAGGTCGGGCGACACCACGACGGGGACAGGCACGCCCTCGAGCGGCTCGCTCGGCCGCAGGATCGAGTCGGACGCCCGGTTGACGACGTAGCGCAGCGTCGTCCCGTGCACGCGCACCCCGTTCGTCCCGATCCAGCCGGCGAAGCGCCGGTCGAGGCGAAGCGTGCCGACCGACGAGTCGTTGACGGCCAGCGCGGTCCCGCTCTCACGATGCCCGGCGACGAACGCAGCCGTCTGCGGGAACGAGAGTCGCATCGCGATGACTCGACCACCGCGCGCCTCGGGCGGCAGCCGCACGCTCGGCGCGTGCGTGCCGCGGCCGAGCTCGCCGAGCGAGAGGAGCGTGAAGTCGCCGCGCGGGTCGAGCACGTTGAGCTGGATGCCGACGCGGTCGCCGGTGATCATCAACGGCACCGTCAGTCGCGTCGCGCCGGCAGGCAAGTCGAAGCCGCGCAGGCGCGGCGTGACCGGCGGGGCGAGCGCGCGCGCGAGCGCGTGCGGCGACAGCGACGAGAAGTCGGAGCGCCACCCGTCGGCGCGCGGAATCTCAGCCGCCGGCAGCGCCAGCAGCGTGAAGTCGATGCCGCGGTTGGCGGTGACGTAGCCGCTGTCGCGCAGCACGGGCGTGCCGAGGTGCGGTGCTGCCTGTTGCACGGTGACGAGCTTGGAGAGGTCCTCCTGGAGGACGAACGGCGCAGGGACCGCGTAGCGCGCTTGCTCCGTCTCGCCGCGTTGGAGCGTCGCGCGATACGAGAACGCGAACAGCGCGACGCCGACGCTGAGGACGAAGAACACGACGGACAGCAGCACCCTCCCGGGGGAGCGTGCGAGCGACAGCAGCGCGAGGCGCACAGGCGGCGGCCCGCGCCGTCCCGCCCACTCGAGCGCGCGCAGGAGCGGCGCGAGCACGCGCGCGGCCGCGACGGCGAGCACGAACAGCACGAGACCCGGCAGCAGGAGCAGCACGACACCGGTGCCGCCGCCGGATGCAAGCGTCGACGTGTCCGTCTTCCCGCGCGCGAGTGCAAGAAGGATCGCAGCGAGCGCGCCGAGTGCCGCGACGTCGGCCGCGGTCAGCGTGACGCCGCCGAACGCGATCTTCTCCAGGCGCAGCGCGGCGAGCATCACGAGCGCCGTCAGCGCGGCGAGCGCGACGGCGATCCCGAACGCGCGCAGCGTGAAGAGCGAATGGTCGACCGCGAGCCATCCGGGCGCACCGAGGTGACGCGCGAGGAGCGCACCCGCGCCGCTGCCGGAAATCCAGCCGGCGATGCTGGAGACGATCGTGATCGCCGCGACCTCGGCCGCGGCGACGAGCAGCACCTGGCCGCGGCCGGCGCCGAACCAGGTCAGCCGCCGGCGTGTCGCGTCGTAGTCGCGGCGGAGCCTCGTGGACGCGAGCACGGCGAAGCCGAGGAGAAGAACGGCAGCGTCGCCGCCGAGCACGAGTAGCCGCTCGCCCGCGACACGGCTCGTCGCGCGCACCGCCGCGATCGTGTCGAGCGGCGCGGAGATGGAGAAGATGTCGCTGCGCTCCTCCAGCTGCGATTGCGCCTGGTCGATGCGCGAGCCGAGGCCGGCGAGATCCCAGTCGTGGATCGAGCCCGGTGCGAGCGGCACGACCCAGCCGTACGTGCGAGCGATGAGCGGGGCGTCCGGCAGCGGTGTGCGCGTGAACGCGCTTACGCCGTCGGCGAGCAGAATCGGCGGCCGGTTCGCTCCCGCGGCGGCGAAGTACGCCGACAGCGGCGCGCCGCTGCGGAACGTCGCGCGGCCGACGACGTGCAGGAACGGCAGCTTCGGCGCCGCCGGTGCTCCTCCGATCTGGACGAGCTCGCAGTCGGAGGGCGTGCACGCGTGCGGGAGGCGGCCGCTGCGGAGGACGAGCCAGCGCGAGAGCCCATCCACGGCGCCGAGGTTGACGAACGCGCCGCCCCACGTCGCCTGGCGGAAGACCTCGACCGCGAATGCCGGGTGGTGCAGCACGGGCTCGAGCGCCCCGCGGGCAAGATGGTCGAGCTGCGGGTAGCTGAGGTTCGACTGCGCCGGAACGCCGCTCCACACCGCTTGCACTGCGCGGTCGGACGGCTGCAGGCCGGCGAGGGCGCGCTGCACGGCGCGGTCCTGGACGGCGACCGCGCCCACGGCGGTCATTGCGAGGACGGCCGCGCCGACGGCGATCCCGATCGCAGCCAGCAGGTTCCGCTGCGCATGGGCGCGCAGCCGGACAGCGGCCAGCCGGATGGGCACCACCAGCCGCCTCCCGCGCACCGAGGGGACGATAGCCCGGCCCGGCTTCGGGTACCAATGGGGGATGCGCGTCCTCGTCGCCGACGACAGCCCCCACCTCGTCCTCCTGTACAGAGCCGTTCTCGAGGACGCCGGCTTCGAGGTGGTGAGCGTCAGCAACGGCATGGCCGCGATCGCCGCGGTCGAGAGTGGCAACGTGGACGCGGCGGTTCTGGACGTGCTGATGCCCGGCGTGAGCGGCGACGCGATCGCCGAGCGGCTGCGCCGGACGAATCCCGGGCTGCCGGTGCTGCTCATGACCGGCGACTACGGCGAGCAATTCGTCGTCGACGTCGGCACGCCGGTGCTGCGCAAGCCGTTCCCGCCGGAAGAGCTCGTCCGCGCGGTGCGCGAGCTCGCCGGCTAGTTCCGTCCGGTCGTGCCGGTAATCTGTTTACTGTGCTGACAACGAATCAGAAGGGCGCGATTGCCGAGACCGCGATCGCGCACGAGGCGATCAAGCTGGGGATCGGCGTCCTGAAGCCGCTCGCCGATCTGCGATACGACTTCGTGTTCGACACCGGCGACGAGTTTCTTCGCGTGCAGTGCAAGTGGGCGTCTCTGCAAGGCGACGTCGTCTTGATTCGCCTCTATTCCGCCCGCCGATCGGCCGCGGGAGTGGTGACACGGAAGTACACAGCCGATGAGATCGACGCGTTCGCCGCGTACTGCCCGGAAACCGGTCGCTGTTACTTCCTGCGAATGCACGAGTTCGCGGCCCGGCGACAGATCCACCTTCGCGTCGGCACGCCGAAGAACAACCAAAGGACAGGCATCAACTGGGAAAAGGACTTCGAATTCGCCGCTAGACTGGGTGGCTCTGGGGCCGTAGCTCAGCTGGGAGAGCGTCTGGCTGGCAGCCAGAAGGCCAGGGGTTCGAGCCCCCTCGGCTCCATGAAGTATCGGGTCACGTTGAATCTTCGCGGCGACCGGCGTAGGGTCAAGCCAGAGTTCGACTGATCTGGTGCGCAACGTCGTGAACCAGGGCGACTGCGTCAGCTACGTCGGCACCGGCGGCAAGAACCCACCCGCGGGGTCGCCCTAGCCTCGGCCTTGGAGCGAGGTGGGCGGCATCTCCCCCGCGCTAGTGGGTTGCGCAGGAGCGCCTCGGCAGGTCATGCTGGTCGAAGTGGCCGGACGCTTCCCGACGCCCGACCTGCTGCACGAAGCGCTGCTCGGCGAGGCGGCCGACAGCGCGTTCTTCGCCATCACGGTCTACGACGACGACGGCCGCATGGTCGCCGTCAACCGGCGGGCGGCCGAGCTGCTCGGGCACACCCGTGAGGAACTGCTGGCCTACGACGTCGGCGCCTTCACCGAGGGCGGCTTCGACCGGACGCGCCTCTTCAGCCAGGAGATGCGCGAGGGCGTCCGCCTCGTACAGCGGAAGGACGGCTCCCGCGTGCCTACGGCTTTCGTCGTCGCCCCGGCCAGGCTCGCGGGCCTGCCGTACTTCGTCGCCGTCTGGTGGCAGCTGGCCGAGGACGATCCTCGGGCTGCAACGGCCTCCTAAGCATCTTCAACCCGTTATCCACGTTGTTTCAACACTGCCCTGGCGCTTTTCCACAGTGTTGGCCACAATTCACACAACGTGTTCCAGATCGGCGACAGCCTCCGGGAAGCCCGGACGCGGCGCGGCTTCAGCCCGGCCGACGTCCACAAGGCGATTCGCATCCGCGAGCGCTACCTGACCGCGCTCGAGGAGGAGCGCTGGGACATGCTCCCCGGCGAGGCGTACACGAAGGGCTTCCTCCGCACGTACTCGGAGCACCTCGGCCTCAACGGCCAGCTCTACATCGACGAGTACAACGCGCGCATCGCCCGCCACGACGAGGAGGCGCCGCCGTTCGTGCCGCACGCGTCGGTGGACGGCCGCCACCTCCAGCGCGGTGTGCTCATGACGCTTGCCGCCATTCTCGTCGTCGGCGCCGCCGTCGCCGGGCTCGCCGCCTGGCGGCTCGCCGGATCGTCGACGCCGCCGCGGACCCAGTCGCCGTCAGGCGCCGGAAGCGTCGCCGCTGCGGCGCCGCCGCCGACCGTGACGGCGAAGACAACCTCCGCCGTGACGACCCCGGCCGTCTCGACGGCGCCCGTGTTCACGCGCATCAGTGCCGCCCGCGGGCGATGCTGGTTGCTCGTCCGCGTCGGGGGACCCAACGGAGCCCTCCTCTACGAAGGCGTCCTCGAGCAGGGGCAGGTGAAGCTCTTCCACTTCACGACGAAGCTCTGGCTGCGGATGGGCCGCCCGTCGGCACTCGACATTACGGTGGCCGGGAAGACGGTCGGCGGCCTTTCCGCCAGCCCGTCGAACCTCGTGCTGCGGTCGAACGTCGTGCCGACGCGCGCAGGCGCGCTTACGCCGTAGCGGCTTCGAGCTCGATCGCGGGCACGTCGCCCCACAGATCCTCGAGCTTGTAATACGCGCGCGCCTCCGGCGTGAAGACGTGGAGGACGACGTCGAGGTAGTCGGCGAGGATCCACGTTCCCTCCTGCACGCCGTCCACGCTGCGCGGGAGGAGATCCGCTTCGCTCTTCATGCGACCGTGCACCTCGTCCCAGATCGCGGCGGTCTGGCGCGCGTTACGCCCCGTGCAGATGACGAAGAAGTCGGTGAACGTGCAGACCGGCCGCATGTCGAGAATGACCACGTCCTCCGCCAGCTTCTCCTGGGCGAGAGCGGCGATGCGGCGTGCGTGTTCGAGCGGCGTCAACTGCATTCAGTCTATCCAGGCCTTGCGGACGTCAATCTCCGCTGTACAGCCCACGCTCGACGATGAGCCGCTCAACGGCGACGGGAACCAGGCCGTCGAGGGGCTCGCCGAGCGCAGCGCGCGCCCGGATCTCGCTCGAGGCGGCCGGATTCGGCTCGATGTCGAAGAAGGTCACCCGGTCGGGGCGCTCGAGCGACCGGAGGACGATGTCCAGGAGGCCCTGGTCGAAGCCGGGCCGCGTGGCCACACCGAGTCGCGTCAGCTCGAGCACCGCCTCCGGTTCCTTCCACGTGAGGAAGTCGACGAACTGGTCGGCGCCGACGACGAAGACGGGATCGTCGAACTGCTCGCCGCGGAGGAGATCGATCGTGCGCGGATACGGGTCGAGCCTCACGTCGTCGTCCGGGAACGCCGCCTGCGCGAGCTCGAGACGAACCTCAGCCGGCAGCTCGACGTCCTTGTGCCCCGGCCGCTCTGCAACGAGCACGGTCAAGCGCGGCACGTCGAAGCGCTCCTTCGCGGCCTGCGCCAGCGCAACATGCCCGTCGTGGGGCGGATCGAACGCGCCGCCGAACAGGACTACTGCCATTCCAGCTTCTCCTCGCCCATCTCGACCTCGTCGCCCTCCCGCGCGCCGGCCGCCTTCAGGATCGCCTCCAGCTCCGCCGCATCGGGCGGGCGGCCGGTGACGCGGAACCCGCCATCCGTCCTGAAAACGCGATAAGCGCGCCGCGCCGGCTGTGGCCGGTAGACGAGGTAGTCGACGAGCTCGGCGGCTTCCGGCGTGGGAACGACCTCCTCCTGCGGGACGAGCTCGAAGAGCGTGCGCTTCAGCTCGTCGATCCCCGCGCCGGTCGCCGCCGACACGCGGAGAACGCGGACGATGCGCTCGTCCTCGATGTCGAACGCCGGCGGCTCCGGCTGCAAGTCGATCTTGTTGAGGACGACGACCTGCGGACGCGTGTCGAGGCCGGCGCCGTACGCGGCGAGCTCCGTGTCGATCGTGTGCCAGCGCTCGTCCGCGTCGCCCTCGGACGAGTCGATCACGTGCAGCAACAGCCGCGCACGCTCGAGATGCGCGAGGAACTCGTGACCGAGGCCGATGCCTTCGCTCGCGCCCTCGATCAAGCCCGGGACGTCCGCGACGGTGAGCTGGCTCCCGTCCATCTCCACCGTGCCGAGGACCGGCGCGAGCGTCGTGAACGGGTAGTCGGCGATCTTCGGGCGCGCGTTCGAGATGCGCGCGAGCAGCGAAGACTTGCCCGCGTTCGGGAGGCCAACGAGCGCGGCGTCGGCGAGCAGCTTCAGCCGCAGTTCGATCTCGCCCTCCTCGCCCGGAAGCCCGACCTCGGCGAAGCGTGGCGTCTGCCGCGTCGCACCGGCGAAGTGCTTGTTGCCGCGGCCGCCGGTCCCGCCCTTCGCGACGACGACGCGAGCGTTGGCGTGCGCGAGATCGGCGACAAGCCGGCCCTCGCCGTCGAACACCTGCGTGCCCACCGGCACGTTCAGCACTGCGTCGTCACCGTCGGCGCCGTGTGACAGTCGCCCGCCACCGCCGCCGCCGCGACCGGCACGCAACTTCTGGTTCGGGCGCACGCCGGACAGGTCGCGCCGGCGCGAATCCGCGATCAGCACGACGTCGCCGCCCTCGCCGCCGTCACCGCCGTCCGGTCCGCCCTTCGGCACGTACTTCTCGCGCCGGAAATGAATCGACCCGTCGCCGCCGCGGCCGCCGAAAACGTAGATGCGCGCTTTGTCGTGAAACATCGCACTCAACGGTACGACAAAGGGCCGGACCGAACGCGAAGCGTTCGAGCCGGCCGGACGAGCGCGCGGGGATGGCGAAGCCACCACCGCGTGCGCAGAACCAAGCCGTCGCCCATACTCATAAGAGGACGCGGGCTCCGCCCGCGTCCGCTCCCGCGAAGCGGGAACCTCAGCCAGTGAAAGTGCGGAGCACTTTTACTGGACCGAGATGAAGCGGCGTTCGCCGCTCGTGCGGAAGGCGACCTTGCCTTCGCGCGTCGCAAAGATCGTGTCGTCTTTGCCGATGCCCGTGCCGGGGCCGGGGCGGAAGCGCGTGCCGCGCTGGCGGACGAGGATCATCCCCGAGGTCACGTCCTGGCCGGCGAAGAGCTTGACGCCAAGCATCTGCGGGTTCGAGTCACGGCCGTTCCGCGACGAGCCCAGACCTTTCTTATGTGCCATCTACTGCTCCTCCTTCGCGGCGAGCGCCGACTCGAGCGTCGCGATCGCGCCCTTGCGGTTCGCGTTCGCCTTCTCGTACTCCAGCGCAGCCTCGATGTTCGGCCGCCGCCACGTCGACACGTGCTCCTTGATCTCCGCGATCGACATGTCCTCGTAGCCCTTCGGCGGATGAACGGTGCGCGCCGGCGCAGCTGCCGGGGCCGCGGCCTTCGGCGCAGCCGCCTTCGGGGCGGGCGCCGCCTTCGGCGCGGTTGCCGCCGCCTTGGGCTCCGCCTTCTTCGGTGCAGCCTTGGTCGCGCCAATGGCCTCGATCTCGATCCGCGTCAGCCGGCTGCGATAGCCGTTGTGGCGGCGGTATCCGGTCCGCTTCTTGTACTTGCCGATCCGGATCTTCTCGCCGAGCACATGGCCCACGACGCGCGCGGTGACCGTCGTCGTCGGCGAGAGGTCGGTCTTGCCGTCGCCGCCCACGAGCAGAACGCGGGGCTTGAACGTCTTCCCCTCGTCCTCCTTCAGGCGATCGACGAGCAGCCGCTCGCCCGGGCGAACGCGGTACTGCTTGCCGCCGAGTGTGATGATCGCGTAGCTCATTGCTTTAGGCGCTGAAACGCGGGCCAGAGGCCCGCGAAGGCCGCAGTGTAGCGAAATTAGCCATCGATCTCGTCGCCCCATTCGGACATGGGGACGTAGCCCCACTCCTCCTCCTGGGTGGCCGTGACCTCCGCCGCGGGCTCCGGCTGGAGCACGGGCTCGTGCGCCTCCGGCTCCGTTTCGGGCTCCGCCGCCGGCTCCGGCTCTGAGCCGTTCCCGGAGGCCGCGGCGACTGCGCCGGCCGGCTTCTTGCGCCGGTTCTTGCCCCCGCGCGAGCCGCGCCGCGTCTTCTTCTTCCTCGGCTCGGCGCCGTTCTCGGACGGAGCTTCGGATGCCTCGGGCTTTTCGGGTGTTTCCGGCGCCTCGGTGTCGGACACCGGCTCCGCCTCGGCAGCGGCCGGAAGCGGCTCCTCGGCCGCCTTCGGCGCGCCGAGCTCGTCGGGCGGGAGGTGGATCGTGGTCGGCTTCTTGCGGTTGCGGCCGCCGCGCGAGCCGCGCCGCGTCTTCTTCTTCGCGGCTGTCGCCGGCGCGTCCGAGGCGATGTCCTCGTCCTCGTCCTCCGCCTCGACGTCGTCGACGTCCTCGGCCTCGTCGGCCTCGTCGGCCTCGTCGGTCTCGTCGGTCTCGAGCTCCTCGGCCTCCGTGTCGGACTCGGGCGCACCCGCCTCCGCGTCCTTGCGGACCGGCGGCTTGCGCGTCGGCTTCTCCGCCTCCGCCTCGGCGGTCAGCGGCTCGACCACCTTCGCGCGCCGCGTCAGCGATGCGTACGCGGTTCCGTCGAGCACGCGCTCGACGCGCACCTTCACGCGCTTGCCGACGAGCTGCGCGGCGTCGCCGACGCAGACGTCGATTCCGTCCAGCTTCCCGACGGCGGCCGTCGCGTCGTGCCGGTCGACCTCGACCAGCTCGATCTGGACCTCCGCGCCCTCGGCCACCGGAGAGGGCGGCGTCAGGTCGGCGAGCTTGCCCTCGGCGAGGACGACGAAGTGGTCGAGGTGCATGTCGGGCTTGCCCTCGAGGAAGAAGCGCCGCTTCGTCAGCGCCTCGAGCTCGATCAGCCGCCGCGCACCCGGCCCGACGAGCGCACTCGCGATCGGAGCGGCGAGCTCGACCTTGAACGCCTGCGAGCGCGAGCCCGCCGTCAGCGCACGGAGGCGCCGCTCGACGTCGATCGCCGCCGACGCCTCGGAGAGCACGATGCCGTCCCCGCCGCAGGTCGGACACTTGCGCGTCATGATCTCACGCGGTCCTTCCGTCACGTTCTGCCGCGTCATCTCGACGAGGCCGAGCGGTGAGATCTCGACGACGTACGTCTTCGTACGGTCGCGCTCGAGCTCTTCGCGCAGTGCGTCCTCGACCGTCTTCCGGTTCCTCGGGTTCGCCATGTCGATGAAGTCGATGACGATGATCCCGCCGACATCGCGCAGGCGCAGCTGGCGGACGACTTCCTTCACCGCTTCGAGGTTGTTCTTCGTGATCGTGTCCTCGAGCCGGCCGCCGGCGCTCTTGCCGCGCGAGCCGACGAAGCGGCCGGTGTTCACGTCGATGACGGTGAACGCCTCCGCGTAGTCGAAGATGAGATAGCCGCCGGAGGGAAGGTCGACGCGCCTGTTCAGCGTCGACCTAATCTCGGCGTCGACGCCGAACGCTTCCATCAGCGGCGTCTTCTCCTTGTACCGGATGACGCGCTCGACCATGTGCGGCGACGTCTTCTTCAGGTAGCCGGTGATGCGCTTGAACGCCTGGTCGTTGTCGACGAGCGCGCGCTCGAAGTCGCCGGTGAACAGGTCGCGCGTGACGCGCAGCGGCAGCTCCGCCTCCTGGTAGATGAGCTCCGGCGCCTTGGCGGTCTTCGCCTGCGCCTGGATCGACTTCCACAGCCGCTGCAGGAAGACGAGGTCGCGTTCGATGTCGTCCTCGGACGCGCCCTCGGCAGCCGTGCGGACGATGACGCCGCCTTCCTTGACGTTCAGCTTCTTGAGGATGTCCTTCAGGCGTCCGCGCTCGTCGTCGTCGAGCCGGCGCGACACGCCCAGCCCCTCGCCTTGCGGGACGAAGACGACGAACCGGCCGGGAAGCGAGATCTGCGTCGTCAGGCGGGCGCCCTTCGTCTTCATCGGGTCCTTCACCGCCTGGACGAGAATCGTCTGGCCGCGGCTGATCAGGTCCTGGATGCGACGGCCGTGGCCGCGCTCGAGCTCCGGGCCGACGATCTCGTCGACGTACAGGAAGCCGTTCTTCTCCAGGCCGATCTCGACGAACGCCGCCTCCATTCCGGGGAGGACGTTGTCGACCGTGCCGAGGTAGATGTTCCCCGCGATCGAGCGCCGCTCCGGACGCTCGAGATAGACCTCGGCGACGCGGTCGTCCTCGAGGACGGCGACGCGCTGTTCTCCGACGTCGACGGACACGATGAGCTCACGCTTCGCGGCCGGCAGCGGCGCACGGCGGGGCGCCTGGCGGCGGCGACTGCCGCTCTCCTGGCGGCGCCGCTCCTGCCGCTGCGACATCTGCGGCTGCTTGCGCTCCGGCTGTTTCCGGTCGCCGCTCCGAGGCTTCGCTTCGGGCTTCGCTTCGCTCGGCTTGTCGCCCGCGGTCGCAGTCCCGGGCTTCTTGCGCCCGCGTCCTCCGCGGCTACCGCGGCGGCGCTTGGGCTTGGTGGGATCGGTTGTACCGGCCGCCGGCTCGGCGGCCGATTCGATTACTTCAGGCTCGCGAGGAGCCTCGAGTGCGGCCGGCTGAGCGGCCGCTGTGTCGGATTCGTTCTTCCGTCGTCGGAACCAGGGCAAGAAAAAACTCCTTCGTTGAAGCGCGCGACAGCGACGCCCGAGGTCTCGGGGCGGCGCGCGCGCTGTGGGTCAGGCATGAAAACCATGTGCACGCAGGGTAGCAGGGGCGTCGTCCGACCCCGGACCTACGATCCGGCAATCACGACCCTGGAGGTTCGACCGTGACCAGGTTGCAGAGCACCGAGGCCGAGGAGCTCCTGCTCATCGAGGAGGCTGACGCCTGGTTCGAGTATGGCGAGGCCATACGGGGCCAGACCGAGGCTCGCTACCTCGAGATCGAGCCCTGGGCCTGGGCCCGCTTGCAGCAGCGCCTCCGGGCGATCAAGGCTCGCAGGGCCAAGTTGCGCCCCGCAGCCGCCTAGTGGACCAGCTGGAGGCGCCGGATCGCGGCCTCGCCGAGGGCTCGCGTGCCTGCATACGCAACGCCGCCCTTTACGGCCCACCCCGCTACAGGGATGAAGTCCAGGAGCTCCCGCGCGACCGCGCGCAGGCCGAGCCCCGCGCCGACAACGGCGAGGACCTCTGGCAATCGCTGCCGTGGATCGAGGTCGAGCCCATACGCCTGGTCGAGGAGCAGCAGCATCCGCACCTCGTTGAGCGCAAGGACGGGCAGATCGGCGCCGGGGATGAACACCGCCACGCCCACGATCCCGTTCTTGCGCGCGAACGACGCGACGATCCGGTCACAGACCGCGCCGCGTAGCATCGGCAGCCGTCCGGCGAGCGGCGCCCCGGCCTCCCCCAGCCGCACTGCGACCGCGGCTGCGATCCGGTCGACGGGAAGGCGCTCGCCTGGCCCCACCCGGACGATGTCCGTGGCGAGCACATACGGCAGCGGCTCGTCGTCGAACGCGACGGCGACGATCGGCACGCGGGCGCGCCGCGCGGCTCGGAGCGCCGCCTCGTCGTCCCCGGTCGCGATGTGGACGTAGACGACTGCTCCTTGGGGCGCGCCCACGCGCACCGCGGACGGATCGCCGCCGCGCGTCAGCTCACGCTCGAGCGTGCGCGCGATCTCGCCGGCGCCGCCGAGCGCGACCGGCTTCCGGTCCTTGCCGGCCGCCCGCAGCTCCTTCATCAGCTTCCGCAGCGCGCCGACCGAGACCGGCGTTTTCATCATCGCCGACGACGAGCTGCGCGGCCGCGCGCGTAGATCGCGAGCAGCACGCCCATGGCGGCGAGGTTCGCGATCATCGACGAACCGCCCACGCTGACGAACGGGAGCGGGATGCCGGTGATCGGCGCGATCCCCATCGTCATGCCGACGTTGACGAAGATCTGGAACAGGAGCGCGACGACGATGCCGCCCGCGACGATCGCCGAGTAGAAGTCCCGCGCGATCGAGACGATACGCAGCGCGCGCCACAACACGAGCAGGTAGAGCGCGAGGAGCAGCGACGCGCCGATGAACCCGCGCTGTTCGCTGTACGACGCGAACACGAAGTCGGTGCCGTGCTCGGGCAGGAACTGCAGCCGCGTCTGCGTCGCGTTGTTGACGCCGCGCCCCTTCACCTGGCCGGCGCCCACCGCGACAATCGACTGCTCGAGGTTGTAGCGCGTGTCCGCCGACGAGCAGTACGAGGGGTGCACGAAGCAGGTGAGCCGCGACTGCTGGTAGCCCTTGAGGAAGTTGACACCGACGGCGGGGCCGGCCCAGAGGACGCCGACGGCCAGGAGCAGCGCGATCGACCCGAGCGCGACGAGCTGCCGCCACGGCGCGCCGCCGACGAAGAGCATGGCGACGAGCGCGGCGAGGTAGACGAGCGCCGTCCCGAGATCGGGCTGTGCGAAGACGAGCAGGACGGGAATCGCACCGAGCCCGAGCACGCGCAGCGTCGTGCCGAGCGCGCCGACGTCGCGCGGGCGGTCGGCGAGGAACCCGGCGAGCGCGAGGACGAACGCGAGCTTGCCGAACTCCGACGGCTGGAAGGTGAAGAAGCCGAGCGAGATCCAGCGAGTCGAGCCACGCGCGGCATGGCCGACGACGAACACGAACGCGATCAGGAGCACGGTGGCGCCGAAGATCGGCTTCCAGTAGCGGCGGTAGATGTCCGGGTCGATGAACGTCCCGACGACGAGCGCCGCGCCACCGACGGCGACGTAGACCATCTGGCGGTCGAGGTAGTAGCTCGGGTTGCCGACCACGGCGAAGCGGGTGACGCCGGAGACGGCCCACAGCCCGACGGCCACGAGACCGGCGATCCCGGCCAGCAGCACCCAGTCGAGCGAGCGGAGCACTCCCACGATCGCGAGCCCCTCTTCGCGGTCGGTCCGGCGCCCGGCGTGCTGCGATCCGGCGTACTCGAGCATCAGCGGAGTGTGCCGGTCCTTTCCATCAGTCGCTGTGGATGGGGCCGAGGATGTGGAACGCCACGTGGAAGTAGGCCGCGAACACCTTGGCGGCCGCCGGCGCTGCCACGTCGCCGCCGTACCCGCCGTTCTCGATGAGCGCGCACACGACGAGCTTCGGAGAGTTGTACGGGCCGTATCCGCACCACCACGCCTGGTTCTGGAGGCCTAGGTACCCCGGCAGCGAGACCACCTTCTGGGCCGTGCCGGTCTTGCCCGCGATCGAGACCGGGAACTTGCCGAACACCGCGTACGAGGTGCCGAACGGCAGGTGCGTTGCGTCCCACAACCCCTTCTGCACGGCCTGGAGTGCGGCCGGGTCGATTCCCACCTGGCGGGGGGCTGGGATCGCCGCCACAGGGACGCGCGCCCCGTTCGGGCTCTCCACGTCGTCGAGCACGTGCGGGGTCACGAGCTTGCCGCCGTTCGCAAGCGCCGCGTACAGCCGCGCCATCTGCAACGGCGTGACGAGGAGGTCGCCCTGTCCCACCGCGAGCTCGATCGAGTCGCCCGGCTTCCAGAGCTTGTCGACTGCGTCCGTGAAGTGCTGCTGCCGCCATCTAATCGTCGGCACGAGGCCGGTCGCCTCGGGCCCGACGTCGACGCCGGTCGACTGTCCAAAGCCGAATGCGTCGGCCAACTTCTGCAGCGGCTGCCCGTGGTCGGCGGGGAGGTTGTAGAACTCGTTGCCGACCCGGTAGAAGTACGTGTCGCACGAGTACGCGAGCGCGGTCGGCAGATCCATCGCCTGGTTCACGTTCGGGTCCCAGTTGTGGAACGTGCGATGCGACCGGTCCTGCGGCGAGCTGTACGTGCCCGTGCACGGGAGGTACGCGTAGGGCGAGAGCAGGTGCTCCTGCATGGCGGCGAGCGCGGTCACGGGCTTGAACGTCGACCCCGGCGGATATAGGCCCGAAACGGCGCGGTTCAGCGAAGGGATGTTCTTTGCCGGCGCCGTCTTGGGCGTCAGGCCCGCGCGGCCGAGCTCTCCCAAGGTCACGTGGCCCGCGTACACGGACGGGTCGTACGTCGGCGCGGACGCCATTGCGAGGATCGAGCCGTCGTTCGGGTCGAGCGCGACGATCGCGCCGCCGCGCGCGGCCCACTTCCCGTTGGCCTGCGCGAGATGGATTCCGTACTGCAGCGCCTTCTCGGCCGCCTGCTGCAGTTTCAAGTCGATCGTCAGCCGGAGGTCGTTGCCGGGCTTTGCGATCGCCGTCGTCGTCAGGCCGCTTCGCGGCCTCCCGAACGCGTCGATGTGCATCCGCGCGCTGCCTGCGACACCGCGGAGGTAGCTGTCGTAGGACGACTCCACCCCGCTCTGGCCGATCTCGTCGCCCGGCTGGTAGCCCTGCTTCGAAAGGCCGTTCAGCTGGGTCTGCGAGATCTCCCCGACGTAGCCGAGCACCTGCGCCGCGAGTGAGTGGTACGGGTAGTGGCGGATGAACGTCCGCCACGTCGTCACGCCCGGGAACTGCGATGCGTTCTCGTACAGGTAGGCGATCATCGGTTCGCCGGCGGCCTCGCGCACCGTCACCGGCGTCACGAGGTCATTGGCTGCGCGCCGCGCCTTGATCCCCGCCGCGATCTCGTACAGCGGGACGCTCGTCAGCCGGGCAAGCGCGCGCAACTCCGCATAGCGCGTCGTGTAGACCTTCGGCAGGTCGGCCGGCCACAGAAGAATCGAGGTCGCCGGCGCATTCGTCACGAGCGGGACGCCGTTGCGGTCGAGGATCTGGCCCCGCGGCGCCTGCACGCGCACGGTGCGGAACGAGTTCGCCGCCGCCTGGTTCACGTATTTCGTCCCGGAGAGCACCTGGAGAGCCCAGAGCCGCAGCAGAAGGACGGCGAAGATGACGAGCATCGCGACGCCGAGCACGCTCACCCGGCGGAGCACTCGCGCGCTCGGCCGGTACGGCTCGGCGACGCCTTTGCTCGGCGGCATGAACCGCTTGGAGCGGGGGCGTTCGCCTGCGGTGGTGCTAGCCAAGCAGCTGCACCTCGGTGGCATAGTCGGCGCGCTCGCGGGGGCGGAGCAGTATGCGCACGAGCGCGTACACGGGAGCCGTCAGAACGAGGTTCATCACGATCGTCGGCAGCAGGCTCCGCATCTCCGGTCCTGCGGGCGCACGCTCGCCGAGCATGAAGGTGACGAGCAGGATGCCGAACGCATAGAGGAACGTGACCACCGCGACCGACAGGAACGGCGCATGCCCGCGGTCGCGTCCGGTCGTCTCGCCGTAGCGGCCGATCCAGTAGCCGGACACGGTGAGCACGAGCGAGGTCAGGCCGAGCTGGCCGAGCGTCGCCGTGTCGACGACGAGGCCGGCGAAGAATCCCGCGATCGCGCCCGCGACCGCCCCGCGCAGCAGCGCGACGCCGACGAGGGTGACGAGGACGACCTGGGGGACGCCTCCGTACACGCGCAGTTGCGAGAAGATCGACACCTGGGCGATCGCCGCGACGAAGAGCAGCGCCGCGGCCTTGAAGCCGTCGGCGATGGTCACGGTTTCGCGCGCGGATGCTTGGGGACGAGCGCGGCGACGGCGTCGATCGAGTCGAGGTTCGCGACCGGCTGCACCTGCACCGTGAGGAAGCTCGCGATGTCGCTCGTCCCGACCGCGACGACGCGTCCGATCGGGATGCCGTACGGGTACTCGTCCGGATACCTGCGGTCGACGGTGCCGCGCGTGATGATCCAGTCGCCCTTGTTCACGACCTGATCCTTCGACACGCGGTCGAGGATGAGCGTCCCACCCTGCCCGTGCCGGATGAGCCCGCTCACGTGCGTCTTCAGGTCACGCGCCGGCACGGCGCTGTCGGGATCGGTGAGGAGCGTCACGACCGAGGTCGTGTGGCCGAGCTGCGTCACCTTGCCGACGAGCCCGTCGGCGCTGACGACGGGCGTGTTCAGATGGATGCCCTGGCTCGACCCGGCGTCGATGACGATCTGCTGCGTGAACGATCCGGACGGGAACGAGATGACGGACGTGTTCACGGCGCGGAAGTCCTGCGGATACGTGGGACCCGCCTCGAACTGGAGCAGCTTCTTGAGGTCGTTGTTCTGCTGGACCGCCGAGGCGTTGAGTAGCGCCTGCCCGCGGTAGTCGCGCACCATCTGCTCGAGCTTCGCGTTACGCGACTTCGCGCGCGCGAGGCTGTCGACGTAGTTGTAGGCGTCGCGGAACGGCCGCGCGACACGCACCGCGGCGACCTGGAACGGCCGCAGCGCGTCGGAGCCGTAGCTCTGCGCGTCGTGGAGGTACCCGGAGGTCGGGGAGCGGAACGAGACGGTCAGCAGCGCGAGCGCGACGATCACGAGGACCGCGAGCACGATGCGCCGGACCAGTGCGCTACGCACCCGGGACGGACGCGGGCCGGGATTGGAGCGCTGGAGCGAGGAGCCCAGCACCGCCACGCGTGCGGAGCGGTTCGGAGGCGCCACCGCGCCCTAGGTTACAGCCGTGCCCGGCGCGACGAGGCCCATCCGGGCGGCGCACAGGTCCTAGTAGCGGCGGCCGTTGCGCCCGCGGGCGCGGGCACGGTTCGAGCGGTGGATGGCCTCGAACTCCTCGAGGCTGCGCCCTGAGCCGACGGCCACACAGGTGAGCGGGCTCTCGGCCAGGTGCACCGGCATCTGCGTCTCGTGGCGCAGCCGCTCGTCGAGCCCGGTGAGGAGCGCGCCGCCACCGGCGAGGACGATGCCGCGGTCCATGATGTCCGCGGCCAGTTCCGGCGGCGTCTTGTCGAGCGTCGACTTGATCGCCTCGATGATCTGCGTGACCGGCTCGTCGAGCGCGCGGCGGATCTCCTCCGAGGTGAGGATCACCGTCTTCGGCAGCCCGGTGAGCATGTCGCGGCCGCGCACCTCCGCCTGCAGCTCTTCTTTCTGGTCCCACGCAGAACCGATCTCGAGCTTGATCTCCTCGGCAGTCTGCTGGCCGATCAGAAGCTTGTAGTCGCGCTTGATGTGATTGATGATCGCCTCGTCCATCTCGTCGCCCCCGACGCGCAGCGATTGCGAGACGACGATGCCGCCGAGCGAGATGACTGCGACCTCGGTCGTGCCTCCGCCGATGTCGACGATCATGTTCCCCGTCGGCTCGGCGACAGGAAGGCCCGCGCCGATCGCGGCCGCCATCGGCTCCTCGATCAGATATGCCTGACGAGCGCCCGCGGAGAGCGTCGCCTCCTCGACGGCGCGCTTCTCGACGCCGGTGACACCGGACGGGACGCACACGACGACGCGCGGATGCGCGAAGCGATGCTGGTGCACCTTCTGGATGAAGTGCCGCAGCATCTGCTCGGTGACGTCGAAGTCGGCGATGACGCCGTCCTTCAGCGGCCGGATGGCCTGGATCGTGCCCGGCGTGCGGCCGAGCATCCGCTTCGCCTCGACGCCGACCGCGTGCACCTCGCCCGTGCGGGAGTCGATCGCCACGACGGACGGCTCCGAGAGGACGATCCCGCGGCCGCGCACGTAGACGAGCGTGTTCGCCGTGCCGAGGTCGACCGCCATGTCGCGGCCGCCGAATCCGGTCATCGAGGTGAAGAGTCCCATGGCGTCCGAGTCTATCTGCGAAAAGTCATAAAGCTGAGCACCTTTCGTGACAAGTGACGATCTACCTTCACCGCATGAACACGGTGAACCTGATCGGAAACCTCGCCTCCGACGTCGAGCTCCGCGAGGTGGGCGAGGACAAGAAGGTGGCGAGCTTTCTGCTCGCGGTCGGCCGCGGGGGACGCGACGCAGGGGCGGACTTCGTCGGCGTGTCGGTCTGGGACCGGCAGGCGGAGCTCTGCGCCGAGTACCTGAGCAAGGGCCGGCGGGTCGGTCTCGAGGGCTACCTGCGCAGCCGCAACTGGGAGGAGGACGGCAAGCGGCGCCGCGTCGTCGAGGTCGTCGCGAAGCGCGTCGACTTCCTCGGAGGCCCGCGTCGCGAGAACGAGGACGGAGCGGAGATGATTCCGTTCGAGGCGGCAGCGGCGAGCTAGAGCCCGGCGAGGAACTCCTCGATCGCGCGGAGCACGGCGTCTGGCCGCTCGCCGCTAAGGCGTCGCTTGCGACGCCGACCTCAGGACGCGCGGGCTTGCCCGCCCGTCCGTCTGTTCGGCCCGACCTTTCAGGGTCGAAATGCAGTCACGGCGACAAACACGACAGAAACTCGCTGATGGCACGCACGACAGCCTCCGGACGCTCACCGATCAACAAATGCCCGCAGTCGGCGATCGTGCGCAGCGGCGCGCGCAGTCGCCGCGCGTACTCGATGCCGTCCGCGAGCGGGACCCAGTTGTCGTTCGCACCCCAGAGGCAGAGAACCGGGCACGTCACGCGGTGGAGGTCGCGTCGCGGATCGGAAACGACGAGCGCCTTTCCGGCGGTGAGCGTGTCCGTGTGCCGCGTCGGCCCCGCGAGGAATGCCTCCGCCATCTCGGGATCGAGCCCGGCCGGATCGGCGACGCCCCACCATCCGAAGGCGAGCGTGCGGCCGGCGCGGGAGCGCGACACCGTCCGCCGCCGCCGCCCGAGCAACTTGCCCGGTCGCGCGATGCCAATGAGCGTGACCGTGACCCGCCCGATCCGGCTGGCCGACGTGATCCCGGCGGCCGCGGCAAGGACGACGCCGGTGACGGCCTCCGGCCGCAGCGCCGCCGCGCGGAGCGCGACGAGGCCGCCGAGCGAGTGCCCGACCCAGGGGGCCGGCAGCGCGCCCTCCGCCTCGGCGACGGCCAGCACCGCCTCGGCGAAGGGGTCGAGCGAGCCCGCGCCGCCGAGCCGAGCGGAGCCGCCGTGGCCGGGGAGCTCGGGCACGAGCACCCGCCGCCCAGCGGCGAGGGCAGGCGCGATCAGCCGCCAGTTCGCGGCCCCTCCGCCGAGCCCGTGGACGAGCACGAGCGGAGGCCCGTCCCCGCCCACGAGGTAGCGGATCCGCATCCCCTCGTGGATCAAGGTGCGCTCCTCGAATCCCTCGATATCTGGTTTGCCATCCGTCGGCACTGGGGCATATTCTGTGCTCAATGGATGTCTTTCTGGGACGGGCCGAGTGAAGCCCGTCACGTCGACAAGCAAGGGTCACGCAAAACCCGTCTGAGCGCTCGGCGCCGGCGGGTTTTTTCGTGCCCAGGGAAGGAGCAGGCCGAATGGCGAATCACCTCACGCCCGAAGAGCTGTCGGAAGAGTTGAAGATCGACCGGCAGGAGGTGATCAGGCTCTGCATGCAGGAAGGCGTGCCGATCTACCAGGGCAAGATCGACAAGCATCTCTTCCAGGCGCAGCTCGAAGCGCTGGGAGCGTTCCCGAAGGCGAGCTAGGAAACTTTTCGCGCAGGCGCTTTTCGGCGAGAGCCGCCCGACGAGGCGGCTTTCGTCTTTTCGGGCGCCTTTCCGTCTCCGCGCCGCTGCTGCACGTCGACGACGCTCTGCCGCAGCGCCTCCATGAGGTCGATGACCGGGGCTTCGGGCGCAGGCTCCGGCCGCGTGATCTCCTGGCCGGCGAGCTTCGCGTCGAGCATCGCCTTCAGGTCGCGCCGGTACTCGTTCTCGAAGTCGGCCGCGTCCCACTCGCCGACGAGGCTCTCGATCACCTGGCCCGCCAGCGCGAGCTCGGCCTTCTTCACCTCGGTCGCCTCAACGGCCTCCTCGATCTCCGACTTCGAGCGGACGTCGTCGGCGAAGAAGAGCGTCTCGAGGGCGAGCGAGTCGCCCTGCGGACGGATCAGGCAGAGATTTTCCTTGCCCCACAGCACGAACTTCCCGACCGCCGCCATCCCCGACTCCTCCATCGCGCGCAGGAGGAGGACGTACGGACGCCGCTGCGCCTCCGAGGCGGCCGGCGCCAGGTAGTACGTCCGGTCGAAGTAGACGGGGTCGACCTGCTCGAGCTTGACGAAGCGGAGGATCTCGATCGACTGGGAGCGCTGGAGCGCAACGGCCTCGAGATCGGACTCCTCGACGATGACGAACTCGCCCTTGGCGACCTCCCAGCCCTTGACCAGTTCGTCCGCCTCGACGTCGCGCTCGTGGAACGGGCACCACCGCTTCTGCTTGATCGGCGTGCCGCATTCCCGGTGCAGCGTCCGGAAGGAGACGTCGTCCCGCTGGGTCGCCAGCGCGAGACCGATGGGGATGTTGACCAGCCCGAAGCTGATCGATCCGTTCCAGATCGTCCTCATGGGATCAACCGAATTCTAGTCAGGTGGCATATCTCCTTTGGCTTACCATGACGGCGTGCCGCTCGAAACTCGCACTGCGCCCGCCCTCTGGCGCTATGTGCAGGAGCAGTACCACTCGATGCCGGCGTACCTCGAGGAACAGCCGGACGGCTGGCGCGACGTTTCCTGGGAGGAGGCCGGCCGCCGGGTTGACGCCCTGGCGCGGGGGCTCCTCGCCCGCGGAGTCCGCCGCGGGGACGCGGTCGCCGTGCTCTCTCGGACGCGCCTCGAGTGGATCCTCCTCGACTGGGCGATCATGTCCATCGGCGCCGTGGTCGTCGGGCTCTACCCGACGAACACGGCGAGCGAGTGCGGGTACATCCTCGGCCATTCCGAGGCGGTGCTCGCCTTTGTCGAGGACGACGAGCAGGCCGCCAAGCTCGCCTCCGTCTACGACGGGCCGGTCGTGCGGTTCGACGAGCTCGACGCGCTCGAAGCGAGCGCCGGGGACTCCCAGCCGGAGCCGGTCGGAGAAGAGGACCTCGCGACGCTCATCTACACGTCTGGGACGACCGGCCCGCCGAAGGGCTGCATGCTCACCCACAAGAACCTCGTTACGGCGGCGATGGGCGTGCGGAACGAGCTCCAGGACGAGACCGACGTCGTCCTGCTGTTCCTGCCGATGGCGCACAGCTTTGCGCGCATCGTCCACCAGGGCGCCGCGTACCACGGCTCCACACTCGTGATCGTGTCCGACGTGGCGCGGCTGCCCGAGGCGCTCGCGCGCACGCGGCCGACGATCCTCCCCGCCGTTCCGCGCGTATACGAAAAGATCCACGCGAACGTCGTCGGCGAGATCGAGCGGTCGAGCCCGGTCAAGCGCGCGATCGGCTGCTGGGCGCTCCGCGTCGGCGCGACCAACAAGCCGAGCAGCGTGCAGGGACGGATCGCGGACGCACTCGTGTTCAAGAAGATTCGCGACCGCCTCGGCGGACGCATCCGCATCGGCATCTCCGGCGCGGCACCGCTCGGCATCGACGTCCTCGAGTTCTTCCGGTCGCTGAACATGCTCGTGATCGAGGGCTACGGGCTGACCGAGACGTCGAGCTCGCTCAGCGTCAACGATCCGGATGACTACCGCTTCGGCACCGTCGGCCGGGTCGTCGACGGCTCCGAGGTGAAGCTGGCCGAAGACGGCGAGATCCTCGTGCGCAGCGACAGCGTCTTCAAGGGCTACTTCAAGGATCCCGAAGCGACCGCGGCCGCCTTCACCGAGGACGGCTTCTTCCGCACCGGCGACATCGGCGAGATCGATGCCGACGGCTTCGTGAAGATCACCGACCGCAAGAAGGACATCATCATCACCGCGGGCGGCAAAAACATCGCGCCGCAGAATCTCGAGAACGCGCTCAAGGCGTCGCGCTTCATCTCGCAAGCGCTCGTGGTCGGTGACCGGCGCCCGTACGTGACCGCGCTCATCACGCTCGACTCGGACGAGGTCAACGGATCGGGGCGCGACCCGGAGCAGCTCGTGCAAGAGGCCGTCGACAACGTCAACCGCGATCGCGTCCGCGTCGAGCAGATCAAGCGGTTCACCATCCTGCCGCGGGACTTCTCGCAGGAAGCCGGCGAGCTCACGCCGACGCTGAAGCTCCGCCGCCGCGTCGTGCACGAGCACTTCGGCGACGAGATCGAGGAGCTCTACGCCTAGCCGGACGTGATGCGCCGGGCGCCGTCGTACGTGGCGGCGTACCAGGCCTCGGAGAGGCTGTCGATCCGGACGACGTCACCGGTGTGCGGAGAGTGGATGAACTCGCCGCCGCCGATGTAGATCCCGACGTGGCCGAGCCCGTCGAAGAAGACGAGGTCGCCGGGCTCGAGGTCGCTGTATGCGACCGGCACGCCCATGCCCCACTGCGCGCCGGTGTAGTGCGGCAGCGACACGCCGACCTGCGCGTACACGTACATGACGAAGCCGGAGCAGTCGAATCCGCTCGGGGTCGCGCCGCCCCAGACGTACGGCACACCGAGGTACTGCATCGCGATCCCGACGACGCCGGTGTACTGCGACGGAGGCGCCGGAGGCGTGAGGCCGGTGCTGAGATCGAGCGCGGGGTTCTGGCCCGGCGGCTGGTAGGTGGCCAGCCGCTGCTGCGCCTGCCGCTCGAGTGCGAGCTGCCGCGCGTGCTGCATCGCGACGAGATGCGCGATCTCGCCCTTGATCGAGTTGTACAGGCGCTGCTGCCGCCCGAGCTGCGACGCGATCCGGGCCTTCGCGGCCGCGCGCTGGCGCACGAGCGCGGTCTGCGCGCGACGATCGTGCACGAGCGTGTGCTGGCGGACGGTCACCTCACGCTTGAACGAGACGACCTGGTGCACGACTGCGACGTCCTGTGTCGACAGGGACTGGACGGACTCGATGCGGTTGACGAGATCGTCGATGCTCGTCGCACCGAGGACAACTGCGAGCGTCGACTGGTTGTCGCGCGTCGTGTAGATCGAGACGAGCCGCTGCGAGAGGTCCTTCTGCGCGATGACGAGGTTCGAGCGTGCGACGTGCAATCCGATGCGATTGATCGCGAGGCTGTGCTCGATCGCGTGCAGCTTGACGTTCGCGGAGTCGTAGTTGTTGCGTGCGCGCTCGAGGTTCGAGTCGAGCTGCTGGATCTGCGCCATCACCTGCTGCGCCTGGGCTTGCTTCGCGCTGACCGAGGGGTCGGCAGTCGCCACACCGGCCGCAACGCAAGCCGCGGCGAGGGCGATGAGAAGGACCGGAGCGTGTCGCTTCAGTGTCTGGATGACGTTTCCCGACGTTCACCCGGCGCGTCCGCACCGGGCCTCCCATACGTCACAAGGTCGGGACGCTACCAGGGCTTTCGGACGCTGGCAACCGGTAAAAGGCACGAAAGTTGCCGCAAATTGCCACTAGCCCCACGCCAGGATCCGGCAAAAGACCCTGCACAAACTGGCCGAAATCACCGGATTCGTATGGTACGGTCCCGCCCTCGTGAGCGCCCGAAGGACACGATCCGCGGCGCTGCTCGCCGGCGTCTCCGCGGTGCTCGTCTTCGCCGCCGGCTCGCCTGCGGCCGCCGGCCCCGGGTCGCACGTGAGCAGCCTGCAGGTGGAAGAGAACGCGCTCGCGGGACGAGTTCACAGCGCGTCGCTCGACCTCTACGCGCTCGATTCGAGTCTCGCGGCCGCGCAATCGAAGTTGACGAACCTGCGTGCCGAGGCCGCGCGTCTTCGCCTCCAGCAGGTGCAGCTCGCACAACAGATCAGCGCGACACAACGCACGCTCACGATCTCGCAGCAGCATCTCGGCGAGAACCTCCGTCTGATGTACGAGCAAGGCGACACCGATCCCGTCGCCGTCATTCTCGGCGCAGAGTCGCTCGACGACGCGGTGTCGACGCTCGACGGGCTGAAGCGCGTTACCGACCAGAGCAGCGGGTTCGTGGTCGCGTCTGCCCTCGCGAAACACCGACTGCAGATGTTGCGCGCAACGCTGTCGACGCATCGCGCACGTATCGCAAGCGCAGTTCGCGCCGCTGCCGGCACCACGAGAACGCTCGCGTCGGCGCGCGCCGACCGGCTCTCCTTCATCTCCGGCCTGCGCGCGCAGCAGCAGTTGAAGGCGTCGCAGATTCAGCAGCTCGAAGCGTCCGTGCAGCGCGCAGAGGTCAAGTCGACGACGCTGACCGCGGCAGTGGCCGCGAGCGGGCCGGTGCCCGCGGTCGTCGGAGACCCGAGCCCGGCTCCGGCATCGGCCCGGAGCAGCGGCGGCCGCACGCTCGTCGTGTCCGCAACCGGCTATTCGCTTCCGGGACACACCGCGACGGGCCTCCCCGTGGGCTGGGGCATCGTCGCCGTCGATCCCACGGTCATCCCGCTCGGCACGCGCATGACCGTCCCGGGCTACGGGGAGGCCGTGGCTGCCGACGTCGGCAGCGGCGTCCGCGGCGCAAGCATCGACCTGTGGTTCCCCACCGTCGCACAGGCATTCGCCTGGGGGCGGCGGACGGTCACCATCACCCTGCACTAGACTTGGCCGCGTAAGGGGGGTGTGAAGATCTGACAGAGCCGCTTTCGGCCAGCGATGAGCGGGGGCTCGAGACGCTTCGCGTCTTGATCGTCGACGACCATGACCTGTTCCGCACAGGCCTACGCAACCTGCTCGAGGAGCAGGGCGTCCAGGTCTCGGGCGAAGCTGCGTCCGGGACGGAGGCCGTAAAGTCCGTCCGGGAGATCGCTCCCGACGTCGTCGTCATGGATCTCAACATGCCGGGCATGGGCGGCGTCGAGGCGACGCGGCTCATCGCGGCGATCGCTCCGCTCACGCGCGTCGTCGTGCTGACCATCTCCGACGAGGACGCCGACGTGTTGGACGCGATCCTCGCCGGCGCGTGCGGCTACCTGTTGAAGGATGCGTCGATCGACGAGCTGCTGGCCGGCATCCGCGCCGCGTCGCGCGGCGAGTCGCTGATCTCCCCCGGCATCGCCGCGAAGGTTCTGCAGCGTGTGCGTGCGACGAGCGCGCAGCCGGAGATCGCAGACGCGATCCGGTCCGAGCTGTCCGACCGCGAGATCGAGGTGCTGAAGCTGATCGCGAACGGCAAGGACAACGCCGTCATCGCCGCCGAGCTGCACATCAGCCCGAAGACGGTGAAGAACCACATCTCCAACATCCTCATGAAGCTGCAGATCGACAACCGCATCCAAGCGGCGGTCTACGCCGTGCGGAGCGGGATCGTCTAGCTCGCGTGCCGCAGGGCGCGCGTGCGCGCCTGCAGCCGCCGCAGCAGCGTGCGCAGATGTCCGAGCTCGACGTCGGCGTGCCTGAGCCGCCGGCCGAGCGCGACGATCTCGTCCGTGATGTGCTTCCCGACGGGCTCCTCCACCGTCCGTGCCACCTCGCCGATCCTGCGCTCGATGCGCGACCGCTCGGCCTCGAGGGCGAGCGCCTCGGCGTAGCCATCGGTCAGGGTCTCCTCCATGCTCGCAAGCGTCGGCGCAGCCGACCCGCTTGCAGGGGCCTCGAGCAGCTCCTCGATCCGCTGCAGCACGGCGTCGTCGTTTCCGCCCACGACCCTCGATTATCGAGGCCCTATCTCCGGCCCAACAGGGCCTGCCGACCCATCTTCGCCGTCCATACGACCCATCGCCCTTGACGATCCCGGTACCGGCCCAAACAATGAAACGGCACGTGCTTGCCCGCACCGTCGCCGCCCTCGGGGTCGTTTCTGCCGTACTCGCCTCAGCCGCTCCAGGCGGTGCCGCGAACGGCTCGTTGCCGTTCCTGCTCTCCCGGGCGCTGCACGCGCCGTTCGTCGACTTCGCCACGTCCGGGGCCGTGGCGGTCGACCTCTCCACCGGCCGGGTCGTCTTCGCACACAACGCGACGCTGCCCCTCCGGCCCGCCTCGAACGAGAAGCTCGCGGTCACGTACGCGGCGCTGACCGCGCTCGGCCCCGCCTTCCGGATCGAGACGGATGTGCTCGGCGAAGGCGAGCAGGACGGATCGACGTGGCACGGCAACCTCGTCCTCAAGGGCTACGGCGATCCGACGCTCTCGTCGGAGGATCTCGCAGCGCTCGCGCGACAGGTGCGCGCGGACGGGATCAGGGCCGTCAGCGGCGAGGTGCTCGGGGACGAGACCTGGTTCGACGCCCACCGCACGGCCCCGGGCTGGAAGGCAGCCTTCTACATCACGGAGTCGCCGCCGCTGTCGGCGCTCATCGTCGACCGAGGCGCCGTCGGCCGATTCACGTCGCACAACCCGGCACTGTCGGCCGCGCAGAAGTTCACGAAGCTGCTCGCCCGCGCAGGCGTGAGAGTCGCCGGCGGAGCCACGCTCGGCGCGGCGGACGACGCGGGCGTCGAGCTCGCGTCCGTCGACTCGCCAACGCTCGCCGCGATGGTGCACTGGATGGACAAGGTGAGCGATAACTTCACCGCGGAGATGCTCGTGAAGGAGCTCGGCGCGGTGCAGGCCGGCGCAGGGACGACCGCGGCCGGCATCCGTGTCGTCCGCGCGCAGCTGGCAGCTGCCGGCGTGCCGCTCGACGGCGTAAAGATGGTCGACGGGTCGGGCCTCTCGCTGATCGACCGGATGACGGCGTCGACGCTCGTCGCGCTCCTGCGCGTGATGTGGAGCGATCCCTCGATGCATCAGGAGCTGCTCGCGTCGCTGCCGGTCGCGGGCCGGAGCGGAACGTTGCACGACCGCATGCGCCACACCGTCGCCGTCGGCGTCGTGCGCGCGAAGACCGGGACGACGGACAACTCAACCGCACTGTCCGGCTTCGTCGGCGACAGCTACGTCTTCTCGGTGCTCGTCAACGGCGCACCGGTCTCCTGGACGGCGTCTCGCGACGCCGAAGACCGGTTCGCAGTCGCGTTAGCCGCGCAGCAACTGCACTAAGAGGCTCTCCGAGAGAATCGGCACGCCGGCCTTCTCGGCCTTCGTGAGCTTCGACTTGCCCGGCTCCTCGCCGACGATCAGGCCGGTCGTCTTCGAGGAGACGGAGTCGGACACCTTCGCGCCGCGCGCCTCGAGCGCCGCTTCGGCCTCCTCGCGCGTGAAGCGCTCGAGCGTGCCGGTGACGACGTACCGCTTGCCGGTGAGCGGCCCCTCGACCGGCCGTTCCTCCTCGCCCGCCTCGAAGCGCAGCCCCAGGTCGCGCAGCTCCTCGACCAGCCGGCGGTTGTCGTCGTCGCGGAACCACTCCGCGATCGCCTCCGCGCGCTCCGGGCCGATGCCCTCCGCCTCGACCAGCTCCTCCTGCGTCGCGTTCATCAACGCATCGACGGTGCCGAAGTGGCGCGCGAGCGTCTGCCCCGTCACCCACCCGACATCGGGGATGTTCAGCCCGAAGAGGACGCGCGAGAACGGAATCGCCTTCGACGCTGCGATCGCTTCGATCGCGTTGCCGGCGCTGATCTCCGCGTAGCCGTCGACCTCCATCAGCTGCTCGCGCGTCAACCTGTACAGCTCGGGGACGGAGCGCACGATCCCGAGATCCCACAGCCGGCGGACCGACTGCTCGCCGACGCCGTCGATGTCGGCCGCCGCCATCACCCAGTTGATCAGCGCCTCGAGCCCGCGCGACGGGCAGGCCCGGTTCGGGCAGCGGTGCATCGCCTCGCCTTCGGGCTTCACCACCTCGGTACCGCACAGCGGGCAGTGCGTCGGCATGCGAAACTCTTTCGTGCCCCTTCGATGTCGGCCGGCCGGGCCGACGATCTGCGGGATGACATCGCCGGCGCGCTGGACGATGACGTCGTCGCCCGCGCGGATCTCCTTGCGGTTGATGTCCTCCTCGTTGTGCAGCGTCGCGCGCGAGATGGTGACGCCGCCCACCTCGACCGGCTCGAGCACGGCCCACGGGTTGAGCGCGCCGGTGCGACCGACGCGGATGAGGATCTCGTTCAGCCGCGTGACGGCCGTCATCGGCGCCCACTTGAACGCGCGCGCCCACCGCGGTCGCTCGTGCAACGAGCCGAGCCGGGCCTGCTGGTCGAACGAGTCGACCTTGATGACGATGCCGTCGATCTCGTAGTCGAGCTCGGCACGTCGCAGCTCCCACGCACGCACGCGCTCTGCGATCTCCTCGATCGACTCCACGCGCTCCGCGAGCGGATTCGTGCGGAACCCGTGGGCGCGCAGCCACTGCAACGTCTCCCAGTGCGTTGTCAACTCGTCGAGGCCCTCGCGACGCCCGGTCCCGTACACCCAGATCGAGAGCGGACGCTGCGCGGTGATGGACGAGTCCTTCTGACGGAGCGAACCCGCCGAGGCGTTGCGCGGGTTCGGCGCCGTCGGCTTCCCCTCGGCGACGAGCCGCTCGTTGAACTCGCGGAAGCCGGACAGCGGCATGTACACCTCGCCGCGCACCTCGACGAGCGGTGGCGCATCGCCTTGCATCTGCAGCGGGATGGCGCCGATCGTGCGCAGGTTGGGCGTGACGTCCTCGCCCTGCACGCCGTCTCCGCGTGTGGCGCCGCGCACGAAGGCCCCGTTCTCGTACACGAGGTTGATGGCGGAGCCGTCGATCTTCGGCTCGAGAACGTAGGCCACCGGCTCGTCGGTCCCGAGCCGCTTGCGGACGTCGTCGGCCCACTTGGCGATCGCCTCGTCGGTGGTCACCTTCTCCAGCGAGCCCATCGGCGACAGGTGCCGAACCTTCTGGAACTGCCCCGAGAGCGGCGCGCCGACGCGCTGCGTCGGTGAGTCGGGCGTGACGAGCTCGGGGTGCTCCGCCTCGATTGCGGCCAGCTCGTCGTAGAGGACGTCGTAGGCGGCGTCCTCCATGATCGGGTCGTCGTCGACGTGGTAGGCGATGAGCGCGCGATTGAGGAGCTCGCGCAGCTCGGCAGCCCTCGTGGCCGTGTCAGAGCGCGGCAAGCAGCTCCTCCGCCGTGTCGACGATCGCATCCGGGTGCTCGTTCTCGAGCCGCGAGCGGTCGTGGATGCGGCCCCAGGTGACGGCCACCGATGCCATTCCGGCCGCCTTGGCGGCCCGGACGTCGAAGGGGGAGTCGCCGATGTAGACCGCCTCCTCGGGGCGGGCGCCGAGGCGCTCGGCCGCGAGGAGCAGCGGCTCGGGATCGGGCTTGTGGCGCTCGGTCTCATCGCCCCCGACGATCACCTCGAACAGGTGGCCGAGGGGCACGTGCGCGAACGCGAGCTCGACGGTCGAGCGCCGCTTCGCGGTGACCACGGCCAGCCTGCGTCCCTCCGCATGGAGCCGTTCGAGGGCGCCCTCCATGCCGGCGCAGCACAGGAGCTCCTCGTGCAACGGCTCGTTGTGGGCGCGATAGACGGTGACGAGCTCGTCCACCCGTTCCGAGTCGAAGGCCTGCATCTGGGCCTCGAGGCCCGGGCCTCCGACCGCCCGCATCAGCTCCTCGTCCGTGTATTCACGGCCCAGCACCTCGCGGGTGGCGTGGCGCATCGAGGCGAGGATGATCCCGCCGGAGTCAATGACCGTGCCGTCGAGGTCGAACAATACGACCGGAAAGTGGGGCATTTGCCGATCGTAGCTGGGGTCTCGCGTCTAAATCCCCCGTTCGGGGGGCGCTTTGGTCACTCCTCCAAAGAGAGGATGGGCACTGCAGGACTGCGGCTATCCACCTGGAGGTGAACCTGCATGGTTCGTTGGCTCTCTACTTCCGTCAAGGCAGCGATCGCGCTCGGCGCTGTTTCCTCGCTCCTCGTTTCTTCGGGTGCGGGTCTGCGCTGGGGCGAGCTCGCCGCCCTGTTGAACGGCCTGTTCTAGAAGGGTTTCCGCGGCGGGGCCGGTGCGATTACCGGCTCCCCCGCGCTCCCCCTGCGGCGATGATCTCGACCGACAAGACAATCTGCGGCCTCCCCCAACGGCTCGTCGCGTACATCGCGGCCGTCGTGGTCCTCGCTGCCGGCACGCTCGGCGTTTCGGCCGCGCGACTCGCCGCGGCGCCGCCCGGCCTGCACGAGTGGCTGGGCATCGGGCTCTTCCTCGCCCTCGCCCTCGTCGCCGATCTGCACCCAGTCCCGCTCGACGACAAGGGCAGCCAGGTCTCCCTGGCCTTCGTCTTCCTCATCGCCGTGCTCGTCATCTACGGCTGGCAGGCGGCGATCCCGGTCTCGGCGCTCAGCATCCTCGTGCCCATGCTGTACCAGGGCTCCCCCGTGCTGCGCGCAGCGTTCAACAGCGGCGCCTACGCCTTGGCCGCCGCGGCCGCCGGCGCCACCCAGCTCTTCGGGCCGGTCCACGACGACGTCACCCGGATGAGCGCCTACGCGCTCATCGGAGGGCTCATCTTCGTCCTCCTCAACGCCGGATTCGTATCGGGCGCCGTCGCGCTCGCCGAAGGGCTCCCGTACCGCTCGACCCTCGTGTCGATGCTGCGGTACTCGGGCCCGGCGTTCGCGATCATGGCGTTCCTCGCCGCGCTGGCCGCGAACCTCTGGGCGATCAAGCCCGGGCTTCTCGTCCTCCTCGCCGGCCCGCTGTTCGCCCTCTCGCTCTATCAGCGCACGGCGCTCCGCTCGCGGCTCGCCCTGCACGATGCGCTGACGGACAACCTCACCGGCCTCGGCAACCATCGTTCGTACCAGGCGACCCTGCGCGAGCGAATCGCGTCGGCGGTGCACGACCACACCGAGTTCTCCCTCTGCATCGTGGACGTGGACGACTTCAAGCGGATCAACGACACCTACGGTCACCAGGTCGGCGACGACGTGCTCGTCGCGCTCTCCGCGATTCTGAGTAGCGCCCGCGACGGGGCCGCGTTCCGCTGCGGCGGCGACGAGTTCGCCCTCCTGTTCGAGGGGGACGGGACGATCGCGTTCGAGCGGGTGACTGAGGTCCAGGACGCGGTCGCCGCCCTCGGCTTCACCCCGGTCACGATCAGCGTCGGCATTGCCAGCTACCCGAGCCAGGCGAGCGACGCAGACGGCCTCCAGCGCATGGCCGACGGCGCGCTGTACTGGTCGAAGCACCACGGCAAAAACCGTTCCTTCGTGTACAGCCCGAAGGTCGTCCGCATCCACTCCGCCAAGGACCTCGAGTGGGAGACCGAGCGCATGGCGCGGCTGCGCGCGGCGAAGAACATCGTGCGCTTCGTCGACGCCAAGGACCCGATGACCGCCGACCATTCGGAGACCGTCGCCGCGCTGGCCGCCGCCATCGGCCAGGAGATGGGCCTGGACGAGAGCACCGTCGACCAGCTCGCCCTCGCCGGGCTCCTGCACGACATCGGCAAGATCGGCATCGCCGACAGCCTGCTCCAGGCCGCGCGCCCCCTCGCCCCGGCCGAGTTCGAGATCGTCAAGACCCACTCGACTCTCGGCTACTCGCTCCTCGAGGGCCTCGGCATCGCGCCGATCGACGAGTGGATCCTCCACCATCACGAGGACTGGGACGGAAGCGGCTATCCGGACAGGCTCGCGGCGGACGAGATCCCGCTCGGCGCGCGCATCGTCCGAGTGGCCGATGCTTTCGAGGCCATGACCGCCAACCGGCCGTATCGCTCCGCCCAGTCCGTCGAGTACGCGCTCGAAGAGCTCCGCTCGAACGTGGGCACCCAGTTCGACGCAGCCGCCGTCGCGGCCGTCGAGGCGTACCTCGCCCGGGAGCCGCGCGGCGAGACGCGGCCGGCCGGGCTGTCCATCGCGTTCGCCTAAATGGTTCTTGCACTCCCGTTCCTGATCGGGGTCGTCGTTGCGCTGCCGCTCGGCGGCCGGCTGCGGGCGCTCGCCAGTGTTCGGCTGCGCTGGCTCGGGCTGGCCTACGTCGCGCTCGCGATCCAGATCGCCGCCTTCCCGGGGAACTCGATGCCGTGGCATACGCCGGACGGCGTCGCCGTCGGCCTGTGGATCGCCTCCGACCTGCTGCTCGTCGCCGTGGTGGCGCGAAACGTGCGCCTGCCGGGCGTCGCCCTCGTCGCCGTCGGGCTCGGCTCCAACCTGCTCGCGGTCCTGGCCAACGGTGGGCACATGCCGGCGCTTCCGCGCGCGCTCACCGCCGCGGGGCTCCACTACCACGTGGACATGAACAGCGAGGCGATGGCGCACCCCGCGCTCCCGTGGCTCGTCGACCGCTGGGCCGCGCCTCACTGGATTCCGCTCGCGAACATCTTCTCGGTCGGAGACGTCGCCATCGCCGTCGGCGGCTTCGTCCTCGCGCTCGCCGTCACCGGCGCGCGCGTACCGGGCCGCAAGCCGCGGCCGGCAACGACCTGACAAGCTAGGCGAATCCGCTACCTCGTCGTTCCGCACACCCACTGGGACAGGGAGTGGTACGTCCCGTTCGAGGTCTTCCGGCTGCGCCTCGGCGCCGTCGTCGACGGCGTCCTCGACACGCTCGAGCGCGACGAAACCTTCCGCTCGTTCACGCTCGACGGCCAGGGTGTCGTCCTCGAGGACTACGCCGACGTGCGACCCGACAACGTCGACCGCCTACGTGCGCTGCTCGCGGCGGGACGGCTCGAGGCCGGCCCGTGGTACGTGCTGCCGGACGAGATCCTCGTCGGGAGCGAGGCGCTCGTACGGAACCTCCTCCTCGGCCGGCGGGTCTGCCGCCGCTTCGGCGTCGAGCCGACCGTCGCAGGCTACGAGCCGGACAGCTTCGGTCACCCGGCGCAGCTGCCGCAGATCCTCGCCGGGTTCGGCCTCCCGACGTTCCTCTTCTCGCGCGGGCTCGGCGACCAGCTGGACGACGTCGGCGTCGTGTTCCGCTGGCGCGCCGCCGGCGCGGAGGTGATCGCGTGCCAGTTCCTGCCGCACTACGACAACTTCGCGCGGCTCACGACCGCGGAGGAGGCGGCGGAACGCGTCGCGCACATCGTGGAGCGCTTCGGCCCGCTGCTCGAACGGGCCGGGCAGAGCACGATCCTGCTCGCGAACGGCTCCGACCACCTGCCCATCCAGCCGCACCTGCCGGAGATCTGCCGCGAGCTCGGCCCGTCGTTCCGGATCGGCCGCTACTCGGACTTCCGGCCGGAGACCGACGACCTCCCCGTGTACGAGGGAGAGCTCGTCGGTAGCCGGCTGCAGAACATCCTGCGCGGCGTCAACTCCGCGCGCATGTACCTGAAGCAGGCGAACGAGCGCGCCGAGCGCCGCCTCCTGGGCACGGAAACGGTGGCCGCGCTGCGAACGCTGCGGGACGGATCCCGGTTCCCGCACGAGGACATCCGGCTCGCGTGGCGCGACCTGCTCCGCAACCACCCGCACGACTCCATCTGCGGCTGCTCGTGCGACGAGGTGCACCGCGACATGCTCGTCCGGTACGAGCAGCTCGACCGCACCCTCGAGATCGTGGAGCGCGAGGCGCTGGGTGTCGGCGGAGCACTCGTCAACCCGCTTCCGTACCGCCGCGCCCGCCTCGTCGGCGACAAGCTCGTCGAGCTCGATGGGTTCGAGGGCCGCCGCGCCCCGCGGCTGCCGGCAGACCTCCCGCCGGTCGAGCTCGAGATCGCGTTCGAGGACGAGCCGGACATCGGCGACCTGTACACGTTCTGTCCCGGCGGGCCCGTCCAACGGGCGAAGCTCGTCAGCTCGCTGGCCCAGCCGGACGGCACGCTCGTGCTCGAGCACGAGCTGCCCGGAATCCGCATCTCGACGGTCGCGTGGGCCTTCGCCGGCCGGATCGAGCTGCGGACGACGGTCCAGAACGACGCGTCCGACCACCGCCTTCGCGTCCACTTCCCCGTCTCGGACGCGGGCGAGTGGGTGCGCGCCGAGAGCCAGTTCGCCGTCGTTCGCCGCCCGGTCGAGCCCATCCCGCCGCGGGCGGAGTGGGTCGAGCCGCCGATCGCCGCCGCGCACACCCTCGGAGCCGTTGCCCTCGGCCCCCTCGCCCTCCTCACCAAAGGCCTGCCCGAGTACGAGGCCGCCCGGGACGGCCTCCGCCTGACCCTCCTGCGCTGCGTGGGGACGATCTCCCGGCCGAAAGGCCTGCCCACGCGCCCCGTGGACGCCGGGCCGGACATCGCCACCCCGGACGGCCAGTGCCGCGGGCGCCACGTCTTCGAGTACGCCGTCCGGCTCGACGCCGACAGCCTCTCGGACGCTGCCCTCGTCCGGGCCGGCCAGGACTACCGCACGGACTTCCTCACCGGTGATCCGTTCGCGCCCCCATTCACCCTGGAGGGGGACGTGGTCTTCTCCTGTCTCAAGGGCGCCGAGGAGGGCGACGTCGCGATCCTGCGGGTCTTCAACCCGAACGCGGGGCCCGAGGCCGTGCGGATCGACGGCGTACCCGCCGTCCGCGTCCGGCTGGACGAGGAGGGCGCCGCGCCGGGCGGCCTCGAGCTCGCCGCCGGGGAGATCGCCACCTTCCGGCTGGGATGAGTTCGGTATGAGTTGGCGGCCCCTACCCCTTCCTGGGGATGCAACGCCACCGCAAAAAAGGAGGATGCGATCTGCGAAGCGGGACTTTTCTGCGGACATCTCCTGGGAGGTGAAGATCTCGTGATTCGGTGGTATGCACGCGCGTGGGATGCGGCAACGCTCCTCAAGGGGGCCATGGCCCTCGCCGCCCTCGTTGCGCTCGTCGTTGGTGCTGGCGCGGACTGGCGCTGGGACTGACATCTAGCCGACTTCAGGCGGGATCGGCCGTGCGGCGGCCGATCCCGCTTCGGCTCTCGATCTGAAACCAAGCTATGAACGGAACCCTGATCTGCGGCATGCCAGCTCGTCTGTTCGCCTATATCTCGGCGACGACGGTACTTGCGGTACCCGCGATCTTCCTCTCTTTCGCCGTCATCGCCCTCCACCCGCCGTCGATCGACACGGCGGCCGGGGTCGCGCTCTTCTTCCTGCTCGCCCTTCTCGCCGATCTGCAGCCGATGCCGATGGGCGAGGGAGGCAAAGCGGACGTCTCCATCACGAACGTCTTCACGATCACCGTGGCCGTCCTCTACGGGTGGCGCTACGCCGTGCCCATGGCCGCGATCAGCGTCGCGGCCTCGATGATCGTCGGTCGGCGGCCGCCGGCGCGGATCATCTTCAACGTCGCGACGCATGCGCTCGCAGCCTTGGCCGCGAGCCTGCCCGTCATCGTGTGGGGCAGCTCCGACAGCGTCGGCGCAGGACGGCTGACCGCGTACATCCTCTGCGGCGCGTTCCTCGGCGTGACCACGAACGTGCTGCTCGTCTCGGGCGCGATCTCGATCGCAGAGGGCATCCGCTACCGCGACGTCGTGCGGCCGGGACTGCGCCGCAGCGGGTTCGTCTTCATGATGATGGGCGTTCTCGCCGCGCTGGCGGCGAACCTCTGGGTCCTGCACCCGTGGCTGCTGTCGCTGCTCGCAGGCCCGCTGTTCACGCTGACCCTCTACCAGCGCAGCCTCTACCACTCCCATTTGGCCACGAAGGACGCGCGCACGGACAACCTGACGAGCCTCGGCAACCACCGGGCCTACCAGGCCGCGCTGCGCGGCTACATCGCGGATGCCGAGCGCGAGACCACCGAGTTCTCGCTGTGCATCGTCGACGTGGACGACTTCAAGCGGATCAACGACACCTACGGCCACCAGGTCGGCGACGACGTCCTCGTCGCGCTCGCCGAGATCCTGCGCAGCGCCCGCAACGGCGAAGCGTTCCGCTGCGGCGGCGACGAGTTCGCCGTGCTCTTCGACGGCGACGGAACCTTCGCGTTCGAGCGCATCACGGACATCCAGGAGGCTGTCGCCGGGCTGGGCCTCACCCCGGTGACGATCAGCGTCGGGATCGCGAGCTACCCCGGCCAGGCAGACGACGCCGACGGCCTCCAGCGCATGGCCGACGGCGCCCTGTACTGGTCGAAGCATCACGGCAAAAACCGCTCCTTCGTGTACAGCCCGAAGGTCGTCCGCATCCACTCCGCCAAGGAGCTGGAGTGGGAGACCGAACGCGTCGCCCGCCTGCGCGCGGCGAAGAACATCGTGCGCTTCGTCGACGCGAAGGATCCCTCCACCGCGAACCATTCGGAGACCGTCTCCGCCCTGGCGGCCGCGATCGCCGCCGAGATGGGCCTGGACGAGAACACCGTCGACCAGCTCGCCCTCGGCGGCCTCCTGCACGACATCGGCAAGATCGGAATCCCCGACAGCCTCCTGCAGGCGCCGCGCGCGCTCACTGCGGTCGAGTTCGAGGCCATCAAGGCCCACCCGGGCCTCGGCTACTCGCTGCTCGAGGGCCTCGGGATCGCACCGATCGACGAGTGGATCCTCCACCACCACGAGAACTGGGACGGAAGCGGCTATCCCGACGGCCTTGCGGGCGAGGACATCCCGCTCGGCGCGCGTGTCATCCGCGTGGCCGACGCCTTCGAGGCCATGACCGCGAACCGGCCCTACCGCGCCGCCCAGCCCGTCGAATACGCCCTCAACGAGCTGCGGGCCAACGCCGGCACCCAGTTCGATCGCGCCGCCGTCGCCGCCGTCGAAGCCTGCGTCGCGAACGCGTCGCCGGTCGACAGGCGCGAAGCGCCGATCCTGGCGTTCGCGTAGTGGCGCTCGCCTTCCCCTTGCTCGCGGGCCTCGTGCTCGCGCCGCTTCTCGGAGGCCGCTGGAGTCGCATCGGCAAGCTGCGCCTACGGCTCGTCTGGCTCTTCTACGTCGCGATCGCAATCCAGCTCGCCGCGTTCCCGGTCAAAGCGATGCCGTGGCACACCTCCGACCGGATCGGCGTCGTGCTCTGGCTCTGCTCGTACGCGCTCTTCGCCGCCGGCGTCGCGGGCAACTTCCGCATCCCCGGCATCCCGCTCATCGCGGCAGGCCTCGTCTCGAACCTGCTCGCGATCACGACGAACGGCGGCCACATGCCGGCCCTGCCGTCGGCGCTGCGCGCGGCGGGGATGCACTTCACCGTCGGGCACAACCGGAACAGCGCTGTGCTGCCGTCGCCGCATCTCGCGTGGCTCGTCGATCGCTGGGCGGCGCCTAGCTGGGTGCCGTGGGCGAACGTCTTCTCCGTCGGCGACGTTCTGATCATGGCCGGCGGGTTGCTCTTCGCGCTCGGTGCGACCGGCGCGCTCCGGCTTCCGTCGCGGCGTCAGCCGCCCGAGTACCTGACCGCGACGAGGTAGAGGCCCCACGGCGGCGCAGTCGCGCCGGCGTCGGCGCGGTCGGCACCCTCGAGCAACGGCGCGAGGTCGATCCCGTCGAGCATCGTCCCGACGAGCGTCCGCACCATGTGGCGGAGATAGCTGCCCGCGGTGATCTCGAGGTCGAGGTGCTCGCCGCGCAGGATCCACTCGGCCGACTCGACCGTGCGCACGAAGTCCTCGTGCCGCGTCACGGTCGGCGTGAAGGCCCGGAAGTCGTGCTCGCCCGGGAGCAGAGCCGCGGCGGCGGCGAGCTGCTCGAGGTCGAGCAGGCGAGGTACCCACAAGCTCCGCCGCAGCTCGAACGGCGACGGCGTCGAACGGGTGAAGAGGCGGTAGCGGTACGAACGGGCAAGGGCGGAGTGCCGCGCGTGGAAGTCGGGCGCCGCACTCTCGGCGGAGACGACCGAGATCTCGTCGGGCAGGCGCGTGTTCAGCGCAGCCGCCGCGCGCTCGATCGGAGGCCCTCCCTCGACGTCGGCCGAGGCGACGTTCCCGAGCGCGTGGACGCCGGTGTCGGTGCGGCCGGCGACGGCGAGGCGGTCGACGGTGGAGAACGTGGCGGCCAGGGCGTCGCGGAGCTCGGCTTCGACCGTTGCGTGGCCGGGCTGTGCGGCCCAGCCGCGGAAGGGCGTGCCGTCGTACTCGATCGTCAGTCTGAGCCGCACGTCAGGCGCACCTGACGTCGTTTGTCAGGACTTCCTTATGCTCTACTGACTTGCACATTGGATGATACACTCTAACTGATGTCCGAAGAGCACACGTTCCTCCTCCAGCGGGTGCAGCCCGCGATGGTTGGCCTGATCGACGGGTCGCTCTCTACGCTGGCGCCGATCTTCGCAGTCGTGCTCGCCTCGCACGACACCCGCTACGCGTTCATCGCCGGCTTGGCGACGTCGCTCGGGGCAGGGATCAGCATGGGCTTCTCCGAGGGGCTGTCCGACACCGGCGAGCTGACCGGCCGCGGCAGCCCGTGGGCGCGCGGGTCGATCACGGGCGGCGGGACGTTCCTCGGCGGCATCCTCCACTCGCTGCCGTTCCTCATCTCCAACTACCACGTCGCACTCGTCTTCGCGGTCGGGGTCGTGGCGTTCGAGCTGTTGATGCTCGCCTACTTCCGCTGGCGCTTCTTCTCGGACACGTTCGTGCGCGCGCTGGGGATCGTGACGTTCGCGGGGATCCTGATCGCAGCGATCAGCGCAGGTCTCGGGAGTCTCCTCGGCGCCCCTGTCGGCAGTTAAGAACGCTCGGACGGGCAGATCGACCCAGGGCCGGAGCTAACGCGGAGCGTTAGCGGAGGCCGAACGAGCGCGCGGGGATGGGCGAAGCCCACCACCGTGCGCGCAGAACGAAACCGTCGCCAACACTCATAAGAGCTCGCGGGCTTCGCCCGTGAGCGCTCCCGCGAAGCGGGACCCTCTAACGGGCGAAAGTGCGCAGCACTTTCGCCCGAGGACTAGGGCTGGTAGTCGACGAGCTCGAGATACACCATCTCGGCGGCGTCACCCTGGCGATGGCCGAGCTTGACGATGCGGGAGTAGCCGCCGGGGCGGTCGGCCATGCGCGGGCCGACGTCGGCGAAGAGCTTGTGCACGATCTCCTGCGAGCGGAGCTCGGCAAGCGCCTGCCGGCGCGCGTGCAGATCGCCGCGGCGGCCGAGCGTGATCATCTGCTCGGCGAACGGCTTCACCGCTTTCGCCTTCGCCTCGGTCGTCTTGATGCGCCCGTGCTCGATCAGGGAGCACGCGAGATTCGCGTACAGCGCCTTGCGATGCGACGGGTCGCGCCCGAGCTTCTTGCCGGTCCGCGCGTGACGCATGGTGTTACTCGAGGCTCCCGCTGCCGATGCCGATGCCGCTGTCGCCGCGCAGCGTGAGACCGTGCTGCGACAACGTCTCCTTGACCTCTTCGATCGACTTCTTGCCGAAGTTCGGGATCGCCGCGAGCTCGTTCTCCGTCTTCATGACGAGATCGCCGATCGTCTCGATGCCGACGCGCTTCAAGCAGTTGTACGACCGGACGCCGAGCTCGAGCTCCTCGATCGGGAAGTTCTCCATCCCGCGGGCGAGGCCCGTCTCGGGGCTGACGCCGTCGCCGGCGACGACCGCCTGCTCGCCGAAGCCCTCCATCTTGTCGATGTCGGTGAAGATCGCGAGCTGACGGATGAGGATCTCCGCCGCCTCGCCGAGCGCGTCCTTCGGATCGACGGAGCCGTCGGTCGTGATGTCGAGCATGAGCTTGTCGTAGTCCGTCCGCTGTCCGACGCGCGCGGCCTCGACCGCGAACGAGACGCGGCGGACGGGCGAGAAGATCGAATCGATCGGAATGACGCCGATCGTGTGCTGCGGCCCGCGGTTGAGCTCGGCCGGGTTGTAGCCGCGGCCGCGCCCGATCGTGAGCGTCAGCTCCAGGCGGCCGCGATCGGAGAGGTTCGCGATCTCGAGCTCCGGATTGAGGATCTCGAGCTCCGCAGGCGCCTCGATGTCGGCGGCGGTGACGATGCCCGGGCCCTTCTTCGCGATGTGCACCTCGACCTCGGGCGAATCGCCGTGCAGGCGAGCGACGAGGTTCTTGAGGTTGAGGACGATGTCGGTGACGTCCTCGCGGACGCCCGGCAGCGTCGTGAACTCGTGCGCGGTGCCCTCGACCTTGACCGAGGTGACCGCAGCGCCCTCGAGCGACGAGAGCAGCACGCGGCGCAGCGAGTTGCCGAACGTGTGACCGAAACCGCGGTCGAGCGGCTCGATCTGGAACACCCCGCGATGCTCGTCCACTTCCTCGTGGACGATGCGCGGAATCTGAAAGTCCATAGCGCGTGTGGCCAACGAAATCCCTTCTCTTCAGTTACTTGGAGTAGAGCTCGACGATGAGCGATTCTTGGACCGGCGTGTCGATCTCGGCGCGCTCGGGCTGCTTCAGCACCTTGCCGGTGAGGCCGTCGTGGTCGGCCTGCAGCCACGGAGCGACGGTGGACACGAGGTCGGTGGCGTCCCGAATGACCTGCTTCGCCGACGAGTTCTGCGCGACGGTGATGATGTCGTCCGGCCGAACCTGGTAGCTCGGGATGTTCACCCGGCGCCCGTTCACCTGGAAGTGACCGTGGCGCACGAGCTGGCGCGCCTGCGCGCGCGAGGCGGCGAAGCCGAGGCGGTAGACGACGTTGTCGAGCCGCGTCTCGAGCATCCGCAGCAACTCCTCGCCGGTGACGCCGGAGCGCTTGGACGCCTTCTCGTAATACGTGCGGAACTGCTGCTCGAGCAGGCCGTAGTACCGGCGCGCCTTCTGCTTCTCACGCAGCTGGAGCAGGTACTCGCTCTGCTTGATGCGGCCGCGGCCGTGCTCGCCCGGCGGATACGAGCGGCGCTCGATCGCGCACTTCTCCGTCAGGCAGCGCTCCCCCTTGAGGAAGAGCTTCAGGCCCTCGCGGCGGCAGATGCGGCACTTCGGTCCGACATCGCGGGCCACTAGACGCGCCTCCGCTTGCGCTGGCGCACGCCGTTGTGGGCCTGCGGGGTGACGTCCTTGACGCCGAGAATCTCGAGGCCGGCGGCCTGGAGCGAGCGGATGGCGGTCTCACGGCCGGAGCCGGGGCCTTTCACGAAGACCTCGACCTTCTGCAGGCCGTGCTCCATGCCCTTCCGCGCGCACGCGTCGGCGGTGACCTGCGCGGCGAACGGCGTCGACTTGCGCGAGCCCTTGAAGCCCGCGGAGCCGGCCGACTCCCACGCGATCACGTTGCCCTCCTTGTCGGTGAGGGCGACGATCGTGTTGTTGAAGCTCGTCTTGATGTGCGCCTGCCCGATGGCGATGTTCTTGCGGACGCGGCGACGGGTGCGGCCCCTCGTGGCCGCTGCTCTCCGGGGTGGCGCCATTTACTTGGCCGCCTTGCTCTTGCCGCGCCCGACGGTCTTCTTGGGGCCCTTGCGCGTGCGGGCGTTCGTCTTCGTGCGCTGGCCGTTGACCGGCAGCCCGCGGCGATGCCGGACGCCGCGGTAGGCGCCGATCTCCGACAGGCGCTTGATCGCCTGCTGGCGCTCGCGGCGCAGGTCGCCCTCGACTTCGAGCTCGCCGTCGATATAGGTGCGGAGCTTCGTCACCTCGTCGTCGGTGAGGTCCTTGATCTTCGTGTCGGGCGAGAGGCCGAGCCCGGCTGCGATCTTGCGCGCCGTCGGCTGGCCGATGCCGTAGATGTAGGTCAGCCCGATCTCGAGCCGCTTCTGGTTCGGGAGGTTGACCCCGGCGATGCGCGCCATTACCCCTGCCTCTGCTTGTGACGGGGGTTGGTGCAGATGACCATGGTCGTGCCGTGCCGCTTGATGATGCGGCAGCGCTCACACATTGTCTTGACGGATGGGCGTACTTTCATATCAGCGGTGCCGTACCTTTCTTGTCCAAAGGGGCTCGCGCGCACAGCAAAGCCGGTGCGCGGCGAGGGATCATCGTAGCAAAGCGGCTCCGGCTTTCGTGAGCACCCGGGGGCCCTCGGCCGTGAGCGCGACGGTGTGCTCGAAATGGGCTGCGAGCGAGGAATCGACCGAGGAAATCGACCAGTCGTCGTCGTGGACGTAGACGTCCGCCGAGCCGGCGGTGATCATCGGCTCGATCGCGAGCGTCATCCCCGACTGGAGTACGGGGCCGCGCCCGGGCGGGCCGTAGTTCGGGATCTGCGGGTCCTCGTGGTAGCTGCGGCCGACGCCGTGCCCGACGAGGCTGCGGACGACCGAGAAGCCGGCCTCCTCGACGACCGTCTGGACGGCGTGGGAGATGTCGGACAGATGGTTGTCGACCCGCGCCTGCTCGATGCCGGCGGCGAGCGCCTCCTGGCAGACGTCGAGGAGCCGCTGCGCCTCGGGGTCGATCTCCCCCACGGGCAGCGTGACCGCGCTGTCGGCGACGAGGCCGTTCAGCGTCACGCCGAGGTCGACCGAGATGAGGTCGCCCTCGCAGGCGCGGTACTCGGTCGGGATGCCGTGCACGACCATCGAGTTGGGCGAGATGCACAGCGCGGCGGGAAAGCCCTTGTAGCCCTTCGAGGTCGGGTGCCCGCCGTTCGCCGCGATGTGCTCGTCGGCGATGCGATCGAGCTCGAGCATCGAGACTCCGGGCTCGAGGTGCTCGGCGACGAGCTGCAGCGTCTCGTAGACGAGCTCGCCCGCACGCGCCATGCCCTCGATCTCGGCAGCGGACTTGCGGATGATCACGCGCGTGCCTCCACTGCGCTCAAGGCCTCCGAGATCTCCTGGAAGACGTCCTGGACGCTCCGGTCGGCGTGGATGCCGACGACGTTGCCGAGGCGCGTCCGGTAGTGCTCGCCGAGCGGCGCGGTCTCGCGCTCGTACGTCTCGAGCCGTCGCTGGATCACCTCGGGCGTGTCGTCGGATCGATTCTCCTCGTGCGCGCGCTTGTGCAAGCGCTCGACGAGCTGCTGCCGGTCGGGAACGTAGAACACGAAGACGATCTCGATCGTCCGGCCGACGTCCTCGAGCATCTCGTCGAGCGCGTCGGCCTGCGCGAGGTTGCGGGGATAGCCGTCGAGGACGAAGCCCGGTGTGGTGTCGCCGCGCGAGAGCCGGTCGCGGATGAGCGGGATCGTGATCTCGTCGGGAACGAGCTCCCCCGCTGCGAGGATCGGCTCCACTTGCTTGCCGAGCTCGGTGCCCCGCGCGATCGCCTCGCGGTACAGATCGCCGCTCGAGATGTGCGGGACGCCGTAGGTCGCGGAGATCTTCTTCGCCTGGGTCCCCTTGCCGGACCCCTGCGGACCGAGCAGCAGGATGTTCATGCCGGCTATCTCAGGAAGCCTTCGTAGTGGCGCATCATCATCTGCGACTCCATCTGTCGCATCGTGTCGAGTGCGACACCGACGACGATGAGCACCGACGTGCCGCCGAGCGCACGTGCGGTCGCCTGCGAGAACCCGAAGTAGTGGATGAACACGCTCGGCGCCACCGCGACGGTCGCCAGGAAGAGCGAGCCCGGCAGCGTCAGGCGCTGCAGCACGCGGTCGAGGTAGGCGGCCGTCGGCGGGCCGGGCCGGATGCCGGGGATGTAACCGCCGTACTTGCGCAGGTTGTCGGCCTGGTCGACCGGGTTGAACTGGACCGACGTGTAGAAGTACGTGAAGACGATGATCAGCACCGCCTCGGTGGCGAGGTAGTACCAGCTCGTGTACTGGAAGTTCGCGTTCACCCAGTTCGACCACGCGGGCACGAAGCCGGCGACGGTCTGCGGGAGCGCGAGCAGCGCGGCGGCGAAGATGACCGGGATGACGCCGGCCATGTTCACGCGCAGGGGCATGTAGGTCGAGCCGCCGGTCGTCTGCCGGTTCCCCAGCTGTCGCCTGGCGTACTGCACGGGGATTCTCCGCTGCCCCTCCTGGACGAACACGACGGCGACGACGACCGCGATCGCGACGATCGGGAAGAAGAGCCGCTCGGTCGTGCCGCCGTTGATCCAGGCGCTGATGCCGGTCGGTGCGTACGCGAGGATCGACGCGAAGATCAGGAGCGAGATGCCGTTGCCGACGCCGCGCTTCGTGATCAGCTCGCCCATCCACATGAGCAGCACGCAGCCGGCGGTGAGCGTCAGGACGATGATCACGAGCCGGCCGGCGTTCACGCCCGGGAGCGCGCCCTGCCGCTTGAACAGGAAGGCGTAGCCCGTCGACTGCGCCGCCGCGAGGGCGACCGTCAGGTAGCGCGTGTACTGCGTGATCTTGGCGTAGCCGGCCTCACCCTCCTTCTGCAGCCGCTCGAGCGTCGGCACGACGGCCGTGAGCAGCTGGAGGATGATCGACGCCGTGACGTACGGCATGATCCCGAGCGCGAAGAGCGAGAAGCGCGACAGCGCGGAGCCCGAGAAGAGGTTCAGCAGCGTGAGGATGCCGCCGCCGGCGCCGTTGAAGTACTGCTGGATGGCCGCCTGGTTGATGCCCGGCGCGGGCACCCAGGAGCCGAGCCGGTAGCAGGCGAGGACAGCCGCAGTGAAAAGCACGCGCTTGCGCAGCTCGGGAACCCGCCACGCATTTGCGAGCCAGGAGAACACTAGGCCTGCTCTTCCTCCACTGCCTTTTCCTCCACTGCCTCTTCCTCCGCGGGAGCCTCTTCAGTCTCTTCGACGGCTACAGGCTTCACCGCGTGATGGCGGGCCTTCTTCACCTTCGGCTCGCGCAGCAGCTCGACGGTCCCGCCGGCCGCCTCGACCTTGGCGCGCGCGCTCGCGGAGATCTTGTGCACGCGAACGGTGAGCTTCTTCGAGATCTCGCCGGTGCCGAGCAGCTTGATGTCGATCTTCGTGTTCTTGATCAGGCGCTTCTCGACGAGCGACTCAGGCGTGACCTCCGCGCCCGCATCGAAGCGGTCGAGATCGCGGATGTTGACCGGCACCGTCTCGGTGCGAAACGGCCCGACCGGCATCGCGTCCTTCGACGTCGAGCCGCGCAGCTTGCCGATGCGCATGTAGATCGGCATCTGGCCGCCCTCGAAGCCGGCGCGCATCTTGTGCGAGCCCGCGCGCGACTTCTGGCCCTTGTTGCCGCGACCCGCATACTTGCCCGTGCCCGAACCGGGGCCGCGGCCGACGCGCTTGCGGTCGACGCGCTCCTGCGCGGGTTGGAGATTGGAGAGGTTCATCGACTTGGCCATCAGCTCTGGTCCACCCTCACGAGATGCGCCACCTTCCGGAGCATGCCTGCAAGCACCGGGCTCTCGTCGTGCTCGCGGGTGTTGCCGATCCGGCCCAGGCCGAGCGCCCGCAGCGTGCCGCGGTGGCGCTCGCTCTGGCCGATCTGGGACTTGATCTGCGTGATCTTGACCTTGGCCACTTAGGCGTCCTTCTTCTTCCGGATGGAGCGCCGCTTCGGCTTCTCCTTCTCCTCCACGACAGGCACAGGCGCCTCGGCGACCGGCTCGGGCGCTTCCACGACTTCGGGCTCGGGCTCGGGCTCGGGCTCGGGCTCGGGCTGAGGCTCCGCGACCGCGGCAGGCTCCTCGACGACTGCGCTACGCGCCTGAGTTTCTTGGGCTGTAGAAACCGGAGCCGGCTCATCCTTGACGGGCTCCTTCGGCCGCTTGCCGATGGCCGGCAACGGGAGGACCTCGCTGATCTGCTTGCCGCGGATCCGCGCCACGTCCTCCGGACGGCGGAGCTCTTTGAGCGCCACGATCGTCGCCTTCGCCATGTTGATCGGGTTCGTCGTGCCGAGGCTCTTCGCGAGCACGTTGCGCACGCCGGCGAGCTCGAGCACCGCGCGGACACCGCCGCCGGCGATGACGCCGGTACCGTCGGAGGCCGGGCGGAGCATGACGCGGGCGGCGTCGAAGCGGCCGAGCACCTCGTGGGTGATCGTCGAGCCGTGCTTCGGCACCGTGAACATGTTCTTCTTCGCGTCCTCGACCGCCTTCGTGATCGCGAGCGGCACCTCGCGCGCCTTGCCGTAGCCGACGCCGACGCGGTCGACCTCGTCCCCGACGACGACGAGCGCGGTGAACGAGAACCGGCGTCCGCCCTTGACCACCTTGGCGACGCGGTTGATCTCGACCACGCGCTCCTTGAGCTCGCGGGTCTCGGAAAAGTCGACAGACATCAGAAGTTCAGTCCTCCCTTGCGCGCGCCGTCGGCGAGCGCCTTGACACGTCCGTGGTACAGGTAGCCGGCGCGGTCGAAGACGCACGCCTCGATGCCGGCCTTCTTCGCGGCCGCGGCGAGCTGCTTGCCGACCTCGGCCGCCTGCTCGCTCTTGTCGCCCTTGAACGACTTCTTCAGCGCGATCCAGGACGCGGCCGCGAGCGTCTTGCCGGTGAGATCGTCGACGAGCTGCGCCTCGATGCCCCGGTTCGACCGGAAGACCACGAGACGCGGCCGCTGCGGCGAGCCGTTCACCCTGCCGCGCACGCGCTTGTGACGCCGCAGGCGTCCTTCCCTGACCGTCAAGCTAGGCACGCTTGCCCACCTTCCTGCGCACGTACTCGCCCTCGTAGCGAATGCCCTTGCCCTTGTAGGGCTCCGGGGGGCGGACCTTGCGAATCTCGGCGGCCGTCTGGCCGACCTGTTGCTTGTCGGTGCCCTTCACGACCACCTGGGTCGGCACCGGAACCTCGAAGCTGATGCCCGTCCGCGGCTTGATCGTGACGGGATGGGAGTACCCGACCTGGAGCTCCAGGTCATTGCCCTTGAGCGCCGCGCGATAGCCGACGCCCTGAATCTCGAGGCGCTTCTCGAAGCCCTTCGTCACGCCTTCGACCATGTTCGCGACGAGCGTGCGCGTCAGCCCGTGCAGCGAGCGGTCCTCGCCGCGCTCCGTCGGCCGCGTGACGACGACGGTGTCCTCCTCCTGCGCGATCGCCATGCGCAGCGGAACCTGCTGCTGCAGGGTTCCGAGCGGGCCGGTGACGGCCACGCGCCCAGGCTCCACCGAGACGGTGACGCCGGAGGGGATCTCGATGGGCTTTTTTCCGATTCGGCTCATTCGCTCACCAGATGAAGCAGACGACCTCGCCACCGATCCCGCGCTCCTGCGCGGTCCGGCTCGTGACGAGCCCGGAGGACGTGGACAGGATTGCGACACCCATCCCGCCCAGCACGCGCGGCAGACGATCCTTCCGCGCATAGACCCGGCGGCCCGGCTTGGAGATGCGCTTCAGGCCAGAGATGACCCGCTCGCGATTCCGGCCGAACTTGAGGTCGACGACCAGGGTATCGAAGGATTCGCCCTTCTCGACGTGATAGTCCCGGATGTAGCCCTCCTCCTTCAGGAGGCGGGCGATCTCCACCTTCATGCGCGAGCTCGGCATCACGGCCTTGTCGTGGAGCGCCTTGTTCGCGTTCCGGATGCGAGTGAGCATGTCGGCGATCGGATCGGTCAGCATCGGGTCACCAGCTCGATTTCGTCATGCCGGGGATCGCGCCCTGATGTGCGAGGTCGCGCAGGCAGATGCGGCAGAGCCCGAACTTGCGGAACACCGCGCGCGGCCGGCCGCACTTGTTGCAGCGCGAGTAGTTGCGCACCCGGTACTTCTGCGGGCGCTTCTGCTTGACGACGAGGCTCGTTTTTGCCACTTAGTCCCTCCTTGGCCCTTCGCCGAACGGCAGGCCGAGGGCCTGCAGTAGGGCGCGAGCGTGTTCATCGGTCTCGGCGCTGGTCGTGATCGTCACGTCGAGGCCGCGTACCTGCTGGATGTCGTCGTAGTTGATCTCGGGGAAGATGATCTGCTCGCGCACGCCGAGCGAGTAGTTGCCGCGCCCGTCGAACGAGCCGGGGTTGAGGCCGCGGAAGTCGCGGATGCGCGGCAGCGCGATGGAGACCAGCCGGTCGAGGAACTCGTACATGCGCGCACCGCGGAGCGTCACCCTCGCGCCGACGGGCATCCCCTCCCGCACCTTGAACTGCGCGATCGACTTCCGCGCTTTGCGCACCTGGGCGCGCTGGCCGGCAATCGTCGTCAACTCCTCGATGGCGGAATCCATCTGCTTCGCGTCGGTCTTCGCCTCGCCCACGCCCATGTTGAGCGTGATCTTCTGGAGACGGGGAACCTGCATGACCGAGGCGAAGCCGAGCTCCTCCTTGAGCTGCGGGCGGATCTCGCCTTCGTAGCGCTCCTTCAAGCGCGGCGTATAGGTGTCGGTCGCGGCCGCGCTCATGTCTTGTCGATCTCCTGGCCGCAACCGTCGTTCTTGCACACGCGGATGCGGACCGTCTTGTCCTTCACGGTCTTCAGCACGGTGCCGACGCGCGTCGGCTTCTTGCACGTCGGGCAGACGATCATCACGTTCGACACAGGAAGCGGCGCCGACTTCTCGATGATCCCGCCGGGGACGATCGACGGGCCGCCCATGCGGCTCGAGTTCTGGATGGGACGCGGGCGCTGGTGCCGCTTGACCATGTTGACGTTCTCGACGAGAACGCGGCCGTCCTTCGGCATGGAGGCGATGACGCGGCCTTCCTTGCCACGGTCCTTGCCGCGAATCACGTGGACGATGTCGCCCTGGCGGATCTTCATCGTCTGGGCCATCTACAACACCTCCGGGGCGAGCGAAACGATCTTCATGAAGTTCTTCTCGCGCAGCTCGCGGGCGACCGGCCCGAAGATGCGCGTGCCGCGCGGGTTGCGCTGCGCGTCGATGATCACGGCCGCGTTCTCGTCGAACGCGATCGTGGTGCCGTCGACGCGCCCGAACGGCTTGCGCGTCCGGACGACGACGGCGCGAACGACCTCGCCCTTCTTGACGGCACCCTGCGGCGTCGCCGTCTTGACGGTGCCGACGATGATGTCGCCCACCCGCGCGTAGCGGCGGTGGTGACCGCCCATCACGCGGATGCACAGGAGCTCGCGGGCGCCGGTGTTGTCGGCCACCTTCAGGCGGGATTCCTGCTGGATCACTTCGCAACCTCGACGATCTCGGCGAGCCGCCAGCGCTTGGTCGCCGACAGCGGACGCGTCTCGACGATGCGCACGACGTCGCCGACGTTGGCGGCGTTCTGCTCGTCGTGAGCGTGGAACTTGACGGAGCGCCGCACGACCTTCTTGTACCGCGGGTGCGACTTGATCACGTCCACCTTCACGACGATGGTCTTGTCCATCGCGCTCGAGACGACGACGCCGCGGCGCTCCTGGCTGCGCCCGCGATCGTGCTCGGGCTTCGGGAGGCGCACGATCGGCTTGCGCTCGGCCGCGGGCACGTGGACGCGCCGCCCCTTCGTGGGGCGCTCGGCGCGCGGAACATGCTTGCGCTTCTTCTTCGGCTGCGACTGCGCAGGCGGAGCGGCCGGCTCTTTCGCCGCAGGAGCAGGAGCCTCGGCTTCCGCAGGCGCTTCCGCGGCCGGCTCTTCTGCAGGCGCTTCCGCCACCGGCTCTTCAGCCGGCGTCTCTGCGGGCGTCTCTTCGATCTCAGTCTCTTCGATTTCTTCGCTCATGCATGTCCCTTTTCAGCTTCACGTTCATTCACGACAGTCAAAATTCGCGCGATCTCGCGCTTCGTCAGCTTCAGCCGCGTGCTGTTCTCGAGCGCGCCGGTGACCGACTGGAAGCGGAGGTTGAACAGCTCTTGCCGACGCTCCACGAGCTGGTGCTCGAGCTCGTCGTCGGTCAGGTCTCTGAGTTCGCTCGGCCTAGTCAAAGAGCTCGGCCTCCCGTTTGACGATCTTCGACTTGACGGACAACTTCTGGCCCGCGAGCTTCAGCGCGTCCTTTGCCAGGGGCTCGGGGACGCCGGCCAGCTCGAACATGACGCGGCCGGGCTTGATCACGGCCACCCAGCCTTCGGGCGACCCCTTGCCCGAGCCCATGCG
>PLJC01000013.1 GCA_003139545.1 Actinomycetota bacterium
TCGACGCGATCACGCTCGGCAACGAGTACGAGCTCTCCGAGCACAACCGCGACGACCAGATCTACACGAAGGACATGCTGCTCGCGGAGCCGATGAAGAAGACGCCGATCGCCGACCCGGCGATCTTCGACACGCCGATCCCCTACTACAGGTCGGACTCGTGATCCTCGCCTCGGCCGGGAACATCCTCGTGTGGATCGTGTGGGTCGGCGCCGGCTTCGCGTGCCTCGCGTCCGGCGTTGCCGTCGTGTCGTTCAGGAACCCCTTCTACTCCGCGCTCGCGCTGATCGGGAACCTCGGCTCGCTCGCCGTCCTCTATCTGCTGCTGTCGGCGGAATTCGTCGCCGCCGCGCAGGTGCTCGTCTACGCCGGCGCGGTGATGGTGATGTTCCTGTTCGTCATCGCGTACATCGGCCCCCGCATGGAGACGCCGTGGGCGGGAGGACCGAACTGGCAGTCGATCGCTGCCGTGCTCGCGGCGGGCTCGATCTTCCTCGAGATCATCGTCGCCGTCGCGTTGAAGGCCGGCGGCCGCCTGAGCCACTCCGACCACGTCAACGCGACGTTCGGGACGCCGGGCTGGATCGGGCGGCTGTTCCTCACCGACCACCTACTCGCGTTCGAGATCACGTCCATCGTCCTGCTCATCGCCGCCGTCGGCGGCGTCATCCTCGGGTCGCACACGAAGCGGGCCGCGTAATGCAGGGCCCCGGCATCGCCTGGTACCTCGGCATCTCCGCGTTCCTGTTCGGGACAGGCGCGCTGGGCGTGCTCCTGCGGCGAAACCCGATCATCGTCCTGCTCTCGCTCGAGATCATGCTCAACGGCGGCAACCTCGCCCTGATCGCGTTCGCGCGGCACGCCGGCAACGGCGCGGGGCAGATCTTCGCGCTCGCAGTGATGGCGGTCGCCGCCTCCGAGGTGTGCGTCGGTCTCGGCCTTGTGGTGGCGATCAACCGCCGCCGCCTCGCGCTCGACGTCGACAAGCTGTCGGAGCTGCGCGGATGAGGGACGGCGCCTGGCTCTGCCTCTTCGCTCCGCTGGCGGGCACCGTCGTGATCCTGCTCGGTGGTACTCGCATCCCTCGTGCCGTCGCCGGCTGGATCTCGACGGCGAGCGTCTTCGTCGCGTTCGGCGGCGCGATCTGGGCGTTCTTCGCATTTCGCGCCTCGAACGATCGCGCCGGCATCACGTACACCGCCTGGACGTGGCTGCAGAGCGGCAGCTTCAAGGTCGGCCTGAGCGTGCTCGTCGACCCGCTCAGCACGATGATGATGCTCATCGTCGCCGGCGTCGGCGGCCTGATCGTCCTCTACTCGATCGGGTACATGGACGGGGACGACGAGGAGCGGCGCTACTTCGCGTACATGTCGCTGTTCGTCTTCTCGATGCTGCTGCTCGTCCAGGGCGGCAACCTCCTGATCCTGCTCGCCGGCTGGGGCCTCGTCGGCCTCTCGTCCTACCTGCTCATTGGCTTCTGGCACGACCGGCCGTCCGCGGTGGCAGCCGCGAAGAAGGCGTTCATCATGAACGCGGTCGGCGACGCGACGATGGCGCTCGCGTTCTTCGTCCTCATCTTCCATTCGCACTCGCTCGAGTTCGGCACGTCGTTCGCGACCGCGGCGCAGCTCTCGCCCACGGCGGTCAACCTCGTCGCGCTCGGGCTGCTCGGCGGCGCAGCGGCGAAGTCGGCGCAGATCCCGCTGCACACCTGGCTTCCGGACGCGATGGAAGGCCCGACGCCGGTCAGCGCCCTCATCCATGCGGCGACGATGGTCACCGCCGGCGTCTACCTCATCGCGCGCACGCATCCCATCTTCGAGCAGGCACGCACGGTCGAGCTCGTCGCCGCCGGGATGGGCGCGCTGACGCTTCTCGTCGCCGGACTGATCGCGCTCGTACAGACGGACATCAAGCGCGTGATCGCGTACTCGACGATGTCGCAGATCGGCTACATGTTCCTCGGCGCAGGCGTCGGTGCGTACGCGAACGGGATGTTCCACCTAATGACGCACGCCTTCTTCAAGGCGCTGCTGTTCATGGCTGCCGGCCTCGTCATCCACGCGCTCTCGGGCGAGCAGGACATCCGCAAGATGCGCGGCATCGGCGCGCTCATGCCGTGGACGAAGTGGGCGTTCCTCGCCGGCAGCCTCGCGCTCGTCGGCGTGCCGCCGTTCGCCGGCTTCTTCTCGAAGGACGCGATCATCGCGGCCGCGCTGCACGACCACTGGTACGGCGTCATCCTCGCGGGCGCCGGGCTCGTGGGCGCGTTCCTCACGGGCGTGTACACGTTCCGCCTGTACTTCCTGGTGTTCCCGGGCGAGCCGAGCGCGTTCGTGCGCGAACATCACCACGCGCATCACGGACAAGAGGGGCCGCTGACGATGCTCGTTCCGGTCGGCGTCCTCGCCGTGCTCGCGGTCATCGGCGGCTGGATCCAGTTCTCGCCGTTCTGGCACCCGCTGACGACCTGGCTCGCGCCGGTCGCGCAGACGCTCGGAGTCGCCGAGCCGACCAACACGCAGGAGGCAATCGCGTCCGTGCTCGCGGTGCTCCTCGGCCTCGCCGGCATCGGCGTCGCGTACGTGCTGTACGGGCGCGGCGAGGCGTCCCTCGCCGTTCCGCGGGTGCCGGCCGTGCAGCGGGCGCTCGAGCACAAGCTGTACTTCGACGAGGCGTACGACGCGCTCTTCTACCGCCCCGCCGCCGCGTTCGCCTCGTGGCTGCGCCGCGACTTCGAGGAGCCCGTCATCCTCTCCACCGGGCCTGATCTCGGCGAAGGCGCGCTCGAGCTCGGTCAGGGTGCGAGCCGCCTCCAGACCGGGCTCCTGCGCACGTACGTCCTGTTCCTCGGCACGGGCCTCGCCATCGTCGGCGTCGTCTTCCTGGTCGTTCGATGACGACGTCGACCATCACCTCGGTGCTCATCTGGCTCCCGATCGCGGGCGCGCTCGCGATCTGGATCCTGCCGCTGTCGCGCTACGCGACAGGCAGCCTCGCGGTGCTCATCTCGCTCGTCGAGGTCGGGTTCTGGATCGAGCAGGCGGCTCGCTTCAACTTCACGCGCACCGGCCTGCAGTTCTCGCAGAGGACGCCGTGGATCAAGGATCTGCACGTCTCGTACCACGTCGGCGAGTACGCCTTCTCGCTCTGGCTCGTCGGCCTCACCGTCGTGGTGATGGCCGCGTGCATCGGCTACGGGTTCTGGGTCGGACGGGACCATCCGCGCGCGTACTTCGGGCTGATGCTCATGCTCACGGGCGCGACCGTCGGCGTGTTCGTCGCGCAGGACCTGCTCCTCTTCTACGCGTTCTTCGAGGCGATGCTGATCCCGCTCTACGTCCTCATCGGCGTGTGGGGCGGAGCGAATCGCATTGGCGCGACACTGAAGCTGCTCATCTACACGATGGCGGGCTCGCTCGTCATGCTCGCGGCGATCATCGTGTACGGCCTCAAGGTCGGGACGTTCGACCTCGTGGACTCACCGCCGAGCACGAGTCGCTGGCTCTTCCTCGGCTTCATGCTGGCGTTCGCGATCAAGGCGCCGCTCTTCCCCTTCCACGGCTGGCTGCCCGATTCGTACCGCGAGGCGCCGCCCGAGGTGACGGCCATTCTCTCCGGCGTCGTCGCGAAAGCGGGGACGTACGGGATGCTGCGCATCGTCCTGACAAAGTTCCCCGAGCCGTCTTCCTACTACCGGACGGTCATCCTCGCGCTCGGCGCCGCCGCGCTCGTGTATGGATCCGTGCTCGCGTTCAGGGCAGCCGACTTCCGCGGTGTCGTCGCGTACTCGTCGATGGCGCAGTCCGGCCTCATCACCATCGGCCTCTTCTCCGGGACGAACCTCGGCTACAACGGCGCCGTGCTGCAGATGATCGCGCACGGGCTCATCTCAGCCTCGCTGTTCCTCATCGCGGGCGCCGTCGAACGGCGCACGACGACCGGGGAGTTCTCGCGCCTGGGCGGCATGGCGAAGGGCCGGCCCGCGCTCGCGACGCTCCTCATGACCGTCGGCGTCATCTCGCTCGCCGTCCCCGGATCTGCCGCTTTTGCAGGCGAATTCCTCATCCTCGCGGGCGCGTACACGCGCGCCTGGTGGTGGGCGGCGATCGGCGCAACGGGGATCGTGCTCGCGGCGATGTACGTGCTGCGGCTCATCTCCGGCGTGCTGCACGACGCGCGCGGCCCGATGGTGCAGGACCAGGCGCTCGACCTCAGAGCCGGTGAGCTCGCACTCATCGTGCCGCTCGTCGCGGCGCTCCTCGTGCTCTCGGCGTGGCCTGCAGGGATTTCACATCACTCCTTCGCCGGCGACCGTCCGCTCAACGCCGTCTACGAGCAGTTCCGATGATCCATACGCCGCACGTCGACTGGTTCGCGATCTCCACGGTCCTCGTGCTGCTCGGCGCGTCCTTCATCGCACTGCTCGGCGCGGTGCTCGTGCCTGCCGCCTTGCGCCGCACGTTCGCTGTCACAGTCGCAGCCCTCGGCTCCCTGGGCGGGATCGTCACGTCGGTGTGGCTGTACGTCGACAGTGCGAACGGCCACCGTGTGATCGCGGACAGCTTCTATCGCGACCGCTGGACCGCGCTCACGCAGGTGATCCTGTGCGCGACGACGCTGGCGACCGTGCTCGTCGGCGCCGATCGGGTGCGCGAGCACGAGTCGGAGTTCTTCGCGCTCCTGCTCGCGTCCGCGGCCGGCATGACGTTCTTCGTCGGCTCCGCGAACCTCATGGTGATGTTCCTCTCGCTCGAGTGGTTCTCGATCGCGCTCTACGTCCTGTGCGCGATCGACTACGACCTGGAGGGCTCGCTCGAAGCCGGACTGAAGTACCTCGTCGTCGGCTCGTTCGGATCGGCGGCGCTGCTGTTCGGCTCGGCGCTCGTGTACGGGGCGACAAACCGCATCGGCTTCGCCGAGATCGCCCAGCAGGTCGGTGTGCACGGCCTGTCGGGCGACCTGCTGCTCGTGCTCGGCCTGGCGATGATCCTCGCCGGGCTCGCATTCAAGTCGTCGGCGGCGCCGTTCCACATGTGGACGCCGGACGTGTACCAGGGCGCGCCGACGACCGTGACGGCGTTCATGTCGTCGGCGACGAAGGTGGCCGCGTTCGCGCTCACGTTCCGCATCCTTCGCACCGCGTTCCCGCAGGAGGCGCACCTCTGGACCTGGGCGCTCGCCGGGATCGCCGTCGCGTCGCTCGTCATCGGCAACCTGGCCGCGCTCGTGCAGACGGACGTGAAGCGGCTGCTCGCGTACTCGTCCATCTCGCACGCGGGGTTCATCCTCATCGGCCTGTCCACCGGGACCGCGCTCGGAGGCCGGGCGCTCATGTACTACCTCGTTCCCTACTCGGCGATGGCGTTCGGCTCGTTCGCGATCGTCGCCGCACGCGAGCGCGAGCTCGGCAAGCCGGTGACGCTCGAGAACCTCGCCGGCTTCGGCTGGGAGCGGCCGTTCCTCGGCGTCGCCATGTGGTTCTTCATGTTCGGATTCGCCGGCCTGCCGCTCGGCGGCGGCTTCATCGGCAAGTTCTACGTCCTCTCTGCGGCATACGACCACGGCTGGACGTGGCTCGTCATCGTCGGCGTGCTCGCGACACTCGTGAGCCTCTACTACTACCTCGGCGTCGTGCGCGCGATCTACATGCGCGGGCCGCAGCTCGCCGTCGCCACGGGCGGCTCACCGCCACGCGAGACATTGCTGCACATCGCCGTCGGCGCAGCGCTCGTCGTCTCGGTCGGTTCGCTTGTCGCCGTCGGGCCGCTGATCACGCTCGCGAGGCACGCGGCGTCGGCCTTGCCGTTCTGACCGACCGCAGCGGCTCCAGCACCCAGAGCAGCCCTGGAATCCCGTAACAGAGGAGCGCCATCACGACGCTGCTGACGGCAAGCGCCGGCACGTGACCGCCGCGCGGCGCGTTCTCGCGCACCGCCGAGCCGAGGACGAGCAGGACGAGCGCCAGCGAGGCCGTGAGCCCGCGCAAGGCCCCCTCGCCCACGAGCGCGTCACTCACGCCGACGAATGCGGCGGCCGCAGCGATCGGAAGCGCGAGCAGCACGAGCCAGAAGGCGAGACCGTGGATCCCGGTCGCATCGGCGGCGACCGCGGCAAGCGCGATCCCGGGTGCGAGCAGGCGGGAGCTCATCCCGAAAGGTTCGCCCCGACACCGGACGGTCCTCCCTCGTTAGGCTCGGGCCATGGCTGACAACACACTCACCTGGCTGGGTCACGCGTCGTTCCGCCTCGACACGTCGGGGGGAAAGCGCGTCTACATCGACCCGTTTCTGAACGGCAATCCGAAGTGCCCGGAGAACGAGCTCGAACCTGAACGCGCGGACATCATCGCGCTCACGCATGGGCACGGCGACCACGTCGGCGACACGGTGGCGATCGCGCAGAAGCACGGCTCGACCGTCGTCGCCCTGGTCGAGCTCGCAGGCTGGCTCGGCAAGAACGGCGTCGACGAGGGCAAGCTCCGCAACCCGAACAAGGGTGGAACGGAGCACGTCGACGGCGTCAAGATCACGCTCGTGAACGCGTTCCACTCCGGATCCGCGCCGGACGGGTCCTACGCGGGAGAGCCGTCGGGGCTCGTCGTCGAGACCGAGGACGGCAAGTCGATCTACTTCGCGGGCGACACGTGCGTCTTCGGCGACATGCAGCTCATCGGCCGGATCTACCACCCCGACCTCGCCGTCCTTCCGATCGGCGACCACTTCACGATGGGGCCGCGCGAGGCGTCGGTCGCGATGGAGCTGCTCGGCGTCAAGCGGGTGCTGCCCTGCCACTGGGGCACGTTCGGCCTGCTGACCGGGACGCCAGACCAGCTCGACGTCCCTGCGGGAGTGACCCTCGAGACCATGGAGCCCGGAGGCACGATCACCGTATGAGAGAGCGCTGGTTCGGCGCGACCGGCAGGCGCGTGCCCGAGCTCGCGCTCGAAGGGGAGGTGGACGTCGAAGGGGCGCTCGTCCTCGACGTCCCCGATCCCGAACGGCTGCGGCGTGCCTTCGACGAAGGCACGCCGCTCGTCGTCCGAGCGTCGTCCGCGGACGCGGTGAAGACGGCGCTCGCGCGGCCCGAGGTGTCGTGCGTCCTCGTGCCTGCCGATCGCGCGGACTTGCTCGAGCTCGACCTGACCGAGCTCACGTACGGATGACGTACTCGCTCGTCGCGCGCGACGGGAAGCAGTGGGGCGTCGCGGTGCAGTCGAAGTTCCTCGCCGTCGGGTCGGTCGTCCCGTGGGCGGAGTCCGGCGTGGGCGCGATCGCGACGCAGGCGTACGCGAACCCGCGCTACGGCCCGGACGGGCTCGCGCTGCTGCGCGAGGGACTGAGCGCAGCGGAGGTGGTGGAGCGGCTCGTGGCCGCGGACGACGGCCGCGCCGAGCGACAGCTCGGGGTCGTCGACGCAGACGGCCGCGCGGCATCCTGGACGGGTCAGGAATGCATGGACTGGGCCGGGCACCGGACCGGCGACGGCTATGCGGCGCAGGGGAACATCCTCATCGGTCCGGAGACGGTGGACGCGCTCGCCGAGACGTTCGAGGCCGGCGCGGGCCGGCCGCTGGCGGAGCGACTGATCGACTGCCTCGCCGCCGCGCAGGCCGCGGGCGGCGACCGGCGGGGGCAGCAATCCGCGTCGCTCCTCGTCGTCGAGCGCAACGGCGGCTACGCGCAGATGTCGGACGCCCTCGTCGACCTGCGCGTGGACGACCACGACGCGCCGATCGAGGAGCTGCGACGGCTGTACGGCTTGCACGATCGGTTGTTCGGGAGGACGCCGCGCGGCGAGTGGCTCGCGCTCGACGGCGCGCTCGCGGACGAGGTGAGCGAACGGCTCGCCCGGCTCGGCTTCGACTCCCTCGACGCATGGGCCGGTGTTGCCAATCTCGAGGAGCGCGTCGACGGGAATGACGCGATCGATCCGGTCGTTCTGACGGCACTACGCGATGAAGATCCTGCGACTCGATGACGTCGAAGGCGTCCCGGTCTTCGGGACGCTCGTCTGGAAGCCGGTGCGCAGGACGCTCGGCGTGACCGCATTCGGGATCAATGCGTACACCGCCGCGAACGCGGGCGACGAGGTAGTCGAGGATCACGACGAAACGCCGCTCGGCCACGAGGAGATCTACGCGGTCGTCGCCGGGCACGCGACGTTCACCGTCGACGGCGAGGGGGTGGACGCACCCGCGGGCACACTCGTCTTTCTCGAAGACCCGAAGCAACGGCGCCACGCGATTGCGAAGGAAGCCGGGACGACGGTGCTCGCAATCGGCGGCATGCCAGGCACGCATGAGATCTCGGCGTGGGAGTACATCTTCCCGTCGCTCCCGGCGCGGAACGCCGAGGACTGGGACACAGCACGGCAGATCCTCGAGGACGCGATCGCCGAGAACGATCACCCGTCGATCCACTACCATCTCGCGTGCGTCGAAGCGCGTGCGGGGAACCGCGAGCGCGCGCTCGACGAGCTTGTCTACGCCGTCGAGCACCGACCGCGCCTGCTAGCGCCGGCGCAGACCGAAGAGGACTTCGCGTCGATCAGGGACGATCCGCGTTTCCCGCCGAAGGAGAGCGGATGATCACGCTCGATCACGTCGGGTTCGCCGTTGCCGACTACCAGCGAAGCAAGGCGTTCTACGAGAAGGCACTCGCGCCGCTCGGGATGACGTTGCTCATGGAGTTCTCCGGAGCAGCCGCCGGGTTCGGCAAGGACGATGGCGAACGACCGTCGTTCTTCATCGAGGCCTACGGTGATCCTGTCCGGGGGCGCCTTCACATCGCGCTGAGGGCGGAGAATCGGGCACAAGTGGACGCCTTCCACGCGGCAGCCATCGAGGCGGGCGCGACAGACAACGGCGCGCCCGGCGTGCGCGCGGTCTACCACTCCGACTATTACGGCGGCTTTGTCCTCGATCCCGATGGCAACAACATCGAAGCCGTCTGCCACCTGCCCGGCTAGGAGCGTCGCCGACGCGCGAGAATAGAGCCGTGGAGCCCGAAACGCGGTATGCGCGCAGCGGCGACGTCCACATCGCCTATCAGGTGGTGGGCGACGGGCCGTTCGACCTCGTCTTCGTGCCCGGCTATGTCACGCACCTGGAGCTCGCGTGGAAGCTGCCGACGTTCGGGCCTGCGCTCGTGGGGACGGCCTCCTTCTCGCGCATGATCAAGTTCGACAAGCGGGGCACCGGGATGTCGGACCCGGTGAGCGGAGCGCCGACGCTCGAGACGCGCATGGACGATGTCCGCGCTGTTATGGACGCGGTCGGCTCTCGGCGCGCGGCGCTCTTCGGCCTGTCCGAGGGCGCGTCGATGAGCGTACTGTTCGCTGCGACGTACCCCGAACGGACGGCCGCGCTCGTTCTGCGCAGCGCGTTTGCCCGGACATTGTGGGCACCGGATTATCCATGGGGTCGAACCGAGGACGAGTACGAACGTGAGATCGAGCGCGAGCTCCGCCTCTACGGGCCGCGGAAGCAGGCTCTCGAGGCGGCCGGCGCGCTCGGTCGCTTCGACGACGATGAACGTGAGGCGTTCCTCGACTATCTCCGGTACAGCGCCAGCCCGGGGATGCTCGAGGCGCTGCTCCGGATGAACAAGGACATCGACGTCAGACACGTGCTGCCTGCTGTCCGCGTGCCGACGCTGGTCCTCCACGGTGCCGACGACGAAATCGTGTCGTCCGAGGCGGCGCGCTACCTCGCCGAATGCATTCCGGGTGCGCGATTCATCGAGCACCCGGGCGTTGGGCATCTAGCGCTCGGGGAAGCCGCTGACCGCGTCATCGGCGAGATGGACCGGTTCCTCACGGACGTGTGGGAGTCCGGCAGCTGGGACGAGGCCGAGCCCGACCGGATGCTCGCCACCGTGCTGTTCACCGACATCGTCGGCTCGACGAAAAAGGCGCTCGAGCTCGGCGACCGCGCGTGGCGCCAGTTGCTCGAGCGCCACCATGCTCTCATCCGCCGTGAGCTGCTCCGATTCCGCGGACGCGAGATCGACACAGCTGGCGACGGTTTCCTCGCCACGTTCGACGGTCCCGCTCGCGCCATCCGCTGCGCATACGCGATCGTCGACGCCGTTGGGGCTCTCGGAATCGACGTTCGCGCAGGGTTGCACACCGGCGAATGCGAAATCGCCGACGGCAAGGTCGCCGGCATCGCAGTGCACACGGGTGCCCGTGTCGCGGCCGCCGCCGGGCCGGGCGAGGTCGTCGTCTCGAGCACTGTCAAGGATCTCGTCGCCGGCTCGGGCATCGAGTTCGTCGATCGCGGCCCGCACGAGCTGAAGGGCATTCCTGGCGAGTGGCGCCTCTTCGCCGTCCAAGGTCAACCGGTCTGATACTCCTCGGCTGCGTTAGCCGACGAACGATTCGATTTGTTTGGCGAGCTTGTTCTCGATCTCGAGATTCCACGCCATCTCTCCAACATCGACGACGAGGAACAACGTGGACAGAAGTAGCGTCTCGACGGCAGCGACGCCGAGATGCTCCAACCACTTCCCGATCCCGATCCGTACCGTGAAGTTGTCGGAGTCACCGGAGATCAGGATCGTCAGAGCACGGTCGGCGGCGATGACCTCGCTCAGAAACCCGCCCTTCTTCGCCTGAATCAGAGTGCCGTCAGGACCGGGCGGCGACGTTTGTGTCGTAAAGCCTTCTGACTTCAGGTAGCCCTCGATCTTCCCTTGCAGGTCGGCGAGGTCGGTGCCCTTACCTTGGAACTGCTGGGTCTTCTCACCAATCATGATGTCTCCTCGGGCCTGCCGGATTGACGTCAACTGGAGGCTATCGGCTAACAGAGACGCGCCGGAGGGCTCGATGCCATGTGCCAGCGTGCGGGAATGTCCCCCGACGAGATTCGGTGCGGAGCAGCTCTGACGTGTCTCTGACGGAACCCCCGTTCGGGGGGCGCGTCGGTATGCATCTCTTGGGGATGATCGGTGTGCCGCATGTCTTCCGCTGCGACCGCGTCTAGGCCGTCGATGTCTCCGGGCCGCTGGTCTATCTGGTTCCCGGTCGCCCTTGGTGCGGCCGCGGCCGTGTCGCTGGCGGCGAGGACGTTCGTGGTCGCGCCGCTCTCGTGGCACGAGGGTGCGGGCGTCATCCTGCTGGCGGTCCTGGCCTGGACGGGGGAATGCTGGCCGGTGCCCTTGAAGGGCGGCGGCGTGATGTCGCTCGGTGCCGTCGCAGTCGTCTGCGCCGCAGTGATGTACGGAGCGGCAGCGGCGACTCTCATCGCCGCCACGAGCATCGGCGTCGAGTTGACTCGCCGTCGCGTGCACCCACTCAAAGTTTCCTTCAACGTGGCCGTCTTCGCGCTCATGGGCGGGGCAGCCGGACTCGCTGCGCATCTCCATCCCGGCAGTAAGTTAGGCCTTGTCGTATCGGTGCTTCTCGCTGCCGGGGCCCTCTTGATCACCAACGTCGGCCTCGTGTCCCTGATGGTCAGCACCGCGCGACACAGCGAGTTCGTGAAGACCTTCTGGTCAATCTCAAAAGCCGCAACGCTGCCGTTCATCCTCTCGCTGTCGGTCGTTCCGGTCTTTGTCCTCGCTTGGCGTGCCGACCCGTACGTGGCCGTCCTCGCGGTTGCCCCCGTCGTTATCGTCGGCCTTTATCTCCGCTCGCTCGAGCAGAGCCGCAAGACGCTCGAGCTCGCGCTGACGGATCCATTGACCGGGCTTGGCAACCGTCGTGGCTTTGACGAGCGCCTCTACCGTGAGCTCGACTGCGCCGACGCGACCGGAAAGCCGATGTCTCTCTGCCTGTTCGACGTGGATAGTCTCAAGGCCATCAACGACCGGGACGGGCATGACGGTGGCGACGACGTCCTCGTCACGGTCGCGGGAATGCTCCGTCACGACGGTGAGGCTTTTCGCCTCGGCGGCGATGAGTTCGTCCTCCTCCTACCCGGCCACGATTGCGATGCAGCGGCAACCGTTGCCGCCGCCGTCCAGGTACGCGCCAACGACCAGGACCTCGGCGTGAGCGTTGGAATCGCGACCTACCAGCACGGCAACCCACCACGAACCGATCTCCTTCGCGCAGCCGACCGCAAGCTCTACGCACACAAGCGCAGCATCGCGCTGAGGTAATCCGACCAGTAGCCGCTGGCTTGCGCCAGTGTGCGGGAATGTCCCCCGAGCGGCTACCTGGAGAACGTCGCGATGACCTTGACGGTCGGTGGGCGCGTGACCTGGATGGTCTTGCGCGTGATGAACATCCCGATACCGTGATACGGGCTTGCGTAGGACGAGCACGCTACGGCGCTCCCATTGACACAGATGAGGTCTTCGCCGGTAAAGATCGCGGTGTCCCTGGGGCCGATGGTTTTCACTTGAGACTTACCTGCGTGCGCTCCTAGCCCGGCGCCTGCGGCGATCCCGGCACCGAGGACGGCGGACGCGATACACGCTGTGAGTGTCCGAAGCACGTCTGGCCTCCTGAGATGGACCCTTAGGTATCGACCATACGTGCGCAGCGCTTCAAAGAGTCCTGCGCGGCGAGTATCGCCTGCGCCAGTGATGCTTCTATG
>PLJC01000029.1 GCA_003139545.1 Actinomycetota bacterium
GCGAACGCGGCGGCGAGCGCGGCGGCGCCGGCGCGGCCCGCCTCCTCCGGCACCGAGAGGCCGAGCGCCCGCGCCCGCTTGCGGCGGCGGTGGGCGGAGGCTCCGCGAAGCGCGTCGGCGAGCCCTGCCGCGGACGGCCGCCGCGACGGCGACGGCGATAGCGCCCGGTCGACGAGCTGGATGAGCGGCTTCGGTAGATCCGGCCGGAGCGTGGCCAGCGACGGCGCTCCCGCCTCGATCGCGCGCGCCGTGCCGAGCATCGACGTCTGCCAGAACGGGTGCCTGCCGGAGAGCGACTCCCACAACATCACGCCCACCGCCCAGACGTCGGCCGCCTCGGTGGCGTCGTCGCCCGCGAGCCGCTCCGGCGAGATGTACGCGAGCGTGCCGGGCACGTCTCCCTGCGCCGTCAGCGTCTCGGCCTCCGCCATCCGCGCCAGACCGAAGTCGAGCAGCCGCGCCGACACGCGATCGCCTTCGGCGAGCAGGACGTTCGACGGCTTCACGTCGCGATGGAGGATCCCCGCGCGATGCGCATGCGCGAGCCCCTCCGACACCTGGGCGCACGCCTCGACGGCGCCGGCGTCGTCGAGCTCGCCCGCGCGGAGCGCCTCGCGGAAGGTGCAGCCGGGGATGTACTCGTAGGCGATATAGACGTGGCGTTCGTCGCGGGCAAAGGCGTAGGCGCGGAGGCAGCTCGGATGGCGCAGCCTCGCCGCGGCTGAGGCCTCGCGCTCGGCCCGCGCCGCCGCCTTGCCCTCGCGGGCGACGATCTTCAGGGCGACGTCGAGGCCGGTCCGCTCGTCTCGGGCGAGCCAGACAGAGCCCGACCCGCCGCTCCCGAGCGGCCGAATCGGCCGGTAGCGACCGAGGACGGGCTCGCTTTGCTGGAGAGCGAGCGCACCGTTGGACATCGGTTCAGTCAGGTTGGCGGCAACGGGCGGATTTCCTCTCCAACAGAGGGCCGCGTTACAGTCTGGCCCGACCGCATGACGACATTCGACGACGAGAACATCGAGTTCGACTTCTTCGACGAGCCGGAGACGGAGGAGGCCCCCCGGCCGCGCCGCCGTCCACGGCGCGAACGCTCCGGCCCTCCGCGTCCCCCGGCGCCCCCCACGGGCCTCGTGCCGCTCGCGCGACTCGTCGGCCTGATCGCGATCGCGATCGCGATCGTCGTCGCCTTCGTCTTCTGGGTCGGCGCCTGCCAGGGGAAGAGCACGCACGACCAGTACGCCTCGTACGCGACGAGGGTGCGGACCGTGGCCGCGAGCTCGAACGCGCTCGGGCGAGAGTTCGCCGCCAAGCTCGGCTCGTCGGTGCTGAAGCAGGCGGACCTCGAGTCGAGCCTGCAGCAGTACGCGCAGCAGGAACAGCAGGAATACGACCAGGCGCAGCAGATCCATCCGCCCGGGCCGCTGCGGCAGATCCACGAGCACCTCGTAGACGCGATCGAGCTGCGCGCGAAAGGACTTGCGGCGCTCGGTGACGTCGTCGCCGGATGGAACTCGAAGAGCTCGACGTCGACGAACACGGCGATCGACGGGCTCGCGGCGCAGGCGCAGTTGCTGACTGCGAGCGACGTCGTGTGGGAGCAGCTGTACCGGCTGCCCGCCACGCAGCAGCTGAAGGCCGAGGGAATCACCGGCGTCGTCATTCCGAAGTCGGCGTTCGTCCCGAACACGGAGCTCGTGAGCGCGCGGTCGTTCGGCGTGCTGCTCGACCATCTCAAGGGCGCTTCAACGGGCGGAACGCCGACGGGCCTGCACGGGTCACAGCTCGTCTCCGTCGTCGCCAACCCCGGCGCGACCGCGTTGTCGACCTCGACCGCCACAACGGTGAAGGTCTCGGCCGACCTCGCGTTCGCGGCCACCGTCGATGACTCCGGCAACTTCCAGGAGAACGGGGTCGTCGTGCACCTGACGATCACCGCGGGCAGCGCGACGATCAAGCGAACGCAGACGATTCAAACGATCGCGTCGAAGACGCAGCAGTCCGTGTCGTTCGGGAACTTCAACCTCCCGACCGCCGCGTTCGGGAACAGGGCGACCGTTAAGGTCGACGTCGCGCCGGTGCCGGGAGAGACGAACGTCTCGAACAACACCGCCACCTACACGGTCTTCTTCACGCTCGGCTGATGCACGTCAGCACCTCCGTCGCAGCGTGGATCGCGATCGGTGCAGCCGCGGCCGCGGCCGTCGCCGTCCTGCTCGGCATCGTGTACTTCGCCTCGCTGCGGCGCGTCCGCCGCGCGCAGCACGTCCTGCTCGGCGGCGGGAAGGCCGACCTCGTCGACTTCGCCGTCTCGCTCCAGAGCCGCATCGACGATCTGCACCGCGCGATCGACGAGATCGCGGCCGGCCTGGCCCGCGTCGACCGGCGTGTCGACGACAGCGTCTCGAGGACGGCAATCGTCCGCTACGACGCGTACGAGGGGAGCGGCGGGCACCAGTCGTCGTCGTTCGCGCTCCTCGACTCGGCGCGCAGCGGAATCGTCGTGACCGCCATCCAGGGCCGCGACTACGCGCGGATCTACGTCAAGGAAGTCGAGCACGGCCGCTCCTCCGTTGCCCTCTCCCCGGAGGAGCTGGAGGCGGTCGAGCGAGCAATGGCCTCGTAGTCGGGCCTCGCTGGTACCTTTGTGCCCAGGAAAATGGGGCATGTCCTCGTCCTGAACGCAAGTTACGAGCCGTTGAACGTCTGCACGGTTCGGCGGGCGCACGTTCTCGTCTACAAGGGGAAGGCCGAGGTGATCGAGCATCTCGACCAGCCGCTCCGATCGGCGACGGGCAGCTTCATCCGCCCGCACGTGATCCGGCTCGTCACCTATGTCCGCGTCCCGCGGGCGATCCAGCGGAAGATCTCGCGGCGAGCGCTGTTCGCCCGGGACGGCTGGCGCTGCGTCTACTGCGGCACCTCGGGGGGCCGGCTGACCCTCGACCACGTCGTCCCCCGCTCGAAGGGCGGGGAGTCCGTGTGGGAGAACGTCGTCACCGCCTGCGCGCCCTGCAACTTACGGAAGGGCGACCGCACGCTGGAGCAGGCCGGGATGGAGCTGCGGACGCCTCCGCGCCCGCCGCAGCCGGTGCTCTTCATCAAGCTGGCCGCGCCGCGCATCCCCCACGGCTGGACGCAGTACCTCGGCGAGCTCGGCACGGCTACCGCCGCCGCGTAGCGATGTGACATCCGGCGTGCCCGGCACCGTATGCCGGGTATGAGACTTCTCGTCACCCTCGCAATTGCCATGGCGCTTCTCGCCGGCGGCGCCGACGCGGCCACCACGGCGACCGCCACGAGCACCGACACCGTGACGGTCACCGGCACGGGAACCGTGACGGCGGTGCCCGACCAGGCGGAGTTCGACTTCACCGTGCAAACGAAGGGCGCGACCGCGGCCGGAGTGCTCGCGCGCAACGGCACCGACACGAAGGCCGTCATCGCCGCCGTCGAAGCCGCCGGGGTCGCGCAGGCCGACATCCAGACGGAGCAGGTGTCGCTCGACCCGGTGCAGTCCAACGATGGCACGAGCATCGTCGGGTACACGGCCTCCGACACGATCGACGTCACGAAGCTCGCCATCGCGAAGGCCGGCGCCGTGGTCGACGCCGCGGTCAGCGCGGGTGCGACCGACGTCGCCGGGCCGTCGCTGACGCTCTCCTCCCAGGACGCGCTCTACAACCAGGCGCTGAAGAGCGCGGTTGCGCAGGCGAAGACGAAGGCACAGGCGCTCGCCGACGCGGCCGGCCTGAATCTGGGCGGCGTCGTGACGATGGTCGAGGGCGGCGGCACCACACCGCTTCCGTTCTCCGTCGGCGCTGCGGCCAGCCCCAACACGCCGATCCAGCCGGGGACGCAGGACGTGCAGGCGACCGTCACGGTCACCTACGCGCTCAGCTGATCAGATACGGCCTCGATCAACGCGGCGGCGAGATCAATGATGGCGGCGATTGCCTCATCGTCGAAGAACGCTGACCCATACTCAGAGCGATTCCTTCGCCTCCGTGCAAAGTCGAGACGCTTACCGAGGCTCTCCTCGACGGCCACCGAAGCGTATGCCGCGGCAATCATGTGTCCGCCGTCTCCCTTACGTACGCGAACTCCTGACGCGCGCATCGACGACATGACTGCCTTCCGCGCAGCGTCATACGCAAGCTGATAGGCGCCATTTGGATCGGAGCCCGCTATGAGCCGCGCGGACTCGATGTGCTGACGCGCCTCGACGAGCGACGCCTGTGCGGCATCGGCGTCCGTCTCGACGATTTCCAGATCGCCGGCAGCCACCATGTCGCCGACGCTCATCGGGACTCAGCCACGATCGGCACCAGGGGACGTTTCCGGACAGTGCGGACAAAGCCGGCCCTCGCCGACCGCCAGTCGTCAGGAGGCACAACCGTGATCTGAACCGGCAGACCCAGCTTGTCTTCTGCCTCGCCCTCCAATTCCTCGACCTGCCTGGACGGCATCTCGCCGATGATGAGGACATCGATGTCTGCCGGCGGTTCTCCCCACTGCCCCTCGTAGCGCGCCGCCCACGAGCCGAAGAGATATGCGGCCGAGATACCGGGCTCGTCTGAGAGAAGTTGCCGCACGACCTCGACGGGGCCGTAAGCCTTTAGAAGAAGAGCTCGGAGCTCCGGAAACAACGGATGATCGGCATTCGGCCGAACTACACGCGCGGTCTGAAATCGCGTCGACGAAACGAGGCGTGCTCGTTCAAGGCGATCAACCTCGCGTTGCACCACGGAGTACGGGAGCTCGGTACGATCAGCGATCGCTCGCAGGTGGAGCGAATCGTTGGCGAAGAAGATCGCCGCGAGAACGCGCCCGTGAGCCTCCGACCATGGAAGGCCTGTAAGAGGTGATCTCCGCGGTCTACCCATTAACTGCGCGTATATTAGCAGTTATCGGGTAGGAAGATCAAGCTCGTTCAATCGGAAGCGGGCGCGTCGACCAGTCGCTCCAGGACCCCGGGTAGAGCACGCCGTCGCGCCCGCGCAGGAAGGCGCGATGGAGCACGACGCACGCGGTGATGCCCGAGCCGCAATAGACGACGAGCTCGCCCGGCGGGAGGTCCAGCTGCGGCTCGTTCCATGGAGCGTTGCTCGCGCCGGGAATGCGGCCCGGCTTCGCGTCCACCGGGTTCGGCTCCCCGCGCCACCGCGCGGGCGTGCGCGCGTCGACGAGCGCGAGCTCGGGGTCGGCGAGCCGCCGCGCGAGCTCCTCGGCCGCGATCGTGTCGCCTGCACGTTCGCGCGGCACGAACTCGGCCGGCTCGATCGCTTCCTCGCCGGTCGCAAGCGCGCCGGCCCAGGCATCGATGCCGCCGACCAGCACGGCGCAGTCGTCGTGCCCAAAGTGGCGCAGCAGCCACCAGAGCCGCTCGGCGCCGCCCATGTTCCCGTATGCGACGACGAACACGCCCGGCCCGATCCCGGCCCGCGAGGCCGACTCGGCGAACCGCCCAGCGGAGGGGAGCGGATGCCGTCCCTGGCCGGCCACGGAGAGATCGGCCAGATCCTCGTCGACGTCGAGGAAGGACGCGCCGGGGACGTGGCCGGCGATGTAGAGCTCTCGCCCGCGCTCAGGCGTGCCGAGCTCCCAGCGACAGTCGACGAACTGGTAGCGCATCCCGGGATTGTTTCTGCTCGGGCGAGCGGGTACAACGCGCATACATGCGCAGGCGATTTCTCGTCCTGACGGGGATCGTGCTCGCGGTCGCAGCGGTGGCACTCACGGCCGGGGGCGCGTACGCCTACTTCTGGGAGAACGGCCGCACCGACGTGCTCGCTGCCGGCGTCACGGTCGCCGGCGTCGATGTCGGCGGGCTGCACGCGGATGCGGCGCGCGCGCTGCTCCAGCAGCGCCTCGTCGAGCAGCTCGCCCAGCCCCTGCGCCTCACCGCCGACAATCACTCGTTCGTCGTCGACCCCGCCCGCGCGGGTCTGCACGTCGACGTCGGCGACATGGTCTCGCTCGCGCTCGATACGAGCCAAGGCGGCAGCCTCGCGCACCGCTTCTTCCGCGATCTCGAGGGCCGGCGAATCGACACGTCGATCCCTCTGCGGGCGACGCTGTCCCGCGCGGTGCTCGCACGCACGGTCGCGAACGTTGCGCTTGTCGTCGACCGTCCTGCGCGTCCCGCCCGCGTCGTCGCCTCGGCGGCGAGCCTGCACGTCGTTCCGGAGAAGACCGGGGTCGCTGTCGACCAGCCCGCGCTCCGCGCCGCACTCGCGGCCGCGCTGCTCCGCGCGACCGGACCACGGACACTCACCGTCCCCACCCGCACGGTCGAGCCACGCTGGACGGCGGCGACGCTTCCGCAGCGGTACCCGGCCTTCATCCTCGTCGACCGCGAGACGTTCACCCTGCGGCTGTTCCGCGGGCTGCACCTCGCGAAGACGTATCCGATCGCGGTCGGGCAGGCGGGCCTGGAGACCCCTGCCGGCCTGTATCGCATCAACGACAAGCAGGTGAACCCGTCGTGGCACGTGCCGAACAGCGCATGGGCCGGATCGCTTGCCGGCCACGTCATCCCGCCGGGGCCGGCCGACCCGATCAAGGCGCGCTGGATGGGCTTTTGGGACGGCGCGGGCATCCACGGCACGGACGAGACCTGGTCGATCGGCCACGCGGCGTCGCACGGCTGCGTCCGCATGCGCATCGCGGACGTCGAAGCGCTCTATCCGCTTGTCCCGCTCGGGACTCCGGTATACGTCGGCTGATGGGATACACGCTTCGCAACGTCAAGGATGTCGAAGACTCGGCGCCCGCATTCGGGATGTCGCCCGACGTCGAGGCGCGCTTCGCGCGTAAAGCGCTCGAGTCGCAGCAGGTCGCGCTCAGCTACCAGCGCTTGCAGCCGAACGTGCGCATGCCGTTCGGGCACACGCACGCCACACAGGAGGAGATCTACGTCGTGCTCGCCGGCAGCGGGCGCGCGAAGCTCGACGACGAGTTCGTCGAGCTGCAGCGGTGGGATGCGCTCCGCGTCGACCCGGCGACGATGCGCGCGATCGAGGCCGGCGCCGACGGCATCGAGTTCCTGGCCCTCGGCGGCCCGATCGGCGAGGGCAACGATGCCGAGATGGTCAGCGACTGGTGGTAGAGCGCCGCTCCAACAAGACGACGTCGCGCCATTCGCCGTCGCACTCCCCGAGGCCCTCGTGCCGGCCGACGACCCGGAACCCGAGCGATGCGTGCAGCGCGAGGCTTGCCTCGTTTTCCGGGAAGACGCCCGCGAGCAGCGTCCAGTAGTCCTCCGCCTCCGCGCGCGCGATCAGCTCGTCCAGCAGCCCAGCCCAAGACGCGACCGTCGTCGACGGCCACGAGCCGGAGCGATGGGTGTGTGGCGTCCCACCGCTCCCACGTCGGCGGCTCGACCTCGAAGGTCGCGCTCCCGGTGGCGATGCCCTCGGCGTAGACGCGGGAGACTTGTGGCCAGTCCGACTCGTCGAGCGCCCGGATCTGCACGGCCGCTACGCCGCCACAGCCTCCTCGTCTGCCATAGCTTCCTCGGCAAAGGTCGGCACCGTCTCGATCGTCTGAAGGATCCGGCCCGCGATGCGGTACGGGTCGCCGAGCGAGTTGGGCCGCCGGTCCTCGAGATAGCCGCGATAGCCGTCTCCCACGAAGCTGTGCGGGACGCGAATCGACGCTCCGCGGTCGGCGACGCCGTAGTTGAACTTGTCCATCGACTGCGTCTCGTGCAGGCCGGTGAGGCGCAGATGGTTGTCGGGACCGTAGACCGCGATGTGGTCGTCCTTGTAGGCGTCGAAGGCCGTCATCAGGGCCTCGAAGTACTCCTCGCCGCCGGCGTCGCGCATGTGCGTCGTCGAGAAGTTCGTGTGCAGCCCCGAGCCGTTCCAGTCGAGCTCGGCGCCGAGCGGCTTGCAGTGCCAGTTGACGTCGACGCCGTACTGCTCGCAGAGGCGCATGAGCAGGTACCGCGCAACCCAGAGCTCGTCGGCGGCTCGCTTCGAGCCCTTGCCGAAGATCTGGAACTCCCACTGGCCCTTCGCGACCTCGGCGTTGATCCCCTCGAGGTTGATGCCGGCCTCGAGGCAGAGGTCGATGTGCTCGTCGACGATCCGGCGCGCGACGTCGCCGACGTTCTTGTAGCCGACGCCGGTGTAGTACTCGCCCTGCGGCGCCGGGAAGCCCTCCTTCGGGAACCCGAGCGGGGCGCCGTCGCGGTAGAGGAAGTACTCCTGCTCGAAGCCGAACCACGCGCCGGGGTCGTCCGGGATCGTCCCGCGGCTGTTCGACGGGTGCAGCGTCCCGTCCGGGAGCAGCACCTCGCACATGACGAGCAGCGCGTTCTCACGTGCCGGGTCGGGGAAGGCGGCGACCGGCTGCAGGAAGCAGTCGGAGCTCGAACCCTCCGCCTGCCGCGTCGAGCTGCCGTCGAAGTTCCAGAGCGGCAGCTCCTCGAGAGTCGGTGACTCTGCGAACGCGACGATCTTCGTCTTGCTGCGCAGGTTGGGCGTCGGCTCGTATCCGTCGAGCCAGATGTACTCGAGCTTGAACTTCGTCATCCTCGCCTCCGGTTGGTCCATAAAAAAAGCCCCACGACTGCAAGAGTCGTGAGGCACCATTGCCTCGGCGGCCGCCTTCCTCGGCGAACACCCGCCCTGACCCTAGCGGACCTGGCGGCTAGGGTCACGCGATGGTCGTCGCGGAGATGTCGATGTCGCTGGACGGGTTCGTCGCCGGGCCGGACGCGACGCTCGACGACCCACTCGGGCGGGGTGGAATGGACCTGCACGAGTGGGCCTTCCGGCTCGCCGCCTGGCGGAAGCCGCACGGCCTGGAGGGGGGCGAGGTGGACGTGGACTCGGCGCTCGTCGAGAAGCACCTGGCAGCGACGGGAGCGGTCGTGATGGGCCGCAAGATGTTCAGTGGCGGCTCCGGGCCATGGGCCGGCGACCCGAACGCCAACGGCTGGTGGGGCGACGACCCGCCCTTCCGCAAGCCCGTCTTCGTCGTCACGCATCACGCCCGCGAGCCGCTCGAGCTCGGCGCGACGACCTTCACGTTCGTGACCGCCGGAGTCGAGCAGGCGATCGCCGACGCGACGACGGCAGGGAGCGGGAAAGACGTCCACATCTCAGGCGGCGCAGACGTCGTGCAGCAGGCCATCCGTGCCGGGCTCGTGGACGTGATCGACCTCCAAATCGTGCCGCTCCTCCTCGGCAGCGGGGTCCGGCTGTTCGACGGGCTCGAGCCGCGACGGCTCGAGGCCGGCACGGTCGTCGCCGCGCCGCGCGCGACGCACGTCCGCTACACGCTCTAGCGCGAGCGGCTGGGCGTCCAGGCGGCCGCAGCGATACCGAGGCCGATCAGCACGGAGCCTCCGAACCACCGCTCGAAGCGGGCGATCCGGCGCGACCCGCGCAGCCGGTCGGCCACCGCCCCGGCGGTGAGCGCGTACGCGCTGTCGCTGAGGAAACCCAGGCACGCGAAGCTCGCGCCGAGAACGAGCACCTGGAGCCAGACGTGGCGGGCATTCGGGTCGACGAACTGCGGGATGAACGCGAAGATGAAGACGATCGTCTTCGGGTTGGTGAGGTTGACGACGATCCCCTGCGTGTAGGCGCGCCTCCGGGTGCGCGGGGGGCCGTCCTCCTCCACCCGGTCCTCGGCCTTCGTGAGCAGCCGGCGGACGCCGAGGAAGATGAGGTACGCGGCGCCGACGTACTTGACCGCGTCGAAGGCGGCCTTCGAGGCGAGGATCAGCGACGACAACCCCGCCGTCGCAAGTCCGACGTGGACGAACGTCCCGGTGGTGATGCCGGCGACGGAGGCGAGGCCACCGCTCCGGCCCATCTCGATGCTGCGCGTGACGACGTACAGGACGGCGGGGCCGGGGATGGCGAGCAGCGCCATCGCGGTCGCGAGGAAGACCGCATACGTCGAGAGCGGCGGCACTCAGGGAACGTATAAGGCAGCGACATCGCGGGCGGTCGCGGCGATGCGGTCCCTCAGCTCCACGGGGGCGACCACCTCGAGATCGGGGCCGTACCGCAGCATCTCGCGGCGCGCCTCCTCCAGGCTCTCGAACACGAGCGTCCGTTCGCCCTTCGGCCCGCGCGCGGTCACCTCCACGCGCGGGCGGCTCTCTTCGAACGCGCGCGACCACTCCGCCCAGTACGCCGACAGCTCGAACCCATCCGGCCGCTCGCATAGCTCCTCGAGCGGGCGCACCGACGCAACGCGCGACACGCGGTACACGCGCAAGCCGGCGACGCGATGCGCGACGAGATACCACGCCCCCGCCTTGAGCACGAGCCCGAGCGGGTCGACCGTGCGCTGGACGACCCGGTTGCCCTCGCGGTAGCGGATCTTCGCCCGGCAGCCGCTCCAGACGGCCGATGCGAGCGCCGGCAGGTGCGGGACGCTGTCCTCGGCCCGGAACCAGCCGCGCGCATCCAGGTGGAAGAGACGCTGAGCCCGCGTCGCGCGCTCCTGCAGCTCGGACGGGAGCGCGGCGAGCAGCTTCAGCCGGGCGGCGGCGAGCTCGCCGCCTAGACCGAGCTCGGCCGCCGGGCCGGGCATGCCGGCCGCGAAGAGCGCCTCCGCCTCGTCGCCCGTCAGGCCGGTGAGCCGCGTGCGATAGCCGCCGGCGAGGCGGTATCCGCCCGCAGGGCCGCGCAAGGCCTCCACCGGCACGCCGGCGGCTGCGAGCGACTCGACGTCGCGATGCACTGTGCGCACGGACACTTCCAGCCGCTCCGCGATATCGGCCGCCGTCAGCTGCCCGCGGGTCTGCAACAGGAGGAGCAGCGAGACAAGACGCGTTGCACGCATTTTGCGACCTTACGACAGATACATGACAGAAGGTGTCCTCTTTGTCTGCAAGGCTCCCGGCATGAACATCTGGGACGACAAGTGGGGCGAGCAGGGCGAGGACTGGTCGGGCGGCGGCGGCCTGGCGAAGCGCCTCGTGCCGAGCGGGCCGATGCTCGGCGCGTCCCTGTACGAGCTCGAGCGCGGCAACTTCGCGATCTTCCATTTCCACCACGGCTCCGAAGAGCTCTTGGTCGTCCTACGCGGACATCCGACGCTGCGCACCTTCGAGGGAGAGCGGCAGCTCGACGAGGGCGAGGTCGTCCACTTCCCCACCGGACGGGACGGCGCGCACGAGATTCGCAACGACACCGACGAGACGGTGCGGTACGTCGTCGCGGGGATCCGCGTGTCCCCCGAAATCGCTGAGTACCCGGACCTGAAGAAGGTCACCGGCCAGTCGAAGCACGGGATCTTCTTCATCCATGACGTCGAGGAGGACGCATGAGCGACGAGCGAGACTCGAACGTCGTCGAGTTGCTGCTGCGCGAGCCCGAGATCGTCGCGTGGCTCGACGACTACCGTCCGGAACCCGACGAGGTCGACAGCGAGGACGACCCGCCGCAGGCGGCATAACGTCATAATCGCTCGCATGCCGGTACCGCTCCGGACGCCGCTCTGTGACGCGCTGGGAATCGATGTGCCGATTCTCTCCGCCGGAATGGGGTCGCTCGCAGGCGTCGATCTCGTAGCAGCGGTCTCCGAAGCCGGCGGCTTCGGCGTTCTCGGCGTCAGCGGCGCGTCGCCAGAGGTCGTCCGCAAGCGCATCGACAGCACGCGCGCGCTGACGAAGCGGCCCTTCGGCGTCAACGTGATCATCGACGAGATCGGGTGGGCGGCCTCGGACGAAGATCGTGAGCTCGTGCGCTCCGAAGTCGCGAGCGCCATCGACGAGCAGGTGGCGGCCGTGGTGCTGTTCTGGGGCGATCCGGCGCCGTTCGTCGAGCTGGCACACGGGAACGGGGTGATGCTCCTCGTCCAGGTCGGTTCGCTCGCCGAGGCTGCAGCCGCGGCTGCGGCGGGCGTCGACGCGATCATCGCCCAGGGTGTCGAAGCGGGTGGGCACGTTCGGGGCACGAGCTCGATCTGGGACCTCCTCCCTGCAGTCGTCGCCGCCGTCTCGCCGCTTCCGGTGCTCGCATCGGGCGGGATCGGCGACGGCGCCGGCGTTGCCCGGGCGCTCAGCTTGGGCGCACAAGGTGTCTCGCTGGGCACGCGCTTCGTGGCGAGCGAGGAATCGCGAGCTCACCCGGAGTACAAGCGCCGCATCGTGGAGAGCCACGCGAACGACACTGTCTACACCGAGGACCTCTACGACATCCAGTGGCCCGGGGCGCCGACCCGCACGCTTCGCAATCGGACCTTCGACGAATGGGATGCCGCCGGGCGCCCGCCGCCGGGACATCGTCCAGGCGAGGGGACGACCATCGGCACGTTGCGCCTGCTGTCGGGCGAAACGGTCGATTTGCCGCGGTATGCGGGAGCGGGCTCGCCGTTGGTCGGCTTCGAAGGAGACCTCGATTACCCGGCCATGTGGGCTGGTGAGTCCGTCGAGGTCGTGAACGACGTCCTCCCTGCCGGCGACATCGTTCGCATGCTGACGCATGACGCTGCCGCCGCACTTGGGTAACGACACCGTGCGCCGATTTGACGTTGTCCGGTTAAGCCTCTATCGTTCGCGGGCCATGTTGCTCGGTTACGGAATGAACACGACCACGGTCAGCTGCCTCGGCAGCGCTGCGGTCCCGCGCGACCACCGTTAGGTCCGCGCCCCGCCTTCGCCGGCGGTCATTCGTTCTCCGTATCCATCTCGTTTCACAAGGAGCAGCATGTCCACCTTCGCAGCACCCAATTCATTGAGCACGTCCGTCCGCCAGGACGTCCCTGCCGTCGAGGTCGAGCACCTGACGAAGGTCTTCCGGCGCCGGGTCAAGGACGCCGGCCCATTCCGCCGCAAGCGCCGCATGCCCGCGCTGAAGGACGTGAGCTTCACGATCGCGCGCGGCGAGTGCGTCGCCATCCTCGGCCAGAACGGGTCGGGCAAGTCGACGCTGGTCCGCCTGCTGTCGACGTTGCTGATCGACGACGGCGGTTCGGCCCGCGTGTTCGGGAACGACGTCGTCCGCGACGCACGCACGATCCGGCGACTCGTCAACCGCGTGTCGGTCGAGGCGAGCTTCTTCAAGAAGATGTCCGCGGACGAGAACCTCTCGTACGCGGCGCGCTTCTACGGCATGCCGCCGTCGGTGACCCGCACCGCTGTCCCGGAGATCCTCGCGAAGGTCGGTTTCCCTCCGGACCGGCGCGGCGAGTCGATGCAGAACCTCTCCCGCGGCATGCAGCAGAAGGTCGCGCTCGCGCGGGCACTGCTGACATCGCCGGTCCTGCTGCTGCTCGACGAGCCTACCACGGGCCTCGACCCGCGCTCGAAGCTCGAGGTGCAGGACTTCGTGCGCGAGGTCCGGCGAACGCACGACGCGACCATCCTCCTTTGCACGCACGACATGGCGGAGGCGGAGGCGCTCGCCGACCGCGTCGGCCTGCTCGATCGCGGCGAGCTCCTGTTCCTGGAGCCCGTCGCGGACGTGAAGCGCCGCTACGGCGTGGAGACGCTCGAAGAAGCGTTCTTCGCGGCAACCGGCCGGGCGTTCGAGGAGGAGCACGACGACGAAGACGACGAGTACAGGGAGGTGTTCGGATGAGTGCCATCGGAGCCACGATGCGCAGCGAGCTGATCGGGCTCGGCGGCATCGTCGAACGAAACGTCTATCTGACGAAGCGCTACTTCCTGTGGGACGTCGCGTTCATGTTCTGGACGATCGCGAACACGCTCACGATCGTGTTCATCGCGCGGTCCGTGCACCTGACCCGTGCCGCCGAGAACACGCTCGCTGCGCGGCTGCTCGTCGGCGCGGTGATCTGGGCGTTCCTCGGGATCATCTTCGAGTTCATGACGGAGACGGTCGCGTGGGAGCGTTGGGAAGGGACGATCGAGTACACGTTCATGGCGCCGATCTCGCGCGTCATGCACCTGGGCGGCCAGGGGGCGTTCGCGGTGCTGTACGGATTGATCCGCGCGACGATCCTCTTCTTCGCCGTCGTGCTCTTCCTCGGCATCCACACCCCGCACGCGAACTACGGCGCCGCGTTCGCTCTGCTCGCGATCGCGTCGCTCTCGTTCATCGGCATCGGGATGATGACGTCGGTGCTGCCGCTCATCTCGCCGGAGAAGGGCGCGCAGCTCGGCTTCGTCGCGCAAGGACTGATGCTCGTCGTCTCGGGCGTCTACTACCCGGTGTCGGTGATGCCGCATTGGATGCAGCTGATCGCGAAGATCTCGCCGGCGACGTACGCGATCCGCGGCGACCGCGCGTCGATCGTCAGCGGCACCGGGCTCGTCTGGGCGGACGTGTGGCCGCTGCTGATCATCGCGGTCGCAGCGACGCCGCTCGGGCTCGCGATCTTCCATCGCGGCGAAGTACACGCGAAGAAGCACGGAAAGCTCAAGAGGTCAGGGTGACGGACTGGTTTGCAGGCGCCGTCGCCGAGCACTACGACGAGGACACGACGCACCTGCCGGTCGACCTGGTCGTCGATGCCCTCGTCGAGCTCGCGCGCGGCGGTGCTGCCCTCGAGCTCGCGATCGGAACGGGCAGGATCGCGCTGCCGCTCGCGCAGCGCGGTCTCCCCGTCTCGGGCATCGAGCTGTCCCCGGACATGATCGCGCAGCTCCGGAGAAAACCGGGCGGCTCGGAGATCCCGGTCGAACTGGGCGACATGGCGACGACGCGTGTCGACGGCTCGTTCGCGCTCGTCTACCTCATCCGAAACACGATCCTGAACCTGACGACCCAGGACGCGCAGGTCGCGTGCTTCGCGAACGCGGCCGCGGACCTCGAACCTGGAGGCTGCTTCGTGGTCGAGGTGGTCGTGCCAAACACAAGACCGCTCGAAGTCTTTGATCTGAGCGACACGCACGTGGGCGTGGACGAATACGACGCCGACACCCAGCGCCTCGTGTCACACCACTTCAGGCTCCGCGACGGCAGCTGGGAGAGACTCTCCGTTCCTTTCCGCGCCGCCTCGCCCGGCGAGCTCGACCTGATGGCGCGCCTCGCCGGCATGCAGTTGCGCGAGCGGTGGAGCGACTGGACGCGCGAGCCGTTCACCGCCGCGAGCGCGTCGCACGTCTCAGTCTGGGAGAAGCCGCGCTAAGCACTCTCGCAGCCCCTCGCGCCAGTGCGGGAGACGCGGGGCCTCCGCCCGTTCACTCCGCAGCACCGAGTAGGCGGGCCGCGGCGCCGGCCGGCCGAGCTCGGCCGTCGTGATCCGCCGGACGCGACAGTCGATCCCCGCCTCGTCGAAGATCGCCTCCGCGAATTCCGCCCACGTGCAGTCACCGTCCGCCGCGACGTGCCAGACCCCGTACGGCAGCGCGAGCAGCTCACGCGTCGCCGTCGCGAGATGGCCGACGTACGTCGGGGAGCCACGCTGGTCGTCGACGACCGCCACCTCGTCCCGTTCGCGCCCGAGAGCGAGCATCGTGCGCACGAAGTTGTGGCCGGTCGAGCCGAAGAGCCACGACGAGCGCGCAATCCACGCCTCCTCGCCGGCCGCCGCCTCGCCGTGCAGCTTCGTGCGTCCGTACACGGACAGCGGATTGGGGCCGTCCGACTCGACGTACGGCTCGTTCTTGCGGCCGTCGAAGACGTAGTCCGTCGAGAAGTAGACGAAGGGGGCGCCGAGCTCGGCGACGTGCTGCGTTCCGCCGACGTTGACGGCCGCCGCTTCCTGCGGGTCCGATTCGGCACCGTCGACGTCGGTCCACGCCGCGGCGTGAAGCACGAGGTCGGCCTCGAAGAACGGGGGAAGCGTCACGTCCCACTGTTCGCGCGTCAGCCCGCGCGCATCCGGGAACTCCTCGAGGAGCGCGGCGCCGAGCTGGCCGCCGGCGCCGGTTACGAGGATGCGTCGCGCGTGGAGAGAATCGGCGATGACGTGCTCCACAGATGACGGACGCGCGCGTCGTCCCACGGGATCCCGTGCTCGTCGGGCGCGGAAGGGTCGTACTCCTCGGTGACGAGGTACGTGAACAGCGCGTCGGTGAGCGCCTCGTACCCGTGCGCGTGGATGCCGGGCACGTAGACGGCGACCGGGTTGTCGTCGCCGATGTCCTCCGTGAACGTCTCGCCGGAGCTGCGATCGAGGACGACGACGCGCACGGTCCCGGCGAGGCAGACGAACACGTCGTCCTGCCCGCGCTCGTGGAAATGCAGTCCGCGGATCACCCCTTTGCGCGAGTACGACAGGTTCGCCTGGCGGAACGGCTTTGGCAGCGCGCTCGCGCGCGCGAGCTCGGTGAACCAGCCACGCTCGTCCTCGTGACGGACGAGCTCGATGCGGCGCAGCCCTTCGATCACTTGTTCACGCCGCCGCTACGGACGAAGTCGTTCACCTGGTAGTACGCGTCGATCGACTCGCCGGCGTCGCCCCAGAAGCCGTCGACGACGTCGGCCTCCATCAGCCCGCGCGTCACATACCAGTTGTTCACGTCGGTGATCTCGAGCTCGCCGCGGCCGGACGGCTTGAGCGTTGGCAAGACCTCCCACACCTGCGCGTCGTAGAAATAGGCGCCGGTCACCGCATACCGGCTCGGCGGAGCCTCGGGCTTCTCGATGATCTCCTCGACGCGATCGCCGTTCATGCGCGCGACCCCGAGATGCCGAAGGTGCTCGTCGTTGTCCATGAGCGAGAGCACGATGCGCGCGCCCTCGTTCTGGCGGGAGAAGTTCTCCACGATCGGCCGGAGCGAGTGCTCGAAGACGTTGTCGGCGAGAAGAACGCAGACCTTGTCGCCCGCGACGAAGCGCTCGGCAAGGCGGAACGCCTCCGCGATGCCGCCGGCCTGCTCCTGGTATGCGTAGAAGAGCCGGTCGATTCCGTGCTCGTGGCCGTTGCCGAGCAGCCGGAAGAACTCGCCGGCGTGCGTCCCGCCGGTGACGAGCATCACCTCGTCGATCCCCGCACCCACGAGCGCCTCGACCGCGTAGGTCACCATCGGCCGGTCATAGAGCGGCAGCAGATGCTTGTTCGTGATCCGGGTCAGCGGATGCAGCCGTGTGCCCGAGCCGCCGGCGAGAATGACGCCCTTCATGCTTCGGCGATGCTAGTCCACCTGCCGTTCGCTGCCGCCGAGAGGTACGGGAGGAAGGGAGGGACCCCTCGGCGGCGCAATGCGAACGGAATTACGGGTGGGCCGGAAGCACGAGGAAGAGAACGGTCAGAGCCGCCGTCAGGGTGACGATCAGGCGCATCGCGAAAACCTCGTCTCCATGGCATCGACGATAGAGGTGTCCCGTCAAGGGTCCGTTTCGGGTGTGCAAGGAAACGGTTAGGTTTGCGGCGATGACAACGCGGCCGAGGCGGTCGAGCCTGACGGTGCCGGCGTCGAGCGCGAAGATGCTCGCCAAGGCGGCCGGGCTGGCGGCGGACGAGGTGGTCGTCGATCTCGAGGACGGCGTGGCGCCCGCCGACAAGGCCGCGGCGCGCGGCCGGCTCGGCGAGGCGGCGGCGCAGGGGACGCTCGCAGTTCGGATCAACGCCGTCGGGACGGCCTGGTGGCGGGACGACCTCGACGCGGTGGCTGCGCGCCGGCCCGACGTCGTCGTGCTCCCGAAAGCGGCATCGGCCGAGGACGTCCGGCAGGTGATCGAGCTCCTCCCGGCCGGCATCGGCCTCGAGGTGCAGATCGAGTCCGCGCGCGGCCTCGTGGAGGTGGAGCGCATCGCAGCCGTCGGCGCGCCGCTCGAGGCGCTCGTGTTCGGGCCAGGCGACTTCTCCGCCTCGATGGGCATCCCGGTGCTCACCATTGGCTCGGGGACCTTCGACTACGCGCTCGCCCGGATCTCGGTCGCCGCCCATGCACACGGTTTGCAAGCCGTAGACGGCCCCTATGCCGACCTGCGCGACCTGGACGGGCTCCGGCGCGCGGCCCAGATCGCCCTCGGCCACGGGTTCGACGGGAAGTGGGTCGTCCACCCCGACCAGATCGAACCGGTGAACGAGGCCTTCACACCGTCGGCCAAAGAGCTCGAGCAGGCGCGCCGCATCCTCGCCGCGGGCGCGGGAGCGTCGCTCGTCGACGGAGAGATGGTGGATGACGCAACCAAGCGAATGGCGACGGCGGTCCTTGCTCGCGCGGGCGTGTTCAAAGAAACGACACCGGGGGTAGAATCACCGCTGCCCACACACGAAAGGAACGCTTGACTATGCCGAAGACGACGGACAAGGTCTCGGATGCGGCCGCCGCCGCGAAGCCCTACTTCGAGCGCGCGCTGCAGGACGGCGAGCTGCGCGACAACGTGCGGAACGCCTACGAGTCTGCGCGAGCGATCTATGACGAGCTGATCGGCAACCGCGGCGTCGCCGGCGTTGCGAAGCGCGTTGCCACCGACAAGGATCTCCAGGACGAGCTGCGGTCGGCGGTCGCCGACCTGCGCACCGCGGCCGACCGGGTGCGCGGGAAGCAGGAAAAGAAGAGCGGCCACTCCGGCCTGCTGTTCATCGGTGTCGTGCTGGCGCTCGTGTTCAATCCGCTCACCGGACCGCGGCTCCGCAAGTGGGTCTCGGAGCACATCTTCGGCGAAACGGACGGATTCACGTACCAGGGCGGGAACGGCTCGTCGAACTGAAGACGCGCGCGAGCGAGGCCGGATCGAGGCCACTCGCGGTCGAGATGTCCGAGCTGCGTAAGAGGACGGCGCCCGCCTTCGGCGCGCCGGCGGCGACGACCGTCGGCCTCCAGTCGGCTCCGGCCCCGAAGCGCAGGTACCTGACGCGCCGCCAGGAACGCAGGTACGTCGTCGGGTCGACCGCGCCGTCGTAGCCGCGGTCGAGCAGGCCGACCGGGTGAATCTCGAAGTCGATGTGATACGGCGTCCCCAGCGCGTCGCCGGTGTCACCGACGAAGCCGAGGACGTCGCCTGCGTTCACGATCGCACCGTTGACGGCGAGCGGCGAGTACGCAGACAGGTGCGCGTAGTAGAAGTCGTTGCCGCGGTTGTCGCGTAGCCACAGCCGCCACCCTCCGACCTTGTTCCACCCGACGGAGAAGACGACGCCGTGCGCCGCGGCCAAGACCGGCGTGCCGAGTGGCGCGAAGATGTCGTCGCCGTGGTGCCAACCGCCCGAGACGTCCGGACGGGAGGCGCCGAATGTGTCGGCGACCCACTTGACGCCGTAGACGGGAAACGCGTAGCCCCGTTCGCCGAGCGCGGGAAGCATCGTCGGCGGCAGGCTCGGCGCCGCGCCGACTGGTGCTACGACGATCGTGGGGATCGGCTTCGGCGTCGCGGCCGTCGCGGTGAGCGCGAAGAAGAGCGCTCCAGCCGTGACCGCGATGAGCCTCACCTCAGGAACCGAGGTGCTCGCGCGCGAACGCGCGGAAACGTGCCCGTGTTTGCTCGTCGGGCCCGAGCGGGCCTTCGTCGTCGTACTTCGGGTCGGCGGCCACCTCTTCGGCGACCGCCCGCACCTCGGCCGTGAGCGCGGCGCGGTGCTCCGGATCGCGCATCAGCGTCTCGACCCAGCTCTCCGATCCGTCGTAGCCCGGCACGTCGTTCTCGAAGAGCAGCCGGCCGAGGAGGATGCCGCAGCGGATGTAGGCGAACGTGCGGAACGCGAGGAGCCGGTGCGGCGACTCGACGAGCGCCGCGATGTCCTCGTTCTCCCGCTCGATGCGCTCCACGATGCCACCGATCGGCTCGTCGACGAGCGGGATCCACAAGTCGTCCGCTGCCATGGTCTGGATTATTGCCGTTTCGACTTCGTACGCCACGCGATCTGGGCCGCTGTGGCGATGAGGAGGACGGCGAACAGCCTGCGGAGCGTCGCCTCCGGGACGCTCTGAGCCAGCCGAGCACCGCCGACGGCCGCCCCCACCGAGGCGAGCCCGATCACGAGCGCTCCGCGCCAGCGGACGTTGCCGTACTGCTGCTGCCGCCAGACCCCGACCATGACCGTGGGGATGATCGCGAGCAGGGACGTCGCCTCCGCGTGCAGCTGCGTGAGCCCGAGCCACGTCAGCGTCGGCACGAACAGGATCCCGCCCCCGACGCCGAAGAGGCCGGAGAGGACGCCGGCGGCGAGGCCGAGCACGACGGCGAGGACGTACGTCACTTCACGAGCATGTCGATGGCAATGCCGACGAGCAGGACCGCGAAGGCGTAGGAGAGCGTGCGCACGGGGAGGCGCTGCTGCAGCGACGCGCCGCCGAGGGCGCCCACGGCGGCGGGCACGCCGAGCAGTGCCGCGTAGTCGGCCTGGACGTCGCCGTGGAAGACGTAGGCGGCAACGCCGGCGGTCGCGGTGATGCCGATGGCCGCGAGCGACGTCGCAGTCGCGGAGCGCAGCTCCCACCGCGAAACGAGCAGGAGCAGCGGGACGATGATGATGCCGCCGCCGACCCCGAAGAGCGCGCTGAAGAACCCGGCCGCCAGACCGATCAGGATCAGGCGCACCGGCCTATGCTAGAGCGATGGCTGCACTGCTGGAGCGGCTCTCGGCGGAGCCGCAGCTGGCCGGGCTGTTCCTCGACTTCGACGGCGTGCTCGCACCGATCGTGGAGCGGCCGGACGACGCGTATCCCCCGCCCGAGACGCGTGAGGAGCTCGAGCGCCTCGTCGCGCGGTACGCGCTCGTCGCGGTCGTATCGGGCCGCGCCGGGGACGACGTGCGACGACGCGTCGGCGTCGACGGCGTCGTGATCGCGGGCTCACACGGGCTCGAGCTCGACCCGGAGGCCGAGCGCTGGCGCGATGCCATCGAAGCGTTCGCCGACACGGCCGGGTGGCCGGACACTGAGCGCAAGGGCCTCACCGTGTCGTTCCACTACCGCACGGCCTCCGACGAGCCGGCTGCGATGGCGGCGCTCGAAACACTCGCGCACCGCGCCCGCGACGAAGGGCTCAAGGCACGCTTCGGCCGCAAGGTGCTCGAGGTGCTCCCGCCGCTCGAGGCGAACAAGGGCACAGCGGTGCGACAACTGCTCGCCGACGCGGGTCTGCACCGCGCGCTCGTCGCCGGCGACGACGCGACCGATCTCGACGCGTTCCGCGCGCTCGACGACCTCGAGCTCGCCGTATGTGTCGCGGTCGCGGCAGACGAGTCGCCGCCCGAGCTGCGCGCCGCGGCCGACATCGTCGTCGGAAGCACGGACGAGCTCCTGGCGTTGCTGCGGACGCTGTGACTGGTTAAGCCTTGTGCACCCTGACTGCGGTGCCGTAAGCGCAGATCTCCGTCCAGTTCGCGCCCATCTCCGAGGTGTCGAAGCGCATGGCGATGATCGCGTTCGCGCCCTTCGCTTCCGCCTCCTGGGACATCCGCTCCATCACCTCATGGCGGCTGTCGACGAGCGCCTTCGTCATTCCCTTCAGCTCACCGCCGAGGATCGACTTCAGCTGCGCGCCGATCTGCGAGCCGACGTTGCGGGAGCGCACGGTCAGCCCCATCACCTCGCCGAACACCTCGTCCACCGTGTAGCCCGGAATGTCGTTCATCGTCGTGACGATCATCGGTTCAACACCTCCCATGCGCGGCGCACGTCGTCTTCGGTCGTGCGCGCATTGCCGATGGCCAACCTGAGCACGTAGCGGCCGTCGAGCCGCGTGTGCGAGAGAAAGATCTCACCGCTCCGGTTCGCGCGCTCGACGATCGCCTCGTTCTCCTCGTCCGAGCCGATGCGACGGAACACAACGAGGGAGAAGCGCAGTGGCGCTACGAGCTCCCAGTCCGGATCCGCCTCGACCCAGTCCGCGAACAGTCGCGCGAGGCGAATGTGCTCGCGGTGCATCGCGCGCAGCCCCTCGGCGCCGTAGCAGCGGAGCACGGCCCACAGCTTGAGCGAGCGGAAGCGCCGGCCGAGCGCGGGCCCGTACTCGGAGAGCGCGTATGCGTCCTCGGGTGTGCGCAGGTACTCCGGCACGAGCGAGAACGCCTCGCGGAACTCGTCCGGCCGCGACGTCCACAGCAACGAGCAGTCGACGGGGACGAGCAGCCACTTGTGCGGGTTGACGACGAGCGAGTCGGCGAGCTCGACCCCGTCCTGGGACCAGCGCTCCTCGTCGAGGATCCACGACGACCCTGCGTACGCCGCATCCACATGCACCCACGCCCCGGCTGCGTGCGCGCGTTCTGCGAGCTCGCGCACCGGGTCGACGGAGGCGAACGACGTCGTTCCCACCGTTGGGACGACGACGGCGACGTCGGAGAGGTCCAGCCCGTCGGCGCGCATGCGCAGCTCGTCGTCGACCGGCACTTTGCGCAGTTCCATGCCGAGCATGCGTGCGGCCTTCTCGACGGACGAGTGCGCGTGCTCGGAGCAGACGACGACGTTGCGCTGCGTCACGTGCCGGGCGGCAATGAGCGCGGCCATCGTCCCGGTGGACGCAGTGTCCTCGATGTGTCCGTGCCAGCCCTCCGGCAGGCCGAGCAGCTGGCGCACCCAGTCGACCGTGCGCAGCTCGAGCTCGGTCGACGCCGGGGACGATCGCCAGTTGAGCGCAACTTGCTGCATGGCGGCGGCGAGCAGCTCGGCGAGGATCCCCGGCTCAGACGCCGTCACCGCGAAGTACGCGAAGAAGCGCGGGTGCTGCCAGTTCGTCAGGGCGGGGACGATGAGCTCGTCGAGGTCGGACAGGACGTTCGCGAACGGCTCGCCGTGCTCGGGCGCGGAATCCGGCAGCTTCTCGGACAGCTCGCCGGGCCGCACCTGCGCGAGCACGGGGAGCTCGCCGACGCGGTCGAGGTAGGCGGCAGCCCAGTCGACGGCGGCGTAACCGTCCTCGCGAAACGTCATCGCTTCCGCCGCAGCTTCTGGAAGCGGCTCCACGGCTGCGTGTTCAGCAGATCATCCTTCGTCAGCCAACCGCGGCGTGCCTGTCCGATCCCGAGCTCGACGTATCCCTGCGCGCGGATCTGGTGCGCGTCGGAGTTGACGACAAGCTTCAGCCCGGCCTCCTTCGCGGCGCGCGCGTAGACGTCGCGCAGGTCGAGTCGGTCGGGCTGGCCGTTGATCTCGAGCACCACGCCGGTCTCCAGCGCCTTCTCGATCACGCTCCCAACGTCGACCTCGCGCGGGCCGCGCTTTCCGATCCGGCGGCCGGTGAGATGGCCGATGCAGTCGACGTACGGATTGTCCATCGCCTCGAGCACGCGCTCCGTCGGACGCGTGTGCGGCGCCTGATGCACCGATGCGACGACCCAGTCGAGCCGTGCAAGCTCGTCCTCTGGAACGTCGACCTCGCCGTTCGAGCGGATGTTCGCCTCGACCCCAGCGAGGATGCGCAGCTTTGGAAAGCGCTCGCGTGCCTGTTCGATCTCCTCGAGCTGCGCGGCGAGACGGCCTTCGCGGAGGTAGTGCGAGTGGTCGGTGATCGCGTAGTAGTCGTAGCCGCGCGCCGCGGCGGCCGCGACCATCTCCTCGAGCGTGTTCTTGCCGTCCGCTGACCAGCTCGTGTGCGTATGAAGGTCGCCGCGCACGTCGGAGAGCTCGACGAGCGTCGGCAACTCGCCGCGGCGCGCGGCGTCGAGCTCGCCGTGGTTCTCGCGCAGCTCCGGCGGAATCGGCTGGTAGCCGAGGAACTCGTACAGCGCGTCCTCGTCCTCCGTCGCGAAGACGTCGCCGGTCTCCACCGTCGTCACGCCGTACTCTGAGATGGAGAGGCCGCGCTTCACAGCCGCTTCACGCATTGCGACGTTGTGGTCCTTCGACCCGGTGAAGTGCTGAAGCAAGTTGCCGAACGACTCAGGCGGGACGACCCGCAGGTCGAAGCGCAATCCCTGCCGCGACACGACGGTCGCCTTCGTGTCGCCGTGCGCCGCCACCTCGACGACCCACGGAAGCTGCGTGAAGTACGCCGTCAGCTCAGCCGGCTCCGTCGCGGTCGCGATGATGTCCAGATCGCGGAAGGTCTCCTTGCGGCGGCGCACCGAGCCCGCCTCGGACACGGCGACTGCGGCGGGATGCTCGCGCAGCTCAGCGACCGCCGCCTGCACCGCCGGCAGCCCGTCCCCGAGCAGCTTCCGCCCCTCGTCGGGGTTCTCCGCCTGGAACGCGAGCGCCTTGAGGATCTTCTCCTCGCTCTTCGGACCGAGCCCGGTGAGCGTTCGCAACCGCTCTGTCTCTGCCGCCTCCTTCAGGCCGGCAAGCGTCGTTATATCCAGCTCCCGCCAGATGCGGGCCGCGGTCTTCGGGCCGAGCCCGGGAAGGTGCATGAACGCGATCACGTCGGGCGGCACGAGCGCTCGGCGCTTCGCCAGCGCCTCGATATCGCCGGTCTCGACGATCTGGACGATCTTCTCCTCGATCGTCTTGCCGATGCCCTGCAGCTCCTTGGCACGGCCGGCGAGCGCGAGCTGCGCAACCGACGCCGACGTCTCGCGCATGCGCGTCGCCGCGCGGCGGTAGGCGAGGACGCGGAAGGACTCGGCGCCCTCGAGCTCCAGCAGGTCGGCCAGCAGGTCGAAGTGGTCGGCGACCTCGGCGTTCCCTGGAAGAGGGGCCAAGCCTACGGCTCCTGGTTACTTGCGAAGGGGAGCGGGCCGCGCGGCTCTGTAGTCATGCCTCCGATCATATGTAGCCTCCTTCGGCGTGCCGAAGGCGACGATTTGCCTCCCCACCTACAACGAACGCGCCAACGTCGAGGCCATGCTGCGCGCGCTCGAGCCGCTGGGCGTGAACGTCCTCGTCGTCGACGACAGCTCGCCCGACGGGACCGGCGAGATCGCCGACCGGCTCGCCGCCGAGCTCGGCTTCGTCTCCGTCCTCCACCGTCCGCGCAAGGAGGGCCTCGGCCCCGCGTACGTCGCCGGCTTCCGGCGCGCGCTCGCGGATGGCGCCGAGCTCGTCCTCGAGATGGACTGCGACTTCTCCCACGACCCCGCCGACGTGCCGCGGCTGATCGCCGCCTGCGAGGCGGGCGCCGACCTCGCGCTCGGCTCGCGCTACGTCACGGGCGGCGGCACCGAGAACTGGGGCCGTATCCGGCGGCTCGTCTCGACGGGAGGGTCGTGGTACGCGCGCAAGCTGCTCGGCGTCTGCGTCCGCGACCTGACGGGCGGCTTCAAGTGCTACCGCCGCCGCGTACTCGAGCGCATCGACCTCGGCGACATCCGCTCGAAGGGATACGCCTTCCAGATCGAAACGACGTACCGGACGCTGCGCGCCGGATTCGACGTGGTCGAGGTGCCGATCCTGTTCGCCGATCGCACCGCCGGACAGTCGAAGATGAGCCAGGCCATCGTCCTCGAGGCCGTGACGCGCGTGCCGGCGCTACGGTTGGCAGCGTTGCGAGGGCAGATCTGATGCGCGAGCTCAACACCTCCACCTTCGACGACGCGGTCGCGGGGAGCCCTCTGCTCGTCGACTTCTGGGCGCCGTGGTGCAGGCCGTGCAAGGCGCTGGAGCCGATCCTCGCCGAGCTCGAGGCGACTGTCCCCGTTGCGCGGGTGAACGTCGACGAGCATCCGGCGATCGGCGCGCGCTACGACGTGCTCTCGATCCCAACGGTGATCCTGTTCGCCGGCGGCGCACCCGTCGGGTCGATGGTGGGAATCCGCCCACGCGCGCACTTCGACCAATGGCTATCCGAAGTGCTCCCAGCCGCCCAGCGCGACGTTGACGCCTGAGCCCTCCTCGCAGCGGCCGATGACCGTGAAGTCGAGCGGGTCGGGCGTCGCGGCGAGCAGCTCGTAGTCCTCGCCGAACTCGAGGTCGGCGAGCGTCGCGCCCTCCGCCAGCGGGACGCGGTCGAGGTCGACGACGAGGCGACAACCTGAGCGCTCCGCGATGTGACCCGCGTCCGAACCGAGGCCGTCGGAGATGTCGAGCATCGCGTGCGCGACCGCGGCGAGGCGGCGGCCTTCGGCGAGGCGCAGCGGCGGACGCACGAGGCGCCCCGCGCGGAACGCTGCGCCTGCCCCGCCCAGCGCCCCCGTGACGACGAGAAGGTCGCCCGGCTTCGCGCCCGCGCGGCCCGGGACGCGGTCTGACCGTCCGAGCGCGGTCACGCTCAGGACGACCGCTTCCGCCCGCGTTGTGTCACCGCCGCGCACGGGAACTCCCGCCTCGGCGATTCCCTCGTACAGCTCGATCGCGCCGTCGAGGTCCGGAGCCGCGAGGCTGACGATCAGCGCGATCGGCTCCGCGCCGGACGCGGCGAGATCGCTGAGGTTGACCGCCGCCGCGCGAAAGCCGAGCTCGCGCCACCCGATGAGGTCGAAGCGGAAGTGGACGCCCTCGACCAGCGCGTCCTGCGTAACGACGAGCCCCTCGATCTGCGCCGCGTCGTGCTCGACGCCGACGATGAGCCCGCGCCGCTCGAGCTCGCCGAGGAGCTCGAACTCCTTCACAGCTCCTCGATGCGCGTGCGCTCGCCCAGGGTCGCGGGATCAAGGGCATACAGCGCGTCGTACAGCCGAGCATGGAACGTGCCCGGCCCGGCCGCGCCGGTCGCCGCATCCTCCGCAGCGACACCGAACGCCGCCAGCGCCTCGGCGGCCGCCTCGAGCGGCTCCTCCGGCTTCGCTGCGAGGAAGCATCCCGTCAGCGCCGACGACATGCAGCCGGTGCCCGTGACCGTCGCGAGGAGCGGATCGCCGTTCGACACCGCGAGCACGCGGTCGCCGTCCGAAACGTGATCGACCGGTCCGGTGACCGACGCGATCACGCCGAGACTGCGGGCTGCCGCGCGCGCGAGCTCGGCCGGCTCCATGCCGGTGCTCATCGACTCCACGCCGCGCACCTCGGCGGCCGCGCCGACCAGCGTCGCCACCTCGCCGGCGTTGCCGCGCAGAACGGTGACGTCGACCTCATCGAGAATGCGGCGCGCAGTGTCGGTGCGATATGCGGTCGCTCCGACGCCGACAGGATCAAGCACGACGGGGATCGGCCGCGCGCTCGCAGCCTTGCCGGCGAGCAGCATCGACTCGATCCAGCGCTCCGACAGCGTGCCGATGTTGATGACGAGCGCAGACGCGATCTGCACCATCTCCTCCACCTCCTCGCGCGCGTGCGCCATCACCGGCAGCGCGCCGATCGCGAGCGTCGCATTCGCCGTCTCGTTCATGACGACGTAGTTCGTGATCTGATGGACGAGCGGCTTCCGCTCCCGCATCGTGCGCAGCGTGGTTCCGGCAGAGATCATTTCGTTACCCCCAGGACGTCGACGGGACCTTCACCTGAACCGATCTCGACGAGGCCCTGCGCCACGGCGCGCGATGCGGCCTCCGCCGCACCGCGGGCCGCGTCGTGCAGGCTCTCGCCGCGCGCGAGCAGCGCTGCGAGCGTCGCCGAGTGCGTGCAGCCGGCGCCATGCGTCGCTGCGACCTCGTGGTGCGCGACGGGAATGTCGACGTGCACGCTCCCGTCGAAGAGATGGTCGGCACCCGCGTCACCGTGACCTCCGGTGACGATCACCGCCGGCGCCCCGAGCTCGTGCAGCCGCTCGGCGAGCTCGGCCGGGGAGGCGTCGGCGCCCGTGAGCGCACGCGCCTCCATGAGATTCGGCGTGATCACCGTCGCGAGCGGAAAGAGCAAGCCGACAAGGGCGTCGACGGCATCGTCCTCGAGCAGCTGCGCGCCCGAGCTCGCGACCATCACCGGGTCGACCACGAGCGGCACGGGATGCTCGCGGAGATACGACGCGACGCTCTCAATGAGCGCGCGCGAGAACAGCATGCCGGTCTTCGCCGCGTCGACCCCGATGTCGTCGAAGACGGCGTCGAGCTGCGCGACCACGAACGCGGGCGGCAGCTCGTGGATCGCCGTCACGGCGCGCGTGTTCTGCGCGGTCAGCGCGACGAGCACGGAGGAGCCGTAGACGCCGGCCGCGGCGAACGCCTTCAGGTCGGCCTGGACGCCCGCGCCCCCGCCGGAATCGGACGTCGCAATCGTCAGTGCTCGAGGAACCATGCACTCCCTTCGCCGGCATGACCCGGATCAGGTTCGACGGGTGTGATCTCAGCCGCTCCTCGCGGCACCCCGGTGGTCGAACGTTAGCGTCTGAACCATGGATCGACTCCCGCCTGCACTGGCCGCGAGCGCGACGAGCCGCCTGATCGAGCTGCTCGGCCCGCCGCCCGGGCGCGTGCTCGAGCTCGGGTTCGCCGGGATCCACGCCGAGCCGCTCCGCCTCGCGGGCTTCGACGTGGTCGTCGTCGAGCTCGACCCGGCCTACCGCGAGCGCGCACGGGAGCGCGCAGACGACGTCCTCGAGGCGCCTCCCGGCGGTTCCTTCGACGCCGTCATCGCTCCCGCGGGGACTGACCTCACGGGCATCGACGCGTCCCGGGTACTCCTCATCGAGCGGGACGGCTCGATTGTGGGATGACCTCCTCCAGGGCGACGAGCTCGCCTACCTGACGACGGAGCCCGCGCGAGCCGCGCGCACGGTCCCACTTCCGGAGGAGCTGCACCCGGCCGTGCGGGCGGCGCTCGCCCGCCAGGGAATCGGCGGGCTGTACACGCACCAGGCGGAAGCGTGGGCCGCGTCGCGCGCGGGGAAGCACGTGATCGTCACGACCGGGACTGCTTCGGGGAAGACGCTCGCCTTCAACCTTCCTGTCCTGGACGCGCTCGCGACGCAGCCGAAGGACCGAGCCCTCTACCTCTATCCGACGAAGGCGCTCGCGCAGGATCAGGCGCGCACGCTCGCCGCGCTCGCTGTCCCGAAGGTGCGGGCGGCGATCTACGACGGCGACACACCGCGTGAGCAACGGTGGCAGATGCGCAAGTGGGCGAACCTCATCCTCACCAACCCGGACATGCTCCACGTCGGCGTGCTGCCGCGCCACGACCTCTGGGCGGACGTGCTCCACAACCTGCGCTACGTCGTCGTGGACGAAGCGCACGTCTACCGCGGCGTGTTCGGGTCGCACGTCGGCAACGTCCTTCGCCGGCTGCGGCGAATGGCACACGTGTACGGCGCCGATCCGCAGTTCGTGCTCGCATCGGCGACGATCGCGAACCCGGGCGAGCTCGCGCACCGGCTGCTCGGGGTAGAGACGACGATGATCGCGGACGACGCTGCACCGCGCGCCGAGCGGACGGTAGCGCTCTGGAACCCGGAGCTGATCGACGCGGAGCTCGGGCTCCGCGCGTCACCGCTCGGGGAGGCCTCGCGCCTCGCCGCTGCACTCGTCCAGCGCGGTCTGCGCACGATCTGCTTCGCGAAGAGCCGCAAGGCGGCCGAGCTCGTCCACCGCATGACCGTCGACCGCGTCGACGCGGAGACGGCGGCGCGGCTCGCTCCGTACCGCGCCGGCTACACGGCGCAGCAGCGGCGCGAGATCGAGCGACGGCTCGTCGAGGGCGAGTTGCTCGGCGTCTCCGCCACCGACGCGCTCGAGCTCGGGATCGACATCGGACTGCTCGACTGCGCCATCTCGGTCGGCTTCCCCGGCACGGTGGCGAGCCTTCGCCAGCAGTGGGGGCGCGCCGGGCGGCGCGGCCACGGGCTGGCGGTGCTCGTCGCCTCCGAGGACGCACTCGACCAGTACTTCATGCGCGAGCCGGAGACGCTGCTCGGCCGGCGCGTCGAGGCGGCCATCCTCGACCATGCGAATCCGCGCGTGCTCGACGGGCACGTCGCCGCGGCCGCGTTCGAGGCGCCGCTCGACGACAACGACCGCGCCACACTCGGCGACGCCGCCCTCGAGCGCGCGCCGCACGTGCCCGACCTGCGCAAGACACCGCGCGGCTGGGTGTACGCAGGCACCGACTATCCCGCCGGGCGCATACCGTTGCGCTCGGCGAGCGCGGATGCGTTCTCGATCGTGGACGCGAGCACGGGAACGGTGCTCGGCATCGTCGAGCACGAACGCGCGTATTCGACAATCCACGAGGGCGCGGTCTATCTCCACCTCGGCGAGCAGTGGCTCGTCGGCGAGCTCGACATCGGTGGCCGCAAGGCGCTCGTCGAGCCGTTCGCCGGCGACTGGTACACGCAGGTGAAGAAGGAAACGTCCACCGGCGTGGAGGAGCCGCTGCGCGTCGAGCAACGGCTCGGGCTCGAGCTCAGCTTCGGGCGCGTGTCGGTGACGGAGCGAGTGGTCGCTTTCCAGCGGAAGGGAATCCGCGACCAGGCGACGATCTCGACCGTGCAGCTCGACCTCCCGGCGACGACGTTCGACACAGAGGCCGTCTGGTACGTCCCGACCGAGGAGCAGCTCGACGGGCTCGAGCAGATGCCGACGCTGCTCTCCTCGTTGCACGCCGCCGAGCACGCGATGATCGCCATCCTGCCGCTCTGGGCGATGTGCGACCGCTGGGACATCGGCGGCCTGTCGACGAACTACCACGACGACACGGGCGCCGCGACGGTGTTCGTCTACGACGGGCACTCCGGCGGCGTCGGACTCACGGAGCGCGGCTTCGACCAGTTCGAGGGATGGGTGGCAGACACCATGCGACTCCTGGAGGGCTGTCCCTGCGCCCACGGGTGCCCGTCCTGCGTGCAGAGCCCGAAATGCGGCAACCTGAACGAGTACCTGGACAAGACAGGGGCTCTCACCTTGCTTCGGCGGATGTCGAATTCCGCCCGGCCCGTTCGTCGTACCTCGTAAACCATTTCAAGGAGGACAAGCCATGCAGTACCTGCTCCTGATCCACGACGACGAATCCCAGGACAACGGCGACCTCATGCCGGAGTACATGGCGTACACCGAGGCACTCGGCGCGTCGGGCGCGCTCGTCGGCGCGAACCAGCTCCAGCCGAGCGACACCGCGACGACCGTGCGCGTGCGCGGCGGCGAGACGCTCGTCACCGACGGCCCCTTCATCGAGACGAAGGAGTCGCTCGGTGGCTATTACCTCGTCGAGGCCGGCTCGCTTGACGAGGCGATCGAGTGGGCGGCGAAGATCCCGTCCGCCCGGTTCGGCCACATCGAGGTGCGCCCGGTCGTCATGCGGCAGGCGCAGGTGAGCGCATAACGACGCTCGAGCAGCTCTTTCGCGAGGAGCACGGTCGCGTCCTCGCCACCCTGATCGGCGTCCTCGGCGACTTCGACCTCGCCGAGGACGCTCTCCAGGACGCGGTCGCGGCCGCGGTCGAGCGCTGGCCGCGTGGCGGCGTGCCGACGAATCCGGCGGGCTGGCTCGTGACGGTGGCGAAGAACCGCGCCGTCGACCGGATCCGGCGCGACCAGACGCTCCGGCGGAAGACCGAGCTGCTCATCCCGCCCGAGGAGACCGAGCCGATGGACGACACCGCCATCCCCGACGAGCGCCTGAGCCTCGTCTTCGCGTGCTGCCACCCGGCACTCGGCATCGAGGCGCAAATCGCGCTCACGTTGCGTTCCCTCGGCGGCCTCGAGACGGGCGAGATCGCGCGCGCGTTCCTCGTGCCGGAGGCGACGATGGCGCAGCGGCTCGTCCGGGCGAAGCGAAAGATCCGGGACGCCGGCATCCCGTTCCGCGTGCCGCCCGACGACGTCCTTCCCGACCGGCTGGCCGCGGTGCTTCGTGTCGTCTACCTCATCTTCAACGCCGGCTACGGGCCGCCGGTGCGCCACGAGCTGTGCAACGAGGCCATTCGTCTCGCCGCCATGCTCGCGCTGCTCATGCCGGACGAGTCGGAAGCCCACGGCCTGCACGCACTCCTGCTCTTCCAGGACGCACGGCGTGAGGCGCGCGTCCGCGACGGGTCGCTCGTGCTGCTCGAAGACCAGGACCGCGCCCTCTGGGACGCAGGTGAAATCGCGGCCGGCCGGCGGGCGCTCGAGAGGGCGCTGTCGCTGCCGGCGCGCGGGCCGTACGCGATCCAGGCCGGCATCGCGGCCGCGCACAGCGAGGGCGCCTCCGACTGGGCGATCGTCGCGGAGCTGTACGCACGGCTCGCGGAGCTGGAGCCGTCGCCCGTCGTCGAGCTGAACCGCGCGGTCGCCGTGGCGATGGCCGACGGTCCCGAAGCCGGCCTCGCGATCGTCGACGCGATCGACGGGCTCGACGAGTACTACCTCTTCCATTCGGCGAGGGCGGATCTTCTCCGCAGGCTCGAGCGGGTAGACGAGGCGCGCGCGGCGTACACGCGCGCGTCAGAGCTTGCGCCAAGCGGCGTCGAGCGGGACTTTCTAGCCGGGCGGCGCAGTGCGCTCTAGCGCTTCCCAGCCGACGTCCCGGGCGCGCGCCTGCTCCTCGCCCTCGGCCCCGCCGCGGAGACCGAAGAGGCGCTTGGCGAACAGGAGATAGACCACGATCGCGACGTTGACGGCGATCGCGCCGACCTTTAAGACGGTGATCGACCGCGCCAGCTCGTAGCTCTCGTAGGGCAGGAAGACGAGGTTCGCCACGAAGGTGAGGTACTCGCCCCAGCGCCTCTGGAACCAGAGGCCGACGGCTTCGGCGCCCTCGAGAGCGGCGTAGCCGGCGGCACCGGACCCGAGCAGGTAGAGCGTCTGCGTGCGCAGGGTGAAGATCTCCGCGAACGAATGGAGGAGGCCGTGCGCGCTCGCCGTGTGCGCGCCGGAGCCTCCCTCGACGGCATTGACGACGCGGAAGTAGAACGTGCGTAGCGCAAGCTTGTGCGACGCGAACAAGAAGATCGCAGCAGCGAGCAAGGCGAGCACGACGAAGTGGATCGCGCGGTCGACGGCGATGATCCGGAGCACGATCTTGTCGCGGAGCGCGCGGCCGCGCAGCGGAAGGTCAATCTCGTCCCGCTCAGGCGGCACCTCGTACTTCGGCTTCTCCGGCGGAGCCAGCGGCAGCCACGAATCGCAGCGCACGCAGCGGTACCAGCGAATGCCGTCGCTCTCGAGCGCGAACACCCGGTCCTCCGGGCGGAGCCGCGCCGCGTCCATCCCGATCAGCTCGTGCCCGGTGAGGCCGCAGACGAGCAGCTCCCAGTGGAAGCGCGGGCGATAGAACCGTGGCCGCTGCGTTCCCGGCGGCTTATGCAACGGCGGCCATCGCCAGCTCGACGGCCTCTTGCGGCGAATCCGCGCGCAGCGCGCCGTCCCCCTCCCAGCCGGGGTCGAGGATGACGACCGGACGTCCGAGCGTCAGCGCGAAGCCGATCTCGGCGAGCGTTCCGTAGCGACCGCCGACGACGATCACTGCGTCGCCCGACGCGACGACGGCGAGATTGCGCGCGTGGCCGATGCCGGTGACGACCACATGGTCGACCCAGGGGTTCGCCCGGTTGCGGTTCTCGTCAGGGACGATGCCGATCGTCGTCCCACCGGCGTTCTTCGCGCCGCGCGATGCTGCCGCCATCACTTCGCCGAGGCCACCGGTGACAACGGTAGCCCCTCGCTCGGCCAGAAGGCCGCCGACCTCCTCGGCCTGCGACTCGTACTCGCTGCCGCTGCCGATGACGGAGATCTGGACGCTCACGGCGTCTTCAGCCGCTGCTTCGTCGTGAGCACCCCTTCGAACAGGTCGCCCAATGCGCGCACGCGCTCGAGCACGACGTCCATCGTGAACGCCGACGGGTCGAGCATGTCGTCCACCTCGTCCCAGCGCAGTGGAGTCGACACCGGAGCGCCCGCACGCGGCCGCACAGAGTAGGCGGACGCGATCGTCTTGCCCTCCCCGTTCTGGTTCGAGTCGATGAGCACACCGCGCCGCTTCGACTTCGACCACTCCGTGGTGGCGAGCCCGCGGTGCGTGCGTGCGATCGCGCCGGCGACGATCTCCGAGAACTCGCGCGTTTGGTCGAAGGTGTACCGCCGCTCGACCGGGACGAGCACGTGCATGCCGTCCGCGCTCGACGTCTTCGGAAAGGAAACGAGGCCGAGCACGTCGAGCGCCGCCTTCACGAGCAGCGCGACCTGCACGGTCTCGGCGAAGCCCACGTCGGTCGACGGGTCGAGGTCGAAGAGCACGAAGTCCGGACGATCGGGCCGATCAACGCGCGAGTACCACGTGTTCATGTCGATGCAGCCCATGTTGGCCATCCAGAGCAGCGCGTCCTCGTCGTTCACAATCGGCGCCGAGATCACCTTGCGCTTGCGGGGCGCCTCGCGGGTCGACACCTCGACGTCGAAGCGCGGGATCCACTCCGGCATGTGCGAGGGCGCGTCCTTCTGGAAGAACGCCTTGCCGAACGCGCCGTCGGGATAGCGGCGCATGGTGAAGGGCCGTCCGCGCAGGTGCGGAACGATGAACGGCGCGACCGCGCGGTAGTAGTCGATCAGGTCGCCCTTCGTAATCCCTTCGTCCGGCCAGAAGATCTTGTCGAGGTTGGAGAGCTTCACTCGAGACGGTCTCTCGGCGCGCACCTCGGGCGCCGCCTTGTCGTCGCGGAGGCCGAGATAGACGGGCGCCCGCAGATGGCCGTCGTGGGTCCACTCGGCGAACTTCACCTCCGCAACGAGCTTCGGCTGCACCCATACGACGTCCGACTTGCGAACCTTCGGCATCTTCGGGATGACCGCGAGCGGGGACGCAGCACGCTTCAGCGGCTCGAGCGCATCGAGCATCTGGCCGATCGTCTTCTCCGTGAAGCCCGTGCCGGCGTTGCCAACCCAGCGCAACGTGCCGCCCTCGTTGACGGCGAGGACGAGCGAGCCGAAGGTCCCTGCCCGCCGACCCTCACCCTTCGTGTAGCCGACGATCACGAACTCCTGCTCGCCGTGCGTCTTGATCTTCAGCCAGTCGCGCGTGCGCCTGCCCTCCGCGTAGCGCGACCCCGCCTTCTTCGCCATCACACCTTCGAGGTGCTGCTCCTGCGCTGCCGTGAAGAGCGCCTCGCCGTCGTCGAACGCGCCCGAGATCTGCACGTTCGCAACGCGCTTGTCGAGCAGCCCCGTGAGGAGCGCGCGGCGCTCGGTCAGCGGTCGATCGAGCACCGGCTCGCCGTCGAGCTCGAGGACGTCGAAGACCTCGTACACGAGCGGAGTCCCCGGCGTGCCCTGCTGCATCGCCGAGAAGCTCGGGCGGCCGTTCTCGTCGAGCGCGCACACTTCGCCGTCGACGACGCAGTCGGGCGACTTCGCCGCGCGGCCGAGCGCCTTGGCGATGTCGGGGAACCGCCCGGTCAGGTCGTTGCCGTTCCGGCTGACGAGCTTCGCCTCTCCTGCGCGCACGTATCCGACGGCCCGATAGCCGTCCCACTTGACTTCGAAGGTCCAGTCGTCACCGGTCGGAAGTGCGTCCGTCAGCGTCGCAAGCATCGGCTTGTAGTCGTTCCGCTGCACGCCGACGGACTCATCCTTCTTGCGGACGAGCAGCCAGTTCTGCTCCTTGCCGTCGAGATGCGCCGGGATGAGCGTCCACGTCCCATTCAGCCGCTTCCCGTGCAGGCGGACGGTCAGCCCGCCGTCGCGCTTCTCCTCGACGAGGTCGTACGTTCCCGAGTCCCAGATCTCGACCGACCCGGCGCCGTACTCCCCCTTCGGGATCTCCCCCTCGAAGCTCCCGTAGTCGAGCGGGTGATCCTCTACGTGCACCGCGAGCGCACGCACGCCCGGCTCGAGCGGAACGCCCTTCGGCACGGCCCACGACGCGAGCACCCCGTCGCGCTCGAGCCGGAAGTCGTAGTGCAGCCGGCGGGCATCGTGCCGCTGCACGACGAACGTCAGCTGCCGCTTGCGGGACTGCCGGCCGGAGAAGGGCTCGGTCGTCTTCTTGGGATCGCGCTTGCGCTTGTACTCGTCGAGGCTCACGGGGCCTGTTCTAGCGAGGTTTGGGACGCGGAGCCGTGTTTATGTCCTTTGCAAACGGCGTCATTCGCCGGGGATAAGCCTGTGGACGCTGTGGACAGAACGCCGCCGAACCTACCGAAACCTCTTAGGCGAACACGCCAAGCGACCGAAACTTGGCCCTCCGGCGGCGGCGAAGCTCGTCGCCGGGAACGTCCACGAGATCCTCCAGCGTCTCCCGCAGGGACTCGCCCAGAAGCTGAGCTGCCGCCTGAGGGTCGGTCTGGGCGCCGCCCTTCGGCTCGGGGACGATGGCGTCGATCACACCGAGCTCGAGGCAGTGGACTGCGTCCGGCTTGAACGCGGCGGCGGCCTTCTTCGCCTGGGAGGCGTCGCGCCACAGGATCATCGCGCAGCCCTCCGGCGAGATGACCGAGTAGATGGCGTTCTCCTGCATGAGCACGCGGTCGGCAAGCGCGATCGCGATCGCTCCGCCGGAGCCGCCTTCCCCGATCACGCACGCGACCGTCGGGACGGTGAGCCGGGCCATCACCGCCTGCGACTCGGCGATCGCGCCGCCCTGACCATGCTGCTCGGCGTCCACGCCGGGGTACGCGCCCGGTGTGTCGACGAGCGAGATCACGGGGAACCCATGTGTCTCGGCGATCTTCATCGCGCGCATCGCCTTCGCGTAGCCCTCGGGGTTCGACATCCCGAAGCGCCGTTCCGACCGCTGGTGGATGTCGCGCCCCTTCTGCTGGCCGACGAGCACGACCGTGCGGCCATGGAGCTTGCCGAGCCCGGCGATCATCGCGGCGTCGTCGCCTCGCCGGTGGTCGCCGTGCAGCTCGAACCAATCGTCGAGGAGCGCTTCGACATAGTCGAGCGTGTACGGACGATCGGGATGGCGCGCGAGCTCGACAGAACGCCAGATGTCGTCGCCGGTCGGCTCCTCCCCGATGCGGTCGAGCTGACGTTGCAAGCGCTGCAACTCGCCCGAGAGCTTCGCGCCGCCGAGCAGGGACACGCTGCGCAGTCGGCTGAGCCGGTCGCGCAGCCGCAGCTCGTGCTCAGACGGGGGCATTGAAGATCCTCAGGAGGCGGCCGAGCGTCGCGCGCAGCTCCGGTCGCGGGACGATGGCGTCGATCTGGCCGAAGCGGAGGTTCTGCTCCGCACGGCCGAAGTCTTCGGAGAGCTTCTCGCGGGTCAGCTCCTGCACGACCCGCGGGCCGGCGAACGACATGAGCGCACCAGGCTCGGCGAGCAGCACGTCGCCGAGCGTGGCGAAGCTCGCGAGCACCCCGCCCGTCGTCGGATGGGCCATGACGCTGAGCATCGCCTGGCCGGCGTCGTGCAGGTCCTCGACGGCGCACACTGTCTTCGGCAGCTGCATGAGCGCGAGGATCCCCTCCTGCATGCGTGCACCGCCGGAGCTCGTCACGGTCACGAGCGGGACGCCGCGCTCGGCTGCCGAGTCGCAGGCGCGGGAGAACTTCTCGCCGACGGCGCTGCCCATCGAGCCGCCCATGAACGCGAAGTCCATGACGGCGAGCTCGCACCCGCGCCCCTCGATCGAGCCCTGGCCGATCACGATCGCGTCCGCCAGCCCGGTCGACATCTCCGCCTCGGCGAGCCGCTCCGTGTACGGGCGCAGGTCGAAGAATCCGAGCGGATCCTCCGAGTGCAGGTCGGCGGCCTCCTCGTAGAAGGTCCCGTCGTCCACGAGCGAAGCGATGCGCGCCCGCGCCCGCATCGGGAAATGGTGCCCGCACTGCGCACAGACCCACTGGGCCCGCTCGAGCTCGTCGTCCCGGTAGTGGGAGTGACAGCCCGGGCAGGTGTTCGGGTGCTTGGGCGGCGGTGCCGGCTTGTCCTCGGTCTCGATCGAGACGTCGATCTTGGCCACGTCGCTAGCTTAGACCGGCCTCGCAGGCGGGGAGTTGCGCCTAGAAGCCGAGGGCGGCGCAGAGCCGTTCGAGCGGCTCGACATTGGCGGGATCGGGCGCGAGGCCGGTCAGGCCGGCTCCGGCGATGGTCACCCCGCTCTCGCGGATGCGTCCCAGCTGCAGCTCGAGGTCGGCGAGCGCCGGACCGCCGGGCTCCGGCATGAAGACGGTGAGCTCGTCCGGGTCGAGGACGTCGCAGTCGAGCGCCACGTAGACGGCCGATACCTGCCCCAGCACCCGGTCGACGTCGTCGTCGATCCCGGCCGCCGCGATGAACTCGATCTCGGGCGGGTCGAGGTTCCGGGCACCGACGAGCGCGACGTCGGCCACGCCGACCGCGCCGCCGTCGAGGAGCATGCGCAGCGGCATCCCCCACTGGTTGCCGGACGGCGAGCTCTGCGGCGTGTTCAGGTCGCCGTGCGCGTCGAACCAGATCACGCCGAGCCGCTCGTGCCGCGCGCCGAGGCCCTCGACGGCGCCGATGTGCGAGCAACAGCAGCCGCCCAGGACGAGCGGCCGCTCCGGCAGGTCGGACGCGACGGCAAGCGTCTGCGCGACGAGCGAGTCCTCCTCGACCACCGACGCCTCCGGGTAGTCGAGCGGCAGCCGCGCCGCTTCCACCATCTCCTCGCCGCCGTTGCCCCAGGCGCGCGGGACGCGGACAAGGCCGGCCGCGAATGTCCGGCCGCACGAATGGCACTCGTAGCCGAGGCCGACTGCGACCGCAGTGTGCGCCCGGCAGGTCGGGCACTTCGCGCGCAGGATGCTCATGCGTCGATCTTCTCGAAGACGACGTTGGCGCTCTCCACCGTCATTCCCACGCGCTCGTACAGCTTCGTCGCCCCTGTCGGGCTGTCCGCGTCGACGCCGAGCGAGACGCGCGGGAGGCCGCGCCGCCAGAACTCGGCGAACGTCCGGTAGAGAAGCGCCTTCCCGAGGCCCTGGCCGCGCCACGGGCGTCGCACCCCGAGCAGCCCGACGTACCCGGCGGTGCTGCGCGCTTCGTTGCGCGCAACGCCGGCGATCTCGTCCCCGTCACGGACGACGAACCAGAGATGCCCGTGCTCGTCCTCATCCTGGCCCTTTCGCATCGCCCACCACTCGTCGAAGGGGAGGCCGCTCCATTCCCAGTGATCCTGGAACGCCTCGTTTGTGGCGTGATGGAACGCGCGTGCGTCGTCCTCGCGGAACGGCTCGAGCACGAGCGGAGCAGGAAGCTCGGGGACGACCGGTTCGGCGGCGAGCTCGATCGCCATCTCGTAGAAGCGACGGACCTCGCGATACCCGCGAGAGACGAAGAGCGTCGCAGCGTCGGCATCGTCGGCGAGCGTGAATGCGTGGATCTTCGCAACGCCGTGGCGCGCAGCCGCTTCTTCGCCGCGCTCGACGAGCCTCGCGCCGAGCCCCCGGTGCTTCGCGCCCTGGGCGACGAGCCCGATGCTCGTCCCGATCCCGCCCCAGACCTGGAACCACCCGGCCGCGACGGGGGCGCCGTTCTCCTCGTACAGCCAGGAGTCGCGTGTGAGGTCGGCGCGCGTCCACCACGACGCGACCTCGTCTGCAGCGATGTGCGACGGCAGCCCGCGGAGCGCTTCCTCATCCGCGCGGGCCAGCGCCGCGACGAGCGGCGCGTCCTCGGGCACGATCGGCCGCGCGTTCACGCGACGAGCGAGTCGAGGGCGCCGGCAAGACCCGAGAGCGAGAGCAGCTCGACATCGGGACGCGGCTGCGCCTCGTCGCCGAGCCGGTTGACCCAGATCGTGCGCAGACCGAGCTCGCGTGCAGGCGCGACGTCGTGGAAGAGGCTCGCGCCCACGTGGACGTGGCCCGCGCGGTCGGCACCGATGCGGGCGAAGAACTCGTCCCAGTGACCGTGGGCCGGCTTGTAGGAGCCGATCTCAGAGGCGACGATCGCGAGCTCGAACGGAACCCCGATGCGCTCCATCGACGCGTCGATGAAGTCGCGGTCGGTGTTGGAGAGAATCGCGAGCTTCCAACCCGCGGCGCGCGCCTCCTCGAGCGACGTGCGAACCTCGGGGAACACGGGCCACCCCGGCAAGGAGCGGCCGAGCGCGTCCTGCTCCTCCACCGGCACGTCTCCGAGTCGCGAGAGCGTGATCGCGAGCACCTCGCGGTAGCTACGCGTCGGCTCCTCGCGCTGCACCTGCGGCTCGACCTCGTGGTAGCGATGCAGCATCGTGGACGCCCGATCGGCGCCGAAGAGCCGCTCGAGCTCGCGGCCGATGCCGCCGTTCCAGTCGATCAGCGTGCCATAGCAGTCGAACGTCGCCCACCGGTCCATACTGCGCATCATGGCTGATCAGGCACAGCACTACCGCTGGGACGACCTCCCGCGCGAGGAGCTCAATCCGCTCCTCGGTCGCCGGCTCATCACGGGCGGCGACATGATGATCGCGCACGTCTATCTGAAGAAGGGCTGCATCGTCCCGAAGCACGAGCACCACAACGAGCAGCTCACGTACGTGCTCGAGGGCTCGCTTCGCTTCCGGCTCGGCGAGGATGGGGACCAGGTCGTCGACGTGAACGCCGGCGAGGTGCTCTGCATCCCGCGCAACCTCCCGCACGAGGCCGAGGCGCTGGAGGACACGCTCGACGTCGACGTCTTCAACCCACCGCGCCAGGACTGGCTCGACGGGTCGGATGCCTACCTCCGTTGACCGGTGCCAGGTTCCGGTCGTTCGCCCCTAGCCAACCTCCAGCAACGCATGGGAACCTGGCTCCGGCGAACAATCACGCGGCCGGCCTGAAGGCGAGCAGCTCCGGCCCGTGCATGTCGAGCCAGACCTTCTGATCGCGCCAGTCCGGGCGGCGGGTCTCGACGAGGCGCCAGAAGCGGCGCGAGTGGTTCGCCTCGCGTAGGTGGCAGACCTCGTGCACGACGACGTAGTCGAGCACCTCGAAGGGCGCAAGCACGAGGCGCCAGTTGAACGACAGGTTGCCGGCGGCTGAGCACGATCCCCAGCGCGTGCGCTGGTCGCGGATCTGGATGCGCCCGACCTCCACGTCGAGCGCCGCGGCTTCGTCCTCGACGAGCATCGCGACGAGCTCACGCGCGGCGCGTCTGCCCTCGAGCTCCGAGACGCAACGCGGGTCGAGCTTGAGCCGCGGGCGCTGACGCGCCCGTTCGGTAGCGAGCCAGTCCCGATGCGCGTGCAAGACGCGATCGATCTCCCGGTCTGACATCCCCGTGGGCACGGTGAGCCGCGCGGGCTCGCCCCACGGCACATCGATCGTCCAGCGTCGCGCGCGCCGCGAACGGCGCACCACTACGAGCTCGTCCAATCGAAACGAGGCTACTGGGGCTTGCGGATGACCACGCAAGCATTGTGGCCGCCGCTGAGGCGCCGCTTATCGGCGCCGTCCTCAGGACGCGCGGGTCTCCCGCGCGTCCGTCTGCGCGTGCCGGACTCCCACGCCGGACACTTCACAAACGGTGCCGTAAACGATCGCAGCGCCTACTGAAAACGCCGGATGACCACGCAAGCATTGTGGCCACCGAATCCGAACGAGTTGTTGATCGCGACGCTGATGTCAGCCTTGCGCGCCACGTTCGGCACGTAGTCGAGATCGCACTCCGGATCCTCGAACTCGTAGTTGATCGTCGGCGGCAGCAAGCCTTCGTACACGGCGAGCGTTGTGAACAGCGCCTCCACCGCGCCGGCTCCGCCGAGGCAGTGTCCGGTCGCGCCCTTCGTGCCCGATATCGCGATGCGCCGCGCGTCCTCCTCTCCGAGCGCGAGCTTGATGACACGCGTCTCGCTCGAGTCGCCGATCGGCGTCGACGTCGCGTGCGCGTTCACGTAGTCGACCTCGGCGGAACCGATGCCTGCGTCGGTCATCGCCATTTTCAGCGCGCGCGCAGGATTGACGCCCGTCGGATCGGGCTCGGTGATGTGGCTCGCGTCCGCCGACACGCCGTACCCCGCGATCTCGCCGTAGATCTTCGCGCCGCGCGCACGCGCATGCTCGAGCTCCTCGAGCACGAGCACCGCCGAGGCTTCTCCCATCACGAAGCCGTCGCGCTTCGCGTCGAACGGTCGCGAGGCATGTGTCGGATCGTCGTTGCGCCGCGAGAGCGCGCGCATCGCACCGAAGCCGGCGATGCCGACCTTGTTGATCGCCGCTTCCGTGCCGCCGCAGAACATCACGTCGGCGCGGCCCAGCCGGATCGCGTCGGTGCCGTCGCCGATCGCCATGTTCGACGCCGCGCACGCAGTGCACTGCGATGCGAGCGGGCCCTTCGTGCCGAGCTCCATCGACACCCAGCCCGCGCCCATGTTCGGAATGATCGCCGGGATCGCGAACGGATTGACACGATCCGGTCCGCGGTCGCGCAACGTGTCGTGGCAATCCTGGAACGACGTCAAGCCGCCGATGCCGGTGGCGATCGCGGCGCCGACGCGGTCTGCCTCCCTGGCAATGTCGAGGCCGCAGTCGGCCTCGGCCTGGCGCGCTGCCGCGACGACGAGCTGTGCGAACCGGTCCATGCGCCGCGCCTGCTTGTAGTCGATCCAGTCCGAAGGGTTGAAGTCCTTCACCTCGCACGCGAACGTGACCGGGTAGTCGGTGGTGTCGAAGTGGGTGATCGGCCCCGCGCCGGATTCGCCGCGCACCAGGGCGTCCCAGCTCGAGCGCACGTCGTTGCCCAGCGGGGTGACCGCACCCACGCCGGTGATGACGACGCGCCTGCGCCCGTTGAGTGATCCGTTATCGCCCGTCACATTCCCAGTCCGCCGTCGACGAGGAGCACCTCTCCCGTGATGAACGAGGCCTCGTCGGAGCAGAGGAAGCGTACCGCCCGCGCGACGTCCACCGGATCTCCGAGCCGGCCGAGGGGCGTGTTCTGGAGCATTGCAGCGGTCGCCTCCTCGGGCAGGACCTCGGTGAGCTGCGTCGTCACGTAGCCGGGAGCGACGACGTTCGCGCGGATGTTGCGGCTCCCAAGCTCCCGCGCGAACGACTTCGTGAAGCCGATGATCCCCGCTTTCGAGGCGGCGTAGTTCGTCTGGCCCCAGTTGCCGTGCACGCCGACGATCGACGAGACGTTGACGATCGAGCCGGCCCGCTTCTTCATCATCGGCCGGGTCACGGCGCGGCACGTGTAGAAGACGGAGGAGAGATTCGTCTCGATCACGACGCGCCAGTCGTCGTCCGACATGCGGGCGAGCAGTCCGTCACGCGTGAGTCCCGCGTTGTTGACGAGCACGTCGATGTCGCCAGCCTCCTCGACGAGCCGGCGGGCGTCGTCAGCGTCAGAGACGTCGGCCTGCACCGCGCGGCCGCCGATCTCGACAGCCAGCGCCTCGGCTTCGTCCTTGCCGGTGCGGTAGCCGATCACGACCGACGCGCCGGCTTGCGCAAGCTCGACGGCGATCGCCCGGCCGATGCCCCTCGACGCGCCCGTGACGAGGGCGTTCTTCCCTTCCAGTGAGGCGAACGTCACGATTCCGCAGCGAGCACGTCGTGCAGCTCTTCGAGCGCAGCGAGGCTGTTCACCGACACGGCCTTCACGCTGCGGTCGATGCGCTTGACGAGCCCGGAGAGAACGTTGCCCGGTCCGATCTCGACGAACGTGCGCACGCCCTCCCGCATGAGCTCGCTCGCGGCCTGCGTGAACCGCACCGGAGCGGTGAGCTGGTCGACGAGCAGCGGGCCTATCCGCTGCGCCGACTCGAGCCGCGCAGTGACGGTAGACATGAACGGCGCGACCGGCTCCTGGAACTTCACCTTGTCGATCGCCGGACGCAGCCGATCGGCCGCGCGCGCGACGAGCGGAGAGTGGAACGCGCCGGAGACCTTCAGCTTGACCGCGCGGCGCGCGCCCGCTTCCTGCGCGAGCTCGCAGCACTCGTCGACCGCTGCGTTCTCGCCGGAGACGACGATCTGCCCGGGGCAGTTGTAGTTCGCGGGCCACACGCCGAGGATCTTCCGGCACAGCGTCTCGACCACCTCGTCCTCGAGCCCGAGGATCGCCGCCATCGAGCCGGGGTGGCGCGCCGCAGCCTCGGCCATCGCGATCCCGCGCTCGCGCACGAGCTCGATCGCCTCCTCGTCGGTCATCGAGCCGCACGCGGCCAACGCGGAGAACTCGCCGACCGAGTGACCGATGACGTAGTCCGGCTCGATGCCGATCGCGCGAATCGCGGCAAGGACGGCGAGCGACGTGGCGACGAGCGCGGGCTGCTGCACCGCAGTGTCGAGCAGCTCGTCCGCGTCGGCGTGGAAGCACAGGCGCTCCAGATCGAGGCCGGCGGCGGCGCTGCCGCGGGTGTACACGGCGCGGGCTTCCGAGATGGCCTCCGCGATCTCACGGCCCATCCCAGGCTCGACCGAGCCCTGGCCCGGAAAGCAGAACGCAACCGTCATGCCGCAGCCTCCATCGTCCAGCGCATGAGTGCGCTCCCCCAGGTTAGCCCGGCTCCCATGCCGGTCATGAGCACGAGCTGCCCCGGCCGCAGGCGCCCGTCCGCGAGAGCATCCGCCAGCGCGAGCGGAATCGAGCCCGAGGACGTATTGCCATACCTGTCCACATTGATCACAACTCTGTCAGACGGCACGCCGAGCTTCCGGGTTGCGTGCTCGATGATCCGGACATTGGCCTGGTGGGGGATGTAGACATCCACGTCGTCGATCGAGAGGTCGCACTTCGCGAGGATGTCCTCGGCCGACTGGACGAGGATCCTCGTGGCGAATTTGAACACTTCCCGGCCGTTCATCTTCACGAACCGCTCCGGATCCTCGAAAAACCGCGAGCCGCTGCCCGGGAGCCACAGGCTCTTCCCGCCCGCGCCGTCCGCCCCGAGTTCGAACGCGAGGAAGCCCTGCTGGGGAACCGCCTGGAGCACGACCGCCCCCGCACCGTCGCCGAAGAGCACGAGCGTCGAGCGGTCGGACCAGTCGAGGATCTTCGACAAGACGTCTCCGCCGATCACGAGCGCCCGCTGCGCCAGCCCGCCGGCGAGCATGCCGTAGGCCTGGGCGAGCGCGTACATGAAGCCGGTGCAGCCGGCGGAAAGGTCGTAGGCGGCGGCGTCCTTCGCACCGAGCGCGTCGGCGATGATCGCTCCGGTCGACGGGAACGCCATGTCCGGAGTCACCGTCGCGACGATGATCAGGTCGATGTCGGCGCCCGTGAGGCCGGCCTGCGCGAGCGCGTCGCGTGCAGCGGGCAGCGCGAGATCGGAGAGTGCTTCCTCCTTCGCGGCGATCCGCCGCTCACGGATGCCCGTGCGCTCCATGATCCACTCGTTCGAGGTATCGACGTATTGCGACAGCTCCTCGTTCGTCACCACCCGGTCTGGCACCTTGCACCCGAGGCCGGTGATGGAGATGTCGAGTCCGGGTTTGGCGGTGCCGATCATTCGCCGACGAACACGGTCAGGAGCGCCTCGACCGCGAGCTCGCCGTCGACTGTCGCCCGCCCCTCGCCTTTCGCGATCGGCCCGCGCACGCGGACGAACTCGCACTCGAGCGTGAGCACGTCACCCGGCTCGACGATGCGCTTGAAGCGGCAGGCGTCGATGCCGGCGAAGAAGGGGATCTTGCCGCGGTTGGCCTCATCTGCGAGCACGGCCACCGCGCCGGCCTGCGCGATCGCCTCGACAGTGAGCACGCCGGGCATGACCGGCCGCCCCGGAAAGTGGCCGGCGAACCACCAGTCGTCGGCGCGTATCTCGCGCAGCGCCACGACGCGCTTGCCCGGCTCGAGCTCCACGATCTCGTCCACGAGCAGGAACGGCGGCCGGTGGGGAATGAGCTCCATGATCACGTCCCGGCCGAACGGCGCGACGGGTGTCGTCACGCGACGTCTCTGTCCTCGAGACGCTCGCGCATGCGGTTGCGGCCGCGATGCGCGTGGCACTTCGCCGTGCCGACCGGCATGCCCGCCGCCTCGGCGATCTCCTCGAAGGAGTACCCGAGAGCATCCTTGAGGACGATGACCTGCGCTTCACGCGCAGAGATCTCCGCCAGCGAGTCGCACAGCTCGCGACGCAGCTCGGACATGCCCGCTGCGCGCACGGGGTCAGCGGCAGGCCCGGCGCGGAGATCGTCGTCGAGCGGATCGTGGACGCGTGCGCTGCGGCGATCGGCGGCATCGCGGCACGTGTTCACGACGAGGCGGTGCAGCCACGTCGAGAACTGCGCGTCGCCGCGGAACTGTGGCAGCCGGACGCACATCTTGGCCAGCGCTTCCTGCGCCGCGTCACGCGCATCTTCGGGATCGCGCAGCACGTGGCGCGCGAGGCGCTCCACCCGCGGCCCGTGGCGTGCGCAAAGAGCCTCGAGCGCGTCGCGATCGCCCGCCTTCGCCCGCGTGACGAGGACCGGGTCGCTCAACTTTTCGTAGACGGGGGCTGCCTGCCGGCGCAGCGGCTGCGTGATGGCCTTCACGGCGAAAGTAGTCTAGATGGGCGTGTCGGACCTTTCGCCCGAGCTCGTCATCCCGTTGTTACGTGGGCGGCTCGGGTGTCCGTACCGCTTCGTCGCCGAGTGCCCGTCGACGCAACGCGAGATCGGCGAGGACGAGCCCGAGGGCGCGACGGTCTCGACCGACCATCAGACCGCGGGCAGGGGCAGGCTCGGCCGAGTCTGGGAGGACACGCCGGGGCGCGCGGTGCTCTTCTCCGTGCTGCTGCGACCGACCGCGGAAATGGTCCGCTGGCCGGAGCTGTCGGTCGTCGCCGGCGAGGCGGTCGCGGTGGCGGTCGGCGCGGGCGCAAGCGTCTCGCACCCGAACGACGTCATGATCGACGACCGCAAGGTGGCCGGCGTGCTGCCCGAGGCGACCTCGGGCCGCATCGTGCTCGGCATCGGCGTGAACGTGAACCAGCGAGCCGACGAGCTGCCTCCCGACGCGGCGAAGCCACCTACCTCGTTGTACGTCGAGCTCGGGCACGAGGTCGAGCGGGCGCCGCTGCTGGCCGCAATCCTCGCGGAGCTCGAGCGCGGGTACGACGCCTGGCTCGGCGTATCCTGAGAGCCATGCGCGCACTGCTCGTGGTGCTGGCAGCGCTCATCCTCACCGGAGCTGCTGGCGCTGCGACCCAGCCCAGGGTTCTCGCGATCCAGTTCGGGCCCGACCTGGACATCAACCCGGTCACGCAGGACTACCTCACGCACGAGCTCTCGCGCGCGGCGTCGGATCACTACGACGCCGCCGTCATCCTGCTCGACACGCCGGGCGGCCTGTCGACGTCGATGAAGACGATCTACAACGCGGAGCTGAACGCGAAGCTGCCGGTGATCGTGTACGTGTCGCCCAACGGTTCGCGCGCCGCGTCTGCGGGCGTGTGGGTGTCGGAGGCCGCTGACGTGCTCGCCATGGCGCCGACGACGAACATCGGCTCGTCGACACCGATCGACTCGAGCGGCGCCAACCTCGGCTCGGACCTGCGGCGCAAGGTGATCAACGACTCGGTCGCGTCACTGACCGCGCTCGCCGCCACGCATCACCGCAATACGACGTGGCCGGCGAAAGCGGTGCGTGTCGCGTCCAATCTCACCGCACAGCAGGCGCTGAAGATGCACGTCATCGACCTGATCGAGCCGACGCTGCCCGCGTTGCTCAACCGGTTGAACGGCTACAAGACGCAGGACGCGCAGCGGCCTTACACGCTGCACCTCGCGGGCGCACACATCGACACGGTGAAGCCCGGCTTCGTCACGCGCCTGCTGAACACGGTCATCGATCCGAATCTCTTGTCGATCCTGTTCCTCGCCGGCATCATCGGGCTGATCTTCGAGGTGCTGCATCCGGGGATCGTCCTTCCGGGTGCGCTCGGCGCCGTGTGCCTCGTCATCGCGCTGTATGGCTTCTCGGTGCTGAACCCGAGCTGGGGAGGTGTGGCCCTCATCCTGCTCGGGGTCGCGTTGCTCGTCATCGACCTGCACGCGATGACGCACGGGGCGCTGACGATCGCCGGGGTGATCGCGCTCGGCTTCGGCATGGCCTTGCTGTTCCAGAACCAGCCTGCGCCCTACCACGTCAACACCTATCTCATCGTCGGAATCGGCACCGCCATCGCCCTCTTCTGGAGCTTCGCGCTCGGCAAGGGATTCGCCGCCCGACGCCAGCCCGTCAGGGTCGGGCCGCAGATGATCGTGGGCAAGCGGGGCGAGGTGCGCGCGCCCGGGCTCGTCTTCGTCAACGGCGAGCTCTGGCAGGCGCATGCGGAGGACGATTCCGAGCTCGTTCCCGGCGAGCAGGTCGAGGTGGAGGCAATCCACGGCCTCCAGCTGACCGTACGCAGATAGGATCACTCTGATGCTGGGCTTCGTCCGGATCATGCGGGAGTACGAGCGGGGCGTGATGTTCCGCCTCGGCCGGCTGGTCGCAACTCGCGGCCCCGGCGTCGTCTGGAAGATTCCCTTGGTCGACCAGATCGTGAAGGTCGACCTGCGGACGATCACGTTGAACATCCCGCCGCAGGAAGTCATCACGAAGGACAACGTGCCGGTGCGCGTGAACGCGGTCGCGTACTTCCGTATCGTCGACCCGCGGGACGCGATCGTCCAGGTCGAGAACTTCATGGTCGCGACCTCGCAGATCGCGCAGACGACGCTGCGGTCGGTGCTCGGGCAGCACATGCTCGACGAGCTGCTGTCGGAGCGCGAGAAGATCAACGCGATCCTGCAGGCGATCATCGACGAGGCCACCGGGCCGTGGGGCATCAAGGTCTCGATCGTCGAGGTCAAGGACGTCGAGATCCCGAGCGACATGCAGCGCGCGATGGCACGCCAGGCCGAGGCCGAGCGCGAGCGGCGCGCGAAGATCATCAACGCCGAGGGCGAGTTCCAGGCCGCCGAGCGGCTGAAGGACGCGGCGATCGTGATCGAGGAGCACCCGATCGCGCTCCAGCTCCGCTACCTACAGACGCTGCTCGAGATCGGCAGCTCGAACTCCTCCACGATCATCTTCCCGGCGCCGATCGACCTGATCAAGCCGTTCCTCGAGAAGCACTCCTCGAGCGACTAGGCGACGCGGGACTGCTCGCGGAACCGGCGGGCGGCCTCGATGGCCGCGCCGAGGTTCAGGCCCTTGTCCTTCGCCTGCTTGATGAGCATGACCGTCTCGAGCGCGTCGACGTCGTAGATGCGCTGCTTCTTCCCCTTCGTGGGGATCTGGGCCTTGTTCGTCCAGTAGTCGAGCTGCATCTTCGAAATGCCGGCGATCTGACAGACCTGGCCGAGATACAGCTCGACCTTGTCGAGGTGCTCCGCCAGGTTGATGGGTTCCAGAAAGTCGACTTGCCTGCTGATTGCCATGAAATCCCGCTCTCGCGCCGTGAATCGACCCCGCGTTGAGAGTTATAGAAGGGATTGTTGCGTTTTGGAAGGGGAGCCTTCCGAAACGTCCCCCTTTCGAGGGAGCTACTGGCCGTCGAGCTCGGTCTCGGGGGCCGCTTCGTCCCCGTTTGCGCTCTGGTCGTCCGACTCGACCACCGGAGCGAGCGCGGAGACGCGCTCGTCGCCGCGAAGACGCATGACGATGACGCCCTGAGTGGCGCGGCCGAGCCGCTTCACGTCCTCGACGGGCATGCGGATGACGGTCCCGCCCGTCGAGATGAGCATCACCTGGTAGCCGTCGCGCACGACGCGGGCGCCGGCGAGCGTGCCCTTCGCCTCGGTCAGCTGGATCGTCTTGACGCCCATGCCGCCGCGACCCTTGCGCGGATAGTCGCCGACCCGCGTGCGCTTGCCGTAGCCGTTCTCGGTGACGACGAGCAGGTCGGAGTCGTCCTGCGCGATGTTGATCGAGATCACCTCATCGCCGGCGCGGAGCCGCATGCCCTGGACGCCGGAGGCGTCGCGGCCCATCGCGCGCACTTGCTTCTCGTGGAAGCGGATGGCCTGCCCGAGCTTCGAGATCACGAGGATGTCGTCGTTGCCGGAGGAGTGGCGAACTCCGACGAGCTCATCGCTCTCGCGCATCTTGATCGCGATGATGCCGTCGGCCTTGAGCGGCGTGTTGTACGCGGCAAGCTCGGTCTTCTTGACGACGCCGTTCTTCGTCCCGAAGACGAGGTATTTCGCCTCGCCGAAGTCGCGCGTCTGCACGACGGCGCGGACGGTCTCGTCCTGGCGGAACGGGAGCAGGTTCACGATCGCGCGGCCCTTCGACTGGCGCGAGCCGAGCGGGAGCTCGTGCACCTTGAGCCGATAGACCTTGCCGACGTTGGTGAAGAAGAGGATGTAGTCGTGCGTCGACGCGACGAACAGGTGCTCGATGTAGTCCTCGTCCTTCAGCTCCATGCCCATGACGCCGATGCCGCCGCGCTTCTGCTCGCGGTACGCCGTGACCGGTAGCCGCTTGATGTAGCCGGACTGGGTGATCGCGATCACCATGTCCTCTTCCGCGATCATGTCCTCGAGCTCGAGCTCCTCTTCGGCGTGCACGATCTCCGTGCGGCGGTCGTCGTTCTTGCCGTAGATCTGCTTGATTTCGAGCAGCTCGTCCTTGATCAGGCCGTCGATCTTCGCCGGGTCGCCGAGGAGCTCGCGCAGTTCCGCGATGCGCTCTTTCTTGTCGCGGTACTCCTCCTCGACCTCGGTGCGCGCGAGCCCGGTGAGGCGGGCGAGCCGCATGTCGAGGATCGCCTGGGCCTGGATCTCGCTGAGCGTGAAGCGTTCCTGCAGCTGCGTGCGCGCCTCGTCGGCGTCGGCGGCTGCGCGGATGAGCGCGACGATCGCGTCGATGTTGTCGAGGGCGATGAGATAGCCCTCGAGGACGTGCGCGCGCGCCTCGTTCTTCTGCAGCTCGTCCTTCGAGCGGCGGATGACGATCTCGCGCTGGAAGTCGAGGTAGTGGCGGACGAGCTCGAGGAGCGACAGCGTCTTCGGCACGCCGTCGACGAGCGCGACCGCGTTGTAGCCGAACGTCGACTGCAGAGGCGTGTGCTTGAACAGCTTGTTGAGCGCGACTTGCGGGATCGCGTCGCGCTTCAGCTCGACCTGGATTCGCATCCCGGTGCGGTCGGAGTGGTCGGCGAGATCCGAGATCTCGGTGAGCACCTTGTCCTGGACGAGGTCGGCGATCTTGCGGATGACGCCGGTGTCGCCACCCTTCTTGACGCCGTACGGAAGCTCGCTGATGACGATCGCCGACTTGCCGCCGCGCAGCTCCTCGATGTGCGCGCGTGCGCGCATGACGATGCGGCCGCGACCCGTGCGGTACGCGTCGCGGATGCCGGTGCGGCCGACGATGTACGCGCCGGTGGGGAAATCGGGCCCCGTGACGTGCTTCATCAGCCCCTCGACGTCGACGTCGGGGTTGTCGATCATCGTGACGACCGCGTCGACGATCTCGCCGAGCCGGTGCGGCGGCATGTTCGTCGCCATCCCGACCGCGATGCCCGTGGAGCCGTTGACGAGCAGGTTCGGGAAGCGGGACGGAAGGACCGTCGGCTGCCGGCGCGACTCGTCGTAGTTGGGCTCGAAGTCGACGGTGTTCGCGTCGATGTCGCGCAGCATCTCCGTGGCCATGCGCGAGAGGCGCGCCTCGGTGTAGCGCATCGCCGCTGCCGGATCGTCGTCGATCGACCCGAAGTTGCCCTGCCCGTCGACGAGCGGGTAGCGCAGCGAGAACGGCTGCGCCATGCGCACGAGCGTGTCGTAGATCGCCTGGTCGCCGTGCGGGTGGTACTTGCCCATCACGTCGCCGACGGTGGCGGCGGACTTCTTGTATGGCCGGTTCGGCTGCAGGCCGGCTTCGTGCATGCCGTAGAGCACGCGCCGGTGCACGGGCTTCAGTCCGTCGCGCACGTCCGGCAGCGCGCGCGACACGATGACCGACATCGCGTAGTCGAGGAAGCTCGAGCGCATCTCCTGCTCGAGCTCGCGCGGCTCGACGCGGCCGCGGTCGATCGCGCCCGTATCCAGCTCAGACATCGAGGAACTTCACGTCTTTTGCGTTCTCCTCGATGAAGACGCGGCGCGGTTCCACCTGGTCTCCCATCAGCATCGAGAAGAGCTGGTCGGCGGCGTGCGCGTCCTCAACGTCGACGCGAATCATCAGCCGCCGGGCCGGATCCATCGTCGTCTCCCAGAGCTGCGACTCGTTCATCTCGCCGAGGCCCTTGAAGCGGGACAGCTGGATGCCGACTTCCTTCGCCAGGTCGAGCGCGGTCGTGCGCAGCTCGGAGAACGTCTGCGCGTCGCCGGTCTTCTTGCCGAGCTGGAGCGTGAACGGCGGCGAGCCGGCGACCTCGGCGAGCCGTGCGTGCGCCTTGCGGAGATGCGCGTAGATCGGCGACGAGAGCAGCTCGGCCGACAGCCTGACCATCTCCGCCGACGAGGTCGACTCCTCGACGACCTTCACGCGCAGCCCGTCGTCGTCGCGCTCGAGCACCGAGAGCGTGAAGCCGTTCGCCGGCAGCTTCGCGAGCGCCTGCTCGACGTCTGCCGGCGTCAGCGCCTCCAGCTCGACGAGCCGGTGCGAGATGACGAGATCCGCGGCGTGGTGGCCGAAGTCGGCGCGCAGACGCGCCGACCAGCCCTCGAACTCCGCAAGCGCGGACGTGAACCGCTTCCAGCGCGCCTCGGTCAGCTTGACCTCGTTGCCGTCGCGGTCGTGCACTTCGAGATCGCCGAAGCGCTCGCGCACGAGCAGATCCTCGAGCTGCGAGTCCTTCTCGAAGTAGTACTCCTGGCTGCCGAGCTTCACCTTGTACAGCGGCGGCACGGCGATGTAGATGTGGCCGCGCTCGAACAGCTCCTTCATGTGCCGGTACAGGAACGTGAGCACGAGCGTACGGATGTGCGATCCGTCGACGTCGGCGTCCGTCATCAGGACGATGCGGTGATAGCGGAGCCCCTCGATGTTGAACTCGTCGCCGATCCCCGTGCCGATGGCGGTGATCATCGCCTGGATCTCGGTGTTGGAGAGAACCTTGTTGATGCGGTTCTTCTCGCTGTTGATGATCTTCCCGCGCAGCGGCAGGATCGCCTGGTACGTCCGGTCGCGGCCCATCTTCGCGCTGCCGCCCGCCGAGTCGCCCTCGACGATGTACAGCTCAGCCGCCGCGGGGTCGCGGATCGAGCAGTCAGCGAGCTTGCCGGGCAGCGACGAGCTGTCGAGTGCGGACTTGCGCCGCGTCAGCTCCCGCGCCTTGCGCGCAGCCATACGCGCGCGCATCGCCGCGATCGTCTTGTTGATGATCGCGCGCGCGTCCTGCGGGTTCTCCTCGAGGAACTGCGCGAGCTGTGCGTTCACCGTCGTCTGCACGAGGCCCTCGACGCCGGGGTTTCCGAGCTTCGTCTTCGTCTGCCCCTCGAACTGCGGGTTCCGCAACTTCACGGACACGACGGCTGCGAGCCCTTCGCGAACGTCCTCGCCCTCGAGCTTCTCGTCCTTCTTCAGGAGCTTCATGTCCTGCGCCTTCCGGTTGAGCGTGCTCGTGAGCGCGCTGCGGAAGCCGGAGAGATGCGAGCCACCCTCGACCGTGTTGATGTTGTTGGCGAACGTGAAGACCGACTCCTGGTACGAGTTGTTCCACTGCATCGCCACCTCGGCCGCGCCCTGATCGGTCTCGCCCTCGAAGTAGACGATGTGCTTGTGAATCGCGTCCTTCTGCTCGTTGATGTACGAGACGAAGTCGCGGATGCCGCCCTCGTAGTGGAACTCGACCGTCTTGCCGTCGGCCCGCTCGTCGGTGAGCTTGATGCGCAGGCCCTTCGTGAGGAACGCGGTCTCGCGCAGCCGCTGCGTCACGGTGCCGGCGTCGATGTCGATCTCCTCGAAGATCTCCGTGTCCGGCATGAACGAGATGGTCGTGCCGGTGTCGTCGGGAGCCGAATCGCCGATGATCTCCATGTCGCCCTGCGGGACGCCGCGCGCGAACTCCTGGCGGTAGGTCTTGCCGTCGCGACGCACTTCGGCGATGAGCCACTCGGACAGCGCGTTCACGACGGAGAGGCCGACGCCGTGCAGGCCGCCGGAGACCTTGTAGCCGTCGCCGCCGAACTTGCCGCCGGCGTGGAGCTTCGTCAGGACGACCGTCAGCGCGGGCAGATTCTGCTCCGGCATGAGGTCGACCGGGATGCCGTGGCCCCAGTCGCGGACGGTCACCGAATGGTCGGGATGGAGGGTCACCTCGATGCGGTCGTTGCGGCCTGCGAGGGACTCGTCGACCGAGTTGTCGACCACCTCGTAGACGAGATGATGGAGGCCTCGCTGGCCCGTCGAGCCGATGTACATGCCCGGACGGAGCCTGACCGGCTCGAGGCCTTCGAGCACGGTGATGTCCTTTGCGGTATAGACGTCTTCAGCCATGAAAAAAGCCCTGCAAATCCCACATTTGCGGGCACCCCAAAGTGTATCAGAACGAGCGGTCGTTCGAGGCGTTTGCGAGCGATGCTTCGGCAGCTTTCGCAACGAGTTTGCGGAGGTCTTCGTCGTCGATCTCCGACGCCCATTTCGCCGCCAATTCCGACTGCTCCGGAGTCGGTGCCGGAGGCGACCCCTGAGGGGTCGCCGGTGGGGCTTCAACCGCCGCCTCGGGGAGTGGGCCGGGAACGAACTTCACCGCTTTCACACCTTCCAGGCGCTCTTGAATTTCGCCTGCACGCTGCGTCAATTCGAACGCCCAGACGGAGTCGCGCGTGTGGACGATCAGCGTGCCGTCGCGGGTGAAGCGTGCCGGCCACGCGCTGCGCGCAATCTCCGCGCCGACGGCTGCCGGCCACGCTGCGACCGTCTCGCCGATCGCGCCCTGGGCGCCGAACCGTCCGAGCTCGCGCTTGACGTCGTCACCGAGCGGTTCCGTCGCGTACCTCCACCAGCTGGTCCGGGTCCGCCGGCAGCATCGCCGGATCGGTCGCCGTGATAAGCGTCTGGCCGCGTCCGGCGACGCGCTCGGCCAGGATGCGGCGGCGGTCCGGGTCGAGCTCGGAGAGGACGTCGTCGAGCAGCAGGAGCGGCGGGAAGCCGCGGCGCTCGACGATGAGATCCGCCTCGGCCAGCAGGAGTGAGAGCACCGCCAAACGCTGCTCTCCCTGTGAGCCAAAGCTGCGGAGATCGCGGCCGGCGGCAGCGACGAGAACGTCGTCGAGATGGGGGCCTGCGCCGGTCACGCCCCGCTCAAGGTCGCGGTCGAGGCGAGACTCCAGCAGCTCGACGGTCGGCGGCTCGCCGTCGTAGCGCAGCTCCGCGCCGGAGAGCCCGAACGCAGCCGCGTGCTCGGCGAACGGCGGGCCGAGCAGCTCCAGCACCTCACGCCGCGCAACGACGAGCTGTGCTCCGAGCTCCGCGACCTGCTGCGTCCACGGAGCGATGGCGTCCCGCGTGGACGCGCCTGCGAGCAGCCGCCGCAGCGACGCGTTGCGTTGCGCGACTGCACCGCCGTAGTCCGCCGGCAGCTGCGCCCGGGCGGGCGTCAGGCGACCGAGCGCGCGGTCGAAGTACGCGCGCCGCGCGGCCGGTGCCCCCTTCACGACGCCGAGACGGTCGGGGGTGAACACGAGCGTCGTCAGCTCCGCGCGCAACTGCTCCACGCTGCGCAGCGGAGCGCCGTTGAGGGTCGCGTGCTTCGCCGCCCCGGCCTCGAGCTTCACCTCGACGCCGACGGGCGCGTCCGCGCGGCGGCCCTGCACCGCGACCCGCGCCGCCTCGTCCCCGAACCGGATCAGCTGCCGGTCGTTGCGCGTACGCGGCGAGAACCCCTGCGTGGCGACGTGCAGCGCCTCGAGCAGGTTCGTCTTGCCCGCTCCGTTCGGCCCCGTGGCGAGAACGAGCCCCGGCCCGAGCGTAAGCTCGAGCCGCTCGTACGACCGGAAGCTGCGGAGCGAGACCGCCTCGACGATCAGGTCAGCCGGGCAGACGGATGGGCATGACGAGGTACGTGAAGTCGTCGCCCTCGCCCTGGATCACCGCCGGCCGGAGCGGGCTGATGAGCTTCACGCGCACGTCGTCACTGTCGAGCAGCTCGAGGCCGTCCCGGAGGAAGTCGGCGTTGAACCCGATCTCGAGCACGTCACCCGTGTAGGCGACCGGGAGCGACTCCGTCGATTCGCCCACCTCGTGCGTCCGAGCGATCACGGTCAGCTCGCCCTCCGCGAACCGCAGCTGCAGCGGCGTCGACCGCTGGATCATCACCGACGCGCGGCGGATGACGTCGAGGAGCTCCACCCGCGGCAGCGTGAGCTCGTGCTCGAACGCCTCCGGCAGCAGCTGCCGGTAGTTCGGGAACTGGCCGTCGATGCGTCGCGTCGTGAGCCAGACGCCGTCGGTGGAGAAGAGCACCTGGTTCTCCTGCACGCCGATCTCGACCTCGTCGCCGGAGGTGGCGATGCGCGCCAGCTCCTGCAGCGCGCGGCCCGGCACGATCGCCTCCAGGTCGGGAACGGTGCCGCTGAAGGAGGTCTCCTTGACCGCCAGGCGGTACGAGTCGGTTGCGGCCATGATGAGCTTGCCGCCGCCGAACTGCACGAGGATGCCGGTGAGCACCGGGCGCGACTCGTCACGCGACGCAGCCCTGGCAACCCGGCCGATCGTCTCCAGCAGCGACTCGCGCTCGACGCTGAACGTCGACACCGCGTCCAGCTCCGGCAGCCGCGGGAAGTCCTCGGGGTTGTACGTGTTCAGCGTGTAGCTCGCCGTCCCGGCGGTGACGTGCACGACCGACTCCGTCGGCCGGTGCTCGATCGTCACCTCGTCACCCGGCAACAGGCGCGAGATGTCGACGAGCGTCTTCCCCGGAAGGACGATGGCTCCGTCCCCTTCGATCTGCGCCGGGACGCTCGCGCGCAGCGACAGCTCCATGTCGGTCGCGGCCAGGCGCAACTCACCGGCGCGAGCTTCCAACAGGACCCCGGACAAGATCTGCACAGACGTCCGGGTCGACAGTGCACGCGCAACGACGCCGAGCGCCTGCGCGAGCTCGTCCTTGGTGCACGTAATCCTCAGTCCCGCGCTCACCACGATGTCAGTCTCAATCATCTAGATATTCCTTGTAGGAGTAGTAGAGGGTGTGGATGACGGGGACAGTGCCTCGATCCCGCATGGTTGAGAGCGGTCCGCCATGTGTGGAGCTTGGGGAGAAGTCTCGCGCTTCCACAGGGTGTTTCGCTACCGGACCTGTTTCACCCGTGCTGTCAACTCCTGCACGAGGTTGTACACAGACCTGTCCTCACGGATGAGACGCGCGATCTTGGAGGTCGCGTGGATGACGGTGGTGTGATCGCGACCCCCGAATTCCTTGCCGATCTTCGGCAGCGACGAGTCGGTCAGCTCGCGCGAGAGGTACATCGCGACCTGCCGCGGATAGACGATGTTCTGAGAGCGCTTGTCGCCGCAGAGCTCCTCGAGCGACATGTTGAAGCGCTCCGCCACAAGATCCTGGATGCGCTTGATCGAGACCTCCGCCGCCTCGCCTTGCGGGAACACGTCCTTCAGCACGTCCTGGGAGAGCTCCACCGACATCGCGCGGCCGGTGAGAGACGAGAACGCGACGACGCGGGTGAGCGCGCCCTCGAGCTCGCGGATGTTCGTCGAGACGCGGCCGGCGATGAAGGTGAGCACCTCCGGCTCGGGGACGTGGATCCCGTCCGTCTTGACTTTCTTGCGCAGGATGGCGATACGCGTCTCGAGGTCGGGCGGCTGGATGTCGGTGATGAGGCCCCATTCGAACCGGCTCCGCAAGCGCTCTTCCAGGGTGGCGATGTCGCGCGGTGGGCGGTCGCTCGACATGACGATCTGCGAGCCCGCCTCGTACAGCGAGTTGAACGTGTGGAAGAACTCCTCCTGGATCCGCTCTTTGTGCTCGAAGAACTGCACGTCGTCGATGAGGAGCAGGTCGTACGTCCGGTAGCGCTGCTTGAAGCCCTCGATGCGCTTGTCGCGCAGCGAGTTGATGAAGTCGTTCATGAAGGTCTCGCTCGTGACGTAGCGGACGCTCATGTCGCGCGAGTGCTCGCTCACGTACTGCGCGATCGCCTGCAGGAGGTGCGTCTTGCCGAGCCCCGTGCTGCCGTAGATGAAGAGCGGGTTGTACGCCTGCGCCGGCGCCTCGGCGACCGCGAGCGCAGCAGCGTGGGCGAACCGGTTCGACGACCCGATGACGAAGGAGTCGAAGGTGTACTTGGCGTTGAAGCCGCCGCTCTCCGGGCGGTGCGGGACGAGTCGCTCGACGGGCGCGACCCTCGGCGCCGCCGGCGACGACTGCTCGGCCGGAGCGGCCGGAGCGGCAGAGATGTCCATCACCCTGAGCTCGATCGTGCGGGCGACGCCGGTGATGTCGCGGATGGCCGCGCCGATCAGCTCGAGGAAATGGCCCTCGATCCAGTCGCGGGTGAAATCGTTGGGGACGCCGAGGACGAACCGCCCGTCGTCGAGCTCCGCCCCGGCGGTGTGCGCGAACCAGGTTCCGTAGGTCGTATCGTTGAGGGCGCTCCTGAGCCGACCGGAAACATCGCTCCACAGGCTCTCCGCAGTCAGCTCGATTTGGTCCTCCACCCCGACGCCAGCTCCCCTCTCGTGAACCGGAGGCGAGCCTAGCAGGGTGCAAAAACGCGGCCAAAACGCGCCCCTGTGCAGGCATTTTCGCGGCCCCCGAAATCCCTCCACACCTGTGGAAAGTCGTGGGGGAAACTCACCTGCTCCGCATCGCTGTGCGCTCCACGCCTGTGGATAAGTCGGTGGACGACCGGCGGCTATACTGGCCGTTCGCGCCGAGCGTCATGGCGCCCGAATCTGCGTCTTTCGATCTTTTTCTCACGTGAAGCGGACCTATCAGCCAAACGTTCGACGCCGCAAGCGCAAGCACGGCTTCCGCACGCGGATGTCGACGCGTGCCGGCCGGCTGATCCTGAAGCGGCGCCGGCTCAAGGGCCGCGCGAAGCTCTCGGCGTAATCTTCGGCGTTGTGAAGCGCGCAAACCGTCTGTCCCGCTCGCGGGACTTCGACGCCGTTTACCGCCAGGGCCGGTCGGTCTCGTCGCGGTTCCTCGTCCTGTACTGGTTCGGGCAGGAGGAGCCGGCCGAGCCGCGCTTCGGCATGTCCGTCCCGCGCTCGGTCGGGAACGCCGTGGCCCGCAACAAGCTCAAGCGGCAGCTGCGGGAGTTGTGGCGCGCGCGCCTCGAGCGTGTGCCGACCGGCCGCGACTACGTGCTGATCGTGCGGCCGGGTGTCGCCGAGGCCGTTGCGACCAACGGTTTCGAGTGGTTGGGCGAGCGGATCGACGAGGTGCTCTCGATGACGAAGGCGGCCGCCTGATGTACCGCGTCGGTGTGACCGCAGTCTGGGTGTACCGCGTGACCTTGGGCGCGCTCTTCCCGACGACGTGCAAGTACCACCCGTCGTGCTCCCAGTACGCGATCGACGCGGTGCGGCAGAAGGGGCTCCTGCGCGGCAGCGCGCTTGCGGGCTGGCGGCTCCTGCGCTGCAACCCGTGGAGTCGCGGAGGATTCGATCCGGTTCGATGATGCTCTTCAAGATCCCGATCATCGGTCAGCTCGAGACGGTGGCGCGCCACGTTCTCGACTGGTTTCACGGCACGCTGCACCTGCCGTGGGCGTGGGCGATCGTGGCCACCACCATCGTCGTCCGGATGCTGCTCGTCCCGCTGACGGTGAAGCAGATCCACTCGATGCAGAGCCTGCAGCGCCACGCGCCGCAGATGAAGGAGATTCAGAAGAAGTACAAGGGCGACAAGGCGAAGCAGAACGAAGAGTTGATGAAGTTCTACCGCGAGAACAACATCAACCCCGCGGCCTCGTGCCTGCCGATGTTGTTCCAGCTGCCGGTCTTCATCGCGCTCTACTACTCGCTCAAGACGTTCTCGCGCGAGCCGGCGGCGAAGCACCCGGGCAGCCTCTCCTTCCTCCATTTCATTCCGTCCATTGCGGCGCACACGACGACGCACTGGGGCGGCTACGTGCTGCTCGTCGTGTACGTCGCGAGCCAGATGATGTCGACGCTGTACATGTCGGCGACTGCGGACAAGACGCAGCGGATCCTCTTCATGTTCATGCCGCTCGTGTTCGTGTTCGTGATCGCGCGCTTCCCGGCCGGCCTCGTCCTGTACTGGGTGACGACGAACCTGTGGACGGTCGGGCAGGGGCTGATCACGCGGCGGTTGATGCCGAAGACGCCTCCGCCGGATCTCTTCAAGCGGACGTCGCGCACGCCGCCCAAGGATGACGGGAGCGACGGCAACGGCGCGAAGCCGGCGGCGCCGGAAACGCCGAAGGCCGAGACGCCTCGCCCCGCGGGCCCGCCGCGCAAGGTGCGGCGGAAGAAAGGCGCGGCTCGCAGGCGATGAGCAACGTGACCGTCGAAGCCACGGGGGAGACGGTCGGCGAGGCGAAGTGGGCGGCACTCCGCGAGCTCGAGCTGCGCCATCCCGGGCTGGACAAGACGGCAGTGCAGTTTGAGGTCGTCTCCGAGGGCGAGCGCGGCCTCCTCGGGGTCGGCTACGCGCCGGCGCGCGTCGTCGCGATGGTTCCTGCTGATGCAGTCGAGGCCACGGCGATCGACGAGAGCGAGGCTGCGGCTGATCTGCGCGCACTGCTCACGCGCATGACGCACGTTCTCGGTGTGGACGGCCGACTGGACGTGCGCGAGGACGACGAGTCGCTTGTCGCGACGGTCACCGCCGCTGACGCCGGGCTCCTCATCGGCCGCCACGGCCAGACGATTGACGCCATCCAGTACCTCATGAACGCGATCTCGCACCGCCGCGGCGACGATCCGCGCAAGGAAGTCGTCGTGGACGCCGCCGGGTATCGCGAGCGCCGTCGCGCAACGCTCGAGTCGCTCGCGCTGCGCACTGCGGAGCAGGTTCGCGCGAGCGGTGATCCCGTTGAGCTCGAACCCATGACGGCGGTTGAACGCAAGGTCGTGCACCTCGCGCTGAAGGAGCACGAGGGCGTCGAGACTCGCTCCGACGGCACGGAGCCAAACCGCTACGTCGTCGTCGTCCCCGCTGACTGACGACTGGCTCCGAGCGGTCCTCGCGACGCCGGGGTTGACCGGGCTGCGCGACGAGTCGGAAGCGCGGTCGATGCTCGTGGACGACGCGCTGCGGGCGACGGAGCTCCTGCGGCAGTTCGACGGGCCTATCGTCGACGTCGGCTCCGGCGGCGGCTCGCCCGGAATCCCGCTCGCGCTTGCGCTGCCCGACCGCGACGTGACGCTGCTCGAGGCGTCGCGGCGCAAGTGCGACTTCCTCGAGCGGTGGGCGCCTCCGAATGCGCGCGTCGTCTGGGGGCGCGCGGAGGAGCAGGAGCCGGACACCTACGGCGTCGCGCTCGCGAAGGCGCTGGCTCCGCCACCCGTCGCGGCGGAGCTCTGTCTGTCGCTCGTCCGTCCGGGCGGCGCCGCGATCCTGTGGGTCGGCGCGTCAGCCGATCTGTCGGTGGTCGCGCGTGTCTCCTCCCTGCTCGGTGGCGACGTTCCGGAGGAACGCGACGGCCTCGTCGTCCTGCGCAAGCTCGCGCCGACGCCACCCGGGTTCCCCCGGCGGGCCGGCATGCCGAAGAAGCGCCCGCTGGCCTAGCGGACTTTCTGCAGGTGCGCGATCGCGGCGTGGAGCAGGATGATCGCCGTCGGCAGGCGAACCTTCGAGGAGGCGACGACACCTTGGACGAGCACGTTGCCGACTACCGCGGCCGCGTCCGTGACCTTCTTGCCGTTCAGCGGCCCGGTGAGGATGAGGCTCTCCTTGATCCCGGGAACGGTGTTGACGACCTGGACGCCGTTTCCGACCACGGGATTGTCGAGGTCGCCGATCGCGTCGGCATGGTTCGGGAAGACGATCCAGGCGAAGGCGTCCTCGGCGTCCGGCCCCTTCAACGCGACATCGACGAGCCCGACCGCGTGGTACTTGCGGGCATTCGCGCTCAAGGCTTGCTTCTCGGGCTGTGCGTGCGAGAAGCCGCCCGGGAGCTCAGCGGCCCGAATCGGGGTCTTCAGAAGCTTCGCCAAGAGCGCCTGCGGGGTCGTCCCGGCAAGCGTCGCCGCGCTCAGCAGAAGGGCCAGCCTGAGCATGTCGGTCGCATCTTCCCCTGTCCGGCCTTGAAGCAACAATGGGGTCCGTGGCCCGGATCTACGCGCTCGCGAACCAGAAGGGCGGCGTCGGCAAGACGACGACCGCCATCAACCTCGCCGCATGCCTCGCGGAGGCAGGCGAGCGAGCGCTCGTCGTCGACCTCGACCCGCAGGCGAACGCCACCTCGGGGCTCGGCATGCGCGCGAACGGGAGCTCGAGCTACGACCTGCTCGACGGCGCACCGCTCGCCGACTTGGCGAAGCACACCGCGTTTGCGAATCTCGACCTCGTCCCGTCGAAGCCCGACCTCGCCGGAGCCGTCGTCGAGCTAGCCGCGCGCGAAGACGGAGAGCGCTATCTCGCGCAGGCGCTCGCGGCCGGGACGTCGCAGTACGACTTCGTCTTCATCGACTGCCCGCCGGCGCTCGGCCCGCTGACCGTGAACGCGCTCGCCGCCGCCGACCGCGTGCTCGTTCCGGTGCAGGCCGAGTACTACGCGCTCGAGGGCCTGACGCAGTTGATGCAGTCGATCGAGCTCATCCGCCGCCGGCTCAACCCGCGCCTCGGCATCGGCGGCGTGCTGATGACGATGGTGGACGCACGCACGCGCCTCGCGCAGGACGTGGAGGCGGAGGTGCGGCGACACTTCGGCCCGCTCGTGTTCAGGACGTCGGTTCCCCGCTCGGTGCGCCTTGCGGAGGCGCCCAGCCATGGGCTGCCGGCGATCGCCTACGACCGTCGCTCCGCCGGAGCCGACGCCTACTGGAAGGTGGCGATGGAGCTTGTCGAGCGCAACTAACAGACGCGGCCTCGGCCGCGGCCTCGAGGTTCTCGTCGGCGGGCTCGAGCCGGGCTCGCCCGAGCTGATCGAGCTGTCGGTCGACGCGATCCACCCGAACCCGCGTCAGCCGCGCAAGCGCTTCGATGGTGAGGCGGGATCGGGGCTCGCGGAGTCGATCCGGTCGCAGGGCGTCATCTCGCCGCTGCTCGTGCGGCCGCGCACCGCCGGCGGCTACGAGATCGTCGCCGGCGAACGCCGCTGGCGCGCGGCGCGTGAAGCCGGGCGTCAGACGGTTCCGGCGGTCGTGCGCGAGACCGACGACCGCGACACGCTCCTGCTCGGGCTCGTCGAGAACGTCGCGCGCGAGCAGCTCACCGCGGTGGAGGAGGCGCGCGCGTATGCGGTGCTCATCGACGAGTTCTCCCTCTCGCTCGGTGAGGTGGCAGAGCGCGTCGGCCGGTCGAAGCCGTCGGTCTCGAACCGGATCCGCCTGCTCGACCTTCCCGACGACGTGCTCGGCATGGTCGAGCGCGGCCAGCTCACTGAAGGTCACGCACGCGCGGTGCTCGCCGTTCCCGATCACGAAGGACGCCGCCGGCTCGCGCGCGAGATCGTGCAGAAGGGGCTGTCGGTGCGCGTCGCCGAGCAGCGTGCGAAGTGGGCCGGCGCGAAGCAGAAGCCGCGCGTCCGCGCGACGCCCGTCGACCCGGCGCTCGCCGGCCGCGTGCGCGATGCGCTGCAGCGGCTGACAGGCTTCCACGCGAAAGTGTCGAGCGGCCGCGTCGAGCTTCTGTTCGCCGACGAGCACGAGCTGGAAGAGATCGCGGAAGCGCTGGAGCGTGCCTCCGGCCGCATGTAACGTCGGAGCGTGTCTGACAACGGCGCGCTCATCCATGCACGCGGTCTGACGAAGCGCTTCGGCGCTCTCACCGCTGTCGACGCGATCGACTTCGACGTTCGCAAGGGCGAGGCGTTCGGCTTCCTCGGGCCGAACGGCGCGGGGAAGAGCTCGACGATGCGCATGATCGGTTGCGTCTCGCCGATCACCGCCGGCACGCTGCGCGTCCTCGGCCTCGACCCGGGACGCGACGGCCCGGCGATCCGCGGAAGACTCGGCGTCGTCCCGCAGCTCGACACGCTCGACCTCGAGCTCACGGTCCGCGAGAACCTCGTCATCTACGGCCGCTACTTCGGGCTGTCCCGGAAAGAGCTGCGCGCGCGAACGGACGAGCTGCTCGAGTTCGTGCAGCTTTCGGAGCGCGCGGACGACCCGGTCGCGCCGCTCTCCGGTGGCATGAAGCGGCGGCTCACGATCGCGCGCTCGCTCGTGAACGATCCGGATGTGCTGTTGCTCGACGAGCCCACGACCGGGCTCGATCCGCAGGCGCGCCACGTCGTTTGGGACCGCCTCTTTCGGCTGAAGCAGCAAGGCGTGACGCTCGTCCTCACGACGCATTACATGGACGAGGCTGAGCAGCTGTGCGACCGGCTCGTGATCATGCACCAGGGCACGATCGCGGAGGAGGGCTCGCCGATCGAGTTGATCCAGCGGCTGTCGACGCGCGAGGTGGTCGAGCTCCGCTTTGCGGGCGAAGCGCCGACGATCGAGGCCGACGTCTTCGACGGACGGGCGGCGCGCGTGGAGGTGCTGCCGGACCGGATCCTGCTCTACACCGACGACGGCGACGCGCTCGTCCCGCTCGCGCACGAGCGGCTGCAGCCGATGAGCGTGCTCGTGCGCCGCTCGACGCTGGAGGACGTCTTCCTCCGCCTCACCGGCCGAACCCTCATCGAGTGATGACGGGCTCGCTGCGGGCATACGAGCACTGGGTCGCGTCGTACCGGCGCGTGTGGCGGGGAAGTGTCGTCTCGAGCGTGCTCAATCCGGTGCTGTACCTGACCGCGCTCGGCGTCGGGCTCGGCAAGCTCGTCAACCACGGTGCGCATCCCCTCGGCGTGTCGTACATCTCGTTCGTCGCACCGGGGATGCTGGCTGCGGTCGCCATGCAGATCGCGTCGTTCGAGGCCACCTATCCGGTGATGGCGTCCATCCGCTGGACGCGGGTGTACCACGCGATGCTCGCGACGCCGCTGCGGATTCGCGACGTCCTCCTCGGCCACCAGCTCTATTTTGCCTCGCGGGTCGCGGCGTCGAGCGGCATCTACCTCGTGATCCTCACAGCGTTCGGAGCGCTGCACTCCGCGTACGCGATCCTCGCGTGGCCGGTGGCGATCCTCATCGGCATCGCGTTCAGTGCGCCCATCGCCGGCTTCGCCGCGTGGGCGAAGAAGGACAGCTGGTTCGCCGCACTGTTCCGCTTCGGCATCGTCCCGCTCTTCCTCTTCTCGGGGACGTTCTTCCCGGTGTCGCGGCTGCCCGAGGGGCTGCGCCAGCTCGCATACGTGACGCCGCTCTGGCACGGAGTCGACCTCATACGGCACCTGACGCTCGGAACGGTGACGTGGGGCATGGCACTCGTCCACGTCGCATACCTCGTGACGCTCGCAGCCGTCGGCCTCGTACTCGCAGAGCGCAGCTACACGAAGAGGCTCGTGCTGTGACGACGTTCGCCGGCACACGCGCGCATCTGCTTTTCGAGCGCAACCTCATGGTCTATCGCCGGTCGTGGCTGATCATCTTCAGCGGGCTGTTCGAGCCGCTCTTCTATCTCGCGTCGATCGGCTTCGGACTCGGGCACTACGTCGGCCGCGTCAACGGTGTGTCGTATGCGAGCTACATCGCACCGGCGCTGCTCGCGTCGTCGGCGATGAACGGCGCCATCTACGACGCGACCACCAACGTGTTCTGGAAGCTCCGCTACGCGAAGGTGTACGACGCCATACTCGCGACGCCACTCGGCCCGACCGACGTCGCCCTCGGCGAGACGTCATGGGCGCAGTTCCGCGGGTTGCTGTACGCGGCCGGCTTCGTCGTCACGGCCGCGTCGCTCGGGCTCATCCACTCCTGGTGGGGCCTGCTCGCGTTGCCGGCAGCGCTGGTCGTCGGCTTCGGCTTCGCCGGCATGGGCATCGGCGCGTCGACGTTCATTCGCAGCTGGCAGGACTTCGACATGGTGCAGCTCGTGCAGCTGCCGATGTTCCTCTTCAGCGCAACCTTCTATCCGTTGAGCGTCTACCCGGTGGCGATTCAGTGGATCGTGCGCTTCTCGCCGCTCTACAACGCGATCGTGCTCGTGCGCTCGCTCACGCTCGGCACGGTCGGCCCCACGAACATCCTCAACGCCGCGTACCTCGTCGCACTCGGCGCGTTCGGGATCTGGCTCGCACGCCGCCGCATGGCGGGCTTGTTGCTGACCTGAAGGATGCGGGATGGGCGATCGTGGATTCGAACCACGGACCTCCGCCTTATCAGAGCGGCGCTCTAACCAACTGAGCTAATCGCCCGCGAGCGGCCCGCAGTGTAGCGCGGTCGGGTCAGTGGATCCGCGGGGTGCGCCGAAGGTACTCCTCCACCGCCAGCAGGAATGCGCGGTCGGAGGCGAGCTCGATCACCTGACCCTTCGTCTCCTCGTCGAGGTCGCGGTCGTGGGCGACCTGCTCGAGGAAGGAGGGAAGAGAGCCATTCCGCGACAGCGCCGACATCCGCAGGATGATGCGGCGAGTATCGGCGTCCTCCGAGATCGCCTCGAACGCCTCGATGTCCTCGAGTCCGTGAGCGCTCATCGTGGGCTGAACGGTGACGCGCGCGGCGTGGATACGGGTTTCGGCTCGGTGCCCTGAGCTATATTCGGTCCGAGGTCGCGGATGCAGGAGATGCTCATCTACGGCGTCAGCTTCGACTTGGTCGGCAAGCAGCCGATCGTCCTGTTGAAGACCGCCGACGGGAACAAGTTCCTCCCGATCTGGATCGGGCATCCCGAAGCGGCAGCGATTCTCATGAAGCTGCAGAGCCAGGCGCCGCCGCGGCCGATGACGCACGACCTGCTGAGCGACATGCTCGAGCAGCTCGGCGCCCAGATCATCCGCATCACCGTCACGGAGTTGCGCGAGAACACCTTCTACGCGCAAATCACGTTGCAGCAGGACGGAGGCGAGATCGAGATCGACTCGCGGCCCTCGGACGCGATCGCGCTCGCGATTCGCGCAGAGGCGCCGATTTTCGCTGCCGACCGCGTCATCGAGGAATCGGCGATCGAGTTCGAGGGCGAGGAGATCGACCAGGACCGGCTGGACGAGGAGGTTGCGAAGTTCCGCAACTTCCTCGACGAGGTCACGCCGGACCAGTTCGCCGAGGTCGAGGACGGCGACGAGGACGAGGCCGAGGAGCTCGAAGAGGAAGAGGACGATTAGGCGCTAGGTCAGCACGGCCACGGCGAGCGCGACGCCGTTGAAGAGCCCGTGCACGATCATCCCCGGGTAGACGCTCTTCGTGCGGTCGCGCAGCCACGCGAGCGCGATGCCGAAGGGGACGAGAACGAGCAGTGCCTCCACGAGCCCGTGCGCGAGGCCGAAGCTGATGCCGACGACGACGATCGACGGCCAGCGTCCGAGGAAGGCGAGCAGCGACTGTCCCAGTCCGCGGAACGTGAGCTCCTCGACCACCGGTGCAACGAGCGCGTACAGCACGACGTTCGCGGCGAATGCGCCGGCGTGGGCAGGCTCCCAGTGCGTCGGCGTCAGCCCCTGCTCCTTGCCTGGGCTCTCCGGCAGCGGGATGACCGAGACGATCGCCTCGATCAGATAGATGGCGGCAACGGCGGCGACCGCCAGGCCAGCGGCGCGTGGCAGCGAGCGCGGGAGTCGAAGCGCAAGCAGATCCCGGCGGCCGGCGGCGATCCAGAGGACGGCCCCCAACCAGACGAGGTAGACGATGAGCCCGCCCGCGAACGTCGAGTAGCTGTAGACGTCGTTGTGCGCGTTGCTCGACGTGCTGCTCGAGCCGGAGAACCGTGCGGCGTAGTTGAGCGCCGCGAGAAGGGCGACGAGGCCCGTCCACGCGGCGAGACGTGCGCGATCCACGCGCTGATCCTAGGCTGTGGACCGTGAAGCACTTCAGTCCAGAGGAGGCGAATGCCGAGCTCGAGCACGTCCGCCCGCTCGTCGAGCGGATGGTCGAGCACCGCCGCGCGCACATCGCGGCGCTCGCGCAGCAGGAGGAGCTCGAGGGCCGCATCCGGGGAAACGGCGGCGGCATCCCGCCGGCCGTGCTCGCCGACGCGAGCGCTGCGGTCGAGCGCGAGGCCCGCTCGCTCGCACATGCCGTCGACGCGATCGCCGAGCACGGCGCCGAGGTGAAGGACGTGGATGAGGGGCTCATCGATTTCCCGGCGCTCCACCAGGGAGAGACCGTGCTCCTGTGCTGGAGGCTCGGCGAGGACGAGATCCGCTACTGGCACCGGATCGAGGACGGCTTCGCCGGCCGGCGGCCGGTGGAAGAGTTGGACGAGCCGGCGTCGAAGTAGGAAGACCGCATGCCGTTCTGGCACCGCATCGTCATCGCCGCTGCAGTCTTCGCCGCCGTGTGGCTGGTCGAGCGCGTCGTCGGCTGGTGGCTCAGCCGGCGCACGCTGCCGCCGGAGGCGATGACGCGCTACCGCGTGTTGCGGCGCGCGATCAGCACGGCGATCCTCGTCATCGGCTTCTTCTCGGCGCTGCTCGTGATTCCCGAGGTGCGCGCCGTCGCCGGCGGATTGCTGGCGTCCTCGGCCGTGCTCGCCCTCATCGTCGGGTTCGCCTCGCAGCGCACGCTCGCGAACTTCGTCGCCGGCATCCTCATCGCGCTCACGCAGCCCATCCGGCTGGGCGACCGCGTCAGCTACGGCGGCGTCGACGGCGTGATCGAGGACATCGGCCTGACGTACACGTTCATCCGCACGACCGACGGGTCACGGCTCGTCGTGCCGAACGACAAGCTCGCCTCGGACACGATCCTCAACTTCTCCATCCGCAACCGCGAGACGCTCGCGGAGATCACCGTCCAGCTGCCGCTCACCTGCGATCTCGATGCTGCGGTCAAGGCCCTGCGGGACGAGGTGGCCGAGGAGCGCGACGCGGCCGTCGCCGTCACCGGCCTCGACGGCAACGCCACGGTGACCGTCCGCGCCGCAGCGCCCGACGCGGCCGCTGCGCTGCGACTCGAGAGCGAGCTCCGCCTTCGCGCGCACGCGCGGCTGCGCACGCTCGGCGTTTTCGGATGAGCGCCTATCGCCGCCGCAAACGTCGCGACCAGATCCGGAAGCTCCGGACGCGCAAGCGCCTGATCGTCGTCGCGCTCATCGTTGCTCCGTTCGTGCTCGCCGCCGCGACGCTCGGCGGGGAGGCGGTGTTCAGCTCGAGCTGCAACCTCAGCGCGCTCCGCCCTGTCGCGGTGGGGCAGAACTCCGTCGTCTACGCCGCCGACGGCTCCGAGCTCGGCGTCATCCCCGCCGAGCACAACCGCACGCCGGTGTCGTGGGGACAGATCAGCTCGTGGGTGCCGCAGGCAACAGTCGCAATCGAGGACAGACGGTTCTACGAGCACGGCGGCATCGACCCGATCGGCATTGCGCGGGCCGTCGTAGCGGACGTGCGCGCCGGCAAGATCGTGCAGGGCGGCTCGACGATCACGCAGGAGCTCGTGCGCAATCTCTACCTGTCGCGTGCGCAGACCCTGCAGCGGAAGCTCACGGAGGCATGTCTCGCGATCAAGCTCGGCCGGCACTGGTCGAAGCAGCACATCCTGACCGCGTATCTCAACCAGGTGTACTACGGCAACCACGCGTACGGCATCGAGGCGGCGGCGGAGACGTACTTCTCCGAGCCGGCCCGCGCGTTGACGCTCGATCAGGCGGCGCTCCTCGCTGGGCTGCCGCAGGCGCCGTCCATCTACGACCCGTTCGTGCGGCCGGAGGACGCGCTCGCGCGTCGCGACGAGGTCTTGCACGCGCTGCTCGGCAACGACGACATCAGCTCCGAGCAGTACCTCGTGGCGAAAGCCGACCGTCACCTCGATCTTCATCCGGGCACGCGCTATACGGCGATCCACGAGCCGTACTTCTTCGGCTATGTCGAAGACTTGCTGCAGCAGGAGTACGGGACGAACACTGTGCGCGAGGGTGGTCTGAAGGTGTACACGACCATTCGCCCCGGATTGCAGCGAGCGGCGACGGCAGCGGTGACGCACGTGCTCGACCGTCCGACCGATCCGGCGTCGGCGATCGTCTCGATCGATCCGAGCAACGGCGCGATTCGCGCGATGACCGCGGTGACGCCCGGCAAGACCGGCAACCAGTTCAACTTCGTCACGAGTGGGGCGCGCCAGCCGGGATCGACCTTCAAGACGATTGCTCTCACGACGGCGGTGTCGGAGGGGCTGAACCCGTTCACGACGACGTATCTGTCGGCGCCGTTCTACTACGCGCCGCTGAAGTGGAACGTCCAGACATACGAGCACACCTACGCCGGCGTCGAACTGCTGTCGAGCGCGACGATCCAGTCGGACAACACGGTGTACGCGCGCCTTGCGCTCGACGTCGGTGCGCAGAACATCGTGAACATGGCGCGCAAGCTCGGCATTCGCACGTCGGTGCTGACGCCGAATCCATCCATTGCGCTCGGCGCCGAGAGCGTGACGCCGCTCGAGGAGGCGAGCGCCTACGCGACGCTCGCGGCGGGCGGGGTTTACTCGAAGCCGATGGCGATCACGAAGGTCGTGCTTCCCGATGGGAAGGCGGACACGAGCGCCGGCTGGGGGAAGCCGCAGCAGCAACGCGTCATTCCCGACTGGGTCGCGAGCACCGTCACCCAGGTGCTGATACAGAACATGCTGTACGGCACCGGTCGAGGAGCGCACGTTGCGGGGCGCACAGACGCCGGCAAGACGGGCACGACGGACAACTACGCGGACGCATGGTTCTCGGGGTACACGCCGCGGCTCGAGGCGACCGTGTGGATCGGCTATCCGCAGGGCGAGGTGCCGATGCTCGACGTGCACGGGATCGCGGTCTCCGGGCCGACGTTTCCGGCCGACATCTGGCATCTGTTCATGGAGACGGCGGATGGGAGCAGCGCCGACGTCCCGTTCCCCGCGCCGACGACGAAGCCGGTCTGGCTGCCGTGGAAGGGCCTGTACGAGTACGGCCTCGCGTACGGGACGACCACGGCGACGACCACGACGACCGCGAAGCCGAAGCCGGCGCCGCAGACNNTCGTCGCCGGCCGCGTCGTCGTAGCGTGATGGGTAGTCGCAGAGGCCGCGGTGGTCGTCGGCGCGGTCGTACTCGTCGACGCAGTTGTCGTTGTGCGGTGTCGCGTCGTCGACTGGGTGGACGTGGAGTGCGTCGACGGAAGCGTTCCCGCCGGCACCCGCGGGCTGTCGGCAGGCCGCGTCACCTCGTATGCAAGGACGCCGCCCGCGAGTGCGAGGACCAGAAGGGCGGCGACAACGAGCACGCGGCCACGCCGCGAGCGGCGTGGCGGCGGTGCGACGCCGGGCAGCACTCGGGTGACCTCGGTGCCGGCCGCGAGCGCGGCTCCGCCGCCGGCGAGC
>PLJC01000001.1 GCA_003139545.1 Actinomycetota bacterium
GTGATCGCCGTCCTTCCGTGCGCTGTGTCGAGGCCTCCGCAAGCTCGTTGCTGCGCCGCCGACGCCGAAGAGGCGACGCAGGTACGTGCACATCGCACGCAAACGTCGTCGAACGCGACGGTGAGGCAGGGGCGGCACGAGGGACGGTTTCCGCTCGCCCTGACCCCGCGCGGTCGGCCCCCGTCCGCCGTCGCCGGCGCCGAGGTTCCCCCGTCGCCGGCGGAGACCGATTCCGGTTCAAGATCGGTGACGCGGCCGCGCTCACCCTGGAGCCCGCTTCCGTGAACGTTGCCTTCACCACCCACCTCAGGGGGCGACCCGTTCGCGCACGGCCGCCCCGGCCTCGGATACGCCGGAGAGAAGGACGTAGTCCACGCCGAACAGCTTCTGCTGCACGAAGACGCTCGCCACGCGAGCCGGCACGCCCGCGATCGTCGCCCCGACCCAGGACGCGCAGCGACCGTCGGCCGCGCGCGACGTGTGAACCGTGAACGTGCGGGCGGGCATGCCTCGCAGCGCGATCTGGATGGTCTCTCCGGCAACCTCCTGGTACTCGAGCCCGAGCACACGTTGCTCGCTGTCGCTCAGGGGCTCGGTCACGAGCGGGCCGCGCTCGAGCATGCGCCAGTAGGGACGGACCGGCGACTGCCCGGCCGGCGCGCACGCCTCATCCACGAGGGCGGCGTAGTGAACCTGGTTCTTGTTGCTGCTCTTGGTGATGACGAGCACGCTCGGAAGCTCGGAGAGCTGAGCAGCGTGCGCCACGCCGGACGGCGATGCAGCCAGTCCGGCCAGCAGCGCTCCCGCCAGAGCGTGGACGAAGCGTACGAGTCTCATGGACGATGAAGATATGTTGCGGCCGGCGAAGGAGACGTTCGTCGGCGAGTCGATCTGTTTGCGGTCGAGCTGGCCGGTCGAACCAGAGCAGGGTCAGGTCGCGTACACCGTCGCCCAGAAAGTCCCGGTAGACCTTCCAGGTCGTGGGGTATGTGGAGACCTGGGTCATGAGGATCGCGACGAGGCCTTGCTGCGGATCCGACGCCCACGAGGTGCCGAGGCCCCCGTCCCAGCCGAACCGGCCGGCGGTGCCCGTGAGGTCGTCGGGGCGCGTGACGATGGAGACACCGAAACCCCAGCCGTGGGTGTCCCAGAAGCCCGGTGCCAGCGAAGCGTCGGAGCCGGCCTTCTGCTCGGGCGTGATCTGATCGGTCGTCATGGCCTCGACGGCAGGAGGCGAGCGTGCTTCGACGCGGGGACGCTGAAGCCGGTGTCCTTCATGTCGAGCGGCTCGAAGATGCGCTCGCCCAGGAACGTCTCCAGGGGCTGGCCCGCCGCGCGCGCGACGAGCACGCCGAGGACGTCGGACCCGGTGTTGTACAGCCACGCCTCGCCGGGCTGGTGCATGAGCGGCAAAGTCCCGAAGCGTCGCATCCACACGTCGGGGGCCGGCTGCGCCCGCGGGGCAGGCGGACCGAACGCCACGAGGTGGAGATCGCGCGCGGCGCGCTGGATGGGCGTCGCATCCTGTGGCCCCCAGAGCAGGCCGAAGCCCATCCGGAAGGTGAGCAGATCGCGCAGTGTGATGGCGCGCCGCGCGGGCACCGTGTCGTCGAGAGGGCCGTCGATCCGCCGCAGGACGCGGCGGTCCGAGAGCTCCGGCAGCAGCCGGTCGACGGGCTCGTCCAGTTGCAGGCGGGACTCCTCCACGAGGATCATCGCCGCGGCGGCCGAGATCGGCTTGGTCATCGACGAGATGCGGAAGAGGCTGTCGCGGCGGAGCGGCTCCGAGCCCCCAGCCGCCTTCGCGCCGATCACGTCGACCTCGACCTCGCCGCGCCGGCTGACGAGCGTCACGAGGCCGGGGACCGAGCATCGCCTCGTGCATTCGACCGTGGGCGCTCATGTCTCCCTCACGGCCTGCGGCCCGGAGAGCCTCGGCTCTCCGCGCACCCCGCGCGGCCATCGCTCGTAGGCCACGAACCCCGCGAGGGCTCCCACGACGAACGGGAACACCGCCGGCGCCAACCCCATCCGCGCCACCGTGAGCGACACGGCACCGGCCATGATGTTCACGAGCCCCGCGGCCGCAAGCGGCGTCAGCACCGGCGCGATGCGCAGCAGGCCGGGCAGGAGCAACCCGAGCGCGCCCGCCACCTCGAGGACACCGATGAGCTTCATGAACGCGCCGGGCAAGTGCGACTGGGCCGCGAGCACGTCGAGCGGCATCAGCACCTTCATCCCTCCCGCGAACAGGAAGAGCAGGGTCAGCAGGCCCTGGATGATCCACAGTGTCACACGCCCCTTCTTCGTCTCGACGAATCGCATGGTCGTCCCTCCGGTCGGCAGCGAAGCCGCTCAGGCCAGCGTCGCGACGAGCTGCTCGAGCTGCTCGTAGGTGTCGCGCATCCCGCGCTCCATGCCGGCGGCGACGGCGCCGTCGAGGGCCTCCTTGGAGGGGTAGAGCGCGTGCATCACGAGCCGGGTCTTGCTGCCCTGCTCTTCGAGGGTCGCCGTGACGATCGCTTCGCCGGCGGCTCGCATCTGCTCGAAGAGCTGCGTGAAGACGAGGCGCGAGGGGTGGACGACCTCCTTGTAGGTGCCCGAGAACGCCATCGGCTGCTTGGGGTCGTGCCCGAAGACGTAGCGGTAGCTGCCGCCGACGCGAACGTCGGCTTCGCATTCGAAGAGCGTGACG
>PLJC01000009.1 GCA_003139545.1 Actinomycetota bacterium
AGGCGCTGCTGAAGATCCTCGAAGGGACGGTCGCCTCGGTGCCCCCGCAGGGCGGGCGCAAGCATCCGCACCAGGAGTTCCTGTCCATCGACACGACGAACATCCTGTTCATCTGCGGCGGCGCGTTCGCCGGCCTGGACAAGATCATCGCGCGGCGCATCGGCAAGAACGCGGTCGGCTTCGGCGCGGAGGTGCGCTCGAAGAATTCGAACGAGTCGTCCGAGCTGCTGACGCAGGTGATGCCGGAAGACCTGCTCAACTTCGGGCTCATCCCCGAGTTCATCGGGCGGCTGCCGGTCATCTCGGCGGTGCACCAGCTGCGCAAGGAGGATCTCGTCCAGATCCTCACCGAGCCGAAGAACGCGCTCGCGAAGCAGTACCAGCGCTTCTTCGGTTACGACAACATCGAGCTCGTCTTCACCGAGGACGGATTGTGGGAGATCGCCGACAAGGCACTCGCGCGCGAGACCGGCGCCCGCGGCCTGCGTTCGATCATCGAGAGCGCGCTCCTCGACGTGATGTTCGAGCTGCCCTCGCGACGCGACGTCACCAAGTGCGTGATCACGAAGGAGACGATCGCGCAGGGAATCCGGCCCACGCTCGTCACGAGCGCAGGGGCCGACACCGATCTCGACGAGCCCGTCGAGAAGTCCGCCTAGCCTCTCGGCTCCGAGACCCGTAGGTGGCCCCGCTTTCGCGGCTGCCTTGACATGTCTCGGATCCCATGATTTAAGACACCTGAATCGGGTCTCATATCCGCGTGGATCTGAGGCCTCCTGTCGAAGCGGAGGGTCATCATGGCACGAGGCTGGAAGCGGGCTTTGCCGCTCGGCGCGGCTGCCCTGCTCTGCGCCGCACTCGCGGCCACCGCCGGCGCGGGGACGCGCGCCGGGAAAAGCGTCAACGTCGCCTTCATCTATCCGAAGACCGGCGGTCTCGCCGCCTTCGGCCAGGAGGAGCTCGACGGGTTCCAGGCCGGGCTTGCCTACGTGAACGGCAAGTGCGGCGGCTACACCATCAACCCGACCTACATCGACGACGCGACCGACCCAGCGACCGCGATCGCGGCGTTCAAGAACGAGGTCGGCCAGGGCGTCAAGATCATCACCGGCACGGGCTCGTCGGGCATCGCCCTGCAGCTCGGGCCGCTCGCCGCGCAGAACGACGTGCTGTACATCTCGGGCGCCGCGGCGGCCGACGCCATCACCGGGCTCAACCGGAACACGTTCCGGGCCGGTCGGCAGACCCTGCAGGACGTCCTCGACGCCGCCAACGTCTTCCCACCGAAGACGACGGGCAAGAAGGTCGTCGTCTTCGCCGAGGACACGGCGTTCGGCGCGGGCAACTACGCCGCGGTCGCGGCGATCTTCGGCGCCAGGGGCCAGACGGTGACGAAGATTCTGTCGCCGTTCGGCACGCCCGATCTGACGCCGTACGCGCAGCAGCTCGCCAACTCGGGAGCCGACGCCGCGTTCGTCGCCTGGGCCAACACGACCAATGCGGCGGCGATGTGGCAGGCGCTGCAGCAGCAGGGCGTCGCGAAGAAGATGACCCTCATCACGGGTCTCGCCAACCGCGGCAGCTACGACGCGATCGGACCGCTGGTCCCGGGCGTGACGATGATCTCGCACTACGTCTACAAGGCGCCGCACAACGCGGCGAACACCTACCTCATCAAGTGGATGGCGAAGAACCGCCACCAGGTGCCCGACCTGTTCGACCCGGACGGGTTCGTCACCGCTCAGATGGTCTGCCGTGCGGTCGCCAAGGGCGGCACCGACACCTCGAAGCAGATCAGCGCGCTCGAGGGCTGGCAGTTCCTCGCGCCGAAGGGTAAGCAGTACATCCGGGCGGCCGACCACGCGATGATCCAGCCGATGTTCCAGGTGCAGCTCGTGCCCGGGAACGGCGGCCACTTCGTCGCCAAGGTCGTGAAGACGATCTCGCCCGGCAACGTCCAGCCTCCGGTCACGCCGTTCAAGTAGGAGCGGCGACCGGCGGATCAAGGTGAACCCTCCGATCCTCGCCACGCGAAACCTCGGGCTCGACATCGGCGGCGCGACCATCGTCGCCGATGTCAGCCTCGAGGTGAGCGAGGGCGAGCTCCTCGGGATCATCGGGCCGAACGGCGCGGGCAAGACGTCGCTGTTCAACCTCTTCTCGGGCCTGTATCGGCCCACGTCGGGCTCGATCCACCTGAACGGCGTCGACATCACGCACCAGCCCACGTACCTGCGAACGCGGGAGGGAATCGGCCGGACGTTCCAGGTGTCGAGCGTCTTCCCGCTGCTGACGACGTTCGAGAACGTCCGCCTCGCCGCGCAGTCGGCGCTCGGCGGCACGCTCCGGCTCTGGCAGCGGGCGTCCGGCGTGAAGAAGGCCGTAGACGGAGCCCGGGCCGCGCTCGCACGTGTCGGGCTCGAGGCGCGCGCCGCGCAGCCGGCGGGCGGCCTCTCGCACGGCGACAAGCGGCGGCTGGAGATCGCGATGCTCCTCGCCGCGAACAAGCCGGTGCTGCTCCTCGACGAGCCGATGGCCGGCCTGTCCGCGGAGCACGTGCCGCAGCTCGTCGAGCTCATCCGCTCGGTGCACACCGAGGAGCGCAAGACCGTGCTCATGGTCGAACATCACATGGAGGTGGTCACCGGCATCGCGCAGCGGATCGCAGTTATGCACCACGGCGCGCTCCTCGCGTGCGACACGCCGGCCGCCGTCATGGCGAACCCGACCGTCCAGTCGGCATACCTTGGAGAAGCGCTGTGAGCGCGGTTGCGACGAGGACGCTGCTGTCGGTCAGTGACCTGCACGTGTATCTCGGGCAGTCGCATGTCCTCCAGGGCGTGTCGTTCGACGTGCCGGAAGGCGGCGTCACTGCGTTGCTCGGCCGCAACGGCGTGGGCAAGACGACGACGCTGCGCGCCATTCTGGGGCTGGTCGGCCGGCGCGGTTCGGTCCAGCTCGACGGGGAGGAGCTGACGTCGCTGCCGACGCATCGCATCGTGCAGCGGCGGGTCGGCTACGTGCCGGAGGACCGCGACGTGTTCTCCGGGCTGACGGTGGCCGAGAACCTCCGGCTCGCCGAGCGCGACGCAGAACCCCGTTACGACCTCGTCTACGACCTCTTTCCCGATCTCGAGGCGCGCGGCGCGCAGCGCGCGGGCACGCTCTCGGGCGGCCAGCAGCAGATGCTCTCGATCGCACGCGCGCTGCTGAACGACAACCGCGTTCTGCTCGTGGACGAGCCGACGAAGGGCCTCGCGCCTGCGCTCGTCGCCGACGTCGCGCACGTTCTCGAGCGGCTCGCAGAGCTGACGACGGTGCTGCTCGTCGAGCAGAACCTCGGCGTCGTGCGCCGGATCGCTCGCGACGCGATCGTGCTCGACCAGGGCCGGGTCGTGCACACGAGCGACGCCAAGGAGCTGCTGGAACAGCCGGACCTCGTCAGGCGCTTGCTCAGCGTCGGGAGCCGCGCATGAGCACCTGGCTCCTGCTCACGATCACCGGCCTCGGCCTCGGCGCGATGTACTTCCTCATCGCCTCGGGCCTGTCGCTCATCTACGGGCTGATGGGCGTCCTCAACTTCGCGCACGGCGCGTTCATCACCGTCGGCGCCTACGCGTCGTGGTGGACGGAGGCACACCTCTTCTCCGGCGTGCACTCGATCACGCTGCGCTTCCTCCTCGCGGCGCTCATGGGGCTGCTCGTCGGCGGTGTGTTCGCGGCCCTCGTCGAGCTCATCCTCATCAGGCCGCTCTACAACCGCCACATCGAGCAGGTGCTCGTGACCGTCGGCCTGTCGATCGCCTTCGTCGCGCTCGTGCAGGGCATCTGGGGGCCGGACCCGCAGGCCTTTGCCGTCCCGCCGTGGCTGCATGAGACGACGACGATCGCGGGCGCGCACATCCCGAACGACCGCTGGATCGAGATTGGCACCGCGGCCGCCGTGCTCGGCCTCCTGCAGCTCTTCCTCCGGCGAACGCGCTATGGGCTGATCATCCGCGCGGGCGTCGAGAACCGCGCGATGGTGCAGGCGCTCGGCATCGACGTGCGCAAGGCGTTCACGCTCGTGTTCGCGATCGGCGGCATCGCGGCCGCCGTCGCCGGCGTGCTCAGCGGCGTGTACTTCAACGTCGTAGGGCCCGACCAGGGGACGAGCCTCCTGATCTTCGCGTTCATCGTGGTCGTCATCGGCGGCCTCGGCTCGATCGGCGGCTCCGCCGCTGCGGCCGTGGTTGTCGCCCTGACGCAGCAGTACACGAACTACTACGCGTCGGCGGGGGTCGGCGACATGGTCGTCGTCCTCCTGCTCGGGCTCGTCCTGCTCGCGCGGCCGCGCGGCCTCGCGGGCGCGGTCGTCGGAGCGCGCGCGTGAAGCGCAGGCAGCTCCTCTCCGACTGGCTCGTGCCGCTCGCCGTCTTCGCCGTGCTCGCGATCGTCCCGGAGCTGCACTTCTCGATCCCGAAGCTGTTCGACCAGCCGATCTCGAGCCCGGGAACGCTGCAGCTCCTTGCGGCGTGCGTGCTCTTCGGCGGGCTCGCGCTGACGTACGACATCCAGTTCGGATACACCGGCCTGCTCTCGTTCGGTCACGCGCTGTACATCGCGGTCGGCGTCTACCTGTCGAACATCGCGATCACCGACTGGCACTGGAACTTCTGGGTTGCAATCCTCTTCACGATGGGCGTCGCGTTCGTGCTCGCGAACGTCCTGGGCTTCGTCAGCCTCCGCGTCGGCGGTATCGCCTTCGCGATGGTGACGCTCGCGTTCGCGCAGGCGGGCGCGGTGCTCGCGCTCAAGGACCCCCACCACTGGACGCACGGCGAGGAAGGCCTCGGCGCGGACTACACGAGGCTGCCGCACGTGTTCGTCGGCATTTTCAACACGAAGAACCTGTACTGGTTGGCGCTCGGCTTTCTCGTCGTCGTCTTCTTCACGGTCCGCTGGGCGGTCGAGTCGTCGCCGGGCCGTGTCTGGCAGGCGATCAGGGAGAACGAGCTGCGCGTCGAAGTGCTGGGCATGCGGCCGCACCTGTACAAGTTGCAGGCGTTCGTCCTCTCGTCGACGCTCGCAGCCGGCGGCGGCATCGTCTACATGCTGTTGTACAACGGGTCGACGCTCGGCGTCACCGCTCCCAACTTCACACTGGCGCTCCTGCTCATGGTCGTGATCGGCGGCGCCGGCTCGCGCTGGGGTGCCGTGCTCGGCGGGATTCTCTACACGTACCTGAACGACCGGCTCGTCTCTGTCGGCAGCTCCTCGACGGTGGACGGCCTGCCGCACGCGCTGCGCATACCACTGTCGCAGCCGCTGTTCCTGCTCGGCGTCATCTTCATCCTCATCGTCTTCTTCCTGCCCGGCGGTCTCGCCGGCATCGTCGTACGCGGACGGCCGAGCGGGCTGCGTCGACTGCAGGAGGCCGTCCGCCCGGAGCCATCGCTGACCGCGCCACAGGAGGATGCATGAGCACGTACGCAACGAGTGACGGAGTCCGTCTCGCCTACGAGGAGCTCGGCGACGGTGAGCCTCTGCTCTTCGTGCAGGGGCTCGGCTACGACCGCAACGGCTTCGGCCCGCTGCCGGCGCTGCTCGCGGACGACTTCCGTGTCATCGTGTTCGACAATCGCGGCGTCGGTGACAGCGACGTGCCGGAGGGGCCGTACTCGGTGACGCAGCTCGCGACCGACGCGATCGCGGTCCTCGACGCGGCCGGCGTCGAGACGGCGCACGTCCTCGGCGTGAGCCTCGGCGGATTCATCGCGCAGGAGCTGGCGCTTGAGCACCCGGAGCGCGTGCGCAAGCTCGTCCTCTGCTCGACCGCGGCCGGCAGCGTGCCCCCGTCGTATCCCATGCCGCAGCGCGGCGTCGACGCGTTTTCACGCTTCCCGACGCTGGAGCGCGAGGCGGGCTTGCGGCTCATGGTGGAGAACTCGCTCGGCGACCACGGCGTCCGTGAACGGCCGGAGCTCGTGGAGGAGATCTACCGCTATCGGCTCGACCGTGCGCCGACGCTCGCGGGCTGGCAGGCGCAGGCGTACGCGGGCGCGACCTTCGATGCGTACGAGCGGATCCCGGGCATCGCGGCGCCCACGCTCGTCATCCAGGGAGGCGGCGACACCGTGATCGACCCGCGCAACGCGGACCTGCTTGTGGAACGGATCCCGGACGCGCGGCTGGTGCTCGTCCCGGAGCGCGGCCACCTCGTCATCTGGCAGGAGGGGGAGATGCTCGCGCCGATCGTGCGAGAGTTCCTCCGGTCGTGAGCGAAACAGGTCGGCATACGGTGGGACGCTGGATCCGCGACCGTGCGCGCGCAACGCCCGGACGCGTCGCCGTCGACTACGAGGACCGGCTCGTCACGTACGGCGACCTCGACGCCGGCTCCGACGCGCTCGCGGCTCGTTTCCACGAGGCCGGGCTGCGCCGTGGCGACCGCGTTGCGACGCTGACGGGGAACACGCCCGAGCACGTGCAGGTCTTCTTCGCCTGCGCGAAGGCAGGACTGATCTTGGTTCCGTTGTCGTGGCGTTTGACTGCCCCCGAATTGCAGTACCAGCTCGCCGACGCCGACCCTGCGCTTTTTCTCGTCGAGGATGATTTTCGAGAACTCGCCGTCGCCACCGGCTGGAGCTTCGAGGGGTTGGCGACCGGCCCCCTGACCGGGGGCCAGTCGCCTGATGTTCCGGTGGCAGACGACGACGGCGTCCTCCTCATCTACACGTCGGGCACAACGGGGAAGCCAAAGGGCGCGGTCCTCACGCACTCGAACTGTTTCTGGACCAACCTGAGCCTGGATTTGACGACGCCCATGGATAGTGACGACGTCGTCTTGCAGGTCCTTCCTCAGTTCCATTGCGGAGGCTGGAACGTCCAACCTTTGCTCGCCTGGTGGAAGGGCGCGCGCGTCGTGCTGGAGCGCGGCTTCGACGCAGGGCGCGTGCTGGACTTGATCGAACGGAAACGGGTCACGACGGTCATGGGCGTCCCCGCGATCTACCTCTTCCTCGCGCAGCATCCGCGCTTCGCCGACGCCGATCTGGCCAGCTTGCGGCGCGCGGTCGTCGGCGGGGCGCCGATGCCTGAGTCGTTGCTCGAGACCTGGGCCGAACGGGGCATCACCGTCGTCCAGGGCTACGGGCTGACCGAGGCGGCGCCGAACGTCCTCTGTCTGCCGCCCGAGGACGCTGAACGGAAGATCGGCTTCGCCGGCAAGCCCTATCCCTTCGTGGACGTCGGGCTGTCCGCCGACGGCGAGCTGCTCGTCCGCGGGCCGAACGTCTTTCCCGGCTACTGGCGGAACCCGGAGGCGACGGCGGCCGCGTTCACCGACGACGGACGGCTCCGAACCGGCGACGTGGCCGAGTGCGACGACGAGGGCTTCTATCGCATCAAAGGCCGCCTCAAGGAGATGTACATCTCGGGCGGCGAGAACGTCTACCCCGCGGAAGTGGAGGCGGCCCTGTACGAGCATCCGCACGTGTCGGACGCCGCCGTCGTCGGCGTGCCCGACGACCGCTGGGGCGAGGTCGGCGCCGCGTACGTCGTCGCCGACGGCGTCTCCACCGGCGAGCTGCTCGCGTGGTGTGAGTCGAGGCTCGCGCGCTTCAAGGTTCCGAAGGCGATCCACTTCGTCGGCGAGATTCCGCGGAACAGCATGGGGAAGGTTCAGAAGCAGGAGCTCGGCGAACGGGAGCTCGCGCGATGACCGACGTCATCACCGGTGTCGGCGGCCGCGCACTCTCGCCGAAGGGAGTGGAGACGCGGCAGCGGCTCGTCGACGCCGCCGAGCGCGTGTTCGGCGAGCTCGGCTACTACGACGCTTCGATCGTCAAGATCACCGAGGCCGCGGGCGTGGGCCAGGGCACGTTCTACCTCTACTTCCAATCGAAGCACGAGATCTTCGACGAGCTCGTCCACGATCTGAACCGGCGCATCCGCCACGCGATGACGGCGTCGGCGGAGAAGGGGGAAACGCGCCTCGAGCAGGAGCTGCTCGGCTTCAAGGGGTACTTCGAGTTCGCCGAGAACCACCCAGGCCTGTATCGGATCATCCGGCAGTCGGCATTCGTCTCGCCGGACGCGTTCAAGTGGCACTACGACCGCGTCTCTGAGCGCTACACCGCCGCGTTGCGCGACGCGGTCGACCGGCACGAGCTCGGACCGATCGATCCGGAGGTGGCGGCGTGGGCGCTCATGGCCGTCGGGGAGACGATCGGCCTGCGTTGGATCGTCTGGGGCGACGGCAAAGTCCCGGAGAACGTCGTCTCCGAGCTCGGGCGGATCATCCGCGCCGTGCTGGAGCCGGCGGAATGACGCGCGTCTCGCTCGCCGCCACGGCGTCGTACCTTCCGGAGCAGTGGATGACCGCGGCCGACGTCGCTGCGCGCAGCGGCATTCCCGAGCAGGTGATCGTCGAGAAGTTCGGCCTACGCGGCAAGCACATCGCCGCTGAGAACGAGCACGTCAGCGACCTCTCCGTCAGTGCCGCTGAACGGCTGCTCGCCGGGGCCGGCATCGACGCGGAGGAGATCGACGTCGTCATGTACTTCGGCTCGATGTGGAAGGACTACGCCGTCTGGCAGGCGGCGCCATGGATCGCTCACCGGATCGGAGCCACCCGCGCGTACGCGGTCGAGTACGACAACGTCTCGTGCGGGACGCCGGTGGCGCTCCGCATCGCGCGCGACATGCTCCTCGCCGAGGACGAGCTGCAGACCGTCCTCGTCGTCGCCGCCTGCCGCGAGTCGTACCTCCTCGACTACGGGAACGAACGCTCGCGCTTCATGTTCAACTTCGGCGACGGAGCGGTCGCCGGCCTGCTCGTCAAGGACGGGGATCGCAACGAGCTCCTCGGCTGCCACGGCATCACCGACGGGTCGCTGTCGCTGCAGGTAAAGGTGCCTTCCGGTGGGAGCGTCTCGCCGAACGGCGGCTACCGCTATCTCGACGTCGTCGATCCGGCCGTGATGAAGGACACGCTCGACCGCGTGAGCCTGCAGAACTTCGTCGCGGCGGCGCGCGGCGCGCTCGAGCGAAGCGGCGCGACGCTCGAGGACGTCGGGTACCTGTGCGGCATCCACATGAAACCGTCGATGCACCGGGCGCTGCTCGCCGAGCTCGGCGTCGACGAGTCGCGCGCCGCGTACCTCGACGACACCGGTCATATGAGCGGCGTCGACCCGTTGCTCGCGCTCGACCGTGCCGCGCGCATGGGCGAACTGCAGGACGGCGAGCTCGTCCTGCTCCTCGCTGCGGGCACCGGCTACACGTGGGCCGCGAGTGTCGTACGGTGGGGCGATGCTCGAGGCCGGTAGCGAGTTCGGGCCCTCGTCCTGGATCGATGTCGGACAGGACCGGATCAACGCGTTCGCCGACGCGACCGGCGACCACCAGTGGATCCACGTCGACCCCGAGCGCGCCGCAGCCGGCCCGTTCGGCGGGACGATCGGCCACGGCTACCTGACGCTCTCGCTCCTGCCGGTGATGTCGTACGAGGTCGTGCCGCGGCAGGACGGAGGCATGGCCGTCAACTACGGCCTCAACAAGGTTCGCTTCCCTGCACCGGTTCCGTCCGGATCGCGCGTTCGCGGCACGTTCCGGGTGGAGGCCGTCGACGAGGCCGAGTGGGGCTTCCAGGCGACGATGGCCGCGACGATCGAGCGCGAGGGCGGCGACAAGCCCGTCTGCGTGGCCGAGCTCGTCTTTCGTTACTACCGGTGAACGTCCTCGTCACCGGCGCCGCGCGCGGCATCGGCGCGGCGATCGCCGAGCGGCTCACGGCAGACGGCTGGAACGTGCACGCGGTCGACGTCGAGGACGGCGACCTCACGACGCGCGAGGGCAATCGCGCGGTTGTGGACGCGGCGCTGGCGCGGTTCGACGGGCACCTCGACGCTGTGGTCGCGAACGCCGGCTTCCAGCACGTGGCTCCGGTCGCGGACTTCCCCGAGGACCAGTGGGACGCGCTCGTCGCGCTCCTGCTCACGAGCCCGTTCCTGCTCGCGAAATACGCGTGGGATGCGCTGGCCGCCTCCGGCGACGGGCGCTTCCTCGTGGTCGCGTCCGTGCACGGTCTCGTCGGCTCCCCGTTCAAGGCGGGATACGTCGCTGCGAAGCACGGCGTCGTCGGGCTCGTGAAGGTGCTCGCGCTCGAGGGCGCCGAGGTCGGCATCTCCGCCGCCGCGCTCTGTCCCGCCTACGTGCGCACCGAGATCGTCGAGCGCCAGCTCGAGGAGCGATCCATCGACGACCTGCTCGCGCCGCAGGCGGTCAAGCGGTTCCTTGAGCCGTCCGAGGTCGCGGCAGCCGCCTCCTGGCTGCTCGGGCCGGACGGCCGGGCGGTGACGGGCACGCCCTTCGTGCTCGACCTCGGCTGGACTGCCCACTAGGCATCTCGGGTCCCACAAACCGGAAAAAGCAGGTTGCACTCCGTCTGCACGGTGATTTAGGATCCGAAACACGATCCATCCTTCGAAGGAGCCGCCATGCAGCCCGAGATTCGGATCCAGGAGCAGACGACAGACCTCGAAGCCCGGTGGCAGCAAGACGCCCGCTGGGCCGGCATCGAGCGGACGTACACGGCGGCGGAGGTCGTCCGCCTCCGCGGCTCGGTCGTCCCGGAGCACACGCTCGCGCGCCTCGGCGCCGAGCGGCTGTGGCAGCTCCTGCACGAGGACGAGCCGGTGCGCGCGCTCGGCGCCCTGAGCGGCGGCCAGGCCGTGCAGATGGTCAAGGCGGGGCTGAATGCGGTCTATCTCTCGGGCTGGCAGGTGGCGGCCGACGCCAACCTCTCCGGGCACACGTACCCGGACCAGAGCCTCTATCCGGCCAACAGCGCGCCTCAGCTGGTCAAGCGCCTGAACAGCGCGCTGCTTCGCGCCGACCAGATCGACTGGGCCGAGGGCAAGAACAGCACACACTGGCTGGCGCCGATCCTCGCCGACGCCGAGGCCGGCTTCGGCGGTCCGCTCAACGCGTACGAGCTCATGCGCTCGATGGTCGAGGCGGGTGCTGCGGGTGTCCACTACGAGGATCAGCTCGCGTCGGAGAAGAAGTGCGGCCACCTGGGCGGCAAGGTGCTCGTCCCCACCTCGCAGTTCGTGCGCACGCTCAACGCGGCGAGGCTCGCCGCCGACGTGCTCGACATCCCGACGCTGCTCTTCGCACGCACGGACGCGCTCGCGGCCGCGCTGCTCACGAGCGACGTCGACGAGTACGACCGCGACTTCGTCACCGGGGAGCGGACGGCGGAGGGCTTCTACCGCGTGCGCGAAGGCCTCGACCAGGCCATCTCCCGCGCGCTCGCGTATGCGCCGTACGCCGACGTGCTGTGGTGCGAGACGTCGACGCCGGACATCGGCGAGGCGCGCGAGTTCGCGGACGCGGTGCACGAGAAGTTCCCCGGGAAGCTGCTCGCGTACAACTGCTCGCCGTCCTTCAACTGGAGCAAGCACCTCGACGCCGAGCAGATCGCCGGCTTCCAGCGCATGCTCGCCGAGATGGGCTATCGCTTCCAGTTCATAACGCTCGCCGGCTTCCACTCCCTCAATGCGGGTATGTTCGAGCTCGCCCGTGGATACGCGTCCAGCAACATGACGGCCTACGTGAAGCTGCAGTCGCGTGAGTTCGAGCTGGAGGAGTTCGGCTACACGGCCACGCGCCACCAGCGCGAGGTCGGC
>PLJC01000026.1:0-134989 GCA_003139545.1 Actinomycetota bacterium
ACCTTGATCACCTGGATCTTCTGCTGGCCGGCTCCGGTGAGGACGACGTCGAACGCCGTCTTCTCCTCGACCTCGGCCGGAGCAGCGCCACCGGCGGCCGCGACGGCGACCGGAGCGGCGGCGGTGATGCCCCACTCGTCCTCGATCTTCTTCTTCAGCTCGACGAGTTCGAGGACCGACATCTTCCCCAGGCTGTCGAAAATGCTGTCTACACCGGCCATCTAACTCTCCTCTTCAGTGGTGGTTTCTTCTTCGGAGGCGACCGGCGTTTCTTCCGTCGCCTCGATCTCTTCAGCAACCGTTTCTTCGGCGGCGACCGCTGTAGCGGTCGCCTGTGTGGCTTCCTCTGCCACCGGCTCTTCGGCCGGAGGGCTTTCGGTCACCGGAGCAACTTCCTCGCCACCCAGCTGCTCGATGCGCGCGTCGATGAGGCCGTACAGGTTCTGCAGCGGTGCGGTCACGAGGCCCAGCAGGGCCGTGACCGGGGCGATGATCGCGGCCAGCACCTGGCCGCGCAGGATCTCGAGCGGCGGCAGCGCCGCCAGGGTCTCGACCTCTTCGGCCGTCACGACCCGGCCTTGCAGGACGCCGCCGCGGATCGCCAGGACCTTCGACTCGCGCGCCATGTCGGCGAGCGCCTTCGCAGCGGCGAGCATGTCTCCGTCCGCTTCGAGGAACGCGATCGCCGTCGGGCCTTCGAGCAGGGTCAGCAGCGCATCCGCGCCCGCCGCCTCCGCAGCCCGCCGGGTGAGCGTGTTCTTCACCACGGTGAAGCGCGCGCCGCTCTCCAGCAGCCGCGTCCGCAGCGTGTCGATCTGCGGCATCGTCAGGCCGCGGTAGTCGGCCACGAGCACGGTGTCGGCCGCCTTCAGTCGGTCGGCCAGCTCGGCGACGATGTGCTCCTTCTGCTCTTTCTTCACGTCATTTCCTCCGGAAATGACTCGGCCCGCACGGAGGCGGGCCAAAGAGAAGAGCGCAGGCTCTTCGCTGCCCCACCTCGACTGGGCTTCTGCCCCGAAGGGCTGCCAGTGGTCTTCGGCGGTCGCGAGTCGGTTAGGCCGTAACTGTAGCTTCCTCCAGCTCTTCGGTGATGCCGCGCGTCCGGGCCGGGTCGACATGGATGCCGGGGCCCATCGTGCTCGCGAGCGTGATCTGCCGGATGTAGCGGCCCTTGGCCGCCGACGGCTTCGCCCGGACGATCTCGTCCACCACGGCGGCGTAGTTCTCCACGAGCGCCCGCTCGTCGAAGCTCTTCTTGCCGATCGAGAGGTGGACGCAGGCGCCGCGGTCGGTCCGGTACTCGAGCTTGCCGGCCTTCGCGTCCCGCACCGCCTTGCCGATGTCGAAGGTGACCGTGCCGGTCTTCGGGTTCGGCATCAGGCCGCGCGGGCCGAGGATGCGTCCGAGCCGGCCGACGTTGCCCATCTGGTCGGGGGTGGCGATGGCGACGTCGAAGTCGGTGAAGCCCTCCTCGACGCGCTTGGCGAGGTCGGCGGAGCCGACGACGTCCGCCCCGGCCTCTTCTGCCTCGCGGGCCTTGTCGCCCTCGGCGAACACGGCCACGCGGACGTCCTTGCCGGTGCCGTGCGGAAGCATCAGCGTGCCGCGGAGCTGCTCGTCGGCGTGGCGCACGTTGAGCCCGAGCCGGAAGTGCACCTCGACGGTCTCGTCGAACTTCGCGCTCGGCGACTCCTTCAGCATGCGCACCGCCTCGACGGGCGAGTACGTGCGCTCGCGGTCGATCGCGCCACGCGCCTCGATGTAGCGCTTGCCGTGCAGTGCCATTACAGGTCCACCTCCACGCCCATGGAGCGGGCGGTGCCCGCGATGATCTTCGCCGCCTGGTCGACGTCGCGCGCATTCAGGTCGACGAGCTTCGTCTCGGCGATCTGACGCACCTGCGCGCGGCTCAGCCTGCCGACCTTGTCGCGGTTCGGCTCGGCGGAGCCCTTCTCGAGCCGCAGCGCCTCCTTGATGAGGACCGCCGCCGGCGGGGTCTTCGTGATGAACGTGAACGAGCGGTCCTCGTAGACGGTGATCTCCACCGGCGTGATCCGGCCGTTCTGGTCCGCCGTCTGGGCGTTGAACGCCTTGCAGAACTCCATGATGTTGACCCCGTGCTGGCCCAGTGCTGGGCCGACCGGCGGCGCAGGGTTGGCCTGCCCGCCCGGGATCTGCAGCTTGATCAATGTGAGAATTTTCTTGGCCATCTGATCAGTCCAGTTTTTTGACGTTGTCGAATCCGACCTCGACCGGCACCTGCCGCTCGAAGATGTTCACCATCACCTGCAGCTTCTGCTGGTCCGCGTTGACGTCGGTGATCTCGCCGTCGAAGTCTGCCAGCGGCCCGGAGGTGATCTTCACCGATTCACCGAGCTGGAACTCGACCTGCGCGCGCGTCGCGACGCCGCCGCCCGCACCCGTGTGCAGGATGCGGTCGACCTCGGGCTGCGAGAGCGGCACGGGCTTCGAGCCCGCCCCGACGAAGCCGGTGACGCCGGGCGTGTTCTTGACCACCATCCACGCGTCGTCGTCGAGGTCCATGTTCACGAGCACGTAGCCGGGGAGGACGCGCTTCTCGGTCTGCACCTTCTGGCCGTCCTTCGTCTCGATCACTTGCTCGGTCGGGACGACGACGCGCCGGAAGCGCGGCCGCTGCCCCATCGATTCGATGCGGTGCTCGAGATTGGCTTTCACCTTGTTCTCGTGCCCGGAATAGGTGTTGATCACGTACCAGCGAAACATCAGATTCTCCCGATCCCTATCGCAGCAACACGTGCTGGACGACGTACTTCCAGAGCTCGTCGTTCAGCCAGAGGTAGAAGCCGACGATCAGGCAGGCGACGAGCACCACTGCGGTGCCACTGACGAGCGCGTGCTGGTTCGGCCACTCGACCTTCTTGAGCTCGCCCCAGGCCTCCTGGACGAAGTGCACAGCGCCCGAGCCCGGGACGTGCCGCTCCTCGGCCTCCGGCCGTGGCGCTGGCTCGCGCCGCGGCTCCTCGCCGCCGTTCGCCGTCGGGCGCGCAGGCGGACGCACGGGCGGACCGCCCGCGAGCGCCGGCTGCGACTGGGCCCGGCGGGCACGCCGCTGCTGACGGGTCTGCCGCGCCATGTGAGGTCAGCGAGTCTCCCGGTGGATGGTGTGACAGCCGCACCAGCGGCAGTACTTCTTGAACTCGACGCGGTCGGGCGAGTTTCGCTTCGACTTTTCCGTCTGGTAGTTGCGCCGCTTGCACTCCGTGCAGGCGAGCGTTATCGCGACTCGTACTCCTGTGGCCATTTTTCTTCTCTACCTCAAACTCAAAGGGGGAACGCGTTGAAATAGCGCCGGGTGGGCTCGAACCACCGACCTCTGCATTATGAGTGCAGCGCTCTAACCAGCTGAGCTACGGCGCCCGGACGCCGGCGGAGTGTAGCCAAAAACGGCTCCGGCCCTCTCGCCACGGCGAAAGTGCTCGGCACTTCCGCCGTCTGAAGGTTCCCGCTTCGCGGGAGCGCTCGCCAGCGAAGCCGCCGAGCTCTTATGCGTGTGGGCGACGGTCGGGTTCTGCGCGCGCGGTGGTGGCTACGCCATCCCCGCGCGCTACTCCGGCCGGCCCGAACGCCATAGATGGGACGAGAACGGTGCTCGACGCCGCGGCGCGCGCGGGCGTCCGCCGGATCGTCCACACGAGCACGGCCGGCACGTGCGGCCCCGTCGGCGGCCGTCCTGCGACGGAGAGCGACGGCCCGCCCGCGTGGGAGCTGCGCGTGCCGTACAAACGGACGAAGCTCGAGGCCGAGAAGCTCGCGCTCGCGGCCGGAGCGGTGATCGTGAACCCGACGACGCCCGTCGGCGAGGGCGACACCAGGCCGACGCCGACGGGCCGGATGGTCGCGGGCGTCGCGCGCGGGCGCTACCGGGCCTACGTGCCGACGACCGGCCTGAACGTCGTCGACGTCCACGACGTCGCGCTCGGGCATGCGCTCGCGCTCGAGCGCGGCCGGGCAGGCGAGCGGTATCTCCTCGGCGGCGTCGACGTGTGGCTCGGCGACCTGTTTGCGACCATCGCGCGGCTCGCGGGCCGGCCGCGGCCGCACATACGCGTCCCGTACGCGGCCGCACAGGTGGCGGCCGCGCTCGGCCTCGTCAATCGCGACGAAGTGCGGCTCGCCCGGCTGCCGATGTTCTTCAGCTCCGCGAAAGCGGAGCGCGAGCTCGGCTACAGCCCCGGCCCGATCGAGCCGGCGCTGCGCCGGGCGGTCGCCGACGCTACCGGTGGTTCGCGATGAGCTCGAGCGTCCGGCGCCAGGCGTCGTCGGAGGCGTCCTGGAACTCCTCCTGCTTCCGGTCGAAGAAGCTGTGCGGCGCGCCCTCGTACTCGACGAGCTCGTGCTCGACGCCTGCGGCGGTGAGCGCGGCGTCGAAGGCCGCGTTGTCCTCGGCGGTGATGTGCGCGTCCGCGCCGGCCTGGAGGGCGAGGAGCGGGCCGCGCATGCGCGGTGCGTCCTCGAGCGGCGGGCGCCCGTAGAAGCCGACGGCACCGGCGAGCCCGTGCCCCGCGGCGGAGGCGAGCCAGGACTGGCGGCCGCCCATGCAGAACCCAACGGTGAAGATCGCTGTCGCGCCGTGGTCGCGGAGGTAGGCGACGCAGGCGCCGACGTCGGCCTGGATCCCCTCGGGCGTCGTCTCCTTGACGTGCTCCATGTACTCGAAGTCGTCGCCACGCTTCTCGACCCCGGCGGTGCGCCCGAAGTAGTCGAAGGCAACGGCTGCGTGGCCACGCTCGGCGAAGCGGAGCGCGAGCTCCTCGTAGAACCGGTACAGGCCGCGGACGTCGGGGAGGATCACGATTCCGCTCGCGCCGGGCTCCTCGGGGCCTGCCGCGAACGCCGCGAAGCGGTTCCCATCAGCAGCCTCGAGGACGAGATCGTCGTGGGAGACGGCCGCCCCGGATATGACCGGAATCGGCGGCAGCGAGTCGCTGTCGAAGCACATGGGGAAGGATCCTACGACCCCGCGGCGTAGTCAGGTCGAGCGATGGCGGAGCAGTCGCACCGCGAGGAGATGAACGAGGCGATTCGCGCGCAGCGCGAGCGGCAGGCTTCGGGCCGCGCCCCGGCACCTTCGCCCCCGCCGCCGGCCGAGAACGTCAAGCCGTCACTGGCGGCACGGTTGGCCGCGCTCCTGCGCGGCAAGTAGGGTTCCCGCGATGAGACGGGGCGCCGCTTGGCTCGCCGCCGCACCGCTGATGCTCGGCGGGTCGCAGCTCGCGCACGCGCTCGCGTACCGGATCGTGTACCCGCAAGCGCACGTTCGCGTCGTGCACATGCTCGCGACGGGCCACTCGTACTTCATACGGCTGCCGCTCGTGCTTGCGGCTGCCGGCGCGTGCCTGCTCGTCTCGCTCGTCGTCACCGCGTTCGACGCGGCGCGCGGCCGCAAGGCTCGTGCGCTGCCGGCGTGGGCGTTCGCGCTGCTCCCGCCGCTCGCGTTCGCGTTGCAGGAGCTGCTCGAGCTGTCGCTCCACACCGGGACGTTCGCTTGGCATGCCGTGCTCGCTCCGACGTTCGTTCCCGGCGTGCTCCTCCAGCTCCCGGTCGCGCTCCTCATGTATCTGGTCGCACGCGTGCTGCTGCGCGCGGCCGAGCGCATCGGGCACGCGCTTCGGCGGCCGGCCCCGCGGCTCCGCACCGCGCCGCCGTTTGCCGTCGCACCCGTCGCACCTGCCGTCCGGCTCCTCGCCGGCCGGCGCCTTGCCCGCGCTCCTCCGCGCGTCGTCGTGGCCTAGCACGTCCACACGACACATCCCGCGAAGGAGGAGACATGAAGCACCGGATCGCGCTCGGCGCGCTGGTCGCGCTCGCAGCGCTCGCGACGGCCGCGGCCGCATCCGCACACGCGATCATGAGCCCGGCGGTCGCGCTCGACAAGAAGCTGCAGCAGTTCACGCTGTCGGTGCCGACGGAGAAGGCCAATCTCACCACCACCGAGATCGAGCTCACGGTCCCCGCCGGGTTTTCCATCGACTCGTTCGAGCCGCCGCCGACGGGCTGGAAGATGAACGTTCAGGCGACAGGCTCGGGCGACAGCGCCGTCGTCCAGAAGGTGACGTGGACCGGCGGCCACGTGCCGACGGACGAGGACGCGGTGTTCCGGTTCAACGCGTCGACGAGCGGCGCGAAGACGTACGCGTTCGACGTGCAGCAGACGTACTCGGACGGATCCGTCGTCGAATGGAACGGCCCGGAGACCGCCGACACGCCGGCGCCGACGATCGAAGCGCTCTCCTCGATCGGCGGTGGTGGAACGTCCACGCTGACGATCGTCGCGCTCGTGCTCGCAGGCGTCGCGCTGCTCGTCTCGCTCGGCTCGCTCGCCGCCCGGGGAGACCGGTCGCTGACGTGAGGCTGGCGGTCGTCCTCGGTCTGCTCGTGACGGCAGCCGCCCTGCCGGACGTCGCCTCGGCGCACGTCGGGCGGACGCTGCCCGTGGCGACGAACTTCACCGCGCGCATGGCCGGCTCCATTCCCGGCGTGCAGGCGAAGGTCGTCGACGGCGACCAGACGCTGTGGCTGCGCGCAACCGCGGCGGCGGTCGTGCTCGTGCCGGGGACGCTCGGCGAGCCACTGCTCCGCTTCGACCAGCGCGGCGTCTGGTTGAACCTCCGCTCGCCGACGGCCCAGGCGGACGGCATCGACCGTTTCGACCTCCGGCCGTCGGCGAGCCCGCACGCGCAGCCGCTCTGGCATCGAGTGGCCGGCGGACACGCGTATGCGTGGCACGAGCACCGGCTGCACGCGCTCCAGCCGCTCGCGCGCATCCGCAGCTCGGCAGGTCCGATCGGGCCGTGGTCGGTGCCCGTGGTCGTCGACGGGCGCCGCCTCGCCCTGAACGGTGTCCTCGATTACAGCCCTCCGGGCGCGGCGTGGGCGTGGATCGCGCTCTCCGCGCTCCTGGCCGCGGCGTCCTCGGCGCTGGCGACGCGGTGGACGGCCGCGCTCGTCGCGCTCGCGCTTGCCGCCACCTCGGCGGTCTGGGCGATCCGCATCGGGCGGGAGCTGTACGGCCGCCCGAACGTTGCCGCGATCGGCTACGCCGAGGTGGCGATCACGTGCGCCGTCGGCGCCGCGCTCGTGTTCGGTCTCGTCCGGCACGACGAGGGAATGCGCGTGCTCACGGCGTTCCTCGTCGGCGTCGGCGCCCTGTACGAGGGACTGACGATGCTGCCGGTGCTGACGCACGCGATCGCGCTCAGCGCGCTGCCGACCATCGTCGCCCGGCTCCTCGAGGTCCTCACCCTCGGCGCGGGCATCGGCACGCTCGTCGGCAGCGTCTTCGGGCACATGCGGACGCGAACCGCGGTGGAGGCCGCATGAACGTCCGCCTGCTCGCCGCGCTCCTCGCACTCGCCGCCGGCGCCGCCGCCGTCGTGCTCGTCATCGCGCTCCTGCACTCGACCCCGGGGCCTCAATGAGGCGGAAAGAGATAGCTCCGGTGCGGCGGGACGAACGGCCCCGTCTCGAGCACGAGCTCGTCCCCGTCGCGCAGCGGCACCGACCTCGGGTCGCCGCGCACGCGAATGCCATTCCGAAAGAGGGAGACAGCACCGTGGAAGCTCAGCACACTTCGCCGCCCGAGCGGCATGCCCCATACGGAGAAGAGATCGCCGATCGTCGCCGCGCGGTCGAAGTGGACGACACCGGTCGGCGTCGTCGTCCACTCGTGCGCGCGGCAGTGCGCGCTGCGCACGCCGATGCGTGCGGGAATGATGATCGCGAAGCCGTTGGCGAAGAGCTCCAGATGCGCACGCTTCACCGCACTGCCGGCGTGCGCGCACGGCGCGTGCATCGCCGGCCGCGGCTGATAGAGCGGGCCTGCTCCGATCGGCGTCGGTACCGGCACCTGCTCGAGGCTATCGCGCTCGTCGGCCTGCTGGCGGGATGCGGCGGAGGCGGCTCCGCGGCGCCCACGATCACCATCGGCGCGGCCCACACGTACGAGCTTTCCGGCTTCACGCCGACGCAGCCGGTGACGGCGGGCAAGCCGACGCGCGTGTCGTTCACCATCCTCCAGCCGGACGGCAAGCCGCTGACGCAGTACAAGCACGGGGCCGGGCCCCACAACGGCGTGCACCTGATCATCGTCCGCCGCGACCTGGCGACGATCATCCACCACCATCCGCCGGTCGGGCCGAACGGCCTGATCAGCGACACGATCACGTTCGCGAAGCCCGGGCCGTACCGCGTCGTCATCGACGTCTACCCGAAGACGTCCGGGCCGGTACCGAACTTCCAGATCGACTCGCACATCACCGTCGCGGGCGCGTATCACCCGCAGCCGCTTCCGCCCTTCCAGTCGAGCGAAACGGTGGACGGCTACCACTTCACGCTGCACGGCACGCCGCACCTGCGCGCGATCGAGCCGGCATTTCTCGATTTCACGATCACGACGCCGAGCGGCGCGCCCGCCAAGTTCGGCACCTGGTTCGGCGCGCTCGCGCACGCGATCTTCTTCCGGCGCGGGTCGCTCGACTACTTCCACACCCACGTCTGCGCGGCCGGGGTGGCCGGCTGTACGAGCATCTTCGGCGCCGCGCGCGTGACCGGCACGTCGACGACACCCGGCCACCTCAAGGTCGGCGTCCTCGTCCCCATCTCCGGCACGTGGCGACTGTTCCTGCAGTGCCGCATCGACGGGCACGTCCTCACCGCGCCGTTCACGTTGCGGGTGCGGTGAGACGCGCGCTCGTCATCGCGGCAGTCGTGGCAGCCGCCCTCACGCTGCCGACTGCGGCGTGGGCGCACGCGGCGCTGCTGAAGACGTTCCCGACGGCGAGCGCCGAAGTGGACACGCCGCCGACGGAGGTCCGGCTCGTGTACGACGAGGTCGTCGAGCCGCGCTTCGCCATCGTCTCCGTCACCGACGCGGCGGCGCACCAGCAGGTGGACGGCCCTGTGCACCGCTCGGCGTCGAACCCGTACGAGCTGGACGCGCCGCTGAAGCACTCCGCCGAGGGCTGGTACCTCGTCTTCTGGCGCGTCATCTCCGCCGACGGACACCCCGTGCGGGGCGCGTTCCTGTACCGGATCGGCCCGAACCCAGGCCCGCCGCCGAAGTTCGTCATCCCGTCGCTGACGGAGACGGCGGTGACACCGGGATTGATCTCGCTGCGCTGGCTGACCTTCCTGTCGGTGATGGCGGCGATCGGGATCTTCGTCCTGCGCACCGTGATCGCGCGCCCCGTCGTCTCGCGTGTGCCAGGGACGCGTGTGCGCGCCCTGTCGATCGCGTTCGCCGCGGCGCTCGCCGTCGCGCTCGTGGCGACGCCAATCTATGTCCTGCTCGCCACCGCGCAGTTCGCGCTGCGCTCGTTCTGGTCGTTCGGCGCCCTCATTCCGCTCATGGATGTCTCGGCATTCGGCCGCGGGTACCTCCGGCTCGAGCTCCTGCTCGCACTCTTCGGCGCCGCCGGCGCCGCGGCGATCTGGCTCGACCGGCCCGAACGGGTGCACCGATCGGTCGCCGGCCTCCTGTCCCTCTGGGGCGCGCTGCTCGCGGCCGGCGCGGTCCTGCTCGTGCCGGGAACGGCCGGCCACGCCGCGCAGACCGCTCCGCGCGCGCTCTCGCTCGTGTTCGACTGGCTGCACCTCGCCTCGGGCTCGCTCTGGATCGGCGGGCTCATCGGGCTCATCGTGCTGTGGTCCGCGCTGCCGGCGGCGACGCGGACTGCCGGGCTTGCAGTCTGTGTGCCCCGCTTCTCGAACGTCGCCTTCGTCTCCGTCGCAGTGCTGCTCGGCTCCGGGATCGGCGCGGCCGTCATCCACCTCCCCACGCTCGCGACGCTGTGGCAGACCGGCTACGGCAAGACGATCATCATCAAGGCGTCGCTCCTCCTCGCCGCGATGCTCGTCGCCTCCGTCAACCTCCTGCGGACGAAGCCCGCGCTGGCACGCGGAGAGAACGCGGAGAGCGCAGCGATCCTTCTGCGCAGGCTGGTCAGCGTCGAGGTGGTGCTCGTCACCTCGGCAATCGTCGCCGCCGCCGTCCTCTCGAGCTATCCACCGCCGCCGAAGGCGCTCGCGAGCATCGGCGCCCCGTCCGCGACCGTCGGCCCCGGCCCGGTGACCGAGGTCGTCGAACGGAACGGGTACAGAGTCGACATGCGCGTCACGCCGAACAAGGTCGCGGTGCCCGACGACTACACCGTGCGGCTCACCCGCAACGGCACGCCGGTGCGCGGCGCGACGGTGATCGCGACGTTCACGATGCTGGACATGGACATGCCGACGCAGGCGTACCGCCTCGCCGAGCGCTCGCCCGGCGTGTACGAGCACTCGACCGAGGCGCTCGTCATGGTCGGACGATGGGGTCTCACCTTCGAGGTGCAGCCGCCGGGCGCGCAGGCGTTCGACGTCGTCATCCTCGACCACGCGGCCGGATGAGGGTGGCTCTGGCTTGTCTGGCCGCGTGCTGCCTCGCCGCGGTCGCTGCGCAGCCCGCGCGTGCGGACGGCGATCCCGCGAGCGACTACCTGCTCGTGCAGAAGGTCTTCCTCTCGTACGAGCTCGCCTCCTACCCGCAGCAGGAGCACGCGCTGACGAAGCTCGTCGCGCAGGTGAACAAGCAGGGCTTCACCATCCGCGTCGCGGTCATCGACAGCGCGTACGACCTCGGCTCCGTCACCGTGCTCTGGCGCAAGCCGCAGACCTACGCGCGGTTCCTCGGTGCCGAGCTCAGCTTCGTCTACAAGCAGCGGCTGCTCGTCGTCATGCCGAACGGCTTCGGGTTCAACTGGCCCAAGCACTCGCCGAAGGCCGGATATGCGGTGCTCGCGAAGCTCCACGTCAAGCACGGCGGCGCCGGCCTGCTCGCGTCCGCCACCGCGGCCGTCCAGGCGCTCGCCAAAGCGGGATGAGGGCGCTCTCCCTCCTCGCGGCCGCGCTCGTCGCAGCCGGCGTTGCGCAGTCCGCCCGCGCGGACGGCGACCCGGCGAGCGACTACCTGCTCGGGACAAAGGTCTTCCTTCCGTACGACGCGAAGTTCCCGCCCAAGCAGTCCGCGGAGCTGACGGGGCTGATCGTCGCTGCGAACAAAGCGGGGTTCCCGATCAAGGTCGCAGTCATCTGGAGCGACTACGACATGGGCTCCGTCACGTCGCTCTGGCGCAAGCCGCGCACGTACGCCAAGTTCCTCGGCCTCGAGCTCGGGTTCGTCTACAAGCAGCGGCTGCTCGTCGTCATGGCGAACGGCTTCGGCTTCAACTGGCCGAAGCACGCACCCGCCGCCGAATACGCGCTCCTGGCGAAGATCCCGATCCCGTCCGGCCCCGCCGGGCTCCTGACCGCGGCCGAAGCGGCGGTGAAGCAGCTCGCCGCGGCGGGAGGCGTCGACGTCGCGGCCCCTTCGCACGTGACGACGCCCGCACAGCAGAACACGCACGACCGGGAGATCATCCTCGTGGCCGTGCTCGGCGCGCTGGCGCTCGCCGCCATGGCGCGGTACCTGATCCGCCGCAGTCGCTAGAGCGGGCGGTTTTTCTCGTTCGCGCGCTTCTCGGCGCGCTTTTCCTTCAGCGACTTCTGCGGAGCTTTCTTCGCGAGCTTCTTCTGCTTGTCGGCGCCCTTCATGGCAAGAGCTTACGCGGAAGAGCCGGACGGCGCGCGCGAGAGGGCTAGGAGCCGCCGCTGTTGCTGACGAGGTGGAGCATCTTGAACATCGGCAGGTACATGGCGATGAGGATGATGCCGACCATGATCCCGACGCCGATCATCATGAGCGGCTCGATGATCGAGGTGAGCGACCCCACCGCGGCGTCGACCTCTTCCTCGTAGAAGTCGGCGATCTTCGTGAGCATCTTCTCGAGCTCGCCCGTCTCCTCGCCGATCTTCACCATCTGGCTGACCATCGGCGGGAACACGGGGTTCTCGATCAACGGCTGCGCGATCGGCACGCCCTCGTGCACCTTCTGGCGGACGCCCGCGAGGGCCTCCTCGACCACCCAGTTGCCGGCCGTCTGGCCGGTGATCTCGAGCGCCTTGATGATGTCGACGCCGGCGGCGACGAGTGTCGACAGCGTGCGCGAGAAGCGCGCCATCGTCACCTTGCGCACGGTGTCGCCGATCTTCATCGGGATGCGCAACTTGAAGCGGTCCCACATCTTGCGTCCGGCCTCCGTCCGCTTCCACCGGAAGAAGCTCCAGAGGCCGAGCGGGATGAAGAGGATCACCCACGGTGCGCCCTTCAGCAGGTTCGACGCATCGACGACGTACTGCGTCAGCTGCGGAAGCTGTCCATTGAGCGACGCGAAGATGCCCTGGAAGATCGGGACGAGGAACAGCAGCATGCCGATGAGGACGAGCGTGGCGAAACAGATGACCATGGTCGGGTAGACCATCGCGCTCTTGATCCGGCGCCTGATCGACTCCTGCTTCTCGATCTGGAACGCGACGCGGTCGAGCACGATGTCGAGGATGCCGGCCGCCTCCCCGGCCTCAACCATCGCGACGTAGAGACGCGAGAAGACGCGCGGATGCTTGAGCAGCGCCTCGGAGAGGAGCAATCCGCCCTCGACGTCCGTGCGGAGGTGTTTCACGACGACCGCGAGCGCGGGATCGTCGGTCTGCTGCTCGAGGATGACGAGCGAGCCGACGACGTTGAGCCCTGCCTCGATCATGGTGGCGAACTGCCGCGAGAAGACCTGGAGGGACTTCGGCTTGACCTTGGCGCCGAACGACGTCTTGAGGACGCTGGCTTTGCCTTCCCCGCTGCCGCTGATCTCGCGCAGCGATTCGGCCAGCAGTCCCTTCAGGCGCAACTGTTCGCGCGCGCCCGCGAGGTCCGGAGCGATGATCTCTCCGGTGAGCTCAGCGCCTTGGGCGTTGATGGCCGAATAGGAGTACGAGGCCATACGAGAGGGCTATCGGCAGGCCGGCGCACGGCCTTGAGATCTCGAAGAAGGAGTGGGCGCCGGCGGCGCGAAGGTCGCCGCCGTGTACAGGAAGCTCGGGGACCCGCAGCGCGAGGTGGACGAGGAGATCGGCCATATCCGCGGCCTCGTCCTCATTCGGCACCTGCTCGCCGAGCGCGGTGCGCCGGCGTCCGAGTTGCGCGACTGCGACGCCGTCATCGCGGTCTGCCGCGTGCGCCTGGCGGACATGGCCGTCCGCGCCGGCGCGTTTGCGTCAGCCGCCTGAGGACGGCACGACCGATGTCGGAGCCGGCGGCGTCAACGTCGGCGTCGTCCCGGTCGGTGTCGTCGACACCGGTACCTGAGTGCCCTGCGGCTCGAGCAAGAGCGTGTACCGGGTCCCGCTGGCGGTGTTCTGCAGCGTGAGCGGTGTGCCCACAGTGAGCGTGAGCGCCGGCGCGCCGTCGGCGTAGGAGCCGCCGGCGATCGCCACCTTCGCGCTCTTCTGCGTCAGCGACACGAGGTGGAAGAGGGCCGAGTTGCCCGCCTGCTGGAACACCACGCCCGCGAGCGGGAAGTCGGTGCCGACCGCGACGCTCGTGAGCTCACCGTTGATCGAGATGACGGCCGTCGCCGGCGGCGGCGCGGGCGGCGTCTTTGGCGCGGTCGTCGTCGTCTTCGGCTGCCCCGTCGAGGACTTCGACGAAGGGCCGGTCGGCGCCGCGGCGACGCCCGTCTTCTGGACGGAGTCGAGGAACGGGTCCTTGCTCGCGAAATTGGCAAACTCGGTCAGCTGTCCCGGGTCGGGCTGAACCTGCACGGAGGCGACGAGCGACTGCGTCGGGGCGGTCGACTGCGCCGAAGGCGGCAGCCCCGCGGACGGGCCCGAAGGCAAAGACGACGTAGGCGCGGCCGGATTCGGCGCGGGTGGCGTCGCCGCGGAGGTCTCGACCACGGGCGCCTTCGCCGTGGTGTTCATCAGCTTCATCGTCTTCGGCACCTCGTACACGAGCACGAGTGCGAGCACGCTGCAGAGGATGATGGCGAGTCGCTTCTGCTTCTTCGCCTTCTCCTGCGCCCGGTCGAGGGCGACGTTCTTCGTCTTGCGCGCCATCAGGGAGTCGCTCCTGCAGCCGTCGGGCCTGCCGGGGCAGGCGTCGTCGTCGTCGTGCCGGTCGTAGTCGCGGTGGTGGACGTATCGGTCGCGGCCGGTTGCCCGGTGGTCGGGCTCACGACCTCGGCGGTGCCGTACACGAACGTATCGAGCGTGACCGTCGCCTGCAGCTGGTTCCCGAACGGAGCGAGGTTGACCGTGTCGATCGTGAAGATGCGGCCGTTCGCCTCGAGCGCCCCGCTCTGGACGTAGACGAGGGTACGCAGCCGGTAGAGCAAGTCGGTGACGGTGTAGAAGTTGCCGTCCGCGGTCAGCGAGATGTGCACGGTCGCGTACCCCTCGCCGCTGTCGACGGGAGCGGCAGGCTGGATGGACTGCAGCTTGACCCCGGCCGCGTTCGCGGTCTGGTCGAGCTCCAACAAGAGGTCGGGCATGTCCGTGATCGACGGCATCGCTGTCTCGAGCTTGTAGATGTCGGCCGTCTTGATCGTCGGCGCGCCAGTTGCGCCGCGGGCCGTTGCCGCGCGCGAGAGATCGTCGGCGACCTGCTGACGCACGGCCGCCGTCTGCAGCTTGAGGTTGGCGATGCTCTTCTGCTTCGGGCCGAGCAGCACGAGCCAACCGAGCGCGAGCACGAGCACACCGCAGACCGCCACCACGATGACGAGCCCGTGCTTCTGCAGGTTCAGGTTCAGGCTCACGTTCTTCTTCACGACGTCGCTCCCGAGGTCGTGGTCGTGCCGACCTGGGGCTGGACGACCGCCGCCGGCGCGGTAGCGCCCTTGATGCCGGAGTTGATCGTGAACGAGACGACGCCGTTTGCGACGCTCGTCGTTGAGAGATTGACGTCGGTCAGGTCGGGAACGAGGGCCATCCGGGAAAGCAACCGCGCGACGCCGTCGTACGAGTAGGTGACGCCCGTCAACTGGAGGCCGCTCGCCGATCCCGTGGTGGCCCCCGGCCCGGTGAGCCCGAGCGAGTTGATCTGGATGTCGCTCGGCAGGATGAGCGAGAACTCGCGCAGGATCCGGTCCCAGGCAATGCGCGAGGAGAGGGCGGTGGAAACAGCAGCGAGGCGCGGCTGCATCTCCTGGGCGACGACGGGCGGCGGAGGCGCGACCTGCGGCACCTTCGGCGGCAGCGGCGTCGCCGCGAGCTGAAGCTTCGCGCCGTTGAGCGCCTTCTGGGCGCTCGAGACACGTGCCGTCTGGAGCAGGTTGCCGCCGCCGATGATGGCGACCGCGATGACGCCGGAGACGGCCGCGGCGAGGACGGCAGGCTGGGGAGCACCGCGGGACGCAGCCTTGGATTCGCTCGGGAGGAGGTTGACGGCGCGCACGGCCTAGTCCTCGATCCCGAGGCCGATGGCGATCGCGTACGAACCGATGTCCTCTTCGACGCCGAGTTTCTTCGGCACCTTCATGCGAGCAAGCGGGTCGCCGACGCGCACCCGCACGCCGATGAGGCCCTGCAGCTCGGCGGCCAGCCCGGCGAGGCCGGCGGAGCCGCCGGTGATGACGATCTCGCCGATGCCGAGCGACCCGGGCTGATGCTGGTAGAACTGGAGCGACGACACGAGCTCGCGCGCGAATGCCTGCACCTGGCGGCGCACGGCGTCGACGGCGCTCGCGTACTGCTCCGGGGCGATGCCTTCGGGAACGGCCGGCGACTCGAGTGACACGAGCCGCTTGAGCTGCTCGACCTCGGACGGCGCAAGGTCGAGCGCGCGCGCGATCGCGACGCTGAGCGTCGATCCGCCCCACTCGATCACACGCGTGAACTCGCAGATGCGGCCGTTGGAGACGGCGAAGGTGGAGCGATCGTGGCCGATCGAGACCGCAACGAGGGCCGAGTCGGCTTCCGTGTCCTCTGAGCGCGGCGCCCCGAGTGCGCGCAACAGCGCGAATGCCTCGAGGTCGACGCCCGCGAGCGTGATGCCGGCCTTCTTGCACGCGGACACGTAGCGCTCGACGAGCTCGCGGTAGGCGACGACGAGCAGGACGCGCTGCATCGCATTCCCGTCCTCGTCGAGGCTCTCGCCGAGGACGTGATAGTCGAGCACTGCCTCGTCGAGCGGGATCGGAAGCGCCTCTTGTGCGCGGAAGCGGATCGCGTTCTCGAGCTGCTTCTCGTCGTCGATGCCCATGAGGTCGAAGACGCGGACGCCAATGCGGTTGCTGGCGATACCGAGCCGCACGTTCTTGCGCGGAAGCTTGTTCTTGGCGAAGAACTGCTTCAGCGCGAGGGCAAGCGCTTCGGGGTCGCGCACTTCGCCGCCGACGACGACGCCCTGCTCGAGCGGCTGGCGCGCCACCTGAACGAGCTCGGCGGCACCGTTGTTGACGACACGGGCGGCCGCGAGCTGCGACGCGCCGATCTTGAGGCCCACGAGCCGCTTGACGGCGTGGCCGCCGCCGGCGTGCGCCTTCGGAGCCGACTTCGGGAGCGAGATCTTCTTGTCGCGAAGCCGCGTCTTCGGCTTGGGCTCGGCCTTGGCCTTCGGCGCCTTCTCCTGCTTCGGCGTCTTGGGCTTGCCGAGCTCTCGCTTCCAGATGGACGTCTTCGGTGCCACCTCGGCGGGCTTCGCCTGCGCCGCAGGCACCGGCTCGGGCGCGGGCGCGGGCGCGGGCTTGCGCGCGGGCGCGGGCTTGCGCTCGACCGCGGGCTCGGGATCGGGCGCGGGCGGAAGCTCCGGGCCGGCGAGCCAGGGCTCGGGCTGCGCAGCGGCCTCGACCTCACGCAGCGCCTCCTCCGCGAGCGCGCGAATCTGCGCGCTCCGCGCCTGACTGCGGCGAAGCGAGATGTCCTTGTGCCAGATCGAATCGCTCTTCGACCCCTCCTCGTCCTGCTCGCCCTTGCGCCGGAAGCTGATCTCCTTCTTCCAGATCGAGATCGGCGGCGCCGGGGGGCCATCGGTCGATGCCGTGGTGGCGGCGACAGGCTGCACGTCCGAGGCCGGCTTGCGACGGAAGCTGATCTCCTTCTTCCAGATCGACTCGTCCGTCGCGAAGGGCGACGACGGAAGGAGTCCTTCCACCGGCACGTCGAGTGTCGACGCAGGAGCTGCAATGTCGACGAACGGCGCCGGTGCGGGTGGCGCAAGCGAAGCCGCGGCCTCGACGGGTGCCGGCGCGGGCACGACGACTGGTGCAGGCGGAAGCGGCGCGGGCACTTCGGCAACCGCCGTCGGCGCCGCCTCGGCCTTCTTGCGTCCGCCGATCTCCTTCTTCCAGATCGACTGCTTCTTCGCAGGCTCCGGCTTGGCCGCTTGCGCGGGCGGCGCGACGACCACGGAGGGAGCGGCCTGCGCCACCTCAGCGAGCTTCTGCTGGAACGCGAGCTCCTTCACGCGGAGCGAGTCCGCTGTCTCGGGGAGCTCGTCGTTCTTCTTGCGCTTGAAGCTGAGGTCCTTCTTCCAGATCGAGTCGCTCATGCTCCGCCTCCGGCGACGCGCAGGCCGGACGCCGACTGCTGCGGCGGCGAGGGCGGCGCGCTGAGCTCGAGTGCGGCCATGACGCCGCGGACGTCCATCCCGGAGCGCTCGAGGATGCCCGCGAGGATGTCGCGCCGGTTCGTGTGTGCGAACGCGTCCTCGGCGTTGACGACGCGCCGGAGGGTGAGATCGGCGAGCGCCTGCTCCATCGTCTGCATCCCGCGCGCGGTGTTGGTCTGCATGATCGAGTAGACCTGTTCGATCTTCGCCTGGCGGATGAGGTTCCGGACGGCGTCGTCGGGAAGCAGGATCTCGAGCGCCGCGACGCGTCCCTGACCGTCGGCGGTCGGCAGCAGCGTCTGCGTGACGATGCCCTGCAGCGAGTTCGCGATCATGATCCGGACCTGCTCCTGCTGCTCCGCCGGGAAGACGTCGATGATCCGGTCGACCGTCGACGACGCGCTCTGCGTGTGCAGCGTCGCGAACACGAGGTGACCGGTCTCGGCTGCCGTGAGCGCGGTGGAGATCGTCTCCATGTCGCGCATCTCGCCGACGAGGATGATGTCCGGGTCCTGGCGCAGCGCAGCCTTGAGCGCGTCGCCGAAGCTGAGTGCGTCCGGCCCGATCTCGCGCTGGTTGACGATGCAGCGCTTGTGCCGGTGCACGAACTCGATCGGGTCCTCGATGGTGAGGATGTGCTCCGAGCGATTGCGGTTGATCTCGTCGAGAATCGCTGCGAGCGTCGTCGACTTACCGGAACCCGTCGGACCGGTGACGAGAACGATCCCGCGCGGCTTCTCCGCGAAGGTGTGCAGGATGCCCGGGAGCCCGAGCTCTTCCAGCGCCTTGATCTCCTGCGGGATGAGCCGGAAGGCCGCACCGACCGACTCGCGCTGGTAGTAGACGTTGACGCGGAAGCGCGCGACGCCGGGGAGCGCGTAGGCGAAGTCGAGCTGGCGCTTCTGCTCGAAGATCTTCTGCTGCTCGCTCGACAGGATCCTGTACATGAGCGAGCGCGTGTCGTCCTGCGTGAGCGGGTCGAAGCCCTCCGCGCGCAGGATCTCCCCGCGGATGCGGAAGACGGGTGGGCTGTCGGTCGTGACGTGCAAGTCCGACGCGTTCAGCCCCACCATCTGCTCGAGCAGATCGTCGATGGAGGTGAGTTGCGGCATCTCTCGCCGGGGCTATCGGCACGGCGCTGGGACGGCTTGAGCAGTCATGCGTTCACCCACGGTGGGTGAGGCGAATCCCCCGAATGGGGCTAACAGGCGTTGAGTGACCCGGCCGATAGAGACCGAGCCATCCGCCATCGACCCTGCTCGGAAGGAGTCTCCAGAATGATCAGCAAGATTCAGACGCGCCTGGCTCGTGAGGAAAGCGGTTTCACCCTCATCGAGCTCCTGGTCGTCATCGTCATCCTCGGCATCCTGGTTGCGATCGCGGTGCCGTCGTACCTCAGCTTCCGCGGCAACGCGCAGGATGCGGCAGCGCAGTCGAACGTTCGCTCGGCGATCCCGGCCGCTGAGGCCTGGTATCAGGACACCGCCGGCGGCAACAGCACCTACACCGCCCTCAACAACGCCAACCTCGCCAAGGAAGCCCCCGGCGTCTCCCCCAAGGTGAACGTCAAGGTCCTGGGCAGCGGCGCGGCGTACTGCCTCTCCGATGACGAGGCTGTCGGTCACGGCGCCTACTACGTCGGCGGCGACAGCACCAAGATCACCCAGAGCTCCCCGGCCGCGGCAGTCGCGACCGTCACCAAGGTCAACGGCACGTCCGCCACGGGTGGCGCGGACGCCTGCAACGCTCTGTCGTAAGCGACAGAACCTGCTTGAAGTGCGAGAGGGCGCCGGAGACGGCGCCCTCTCTCGTTTCGGCCCTCACCCAATTGGGGCTATGCCCGTTCGGGTGAGCCGTCGATACGGCGAGCGATGCAGCACGGCCTCTCCATCCGGATCGTCGCCCTCGCGATCCTCCTCCTCAGCATCGGGTTGGGCGCGACGTCGTACCTGAACGCGCAGGGCCGGGCACAGGACAAGACGGCGCTCGACCGCGTGCGCTCCGCGGTGCTGGCCACCGAGGCGTGGTACCAGGACCCGTATGGCGGCCACGGCTCGTTCAGGCAGTTGAGCTCAGCCGGGCTCGTGCAGGAGGCGCCGGCCGTCTCCACGAAGGTCGGGGTCACCCTCCTGGCCGGAGGCCGCGCGTACTGCCTCCACGACGTCGAGGCTCGCGGGCACTCGGCCTACTACGTCGGGGGCGCCACCCGCCTCCTGACTCACCTCGCCGGGGCGACGCCGTATCAGGTGACGCTCGTGCACTCGACGGACGCCGACGCGGCCGCCGTCTGCTCTTCGATCTCATAGGAACCCGGTCATCCCTCGAACGAGGGTCACCCACGGCGGCTAGCCCGTCGATACGCCGAGTGATGCTTCGCGCACTCATCAAAAGGCTCGCACGCGAAGAGAGCGGCATGACGCTGATCGAGCTGCTCGTCGTGAGCGCGATCCTCGGCATCCTGACCTCGGTCGCGACGCCGTCGTATCTCGGGTTCCGCGACAATGCGAACAAGACGGCCGCGTCCGCGAACGTGTACGCGATCGTCCCCGACGTCGAGTGGTACGCATTCGACAACTACGCGGGGTCGCCCGCCTCCCGTGACCCGGACTACAACGGCAGCGACGCCGCCTACACCGGCACGAATGCCGATACGGGCTACTCGGACATCAACGCGAGTCACGACTTCATGTCCATCCTGCAGTCGAAGTACGACCCCTCCGTCGCCTCGAGCAAGTACACGTGGGATCCAGCAGGATGGTCGCCGGCGGCCGGCTTGACCAACGCCACCGACTACTGCGTCTACACGACCGTCGGCCAGTGGTACGGGGCCAAGCACGGGCCTGCCGGAGCGATCACCACCGGCAAGACGATGAACCTCGGCGCCAACGGCGACTGCTACGCGTCCTAGGAAGGCCCGACGCGATAGTGGCTGTGTCGCAGATGGTGCGCTGGATCGGCGCGCTGCTGCGTCCTCGGCCGCGCCCGTAGCCTCCGGCTACGAACGCGACCTGCGTCCTTGCATCGCATCCGCCCAGCGCATCCCTGCGACGAGCACCATCCCGCCGGGCCTTCCTACGCGTCTTAACGCCTTTCGCCCGTAAAGCGGTTACCCGCGCGTGCCGATAGGAACAGCGTGGACATGACCGTCAGCCGCCCCATCAAGATCTTCGCGCTCGTCGCGGTCATCGCCGCGGCCGGAGGCGCGTCGATGCTCGCGCTCAAGCCCAAGCAGGCGGCCGCGCCTCCTGTCGTCGTCAGCAAGCCGGCCGCGCCCACCACCCCGGTCGCAACGGCGCCTCATAAGACGTCGACGACCGCTGCCACGGTGAAGCCCGCGGCGCCCGCCCACCGGCCGGCGAAGCAGCCGGCGAAGCAAGCCCCCAAGGCGCCTGCCGTTGCGAAGAACGGGCTGCCGACCGTGATCGACGAGGCGTTCCGGTCCCATCGCATCGTCGTCGTCTCCGTCTTCGATCCCCAGTCCGCGACCGACGCGATCTCGTACGCCGAGGCCAAGGCGGGCGCGTCCGACGCGCGCGTCGGCTTCGTCGGGATCAGCCTCCTCGACAGCCCCCTCTCGGCAGCGCTGACGTCCGCCATGCCCGGCGGTGGGCTCCTGCCGGCGCCGGGCATCCTGATCTACCGGCGACCGGGGACCCTTGTCCAGCGGATCGACGGCTTCACCGACCGCGACGTCGTCGCCCAGGCGGCGGCAGCGTCGGTGACTGCACCGCCGTTCACCGGAACCGGCGCGTGAGCCTCCTCCGCCAGCACCCCGCCGCCCGGGAGCTCTTCCTGCGGCACGCGAAGCGCGACGGTCGCTCCATCGCCGTCCTGCGCGCGGTCGACTACGGCGACTCGTGCGTCGTCGAGACCGAGGTCTACCCCCCGCAGGGCAACCCCGTCCAGCCGGGGCCGTACACATTCGCCGACGCCCACCAGGCGACGGCATTCGTCACCGAAGCGGTCGAGTCGCTGATGTATCTCGGCTGCGACGTCTACGCCGAGTAGGCCATGACAGGCGTTGCTCGTCCACGCGGTCTCGTGGGCTCGACCGCCTTGGCAGTGCTGGCCGCGATCGGCGTGAGCTGGTACCGCGGAGCGCTCGGGGACTATCCGCACGACGCCGCCGCAGCAGTCGACGCCCTTGCCGGTGGGCACGTCCTCCGCGCCCTGACCGTCCATCCGCAGCCGCTGATGGGGCCGGTCGCGATTCTCGCTCGTGCGCCGTTCGTCGCCGTCGCCCACTGGGCGGGCGCCGGCAGCCTCGCGAGCTACCGCGCCGGGGCGATTCCCTGTCTCGTCGCCGCAGGCCTGCTCGGCGTCGTCCTGCTGCGCGCGTTTCCCGCAGCCTCGAGGCGGTGGCCGATAGCCATCCTCGTCGTTCTGCTCGCGGTTGCATCGCCGGCGGCCACGAACGCCGTTTCGCTCGGCCATCCGGAGGAGGTCCTCTGCGCCGCGCTGAGCGTTCTGGCGGTCGTCGCGGCGATGCGCAGCCGATTCGTCGCCGCTGCGGTGCTGCTCGGGTTGGCCCTCGCAACGAAGCAGTGGGCCGTCATCGCGCTGCCTCCGACGGCACTCGCGGTCGGACGGCCGTACAGATGGCGCGTCGTGGGAGCCGCGGCCGGCCTGGCGACGCTTCTGACCCTGCCGCAGCTGCTCGCCGACCCGGGCGGCTTCGCATCGATGTCGCAGCACGCGGCCACGGCGACGAACGACACCTTCGTGCAGAGCTGGTGGTATCTCCTCGGCCACACCCTTCCGGGCTGGCTCGCCCGGTCGACGCATCCGGCGATCGTGCTGGCGGCCTTCCCGCTCACGGCCATCGCCTACCGGCGCGGACTTCGAGCTGAAGACGCGTTGCCGCTGCTCGCGTTGCTGTTCCTCGTCCGATGCGTCTTCGACCCGGTGGACAACTACTACTACCACCTGCCGTTGCTGATGGCGCTGCTCGCCTGGGACGTGAAGATGCAGCGCCGCCTTCCCTTCTCGGCGCTCGCCGCCTCGGTCTCCCTGATCGTGACGAACAGCTTCCTCGTGGGGACGGCCGCGAGCGCGTTCTATCTCGTGTGGACGGCTGCCCTGGCCGTCTATCTGGTGGCGGTGCTCCGGCGACTCACGGTCGCCGACTCCCGGGCCGTTGGGCAAGCGCCCTACGCGCTCGGGCAAGCAGCGTAAGTCTCAGACCGAGACGCGGGCGAGCTCTTCGACCGAGGTCAGCCCGGCGGCGACCTTGGCGAGACCGTCGTCCCAGATCGTCCGCATGCCGGTCGCGAGCGCCGCGCGCTCGATCTCCTCGCGCTGCGCCTTGGAAGCGGCGAGGGACGCGAGCTCCTCGGTCATCTCGAGGAGCTGGAAGATGCCGATCCGGCCGCGGTAGCCGGTCTGGTTGCAGCGCGGGCAGCCGCGCTTGCGGTAGAAGGCCATGCCGTCGACCGAGGCGGCGACGTCCGGAGAGACGCGCGCGGCGATCAGCTCGTCGACGGACGGGCTGTACATCTCGCAGCAGTGCGTGCAGAGCTTGCGGGCGAGCCGCTGGGCGAGAACGCCGCTGACGGCCGCACCGGTGAGGAACGGCTCCACACCCATCTCGTTCAGGCGGGTGAGCGCGCTCGGGGCATCGTTCGTGTGCAGTGACGAGAGCACGAGGTGGCCTGTGAGCGCCGCCTCGATCGAGATCTTGGCGGTCTCGCCGTCGCGGATCTCGCCCACCATCACCACGTCGGGATCGGAGCGGAGGATCGACCGCAGCGCGGCGGCGAACGTCATGCCGGCGCGGTTGTTGATCTGGACCTGGTTGACGCCGCTCATGCGGTACTCGACCGGGTCCTCGACGGTGATGATGTTGATCTCGGGACGGTTGATCTGGCTGAGGCAGGCAAAGAGGGTGGTCGACTTGCCGGCGCCGGTCGGGCCGGTGACGAGCAGCGCGCCGTTCGGGCGCGTGACGAGCCTCGAGAGCTGGTCGCGCATCTCCTCGGAGAGGCCGAGCTCGGTCAACGTCGGCGGCCGTCGCGACTTGTCGAGGAGGCGCATGACCATCTTCTCGCCCTCGACCGTCGGCAGGGTCGCCACGCGGATATCCAGCGAGCGCCCGGCGGTGGCGGCGTTGAGCGAGATGCGCCCGTCCTGCGGCTTGCGGCGCTCCGCGATGTCCATCTTCGCGAGCACCTTCAGGCGGGTGGTCACGCCGGGGATGAGCCGCTTCGGGATGCGCTGCATCTCGTTGAGCACGCCGTCGATCCGGAACCGCACGACGAGCGCGTCCTCCTGGGGCTCGAAATGGACGTCAGAGGCGCCGTCCTCGGCGGCCTGGAAGAGCACGGAGTTGACCAGGCGGACGAGCGGGACGTCCGAGACGCCGTCCTCGGCCTCGAGGTCGGTGTGCTCGTCCTCGGCGGCCCCGTAGTCGTCGTCGTCGTCGTCATCGGCCAGCGCGACGCGCGCGCCGAACGCCTCCGAGTTGCGGACGAGCTTCCGGACGGCTCCGAGAATGTCCTCCCGCGAGGCAACCCCGAGCTCGACCGGATGGCGGGTGCCGAGGCGGAGCTCGTCGATGCCGTGCAGGTTGGCCGGGTCGGCGACCGCGACGAGGAGCGTGTCGCCGCGGAGCCCATAGGGGATGGCGATGACGCGCTCGAGCACGTGCAGCGGGATGAGGCGCGCGGCCGCCTCGTCCACGTCCGCGAGGGCGAGGTCGACGAGGGGGAGCTGGTGGCGGGCGGCGAGGATCCGGGCGATGCCATCGCTCGAGGCGATGCCCTCCTCGACGAGCGCCTGCGCGAAGGAGCCGGTCTGTCGGGCGCGTCCGCGGACGACCGCGAGCTCGTCGGCCGGCACGAGCTGCGTGGCGGCGAGGAGGTCGGCCACGAGCTCGGCGAGCTCGTTGATCCCGTACTCGCCGCCGAGCGGCGCGCGCAGGCCGCCGCCCGTCGGCAGGACGGTGCGGAGGAAGGGGGGTTCCTGGCTCGAGTCGCTCATCCGATCCCTCGATTGAGGTATCGGCAGCAGGCCAGGAGGCCATTAGGGGGTTCGGCCGGTGACGGACATCCCCCGGATGAGGGTGATCCGGCTCCCAGAGCCTAAAGCGGGGCCCTGCGGCTACCGAAATCGATAGGAGCGATGCCATCGTTCACCCTGCGCGCGCGCCTGCGGCCCCAATCGGGGTTCACCCTCGTGGAGATGCTCGTCACGATGGTCGTGATGGGGTTCGTGATGGGCGGCCTCGCGAACATCTTCATCTCGGGCTCGCGGGCGAGCTCCGACGGGCAGGCCCGCTTGACGAGCCAGGAGAACGTCAGTGTCGCACTTACCCGGCTCGAATACGACGCCCGCTGCGCGGCGACGGCGACCCTCCTGAACAAGAGCGGCTCGAACGGCGGCGGCGTGTACCTCACCATCCCGGCCTGGTGCACGCACTCGACCGGCAACGTCACCTGGTGCGTGAGTAGCGGCAAGCTCGTGCGCTACGGCGGGGCGACGACGTGCACCGGCACCGGCGTGACCCTCGCCTCGAGCGTGACCTCGGCGACGCCGTTCTCGTGTAACACGCCCGCGGTGACGGGCGCGCTTCCGCAGCTGGTGGCGGCGCTCAGGGTCGACTCGGGCGGGACGTCGGACGCGACCTCTGTGACCGACTACATCACCATGCACAACGACAGCACGGCGGCCTGCTCATGAGACGCGTCCTCCGGCGGCTCTGCAGCGACGAGACCGGGATTGCCCTCGTCATGGCGCTCATGCTCATGCTCATCCTCGGCGGCACGACCGCGGCCCTCGTCCTCCCGGGCGCGGTCAACCAGCGCAACTCGCTCAAGTCCGCGGACGCGAAGCAGGCGTTCGCACTCGCCGAGACCGCGCTCGCCTACGGCATAGGAGCCGCCTACGCCGCAGGGACCTCGGGGCCGGTGACGACGCTTCAGACGATCGCCGCCCAGTCGGGCGGCGGCACGGGCACGTGGCAGGCGACCAAGGTCAACACCACGTGGTCGATCACCGCCAACGGGACGGTGGACGGCATCACGCGCTCGGTCACCGAAGTTGCGAACACGCCGACGACGAACTACAGCGTCTGGAACTACCTCTATTCCGACAGCACGACCGTCTGCACGACGATCTCCGGCGGCGTGACCGTCTCGGTCCCGATCCTGACGCGCGGAAACGTCTGTATCTCGGGCGGCGGCCACTTCACGGGCAGCCAGCTGAAGGTGGGCGGCACGCTCAGCGACATCGGCGGCTCGAACGTCGGGACGTCGGCCGCGCCGGTCGGCATCGTGGAGATAGGCGGCTGCACCGCCTGGAAGGCCGACGGGACGTGCCAGACGACGACGGGGACCGGATGCACGGTGCAGCCGAGCTCGACGTACACGGTGGCCGTCGGGACGAGCTGGTGCAACGGGAAGCAGACGCCTCTCTGGGCCACCACCATCAACTCCACCGTTGACGTGACCCCGCAGATGCCCTGCATCGGCCAGTCGAGCACGTTGGATCCAACGTGCCCGTCGAGCACCGCCTCATGGTCGACGCTCACGGCCGCCTACGCCGCCCAGAAGGCACTCACGCAGACGGGCTGCCCGGCGAACCTCTTCGACAATGACGCGACGCTGAACAACAGCGACGCGTCCATCTCGTCGGCGATGTTCGGCTCGACCGCCTACGACTGCAAGGTCGGGACGAACGAGATCAAGTACACGCCGAGCGGCGGCTCCTGCGGGACAGGAACGCTGCTCGTCAGCGGCACCCTCTACTTCGACGGCAGCCTCAGCATGGGGTGCGGCCTCAAGGTCGTGTACTCCGGCCAGGCGACGATGTATTTCACGGGCACGGTCACCCAGGCGGGCGGCACACAGCTGTGCGGGATCGCGAGCTGCACGGGCTCCTGGAACCCGACGACAGCCGGGATCATCTTCATCGCAGGCTGCTGGACGAACTCCACCGGAAGCACGCTCGCCGCCACGAAGTGCGTGTACATCACAGGCGGATCGACCGCGCAATGGGGCGCCTACGCGACGACGGCATACCAGATCGACGGCGGCTCCGCGAACATGGGCCCCGTTCTCGCAAACAACCTGACCGTCGGCGGCGGCAGCTCGACACTCATCCCGTTCACCGTGATGCCGCCGGGCACACCCCTGAACTATGGGCCGGCGACGGTGCCGTCGTACTGGTCGGGCTAAGAGCCTCTAAGCGCGCCTAGACCACCCAGGCGCAGCCGTCCCAGTACGCCTCCACGCGCCGTGGGAAGCGCCGGGCCTCCAGGTGCAGCTCGTCCGGGAGGCGGGCGAGGCCGGCCGGGAGATGCACGTCAAAGCCGTTCGCCCCGCCGATCCGCTGGAAGGTCACGCCGTTGCGCGGACGAGGCGACGACTCGAGCATGGTGACCGCGCCGCAACAGTGCGCTCTCTTGGGCCAGACGTAGAGGTTCCCGCCGGACTCCTCGATGAGCCGCACTGCCTGCTCGGAGGCGACGACCCGCACCTGGTGAAGGCTAGCTGCCGTGGGCCGGCTAGCTGCGCTAGCCCTGGTCGAACGCGGCGGTGGCGGTGTAGATCTTCGGCGTGCCGCTCGTGTTCGGGTCGCGGACGATGACGGTCACGGTGCGCTCTGTCGCCGAGCCCGACGCGATGTCGCGGATGAACGTCTCGACCCGGTAGTTCTTGTTGTCGCTGCCCGTTACCGAGGTCTGCACTGGCATGCACTGAGCCACCGTGGTGGTGCAGCTCCCGTTCGTGACCTCCGTCGTCCCCGACGGGGTGAGCGCTGTCTCGTCCGTGCTGTAGTAGGCGTCGCTCGCCTTCGCCGTCGTCACGAGCGACGAGCTGAGCCCGATCGAGGCATACGGCAGCGCGCCGTACAGCTCGAGCTGCGTCTCGGCGAGCGTCGCCGCGGCCGTCGTCCGCGCCGACTTGTGCAGCGAGACGAACGCCTCGTCGTACGACGCCATCAGCGCGAGCACCGCGACGGTGATCACGACCATCGCGACGATCAGCTCGATGATCCCCTGCCCCCGCTCGTCGCGCAGCCGCGTCAACATCGTCCGCATGGGTTAGCGGTGCAGGTAGAGGTGGAGCAGCGGATGGCCCGCAAAGAGCGCGACCACCGCGCCGAGGGCGAGGAACGGGCCGAGCGGGATACCCATCTTCCGGGCCGCCGAGCCGTGCCGGGCAAAGAGGACGACCGCCGGAACGAGCGCGGCGACCATCCCGAGGAGGATCGCGACGGGCACCGTCCGCCCGAGCATCGCGCCCAGGAGGAGGGCCAGCTTCACGTCGCCCATGCCCATGCCGGCGGGATAGACGAGGGCCGCGAGAAGGAGGAAGCCGGAGGCGCCGAACGCCGCGGCCGCCCACTCCGGGCTCGGGTTGAGCGCCGTCTGCGCGACGAGGACGATGGCGGCCGCCGGCACGACGATCCGGTTCGGGATGATCCGGTGCTCGAGGTCGGTGGCCGAGACGGCGACGAGCGCGAGGCAGAAGAACGAGGCCACGAGCGCCTCGAGGTGGAAGCCGAACTTCCAGACGCTCCCGGCCACGAGCAGGCCGGCGACGAGCTCGACCGCCGGGTAGCGCAGGCCGATCCGGGCGCCGCACGAGCGGCAGCGGCCGCGAAGGACGGCGTAGGACAGGAGCGGCACGTTCTCGTACCACGAGAGCTCATGCCCGCACGCCATGCAGGCCGATCCCGGGCTGACGATCGAGCGCCGCAGGGGGACGCGGGCCGCGACGACATTCAAGAAGGAGCCGAGTGCGAAGCCTGGGGCGAGTGCGAGCGCGGCGAGCGTCACGTCAGCTCGTGCCCGCCAGCCGAACAGCGGTCGCCGCGTACGGCGACGTGTCCTCCGGCTCCCCCTGGGGGCCGGACTGCTTGTTGCGCTCGAGGGTCACCCTGATGAGCGGCGCCCCGGTGTCGATGAGCTTCGTCCCCGCTGCGGGCGACTGCGTGACCACGATGTTGGCCGGGTAGCCCGGCGCGCCTCCCACGACCTTCCAGGCGAAGCCCGCGTCCTGGAGCTGGCCCTTGGCGAAGACGAACGCCTCGCGGCGGAGGTCCGGGACGACGAGGGTCATCGGCGTGGACGGCAGCCGTGAGGCGCTCGTCGGCGCGACCGCCAGCTGGCGGCTGGCGGCGAAGCTGATCGCCGCCATCGCAAGCGCGGCGACGACGGCGGCGAAGAAGAGAAGCCGGCGCATGCCTTTCTTTTCGGCAGAAATCAGCCCCGGCTGAAGAGGACGACCGGGGTCTGCGGGACGACCGTGAATACCCGTCCGGAGGAGGGCACGAACGACCGGTCGGCCGCGACGACCACGGCAGGCGTCTTGATGCCGGCTGTCGGGGCATCCGACCAGGTGAAGGCCGTGCCGGCGAAGGCCTGGAACCAGGCCTCCTGCTGGGGCCAGGCGGTCGGAGGCTGGAGCTGGAGGTGGAGGTGCGGCCCGCTGGCATCGCCGGTGGCTCCGACGAGGCCGACTTGCTGCCCGGCCGTGAGCTGGGCGCCCGGGACGACGCTCTGGTCGAGGACGGCCATGTGGCAGTACGTCCAGGTCTGGCCGTCCGTGGTCTGCATGGTCAGGCCGATGCCGCACTTGGGGTCGTCGTAGGTCCAGGAGCGGATAACCGTCCCGTTCGACAGGGCGTAGACGGGCGAGCCGAGCGGTGCGGCGATGTCCACCGCCGGGTAGTCGTGATGGGTGTGGGAGGCGGAGACGACGCCGGGGCCACCGCCGACCGGGAAGGCGTACCCGTCCTGATAGGTCGCGCCGGCCAGGAGATCCGAGCCCGCGGGCGAGAACGAGGCGGCCGCCGAGGACTGCTGGGCGGCGGCGAGCGCGCGCCGAGCGTCGGCAAGCGCGTTCGAGGCGTGCGCCACCGCCGGCTGGAGCGCCAGTCGATCCGAAAGGAGGGTCGCGCGGGCCTCGCGCGCCTCGAGCAGCTGCAGGCGCGCCGCGGCGTCGACGACTGCCTGCCTGTCGCCGTCGAGGTTCTGCTGCATCCGGTCGAGCGAGAAGGCGACGGAGCCGTCGGTCTGGTACAGGTCGGCGAGCGAGAGCACCTCGTTCACGTACCAGTCGGCGTGGTTGTAGGCGAAGACGGCCCGGTGGAGGTTGCCGGGGGCGCCCGCAGCGGAGAGGTAGCGCGCGGCGGAGAAGATCGCGTCGGCCGCGTTCCACGGGTCGGCGATACCGTCGCCGTTCGCGTCCACGCCCCAACGCATCCAGGTCGAGGGCATGAACTGCATCCAGCCGATGGCGCCGGCCGAGCTCGGCCCCATGTTCCGGCCGAAGTTCGACTCGATCTTGTTGATCGCTGCCAGCACCTGCCAGGGCACGTCGTACTCGGCGCCGGCCTGCTGCCAGAGCGAGAGCAGTTGGGAGTACGGGAGCGGCGCCACGGTGGCGGTCGCGTCCGGGGCCAACGGCGTGACGAGCGGGGTCGGGACGACCGTGAAGGTGTCCGCGCGGGCGCCGCCGGCGACGGTGGCGGCAAGGAGGACGAGGGCGAGGAGCGCGGCGCGCTTCATGGTCAGCCCGCGGGGACGATGCGCAAGCCGGTCTCGAGCTGCTCGGGATGATGCTGCTCGAGCTCGGCCTCCACCGACGGGGCGGGCGCCGGCTCGTCGGCTGCGTCCGCCGCGCGCCGGACCTTCTCGGCCCGTTCGAGCGCGACGAGGAAGTCGTGGCGGTGCGTGGCGGCGTTCGCGGCCACCTCCCGATCGATGGAGCCGGCGAGCACGTGCTCGATGAGCGCCTGCGTGAAGGTCTGCATGCCGAAGTACTCGCCCTCGGCAACGGCGTCGGTGATCTCGTCGGCGCGGGCTTCGCGGATGAGTTCGGCGATGCGCGCGTTCATGACCATCGCCTCGATGGCGGCGACCCGTCCCCCGCCGACGCGCGGGAGCAGCCGCTGGCTGACCACGCCGCGGAGGACGCCGGCCATGATCGCGCGGATGACCTGCTGCTTCTCGGGCGGGAAGAACTCGACCATGCGGGCGACCGTCTCGGCGGCGTCGATCGTGTGCAGCGTCGAGAGCACGAGGTGCCCGGATTCCGCCGCCTGGAGCGCGGTCTGGGCCGTCTCGGCGTCGCGCAGCTCGCCGATGAGGATGATGTCCGGGTCCTGGCGGAGGGCACGCCGCAGCGCCTGGCCGAAATCGGTCGTATCCAGGCCAATCTCGCGCTGGTTCACGATGCAGCCCTGGTCGGGATGAAGGATCTCGATCGGGTCCTCGATCGTGATGATGTGCTGCGTCCGCGTCTTGTTCATGTGGTCGATCATCGCGGCGAGGGTCGTCGTCTTTCCCGAGCCGGTGGCCCCGGTGACGAGGATCAGGCCGCGGTGCTCGTCGGCCAGCGTCTTGACGACGTCCGGGATGCCGAGCTGCGCGAGTGTGGGCACATTCTTCGGGATGACGCGAAAGGCGAAGCTGGTGGCGCCGCGCTGGCGGTAGGCGTTGACGCGGAAGCGCGGGAGATCCTCGTCCTGGTAGGCGATGTCGAGGTCGCCGGTGGTCTCGAACTGGGCTCGCCGCTCGGGGGAGCGCGCGCCGACCGTATCGAGGATGGACAGGAGCGCCGCCTCGTCGAGCGGGGCGGTTTCGAGCGCGACGAGGCCACCGTCCCGGCGAAGGACGGGTGGCCGCCCGAGCTTGAGGTGGATGTCGCTCGCCCCTTGCTCGACCGCGTGCCTGAGCAGGCCGTTCAGGTCCACGGCTCAGGGATCGGCTGTAGGACGGCTCTTCTTTAGGCCGCGACGCGCGAAACGGCGTCGATGAGCCGGATCGCGCCCTTCTCGACGCCGCGGGCGGCGCCGGGGTGGCTGAGCTCGCCGCGGAGGAGCTTCTCCACCGCCCGCCAGGTGAACGGCATGCGCGCGAGCGCGAACGTCGTGCGCGGGAAGCGGTCGAAGGCCTGCTTCGCGCCCCAGCCCGCGCGCGTGAGCGGGGTGATGGAGCGCTCGACCGCGGCCGCATACGACAGCAGGTCGCCGGCGAGAACCGCCTCGGCGACGAGCTTGGCCGAGAGGAACGCCTCGTACATGCCGTCGCCGGAGAACGGGTCGACGAGGCCGGCCGCGTCGCCGATCACGGCGGCGTTCCCGCGCACAAGCGGGCCGCCGCGGCGCATCGGCAGCCGGTAGCCGCGCGTTTCGGTCGCGCTCTCAGGATCGATCCCGTATGCCTCGCACATGCGCCGCAGGTGCGCGCGCAGCCGCGGGCCTTCGCTCGCCCACCCGCCCACGCCGACGTTGACGTGGTCGCCCTTGGGGAAGATCCAGCCGTAGCCGCCGGGAACGGACGCGATCTCGAGCGTCATCGTGCGCGCATAACGCTCGTCGCGGGGGAAGTTCGCCTCGAGGGCGACCCCGTGAACGACGTCGCCGGCGAGGCCGAGCTGCTTCGCGCTCGTGCCGTTGCAGCCGTCTGCGCCGATGACGAACTCGGCGTCGAGCTCGCGCGCGTCGACGGTCACGCCCTGGCGCACTTCCGCGCCCGCCTCCGCTGCGCGCTCGAGCAGGAAGTGGTCGAGCCGCTTCCGCTGCGTCATGAACGCGAGCGGCGCGTGCGCGTGGCGGGAGAAGTGCGGGCCGAAGTCGAGCCGGCAGTCGACGCGGTCGATCACGTCCTCGACGACGGGCTCGATCGAGAACGGGAGGAGGCGCGCGGCGCGCAGCGTGACGCCGCCGCCACACGGCTTGTCGCGCGGAAAGCGCGCCTTGTCGAGCAGGAGCACGCGCGCGCCCGCGCGCGCGAGGCGGTAGGCGGCGGTCGATCCGGCCGGGCCGGCGCCGACGACGGCGACATCGTGGGCGGGCATGGACGGAGGCTACAATCGGCGCCCCGGGGGTGTGCCCGAGCGGCCAAAGGGAACGGGCTGTAAACCCGTCGGCTCAGCCTACGGAGGTTCGAATCCTCCCGCCCCCATTGCCTCGATTTCTGGGGAGCCCACTCTCCGGCGTCGGCTTGGCGGCGGCGCGACGCTAGGGAGCGGGAGCGTCGTCGTCGCGCACAACGATCTGCTTGCCCTCGATGCGCACGATCGCTTCCCAGGGGACGACTGTCTGCGGCTTCTGATCGCGGATGCCGAGATGCTCGAGCAGCGCGCGGCGTCCGATGCAAAGACCGGTGACCCGGAGGTTGGTCGCTGAGAGCTCGCCTCGGAGGTCGTAGCAGCGGCCGAGGGAGCGCCCTGATTCGGTCACGACTTCGCGACGCAGGAACGATGAAAGTGTCCTCATCTGCCGGCTCCCGGGATTTTGTCCGCGTAGGGCCGCAGTCGGTCGTCGCCCCGCCCGAGACCGAGTTCCGTCGCTCCTCGTTTCAGCTCGACTGCCGAGTCGACGTTGCGGACCTCACTCCACGGGACGCGCACCCTTCGGCCGCCTCCGATCCAGCTCGCGAGCCGGCCGATCAAACCCGCGCGCTGCCCCCAATAGCCGGGGCCGCAGAGGATCGCGACCACCTCGGGTACGTCGCCGACACCTCCTTCGATCGCGAGGTCGTCAACGTTGCCGCACCTCCGCCCGTTCTTGTCGAGCAACTGGTGGTCGAGGACCTTCAACCCGATGTCGATCTCCTTGCCGCTCAATTCTGACCCACGTTCGTCAGGATCATCAACGGGATTGCTGCCAAGGCAACGATCATGATTACCACGAGATAGAGCAACCCGAAGCCGTTTGCGATCCGACCGTTGACGTGGCGACCCATGTACGCCTTGTCGTTTGCGACGAGCAGGATCGGGACATAGGTCAGCGGCAGCGCGACCACTGAAAAGAGGACTGCGTACTCCGTCAGTATTACCGGGTCGACGCCGGTCATGAGGATGCCGAGCGCGAGAACGAGCAAGACGAGCCAGGTGAGGGCGAATCGTGGCGCTCCTCGCGGGTGTCTGTAGCGGCCCCACTCCCAGCCGCAGAACTGCGCGAGGTTGTACGCGCCTGCGAAGACGGTGTCGATCGAGGCCGATCCGACCGCGAAGAGGATTCCGACGAGCGCGAGCAGGAGGCCGAGCCGCCCCAGCGGCTGCTCCGCGGCGAGCGCGACCGTTCCCAGATGCTGCGGTGAGATCCCGCGGCTGAGAAAGAGCGCACCGCCGGTGATCATCAGGGCGAATGAGAGGGTTCCGCCGAGGCCGTAGCCTAGGACGGCGTTCGCGCGGTTGAGACCGAGATCCTTCTCCGACCACTGATCCTCGATCCCGCCCGAGGAGTAGAAGTACACCTCGTATGGCGTCATCGCCGTGCCGAGAATGCCGACCACGAAGTAGGCGTACAACATCCGATTGACGTGCGAGATGTGCGGGACGAAGCCCGTTCCGACCTTGCCCCAATCCGGCCCGAGCTTCACCGCGACGACCACGAAGACCAGCATGCAGAGCCCTCCGAACCCGAAGACCCGCTCGATCCACTCAAACGAGGTCACCCAGATCACGACCGCGAAGGCAACAACCGCGAGCACGATCAGCCATCGGTACGGCAGGCCCGACAGGAGTTGAAGCGCGATCGCCACGCCGCCGAGCTCCGCCGCGAGTGTCATCAGGTTCACGACCTCCGACGAGACCAGCGCCACCACAGCGGCTTTGAAACCGACTCGCTCGCGGATAGCGTCGAACACGGCCCTGCCTGAAACAGCGGCAACCCGGCCACACATCTCCGTGTAGACGATGATGCCGATCAGTCCGATCACGATCACCCAGAGCAGCTGATAGCCGAAGATCGCGCCGGCCGAGACGTTGAACACGAGGTCTCCGATGTCGACGAATCCGCCGATCGCAGCGATAATTCCGAGCCCCAGACCGAGCACTTTGCTCACGCGCAACTCCCAAGCTTCTTCAGCCTGCTCGCCACAGCCGCGCCGACTGCACGATCGGACGGATGGTCGTGCAGCCGTTGCAAAGTGGCCGCGAGCACCGCGGCGTGCTTGGCCTTCTCGCGAACCCGCTGTTCGATCGAAGACAACGCCTTCCGCCGCGACAACGCGTCCGCCAGGTTCGACGACTCAATACGCAACGCCTCGGCCTGCACGCGCGCGAAATACGTCGTTGTCCGTCCACGCGCCACGTCGCCCGCGAGAAGCGCGCCCTCACAGGCGATCGAATCGAGCGTCGCCCCATCGTTCTTCAGCGCATGCCGATCGACGGTACCGCCGTTGCAGCCAGCGACCACGAACGCAACGACGCAAATGAGGAGAAGGCGTATCAGGCGCGGCCTCGCCCGCAAGCGTATCCTCGAAGGCCGGCTGCCAACCACGCGCATCGCGTGCCTAAGCGGCTACCTGCGGGGCTTCGGTCGCATTACCTACGAGGTCTAATGACCAGCGCAGTCACGACGTTCCGCCTGCGCAGTCGCGCGCGGACCTCGCTCGTTCGGGATCTAAATCGTGTGTCCCGGCGGCATGTCCTCCCACAGGCGTTGCGGGTTGGAGCGGATTCCTGCCGACCTGAGCCAGTTTGGTCGGCGTCAGACCGGGCATGAAGCTATCTGATTCGCTCCTCGATCGAGACCGCGCAGCGCGGTCCATCGCGGTTTGCGTTAGTCGCGGCCCACGCGCTAGCTCACTGACACAGATCTGACCAAAAGGGAGGTAGGAACATGTTGTTTTTGATCCTGCTCGTTCTTCTTGTCCTCGCGATCGGCGGCGGACTCGTTGTCTCGAAGTTCTTGTTCCTGCTGATCGTCGTCGCGATCGTGGTCTTTGCGTTCTCGAGGATGGGAAGCAGATCATCGACCTGAACGTCGCTTCTCCGAGTCAGCTGACAACGGAGGTAGAAAATGGGTCTTAGTTTCAGTCTTCTTCTGGCCGCAGCGGGCGCAGTCCTGATCTGGGCTGTCAACGCCACCGTCAGCGGAGTCAACATCCACACCATCGGGGTCATCCTGCTCATCGTCGGGATCATCGGCTTCGTCGTCTCCCTCTTTTTCTGGTCGAGCTGGGGAGGCTTCGGCGCCCGAACGGCTGGAGCAGGCCGGTCAACCGTCATCACCGAGCAAGAGCAGCACACCGAGCCGCGGATCTAAAGGAATCGAATCGACCCGGCCGGCCCGCGTACGGACTGAACGAGCCTTCATTTCGAGGTGCTGCAACGATCCGCGCGAGCTGGCCGAGCCATCAAGGCTCCGGCATGACCCGCTGACGCGATTGCGACGAGATGGGGTCGCTTGGTGCTTGTTATGGAGCCATCGTCATTGGCGAGGTGGGAGGAGCTAGCAGCAGGTGGCTTGCGACGACCGCTGTGGCGATGTCGGTGAGCTTGCGGCCGCTGCTCTGGGATTCGTGGCGCAGCAGCTCGAACGCCTTGTCGCCGTCGATAGCTTGTCGGGCCATCAGGATGCCCTTTGCCTGCTCGATCGTGGCCCGGCGTCCGAAGGCCCCTTGCAGGCTGTGGTACTCCGCGAAGCGTTGCAGGGTGATGTCGATTGCGCTTTGTAGCTCTTCGGGGGTGGTGTCGACGATGTAGGCGAAGACGCCGCGCTTGGCCGCTTCGCGGACGTAGCCAGGGTCCTCGGTCGAGAGCAGAGCGATCACGGGGCAAGTAGCCTCGCGAACGATCTTCTCGATCAGACCGAGCGCATGGTCGGAGGAGAGGCCGAGCCCGACGAGCGCGACGTCGGGATGCTCTCTCGCGGTAAGCGGGCCGACCTCTTCGATGTCTGTCGAGTCGGCGATCACTTCGTGCCCAAGCCCGGAGACGACCTCGGCGACCAATGCGAGCCGATCGTGTCGCTCGTTGGCGATCAGGACACGGAGACGCTCGATCCCATTCTGAGCCATCGCCCGATCGTGAGAACGAGGAACCATTGCTAGAGGCCGCACCGAACCTTGTGCCATTAAGACGCACATTCTAGCACTCTCCGCTACACTCGTTGGACGGTTTCCTCACCGAGCTGTCTCGTGAGGCACGCCGCCGGTGGGTCGCAACACTCGGCCCGCACGATCCGCCCTCAACAGCGTGTGGTGGAGCAGTCGTAGCGGCCGCAACTCCTTGGCTGGCGATGAATCGTCAAGCCAAAGGAGGACTGATGGCGAAATCGGTTTCGGATCCGCCAATCCGCGTCTTTCATGACGGCGAATACTGGCGTGTTGATTACGGGAGCTACATGGACGGATTCCACGCGACCCGCGCTGAGGCCACAGCGAAGGCAACGCTGGCAGCAACCCGCGAACACCGCGAGCTGGAAATCGAAGCGACGGACTAAACAGTCGGCGAACGAGTGGTTTGAAAGTCCTCCACTCAGGCCTACTCACGATCCCTGCGTCATCGCGATCGACGTCTCGCCCGCGGTGACCGGGATCTGCGCGAGCAGCTTCCCGACCCGCGTCCACCAGGCGGACGTGATCGTCCCCGACGAGCTCCACTTGACGTGGAAGTCGGTGCCGACCCGCGGCCGGATGAGAGGCGTCGGCGCCGCGCCGCCCGACTTCGTCTGGAAGACGACGCCGGTCGCTCCAGACGGGACGTTCATCGGGCCAAGCGACTTGCCGCCGCGGATCCAGTACGCCTTCACGACGATCCCGGTCGCCGGCGTCATGTCGAGCTCGATCTCGTCTGCACCGATGGGCGCCGACACCGAGCCGAGCGTCTGGCCGCCGCCTGTGAACGAGATCGTCGCAGTCGTCGACGCCGGTGTCGTGCCCGGCTGCGAGCTCCCGCTCGCCCATCCGGGCAGCGGTGCGCCGAGCGGCGTGATGCAGTCGCGGTATTCCTTCTTGCTCAGCGTCTTCGGTTCGATGTCGAGTGGTGAGCCGGGCCTACTGTCGTAGAAACCGGCCTCCTCGGTTCGCGGGTGCGTCTTCAGGAACGTGCACATGTGCTTGATGAACGTCGGGTCGTCGACGTAGAGGCCCCATTCGGGCACCGCGAACGGGCGCCCGTGTCCGATCGACGCGGTGTACAGCGCCTCGAGGCCGGTCCACGGAGCAGTGTCGGTGAGACTCTCATCGAAGATGTCGCCGGCATCGACGTCGACATACGACTTGCCCGGGTAATAGTTCTCCGGCTCGTTCGCGGCGATGCGCGGGTTGCCGCGGGCGATCGGGCTCCACACGATGCGCAGGCGCGGGAACGGATTCGAGGCGAGGTCCCCGTTGATGGGCGGCATCCCCAGCGCTTTCAGCTTGGCGTTGATCGACGCGGCCGAGCCGCCGTGGAGGATGAGGTAGATGCGCGCGAACGCCTTCCGATAGTCGGCGGGCGAATGTCCCGGCTTCGCCGAGCCGTTCGCCCGGAACCCGGACCAGAGGTTGATGTAGTTGTTCATCTCGGCCATCGGTCGGACGTAGATGGCCTTCCCCCATTGCGCGATCGCCTGGTTCAGCCCGATCAGGTAGCCGTCGCCCTTCCCGGCGGCGATCTGCGCGGGCGTGATCGCCTCCTTGTGCGACGTTCCCTTCGCCGTGCCGAGGTGGATCATCGGAATCGGCGTCAGCGTCCCGAACAGGCTCACGAACGGCGAGCCGTACGAGAGGCCCTGCCCCCACCCGAGGAACGCCTGGTGCACCGTCGAGGCCTGGCCGGTCAGCGTCTGGAAGCGCGGCAGATCGCCGGTGATCCCGAGCAGCGGCTTCGCCTGCGCCGAGGACGCGAACGCGAGGGCCGTCAGACCGACCGCGAAAAAGGTGCCCCTACGACCCACTGGGTGAAGTATCCGACGTTGGGACGGAATTGCAAAGGCGCCGATACGATGAGCGGCGCCAGCCAGCCCTCTTAGCTCAGTTGGTAGAGCACCTCCATGGTAAGGAGGGGGTCGACGGTTCGAGTCCGTCAGAGGGCTCTACGAAGCTCCCGCAAAGAGCGGGATTACGTTGCTCTCAGTGGCAACGATGAGGCGTTTCGAGGTAGCACCCAGGTAGCACCGAGTGCTCCTGGCCTCGGCAATCGCCTCTTCTGCGTTCATTTTCTCGGCACCGTCGAGCTCGTCGAAGACGTGCCCGTAGGTGTCGAGTGCCATCGTCGCCGAGTGCCCCGCCTGGCGGGCCACATCGACGATCGAACGACCCTCTGCGATCAGCAGCGACACGAACGAGTGCCGCAGGTCGTACGGCCGGACATCCGTCAGTCCGGCTTTCTTCGCGGCCGTGGCGAAGGCGCGACGACGCCAGTTCTTCCAGTCGTCGTCGTCCCACGGCCGGCCATCATGCGCCGGGAAGACGAACCTGTCGTCACCCGGCCGTCCGCTCCGCAGCCGCAACTCCGCCAGCTCTACCTTCAGCGGAGCAACGATCCGAACCGAACGGGTTGCCCGCGTCTTCGTCGACTTCAGTTCGCCATACGCGACGGACTGCTCGACGAGGATCGTCCGCTCGCGGACGTGACCCCAGGTCAGGGCGAGTGCCTCCCCCGGCCTCAGGCCCGCGTACGCGAGCACCGACACGAGCGCCTTGTCGAGATCGGTCGGCAACTCACGCCGCAACCGCTCGACCGTTACCGGTGCCAGCGGCCGCACCGACCGCTTCCGAACAACGGCCCGCTTCCGCACCGGCTTGACCGGATTCGACCCGAGCCGCCCCCAGGTGACCGCCTCACGGCAGACCGCCTGGAGCAGTGCGAGCGTCTTCCGGATCGTCGGCTCGCCGACGCCCGCCGCCCGGAGCTCCGACTGGAACTCCGCGACGAGACCCGGCGTCAACTGCCGGAGTTGCAGACCGCCGAGCCGCGGCAGGACGTGCAGGTCCCAGATCGACGCGTATCGCTCCTGCGTCTTCCGGGCCAGCTCGGTCGAGGCGTAACGCTTCCACCACTCGCGCGCGAACTCGTCGAGTGTCACCTTGCTCTGTTCGAACAGGGCCAACTCTCCGAGCTGCTTGCGACGGCGGATGTCTGTCTCGAACCGAACGGCGTCCTCGTGCCGGTCGAAGCACTTGACGTGCTGCTTCGAACCGCGGCCGCCTTGCCGCCATTGGACGCGGTATTGCTTGCGCCCGTTGTCCAACATGCGCTTCTCGATCACTCTTCCATCACTTCCCGTCCGAGTGCGAGTCAGCATGTGCGCAGTCTGCCCGATCGAGCGGCGACTCAGCCATCGGCCTCCAGCAACTCGCGCAAACCTCGGCCGGCGCGCCCGGCCCGCAAGAACTCGGCGGGCGTGGCGGACCAGTCGTCCTCTCCGCGAGCGCAGACGACATTCGAGTCGATCCAGGCGTCGAGATCGGCGAGCTGGACGCGCAGCCGCCCGCGCAACTTCGACGCCCGCAGCTCGCCACCGGCGATCGCGCGGTAGACAGCGTTCGGCGAAAGCCCGGTCAACTCGGCGACCGCACTGACCGTGAGCAACCGCCGTTCAGCCTCATTCAAGAGCTCCACCTCCATCGCAGGTGCAAATGTTCCAGCCTGAAATGGTGCTGCAGAACCTGACTCGGCACTGACTTCTGCCTGACCTGACACTCCGAGTTGCGTTTTTCGCGCGTTGCGCTCGCGAAGTCAGCGAAAAGTCAGGCGCAGGTCAGGCCGCGAATGAAGCTGGAGAATGCTTCTGGCGCGCCGGAGGCGCCGATCATTGACAACTCAGCTCGGGCCGGGGCGAGATGTTAGACATCTCGATTCGGGATGTTCAGTGTCCCGTTTGGCTCACGTCGCCCCGAGGGATCTTGGAGACTGAACGCGTCGAGCAGCTTTCGGAGCGTGTAGCCATGGGTGAGCTTCACGGCACTGTTCTGGCTCGCAAAGAAATCGGAGTCCTTGACGGCATCCGCCCGTCTGGCGGCCGGTGCTCAGTTCTCAATGGCTGTGCCTTCTTCGAGTACGGCGAGGTACTTGCTGTAGACGAACAGCTTGTTGCGCGATCGTCCTGTGACCTCTCGGACAATTCCGAGGCGCTCGAGGTGTGCAGCGGTGGTTGCGACCGTGACCTCAGATAGCGACAGGTCGCGCGCAGCCTCCGGTATACGGAACACCACCTGACGGATCGTCAGCTCATGGAGACGCAGCGCGGACCCACTAGCACGGCCCAGCCCGAGGATCACCTGCCTGTCCTCTGCGACAAGGGCGAGCAGCCGCCGGGTCGTCTCGGTCGCGGAACCAGCAACCTCGTTGACGCCCTCCAAGAAAAACTGGAGCCACTCTTCCCACTCACCGTGGGTTCGGACTCGCTGGAGGTGGGTGTAGTACTCGTCCCTGTTCCGCTTCAAGTACAGACTGAGGTAGAGCAACGGTCGCGACATGACCTGCTGCTCCTCCGTGCATAGAAGCAGCGTGATCAGGAGCCGGCCCACGCGCCCGTTGCCGTCGAGGAACGGATGGATCGTCTCGAATTGGGCATGAGCCAATGCGGCCTTCACGAGAATCGGCGTCTTCACCGGATCGTTGTGCAGGAACTTCTCGAGCGCGCCCATAGCGGGCGGCACCTCGTGCGCAGGAGGGGGGACGTATCGAGCGTTGCCTGGCCGTGTACCGCCGATCCAGTTCTGAGAGGACCGGAACTCGCCGGGAGCCTGTCCCGCCCCTCGTCCGGACTCGAGGAGCAGACCATGGACTTCCTTGAAGACACGGAGGCTGAGCGGGAAGCCTCCTCGGACGCGGTCGATCCCGTGATTCATGGCGCGGATGTAGTTAAAGGTCTCGCGGGTATCCGCAACCGGCACGCCAGGCGCCTCGTCGTGCTCAAAGAGCAATAGGTCAGAGAGCGACGACTGGGTGCCTTCGATCTGCGACGACAAAACGGCTTCCTTGCGAATGTACGAGTAGAGGAACTGGTCAGGGTCGGGCAAGAGGAGCGTGATGCCGTCGAGCCGGCCGAGAGCCTGGTTGGCCTTGTCGAGCAGCTCCTGCGTATCGGGGCCGATCTCGAGAGAAGGACTCGGCGGAAGCGGCTTGGGGTGGAAGCTGTAGAACTCCTCACCGCCGGCGTTCACGCGCCGAAAGTTCCCAGCCCGGTCGCTGACTCCCGGAGCCTTCGCGGCACGGGCCACGCGCTAGTTCACCATCCTTAGCCTCACTGACATGAAACTAAGGATAAGGCATTTTCCTTAGCTAGCGCGAATACCAAGCAAAGGATCTTTGCCTTGAGGTCCTCGCCAACGAAGCGAAGGGACTGGTAGCCCGACCTGGCAAACGGACTGGCAAATGGCATGGCACCCGCTGCCAGCACGCTTGCCAGTACCAACTCTCTCGTGCCGCGCCCACGCTCCCGCTCAACCATGCCGGTTTCCGGCGCGCTCCCGCTTTCGCCGTCTGCGACGTCGAATTCCTGACCACCCGCCCTCAACGTGCAAGATCGTTCGGGTGGTCAGGAACCGCGGGAGCAATGGTTGAGGTGCAAGAGCGGGAGCGTGGGCGGCGTTGGTCCTGGGTAGGTCAGTCGGAGGTGGTGAAAGAGAGAAAACAAGAGATTGGGATACGAGAGTTTGACTGTGGAATGACGGGAGACGACTCTCGTCGTTCGGGGCCAGCTCAAAAACATGCTGACGGGCCGGATACGGTGCGGGTTGCGTCGTAGGACGAGTGCCACTCTGACGACGACGCCCTCGAAGGCGAGCTCCGAATCGTCTTAACTCTGCGTCGCGACTGGTCTAACCCGCGGTCGCTGGTTTCGCTGGGTACACGTCTCGCGTCTGCACGTCGAGCATCATCCCGATCGGCTCGAGCTTCGGTGCCTTCACGCGGAGCAGATGGACATGCCAAACCGGCGGACCAAAGAGCTGGACACGGATCACGATGTGCGGCTCGACGCGTGAGAGCCCGAGCAGGTGTTGTGGCACGTATCCCGTGCTCCGGTCGATCAGGCTCTCCACGACGACCTCGGATTCGTCGAGTGGACTGTCGCCGCGTAGCGTCGCCCGGAGCGGCTCGAGCGCCGCGCCGTAGATGAGGTCGCCGACGAAGAACGCGAGCAGGTGGAAGGCGATTGCGAGCGGGAACTCGTCCGAGACACGCTGCCCGTCGAACGTGATGCTCCCGCCCTCTGTCGTGCCGTGCCGGATCGCAAGGCCGCGGCCAAGGTCGACTACCTCGCCGGCTTCGGCGGCGGCGATCCGCTCGAGTGCCGCGTGACGCTCCTCAGCGTTGGCGCCAGCGCGTTCGAGCATCGTCTCGATCGTCTGCGCTGCACGGTCGCGTTCCTGCACGAGCGAGCCGTCGTCGAGCTTCGTCGTGCCGAGCTCAACCGCGCCGTCGCGGTAGCGCGCAGCGAGCGGGCCCTGCTTGGAAGGGATGACGTAGGGCTGACCCTCGGCGAACGCCTTAACGAGCTCGGGCAGCTCGGCGGCGAGCGCGTGCTCGATCGTGTAGCGGATCGTCGGGTCGTGTTTCACGCCCGCCTCGACGCGAGTGCCGAGGCCGTTGTTGCACGCCGCGCAGTGTGTCTGCGACCAGACGAAGCCGCCGAGCGACTCCGGTATGAGATGCGCGCGGGTCATCGGGACGTCGTCGCGTAGGCAGACGATGCAGCGCCTGTGCGGCCAAGGGAGTTCCATCAACCAAGCCGTTTTACAGCTACCCGCGCGAGTGCGCGCGTGATCGGGCGGAGAATTCGCGGTGCGCGCGGGCCGAAAGTGAGCGCCCATTGCAAGGCGCGTAGCCTGACGCGCTCGACGCGTCCGATGCGATCTCGTGCGGCTCCGAGGAAGCGGTGGTCGAGCAGTTCCGCCACGCCATCGATCCGGAATCCGACCTTCACTTCGGTCTCATAGCGCACGTAGCCGACGTCGCCATAGGTGATCATCCCGTCGAGCTGTGACCACGCCTGTAAGCCCAATACAGATGGCGGTCTAGGAGCATCAAAGTCGTGCCACTCGAAAGTGATGCGCTCGCCGGGCGCGACGACGTTGGAGCCCGCCCGACCTCTGAAGACGGGATCGGGATAGCCGCGCTCACCTTCAACCCACAATGCGGCAGTGACGGTAAGCGCGGGGCCGCGACCGATGTTCCGGATCCGCATCGAGAGCAGCCGACCATCGAGCGACAGTCCCTTCGCTCCTGTGGAGGCGTCTTCGACCTCCGGCACAAGAACCGGCCGCCAGTTCGCGCGCGTCTCGGCGTTCGCTTCACGCGCGAGCTTCCGCGTCGATCGTGCGAGGCCGAAAGTGACGGCCGCGAGTCCGAGCGTACTAACGGCGGTCACCTCTTCCCAGGTCACATGGCCGTTCTACATGGCAGGGGCGGCGGAGCCAAACCGCGAGCCAGTTGCGCGCCAGTCGGCACACGATTGCAGCGGATTCGACTGGATCGGAGCGGACGAAGCGCAGATCCTTGCGGTCTTTCTCGGCCACGTCTGAGTTAGTCGCCGCGGAGGTTCGGCGTGGCCTCCTCGATGCGAGAATTGCGCCTATGCCGCGCGGTCGGATTCTTGGCATCGAGGTCGCGGACGAGATGCTCGCTCGTTGGGCCGGATGGTTCGCGCCTGACCCGCAACCGTTTCTTGTGGAAGGCGGCGAGCGTGTGCCTGTCTCGGACGAACTTCGGGACACGTTCGAGCTGTACGGCTTGGCAGGACGCCACGTGTCGGTTCGGTGGATCCGCGAAGCGGGGTATTTCGCGATGACACGGATGGAGCGGTCGGAGTTGCTTCGTGATCAGGTGCGGCTAGGGCGGGCGCTGGTTCCGACCGTCGCGAGTATGGGCGCCGATGCAGGTAGGTCGGTGCGCGAGCAGGCAGATGGGCGGAGGTTCGTCTGGTGGCCGAGCCTCTTGACGCCGCGGAATCGTCGTCGTGAACTCGGCCGCTTCGTCACGGGCAACCGACCGCCGAGTCGGCATTCCGAGATTCCGACGTCGGTTTGGCGCGCGGCAGAGACGCAGCTTCCGGCTGCGCGGCGCGTGGCGGGCGCGTTCCCGCTCCGGAGCGGTCCGAACTGCTTCGGCACTGTCATGGCCGCAGCCGGGGTGCCAGGCGCCGACGCCGCATGGATGCAGCGCGAGCCGTTCGAGGCGTGGCTGGCCGATGCTGCGCGCGCGATGTCGAGCCGGAATTCCGCAGCGGCCGGCGTGGTGATGGTGTGGCGCGACGCCAGCGAGCAAGCCGACCATGCCGCCGTGACACTTGGGTCGGGCTGGGCTCTGCACAAGCCATCCCAGGGCTGGATGTCGCCTTCAACTGTGCTTCGGACAGACGCACTCGTCGGGAGCGTTCGGGTGAAGGGTCTCCGGCTGCAGCGCTACCTGCTGCGCGAATCGGTGTGACGGGCCGCGTCTACGACTTGATCACGCAGTCGCGCCGGTCCCGCTCAATCAAGCCGACGATGTCAATGGGCGCGGCTGGGATCGAACCAGCGACCCCTCGCGTGTGAAGCCGGAAAGGCGTGCACAGCAGCGGACGCGCGTGGCCTGAGCACCGTTCCTGGCGCGGTCTCGCAACCGGCGGCGTGCACCCTCGTGCACGGGTTGTGCCGCGAGAGGCGACCACGAAGCGACCACGACTCTCACCGGAGCGCGGCTTCTAGGTCGTCGCGGAGATCGGCACGCTGAGACTCGACAAGCCCGGCGTACACCGTGAGCGTCGTGCGGGTGTCCGCGTGGCGCAGCACCGCGGCGACCTTCGGAGCGGCGACGCCAGCGGCGAGCAACGGTCCCGCACACGAGTGGCGCAGGTTCGTGCGGTCTCCCGGGGTTCGCCGGCCATTCTCTTGAACCGGAGCGACGGACGGCCCCCGGCGCCGCACCCACGCCTCGTCGGTTCTCCGGGGCCACGACGTGCGCTCCCGTGGCTGCTCCCGGCTGCCCATGTCTGTTCCGTCCGACCCCCCTTGTACTTTGACGACTGTCCGGGACGTGTGGGCAGGCGTGAGCTACCCCTCAGGGACGTCGTCCGACACGAACCCGAAGATGCAAGTGGGACCGGCCGCCTTCATGCGGTGGACGACTTGGCCCCTCTCAGATCGCACCGCAGGGAAGTAGGCAGTTACAGATGGCGAAAGTGACCAAAAAAGCAGTAGCCGCCGCCCCGACGAAGTCGGGTGAACCGGCGAAGCGCGAGTACGTCAAGCAGAGCGACATTCCATCGATGCCGCTTGAGGAAGCGCTCCGTGTTCCTCGTGCGCTGGCGGAGCAGTACGGCAAGCGACCCGCCACACCCATCGAGGTCGCAGCTGCGATCGGTCTTCAGCCGAACACCGGCACGTTCCGCGCTATCACCGGTGCGGCCGTCGCCTACGGCGTCACTGAGGGCGGCGCATATGCGGACATGATCGGACTCTCCGAAATAGGGCGCCGCATCGTCGCGCCGATGACGGACGGCGACGACGTGTCGGCGATGCGCGAGGCGGTGATGAAGCCGCGGGTCGTGCGCGAGTTCCTCGAGAAGTACGACGGATCGCCCGTGCCCTCTTTGCAGATCGGCTGCAACGTGCTCGAGACGATGGGCGTGCCCTCCGCACGAGCGGAGCAGACGTTCCACCTGATTGTCGAGAGCGCGGACACGCTCGGGCTTATCACGACCATTAACACGAAGATGCACGTCAATCTCCGGGCCGCGCACCTGCGGGCTGTGCCGGATCAAGACGAGATCGCCGAAGAGCACACCGATGACGTAGACATGGCTGCGTCCCAGTTGGCTACCGAGGAGCCGAAGGGCGACCCGGCCAAGGTCACGCCGACTCTGCCCGAGAAGACGCAGAACCGCCGCGTGTTCGTCAGCCACGGCAGCAACAAGACGATCGTTACGCAGTTGAAGGACATGCTCACCTTCGGCGAGTACGAGCCGGTGATCTCGGTGGAGCGTGAGACGACGTCGAAGCCGGTGCCCGACAAGGTCATGGACGACATGCGGAGCTGCAGTAAAGGGATCATCCACGTCGGCAAAGAGAAGACGATCGTCGATGCCGACGGGGCGGAACACGTCATGTTGAACGAGAACGTGCTCATCGAGATCGGGGCTGCGATGGCGCTTTACGTGCGCGACTTCATTCTCCTCGTCGAGGAGGGCGCAAAGTTGCCGTCGAATCTGCAGGGCCTCTACGAGGTCCGGTACGAGGGCACGACGCTCGACGCGACCGCGACGATGCGGCTGCTCCGCGCGTTCAACGAGTTCAAGAGCTAGATCGCGGTGTGGAAGGGGTCGGGACTCGTCTCGACTCCTTTACCAGCCATATCCTTCATAGGCGGTGGTCACTCACACGAAGGAAACCCGAAGGTGACAACGCAGACGAGGGTCGTGTTTGCCACGGCGTGCTGCGTTGTCGCCGCATCTAGTCTCGCGGCGAACGCAGCTGGCGGCACACCAACGCGGCCGTACTCGGCCGCGCGGACGATCGCGTGCTTGCTTGGCAACGGAGCGCGCGTCGGATCGGGGCGAGGGATATTCACGTACCCGGAGATGGTCGACGCAATCAAGTGGAACATAGGCACCACCAACAACTACATCTACATCGCGTTCGCGGCCGACACCGCACGAGGAGCGCGTCTCCAGCAGCGATTCGACCAGTTCGCGTACGCGTTCGGTGCGACCAGAGCTGAGATCCAGCGGCTGATCGTGCGGCGAGCCAACGTCACCTACTTCTCTATGGACCTCTACACGGGCCTGACGCTGGCGCGTCGTGCGCTGATCACGCGCTGCCTCCACTAAACCGACGGCGCGGTAATCATCTAGTTGCGGAGAGCCGAACGGTTCTTCTCCTCGATCTCCATCAAGTCCGGCATCGGCTTGTTCTTCGGCCACCACATCACGCCGAAATCGTCGCAGAGCAGCGGCCGGCAAGTGGCAACCAGCGACCAACCCGTCGTCAACGGGAAGCGGGATGTCCATGTGCGTCTCCTTCTGATTTAGGGGGCAGCGGCGACCACGGAGCGACCACGGCAGCCTCGCCGTCGCCAGCGCTGCTAATGGAGAGAACGCGAGACCGCGTCGTCGACGGTGTCTCGCAGAATGGAGGGAACTTGGCGTTGCACAAACCAGGCCGTCTCCGGCGAACCGCTGAGTCTCGTTTGAGAGTGGCCGGCCACGGTCAGGGGAGAGCACGCTCGTGCACGCGAGGATCAGTCAGCGTGGCGCGAAGCTCGCTCGAGTGCGACGTGGCCTTTCAGATCGTCGATGTCACCCGCGAGCACCGCCAACCATGCTGTGTCGAGCTCCCATGCGCGTCGCGTAGCGCCTGCGTCGCGAAGCATCCGCGCAGCTTCGCCGACTGCATATGCCAAGTCGCGCGGCACCGCGTCGTGCTGCTCGTCACCTCCCGCCGACGGAACAACGCCGTTCAGTTCGTGGTTGAAAACAGCGAGAGCGTCGAGAAGATCCTCCGTCGCCGTGTCAATCTCGGCTGCATCGGCGCGTGCCATGGCGGCGGCCACCGTGGGTGCGTCGCCGTCGTCGGTGACTAGACCCGCATGTCGCTTGATTCGCTCAGCGCCTGACCCGCCCATCCCTGGAAGGTACCCGGCGTTCGGGGTGTACTCCCGCACACTGGCGCAGACGAGCGCCGTCTATCGCGTCGGCGGATGAAAAGTGGCCGCGGGCGGTGCCAACGCTCGTAACGCGTTGAACGCCGCCTCGCGATCTCTTCGTTTCGACGGAGTCCCTTGCGCGCGGAACTCTCGGTCAGAGGCGCGAAACGCGAAAGCTGACTGCGGCACAACGCCCATTGTCTTAAGCCCCACGCCGACCTCGGTGATCTCGCCCCAGCCAAGCTCGAACGAGCGCCAGAAGTTTCTGATCTTCACCCCGTCGTACGATGCGGACAACTCAAGCCCTGAACGCTCGGTGAACAGACCAAGCCGCCACCACGACGGTGACGAACACGAGCACGTAGCGAGTCGCACCGCTCGCGGCTCCGGCGCTGATCCCTCCAAGATACGTGTGGCATGCGGTGCAATCCGCAAGCGCAAACAGCTTCGCGCCCGCTACCGCCGCTGCCGGTAGTGCTACCCGCGCATACGACGAACAAGTGACCGTCAACTCGCTCGAGCCTTGCCCTCACAGACAACGCCTGGAGGTAGCACCCAGGTAGCACGGCTCCGCAAATCGCGGTTTTTTCCGGTCGCCAGCGACACGACGAATTCGGCTTGGTTGAGCCAAAAGGCCGAACCGTCGGCCCCCTCCAGCCAGAATGGTAAGGAGGGGGTCGACGGTTCGAGTCCGTCAGAGGGCTCTGCAAAGTTGCCGCACGTGGGCCGGTTTCGCGCTCAGAGCGACTTGCAGATCCAGCCGCGTGCGGTGGGTATGGAGCCGTTTATGGAGCTTTGCCGCACGCGAGTCGACCTCTTCCGCGCCAGACAGGAGGTCACGGGCGCCCTGATTCCGCTTCCCATCGCGCGAGTTCGGCGAAGACCGGCGTTGGCCAAATCCAGCTCGTCCGATAGGGTCCGCCGCTCTCATGACTCCGGAGGGCGAACGGCATCTTCAGCGGCTTCTTGCTGCGCTGCCTCAGATCAAGGAGAGCATCAACGAGTTCACGCTGAAGACGTTTCGCTGCCGTGGTGGGCGGCTCGGCTCCGGGATGGGCGGCCTCCTTGAGGGCCTCTGGGGTTTCTATGCACGCTCGGTGCTAAACGCGTCGTCGCCGGACGTCTACGACATCGCCTGGATTCCAAACCACGCGTACAACGACTTTGCCCTCCTCGATGCCGCGCTTCTGGGTCGCTTGAGCGCCGTCGGGAAACTCCCAACGTGAGTCTGCGCCATGGTTGCCGAGCAGACGCAGGGCTTGCAAGTCGTGGTGATCGTGGCGTCCCGTAGGGGACGTAAGCTGGGCGGGTGCATTCACCGGTCGTCGATCTACGCGAGCGTGCCGAGACGATCGCCGAGAGACTGGCTCGCGAGCCTGCCGTCGACGGCATCTGTCTGTTCGGCTCACTCGCCCGCGGCGACGCTACGCCGTCGAGCGATATCGACCTGCTCGTCGTCGGCTCAGACCCCGACCTTAGCCCGACGAAACTCCTCAAGCTGCTGCCCGAGCCGCTCCGCCGCCAGCGAGTCTCACTCGTCTACTACCCAGACGACGACCTCGAGCAACTCTTTACGAGCGGTTCCTCGTTCGTCGAACACCTGAGGCGCGAAGCCACGATCCTGTATGACGAGGGCGGCCGTCTGGAGCATGTCCTCGGTGACGAGTTCACCGTCCACCTCGACGTCAAAGCAGAGCTCGCGGCGGAGCTCGATCGCCTCTCGATCTATAGCGACCTACGCATGTTCAACGGCAACTTGCTGTTCGTCCTTGCGCAGCTCTACGCGATCGGCAAGGCGATCGTGATGCTTGCGCTCACCGCAGCTGACGAACGCGAGTACAACCGCGAGGCTGCCTTCGCGGCGTTTCGGCGGAGACACCCAGAGCTGGCCGCCGACGTGGACGCGATCGAGCGTCTACGGCCGTTTTACCGGCTCGTGACGCGACGCGGAAGCGAGCCGCTTCCATTCCCGTACCGAGGGGCCGAAGCGAACACCGGTGAGACGATCGACGCGATCAAGCGTATTGCGGATGCTGTCGAGCAGTCGCCGTGACGGAGACGGCTGAGCCGCAGCCCCCGGTCTCGCCGCTTCTTTTCGACTTGGTCACGGCCTACGCCGGTGAGATCGAGCGCGCCAAGGCCCTCCCGAAGGGCCCCCTCAAACAGAAGACGCCGATCGTCGAATTCTGCCGTTCGTTCTTCGCGCAGTTCTTCGAGAACGTCCTCGGCCAGGAAATCACCGGCGTTGACTCCGACACCAAGCTCGAGGCGACGACAAAGCGCCTCGAGCTCCAAGGGGAGCGCGAACACATCGCCGAGCCGGCCAAAGCCGAGCTCGATGCAAAGGTGGCGCTCATCTCGTCCTTCGAAGACCTCTGCGAGATGTGGCCCGACGTGCTCGGGTTCAGCTACGGCGGGTCAGCGTCGGAGTACAAGCGCTTTCACACAACCTATGTCCCAGAGCTGCTCGGCCAGATCGAAACCTGGGCCGGCGCCGCCGGCGAAACGGCGATCGCCGAGCGCGCGAAGGAGGCGCTCATGGTGTACAAGCCGGCGGTTACGAAGTTCGCCCGCGCCTCATGACGAACGATGACACCCTCCTCATCGCCGTCCAGGCAGAGTACAAGCGGACCGGCGAATTCATCGACGGGATCACGACCGCGAGCGCAACCGTGCGCGGCCTCGGCGTCACGATCTGGCTCGCACTCCTCGGCGTCGCGTTCGACCGGTCGCTCTGGGAGCTCGGCGTGCTCGCCGCGATCACAGCCACCATCTTCTGGCTGATCGACGGCTACCACGCGTGGCTCTACGGCGAGGCATTCCGTGCCGCACTCGAACTCGAACTGATCCAGGCCGCCGCATACGCGGCGAAGGGCCGGCTTGCGGGGCAGGCGCGCGGCGAGCTGGAAGCGCGCGCTCGCCTCCAGGCGCACCAATTCGGCCTTTACCGGAACTTCAAGCGCTTTCGCCTAAAGGACCTCCGCTATGTCCGTCCGTACGTGTTCTTCCGGCTCTTCTATCCGTTCCTCGTCGCGGTCGGCGCGGCTGCGGCGATCTTCCTCGCCGCGCACCAGAGCAAACCCTCACCCACTTGCAAAGTCGTTTCCGGCACCCACGGCCGCGCGCTCGAGTGCGGCGGCGTGGTGATCGTCGGTAGCCGCCTCCCGGTCGTCCGACACTGACCTCAGGGGCCGGCGCGGACTCGCCAACCCCGTACGACTGCGAAGGCATGAACCGCTACGAATCTCGATCTCCGTGGCCAACGCAATCCCACAACCCGAAGGGAGCAGCCAATGAACGACACACCCGACGACCCCTACGAGGTCAAGAAAAGCGGCGACACACCCCACATCCCTCCGCCTCCGCCTCCGCCTCCGCCTCCGCCTCCGCCTCCGCCGCCTCCCCCTCCGCCACCTCCCCCGCCACCCGCGGCTGAAGTCGAATAAGTAGTCTCGCGATCTCCCGGCTCGCTACGACAGGAGCGGGAGATCGCGGCAGCTCCACTCGAGCTCCATGACGCGTGAACGAGCGGCGGACGTAGACGACCCGCTCTTTCCGGTCGATGTCACGTTTCTCGAGTGCGATCCACTCCGCCGGCCGCAGCCCGGTCACGGCCGCGAACAGGATCATCGGCCCGTACCGCGGCCCGATCGCCGCCGCGACCGCCTCCAGCTCCGCCCACGACTCGAACGGATGCTGCTCCTTGCGCCGTCGGACAGGGTTGTCGACGCCGACCTTGGCCGGATTGATGTCGATCATTCCCCACGCAACAGCCCGGTGGAGAACTTGCCGGAGCGCCTGGGTTGCTTCGAAGCGATACCCGGGTGAGATGGTCATCCGCCATTGGGCGAGCTCCTGTGAAGTCAGCTCCCCCACGCGGCGATCGCCGAACACCATGGTTGCCTTGCTGAGCAGGTAGCGGAGCTTCTCGATCGTCACCGGCTGGACGTCGTGCTGCGCCAGGTAGGCGTCGACGAGTTCGCCGAGCGTAAGCCTTCGCGAGATCCGTCGCTCACGACGAAGCCGTTCGAGCTCGCGTTCGAGCCCCTCACGTGCGTCCTGCTCGGACGCGAACCCGCCGCGCTGAACCCGCTTCGAATCGCGCCCGCCGCTTCGGTAACGGTACGCCCACAGCGGCTCGCCGCCGGGCCTGCAACGCGTTAGTTGGAAGACCTGTCCTTGCTGCACCATCGCTGGGATCAACTCCTTTCGTGAGTCGACCCCCTCCCACATCAATCGTGGCCATCTGCGGAAGCGCGGTGCACGGCCAACGATCACCGATGCCCACGCGTGGGACCGAGGGCGCCTGGATGCCGCTCGAAGCGACTGCGCGCGCGCTCAACTGATGTCGATCAGCCGTCGCCGCCTAACCATCACCGCCGAAACCCTCATTTCCGATCAAGGAAGGGATCGACGGTTCGAGTCCGTCAGAGGGTCTGCTAGATCCGGAAACGGGGCTTTGAGGCTGGAGTGCCCGTAGGGTTCAGAACTTGAGCGTTGCGTGCGCCGGCACGCCGCCCGTCAGCCGTGCTCGCGGAGCGCCGACCGGATCGCCTCGTCGAAGGTTGTGCGTTGAACCCCGACGAGGTCCCAGATTCGATCGTCGTGTGCCACGGTCGGGACGCGAAGTCCCTCGACGAGGGGCCGCGCAACCGCCACGCTCGCAGGTGTGACGAGGTACAGCCACAGCGACGAGAGCCGCGGCGTCAAGAACGGGACCTCGACCAGGAGCGGATGCCTACCGCGCACGCGTGCGACCCGTTCCATCATCGTCCGATACGTCATCACCTCGAGGCCACCGACATCGAAGGTCTGGTCGAAGGCGGCCTCGTTGCCACACACGCCGATGAGGACGGCGAGCACGTCGGCCATCGCAACCGGCTGCGTCTCGACCGACACCCACCGCGGGCAGATCATGATCGGAAGCCGGTCGACGAGCGCGAGAATCGTTTCGAACGCCACGCTCCCGGCGCCGACGATCATCGCGGCCTGCAGCGTCGTCACAGGGACCGGGCCGGCCTCGAGAATCGACGCGGTCTCTGCCCTGCTGCGCAGATGCGGCGAGAGATCGGCAGCTTCACCGAGCCCGCCGAGGTAGACGATCTGTGCCGCGCCGCCCGCCGCCGCGCCGGCCGCGACCGCGGTTGCGGCAGCGCGATCCCGCGCCTCGAAGTCGCCGCTGCCGAGAGAGTGCACAAGGTGGTAGACGACCTCGACCCCATCGAGCGCGCGGCGCATCGCAGCGGCATCGGTCGCATCCGCGGCGATCCACTCGACCCCGTCCTCGACGCTCGCGGCAGGCCTCCGTGCCACACCGACAACCTCATGATCCGCCGAGAGCGCACGCGCGAGCGGACGCCCGATCGTGCCGGTCGCCCCGACGACAGCGACCCTCACTCGGTCCGCCCGTTGCGCGCGACCAGCGCCAGGAATCGCCTGCCGACCAGATCGTGGGACACAAGCTCGAGCCGCCACAACCGCCCACGCAGCAACGGAGCGAAACCTTCGACCTCCGCGGCCGCATACACACCGTCGGCGCGCCACGCAATCGTCCCGCCCGGCCGGCGTGCCATCAACCCGCCAAGGATCACGCGACGACCTCCCACCAGCGGACCGAAACGCAAGAAGACCGGCCAAACACCCAGCAAGCGAACGGCACTTCCCGAGAACCGCACCAGACCGAGCGTCGCCCGCCGAGTCGCATCCCAATACAATTGCTCGAGCCGCACACCGTCGAGCACCACACCTACAGGCGCGCGTTGCGTCGTATCGACCGTCCCGTCCTCGTGCTCGACGCTAACGCTCTCCATGCGCGAAAGACGCTACCGCCGAGCACACAGTCGTCGGAGAACGCCTCTGCACGCTCTCGAATCCCTTCGCCCATCAGCGATCTCAGCAAAGGGATGGAGCATTTATGGAGCCCAGCGGGCGCAACCGGTGGCAACCGGTCGCAAATGGAGGCTGCTAAAACCGGCTCAAACAGGCCGATCGGCAACCAGTGGCAACCCACGGCAACCGTATGGTAAGGAGGGGGTCCGCGGTTCGAGTCCGCGAGAGGGCTTCGTCATTTCGTGCGGCATTGAGCGACTCCGCATCAGTCCGCGCCTCAGCGCCCGCGTACTCTCCGCGTACGAGTGACGAAGGTCATACGGACGGCTACCACTGACGCCAAGCGATCCCGCTCCGACCCAAGGCGTATGCCGGCAGCAGCGGCCTCATCGCCGGGTCGTGATCCAACTCCGATACTTGCGCTGCTCGCTCAACCCGATCTCCTCTCGGTCGAGCGGCCATCCTGGAAGGAGCGTCGGACGCGATCAACACACCTCAACCAGGCAAGTGTCTGCGCGCTACCGGGGTCCGGGCCAGACGGTTACTGATGCTGCAAAGAGGGAACCGCGTATGGAGACAAGGGAGACAACTCGATGGGGTGACACCAATCATGAGTAATCAGGACGATGTGAAGGGCCGCGTGAAGGAAGCGCTCGGCGACCTCAAGGACGATAAGGACTTGAAGCGCGAGGGCAAGGTGGATCGCGCTGCCGGCGCCGCGAAAGACAAGATCGACAAGGCCGCCAACAAGGCCAAGGGCGCCCTCAGGTCACACTGACCGACGTCAAGGGTCGCGCACGCAAGTACTCGCGAGACAACCGCTGTTCATTCTGGGTTCGGGCTTTGCCTGATCAGTCCGGGTACCGCGGTAGTCCTCGCGATCGGCGGCGGACTCGTCGTCTCGAAGTTCTTTTTCGCGCTGATCGTCGTCGCGATCGTGGTCTTCGCGTTCTCGAGGATGGGAAGCAGATCATCCACCTGAACCCGCTTTCCCGAATCATCTGACAACGGAGGTAGAAAATGGGTCTCAGTTTCAGTCTTCTTCTGGCCGCAGCGGGCGCAGTCCTGATCTGGGCTGTCAACGCCACCGTCAGCGGAATCAACATCCACACCATCGGGGTCATCCTGCTCATCGTCGGGATCATCGGCTTCGTCGTCTCCCTCTTTTTCTGGTCGAGCTGGGGAGGCTTCGGCGCCCGAACGGCTGGAGCAGGCCGCTCAACCGTCATCACCGAGCAAGAGCAGCACACCGAGCCGCGGATCTAAAGGAATCGAATCGACCCGGCCGGCCCGCGTACGGACTGAACGAGCCTTCATTTCGAGGTGCTGCAACGATCCGCGCGAGCTGGCCGAGCCATCAAGCCTCCGGCATGACCCGCTGACGCGATTGCGAGGAAAAAACGGATGGCTTCGGCAAGCTCCTCCGGGGCCTCTTCTGCGATGTGGTGTCCGCTTTCGATCGGGACGCCACCGCGGATATCCGCGAGTCAGTTACGCGAAACCGAGATGATGGGGTCGCTTGGTGCTTGTTATGGAGCCATCGTGGTTTGCGAGGTGGGAGGAGCTGGGCTACGAGATCGACGAGACCGAGATCACGTTCTGGGGACGCTGCCCCGACTGCGCGAACACAAGGAGGAACGAGCGATGAACTGCTGGGTCTGCAACGGCGCCGGTGTCACGACAGCGGCGCTCGCAACTTGTCCCGTATGCGGCGTCGGACTCTGCCGCCAGCACCGCCTCGCGCAAGCACGCGGCGCCGCCGGCACCGCGATCGAGTGCCGCCACTTCAACACCGAGAGCGACTCGACGACGGAGGCCCAGCGATAAGCGCTCCCGGCTCCTCCCGACCTTGCCGTACGCCGTTTCGCCCACCCCACGATTCTGGAGAGGATGTCCGTGGCCGACAGTCCTGACGCCGTTGTTGAAGAGATGAACGAGGAGAGCGGAGGCGGCTGCCCGATTGCGAACGGCCGCGCCCCGGAGCCAACCCAGGGCGGCGGGAACCGCGGCTGGTGGCCGAACCAGCTCAACCTGAAGATCCTCGCCAAGAACCCCGCCGTGGCCAACCCGCTGGGCGAGGAGTTCGACTACGCCGCGGCGTTCGAGACGCTCGACCTCGCCGCCGTGAAGCAGGACATCGCGGACGTGCTGACGACCTCGCAGGACTGGTGGCCGGCCGACTTCGGCCACTACGGGCCGTTCATCATCCGCATGGCGTGGCACAGCGCCGGCACGTACCGCATCAGCGACGGCCGTGGGGGCGCCGGAGCCGGTCAGCAGCGCTTCGCGCCGCTCAACAGCTGGCCGGACAACGCGAACCTCGACAAGGCGCGCCGGCTGCTGTGGCCCGTCAAGAAGAAATACGGCCAGAGCCTCTCGTGGGCCGACCTGATGGTCCTCGCCGGCAATGTCGCACTGGAGTCGATGGGCTTCGAGACCTTCGGCTTCGGCGGCGGCCGCGAAGACGTCTGGGAGCCCGACGAGGACGTCTACTGGGGTCCCGAGACCACCTGGCTCGGCGACGAGCGCTATAGCGGCGACCGCGAACTCGAGAACCCCCTGGCCGCCGTCCAGATGGGCCTCATCTACGTGAACCCGGAGGGCCCGAACGGCAACCCGGACCCGCTCGCCGCGGCCCGGGACATCCGGGAGACCTTCAGTCGCATGGCGATGAACGACGAGGAGACAGTCGCGCTGATCGTTGGCGGGCACACGTTCGGCAAGACCCACGGTGCCGCCAACCCGGTCCCGTACGTCGGCCCTGAGCCCGAGGGCGCACCGCTCGAGGAGCAAGGCCTCGGCTGGAAGAGCAGCTTCGGCAGCGGGAGTGGTCCGGACGCGATCACCAGTGGGCTGGAGGTCACCTGGTCGACCACGCCGACGCAGTGGAGCAACAGCTTCCTCGAGATCCTCTTCGGCCACGAGTGGGAGCTGTCCGTGAGCCCGGCAGGCGCACACCAGTGGGTGGCGACGAACGCCGAGGCGATCATCCCCGACCCGTACGACGCATCGAAGAAGCGCCTCCCGACGATGCTGACCACGGATCTCGCACTCCGGTTCGACCCGGTCTACGAACCGATCTCGCGGCACTTCCTCGAGCACCCGGACGAGCTCGCGGACGCCTTCGCGCGGGCGTGGTTCAAGCTGACGCATCGCGACATGGGACCCGTCGCGCGCTACCTCGGACCGGAGGTGCCGACCGAGACGCTGATCTGGCAGGACCCCGTCCCGGCCGTCGACCACGAGCTCGTCGGACCCGAGGACGTCGCCACCCTCAAGAGCCGGATCCTCGCCTCGGGGCTGTCGGTGTCCCAGCTGGTCTCGACCGCGTGGGCGTCGGCATCGACGTTCCGCGGGGGCGACAAACGCGGCGGCGCCAACGGGGCACGCATCCGCCTCGAGCCGCAGAACGGCTGGAAGGTCAACAACCCCGACCAGCTGGCAACGGTGCTGCGCACCCTGGAGGGGATCCAGGAGGCCTTCAACAGTTCCCAGACCGGGAGGAAACAGGTCTCGCTTGCCGACCTGATCGTGCTCGGCGGCTGCGCAGCCGTCGAGCTGGCCGCCAAGAACGCCGGCCACGACATCGACGTCCCGTTCACGCCGGGACGCACGGACGCATCGCAGGAGCAGACCGACGTGGAGTCCTTCGCCCCGCTCGAGCCGACCGCGGACGGGTTCCGCAACTACCACGGGAACGGGCACCGACTACCGGCCGAGTACCTCCTGCTCGACCGCGCGAACCTGCTGACCCTGAGCGCCCCCGAGATGACCGTCCTCGTGGGCGGCCTGCGCGTCCTGGGCGCAAACACCAAGCAGTCCCCGCTGGGGGTCCTCACCTCGACGCCCGAGTCACTGACGAACGACTTCTTCGTAAACCTGCTCGACCTGGGCGCGACGTGGACGGCGACATCCGAGGACGCGCAGACATTCGAGAGCCGCGATCCCGCCACGAGCGAGTCCAAGTGGACCGGCAGCCGCGTCGACCTCGCCTTCGGCTCGAACTCCGAGCTACGCGCGCTCGCAGAGGTCTACGCCAGCGACGACGCCCGGGAGAAGTTCGTCCACGACTTCATCGCAGCCTGGGTCAAGGTGATGAACCTCGATCGCTTCGACCTCGCCTGATCTAGCCGTCTTGGTCCCAGTCCAAGCGCGGGCCCCGGCCTGCACGCGACGCGCGTAGCTGGTCGAGGAGACCGACGATTATGCAGAGTGCCGCCGTAACGCTGCGCCACCGCAGTCGGTGAAGGGGCGATGGCCGTCCAGTTCGCCCACGCCCACGTCTCCCGTACCCCTGTTGTCGAGGACGCAAAATGAGGAACGCTTGACGGCGTCGGACGGCCGCGTCGACGGGCGTCTCGCAGCCGTCACCCGCGTTGTTATCCGTGTCGACCCAGCCGGAGTCGCAGCTCGACTTCAGCGCGCCCCCCACGCAGAGGATGATGCCGTGGGCGACCAGAGCGCCGACAGGCTCTCCCACGTTGTCATCGACAATTCCATTGCCGTCGTCATCCAGGCCATTGCAGATCTCGGCGGACGATCGACGGCAGCGGCCTGAACACCGGCGTCTCGAGCGAAGCGCTCCCGGTGTTCACCGTCAGGCGGCCCAGTGTCGCGTCGCAAGACGCGCGGTTCAAGCCACCGGGTGCGAGCGTTGACGAGGACGGCGCTGGCGGCAAGCGTCCAAAGCAGTTCGAGGCCATAGGTGGCGAACTGGCCACGAAGAAGCAGTCACCCTCGTCCCCGGCCGCGAAGATCGCCTCGCCAGTGGCATACGAGACGGCATCACTGGTCGTCGCGAGTGACGAGGTGGAAGTAGGAACCCTCGGTCACGGGAGCGATGCTATGTCGGTATTCGCGGACCACTGAACGAGGTCACCCGATTGTCGCGGGCCTGCAACTGGACCGTTACCTTCGCCAGGACAGCCTCGCAACCCGGATTGGCTCGGCGATCCCCTTCAGCGCAACTTCGCGCGGTGCATCGAGCAGCGCAGCACCCGCTGTTCGCGCCGTCTCCTCGCTCGCGACAATCTCGCCGGCGCCGGCGGTTGCCGCGATGCGGGCCGCCGTGTGCACGCCGAGCCCGCGATAGTCGTCGCCCATGTGTGTCGCCTCAGCCTCGTGCACGCCGATGCGCAGTTCGGGCGCGAATCCGTTCGTCAACCGATGCTCAGCGAGCGAGCGTTGCACGGCGACAGCGCATTCGATCGCTGCACGCGCGTCGGGGAACGCAACGAAGAAGCCGTCCCCGGCGTGATCGATCTCCTCCCCGTCGTACGCCGCGAAGAGCGCGCGCAACGTACGGTCGTGCCACGAGACGAGGTTCCCCCAGGCGGTGTCGCCGATGGCTTCGAGCAGTTGCGTCGAGGACACGATGTCGGTGAAGACGAACGCGCGCAAAACGACGCCGTCCTCCTGCTCGTCCACGAGCACCGCTGCGAGGACATCGTCGAGTGGGAGCGCAGCCCCTTCCGCTTCGACCCGACTCCACTCCTCGTCGCCCAAGGCTGCCTGCGCCGCCTGCGCAAGCGGCCTCAGGAACGCCGGCAACTTGACGTCGCCTCCGATCGACCGGCGCGCACCCTCCAGCAGTGCAGCCGTGCGAACGTCGCCGAGCGCCGAGGCGACGCCCATGAGGCCGGCGAGTGCGGCCTGGATCTCACGGCTGCGTCCGGCGTCACGCGCCGCGTCGATGTAGGACCCGAACTCCCGGCGGGCGCGCTCGGGATCGCCCGTGAGGAGCGCCGCCATGGCGATTCCCTCTCGAGCATGCAGGTATTGCGTGTCGCCCGCGAACGTCGCGTGCGAGAGCGCGGCGCGGAAGACCTCGGTGGCGCGCGCGGGATCTTCGTCCAGCAGCACCGAGCCGAGGTTGATCTGCGCGGTGAACAGCACCGGCCACGCACCGCGCTGCTCGGCGAGCGGGATCGCCTCCTCGAGTGCGGCTCGAGCCCGTGCGTAGTCCTCGATCACGTACATGCTGCTGCCGACGTTCGGGAGGACCATCAGCAGCCAGAGCTCGTCGCCCGCTGCGCGCGCGTCCGCAACGGCTCGCTCCGCCGCGTCTCGGGCCTCGTCGGCGCGCCCGAGGTGCGCGAACACCGTGCTGAGGAGAGCGCGTGCCCGCGCCGCTTCGGCGAGATCGCCGAGGCGCTCGCGCGTCGCAACCGCCTTGCCGAGCAGCTCCTCCGCTCGACTGAGGTCGCGCACGGCGAGGTGGACGAAACCGGCGGAGCGTTGTACCCCGGCCGCGACGGCCGGTGAAACCGACTCGGAGAGATCGAGCGCGCTGTCGAGCCAGCCCGCGACGCGTGCCGGTGCGAGATGGAACATGCGCGATCCCGCCGCCGCCAGGATGCGGAGCGCCGACTCGGGGTCATGCTCGAAGCCCCAATGGACGACGACGTCGAGGTTATCGAGCTCCGCCCGAAGCACCGCCGCCCATTCGGCGTATTGGTTTCCCTCAAGCATCGCGCGCTCGCTTCGCTCGGCCAGCCGCACGTAGAACGCGGTCTGCCGCGCGCGCATCTCGTCGTCGAGACCGGCATCGCTGAGCCGCTCGAGGGCGTATTCGCGAAGCGTCTCGAGCATCCGGAAGCGCGGCTCGTCGCCACTCTGCCGGCGCAACAGGCTCTTGTCGATGAGCGATGCCAGCTGGTCGAGCGTGTCGATGCCCTCGTCGCCTACGGCTTCAGCCTCGTCGAGCGTGCATCCGCCCGGGAAGATGGAGAGGCAAGCGAACAGCCGCTGCTCTACCGGCGTCAGTAACTGATAGCTCCAGTCGATTGCAGCGCGCAGCGTGCGGTGCCGCTCGGGCACGTCGCGCGGACCACCCGTGAGCAGCGGCAGACGGTGTTCGAGCCGCTCGAGGATCTGCGCAGGCGAGAGAAGCTTCACGCGCGCCGCCGCGAGCTCGAGCGCTAGCGGTAACCCGTCGAGCCGGCGGCAGATGTCGACAACGACGGCGTCCGGCTGGAACGCCGGCTGGAAGCGGCGGGCCCGCACCGTGAAGAACTCGACCGCCTCATCTACACCGAGCGGCGCGAGCGGGAACTCCTGCTCCCCCGACAGCCGCAGCGGCGTCTGGCTCGTGATTAGGACGCGCAGCTCCGGCGAAGTCGCCAGGAGCCGCGCGACGAGTGGCGCGGCACCGACGACATGCTCAAAATTATCGAGGCAGAGAAGCAGGCGTCGCGATTCGAGCGCCTCGATGAGCGCCTCCTCCGCGCCGGTCCCGCCGATGCCGAGCTCCTGCGCGATCACCGCAGCGACAAGCGATGCATCGCGGACGGGTGCCAGGCCGACGAACGCCGCCTCGCCGTCGAAGCTCGAGACGACCTCGAGCGCAATCCGAGTCTTGCCCGAGCCGCCCGCGCCCGTGAGCGTGACGAGGCGCTCCGTTTCGAGGAGGCTGCGGAGCTCCGCCACCTCGTGCCGACGCCCGACGAGCGGCCCGACTGCGGAGGTGATCGCGGCAGCGGTTGTCACGCGTCGATTATCGCTTCAAAACCGGATCCTGTATCGCCCTCCGATCGGCGGCGGAAGCCCGGTTCCACCAAGGATTCCGGTCTCCGGCATGGTGGAGCCAAGCGGGAGCAAACGGTGCCAATCCGTCGCAAATGGGAACGCCCTAAAGATGGCTCAAAGTGGCCGTTGGGCAACCGGTGACAACCCACCGCAACGCTTTCGGAGCACATGGCAAGGAGGGGGTCGACGGTTCGAGTCCGTCAGAGGGCTCTGCGCGAACGCGATCAGATCCTCATCGGTCGGGTCGATCCGGTGACAGAAGGGCAGATCCGCCGGAGGTCGTAGTCTCGACGGACGTGACGACGAACTGGGGCGGGAACTACACCTATCGGGCCAACGTGGTGCACCGCCCGTCGTCGCTGGACGAACTGAGCGAGATCGTCGTGCGTGCGGAGCGAGTGCGCGTGCTCGGCACACAGCACTCGTTCAGCGACATCGCCGACGCGCCGGAGCTGATCACCCTCGACGGACTCCCGGGTGAGACCACGTTCGAGGGGGCGACCGTCACCGTGCCGGCGGCCCTGACCTATTCGCAGTTGGCCGACAGGCTGCGGGAAGAGGGACTGGCGCTCCGCAACCTCGCTTCGCTTCCACACATCTCGGTCGGCGGCGCGATCGCAACAGCCACGCACGGGTCGGGCAACCGGAACGGGAACCTCGCGACACAGGTCGCCGCGCTCGAGCTCATGACGTCGCGCGGCGAGCTCACAACGCTCTCGAGGGGTGCCCCGGACTTCGACGGCGTTGTCGTCGGGCTCGGGTCACTCGGCGCCGTGACGCGCGTCACGCTCGACGTCGAACCGGCGTACGACATGCACCAGCGCGTGTTCGAGCACCTGAGCTGGGACATGCTGTTCGAGCAGTTCGACGCGATCACCGCTGCAGCCGACAGCGTGAGCATCTTCACGCTCTGGTCCGACGACGTCGATCAGATCTGGCTGAAGAATCGCGCCGAGATCGAGGGCGAACTGCTCGGTGCGGCCGCTGCCACCGCCGACCGTCACCCGATCCCCGGCGCCGACCCCGTCAACGCCACGCCACAGCTCGGGCAGCCCGGCCTCTGGTCGGACCGGCTCCCGCACTTCCGCAGTGGCTTCATGCCGAGCGCCGGCGACGAGATCCAGTCGGAATACCTCGTCGACCGGCGACACGGCCCCGGCGCCATCGAGGCGATCCTCCGCCTCGGCGACCGGATTCGCCCGTTGCTGTACATCTCGGAGATCCGCACGATCGCCGCGGACGAGCTGTGGTTGAGCCCGCAGCACGGCCGTGACTCGGTCGGCATCCACTTCACGTGGAAGCGCGAGCAAGACTCCGTCGAGCGCGCACTCGCAGAGGTCGAGCGGGCGCTCGAGCCGTTCGCCCCGCGGCCGCACTGGGGCAAGCTCTTCCTCGCCGACGCCGCGAAGATCGCACCGCTCTACGAACGGCTACCGGACTTCGTCGCGCTGCTCGGCCGCCTCGACCCGCGCGGCGCGTTCCGGAACGCCTGGCTCGAGCGGCATCTCCTACGTTGAGCGGGCGATGATCCGGTCGAGCAGGGCGTCGCGCTCCGCGTCGACCGTCTTCCGTGCTGAGTCTGCGTCGAACCAGGCGAGCGACCGCTCGATCCCGTCGGCGAACGACAAAGTCGCCTCGAAGCCCGGCACGAAGCGCTTCAGCTTGGCGTTGTCGAACACGAGCGAGTGGCGCTTGTCGCAGAGGAGCTCCTTGCCGAGGCCCGGGTCGACGGCGGCGATTGTCTCGGACGGAATGTGCACGATGTCCGGCTCGAGGCCCGCGGCCGCGGCGATCATCTCCGTGATCTGATCCCACGTCAGCGCGAAGTCCGACGTGAGGTGGAAGCTCTCGCCGACGGCCGCCGCGTTCCCGAGCAGCCCGGCGAGCGCGCGCGCGAAGTCGGTGTTGTGTGTCAACGTCCAGAGCGAGGTGCCGTCGTCGTGCACGATCACCTGCTTCCCGCGCCGCATCCGGTCGACGATCGTGTAGCCCTCCCCGTCGACGGCCGTGGGAATGCGTGTCTCGCCGTAGGTGTGTGCCGGTCGCACGATCGTCGACGGGAAACCCGTTTCGCGGCGGAGAAGGTCCTCGCAGGCGATCTTGTCGGTCGCGTACTGCCAGCCCGGGTTGCCGAGCGGCGCATCTTCGACCAGCGGGTAGAACGGCGACGGCTGTTGGTAGACGCTCGCCGAGCTGATGAACAGGTACTGGGAGACGATTCCCGCGAAGAGCTCGATGTCCGTCGCGACATGCTCGGGCGTGAACGCGATCCAGTCGATGATGACGTCGAAGCGCTCATTGCGCAGCGCAGCCGCAACGGCCGGCCGGTCGCGAATGTCGGCATGGATCGAACGCACGTCACCAGGGGTGTCGCTCAGTCCGCGGTTGAGCAGCGTGAGGTCAACGCCGCGCTCCGCGAGGAGCTGCGTCACCGCGCGCGAGATGTTGCCGGTGCCGCCGATCGAGAGTACGCGCACGTCCATGACGCTACCGGCGTCGGGTAAACCACTAAGGTCTAGGGCATGAGCGCAGTTCCGAAGATCGACCTCAACGACGGCCACTCGATTCCCCAGCTCGGCTTCGGCGTATTCCAGGTGCCCCCGCCCGATACCGAAGCGGCGACTACAACGGCGCTCGGCGCCGGCTACCGCCACATCGACACCGCCGAGATGTACGGCAACGAAGGCGGAGTCGGGGACGCGGTGCGCGCGGCCGGCCTCCATCGGTCGGAGGTCTACGTCACGAGCAAGCTGAACAATGGCTTCCACGAGCCCGACGCTGCGCGGCGCGCTTTCGACGAGACGCTCGCGACGCTCGGCTTCGACTACGTCGACCTGTTCCTCATCCACTGGCCCCTGCCGACGCTCTACGACGGCGACTTCGTGTCGACGTGGAAGACGCTCGAGGAGTTCAAGCAGGACGGCCGGGCGCGGTCGATCGGCGTCTCGAACTTCCAGGTTCCGCATCTCGAGCGCCTCGCCGCCGAAGGGGACGTGGTGCCTGCCGTGAACCAGGTCGAGCTCCACCCGTACTTCCAGAACCGGGAGGTCGACGAGTACGGCAAGGCGCACGGGATCGTGACCGAGGCCTGGGCGCCGATCGCGCAGGGCAAAGTGCTCGGTGACCCAACGCTGACCGAGATCGCCGGCCGCATCGGCAAATCGGTAGCGCAAGTCGTCCTCCGCTGGCACATCCAGCATGGGAACGTCGTCTTCCCGAAGTCGGTGACGCCCGAGCGGATCCGCGAGAACATCCAGATCTTCGACTTCGAGCTCGAGCCCGCCGACGTCGCGACGATCGATGGGCTCGACCGCGGCGAGGCCGGCCGCGACGGCCCCAACCCTGACGCGTTCGCTTACGTCCCAGGTTGAGACTCCGGGCGGCCCGGCTCGGGTCCACCTGCATGCCGCCAAGCCTGCGCGCTTGGCGCTCGTACTCGGCCACGGTGCGGGCGGCGGCGTCGCGGCGCCTGATCTCGTAGTCGCAACCGAAACCGCTCTCGCCGCCGGCGTGACGGTCGCGCTGGTCGAGCAGCCCTACCGCATCGCCGGGCGCCGCTCTCCGCCGCCGGCACCTCGGCTCGACGAGGCGTGGATCGCCGTCGTGAAGCAACTGGCGGCCGGCCCGCTCGCCGGGCTGCCACTCCTCGTCGGCGGCCGCTCCTCGGGGGCGCGCGTCGCGTGCCGCACCGCCGACGCGACCGGCGCGCGCGGCGTGCTGTGCCTTGCGTTTCCGCTGATCGCGCCGAGCGGAGCAAGCCGGCTCGCCGAGCTCGACGCGGTTCGTGTTCCGACACTCGTCGTCCAGGGAACGCGCGACCGGTTCGGGATGCCGCCCTCCGGGCCGCAGCGCGCCGTCGTGGAAGTCTCGGCCGACCACGCGCTCAAGTCCGACCGTGCGGCAATCGCCGCGGCAATCGCAGGTTGGCTCGCCGCGCGGTAGCTGCCCTTCTTGCACCGACGCGCAGGAGCGTGTCGGCCACGTGCGGCCGCTCTCCACATGAGCCCGCACTAGGGTCATGGAACTCATGAGCTCGACATCAAGCCGCCGGGCGAGGCGTTCCCCGACGAAGCGTCTTCGGCCAGGGGAGAACGGCAAGGACTACCTCGGCACCTTGCAGGGACTGGCGGCCCTCTCGCTCGACGCGCTCAGCTCCGTCGCGTACGGGCCCGAAGCGATGGTGCTGGTGCTGGTCGCGGCCGGCGTCAGCGCGGTGCACTTCACGCTGCCATTGACGATCGCGATCACCGTTCTCCTCGCGGTGCTCGTCGTCAGCTACCGCCAGGTGATCGCCGTCCACCCGGACGGCGGCGGCGCCTACGCCGTCGCCAAGGCCTCGCTCGGACGCCGACTCAGCCTGCTGGCCGCGGCATCACTGGTCGTCGACTACGTGCTCACCGTCGCCGTGTCGCTCGCAGCCGGGGCCGCGTCGCTCATCTCGACGTTCCCGTCGCTCGGCAGCCACCCGCTGCTCTACTCCCTCGCTGGCCTCGCCTTCCTCGCGGCCGTGAACCTGCGTGGAATCGTCGAAAGCGCCCGCGCCTTGATCCTGCCAACGGCGCTTTTCATCGTCGGGATCGGCGCGGTGATCGTCGCCGGCCTGGCCCGCGCGCGGCCGGAGCACGTGATCGGACACGGCCTGCCTCTCCACGCAAGCGAGGCCGTCGGCGTGATCTTGCTCTTGAAGGCGTTCGCTGCGGGCTGCAGCGCGCTCACCGGAGTCGAGGCAATCGCGAACGCCGTGCCGACGTTTCGCGAGCCGCGCGTCAAGCGCGCGCAGAGAACCGAGCTTCTACTCGGCGTTCTGCTGGCCGCGATGCTGCTCGGCCTCGCGATCGTGATCCATCGCTTCCACGTCGTTCCTCGAGGCGGCGTGACACTGCTCGCCCAGCTCACGGCCGCCGCGCTCGGAACCGGTCTCGGCTTCCACCTCGTCGGAATCGCGGTGACGATCGTGCTTCTGCTCGCCGCGAACACCTCCTATGGCGGCCTGCCCGTGCTGATGAGCCGGCTCAGCCACGACAACCGGCTCCCCCATCTCTTCTCGCTACGCGCCGAGCACCAGGTCTACCGCTACGGCGTCGCGGCGCTCACGCTCGCCGCCGCCGCCTTGCTCGTCGTCGTGCGCGGCGATACGCAACGGCTGATCCCGCTGTTCGCGATCGGCGTCTTCATCGGCTTCACGATCAGCCAGACCGGGCTCGTTCGCCACTGGGCGAGAGAACGCACGCGCAACTGGCGGACCCGCGCCGCCGTGAACGGATTCGGCGCCCTCCTTACGGCCACTGCGACCGTCATCTTCCTCGTCGCCAAGTTCACCGAAGGTGCATGGATCGTCGTCGTCATCGTGCCGCTGCTGATCCTGCTCTTCAACCGGATCGAGTCCTACTACGACTACGTCGCCGACGAGCTCGCGCTCGGACAGATTCCGCCACCGCCTCTTGAAGGACGCAGCCTCGTCATCGTCCCCGTGAACGGTGTCTCCAAGATCACCTACGAAGCGCTCTCCGCCGCCAAGTCGCTCGGCGACGCGGTCGTAGCGGTCAGCGTCCAATACGACGACGAGTCTGCCCGCGCCCTTCGCTCACAGTGGCGAGCGTGGGAGTGCGGAGTCCACCTCGACATCCTCACACCAACCCGCCGCGACCTGCTCGAACCCATCGCCGACTACGTCAACAACGCTGTCCGAGACAGCGACCGGCGCGTCGCCGTGCTCATCCCCGAAGTCGAGCCGCGCCGCCGCCGACACCAGATCCTGCAAAACCAACGCGGAATCCTGCTCGCCGCCGTCCTCCGCAGTCGCACCGACGCTGTCATCTGCATCCTCCCCTACCGGCTCCACGACTGACGCCGCAAGAGGCGAACCCGTACGCGAAGCAGCCGAGCGGCACGCAGGGTGGGAGGGCACCTGCTCGCGTTTCTCGAGCTCCTGCACGCCCGCCGCGTCGTCGACGGCCCGACGGCAGCCGCTGAGCTCGGCGTGAGCGAGCGCACGATCCGCCGCTACGCGGTCGCTCTGCAGGACCTTGGCATCTCGGTCGAGGGCCAGCCTGGCGTCGGCGGCGGATACCGGCTCCGCGCCGGCGCGCGCTTGTCCCCGTTGATGCTCTCAGATGAGGAAGCCGCCGCCACCGTTTACGGACTGATGCTGGCGGCGCAACGCAACCTCAGCGGGTCCGTCGGAGCTCTCGCCAAGATCGCCCGCGTCCTGCCCGAGCCGCTAACCCGCCGAGTCGACCGCCTGCGAGGCGAGGTGGTCCTTTCAGGGGAACCACAACCACCAGCCGCATCGAGTGAGACGCTGCTCCTCATCGCCGAGGCAGTCCGTCGGCGACGCTCCCTCACCATCGACTACACCCGCCGCGATGGAACCTCCGGCGTCCGCGAGATCGACCCTCTCGGTCTCGTCGCCCGTCAAGGTCGTTGGTATGTGCCCGCGCGCGACCGCAGCTCAAACGAGTTGCGCACCTTCCGAGCCGATCGCATCTCAACTGCCACGCTCGCAGGCCCAGCCGAGCCCGCAGAGCCGGACTTCGACCCGGATGCATACGTCCTCGGCATGCTCGCCCGCCTCCCGTGGGCGTGGGAAATCGAAGTTCTGTTCGATGCAACCGTCGACGCAGTCTCCACACGCATCTCGCCGACGATCGCCAAGCTGTCGGCCGAAGGGGACCGCACTCAGCTCATCATGCGTGCCGACTCCCTGGAATGGGCAGTCGGCTTGCTTGCTGGGCTCGGGGCCAAATTCGATATCAGACGACCGGACGAACTCCGCGACCACGTAGCGGCGCTGGCAAGACGGCTCAACACGAGCGCGGAACGCTGAGCGACACAACCAGATTCACTGACACGGTGGAACTCGAAGCAAACCACACACTCTCCCGAGCCCGACGGGTAGCGCCCGGCGCCGCGGAGCGACTGGCCCGTTCGTTAGCCTGGCGGAGTTCAGATGCGCGTAGCGGCCCTCGCAGGCGCCGTGTTGGCGCTCTTCGGCTCCACCTCCGCTGCGGGAGCCGCGCGCTTCGTCGTGAGCTACGTCGGGTCGGGCAGCTATCGCACGATCTACCACTCCGAGCCGCCGAACCCCGGTGGCGCACACGACACGAACGACGCGCACGATTCGAGCACGCAACGCTGGAACCTCACGTTCAGCGAGCCGCTCTCGGTCACGGGCGCGCGTCGGACGCGCGCACTAAGCGGCGCTACCGGAAGCGAGTGGGCAACCGGTCAGATCTCGCACTCGCATGTCGACGGGCTGTTCGCCGCCGACGACGCGCACCTGTCGTGCCACGTCCGATCGCAGACGAAGCCGGCGGCTCGGCTCAATGTCTCGATTCGCGCCGGCTACGTCGGCAACTCCGTGACCATCGTCGTCGGCAACCCGGTAGCCGATGCCCTCGCACTCTTGCCCACCGCCTGTCCGGGTCAGGGTGACAGCCTCGACGGTCTTCTCGACTCCTACTACGCGCCCGGTTTCAGCTTCGCCACGGGTTACGGCCCCGCCGTCTGGTTCCAGACGGCGAAGGTCGTCATTCCCGTGGCCGCGCTCGAGCGCCGGTCGTCGTTCTCCGTGAAGGTGCGGTCGACGGCTGCGAACGCGCCGCCCACGGACTGCGCCGTTCGCGAGCCGGCGATCGAGCGCTGCTCAACCGGCGGTGCGTGGGCAGGCGTGCTGTCGTTCCGCGAGCATCACTGACGCGTCGTCAGTGATGTGCCTTCGTCGAGGTCGGTACCCCGTCGGTGGTGTTGCCCGCGAGCTCGTTGTCTGCGAACGAGACGATCTTCCCGGTGACGACGACCTTCAGCCCGGTCGTGTTGCCCGACACCGTGTCGCCGGAGATGTTGTTGGTGGCGAGCGCACCGACCGACTCGACGCCGACGGAGTTCCCGAACAGGTCTGAGCGCGCGGTCAGCACCATCGCCGTTCGCCCCGTACCGGTCGAGTTCATCCCGCAGTTCGTGCTGAAGTTCGGGCTCGCCGCCAGCCCGAACGCGCCGGCCACGACGCCGCACGTGTTTCCGTCGATCTCGTCCTGCCGAAGCGTCGCCGACACCGTGGTCGCGCCGGCCTGCGGGGCGATGGCCACGCCATCACCGTTGTTGTCGTAGATCTCCGAGCTCTGAACGAGCAGCCTCGCGCCCGGGTTCGTCGGCTCGAAGTCCACTCCGTTCAGCGTGAATCCGTAGATGCGAGAGAGCTCGATGCGCACAGATGCCGCGCTCAACACCTGGACGCCGTTCAGGCCGGTGCTGAGGCCGTTGATGTCGAGCCCACGCAACGTCACGTGACCGGTCGAACCAGCGTTGATGGTGATCCCGTTGGTGCCGCTGACGAGCACTCCGCCGGTCACGCCGTCAGCGTTGATCGTGACCGACTGCGTGATCGTGACGGCACCGAAGCCGCCCGGGTCGAGGACATCGATTTCTCCGCCCACGGCCGTCTTCGAAATCGCCCCGGCAAACGTCTTGCAGGGAGCGGTCCGGCTGCATGGATTCGCGTCGTCGCCGACTCCGGAGACCCAGGTGCGCGTCGCCTGCGCCAATGCCGAGCTCGGGAACGCAGCCGCAAAGGCGACCACGAGAACGATGAGGGTTCTACGCACGGGAGACTCGGCATCCTAGACCCCTCTCTCGCCAAGTGCAACGCCCCAGCGGCAGGTCATCGTCACGAGTCCGCCCTGTTCGAGGCGCTCACCCTGGGCGTGATGGATGCTTCCGCGCGACCGGTTACGGCGCGGGTCCAGGTTTGTCTGCATCTCGTCGATAGCACCAAGTGAAGGCCCGGGGGGCCGCCTTTCGACGAAGGAGCAATCGCGGCCCATGAGAGCGCGCGCGTGGTGGATCTTCCTGCTGGTGATGGCTCCGGTCGTAGGTCTCTATCTCTTCGGTCCCCACGCGTTCAACGCCGGGCCGGTGTTCAACGGCATCGGCCTGAGCGCAGTCGTAGCGATCGTGGCAGGCGTGCGTCTGCATCGCCCGCGCGCCCGGCTCGCCTGGTATCTGTTCGCAGCCGGCCAGGCGCTGTTTGTCGCTGGCGACGTGCTCGCCTACAACTACGAACGGATCTTCGGGGGGCCACTTCCGTTCCCGTCGATTGCCGACGCGCTCTATCTCGGCGTCGGTCCGGCGATCGCGGCCGGACTCGTGCTGCTGATCAGAGGGCGGAACCGCGGCGAAGCCCGGGCGGCCCTCATCGATCCCCTGATCATCAGTACAGCGATCGGGCTTCTCTCATGGATCTTCCTGATGGCGCCCTACGCATTCGACACGACGCTCTCCCTGCCGGTGAAGCTCACGTCGATCCTGTACCCGTTGATGGATCTGCTCATCTTGTCGGCAGCCGTCCGTTTGGCGTTCGGCGGCGGTCACCGCGGAAAGTCCTACTACTTGATGCTCACCTCGATCTGCGTGCTGTTCGGTACCGACGGTGTGTACGGCTGGCTGCAGCTGCACGGCGGCTATCAGACTGGCGGCCTCCTAGACGGCGGGTGGATCCTCTTCTACCTCCTGTTCGGCGCCGCAGCCCTTCACCCGTCGATGGCTACCGCAGACGTAGCGACCGCAGCGCCGGCACGTCTCACCCGCACGCGGGTTGCGGTGTTGACCGCCGCCACGTTCGTTGCTCCGGCGACCGGGCTCCTCGGACCGGAGAGGACCACCGACCGGCTCGTGATCGCCGGGTCGGCCATCGTCCTCTTCAGCCTCGTCTTGCTACGGATGGTCGGGTCGGTGCAGCAGCACGAGTCGGCCGTTGCTCGGATGCGAGCGCTACAGGAGACGACGGATCGCATGCGCGAGCTCGATCGACTCAAGGACCACTTCGTTGCGACGGTCTCGCACGAGCTCCGCACCCCGCTGACCTCGATCCACGGCTATCTCGACCTCGTCCTCGGCGGCGACTCCGGCTCGCTGGAGGACGAACAGCGCCGATTCCTCTTGATCGCCGATCGCAATACGGACCGCCTGCAAAAGCTCGTCGAGGATTTGCTGTTCATCTCCGAACTCGACGCCAACGGACTCACGCTCGAGCTCACCGACCTCGACCTGGGCAGCCTCGCGCACGAGAGCCTGGAGTCGGCGCGGCCGCGAGCCGAGGCGGACGGAATCAGCCTCGGATTCTCGTCGACGAGCCCGGTCCATCTCAGCGGTGACCGCGTACGCCTCGGACAGTTGCTCGACAACGTGATCTCGAACGCGGTCAAGTTCACCCCCCGCGGAGGAAACGTGTCGGTCCGGGTCGCGCGATCGAACGGCTCGGCCGTGCTCGAGATCGAGGACACGGGGCTGGGGATCGCCACCGACGAGCAGGCGCAGGTCTTCGACCGTTTCTTCCGCACGCAGGCCGCGGGCGATCACGCGATTCAGGGGACCGGCCTCGGGCTTTCGATCTCCCAGGGCATCGCCCAGGCCCACGGCGGGCTCATCGGTGTCACGAGCGAGGAGAACGTGGGCACGACGTTCCGCGTGGAGCTGCCTGTGCACGCGGCGATCACCTAGAACTCTGAAGCGCCTCCAGGCGGATCAGTGGGATGGGATTCGAGCGGCGTCACCGTGACATGCAACCAGTCGGCGAGCGGCAGGTCGGAGAGCATGGCGTCGAGATGAGCCTCGCTGTCCGCGCGGTACAGGCCAAGGGCCGTTGCGCGGTCCCCGACTCGCGACCGTTTCCATAGCCGCACGAGGTGCCCCTCGTCCGCAAGCTTTGCTGCGGCCGCCGACTCGGCCTTCTGGCGGTCCCTGATTTCGGACTGCGGCGTTCCTGCCGGAACTTGGAGATCGAACTCGACGAGAAACTCCATGGTCACGTTGGCAGGTCCGTCCCGGCCTGCTCGGCCACCATGTACGCGGCGTACCAGGTCGGCCAGTCTTCGCTTTCGCCCGACGCATGGTGCTTGCGGTGGGCGGCCTCGGCACGCCGAAGCGCGCTCGCCAGGTCCGCGGTGGAGACGTAGCCCGTCTGAGCCGCGTTCATGCGGCCAGGGAGCCGAGTCGTGACCTCCTGGGCCAGCCACGTGTTGCCATCGGGATCGGTGATGGAGAAGAACGACCCGTAGCTCGTGCGCTCGGGGTCGGGTCCCGGCTGTCGTGCCTCGACCGGGAACGGCGGGCCGTGCCAGATGTCGCTCACCTCGACGCCGCGGCCGACGAGCTCGGCATGAGCGGCCTCGATGTCGGAGACGATCAATCCACCTTCGGCCGCGCCGGGCGCTGCCGTCGTGAGCCCCAGACCGAACGTCACCGAGGTCCCGGAGCCCGGGGGCGTGAACTGGACGATCCGAAGGCCGTCCAGCGGGGCGACGTCGTCGTCGAGCCTCCAACCCAAGCGCTCGTAGAACTCCTTGGACCGGTCGACGTCGGACACGGGAATGACGTCTATCTCGAGCTTCATGTCGATGCTCATGGCTACCTCCGGGTGGTGGGAGACCTGCCGAAACAGCGTGCAGGCAGCCGATGGCGCTCGGCCACGACCGGTTGGCTCACGTTGTTAGGCGCCGCCTAACACCACACGTATCGTTCAACGCGTGGAGTTGCGAACGCTTCGATACTTCGTCGCCGTCGCGGAGGAGCTTCACTTCGCGCGAGCTGCAGAGCGTCTGCGCATCGCGGCACCGTCACTCTCGCAACAGATCAAGTCGCTCGAGGCGAGTCTGGGAACGCCGCTGTTCGTCCGCGACCGCCGGCATGTCGAGTTGACCGCGGCCGGAAGGATGCTGCTGCCCGACGCACGCGAGATTCTCGAGCTCGCCGCACGCGCTCAACGCCGCGTCGCGGGAGCGACGGGGCCGCTCCGTGTCGGCTACGTCAGCTGGCTACCCGAGCAGCTCACCGCTTCGGCGGCGGTTGATGTACGCGTCGACGAATGGATCATGCCGAGTCACGTTCAGATCGCGCGCGTCCTCGACGGAGGCCTCGACGCAGCTATTGCGTGGGCCGGATCGCGCGACGAGCGGCTGGACTTCCGGCTGCTGTGGCCCGAGCCGCTGCTCGCCGTCACTCCGGCCGGCCGAACCGAAACGACCGTTCCTGCGCGGAAACTCCGCGTGCTCGTCGACGCCGACCTCACGTCTTGGCAGGCGTGGAACGACTTCGCGACCGAGTTTGCCGAAGCTACCGGCGCACGGCTGGTGCACATCGACGACGGCGGCATCGCCGGCGTGGCGTTCCACGACCGCGCGCTCCGTCTCAACGCGCCGGTGCTCATGTCGCCGAAGCGGCATTTCGACAGGTTGCCCGCGAGCCTGCGCACGCGCCCGGTCGTCGACCCGTGTCCGCTCTGGTGCTGGTCGCTCGTCACTCGCACAAACGACGAGCGCGAAAGCATTGTCGCTTTACGCGAGCACGCCAGCAACGTGATCCGGCCAGCGGCCTCCCGTACTGCTCCGATCCCGCCGATCTGGCTGCCCTCGGCGGACCCGCACCGGGATGAATTCCGCTCAGCCGCTTAGCTCACGTGGTCGTGACCTGCATCACGCTGCTGCCCGGGCGGGAGCTCAAGCAGCCGGCGACTGCCGTCGCGCCTGAGTGGGTTAAAGCGGGGAGCGGCCGGACGCGCGGCTACCGGTAGATCGTCGTCGCGCGGCTACGCGGTTGTCATCGGCATCAGAAGCTCTGATGGGCGCGTTGCGCCGACGAAGCCAAGCGCGGCGCTGAGCTCCGCCAGCGGCGCGAGCTTCACGACGTCGCCCGTGTGCGGCGCCTCGATGAGCTGGCCCTCGCCGATATAGATGCCGACGTGGCCTGGCCCGTCGGCTCGCGGCTCGAAGAACACTAGGTCGCCGGCCACGAGCTCGCTCGGATCGATGCGCGGCGTCGTGACGTATTGCGTCGCGGCGTAGTGCGCGAGCGTCAACCCGAGCTGCGCGTAGACGAACTTGACAAAGCCGGAGCAGTCGAAGCCGGACTGGGGACTGTTCCCGCCCCAGAGATACCGGACACCGAGATAGTGCTCCGCAACGGCAACGGCATCCCAACCGACGGCGTCGGTGGAGGCGGTGTTCAGCGCAGCCGGAAGCCGAACCGGCTGCAGCGCGGCCCGGAGCCGCCGGATGGCGGCGTTCAGGCCAATGACGCGTGCAGCCGCCGACCCCGCCGCGACCTGCAACCTGCCCACTCCGTCCTCGTCCGAGAAGGGATCGGTAGCGGTCGCGAGCTTCGCTCGCGCGTCTCGGAGCCGCATCCCAAGAGCGCGCTGCCTCTGCTGCGCCTGCGCGAGCGCGTGACGGTCGGCGTCGATCTGCCGCGCGATCGTCGCGTCGAGCGATGGCTGCAGGACGACGAAACCCGGAGCCCCAGCGCGCGCGGAACCGGCCGAGGCGGAAAGAACCGCGGCGGTCGAGACAATGACGAGGAGGCGCCGCACGGTGGTCCATCGGCAGAGAGCGCGCCTGTCTTGACCGACTTTCGCGACCTAGATCTCCGCGTAGTGTCAGCCGACCAGTGCGCGAAGGGCCCGCAGCTCGTGCGGCAGCGCGAGCTCCGGCTCTGCGAGCTCCGGGTGCCAGCGCTTCTCCCACTCGACGGTCAGCCACCCGTCGTAGCCGTGCGCGCGGAGCACGTCGAGGCTCTCCCGAACCGGCACGTCGCCGTCGCCGAGCGGGACGAGCTCCCAATCGTTCCCGCGGTGCCGCGCGTCCTTCACGTGCACGAGCCGGATCGCGGGACCGAGCGAGCGCACGACGTCCGCCGGGGATTCGCCCGCGCGCGCTGGATGGTGGAGATCCCAGACCGCGGCGAGCGATTGGCTGGCGACTAGCCCCAGCAGCTCGGCGACCCGCGCCGCGCTCGCGAAGTGATCGTGCGTCTCGAGCGCGACCGTGACGTCGTGCTCGAGCAGCGGCTCGAGCCGACGCGCGACATCGTCGAGGTCGCTGACGTCGCCGCCGAAGACTCGCACTGTGTCGGTCCCCCACTCGCGAGCCAGCTCAATGGCGGCGGGCAGCGCGCGCTCGAACGCGCCTGCGAGCTCGATCGACGTGTCCAGGCAGGCGAGCGGAACGCCGGCGAGAGTAGAGGCGACGGCGCGACGCGTGGAGGACGCGAGCTCCAGGACATCGATCGGCTCGCTGTCGAGCAGCCGCAGCTCGAGGCCGTCGTAGCCGAGCTCGTGGACGGCGTCGACCGTTCGCTCCAGCGTCCATCCCGGCGCGGCGAGGTTCGAGAACGCGATGCGGTTCATTCGCCGCGCAGCTGCGCGAGCAACGCGGCGTACGCGTCGCGGTCGACGGGGAGCGGCACAGCGCGCTCCTCGTGCGTGGACAGGACGATCGCGTTCGCGAGCTCGAGCGAGCACAGTGCATCACGCGCGGGGACGCGCGGCTCGCGGCCCTCGCGGACAGCGGCGGCGAAGTCCGCGTGCACGTCTCGATGGCCGCCGCTGCCGGGCGGCAGCTCCACGGATTCGGCGACGCGCTCGGGCGCCGCGAACATCTCGGTCGCGCTCGTCAGATGCTGCGAGATCGGCGGCTCGAAGCGCTCGAAGATGAGCGACTCGCCGACGATCTCGATCCGGCCGCGGTCGCCGACGAGCTCGATGCGCTGCACGCCCGGCTCGAGCGTCGAGACGGCCACGGTTCCGACGGCGCCGCCTTCGTACGAAAGCAGGGCGGTCGCCGTGTCCTCCGCCTCCATCGGCTGCGCGCGCCGCTGTGCGACGCCCCACACCGTCACGGGCGGCCCAGCGAGATGGCAGAGGAGATCGAGCGTGTGCGGCGCCTGGTTCATTAGGACGCCCCCGCCTTCGCCCTTCCACGTGCCGCGCCAGTCTGCTGTGCGGTAGTACGCGTTGGGCCGGTAGAGCGGGTCGACGATCGACGCGCGCACGAGCGTCCCGAGCCTGCCCTCGTCGACCAGTCGCCGGGCGGCGGCGATTACCGGCCGGAAGCGCTGCTGGAAACACACGCCGAGGAGCCTGTCCGCGCGGTCGGCGGCGGCGATCATGGCGTCGGCCTCCCGCGCCTCCGGTGCGAGCGGCTTCTCGCACAGCACGTGCGCGCCCGTCTCGAGTGCCGCGATCGTCAGCTCGGCGTGCGACGGGTGCGGCGTGGCAACGACGACGACATCGAGCTCGCACGCGAGCAGGTCGTCGTTCTCGGCGAAGGCGCGGCAGCCGTACTCGCGCGCACGCCTGGCAGCCGACTCCGCGTCGTGCGCGGCGATCCCGACGAGCTCGATGTCGTCGAGCTCTGCCATCGCCTCGAGATGCATCTCCGCGACGACGCCGGCACCGATCAGGCCGTAGCGCAACGTCACGCCAACGACCTCAGCGCCGCGATGCAGTCCCGCGTCGCGAGCTCTCCGCTCCCGTCACGCACGTAGTGCGTCTCAAAGGAGAGATACCCGTCGTAGCCCGCCTGCGCGAGGCAGTCGAGCTGTGCCCGGAAGTCGACGATGCCGTCACCGACCCTCGTCCACTCCCCGGCCGGGCTGACGTCCTTGACGTGGACGTGCGCGACGCGGTCGACGATCGTGTCGAGCCCGCCGAGCCCGTTCCATGCAGCCGGGTCGAGCATCGCGGCGTTGCCCGGGTCCCAGATGAGGCGCAGCTGCGGCGAGTCGGCCGCGTCGAGCGCGGCGCGCGCCTCGGCGGCAGTGGCGACGTTGCACTCGTGCTCGTTCTCGAGCGCAAGCGTGACGTCCGCGTGCGCCGCCGCGTCGCGAAGCGCGCGGCCGAGATCGGGCAGCGCGGCCGACGGGTCGGGCTCGCGCCAGTACCCGAACGCGCGCACGACGGGCGCCCCGAGCGCGGCCGCGGCGCGCAGCGCTCCGGCGAGCACATCGTCTTGATCCTCGCCGCGGTCGCACTTCAGGAACGGGGAAGCGATCGCGCAGACGGTGAAGCCGCGCCGGTCGAGCTCGGCCCGGATCGCGGCCAGCTCCGCATCGGAGCGGTCGACGACCTGCACGCCGTCGAGCGTACGCAGCTCGACGGCATCGATCCCGAGCTCCTCGCAGACGTCGAGGGCCGCCGCGAGGCCGGGGTCGATCTCGTCGGTGATGACGCTCAAACGCACCGACCGTGCTTGTATCACCTGGATGGATTCCGGTCTCGAGGGCCGCGTCGCGGTTGTCACGGGAGCGTCGGGCGTTCTCGGGGGCGCGATCGCGCGCGGCCTCGCGACGGCGGGCGCCCGGGTCGGGTTGCTCGCGCGCCGGCGCGACCGGCTGGAGGCGCTCGCGGCCGAGCTCGAGGGCGCGTTCGTCCTCGAAGCGGACGTGCTCGACCGCGCCTCGGTCGAGCGCGCCCGCGCGCAACTCGACCGGCTCGACGTCCTCGTCAACGCCGCAGGCGGGAACGTCGCCGCAGCGACAACCGGCGAGCAGACCTTCTTCGAGCTGCCGGCGTCGGCGATCGACGAGGTCGTGAAGCTGAACTTCAACGGCACGGTCGTGCCGTGTCAGGTCTTCGGCGAGGCAATCGCGGAGGGCGGCTCGATCGTGAACATCTCGTCGCTCGCGGCCCACCGCGCGCTGACCCGCGTCGTCGGCTACGGCGCGGCGAAGGCGGCGGTCGAGAACCTCACACGATGGCTCGCCGTCGAGCTCGCGCCGCGAGGCGTGCGCGTCAACGCGATCGCGCCGGGCTTCTTCGTCGGCGAGCAGAACCGTGCGCTGCTCCTCGACGAATCGGGCGCGTTGACCGAGCGCGGCAAGCGGATCGTCGCGGCCACGCCGATGGGGCGCTTCGGCGAGCCGCACGAGGTCGCGGGCACCGTCGTGTGGCTGGCGGGCGCAGGCGCGTCTTTCGTCACCGGGGTCGTCGTCCCGGTCGACGGCGGCTTCGACGCGTTCAGCGGGATCTAAACCCGGTACGCGCGCTTCGCGAGGTCGTAGGCGAGCTCGTGCGCGATGCGGCGCGCCTCGTCCTCGGTCGCGAAGCCGCCGGCGACCCGGCGTGCGAGCCAGCCGCACGTGCGGCGCCGCCAGAGGTCGTGTCGCGCCGGCAGCGCCGTGAGCGCGCGCGCGTCGTCGACGAAGCCGGCCAGGTTGCGGATGCCGGCCGTCTCGACGACGCGGTCGAGGAACCGGTCGATGCCGAGCGGGCTGTCGTGAAACCACCACGGACAGCCGAGCAGGACGGCGGGGTAGTGACCGGCGATCGGAGCGAGCTCGCGGCTGTACGTGCTCTCGTCGAGCGTGAAGAGGATCAGCGTGAAGCCCGGGTCGTTCCCACAGGCCGCGAGCAGCGGCCGCAGCCCGCGCGTCCAGTCGGTCGCGACCGGAATGTCGGCCCCGAGGTCGGCGCCGAAGCGCGTGGCGAGCGGCACGTTGTGGTCGCGGAGGCTGCCGATGTGGAGCTGCATGACGAGGCCGTCGTCGAGGCTCATGCGCGCGAACTCGTTCAACATGTGCGCCTCGAAGCTGCGTGCTTCTCCGTGCGACACCTGACCCGCGAGCGCCAGCGCGAAGAGGCGGGCGGCGTCGGCGTTCGCGAGTCGCGTCGTGTCGGCACTCGTCGCCGCGTGGTCGGTCGCGGTCGCGCCGAGCGCCTTGAACGCGGCCCGCCGCTCGGCGAGCGCGTCGAGGAACGACTCGTAGTCGCCCAGCTCGCGGCCGACGGCGACGCCGAGCTCCGCGAGCGCACCGCGCCAGCCGGGGGCGTCGAGCGCGACGACCGCGTCGGGGCGGAACGTCGGCCGGATGCGCGGCGCGAGGCCTTGGTGGTCGTCGAGCGGAGCGCCGGCGGGATCGGTGGTCGCAAGGCAGTCGACAGCGAAGCGGTCGAGAAGCGCCAAGGGGGCGAACTCTGCGCTCGCAAGCTGCGCCTCGATCGCGTCGTACGCATCCAACGTCAGCTCGTGGATCCCGAACACGCCGGCGAGCGTCTCGCGCAGCCAGAGCCCCGACGGCGTGAGCGCGAACAGGTCGGCGTTGTCGACGAGGAGCTGCCAGACGGCGCGGTCTTCGGCGCGCGTCGCCTCGAGCGGCACGCCCTGCGAGTAGAGCATCCGGACGACGTAGTGGTCGCTCGCGACGAACAGGCGCCCGGGCTGCTCGAGGCGCGCGTCCGGCTGGGAGAAGAGCCGCACGTCGATGTGGCCGTGCGGGCTGACAAGCGGCAGCTCGGCAACCTCGCGGTAGAGATCGAGCCCGAGCCCGCCGCCCTCGATGTAGCGGTCCGGCGACTCGTGGAACGGCATGTGGGCGGAAGCCTATGCGCCTAGGGAACGAGGCGGTGTGCAAGCTGCGTGCGCGACTTGACGCCGAGCTTGCGGAACACCTTGCGCAGGTGGTACTCGACCGTGCTCGGACTGATGAACAGCTGAGCGGCGATCTCCCTGTTGGTTTGTCCCTGCGCCACGAGGCGCGAGATCTGGGCCTCCTGCGGCGTGAGGTCGCCCAGTGTCTCGACGGTCCGCTTGCGAGCGTGCTCGCCCGTGGCGAGCAGCTCGCGTTCTGCGCGCTGCGCGAACGCGTTGGCGCCCATGTCGGTGAAGAGTTCGAGCGCCGGCCGTAGATGCTCACGGGCATCGACGCGGCGGCGCTCACGCCGAAGCCACTCTCCGTACAGGAGATGAGATCGCGCGAGCTCGATTCGCACGCGCGAATGCGACAGGCGCTCGATCGACTCGCGGTACCGGCTGTCTGCGACCTCGCCTTCGCTCCCAAGCGCGCGGACACGGGCTTCGATTCCGCTCAGCCAGTCCGATTGAGTGACGCTCGCCCGCTCCGAGATCCACTCGAGCGCGAACTCGAGCCGCGCTCGGTCACCGGTCCTGGATGCGGCTTCCGCCAGCTCGGGCAGCAACCACGTCCCATACCCGATCGGATCAGACTCCATCGCTTCCCAGGCTGCGTCGGACGCGACGTCGTGGCGGCCGAGCCCGTTGGAGAGAACGGCGCGCGCATAGTTGTTGGACGTCCATCCTCGACGGGCCGACTCCTCCGAGGTCGCTTCGATCAACACGGACGCCTGCGTCTCGTCGCCGCGCCAGGCCGCAAGGATCATCGCGCCGTTCACGGGAGGCGCGTTGCCGGTTGCCTCCGCGATCAGGCGCGCTTCGTCGATGAGGTGCGCTGCTTCGGTCAACTCGCCGGCCAGCATGCGGTTCCTCGCGACGAAGGTGAGCGCGAAATGCAACTGGCCGTATGCACCCGTGTCGCGCGCAACCTGAAGCTGATGCGCCTCGAGGAGATTCAAGGCCTCGTCGTCCCAGAGCTCGAGTGCGACGACATGCCCGTTCCGCGCGCCGGAGAGCGAGAGCCATCGCCGGCCCTCCTCGCCGGACACGTCGAGCGCGAGCAGATGCTCAAGCGCACGAGCGAGCGTCGGCGCCGCAGCCGCGTATCCGTCAGTCAGGCGAACGGCGAACGCGTCGAGTAAGAGGTCGACCATCCGCGGCGGAGATGTGGCGGTCGGCGCCGCACGCGCCGCGGCTGCGGCAGCAGTGGCGCCGCCTTCGATGTCGACGTCTCTGGCCATCGCACCCGACAGCGCTTCCAGATACGTCTCGCGGGCCAGCTCGGGATCGAGTGACTCGAGTCGGCGCGCAGCGTCCATGAACAGCCGCCCTGCATCGGCGGCGCGCCATTGCTCCGACGCGATCTGTGCTCGCAGCAGATCCACTCGGACGGAGCCGAGCTCCTCGAGCACCGCGGGTTCGACACGATCGAGCAGCCCGAGTGCGGCCTCGAGATCGCCGGCCTCCCGTTTGGCCGCCGCCGCCGCGAGCAGGCGCTGTGCGCGGTACGTCGACTCCGGTGACAGCTCGGCGGCGCGCTCGAGGAATGCAGCGACAGCAGACGATCCGCCTCGCGCCTGGGCGCGCGCGGCGCAACGCTCGAGCTCGGCGGCGACGTCTTCGTCGGGGAGTGAAGCTGCCTGCGCCCGGTGCCAAGCGCGCCGGTCGGGATCGAGCTCCGGCTCCGTCGCGTCCGCCAATGCAGCGTGAGCTGCGCGCCGTTCGCTCGGATCGGCCGCGCGATAGACAGCCGAACGGACCAGCGGATGACGGAATACCACGCGCGGCCCGACGACCAGCAAGCCTTCCGCTTCGACGGTGTCGGCAGCCGACTCGGGGATGCCGAGCAGCTCGGCCGCACGCCACATGAGCGCCGGGTCGCCGACCGGGTCGGCAGCGGCAAGGAGCAGTAACCGCTGCGCGTCGCGCCCGAGCGCGGTGAGCCGCCGCGTGAAGCTCTGCTCGATCCCGGCGGACAAGGGCAGCGCCTCCGGCAGGCCGAACCCGCCGGCGAGCTGCGCGGGCGTGAGGCCGCGCGGCAGCTCGATGATCGCGAGCGGATTGCCGCGCGTCTCGACGACGATCCGTTCGAGCACCTGCTCGTCGAGCCGCGCAGGCAGGACGGAGTCGAGGAGTGCACGCGCATCGCGGCGGCCGAGCGGCTCGACGCGGAGCTCGGCGAAGCCTCGAAGCGCATCGATCGGCGCTCGCGCCGCGAAGACGATCGCGATCCTCTCGGCGAGGAGACGACGTGCGACGAACGCGAGCACGCGCGCGGACGCACGGTCGAGCCACTGTGCGTCGTCGATGACACAGAGCAGCGGCTGCTCCTCCGCCGCCTCCGACAACAGGTTGAGAACGGCGAGCCCGACGAGGAACGGATTCGGGGTCTGGCCGGCGCTGAGCCCGAGCGCGACCTCCACCGCATCGCGCTGGGGATCAGGCAGACGCTCCATGAATTGGAGGCTCGGCGAGCACAGCTGTTGGAGGGCCGCGAAGGCGAGCTCCATCTCGCCCTCGACGCCGACCGCGCGCGCGATCCGGAAGTCCGCCGCCGTCTCGATCACATGTTCGAGCAACGCGGTCTTGCCGACCCCCGGCTCGCCATACAGCGCCATGACGCCGCCGTGACCGCGCGCCGTGTCCAGCAGACGGCCGAGAACCTCGCGCTCGCGCTGCCGGCCGAACAGCTGCTCGGCGGATGCCCTCGTGACCATCCCGGGAGCATGCCAGCGCAGTCGAGGACTACGGGTTTCCCGGATGCGATCGCCCCGGGTGCAAAGCAACCATCGGGGCCATGACAACCACCATCATCGGCGTCGGCAACCTCGGCGGGACGGTTGCACGGCACCTCGTGAACGGCGGCGAGGCCGTCGCCCTGACCGCGAAGGACGAGTCGCGGGCTCAAGCGCTCGCGAACGAGCTCGGACCGCTCGCCCGCGCCGCCTCCGTGGCAGACGCGATCGACGCAGCCGACACGGTCGTCCTCGCCGTGTGGCTCGACCCTCTCAGGGAAGTGCTCGCAGAGCACGCACAACGACTCGACGGCAAAGTCGTCCTCGACCCGACGAACCCGATCGGGTTCGAGAACGGTCAGATGATTCGGACGTTGCCTGAGGGAGTGTCGTCCAGCTCAGTCGTCCGTGCCCTGCTCCCCGCAGGCGCGCACTACGTGAAGGCACTCGGATCGCTCGGCGCGACACAGTGGGCGGATACCGCGAACCAGGAACCGCGCGTCGTGCTCTTCTACGCGACCGACGACGAAGATGCGCCAGCAACCGCACAACGGCTGATTCGCGCCGCCGGATTCGAGCCAATGGACGTGGGGGGCCTCGCCGCCGTTGGACGGATGGAGGGTCCCGGCGGCGACCTCCAGGGTCGGGTGCTCGACCTCGACGGAGCACGAGCCGCACTTACGACGGAGGTAACGACATGAGCACGCTCACGGACTACGCACCGATCCCTGCCTCGGCCCTAGGCCCCGCGCTCAACGAGCAGGGGTACTACGTCGGACGCGTGGAGCGGAACCTGTACTGGATCACCGACGGCGTGTACCAGTGTGCGTTCCTCACGACGCCGGACGGTGTCGTGCTTCTCGACGCGCCGCCGACGATCGGCCACAACATCCAGCGGGCGATCGACGAGATCGCGGCCGCGAACGGCGTCAGCAACAAGGTCGAGTATTTCGTCTACTCACACCACCACGCCGACCACATCGGCGCGGCGTCGCTCTTCGACAGGAACGTCACGCGGATCGGGCACGAGGAGACGCGGCGCCTGTTGCTGCGCGACGACGACCCGGCGAGGCCGCCGAACGAGGAGACGTTCGGCGACCGCCGCACGCTCGAAATCGGCGGCGAGCGCATCGATCTCGCCTGGTACGGCCCGAACCACTCGCCCGACAACATCGTCATCCACCTGCCCGACCACGACACGCTCATGCTGATCGACATCGTCAACCCGGGCTGGGTGCCGATCTTCCAGTCCAACCTGTCGGAGGACATCCCGGGCTACCTCGAGGCGCCGGCGACCGCGCTCGCGTACTCGTGGAAGCACTTCATCGGCGGGCACAACGGTCGGTTGGGCACGCGCGAGGACATCGCGGTGCACCAGGAGTACATGAACGATCTCGTCGAGAGCTCGCGAAAGGCGATCGACTCGCTCGATGGGACGCCGTACTACCAGCAGTACGGCGCGAACTCCTGGGCGGCGATCAAGGCCATCCTCGAGGAGACCGCGCGAAGGACGGCGGCACCCGTGACCGAGAAGTGGACGGGCGTACTCGCCGCCGCCGATGTCTTCACCGAGGATGTGGCGTTCCAGGTGATGCAGTCGGTCCGCCTCGACCTCGGCTACGGCTCGTGGGTGCACCCGTGACCGAAACGTTCCCGGAGTTCGCGCCGGTCCCTCCCTCGGCCCTCGGCCCCGCGATGAACGAGCAGGGCTACCACGTCGGGCGCGTCGAGCGGAACCTGTACTGGGTCACCGACGGCACGTACCAGTCCGCGTTTCTGACCACGTCGGACGGTGTTGTGCTGCTCGACGCGCCCCCGACGCTCGGGAACAACATTAGGCGCGCCGTCGACGAGATCGCTTCCGCAAACGGCGTGAGCAACGAGATCAACTACCTCATCTACTCGCATCACCACGCCGACCACGTCGGGGCGTCGTCGCTGTTCGACAAGAACGTCACCCGCATCGGTCACGAGGAGACGCGGCGGTTGCTGATCCGCGACGACGACCCGGCGAGACCTCCGAACGAGGAGACGTTCCAGGATCGCAGGACGCTCGAGATCGGAGGCGAGCGGATCGATCTGGCCTGGCACGGGGCCAACCACTCGCCGGACAACATCATCATCCATCTGCCCGACCACGACGCGCTCATGCTGATCGACGTGGTCAACCCGGGCTGGGTGCCGGTGTACGTCTCCAATCTGACGGAGGACATCCCCGGCTACCTGGAAGCGCCCGGGAACGCGCTCGCCTACTCGTGGAAGCACTTCATCGGCGGCCACGTCGGACGGTTGGGGACGCGCGACGACGTGAAGCTCCATCAGCAATACATGGCCGACATCTCCGAGAGCTCGAAGAAGGCGATCGACGCGGTCGATCCCAGGACCTACTACGCGCACTACGGCGTGAACAAGTGGGCCGCGGCCAAAGGCCACCTCGACGAAACCACGCGTCTCGCCGCGGAGCCGGTGATCGAGAAGTACACGGGCGTGCTCGCCGGCGCCGACATCTTCACCGAGAGCACAGCGTTCTGGGTGATGGAGTCGATCCGCCTCGACCTCGGCTACGGCTCGCAGGTGCACCCGTGAGCACCGAGCAGCGGGAGAACCTCGACGCGATCCTCCGACAGTCGGCCTTCCCCGCCGACAGCGATGTCAACGAGCAACGACGGCTGCTCCGAGCGTTGCTGTCGGCGTACCCGTTGCCGGCCGACGTGACCGTGACGGCAGCCGAACTGGGCGGCGTCCCGACCGCCGAGATCACCGTCGAGGGAATCGAACCGCGGCACGTTGTTCTCTATTTCCACGGCGGCGTGTACGTGATGGGCGACGCCGCCCTCGCTGCGGACCTGGCCTCGCAGGTCGGCCGCCGGACGCAGGCCAAGATCATCTCCGTCGACTACCGGCTCGCCCCCGAGCACCCGTATCCGGCAGCGGTTGACGACGCTCTTGCCGCCTATGAAGCGCTCCTGCGCGACGGCGTCGCCACGTCGGACATCGCCTTCGCGGGAGAGTCCGCCGGCGGCGGCCTCGCCATCGCCACCCTCGTCAACGCCCGCGATCACGGGCTGCCCCTACCGGCCGCGGCCTTCGTCATGTCGCCGTATGCCGATCTCACCCTGGCCGGGACGACCATGGAAACAAGGAGCGAAGTCGATCCGCTGCTGAGCCGGGAAGCCCTCCAAGCCCGAGTCCTCGACTACACGGCGGGACAAGACGCCGCCCTTGGCCTCATCAGCCCCGTCTTCGCCGACCTGTCCGGCCTGCCGCCGCTGATCATCCAGGCCGGAACGCACGAGGTTCTCCTCGACGACGCCGTTCGCCTCGCGCGACAAGCCGCCACCGCCGACGTCGAGGTCACGCTCGACGTCACCCCCGGGGTGCCCCACGTCTTCCAGGCCTACTACCCGATCCTCGACGAAGCGGCCGCGGCGCTGGACAGAGCCGGACAGTTCCTGTCGGCGCAACTCGGCTCGCAGGTGCACCCCTAATGGCCGGCTCGGTCTTCCGCGATCCCGTCGGCGATCCGCTGCTCACGCCGCAAAACTCGGCGCTCGTCGTGATCGACTATCAGCCCTCGCAGATCGCCGCGGTCAGGTCGATGGATCGCGACCTGCTGCTGAAGAACATCGTCTCGACCGCGAAAACCGCGAAAGCATTCGACATGCCGATCGTCCATTCGACGATCAACGTCGCAACGGGACGCGGGCAACCGACCCTGCCGGAGCTCGCGGAAGTGCTCGCCGACAACCCTCCGATCGACCGCACGACCACCAACGCCTGGGAAGACGCGGAGTTTCTCGCCGCAGTGCGGGCAGCCGGACGGCGCAAGCTGATCCTGTGTGCGCTCTGGACGGAGATCTGCATGGCGTTTCCCGCGCTCGACGCGCTCAGAGAGGGCTACGACATCTATCCGGTCGTCGACGCGATCGGCGGCACCTCCGAGGAAGCGCATCGCGCCGGCCTCGAACGGGTCGTGCAAGCCGGGGGCCATCCGATCAGCTGGGTTGCGCTGGCCGTCGAGCTCCAGCGAGACTGGGCGCGAGAAGAGACCGTGGCCGATGTCATCGAGATCGTCCTCACTGAACGACTGCTGAAGGAGTAACGACGGCAGCAGCCGCCGATCCCACTGCCCTCGAGGTCCTGCGGAAAGCCGACCCAGTTCTCGGACGCGTCATTGACGCGCGCCCCGACTTCCGCCCGCGCGCGTGGATGGACGAGCTTCCGCCGCTCGACGCGTTCGGGACCCTCGTCTTCCAGGTCGCGGGCCAACAGCTGTCGGTCGCCTCGACCCGGGCGATCATCTCGCATCTCCAGGAACGCTTCGGCGGGCATATGCCGTCGGCGGCCGAGCTGCTCGCTGCCGATCCCCAGGTGCTGCGCGACAGCGGCTTCTCGGCTCGCAAGGGTGAGACGTTGCGCGCGCTTGCGGAGAGGTTCGTCGACGGACGACTGAGTGACGAGGCGCTCTCGGGCATGACCGACGAGGAGGTCGAGGCAACGCTGACCGAGGTGTCCGGAATCGGGTTGTGGACCGCGCGCGGGTTCCTGCTCGTCGCGCTCGACCGGCCTGACGTCTTCCTGTCGGGCGACCTCGCGCTCCGTCGCGCGATCCAGCGAGCGTACGACTTCGATCACACTCCCACCGAAGAGGAAGTGGCCGAGGTCTCCGATCGCTGGCGGCCGTATCGGAGCCTCGCGGTGAGCTACTTGTTCGCGTCCGAATACGACGCGCAGCCCTGACAATCACAGGAATCTATTCAGTTCAGCTCACGGGGCTCTTACCGCGTGCGTCCATCGTGGGACTACACACGAACCCACGATCAAAGGAATCGGTTCATGTTCGCCCGGAAACTCACCAGACCCATCGCCGTCGGCGCCGCAGCGCTTGCCCTCGGCGGGGGCGCCTACGGCATCGTCAGCGCGACAGCCAGCAACGGCTCGGCCACCGCAACGACAGCCACCACGCAGCCTGGGCCTCGTAGCGGGGGATCCAACGCTCGCTCCGGCCCGGCCGCAGGCGGAACAGTCGGCACGGTCGACAGCGTGTCGACGTCGAGCTTCACCCTCACGACCCCGGCGGGGCAAAAGGTCACCGTCACGAAGGGGTCCTCGACGACGTCCGTCAAGAAGGGCAAGAACGTCCTCGTTCTCGGGACGGTCAACGGAACGCGAATCACCGCGAGCAAGGTGATCATGCAGGCGACCAGCGGATCGGCGAAGTCCTCGGCGGCGGGAGTTGTCCCGTTCCAGCAGGGCGCGCCGTCCACCACAAAGCAGGTCGGCCAGATCCCTGCGAACTACAGTCAGGGGTCGGGCACGATCGTCAGTGGAACGGCAGCGAACAAAGCGACGGAAGCTGCCTTGGCCGCCTATCCGGGAGGCGTCGTCGACCGGGTTGTGAAGCTGAGCAACGGCGAGTACGAGGTCCACAACATCGGCGTCAACTGGCCCCATCACATCTTCGTCAACAAGAACTTCAAGGTGACCGGCGCGGACTAGTGGTTGTGTAGCGGGAACTGGCACGCGGTCGCCGCGCGCGTGAACAGCGGCGACTGCGTGTCGAGCGTGGACGGGAACACGAAGATCACGCCGTCGATGTCGGACACCTCCCGAACGCCGCTGCCGAGGCTCGACGGAACCGAGGTCCCCGGGTCAGGGAAGTTGGGAATGCCGTGCCGGCGCATGCACTCCGCGGCCTTCACCATCTGCGCGAGCCATTGTGTCGTCGGGTGCGTCTGCAGGCCGGGGGCGAGTCCGCCGCTCGGCTGGAATTTCGCGCACTTCGCGCTGGCCGTCCTGAATGTGGGCGACGAGGGATCGACTCCGCTGCTCACGCGAAAGAGGAAGCCCCCCGAGCTCGGGTCCGGGAAGTTGGGCTCGCCGTTGGCCCGCATGCAGGCGGCGTACTTCAGCAACCTCTGCTGCAGCTGCTGCGTCGCTTCACAGCGTACACCCGCACGAGCCCAGTCGCGGCCTTCGCTAGAAATGGCAGTCTTCTCGCTCATGTCCCGTCGCCTGCTTGTCATCGTGACAACCGAAGTCTCGGACGCAACGTTGAGTGACTTCGTTCGACACCGCGGCGGCGATGGTGCCGAGCTCTGGATCGTGGCTCCCGCGTCAGACATCTCTCGGCTCGACTGGCTGACGAACGCCGAGGACGATGCTCGTGCAGATGCTGGCTCCCTCGCGGACAAGACCGCCGCGGCGGCCCCGACCTCGGATGTGCAAGCCCGGGTCGGCGATTCCGATCCGGTGAAGGCGATCGAAGACGCGTTACGGGAGTTCCCGGCCGACGAGATAGTGGTCATCGCTCGCCCGGATGACGACGCCTCGTGGCTGGTGACAGGAAGCGGGGAGACAGCCCAGACCCGATTCCGCCTCCCGGTTCGCCTCGTGACGGTTGCCGAAGATGGCTCCATCACAGAAGACTGAACGCGCTTCCATGGCAATGTGCCTCACGCCCCGGGACACGACCGGCCTTGGCCCTGTGATGCGGCGAGACCCCGAACCCGATCGCTCAGGCGTCGACCACTAGTCGCTGCAGCACCGCGTCAACGCGCGCGAAGCCGCCCTTCGCTCCTTCCTCGACGCCGTACTGCATCGTCGTGTCGCGCTCCTCGGTCGTCGCGAAGCGCATCGTCTGCGTCAGCTTCGTCCGGTCGCCCAGATCCTCGAACTCGAGCGTCTGCAGATGGTTCATGAAGGTCTGCACGAGACGCTCGGGCGCGTCGACCTCGCGGAACTCGCCCTCGACGACGCCGAACGCGGTGCGGAAGCGGTACGTGCCGCCGGCACGGACGTCCATCTCCTCGACGACCGTTCCGTCCCCCCACCACTCCGGGATCAGCTTCGGGTCGGTCCAGACGGAGTAGACGTGCGCGCGCGGTGCGTCGAAGATCCGCTCGACGCGGATCTCGAGCTCGTTCGGAGTGGTCACGGTGGTCTCGTTCATCAGCGCACCGCCTTCTTCACGAGCGCGCGGATCTTCGCCTCGTCGGCTGCGACCAGCTTCGGGAGCGCGAAGGCGATGGGCCACATGGAGCCTTCGTCGAGCTTCGCGGCCTCGTTGAAGCCGAGCATCGAGTACCGCTCCTTGAACTTCCCCGCGTCGCGGAAGTAGCAGACGACCTTGCCGTCCTTGTTCGCATACGCCGGCATCCCGTACCAGGTCTTCGGCGTGAGATCTGGAGCGGCGGCCTTGACGAGCTCGTGGACCCGCTTGGCGATGGCGCGGTCGGGCGGCGCCATCTTGGCGATTGCGGCGCGCACGGCGCTTTCCCCGTCCTCGTTGGCCTTCAGCTCTTTGGCCCGCGCCCTCATCGCCGCCTTTTCCTCGGCGCTGAATCCTTCCTTCTTCTTCGTGGGGCTCATCGGTCTCCTTTTGTCCGTTCGACAACCTGCGCGAAGCGGTCGAGTCGCTGCAGCCACGTGCTGATGCCCTCGAAGGCGTACGGCGCGAGCATGCACCTGCGAACGCGGCCGACCTTCTCTGTCGTCACGAGCTCCGCCTCCTCGAGCAGCCGGATGTGCTTCTTCATCCCCGTCAGCGACATGCCGAAGGGCTCGGCGAGCTCACTGATGGTCGCTCGGCCGGAACCGAGCCGTTCGAGGACGGCGCGGCGGGTCGGGTCGGCGAGGGCTGCGAACGCAAGGTCGACCGTCGATGAATGCTGAACCACCTGGTTCACTATAGCATGGCTAAGCTCGCGGAGTGGCAGCTCCCGCCAGCCCGACGTTGTCTCCGACGCAGCTCGAAAGTCTCGCCAAGATCGGCGTCGAGCGGACTGCGGCTGTCGGCCACGTGCTCTACGAGGTGGGTGACCGGACCTACCCGTTCATCGCGATCCTCGAGGGCGAGGTGGCGATTCTCGATGCCGCCGGCAATGAGATCGTCAGGCACGGCCCGTCGGGCTTTCTGGGCGAGATGAACCTCCTGACCGGGCAGACCGTCTTCGTGACGGCGGTGGTCACGGAGCCCGTGCGTTACATCGAGGTCGAGCGCGAAGCACTGCGACCGCTGCTCTTCGACGACGGCCTCCTGAGCGACCTCCTGCTGTCGACCTTCATCGCCCGCCGGGAGGCGCTCCAGCAGGTCGAGGGCATCGGCTTCGAGGTCATCGGCCCGCATACGTCGGCAGCGACGATGCGGATCGTCGAGTTCGCTCGCAGCAATCGCGTGCCCTTCACCTGGCACGACCCGGAGCGGGCAGGCGAGGAAACCACCGCTGCGCTGATCGAAGGCCTGGACGCCGCCGACCTGCCGCTCGTGCAATTGCCCGGAGGCCTCGAGTTGCGCGGCCCGTCGCCCGGGCAGCTCTTTCGCGCCCTCGGAATCGGCCTCGAGCTCGCGCCCCGCGAGGAGGTCGATCTCATCGTCATCGGCGGCGGCCCCGCAGGCCTGGGCGCGGCGGTCTATGGGGCCTCCGAAGGTCTGGAGACGCTCGTGGTCGAGAGCACTGCGCTCGGCGGGCAGGCAGGCTCGTCCCGGCGGATCGAGAACTACCTCGGGTTCCCGGCAGGGATCAGCGGCTCGGAGCTGACCAGCCGCGCGGTCACGCAAGCGCGCAAGTTCAACGCGCGCACCGCGACGCCTTACCGCGCCCTGTCACTCGAGCGGGCCAACGGCGGCTACGTGGTCCGGCTCGAAGAGGATCACGAGATCGCGGCACCCACCGTGCTGCTCGCGACCGGGGCGCAATACCGGCGCCTCCCCGTCGACGCGCTCTCCGAGTACGAAGGGATGAGCGTCTTCTACGCCGCGGGGCCGCCCGAGGCACAACTCTGCGGCGCGGCGCGCGTCGGTGTGATTGGCGGCGGCAACTCCGCCGGACAGGCCGCCGTCTGGCTCGCCCGTGGCGGCGCGCTCGTGACCCTGCTTCATCGCCGCGCCGACCTGCGCGAGACGATGTCGGACTACCTCGTGCGAGAGCTCGAGCGCTATGGCGTCGCGGTTCGCGATCGCAGCGAAGTCGCCGCCCTGCACGGCGACGAAGGCCAACTCGAAGCGGTCACCCTCGAGAGCGGCGAGCGGCTGCCCTTCTCGTTCCTCTTCTGTTTCCTGGGCGCGCTGCCGTGCACCGAATGGCTCGGCGACATGGTCGCCCGTGACGAAAAGGGCTTCATCCTCACCGGCGCCGCCGCAGGCGCGGAAACGCTCCTGGAGACGAGCCTGCCTGGGGTCTTCGCCGCGGGCGACGTGCGTTCGGGCTCGACCAAGCGCTGCGCGACGGCCGTCGGCGAAGGAGCGATGGCCGTGCAGTTCGTCCACGGACATCTGCAGGCCCAGCGACGAACAACTGTAGATAGCGGTATCGGCTAACCGTCGATGGTCTCGCGCACCTTGCGGGCGAGAGCGTCCGGAAGGTAGGGCTTCTCGATGAACGCTGTCCGCGCCTCGGCGATTCCATGGCGCAGGACCGTGTCGGAGGGGTAGCCGGACGTGAAGAGCACCTTCAGGTTGGAACACATCGCTACCAGGAGGTCTGCAAGCTCGCGTCCGTTCATCCGCGGCATGACGACGTCAGTCATGAGCAGGTCGATCCGTGCGTCAGCCTGCTCGGCGATTTGGATTGCCTGCGCGCCGCCGCCGGCGACCAGCACGGTGTACCCGTACGACTCGAGCGTATTCGTGACGAGCGAACGGACAACCTCCGTGTCGTCGACGAGCAAGATCGTTTCGCTGCCCCTGAGCGACGGCAAATCGCGCGATGCTGTCCTGGGGGTCACGTGCGCGTCCGTGACCGGGAAATAGAGCTTGAAGGTCGTCCCCATCCCCGGCTCGCTGTAGAACCAGATATGGCCGCCGCTCTGCTTCACCAGGCCGTACACCGTCGCCAACCCGAGGCCCGTGCCTTCGTCCTTCGTCGTAAAGAAGGGGTCGAACACCCGGCTCTGGGTCTCCTTGTCCATTCCTGTGCCGGAGTCGGATATCTGCAAGAGGACGTACGAGCCAGGTGTGACTTCATCGTGGCTATGCAAAGACTCCCCATCGAGCTCGACGCCGGCGGTGCGGATCCTGAGCGTGCCGCCGCCTTCGCTCATCGCGTCCCTGGCGTTGAGGGCGAGGTTCATGACCGCCTGTGCGATTTGGCCGCTATCGACGAGAACCGTCCCGATCGTCGGTTCGAGCTCCGATTCGATCTGGACACTTCCACCGATCGAGCGCTGCAACAGCGTGAGCGTCTCCGCAACGACCGCGTTGAGGTCGGTGACCTCCGGTCGAAGGACCTGCTGCCGGCTGAATGCGAGCAGCTGACGCGTGAACTCGCCCGCTCGCTCTGCGGCGCTATCGATCTGCATCGCGCTGTCGCGTTGCTCCTCGTCGCTCAACTGTCCCAGCAAGATGGAGCTGTAGCCGCGAATCACGAGGAGAAGGTTGTTGAAGTCGTGAGCGATGCCGCCGGCCAGCCGGCCGATCGCCTCCATCTTCTGACCCTGCCGTAGCTGTTCTTCCAGCCCACGCTGGGCAGTCATGTCCTGGGCGAGGACAAGACCGGCCTCGCGTCCCTCGAACTCGATCGCATCCGAAGTCACGAGAACCTCCACGAAGGTGCCGTTCTTCCGCCGGTGCCGCGACACACTGGCTTCGCGTCCCTCGCGGAGCGCCGTCTCGTCCTCGGGCCCGAGGATCTTCTCGATCGTCATGGAGAGGAACTCCTCGCGCGAGTAGCCATACGAAGCGATTGCCGCCTCGTTGACGCGCAGGAAGCGGAGCGTCGACAAGTCGTAGAGCCACATCGGAGCCGGGTGGCGCTCGAACAGGGCGCGGTAACTGTCCTCCGACCGATGAAGCGCCTCGACGCCTCGGACTCGCTCGTTGATGTCGCGCGCGATCGTGGAGGCACCGACGATCGCACCGGACGCATCCTTGACGCCGGAGATCGTCAACCAGACGTCGATCACCTTGCCGTCCTTGCGAGCCCGACCGGTCTCGTACTGCTCCACCCGGTCGCCCGCCTGGACCTGCGCAAGGATCCCCGGCACGTCGCCACGGAGCGCGTCCGGCACCAGCATCTCGATCGACCGGCCGATCGCCTCGGTCGCCGAATAGCCGTAGATGCGTACCGCCGCCGGGTTCCAACTCGTGATCGTCCCGTCGAGCGTGTTTCCGATGATCGCGTCGTCCGAGGACTCCACGATCGCCGCGATCTGACGGAGATGCACCTCTTCGAGCTCCCGCTCGGACAAGTCGCGTCTCATCGACACTGCGGCATCGTTCACGTCGCCGCCCCCTCCACACCACAGACTTCCGTGTCCACCACAGCTGGCCGAATCGCGAGGCGGCACAGGCAGGTGGTCTGAACTCACCCTACCCCCGATCGTCCAAACGTCAACACTCATTTGGGTCTATAGCCTGGCCGGGTGCCCGACCTCAGGTTCCGGCGGCCCGCCCGCAGCTACGACCTCCACCAGCACCTGACGATGCTTTTCGTCTGCGCGGTCGCGACCGTGATCTTCACGCGCGGCTTTCTGGCTGCGACCGGCTACCCGCAGGTCGGCGGCTCGAAGTTGCACATCGCGCACGTGCTCTGGGGCGGCCTGCTGCTCTTGACTGCGCTGCTCGCGACGCTCGCCTTCCTCAGCCCGGCCGCAAAGCCGATCGCCTCGGTGTTGGGCGGTGTCGGCTTCGGCCTCTTCATCGACGAGGTCGGCAAGTTCGTCACGAAGGACGTGAACTACTTCTACCGGCCGGCGATCGCGATCATCTACGTCTGCTTCGTCGTCCTGTTCGGAGTGATCCGCTGGTTGTCGCGCCGCCGCTTCAGCGCGCAGGAGGCGACACTGAGTGGGCTCGACGCGCTGCAGCGAGCGGCCGTTGGCGCTCTCAGCGCGGAGCGGCGTACGCACATCCTCAACCTGATGGCCAGCACGGGGGCCGACAGCCCGCTCGCGCAGAGCGTGCGCGAGCTGCTCGTGCGGAGCGCGAGCGAGCCCGAGCTCCACCCAACGTTGGCGCACCGCCTCTCGAAGTGGCTGGAACGGCTCTGGGTTCCGCTCACCGAGCACCGCCTGTTCCGCCAGGGCGTGTTCGCCCTCCTGTGCGTCGCGGCCGCGATCTCGGCCGGAGAGGCCGGCTGGCTGCTCCGCGACGGGCTCGGCCACCTTTCCTTCAGCCAACGTGCGTTCACGCTGACGACGGTCGTCGCCGACCTCGCGCTCCTCGTCGGCGCCATCAGCCTCTCCAGGTCGCTGCTCTCGGCGCTGCACTGGTACGACCACGCCGTCCTGCTCGAGATCACCGTCGGGCAGATCTTCCTCTACACCTCCGAGCAGCTCGCAGCGACGCTCAACCTCGTCGCCCTCCTGATCGTCTGGAGCCTCATCCGCTGGACGATCCAGTTCGAGACCGCAAAGCAGTTGACGCGCCCCGCGGTGGTCGCGCGAGGAGCTTCCGCGAACGAGGCGAACTGAGAGGGGCGAGCAGGCAGCGTCGCCGAAGGAGTCGATCGTGCCCAAGAAGAAAGTGTCGGCGTCCAAGAAGGGCGGCAGGCCCGAGCACTGGAAGGACGAGCCTGACGAGCACGACTTCCCGGCGGCCGCGGACTATCTGACCCTGGTCGTCTCGGAGCAGACCGCAGCGCTGCTCGTCGACGGATTGAAGGGCGTCGAGAAGATCGACCGCAAGGCGAAGGACCTGCTGCGCGCCAGCCGGCTGACACTCCTTCCGCGCGACAACCCCCATGTCGCCGCGGATCTGAAGAAAGTGTCCGGCGGCGAGCGGCTCTCGCCCGTCCTGCTCGTCCGCGGCCAGGCGAAGAAGGGCCTCCCACTCCTGATCGCGGACGGCTACCACCGCATCTGCGCGAGCTACCACCTCGACGAGGACGCGGACATCCCCTGTCGCCTGGTCGAGCTGGCGTGACCGAGCTCCCCGCCTCACCGCGGGACGATCTCCACGTCCGACGGGCGCTGCTTGCGCTCGAGTTCCCGGGCCTTGGCGACTTCGACGATCCGCGGCTCGCGTGGCGGCGCTTGTTCGGGGAGCTCTTCGGGACGTTTCTGCTCGTGCTCGTCGGCGCCGGCGGCGCCGTCGTCAGCGCGCTCAGCCACGGCGCGGTCAGCAGGACGGCTGCCGTCGCGGCGCCGGGGCTGATGGTGATGGCGATCATCCTCTTCATGGGCGCCGTGTCGGGCGCGCACTTGAACCCCGCCGTCACGCTCGCGTTCAGCCTGCGCCGCGACTTCCCCTGGCGGCGCGTCCCGGGGTACCTGCTCGCGCAACTCAGCGGCGCGACGCTTGCGTGCCTGTTCCTCTGGGCGGTCTACGGCAAAGTGGGTGCACTCGGGGCAACCGAGCCCGGCGCAGGCATCGCGGACTGGAAGGTGATGCTGACCGAGCTCGTGCTCACGGGCGGGCTCGTCAGCACGATCCTCGGCACCGCCTCGCGCGCCCAGAACGTCGGCCCGTTCTCGGCTCTCGCCGTCGGCGGCTACATCATCCTCGCCGGCCTCTGGTCGAGCCCGATCAGCGGCGCGTCCATGAATCCCGCGCGCTCGTTCGCCCCCGACCTCGTCCTGGGACGCTTCGACCACTTCTGGGCCTACGTCGTCGGGCCGGCCATCGGCGGCCTGATCGCGGTCGGCATCGCCTGGCTCCTCCGCGGGCCCGGAGGCGATCCCGGCGGCCTCGCTGCCGCCCGCGGCACGCTCAGAGACCCGAACGCGACAGCCGGCCCGCCCGGCTGAACAGCGCTCGCGTACGATCGCCCGATCGACGGTGAGCAAGAGACGATCTGGGCGGCGGTCAACGAGATCTACGCGGGCTTCCTCGCCGGCGATCGAGAGCGCATCGACCGGCAGATCGACCCGTCGGCGACGATCTGGGACGCGTTCGAGCCGGGTTTGATCCGGGGGAAGCGCGAGCTCGACCGGTTACGCGACCGCCGACCGCCGGGAGCGCCTCCGTCGGCGATCGAGGCGAGCGATCCCGTCATCGACGTTTGGGGCGACACCGCGCTCGTTCGTCACCTCCTCTCCGTCGTCGAAGACGGCCGGACGACACGCGTGCGGAACACGAGCGTCTGGCGTCGAACCAACGGCACGTGGCTCGTCGTGCACAACCACGAGGACGTGCTCGGAGCGCTATAGGCTGACCCCGGTGGCGGGCGAGAGCATGACGCTGTACGACCTGCGAGTCACCGTCGAGCGGATCGAGGGGCGCTCGGTCTGCGGGCTCGAGATCGGCGACTACTTCGAGCTGACGGAGTCGAGCAAGCTCCGCATCCCCGAAGGGCGACACTTCTGCATGTACGCGCTCCAGTCGGTCATTCCGTTGCTGGCGGCGAAGCAGCGTCACCTTCCCGAGACCGACTGGCTCGAGCTGGACTCGCACGTCGCGTGCCCGGATCCGGACGAGCGCGTGATCATGCGGATAGAGCGAATCGGCGAGCGGACGATGCGCACCGACGACCTCACGTGAGCGACGGACGGCGCGAGCTCGGCCTCGCACTCCAGACGAACAAGCCAGTCGGCGCTTACGCGGAGCTTGCGCGCGCCGCCGAGGAGGCGGGCTTCGACGTCGTCACCGTCTTCAATGACCTCTGGTTCCAACCGTCCCTCCCTGCTCTTCTGGAGATCGCAGCCGCGACAACGCGTGTGCGCGTCGGCGCCTCCTGCCTGAACCCGTTCACGCTGCATCCGGTCGAGATCGCCGGACAGGTCGCGGCGCTCGACCAAGCATCCGGCGGCCGCGCATTCCTCGGTCTCGCTGCGGGAGCGTGGCTTCGATCGCTCGGGATCGACTCGTCGCGCGCGCTCACCGCTGTGGCCGAAGCGTGGGAGATCGTGCGCCGGCTGCTCGCCGGCGACGATTCGGCCTTCGACGGCGAGCGGTTCGTCCTCCCGGCCGGAGCGCACTTGAGATATCCGGTCGAACGGCCGGCGGTGCCGCTTCTCGTCGGCACGTGGGCGCCGCGCCTGACGGCGTTCGCGGGTGCGCACGCCGACGAGGTGAAGCTCGGCGGAAGCGCGAACGCCGCGATGGTCGACGTCGCACGCGCGCGCGCGAGCTCGGATCGCCTGGGTATCGTCCTCGGCGCGGTCACGGTCGTCGACGAGGATGGGGATCGCGCTCGCGCCGTCGCGCGGCGGGAGGTGGCGATGTACGTCGATGTCGTAGGCGCGCTCGACCCGACGTCGCCGATCGATCCCGAGCTGCTCGCTCGGATCCGGCTGCTCGTGCAGGAAGGCCGCGACGATGACGCCGGAGCGCTCCTTCCCGTGGATGTGCTCGACCGCTTCGCCTTCGCAGGCACGCCCGCCGAAATCGCGGCCCACGTGGAAGCAGTGCTCGACGCCGGCGCGCGTCGTGTCGACTTCGGCACTCCGCACGGAATCGACGAACGACATGGCGTCGAGCTTCTGTGCCGGGAGGTCTTGCCGCGCCTTAGGATCGCGTAGATGTTCGACTACGCACAACGCCGCCGGCGGCTGCACGAGCGGATGGAGGCCGCGGGCGTCGACGTGCTCTTCCTCGCCCCCTCCGCCGACCTCGAGTACCTCACCGGCGTGGAGCGGCAGATCCCGAGCTTCGGCGAGGCGTCGTACGCCCACGGGTGGGTGACGGGCGCGTTCTTCCGGCCGGGCGCCGATCCCGTGTTCGTCCTCCCGCGCATGTTCGCGGCGTTCGATCTTCGCGAAGAGCCCGACGGCGAGGTGATCGTCGTCAGTGAGACCGACGACGGCCCTGCGATCTTCGAGCGCGCGGCTAAAGGAATGGGACCGGCCGACACCGTCGCGGTCGGCGACAGAGTCTGGGCCGAGACAGTGCTCCGCCTCGGCAGCGCATTCGGCTACGAGCGGCTTCGAACCGGCTCGCAGCTCGTCAACGAGCTTCGTCGCGTGAAGACGGAAGAGGAGCTTGCAACGATGGGCCGCGCGATCGTGACCGTCGAGCGCGCCATGGCAGCCATCGCGCCGCTCGTCGTGCCGGGCGTCAGCATGTCGGATCTCGTGGAGGGCGTCGAACACGAGCTGCGCGCCTCCGGCTCCCGCTGTCCGTCGTTCACGACCCACATCTTCACCGGGCTCGGCGAGGACGACTTCGACTCCGGAGCCGTGACCGCCCGCTCGCCCATCCCCTCGGGCACTGCGGTGATGTTCGACTTCGGCGGCGTCGTCGATGGGTACTGCTCCGACTTCGGCCGGACGATCTATTGCGGGGAACCGCCTGCCGACTACCGCGACGCCTACGAGGTCATGCTCGCCGCCCAGGAGGCCGGGCGCGCCGCGGCGAAGGCCGGCGCGATCGCTCGCGACGTCAACGCCGCTTGCCGCCGGCCGATCGAGGAGGCGGGTCTCGGAGAGCACTTCCGCCACCGGATGGGCCACGGCATCGGGATGGACGTCCACGAGCGCCCGTTCCTCTCAACGGAGGACGAGACGCCGCTCGCTCCGGGCATGACGTTCACCGACGAGCCGTCGATCATCATCCCCGGCCGCTTCAGCGTCCGCATCGAGGACATCCTCGTGATCGAGGAGGGCGGCGGGCGGAAGCTGAACTCCTATCCCGCCGCCCTCGTCGCGAACGACTAGCTACTTCGGCGACACCTGCGTGACGTCGACGTCGTACTCCGCGTTGAAGACCGCGTTCTTGAGGTCGGACGTGGAGACGAACACCTGCGTCGGCTGCATGAGCGGGAAGTACGGCCCGCTTTCGTTCAAGTCATGCTGGAACTGCTGGTAGATGGCCTTGCGCTGCGCCGCGTTCGTCGTGACGAGCGCCTTCGCCGCCAGCTTCTCGATCGCCGGGTCCGCGCCCTTCGCCCAGCCGGCACGTAGGCCTACGAGCTGCCCCGGCGCGAACGTCAGATAGTCGGCCGGATCCGGATAGTCCGGGCCCCAGAGCGACAGGCCGAACGCCATCTGGCCGCTGCGGTACGCGGTCAGCCAGTTCGACGTCGGCGAGCCCGAGAGCTGGATGTTGAAGCCCTCGGCCTGGAGGTTCGCCTGAACCTTCTCCGCCATGGTCGTGAACGGCACACCGTTGATCGTGAGGTCGGACGGGTACTGCAGGGTCACCTGCTGGCTTCCCTGCCCGGACGCCGCGAGCGCCGCCTTGGCCTTCGCAACGTCCTGCTTGACGGCGTCCTTCTGTGGCAGCGAGCCGAGGAACATCGACGGGATGAGTCCAGGCGCTTGGATCGCGCCCGGGCCGGCAACCGACAGGATCGACTTGTAGTCGAGCGCGTAGCGGACGGCCTGCTGCCACTGCTCGTTCGAGGTCACCGAGGAGACCTTCGGGTCGTTGTTCGCGAACAGCCAGAACACCCACGTCGACGGCTGCAGCGAGACGTGGAGCTTCGAGTTCCCCTGCAGACCGGTGGCCTGGTCGGCCGCCAGGTCGATCGCGATCTCGTGCGTCCCGCGCTGGACGTTGATCAGCTGCGTCGTCGCAATCATGTTTCGGACGACGACTGTGCTGAATCCGGGCTTCTTCGGGCCCCAGTACTTCGCGTTCGGGGCGAGCACGACCTGCGAGGTCGTGCTGAACGACTTCAGCACGTACGGCCCGCTGCCGGCGCCGGCCGAAGCGGGCGTGTTGAGCCACGTCTCCGCCTTGTCCGCCGTCGACGCGTTGGCGGCCGACGTGCCGCCGTGCGCCTTGACGAGCGCCGAGTTGACGATGCCCGTCGACGGGTTGGCGAGGATCGCCGGAAGTTCAGTGTCCGGCGTGGCCGACGTCATGACGACCCCGTATTTGCCGGCTGCCTTCACCTTCACCCCGGCAAGCAGGAACGCCGGATTGCCCTTGATGTTCACGAGCCTGTTGAAGGAGAAGACGACGTCTTTCGACGTCAACGGTGTGCCGTTCGCGAAGTGGACGTTCTTCTTCAACTGGAACGTGAAGGTCTTCGCGCCGTTCGTCGCCTTCCACGAGGAGACGAGCAGCGGAATCGGATTGGCGAGGTCGCCGCCCTTGTACGTGAACAGCGTGTCGTAGAGGGCGCGGTCGATGATCGAAGCCGTCGGGTCGAACGCGCGCTGCGGGTCCGACGTCTTGATCGTGAACGAGTTGTCGACGACGAGCGTCGCGCCCGCCGTGTGATGCGCGGTTGCTCCGAACGCGGCCGCAGCGCTGGCGAGAATGCCGGCAGCTGCAACGAGCGCGAGCCACTTCCACCTTCTCAACGAACCCTCCTCGGTCGGGATTTGATCAAATCACCCTAAACCCTTGGATCCCGGCTAGCCAACAGGCGGCCGCTCGGCCATTTGGCAACGATTCGAGCGGCGGCTCCTCTGTGAGACAGCGGTCGAAGACGTAGGGGCAGCGCGGATGAAACCGGCACCCGGTCGGCGGCCTCGCCGGATCGGGCACCTCGCCGGGCAGGCTCTCGGGGAGGACGCCGCCGCCGTCCGGGCGCGGAACGGCGGCGATGAGCGCCTCTGTGTACGGGTGCGCCGGGCGGGCCCAGAGCGGAAGCGTCGCGCCCGTCTCCACCATCTTCCCGAGGTACATCACCGACACGCGGTCGGCGACGTGCCGGACGATGGCCAGATCGTGCGAGATGAGGAGAAGCCCGAGCCCGAGGTCGCGCGCAAGAGCCGCAAGGAGGTTCGCGAGTTGCGCCTGCGCCGACGCGTCGAGGGACGCGAGCGGTTCGTCGAGGACGATCACCGCCGGATCGGCCGCGAGCGCGCGCGCGATCGCGATGCGCTGGCGCTGGCCGCCGGAGAACTCGTGCGGATACCGGGACGCTGCGACGCCGGGCAGCCCGACGAGCTCGCACAGCTCATGAACGCGGGCAGTGCGCGCCGCGTTCGTCCGGAGACCGATCCCGTCTGCGATCTGCGAACCGGCGGTGCGCCGCGGGTTGAGCGACGAGTACGGATTCTGGAATACGAGCTGGAGCCGTACGAGAGCGGCCGGGCGAGCCCTTCGCGTCATCGGTGTAACGGGCTCTCCTTCGAAAACCACGCTCCCGCTCGTCGCCGGAACGAGTCCGACGGCCGCGCGCGCGAGCGTCGACTTGCCGCAGCCGGACTCGCCGACGAGGCCGACGATCTGTCCGCGCTCGACGTCCAGGCTCGCGCCGGCTACAGCGCGCACGTGGCCCCCGCCACGGCGCTCGTAGTCGACGACGACGTCCCGAAGCTCGAGGACGCTCATGCCGAGAACGGGTCCACGGGGCACGCCAGCCGGCGGTCGGAGACAGCCCGCAGCTCGGGGACGTCGACTCGGCATGAGTCGACCGCATGGGTGCACCGCGTATGGAAGGAGCAGCCGGACGGAATGTGCCCCGGGGTCGGCGGCGACCCGCCGATGGCGACAAGCGGCCGCTCCTTCGCCGCCTCCGGATGCGGGAGCGCGTCGAGGAGCGCACGGGTGTACGGGTGCCGCGGATGCTGGAGCACGTCGCCGCGCGCACCCGACTCGACGACGCGTCCGGCGTAGAAGACCGAGACCCGGTCGGCAATCGAGGAGAGCACGCCGAGGTCGTGCGTGATGAGGATGACCGCGAGGTCCTGCTCGCGGCGCAGGCGGTCGAGGAGTCGCAGGATGCCCGCCTGCACGGTGACGTCGAGCGCCGTCGTGGGCTCGTCGGCGATGAGTAGCTTCGGTCGGCACGCGAGCGCGATCGCAATGGCGATGCGCTGCCGCATACCGCCCGAGAAGTGATGCGGATACGCGCGCAGAGCGGCGCGCGGATCCGGGATTCGAACGTCCTCGAGCAGCTCGACCGCACGCTCCTCCGCTGCATGCCGGTCGAGATGGAGGTGGCGGCGCACATGCTCACTCAGCTGGCGACCGACCGTGAGCATGGGATGGAGCGAGGTGAAGGGATCCTGGAACACCATCGCGAGATCTCGCCCGGCGATGTCGCGGAGCTCCCGACGCGGCATCCCGATCAGCTCCTTGCCGGCGAAGAGTGCGGTGCCTTCGACGGTGGAGTGTTCCGGCAGGAGCCCGAGCAGCGCGAGCATCGAGATCGTCTTCCCGCTCCCGCTCTCGCCCGCGATCCCGAACACCTCACCCGGCTGCACGTCGTAGTCGACGCCGTCGACGATCGTGACGTCGCCACCCGGGATCGGCAGCTTCACGCGCAGCGATTCCACGGCGAGCACGCTCATGCGTCGCTCTCGACCGCGCGGCGCGCGGTGCGGGGATCGAACACGTCGCGCAGGCTGTCGCCGAGGAAGTTGAACGCGAGCACCACGGTGAAGATCGCGAGCCCGGGGAACGTGCCGATCCACCACCACTGGAAGTACTGCGTCCCCTCGGCGACCATCGAGCCCCATTCGGCTTGGGGCGGCTGCGCGCCAAGGCCGAGGAACGAAAGCCCCGAGAGCAGCAAGATGGCGTTCGCGAGGTCGAGCGTCGCGAGGACGAAGACCGGGCCGATGACGTTCGGAAGAACGTCGCGGACGAGCGCGCGCCTGCTCGAGGCACCGAGAAGGCGGGCGGACTGGACGTACTCGGAGTCACCGACCGACAGAACCAGCCCGCGGACGATGCGGGCGTACGACGGCCACGCTACGACGACGATCGCGAGCGCCGCGTTGAAGAGCCCGCGGCCGAGGACCGCCGCAACGACCATCGCGAGGATGATCGGGGGGAAGGCGAACACGAGATCCGTCGAGCGCATGAGGATGCCGTCGACGAAACCGCGGAAGTAGCCGGCGACGGCGCCGACGATGCTGCCGATCGTCGCCGCGATCGCGACGAGCGCTAGGGCGATCGGCAGCGACACGCGCGAGCCGTAGATGACACGGGAGAGGACGTCGCGGCCGAGCTCGTCCGTTCCGAAGAGATGGTGGAGCGACGGGCTCTCGGACGCGGGGAAGCTCTGTGCAAGCGGGTTCGAAGGTGCGATGAGTGGCGCGAAGACCGCGATCACGATCCACGCGAACGCGATCACGGTCCCCGCGATCGCGAGGGGCTGCCGCCACGCGGCCGGGATCCGCGACGAGCGGGCACGCGCCCGCAATCCGTAGGCGAGCGAGCTCACGTGATCCTGATCCTCGGATCGATGACGCCGTAGAGGACGTCGACGATGAAGTTGATCGTCACGTACACCACGGCGACGAAGATGCTCACGCCGGCGATTGCCGGCACGTCGAGGTTCACGGCCGCCTCGTAGGCGTACTGGCCGATCCCGGGCCAGGAGAAGATCTTCTCGACGAGCACGGCGCCGGTGAGCACGTTCGCGAAGACGAGACCGAGCACCGTGATGACGGACGGGAGCGCGGCGCGCAGGATGTAGCGCACAACGACAACGCGCTCCGGCAGTCCCTTCGCGCGAGCCGCACGCACGTAATCGTTCCCGATCACTTCGAGCACCGCCGAGCGCGTGAACCGCGTCAGCAGGCTCACGTTGAACGCGGCGAGAACGAGTGCCGGAAGAATGAGGTGATGCAGCGCCTGCACGAACAGCGAGAACTTGCCCGCGATGAGCGCGTCGATCGTGTACAGGCCGGTGACGCTGGGAGGCGGGCTTACGCCAGGATCGAGACGTTCGGCGCCCGGGAACCATCCGAGCTTGAAGAAGCCGACGTAGAGCGCGACGAGTGCGATCCAGAACGTCGGCATCGAGATGCCGGCGAGCGAAGCAACGCGGAGGAGATGGTCGGTCGGGCGGTTGCGCCGCAGCGCCGCGACGGTACCGAAGCCGATGCCGACGATCGCGGCGAAGAGGACCGAGTAGAGCGCGAGCTCGCCGGTTGCCGGGATGAACTGCCCGAGGTCGTGCGTCACAGCGTCGTGCGTGAGCGACGACTGCCCGAGATCGCCGTGGACGAGATGGTCGAGATAGATGGCGTAGCGAACGGGTAGCGGCCGGTCGAGCCCGTAGTGGTGCTTGAACGCCTGCACAGCCGCAGGGTCGCCGGCCGCTTGCTCGCCGAGGTTCGTCGCGACGGCGTTGCTCGGGACGAGTTGGGTCAGGACGAACGCCACGGCGGTGATGCCGAGCGTCAGCAGCACGAGCGCGGCGAGGCGTCGGAGCACGAAGCGAACGAAGCCTGGCGGCCGCCAGAAGCGGCGCTCACTCGCCGCCGGCGGCTCGTCGATCGCGGTCGGAACAGTCGTCAACGGGCGACGGATGGTACCGGCGGGTCCGGCGGGAAACTACGATCGGCGCGTGGCGAAACGCGTCCCCGATGAAGGTGGGTTCGGCGAGGAGGCCGGCTACTCCCGGGCGGTGCGCCAGGGGCAGCTGGTCGCGGTGAGCGGAACGGCAGCGCTCGAGCGCGGGCGCGTGCTCCACCCCGGTGACGCGTACGGGCAGGCGAAGCGAGCGCTCGAGGTCGCGCTCTCCGCCGCAGCCGAGCTCGGCGCGAAGCCGGACGGCGTGCTGAGGACGAGGCTTCTCCTCGCACCCGGCTGCGATTGGCGAGCAGCCGTGCGCGCACACGCCGACGTTTTCGCGGCGAACCCTCCGGCGAACACGACGTACTTCGTCGGCGCGCTCATTCCCGAAGGCGCGCTCGTCGAGGTCGAGCTCGACGCCCTCGTGTAGTGGAGGGCGCCGAGGTCATCGTCGTCGGCGCGGGCATCACCGGTCTTTCGCTCGCGTTCTTCCTCTCCCGGGCGGGCGTGGACGTCGCCGTGGTCGACCGCGCCGGGATCGCCGCGGGAGCATCCGGCGTGCAACCCGGCGGCGTGCGCCAGCAATGGAGCACGGAGGTCAATTGCCGGCTCGCGCGTGAATCTGTCGACTTCTACGCGCATCTCGATGAGGAGCTCGGACAGGGCGTGGACGCGCGACTCGATCGCTGTGGCTATCTCTTCGTCGCTCTCACCGAGGGCGCGCTTGGCGGGATGCGCGAGGACGTTGCTGTCCAGAACAGCTGCGGCGTACCGAGTCGGATGGTCACGGCGACCGAGGCAGGCGAGATCGTTCCCGGGTTGTCGACGGCGTCGATCGCGGGCGGCGCATGGTGCAGCGAGGACGGGTACTTCGATCGCCCTCAGACGGTGGTCGAAGCGTTCGCGCAGGCGGCGGCAACGCAGATCGCGATTGCCGATGTCGTTTCGCTCAGCCGAGGCGCCGACGATTGGGAGATACGCACGAGAACCGGCCCTCTCCGTGCGAGGACCGTGGTGCTCGCTTCGGGTGTCGACGCGCGCGCGCTGCTCCGCCCTCTAGGCCTCGACGTGCCGATCGAGCCGGAGGCACGGCACCTCTTCCTGAGTGAGCCGGTGGCCGAGCGGCTGGTCGAGCCACTCGTCGTCGTCGGCGAACGCAGCTTCGCCGCCAAGCATCTCGCCAACGGCCGCATCCTGGCGAGCGATCTCGCCGCCTCGGGGGACGCCACTCAGCACCGCGAGCGTTGGCGCGCGACCGTCGCTCGCGGTATCGACGAGCTTCTCCCCGCTCTCTCATACGTCTCATTCCCCTTGCTGGCGAGCGGTATGTACGACGTGACCCCCGATCACCAGCCGATCGTCGGCCCCGTGGGGGAAGAAGGGTTGTGGATTGCGGCCGGCTACAGCGGCCACGGGTTCATGCTCGCCCCGGCGATCTCCCGCCGCCTCGCCAAGGCAATCCTCGAGGGTCGAGGTGCACCAATCCACGAGTTCTCGCCGGACCGATTCGGCGGCGAGAGCCTGGCGCTCGAACGCAACGTCGTCTAACCCGCCGCCGGTTGTGTGGGGTGTCGTGCTACCGTCGAACGACGGCGTTTTCGACCGCGCCGGGTGAGGCCAAGGCTCGCCTCTTCTCGAGTACTCGAGCTGAAAGGCGGATGTCGTGGCATCGAATCTCTCCAACGGCCCGACGTAGCGTGCCGGCCTACGATGCAATCGTCGTCGGCGGCGGCCCTGCCGGATCGACCTGTGCATACAGGCTCGCGACCGCGGGCAAGTCGGTGTTGCTGCTCGACCGGGCGCGGTTCCCGCGCGACAAGGCATGCGGGGGTGCGGTCACCGCCCGTGCGCTCCGGGAGATGCCCGTCGGGATCGAGCAAGTGGTGGAGACGACCGTAAGCCGGTTCGAGCTTCGGGCGCGCCATCGGCACGGGTTCTCCCGCGCCGCCTCGAGCCCGCTCGCGTACATGACTCAGCGCCACCGGCTCGACGCGTATCTCCTCGGCCGCGCCGTCGAGGCAGGCGTCGAGCTCCGAGAAGGGACGGCTGCGACCGAGATCCGCCAGGACGGAGTCGACGACGACGGTGCTCGCGTCGTCATCGGCGCGGACGGCGCAAACGGCGTCTCCCGCCGTCTGTTCGACACCAAGCGCAGGAACGCCGTCGCACTCGAGGGGAACCTCCCGCACAGCGAGGCCCCGGACGAGCGCTACTCCGAGCGCCTCGTCCTCGAGTTCGGGACCGTCCCGGGCGGCTACGGATGGATCTTCCCGAAAGCCGACCACCTCAACGTCGGCGTCGGCGGATGGACGTCGGAAGGCCCCAATCTGCGCGATCACCTCGCGCGCCTCTGCGAGGCGCACGGCTTCGACCGCGACGCCTTGACGGACGTCCGCGGTCACCTGCTGCCGTTCCGCAAGCGCGGCGCCGCCCTGGCCGCGGGGAGAATCGCACTCGTGGGCGACGCTGCCGGGCTGGCCGACCCGCTCTCCGGCGACGGCATGTACGAGGCTGCGCTCTCCGCGAGGCTCGCAGCGGAACATGCACTGCGGATCCTCGCCGGCGAGCTCGACTGCTTCACCGGCTACACACGCGAGCTCGCTGCCCGCCTCGCCCCCCTCATGCGCGTGTCGTGGGGAGCGAAGTTCGCGTTCGACCGCCTCCCCATGCTCTCGTTCACGGTCGCGAGGACGCCGCAGTTCTGGAAGTACGTGGCGCAGACGTACGGCTGACGCACAGACTGCGCTCCATTTGTCAGACTGTCCGGCTATGAGCTTCGAGACGGACATCAAGCCGCTCTTCCGCGAGCGCGACCGCGGGTCGATGCAGTCCCACTTCGACCTCTGGTCGTACGACGACGTCAACACGCACGCCGACGCCATCCTTGCCACGCTCCGGGCAGGCACCATGCCCTGCGACGGCGCGTGGCCAGAGGCAGACGTCGAGCGCTTCGAGCGCTGGATCGCAGACGGCAAGCCCGCCTGAGGAGCCCAAAGGGCCCCTTGCGCTACCGTGTGTCCAGCGTCCCCGTGTTCTGACTCCCACACGAGCCCGCCGCTTGCTGTTCTGGGGAGTCGCCAAAGGGAGCGACACATGAGGAAGAGCCTGAAGCGTGTGCTCGAGCGTCTGCGCGCCGGCACCAACGGATTGCTGGGCAAGCGAGAGTCGATTCGCGGAGGCCTGCAGGAGCCGCAGCGGATGACTGGACAGCTCGTGCCCGTGCGCGTGCGCTCGCAGAGCTAGCGCGTGCGGACAGCGATCGTCTCCACCTACCCGCCGCGAGCGTGCGGGATCGGCACCTTCTCGGCCGACTTGCGGGCAACGCTGCTCGGCGCGGACGGCATCGCGCGCGCCGATCTCGTCGCGGTCGTGAACGAGCCGTCCAGCCCGCAGCGGCGAGGTCTGCTGGCGACGATCCATCAGTCGGTGCGCGGCGACTACGTCCGCACCGCGCGAATGCTTGGGCGGCTCGACGTCGACGTCGTGCTGCTCCAGCACGAATACGGGATCTTCGGCGGGCGAGACGGCGAGTACGTCGTGTCGTTCGCCGAGGAGCTCGCGCAGCCGCTCGTCGTGACGCTGCACACGGTGCTCTCGGCCCCGTCGCCGCATCAGGCGGAAGTGCTGAGCGAGCTGTGCGCGCAAGCCGAGCTCGTGATTGTGATGACCGAGACCGCGTTGCGGCTCGTCGTCGACTCCGGCGTCTGTCCCGAGGAGAAGGTGCGGGTCGTTCCGCACGGCGCGCCGCTTCGTCTCACCGCGCGTTCCGAAGGGGACGCTCGCACGAACGACCGCTTCCAGCTCTCCACCTTCGGCCTGATCTCTCCCGGCAAGGGCCTCGAGACCGCGATCGAAGCGCTGCCGGCGATGATCGAACAGCATCCCGAGATCGTCTACGTCATCGCGGGTCGCACCCATCCGGACGTCGCACGCCGCGAAGGCGAGCGGTACCGCCTGATGCTCGAGCGGCGCGTGCTCGAGCTCGACTTGACCGAGCACGTCGAGTTCGACGACCGCTTCCTCTCCGTCGACGACCTCTCGGATCTGCTCGCAGCGACCGACGTGTTCGTGACGCCCTACCGCAACCGGGAGCAGATCGCCTCGGGCGCGCTCACGTTCGCGATCGCGGCCGGCTGCGGGATCGTCTCGACGCCGTACTGGTATGCGCAGGACATGCTCGCGTCGGGCGCCGGCACGCTCGTCCCGTTCGACGACCCGGCAGCGCTCGCCGACGCAGTCTGCGCGTACGCGGACCAGCCTGAGCTGCTCGCGTCGGCTCGAGCCGAAGCTCGGCGTATCGGCTCCTCGCTCGCCTGGCCGTCGGTCGCGAAGGAGACGGCGTCCGTCCTGAAGGAGGCATATGCGCTCGCGCCGCGCCGCCGCCCGTTCGGCGCAGCCGACCTGCACCTGACGAGCCTGCGCACCGACCACCTGCTGACCCTCGTCGACGACGTCGGCATCGTGCAGCACGCGCACGGGATCATCCCGAACCGCGCCAGCGGCTACTGCGTCGACGACGTTGCCCGCCTGGCCGTCGTGTCGCTCGCACTTGCCGGCCGCGGCGACCAGCAGGTCTGGACGTCGATCCTCAACCGCGCGCTCGCGTTCCTGCATGACGCCGCAGGCGACGACGGGATGCGCAACTTCATGGGCTACGACCGGCGCTGGCTCGACGAGCCGCACGTGGGCGATCACGTGGGCCGCGCAGTCTGGGCGCTCGGGGAGATCCTTGCCACGGCGTGGATCCCCGCTGTCGTCGTGCCGGTGCGCGACCTGCTCGAGCGGCTCGTCCGCCCGCTTGCCGGCGACGTGTCGCTGCGGACAGCCGCCTACACGGTCCTCGGCCTGTCGCGCGTCGACGCCGACCGGCTCACGCCCGACACGCTTCGCCTCCTCGAGCGCCTGACCGAGCAGCTCGCCGACGCGTACCGCGACACCGCGTCGGAGGACTGGCACTGGTTCGAGGACAAGCTCACCTACGACAATGCGCGCCTGTCACAGGCGTTGATCAGCGGCGGCAGCGCGCTCAACCGCGACGATCTCGTCGAGCGCGGACTGGAATCCCTCGCCTGGCTCGGCGACGAGTGCGGCCTCGCCTCGGGGCCGCTGCGGCTGCCGGGCCACCTCGGCCGCCGCAGGGGCGAGCCTGCCCCTGGCGACGGCGACGAGCAGCCGCTCGATGCGGCCGCGCTCGTCGAGGCCGAGCTGGCTGCATTCGCGGTCACGCACAAAGCCGACCACGGCATCAGGGCGACGCGCGCGTTCGAGTGGTTCCTCGGGTCGAACCGCCTGCAGCGACCGCTGTACGACTTCGCCACCGGCGGCTGCAGCGACGGCCTCGGCGACGAGGCGCTCAACGACAACGAGGGCGCCGAATCGACGCTCGCGTTCCACCGCGCCGCGGTCGTGCTCGACGCAGCCGGCGTGCGCGCAGCCGTCCGCGAGCGCAGGCTCGAGCCGACCGCCGCATGAGTCAGCTCGAGCTCCTCGAACGCCACGCCGCCAATCCGATCCTCACCGCTGAGGACTGGCCGTATCCCGTCAACGCCGTCTTCAACCCCGCCGCGGCACAGGTCGACGGGCAGACCGTTCTGCTCGCCCGGGTCGAGGACCGCCGGGGGATCTCGCACCTCACCGTCGCCCGCTCCGCGAACGGCATCGACGACTGGACGATCGACCCGACGCCGCTGCTCGCACCCGACGACGAAACGGTGAGCGAGCAATGGGGGTTCGAGGATCCCCGTGTCGTCTGGGTGGACGAGCTCGCGCGCTGGGTGATCACCTGCACCGCGTACGGCCCGGCCGGGCCTGCGGTCTTCCTCGCGACGACCGAGGACTTCTCGACCGTCGAGCGGTACGGGATCGTCCGCCACCCCGAGGACAAGAACGCAGCCCTGCTGCCGCACCGCATCGACGGGCGCTGGGTGCTCCTCCACCGGCCGAAGACCGAGTTCGGCGGCGCGCGCGGGGAGATCCTGCTCTCGCGTTCGGACGATCTCGTCAGCTGGAGCTCGCCGGAGGAGGTGCTCAAGCCGCGTGCCGGCGCCTGGTGGGACTCGCTCCGCATCGGCATCGGGCCGCCGCCACTGCTCACCGAGCACGGCTGGCTGCTCATCTACCACGGCGTCAAGGACACGGTCGGGGGAGGGATCTACCGCGTCGGCCTCGCGCTGCTCGACATCGACGAGCCGACGCGCGTCCTGCGACGGCTGCCCACGTGGGCGCTCGCACCGGTCGCGCCGTACGAGCGCACGGGCGACGTCCCCAACGTCGTTTTCCCATGCGGCGTCGTGCACGACGAAGCGACCGACCTGGTACGGATGTACTACGGCGCGGCCGACACCTCCATCTGCCTCGCGACCGCCCGCCTTTCCGATCTGCTCGACGCCGTGCTCGCGGCGCCGGCGGACGACTAGCCGGCGACGATCGCCCGATAGAGGCGGAGGTAGTCGTCCACCATCCGCTCGGCGTCGAAGCGCTGCTCCACCGACGCGCGGACCGCGTTCGCGTCGAGACCCGCGGCAGCGCCGATCGCGGTCACCGCTTCGTCCTCCGACGTGACGAGAAAGCCGTTCTCACCGTGACGGACGATCTCGGTCATGGATCCCCGCGGATGCGCGATCACCGGCGTCCCGCAGGCCATCGCCTCGACGACGCTGAAGCCGAACGGCTCGTCGAAGTCGACGAGGTGCAGGAGCGCCCGCGCACCGCCGAGCACTTCACCGCGCCGATCGGGGCCGACCGGTCCGATGTAGGAGACCCGTTCGCCATCGACGCGCGGCTTCACGAAGCGCTGGAAGTAATCGTCGTCCTGGACGATCCCCGCGATGACGAGCGGCACGCCCGCGCGCTCGGCGACGTCGATCGCTTCGGCCGTTCCCTTGTCCGGGTGGATCCTGCCGAAGAACAGGGCGTAGTCCCGCGGGCCGGTCCCCACCTCGAACTCGCGCATGTCGATGCCGTGGTGAATCGTGGCGGCGTAGTCGAGACGCTCGTGCCGGTCGGCGTCGCTGATCGCCACGTAGTAGCTGCCGCTGTTGTACTTCTCGTACACCGCGACGATCCGCTCGGACGAGAAGCCGTGGATCGTCGTCACGACCGGCGTACGCACGAGCCGGCTGTAGGTCAGCGGCAGGAAGTCGAAGCTGTTGTGGATGACGTCGAACTCCGCCGCCCGCTCGAACACGGCAGCGATGTGCAGCCCCTCCCACACCTTCGCGTCCAGGGATGGATCCTCCGAGTAGCCAGTCGGGGCGCTCCCCACCAGGCGCGCGCTCGTGATCGAGTCGGCCGTGGCGAAGAGCGTGACGTCGACCCCTCGCGCCACCAACCCCTCGGTCAGGAGCGAGACGAACTGCTCCCACGGCCCGTAATGGCGGGGCGGGACTCGCCAGGAGATCGGAGCCAGCATCCCGACCCTGAGTTTTTGGGCCACCAGGCCAAACTAGCGCGGCCGCCCACCGTCCTACGCTGTGCCGTAGGGTGAGGGGGATGAACGCGATCAACGACACGGTGATCATCCGCGTGCCCGGGAGCCCGGAGATCCTCTGGCGGACGCAGCGGATGGTGAGCCTCGGCGCCGATGCCGAGCTCGCCGCGAGCATCGCCAACAGCGACGCAGACGTGCACGACATCGAGCGACTGCTCGAGGCCGGCTGCTCGCTCGAGCTCGCCTGGACGATCACGCGCCCGATCGAAGAGCAGCCGCACGTCGTCGACGCCGCCGCCGCCGCCGCCGACCCGGCGTAGTCCCCGACCCTGCTCAGGTAACGCTGGGCTCTACTCGAAGCCCGGGTTCACGCCGCCCCGGAACGAGCAGGGCAGCGAACGCACAGACGACGAGGAACGCGGTCGCCATGACGAACGTGTCGGTGAAGCCGGTGCTCGCGGGAACGCCGTGGTGCGTGTGGCCCGCGATGAACGTCGCGGCGAGCTGCCCACCGAGCGCGCCGCCGATGGTGCGCATAACCGTGTTCATCCCTCCGGCGGCACCGGTCTGCTCGGGGCGCACCGCCTCCACGATGAGGTTCCCGAGCGCGGCGAACGCGAGGCCGATGCCGATACCGAGGAGCGCCGCGCTGATGAGCATGTCGTACGGATGCGCGTGAACAACGGCCAGGAAGCCGAAGGCGGCGGCGGTGACGATCGAGCCGGCGACGACGGCGCGCTTCGACCCGAACCGGAACGCGATCACGCCGGCCAACGACCCGACGATCACCATGCCGATCGTCGACGGCAACAGGTAGAGGCCGGACTGGACGACGGACGCGCCGAAGCCGCCCGCGCTGTGCGACAACTGCGCGAACTGCGGGAACACGATGAAGGACGAGTACATGCCGGCACCGAGGAGGAACGCGGTCAGGTTCGTCGTCCAGACACCGCGAATGCGCATCATCGCCATGTCGATCAGGGGCTCCGCGCTCCGCGTCTCCACCGCCACCCACGCCGCGCACAACGCGAGTCCTACGAACAGCAAGCCGAGCGTGCGCGCCGAGCCCCAGCCCCACGTCGTCGTCTCGCTGACCGCGACGAGCGAGAGCGAGACGCCGGCGCTCATAAGCACTGCGGCAGTCCAGTTGATCCGCCCGGGCACGCGGACGGGAGACTCCGGCACGTACCGCCACGTGCAGAACGTCGCCGGCACGATCAGCACGAGCGGCATCCAGAAGAGCCAGTGCCAGCTGAGGTGCTCGGCGACGAGGCCGCCCGCAACGATGCCGACGCCTCCCCCGACGCCGAGGATGGCCGAGATCAAGCCGATGCTCCCCGCCACCTTCTCGCGCGGGAACTCGTCGCGGATGATCCCGAACGACAGCGGGAAGATGCCGCCGGCCACGCCTTGCAACACGCGTGCGACGATCAGCAGCGGAAGCGAGTCAGCGAGCCCCGCGAGCACCGTGCCTGCGGCGAGCACGACGAGCGTCCATACGAGCACGCGCTCCTTGCCGAACATGTCGCCCAACCGCCCGAGGATCGCAGTGCCGACCGACGCGGAGAGCAGATAGCCGGTGAGCAACCAGGTCACGCCCGTCTCGCTCGTATGCAGCGCGTGCTGGATGGTCGGCAGCGCCGGGATGACGGCGGAGCTGAGGATCGAATACGCGAGGCCGGAAACCGACAGCACGGCCAGCGTGACGTTCGGATGCACCCGGTCCTCGTGCGGCGTCCCCACCAAGGCACCGTACCCGTGCGCTAAACGGTCAGGAGCCGTTGGCCGAGGAACAGATTGAGCGGCAGCGTCTTGACGAGGCCGCCGACGCCTCCTTCGCCGCCGATGAGGACGGCCGTCCCTTTCGAGAGCTGGAGCGTGTCGGGAGGGCCGTATTTCCGCTGCACGATCGCTCGCACACGGCCAACGTACGTCAGCGCGACGCAACCCTGTGCCCGCTCGCCATACTGCCGACATGAGCTGCACGCACCTCGACGAGATCCAGGTGACGGCGCTCCCGGCCGAGATCGCGGGCTGCGAGGAGTGCCTGAAGATCGGCGGCTGGTGGGTGCACCTGCGCATGTGCCAGATCTGCGGGAAGATCGGCTGCTGCGACAACTCGCCGAACAAGCACGCGACCGCGCACTTCCACGAGACGTCGCATCCGATCATCCGCTCCGCCGAGCCGGGCGAGGACTGGTCGTGGTGCTACGTCGACGAGATCGGATTCGAACTCGGTTGATGCTCTGGCCCGCACTTCCCTACGAGGAGTGGAAGGCCACACGCGACACGCTGCACATGCAGCTCCAGGTGATCGGCAAGGTGCGCCTCGCGCTTTCACCGTTCGAGCCGCAGTGGGCGAACGTATCGCTCTATCTGACCGGGCGCGGCGTCACGACGTCGACGATCCCGCACCCGAGCGGCGAGGTGTTCGACATCGACGTCGACCTCGTCGACCATCGCGTCGCCGTCCGCACCGGCTCGGGCCGCGTCGAGCACCTGCAGCTGCAGGCGCCCGTCGCCGCCTTCTACACGGAGATGATGGACGCGCTCGCGCGCGCGGACGTGGCGGTCGAGATCTCGACGCTGCCGTCCGAGGTGCCCGACCCGATCCCGTTCCCCGAGGACATCGTGCACGCGACGTACGACGGCGACGCGGTGACGCGGTTCTGGCGGGCGCTGCTCGGCGTCGAGGCCGTGCTGAGGGAGTATCGGGCGCGCTTCCGCGGGAAGACGCCGCCCGTGCAGCTCTGGTGGGGCTCGCTCGACCTCGCCATGTCGCTGTACTCGGGCCACCCTGTCGCAACGCCTCCCGACGCCGACGTGATCACGAGGCTCGGTGGCGACGAGGAGAACTTCTGCGCCGGGTTCTGGCCCGGCGACCACCGCCTGTCGCAGCCCGCGTTCTACGCCTACATGTACCCGAAGCCGGACGGGATCGAGCACGCGCCGTGGTGGAACGACGTGCTGGGCGAGTTCGTGCTTCCGTACGACGACGTGCGCGAGAGCAGCGACCCGAAGGCACGGCTGATCGAATTCATCGACGGCGCCTTCAACGTCTGCTGGCCGGCGGCGCGCGCTACTTCTGCGGTGTGAGCGCCACCACCGGAATGACGCGGCTCGTCTTCTTCGCGTAATCGCCGAACACGGAATTACGCGCCACTTGCGCCGCGAACGCGAGGTCGCGCTCCTCGCCCTCGAGGGGCGCGGCAATCGAGTCCAGTCGATCCGGGCCGATCTCGACCACCACGTGCGGGTCGGCGATGAGATTGAGATACCAGTCGGGATGCGTGGGCGCGCCGGCCTTCGACGCGTAGACGAGCAGCCGGTCGCCGTCGCGCGTGTACACCATGGGCGTCGTGTGCGGGCGGCCGCTCTTCCGGCCCGTCGTCGTCAGGAGGAGAAGGTCGCGGCCTTCCCAGGTTCCTCCGACGCGGCCGGCATTGGCGCGGAACTCCTCGATGATCGTGGTGTTGTAGTCGCTCATGCGACGAGTATGCCAACTGCCTCGCGCCAGCCCGCGTAGAGCTCGCTCACATCGCTCGAGGGCTCGAACCGCTCGCCCGCCGGCGCCGGCCGCCGTTCGCCGAGCGCGAGCAGCGCCGCCCCGAGCGCGGTCTGCTCGGCCTCGCGCGCCGTCTCGACCGGGATGCCGAGCAGGTCGGCGAGGAACTGCATGAGCCACCGGTTCCGCGTCATGCCGCCGTCGACGCGCAGCGACTCGAGCGGCGGCATGGCGGCGAGCACGTCGGCGGTCTGGTACGCCGCGGCCTCGAGCGCGGCGCGCACGAGGTGCGCGCGCGACGTGCCGCGTGTAATGCCTGTCACGAGGCCGCGGACGTCGGCGCGCCAGTAGGGCGAGCCGAGGCCGGTGAGCGCCGGGACGAAATACACGCCGCCCGTGTCCTCGATCGAGGAGGCGAGCGCTTCGCTCTCGGCTGCGTCCTCGATCAGCCCGAGGCCGTCGCGCAGCCATTGCAGCGCGGCGCCGGTGACGAAGACGGCGCCCTCGAGCGCACGGCGTGGCGGCTCTCCGTCGAGCCGCGCCGCCGCGGTCCGCAGCAGGCCGTGCGGCGCAGCCGCCTCCGTCTCGACGAGGACGAACGAGCCCGTCCCGAAAGTCGCCTTCGCGCCGCCTGCGGCGAAGAGCGCAGCTTGCTGGTCGCCGGCGATGCCGCGGATCGGCAGCGTTATCCCGAGCAGCTCGCCCTCGCCGAAGTCGGCGCCCGACGGCCTGATCTCGGGCAGCAGCTCACGCGGGACGTGGAAGAGCTCGAGCAGCTCGTTGTCCCAGTCGAGCGTGTCGAGCGAGCAGAGCAGCGTGCGCGACGCGTTCGTCTCGTCGGTCGCGTGCACGCGCCCGCCGGTGAGCTTCCACACGAGCCACGCATCGACCGTTCCGAAGGCGAGACCGCGCGCGTCTCGGCCGTCGAGCAGCCACTCGAGCTTCGTCGCCGAGAAGTACGGATCGGGGACGAGCCCCGTGCGCGCACGGAGCAGCTCCGCAGGCAGCTCGGCGCAGCGGTCGGCCGTCCGCCGGTCCTGCCACACGATCGCGTTGTGCACCGGCCGCCCGGTCGCGCGCTCCCACAGCAGCGTCGTCTCGCGCTGGTTCGTGATCGCGATCTGCGTCGGCTTGGCGCCTGCTGCCGCGATCGCCTGCTCCGCGGCGGCGAGCACGCTCTGCCAGATCTCCTCCGGATCGTGCTCGACCCAGCCGGGGCGCGGAAAGTGCTGCGGCAACTCGGCGTAGCCGCGGCCGACGATGGCGAGGTCGTCGTCGACGAGCAGGCACGTCGTCCCGGTTGTCCCCTGGTCGACGGCGAGGATCAGTTGACGGTGAAGCTCAGCGTGCTCGTCGCCGTGCCGCCGGCCGTCGAGACCGCGATCTTCCCGGTCGTCGCACCGGTCGGGACGACCACGCGGATCTGCGTGTCCGAGTCGACGCTGAACGAGGACGCGTTCTTCCCGTTGAACGAGACGATGGTCGCGGCGGTGAAGCCGCTACCGGTGATCGTGACGGTGTCACCCACGTGCCCCGAGCTCAGCGTGAACGATGTGATCTTCGGCGTCGGGACGACGGTGAAGGTGCCGGCGCTCGTCCCCGGACCTGCCGCCGTGGTGACCGTGATCTGGCCGCTCGTCGCTCCGGCCGGCACGACTGCGATCAGCTTCTGGGCGGAGATGGGCGTGAACGTCGCCTTCGTCCCGTTGAACTGCACTTTCGTCGTTCCCGTGAAGAACTGGCCGGTGATCGTCACGCTCCGCCCGACGCCGCCGCTCGACGGCGTGAAGGTCGTGATCGACGGTAGCGGAAGCACTGTGAACGACGCCACGCTCGTCCCGTGGTTCGCCGGGTTGTAGACGGCGATCTGACCCGTTGTCGAGCCGCCCGGAACGACGACCGTGAGCTGCGTGTCGGAGACGACATTGAATGTCGACGCGCTCGTGCCGTTGAACTTCACCGCCGTCGCACCCGTGAAATGCGTGCCCTTCACCGTGACCGTCATGCCGACCCCGCCGGAGGCGGGCAAGAACGAGGTCACGGTCGGCGGCAGCGGAACGACGGTGAAGTCACCCGCGCTCGTGCCGGTTCCGCCCGGCGTCGTGACCGCGATCGGGCCTGTCGTCGCGCCGCCCGGCACCGTCGCCGTGGCGGATGTGTTGGACACCTTGTGGAACACCGTCGCATGTGTCCCGTTGAAGGACACACCGCTAAGGCCGCCGAGGTTCGTGCCGGTGATCGCGACGATGGTTCCGACCGTTCCGCTCGTCGGCAGGAAGCTCACGACGGTGGGGGCGGCGATGATCGTGTAGTTCAGCGCGCTGAGCCCGCTGCCCGCCGGGTTGTCGATCTCGACCTTTCCGGTCGTTGCGCCCGACGGGACGGTCGCGGAGATCGCGTGGTCCGAGTTGACCGTGAAGCTCGCGGCGTGCCCGTTGAACTGGACGCCGGTCGCACCCGTGAAGCCCGTGCCGTTGATCGTGACCGACACGCCGACGCCCGCGCCGGCCGCCGGAACGAAGGACGTGATCTTCGGCTTCGGGTCGAGCTGCGTCGTCGGATTCGCGGCGAGCGCGGTGAGCGTCCCGCCGACGGTCGACTTCTCCTGCGCGGGCCAGGCCTGCGTCGTGTTCAGCGGGGCTCCGGGTGCGGTCGCGCCCGGTCCGGGCGTCATGACGCCGTAGTCGATCTCCACGGTGTCGCCCATCGAGAGCGTCAGGCCCGAGACGGTGATCTTGCGGCCGACCACCGTGACGGTGCCGTCGTCGGCGGTCGTGTAGCCGGCGGCCGACGGCGTGACCGACGGAGCAGACCAGCCGGTCGGCACGGTCAGCGTCACCGCGCCGCTCGTGAGACCGCCCGCGTCGGCGGTGTACGTGAAGGCGATGGTGTTCCCCGTCGAACCGGCAAGCGCGATGTTCGGATCGGCGAGCATCGAGCCGCCGCCGTCTGGCGCGGTGCCGGCGGTGCTCAGGTCGAACGGCTGCACCGCGTCGGGCGCGTCGGAGTTGGCCGCGCTGGCGATCACCTCGAACGGGAAGTCGCCGAGCGTCGCGTCCCCGGCGACGTTCACCGGTAGGTCGATCGACTCGGGGTTCGTGCCGTCGAGCGTGACGCCGCCGCTCGGGGGACCCTCGTCTTCACCGCCGCCGGAGCAGGCCGGGTATCCCGCACCCTCCGACAGCGGCGGCGGCCACGTCGATCCCGTGGTCGTCGCAACGTCGAAACACACCGTTCCCGTGTAGCCGCGCAGCGGGGTCACCGTCGCATGGATCGTGAAGGTGCCACCCGGTGCGGCCGAGTAGGACGCATGATCGAGCTCCAGCGTGTAGCCGAGGACGTGCAGCGTCACCGTGATCGGGTGACTCTCGACGAGGCCTGACCCGATGATCGTGTACTGGAACGAATCGTCGCCGATGAAGCCGCCGTCAGGCGTGTACGTGAAGGAGCCATCCGGGTTCGGCCCGGTCAGGACGCCGTTGGACGGAGGCGAGGTGACCTCGTCGACGGTCGTCGACGCGTCGTCGTTCGCGAGCACGCCCGGCGCCGCGACGTTCAGCGTGTCGCCCGGAACGTCGTACGAGTCGTCCATTCCGTTCGGGCGCGTCACCGAATCCCCGGTGAGCGAGATGCTCAACGTGCCCGCCGTCGTCACGACGTGCAGCGTGCCGTTGTGGTCGCCGTCCGAGCCCGGCGTGATCGCGACGGAGACGCCGCAGTAGTCGCTCCCGTCGAGGATCGCGTACGTGCAGCCGTCGTTCGACACGCTCCAGCCGCCTCCGGTGACCGAGACGCTCGAGACACCCACGAGATCACCGCCCAGGTTCTCGACGTCGACCGTCGTCCCGCTCTGGACCCCGGTGTCGATGGTGCCCAGGTTGACCGAGGTCGGGGACGACGTCGCATCCGGCGTCCCGACGGCGCTCTCCTGGACGGAGCCGATGTCGCACCCGGTCTGGATGACGAACTCGCGTTGGTCGACCCCGTTGAGGCCGCACGGCGCTTGCCCCGCTCCGTCCGCCTGCGACGGCGGCAGGACCGAGGGCGTTGGGCCGCCGTTCTCGGCCAGGTCTGCGAGGCCTCCCGAGATCGCGATGTCGCTTGCGACGCGCCTCGGGCAGGACGGGCCGAGGAGGTTGTTCCAGCTACCGAGCGGTCCGGACTCCCAGTCCGAAGTCCCGTTGCAGTCCGACACGTTGCCGGCGACGATCGTGTTGACGACTTGCAGGTTGTTCCCGCAGCAGGGGGCGCTCACGCCGTTCGTGTTGTTCGTGATCGTGTCGTTACTGAGGCTCGTCCCGTCGCCCTGCGTGAGGACGCCGGTCCCGTTGCCGGCAATGGTGCTGTCATACACGGATCCGAAGCCGTTGATGTCGACGCCGACGCCAGGGTTGTCGAGGATTGCGCTCTTGTCCAGGTCGAGGCCGTAGTCCACGAAGTTCGAAAAGCCCGTCGTGTACATGACGCCGGCTTCCGACGCGTTCTGCACGATGACGTCGCGGAGGCCGACGTTCTCGGAGTTCTCGACGAGCAGACCGTATCCCTCGCCGCCGGTTGCGTCGATGGTGAGGTTCTGGAACGTCAAGACGCCGGACTCGACAAACGTGTTGAGCTTCACGACCGCAGACGGCAACGTGCCGCAGTTCAACTCGTCCCACTTGAACGTCGTCAGCCCGGCCTCCGGGCCGGAGAACGAGACGGGGCCGCCGCCGGTGTCGACCGCGGCGAGCCCGACACCGACGAAGTGGATCGGCGAGTACACGTTCGTCTCGATGTCGATCGGGCAGTACGTGCCCGGGAACATCTCGATCGTGTCCGGGCCGGAGCTGGCCTCGGCAGCCGAGAGGGCGGCTGACATGGTCATGCAGGTGTCCGGGATCCCTCCGACCGTCACGCCGTAGCCGCAGACCCGATATGTGTCCGCCGAGGCACGGTGCGCGAGGCCGAGGCCTGCAGCGACCGTGACGGCGAGGACGACCAGCAGCCGTTTCACTAGCGGAACGTACGCCTTCCCGCCCCGTATGCCAAGGCTTCCGCGAAACTGGCGTGTGTGAGGCGTTGGCTGCGACGGATCGGAATCGGGCTCGCGGCCCTCGTCCTTGCGCTCACAGCCGCGTCGCTCGCCTACAACGCCGCCACGGCCGGGCGCGACGTCGCGGCCTCGAAGCTGTACGCCGGCCCGTACACGGAGGTGGACGGGACGCAGCTCGCGTACCGCCACTGGGGCACGCACGGCACGCCGATCGTCCTGATCGGCGGCTTCATCGAGCCCTCGTGGGTGTGGCACGAGGTCGGCCCGCTCCTCGGCCGCACGCACCGGGTGTATGCCGTCGACCTCCCGCCGTTCGGCTACTCGCAGCGGCGCGGGCCGTTCACGCTCGCGCACTGGACGGAGCTCGTCCAGGGCTTCGACTCCCGTCTCGACATCCACCGGCCGGTGCTCGTCGGCCATTCGCTCGGCGCCGCGGTCGCCGTCTCCGTGGCGACGAAGTCGCCGCGCACCGTCGCCGGCATCGTGCTCCTCGACGGCGACGCGCTCCCGGGCGGAGGCGCAGCCGGGTGGCTCTCACATCTGCTCGTCCCGCCCTGGTACACGAGCGTCTATCGCATCGCGACCGGCTGGGACTGGATCGTCCGCAAGGGGCTCGACAACGCCTGGGGCTCGAGCACGCCACCGTTCACCAAGGCGTTCATCGACGAGTGGCAGCGGCCGTTCCGCGTCAGCGGCACGGCCGCAGCGTTCGCGTCGATGCTCGGCCACGGCATCCAGGGCGTGTCGACGGCGACGATCGCAAGCGTCTCCGTGCCGAGGCTCGTCATCTGGGGCAGCCACGACACGGTCGACTCGGTCTCCGCCGGGCGAGAGACGGCCGCGCTCATGCATGCGCCGTTCGTCGAGATCCCCGGCGCCGGCCACCTCTCGATGCTCGCTCGGCCGGCGCTCGTCGCGCGGGCGATCGAGCGGCTCAGGTAACCGGACCGCGCAGCGCGTCGGCCGACGGCACGAAGTAGTACGCACCCGTCAAGGGACGCGAATAGCGCGTGAGCGCGTCGCGCGCACCGGTCTTCAGCCCGGCCATGCTCTCGAGCATCGCCTCGAGCGGGCGCTGCTCGGCGCTGAAACCGACGAACATCGTTCCGTGGTCGGTGACCGTCCCGTACGGCATGTTGCGGCGGAAGATCTTCCCGAAGTCGTCCTGGTCAGTACTGGCTACGTGCGAGTCCGCGGGCTTGTCCTCGAGTTCGAGGCTGTCGAGCTTGCGGCGGCCGATGACGAGCTCCTGCTCCTCCACCGGGAGTAACTCCCATGCAGCCGTGTCGTGCGGCCATTTCTGCAGGAGCAGGATCGTGCCGCCCGCGCCCGGCCGGCCCTCCGGCACGAGCATGATCTCCGGCGCCTCGATCAGCGTGGGATTCTCGGTGCCGTCGACGAAGCCGGTGAGGTCGCGGTCGTGCTGGTATGGCCAGCTCGACGTCTCATCCGCGACCGAAGCCAACGGCGCGAGCTCGGCGATGGCCGCCCGCGCGACGTCGAAGACGACGTCGTAGCTCGCGCCTGACAGCCACAGCACGGCGTCGTGCTGCGTCGCCGGCATGACGAAACCGTCGATGCCCACGAGATCGGCGTCGAACCCGGCGACGCCGTCGGGCGAGTCGTCCGGAGCGACGGCCCGCCAGAGCTCCGGACGGAAGCCGGCGACGAGATTGACGCCGCCCATCGTCGTGCGCGGCTCGCGCAGCGACGCGATCGCCGCCACCAGTCCGTCGCCGTCGCGGGCGTCGAACTCGAGATACGCGTGCGACGGGGTCCCGAGTGCGAAGATGCCGCTCTGAGGAAACCTCACGCAGGCATCGTATGGGGGGCGAGTGCGTACGGATCCAGGAGGAGGCACGCGATGATTTCCGACCACGAGCTCGCACAGGTCGAGCGGGCGAACGCGTCGACGAAGACGCCGGTCGTGTTCGTGCACGGCCTCTGGTTGCTCCCGTCCAGCTGGGATCGTTGGGCCGCGTTCTTCGAGGAAGCCGGCTACGTCGCCGTCCAGCCGGGCTGGCCCGACGACCCGCAAACGGTCGCCGAGGCGAAGGCGCACCCGGAGGTGTTCGCCGGCAAGGGCATCGGCGAGATCGCCGGCCACCAGGAGGCGATCATCCGCAAGCTCACGCGCAAGCCGGTCGTCATCGGGCACTCGTTCGGCGGCCTGCTGACCGAGATCCTCGCCGGCCGTGGGCTCGCAGCCGCGTCGGTCGCGATCAGCCCGGCGCCGTTCCGCGGCGTGCTGCCGCTGCCGATCTCGGCGCTGCGCTCGGCGAGCGTCGCCCTCAAGAATCCGACCAACTGGAACAAGGCCGTTCCGCTCACGTACGACCAGTTCCGGTACAGCTTCGCGAACGCCGTCGGCGAGGACGAGGCGAAGGAGCTGTACCTCGGCTACTCCGTCCCCGGCCCGGCCGAACCGCTCTTCCAGGCGGCGGCCGCGAACTTCAATCCGTGGTCGGAAGCGAAGGTGGACACGAAGAACCCGGAGCGTGGGCCGATGCTGATCGTCTCGGCGGACTCGGACCACACCGTTCCGTGGGCGATCGCGAACGCTTCGTACAAGAAGGAAGCGAAGAACTCGGGCGTGACCGAGATCGTGAAGATGACCGGCCGCGGCCACGCACTCGTCATCGACAACGGCTGGCGCGAGGTGGCCGAGACGGCGCTCGCGTTCGTCAGGAGGTTCGCACAGTGAACGATCCACAGATCCACAGCTCGATCGAACAGCTCGTCGCCGAGGAGCACGAGCTGTGGGAGCGCGAGTCGTCGGGGAACGCCACCGAGGACGACCAGCGCCGGCTCAAGACGGTGCAGGTGTCGCTCGACCAGTGCTGGGACCTGCTCCGCCAGCGGCGCGCGCGGCGCGACGCGGGGCTCGATCCGGACGCGGCGGAGGAGCGTTCGCCGAACGTGGTCGAGGGCTACCAGCAGTAGTGCACCGCGTCGTCGTCGTCGGAGGAGGCTTCGGCGGCCTCCAGGCGGCGCTTGCGCTTCGGCATGCGCCGGTCGAGCTGACGCTCCTCGACCGGCGGAACTTCCACCTCTTCCAGCCGCTGACGTATCAAGTGGCGACCGGCGCGCTGTCGCCGGGGGAGATCGCGTATCCGCTGCGCGCGATCTTCACGCGCGACCGCAACGTCCGCGTCCTCCTCGCGGAGGTAGCGGACTTCGATCTCGACGCACACGAGTTGCAGCTGCGTTCGGTCGGCGACGTCCCGGCGCCGGCGACGCTCGGGTACGACACGCTCATCGTCGCCGGGGGCTCGCGCTACTCGTACTTCGGCCATGACGACTGGAGCGAGCACGCCGCCGAGGTGAAGTCGCTCGAGAGCGCGCTCGTCGTGCGCAGCCGGCTCCTCAGCGCCTTCGAGGCGGCCGAGGAGGAGCAGGACGCGGATCGCCGCGCTGCATGGCTGACCTTCGTCGTCGTCGGCGCCGGCCCGACCGGCGTCGAGATGGCAGGACAGATCGGCGAGCTCGCGCGCGACACGCTGCGGCACGACTTCCGCGCGATCGACCCTCGTGACGCGCGCATCCTGCTCGTGGAGGTGGCCGACCGCGTGCTGACGACGTTCCCGCCGTCGCTGTCGGCGAAGGCGGCGCGCTCACTCGAGAAGCTCGGCGTGACGGTGCTCACCGGTCGCACCGTCACCGGCATCGACGCGGAGAGCGTGACCGTCGACGACGAGCGCATCCCCTCGCGCACCGTCGTGTGGGCCGCCGGGGTGACGGCGTCGAGTCTCGCAGCGCGACTGGGCGAGCTCACGAATGCCGAACGCGACCGCGCGGGCCGCGTCACCGTCGAGCCGGACCTGACGCTTCCGGGGCATCCGGAGGTGTTCGCGCTCGGCGACATGGTGCGACTGCACGACCGCGTCCTGCCCGGCGTCGCGCCCGTCGCGATGCAGCAGGGCCGCTACGCCGCGCGCGTCGTACGCGACCGGCTGCGCGGGAAAGAAAGCGCGCCGTTCCGCTACCGCGACAAGGGGAACCTCGCGACGATCGGCCGCGCCGCCGCAGTCGCCGACATCAAGGGGCTCCGGCTCAGTGGCTTTCTCGCGTGGGCGGCGTGGCTCGTCGTGCACCTCTGGTACCTCGTCGGCTTCCAGAACCGCATCCTCGTGTTCATCCGCTGGTCGGTCAGCTTCGCCACGCACGGCCGCGGCGCGCGGCTCATTACGAACTCCTAGCTCCACCTCATCCTGCGCTTATGCGCGCCGGAGAGACTCTCTCCATGACGAGAATCGAGAGACAACACCACATCGAGCGTCTCCTCGACCAGATCCGCGACGGTGTCGGCGACCTCGAACAGCTACGGGTGCGCGGCGTCCGCGGCCGTCCGCTTGTCGAGCGCGAGACCGAGATCGCTGCGAGCCGAACGCAGCTCGCTGCGATCGTCGCTCAGGCGACCGACGACGACGCGCGCACAACCAGCTCGACCGGAAGGACGGTCGTCCGCACCGCAGCCGCCGGCCGCTCGAGGAGATCGACGGCACACTCGGCCGCGATCGTCCCGAGCTCGTGACGATCCTGGCGGATGGTCGTGAGCGGCGGATGCGCAAGCGCCGCCGCCTCGAGATCGTCGAAGCCGACGACGGCGACGTCGCGCCCCGGCCGCCGGCCTGATTCCCAGATCGCCTGCAGCGCCGCGAGCGCCATCAGGTCGGAGCCGGCGACGATGGCCGTCGGTGGCTCGTCGAGCGCGAGCAATTCGCACGCCTCGCGGTAGCCGGACGCAGACGAGAAGTCGCCGTACCGCACGTATTCCTCCGCCGGGTTTTGGGACATGCGAAACGCCTCGAGCCGCTCGGCGCCCGCGAAGGTGTTGAGCGCACCGGCGATGTGCGCGATCCGGCGATGACCGAGTGCGTGCAAATGCGCGAGCGCGATGCGAACGCCTCCCGCATGGTCGGAGCCGACGAAGGCCACGCTCTCTCCCGCGCAGCGGACGTCGACACCGACGAGCGGCAGGCCGCGCTCGGTGAGGTCGAGCACGACCGGATCATCGACGTCGACGCCGATGACGACCGCGGCGTCGAAGCGGTGCGCGCCGCCCGCGTCCTGCAGCAAGAGCGGCTCGTAGCCGAGCTGGCCCAGGCGACGCGAAATCGCGGACAGCACCTTCCCGAAGAACATCAGCGACAGGTCGCGATGCCCCGCGTTGTCGCCGACGACCACGCCGACGAGGCGCGTCCGCTGCGATGCGAGCGCGCGGCCGACCGAGTCCACGCTGTAGCCAAGCTCGGACGCGGCCTCCTGCACGCGCTCGCGTGTCGTCTCGCGCACGTCTCCCTTCTCGTTGAGCACGCGCGACACGGTCGCGATCGAGACGCCTGCGCGTTGCGCGACGTCGTGAATGGTGGCCCGGGTCACCGCAGCGTGATCGCGGCGAGAAGGCCGCCGACTCCCGCCTCCGACGAACCGTGCCAGCGGTGCGGGCCGGCAGCCGCGAAGAGCGTCGTACGCGGGCCGCTCATCCCGCCCGTGCCGAAGGCGATTCCCCACACGCCGGGCACCTGCACGGAAAGTGCCCCGTCCGGCTCCCAGCCCTCGCTCGTGCGTGCGAAGGCGAGGATCTTGCCGCTGCCGAAGTTCGCGACGAGCACATCGCCGCCGAAACGCCCGAACCCGTTCGGCGCGAGCGCGACGCCCCACGGCTCGTCGAGCGCCTTCGTCGTCGCGACGTGCGCGACGAAGCGCCCCTGAAGGTCGAACTCGTCGACGACGCCGCCGGTCGGCGAGTCGTTGCCGTCCACCGGCGCCGGCTGTGCGTACGTGACGAAGATGCGCTTTCCGATAGCGGAGATGCCGAACGGCGAGTACCCCACCGGCAGCGTCTTGTCGACGAAACGAGCGGGGACGCGATGCCAGCGCGAGTCGTAGACGATCACGCGCCCTTTGTGGAAGTCGGTCGCATACAGCCGGCCGCCCGCGACGGCGACTCCCTTGAAGATCGCTCCCGATCCGGTCGCGTCGACGGCGACGACCGCTTCCTTCGACCAGCCGTGCGGCACGCTCGGCGACCACGCGCGGATCGTCCCGTCCTCGCACGCGTAGATGAACCGCGCCGGGCCGGACGCGCGCCCGGCCCGCACGACGAAGCCGGAGCCGCCGTTGTAGACGACGCCGGTCGGCCCGCAGGGGACGCTGACGGTCAGCGCCTGCTTGCGACCCGTTCCGGAGTAGAGCGTGCTTGATCCCCGTGCCTCATTCGAGACCCACCACGGCCCCGTCGGGCTCGCGGCGAGGCCCCACGCATTGACGAGCTGCGGGTCCGCCCGGTTGGTGACGAGGCGGTGCAGGCCGAACGCCGCATCCCCCCGCCCGGGGAGAAGCGCCAGCGCAACCAGCACCGCCGCGAACATCAGTGGCCCTTCAGTGAATGTTGCCGCGCGTCTGACGAGCGAAAAGCAAGCGATGCAAGGACGCAGGGAGCGGCCGTAGCGGTGGCTACGGCCGCGACCGAGGACGCAGCAGCGCGCCGCTTTGCAGCCGTCAGACGCCCGGAGGACATTTGCTGAAGGGCCACATTGCTATCCCGTGACCACCGGCGCCGGCTTCGGCGCGTCGCGCCGGCCGGCGATGTGGTCCCGGTACCAGTAGAAGCTGTCCTTCGGCACCCGCTCGAGCGTCGGGTAGTCGACGTAGACGATGCCGAACCGCTTCGAGTAGCCGTGGCCCCACTCGAAGTTGTCGAGGAAGCTCCACACGAAGTAGCCCTTCACCGGCGCGCCGTCGGCGATCGCGCGGCCGACTGCGCCGATGTAGGTCTCGAGATACGACGTGCGCTCGGGATCGTGTACGGCACCGTCATGCACGCGGACGTCGCCGAATGCTGCGCCGTTCTCGGTTACGTAGATCGCACGCGGCGCGTAGTCGTCGGAGACGCGCACGAGCAGTTCGTACAGCCCATCCGGATAGACCTCCCAGCCCATCTCGGTGTACGGCGCCTCGGGGTTGTGCTCCATCCTCGGGCCGTCCGGCCCGGCGCTGACGATGAAGCGGAAGTAGTTGTTCACCCCGAGGAAGTCGATCGGCGCGGCCATCGCCTGCAGGTCGCCGTCCTGGACGTGCGGCGCGACGAGTGCGTTCCGCTCGAGCAGGTCGGCGGGATAGGAGCCGCGGAAGATCGGGTCGAGGAACCAGCGGTTGCCCTCGCCGTCGACCTGCCACGCCGCCGCCTCGTCCTCAGGCGAGTCCGAGTGCGGATACGCGTGGTGGAGGTTGAGGACGATCCCGACCTGGGCCTCGGGCGCCGCGCGGCGAATCGCGTCGACTCCCCACCCGTGCGAGAGCAGCAGGTGATGGGCAGCCGCGACGGCGTCCGCCTCGCTCGTCAGCCCGGGAGCGTGCTGGCCCCACGAGTGGCCGATCCACGCGTGCACCCACGGCTCGTTGTGCGTCATCCAGAACTTGACGCGGTCGCCGAGCCGGGCGGCGACGATCTCCGCGTACTCGGCGAACGCCTCCGCGGTCGAACGCACGCGCCAGCCGCCCTCGTCCTCGAGCGCCTGCGGCGTGTCCCAGTGGAAGAGCGTCGCGAACGGCTCGATCCCCTGCGCGAGGAGCGCGTCGACGAGCCGGTCGTAGAAGTCGAGGCCCTTCTCGTTCACGGTGCCGCGCCCCTGCGGCAGCACACGCGGCCATGCGATCGAGAAGCGGAACGCATCCAGGCCGAGCTCCTTCATGAGGAGCACGTCCTCGGGATACCGGTGGTAGAAGTCGCACGCGACGGCACCCGTGTCGCCGCCGCGGACCTTCCCCGGCGTCGCCGAGAAGCGGTCCCACACGCTCTCGCCGCGGCCGTCCTCGTGCACGGCGCCCTCGATCTGGTACGAGGCCGTCGCGGCCCCCCAGATGAAGTCTTCGGGGAAAGAATCGATCCTCGCGGTAGACATGGCTTTCCTCTCGATCAGGTTGCGGGGGCGGTTACGTGGCAGCGCGCGGCCTGCTGCGGGCGAGCCTCGACGAGCTCCGGTGTGACCTCCGAGCAGACGGGGATCGCGAGCGGGCAGCGCGAAACGAAGCGGCATCCTTCGACCGGGTCGACGGCGGCGGATGCACCGCTGCCGCGGTCGGCGATCCGCTCGCCGTGGACGGCGGCGAGCAACAGACGCGTGTACGGGTGCAACGGGTCGGCGAGCACTTGCTCGACCGGGCCTCGCTCGACGATCTGGCCGGCGTACATGACGAGGATGTCGTCGGCGATGTAGCGGGCGCTCGCGATGTCATGCGTCACGTACAGGAACGCGATGTCGCGCTCGTCCTTGAGCTTCAGCATGAGATTCAGGATCCCGATGCGGATCGAGACGTCGAGCATGCTCGTCGGCTCGTCGGCGAGCACGACCTTCGGCTCGACCGCGAGCGCGCGTGCGATGGCGACGCGCTGGCGCTGTCCGCCCGAGAGCTCGTGCGGATACTTGTCCGCCACCTCCTGCGCCGGCACGAGGCCGACGGTCTCGAGCAGCTCGTGCACACGCTGTTCGACCTGCGACGACGGGACGATGTCGTGGATGCGCAGCGGCCGCGCGATGTGGTGTCGCACGGTCTTGACCGGGTTCAGCGAGCCGAACGGGTCCTGGAAGATGAGCTGCACCTGCGACCGATAGCGGAGAACGTCCTTACGCCGGCGCACGCGCGCAACGTCTTCCTCTCCGAAGAGCACTGCGCCCGAGCTCGGGTCGTACAGCCGCGCGATGAGCCGCGCCACCGTGCTCTTGCCGCTGCCGCTCTCGCCGACGAGCGCCGTGATCGTGCCCGGGCGGAGCGAGAAGGAGACATCCTCGACCGCGTGCACATGTTGGCGGCGCAGCGCGCCGCCGATTGCGAACGACTTCGAGAGATCCCTGACCTCGAGCACGCTCATGCGTCCACCAGGTGACAAGCGACGAAGTGGCCCGCTGTGATCTCGCGCAGCCTCGGCCGCTCTGTGGTCTGCCGGAGATAGAGAGCGGCGTTCTCCGGCGCGCAGTACGGGCAGCGCGGGTGGAAGCGGCAGCCGGCCGGCGGCTCGCGCAGATCGGGCGGCGCACCCGCAATGCCGTTGAGCTTCACGCGCGGCCCGGTGAGCGGCGGGAACGACTGCAACAGCCCCTGCGTGTACGGATGCAGCGGGCTCTCGGCGAGGGTCGCCGCCGGCCCGGTTTCGACGATCTCGCCCGCGTACATGATCGCGATGCGGTCCGCGAACTCGAGCAGGAGCGAGAGGTCGTGCGTGATGAAGAGGACGGCGAAGCCGAAGTCGTGCTTGAGCGCCTCGACCTCCTGGAGGATCTCGCGCTGGACGACGACGTCGAGCGCCGTCGTCGGCTCGTCGAGGATGATGAGCTCAGGGCTGAGCGCGAGCGCCATCGCGATGATCACGCGCTGGCGCATGCCGCCGGAGAGCTCGTGCGGATACGACCGCACGCGCTGCTTGTCCATCCCGACGAGCTCGAGCAGCTCGCCCGCGCGCACGATCGCGCGGTGCTTCGAGATGCGCTCGTGCGCCTGCATCATGTCGACGAACTGGTCGCCGACCCGCATGACGGGGTTGAGCGCGTTCATCGCACTCTGGAAGACCATCGACACGTTGCGCCAGCGGAACCGGCGCAGCTCCTCGTTGCTCTTGCCGGTGAGATCCTCGCCCTCGAAGCGGATGCTGCCGCCGACGATGTGCGCCGGCGGGCGGAGGATCTGCATGATCGCGTTCGCAACGGTGCTCTTGCCGCAGCCGGACTCGCCGGCGAGGCCGAGGATCTCGCCGCTCGCGATGTCGAGGTCGACCCCGTCGACTGCCCGCACGCGCCCGTACTCCACCTCGAGGCCACGCACCTCGAGCAGCGTCTTCGTGGCGACGGCGCTCACGCGGCGGCCCTCCCGAAGACGAGCCTGACGAGCCGGCCGCGCTTGTGTTCCGTCCGCAACTGCGGGTTGCTCACCTCGTCGACGCCCGCGAGCACGAGGACGAGGCCGAGCACCGTGAGCCCGAGCGCGAGGCTCGGGAACATGAACGGCCACCACTCGCCCTGCAGGACCGTCGAGTTGACCTGCGCCCAGTAGATGGTGACGCCCCAGCTCGTCGCCGACATGTCGCCGAGCCCGAGGAACTCGAGGCCCGAGTCGACGAGGAGCGAGACGTAGAACACGAGCACGAACGCCGCCGCGATGCGGCTGATCATGTTCGGCATCAACTCGCCGAAGACGATCCGCCACGTCGGCTCCCCGGACGTCTTCGCCGCGAGGATGAAATCGCGGTTCTTCAACGTCAGCGCCTGGGCGCGGAGGATGCGCGCCTCGAACGCCCAGAGCACGAGCGCGATGACGGCGATCATCGTCCACATCCCGCGCGCCCGCAGATACCCGGAGGCGACGACGAGCAGCGGGATCGCCGGAATCGTGAGGAAGACGTTCGTGAGGAGGTTGACGATCTCGTCGACGATCCCGCCGACGTATGCGGCGGTGATGCCGAGCACGGCCGCGACGACGGTCGCGAGCGCACCGGCGAGCGCGCCGAGCAAGAGCGAGCGCCGCGCGCCGACGACGACCTGCGAGAAGACGTCGCTCCCCTGGTCGGTCGTGCCGAACAGGTGATGCCACGACGGCGCCTGCCGCGTCGCAAGAATGTTGAAGTCGTTCGGGTGCGCGACCGAGATGAGCGGCGCGATGATCGCGATGAACACCATGAAGCCAACGATGAGTAGCCCCGTCCGCGACTTCGAGTTGCGAAGCAGGAGCGCGAGCCACCCGGGAACGCGGATGCGGCCGATACGGATGCCCCGCTTCGGCACTGCAAGCTGGAGGTCGAGCGCCGTCGGGTCGAGCTGCGCCATCAGGACGTCCGCAAGCGTGGGTCGAGGACGAAGTTGAGGACGTCCATGATCAGGTTGGCGATGATCACGCAGACGGAGAGCACGACGAGGATCGCCTGCGCGAGCGGATAGTCGTTGCCGAGCACGGCCGACTGGAGCGTGTAGCCGACGCCGGGGTAGCTGAAGATGATCTCGACGAAGACGAGGCCGCCGACCGCCCCGGCGAACTGCGCGGCGAAGCCGTTCAACGGCGGCAGGATCGCGTTGCGTCCCGCATAGCGCGTCATCACGCGCCGGTCGCGCAGGCCCTTCGCACGCGCCATCCCGACGTAGTCCTCGCCGATCGTGTTGATCATGACCGTGCGCATGTTCAGCACCCAGCCGCCGGCGTAGGCCGCGATGATGACGAGGATCGGCAGCTGCGCGTGACGGAACGCGCTCGAGATGAACGTCCAGCTCCACGCAGGGATGACGTTGCTGTCATACGCGTGCTGGATCGGGAACCAGCCGGCCTTGAGGCCCAGGAAGTAGAGGCCGACCAGCGCCAGGACGAAGGCGGGAAACGCGCTGACCGTCATGAACGCGGGCACGATGAAGCTGTCGGTGAAGCGGCCGCGCCGCCAAGCGGCGACCATGCCGACGCCTGTGCCGATCACGAAAGAGAGGATGAACGCGACGCCGACGAGGAAGATCGAGTACGGCAGCGTGCGACCGACGACCTCGGAGACAGGCGTCGGGTAGTTCGACGTCGAAAGACCGAAGTTGAAGTGCGAGATCCGGTGCAGGTACGTGACGTAGTCCTGCCCGATCGAGTGGTGGCCTCCGCCGAGGAGGGCCTCGTACGTTTGGACGATTCCCGGGTTGGCGGCGAGCTGGGCAGGGCTGAGATGCTCGAGGAGGCCGTCGATGGGGCTCCCCGGCATCAGTCTCGGAAGGAGGAAGTTCAGCGTCAGCGCGACCCAGATCGCGAAGACGTAGAAAACGAGCCGACGGGCGAACCAGCGCATACGTTCTCTGGAGGGTAGACCGGCGGGCGGCGCGGGGACCGCCCGCCGGTGGAGGGTTCTACCCTGCGATTAGGCTCCGGCCTGCCCTCCCGGGCAGATCCGGGTGAAGGACAAGATGTTGTCCGGGAACGTGGTGAAGATCGGATCGCCCCAGAACGTCTTCGGGGAGTCGAAGCAGTGGAAGTACTTCGTGCTGTACGTCGACCACCGCGGCCCGATGTAGATCGGGACGATGGGCATGTCGTTCAGGAAGAGCTTCTCGAGCTGAGTTGCTGCTGCCTGCTGCTTCTCGGGGTCGAGAGAATTCTTCCACTGGTTCAGGTACGGCGTCGCCGCGGGATCGGCGAAGTGCTCCCAGTTGCCGGTCGTCTCGCCGTCCTGCCCTGATGGGACGTAGGCGTTCTGCGACAGGTTGGCGTAGAGGAAGCCGTACGCGGAGCCTTGCGACCCGTTCTGCCAGAGCAGCGTCGGGTTCTTCGTTGCGTACGCATTCGGCTGCCAGGAGCCCCAGTCCGGCTCGAGCACTTCCTTCGAGCTGATGCCGATGTCGCTGAGGTTCTTCGCGATGATCTGATCCGAAGCGACCCAGTCCGACCAGCCCGAGATCACGTGGATGTCGAGCGAGACCGGGTTGCCCTTCGGGTCGATGAGGTTGCTGCCCTTATACGTGAACCCGGCGTCGGTGAGCATCTTCTTCGCCGCGGTCGGGTTGTATGTCCCCATCGCCTTGGCCTGAGCCTTGACGGACGCGTCGGTCACCGAGCTCGGGAAGAGGAACTGGAGCCCGAGCGCGTCGGTGGGCGGCCCGTAGCCGTACTCGCCGAGCTTCGACACCGAGTTCCGGTCGATCGCGAGGCTGAGCGCCTTCCGGAAGGCGACGAGGCTGTACGGGTACTGCGTGTCGTCGAAGACGAGCGACGTCGGGTACGCCTTCGTCGCGTAGAACGCGTGGAAGTGCTTCGGATCCTTCGCGACGTACGCCGATGCGACGTTCGGGACGAAGTTGTGCGTCCAGTCGACCTGGCCGCTCTGGATCAGCGCGAGCGCGCTGTCGTTCGAGGCGGCCTGCACGTACTCGAGGCAGGGGATCTTCGGAAGGCCCGGCTGCCAGTAGCTCGGGTTCTTCGAGAAGACGTAGTCCTGCGTCGTGAAGCGGGTGATCTTGTCGAACGGGCCGGAGCCGACGGGATTCGAGTTCGTGAACGTCGCCGGATCGGCAACCTTCGACCAGATGTGCTGCGGCACGATGAACTGCCGGTTGAGCGTCCCGGCGATGAACTGCGAGTCAGGCGACTTCAACGTGATGGTGACCTTGTACGGCCCGTGTGCGTGGATCGACTTGACGTTGTTGCCCGGTCCTGTCAGCCCGATGCGGTCCATCGCGGCGTTCTGTTGCCCGGCGGTCAAGCTGTACACGACGTCGAGCGACGTGAGCGGCTTGCCGTCAGACCACTTCACACCCTTAGCGATGTTGAGCGTGAGCGTCTTGTTGCCGTTGCTCCACTTCCAGGACCGCGCGAGCCACGGCACCGGCTTGAGGCCGCCTTCGCCGATGACGATGAGCGGCTCGTAGAACGCGCCCTGCACGAACGAGCCGCTTGGCAAGCCGGTCGCGGTATAGGGGTTGAAGTTCTTGACGAAGGCCGGGTCACCGGACCCCGTCATGACGAGGCACTTGTGTGCCGCCGCCAGTGCGGCCGCGTTGTTCGTCGCCGCCGGGGCCGAAGCGGTCCCGAGGAGGGCGAGAACGGCGAGGCCTGCAACGACCCCAACGGCTGCGAGCCTTCGAGTTGAGCGGATACTGCGTCGCATCTGCGGTCCTTTCTCGCCCGGCGTGGGGCGATTGGGGCGGGGTGGGCACCACGGCCCGTAAACGTTTCCGGAACTGTTACCACTGTTGAGAGAAGAAAGTCAAGGGGTGGTAACAACCTTTCTCTCCGTCCGCACCGAAAAGTTTCCGGAAACGTGCTTCAATAAAGCCATGGCCGAGCTTGCGCACTCGCGGGTGACGATCCGGGAGGTGGCGGACGAGGCCGGCGTGTCGATCGCCACCGTCTCCCGCGTGCTCAACAGCCGCGACGACGTGGCGCCCGAGACCCGGGAGCTCGTCTCCCGCATCATCCAGGAGCGCGGCTACATCGCCAACCGGAGCGCCCGCGGCCTCTCCGTCGGCCGCACCGGGCTCGTCGGCGTGCTCGTGCCGCTCGTCTACCCGGCCTATTTCTCCTCCATCCTCTCCGGCGCGACCGAGGCGCTGCAGGAGCACGACCTGCGCGCCGTCCTCTCGCCCACCGGGCACCAGCACGACCGCGAGGTGACCCTCCTCGACCGGCTCATGCACGGGCTCACCGACGGCGCCTTGATCGTCCTGCCGGAGGAGTCGAGCCAGGAGCTCGAGCGGCTCCTCGACGCCGGCTACCACTTCGTCGTCATCGATCCGCTGATGCCGCTCGACGACCGCATCCCGTCGGTCTCGGCCGCGCACACCTCGGGCGCCGACCAGGCCATGAAGCACCTGCTCGGTCTCGGGCATCGCCGGATCGCGATCATCACCGGGCCGGACGGCTGGGTGGCGACGGAAGACCGGCGCCGCGGCTATCACGCCGCGCTCGCAGCGGCGGGCATCCTTCCCGATCCGGAGCTCGAGGTCGAGTCGAACTTCGAGATCGACGGCGGCGAGCTGGCCGCCGGCGTGCTGCTCGACCTCGCGGAGCCGCCGACCGCGATTTTCGCCTTCAACGACAACCACGCGATCGGCGCGATCCAGGCGGCACGCGCACGCGGCATACGGGTTCCCGAGGATCTGTCCATCGTCGGCTTCGACGACGTCGAGCACGCGACGATCGTGACGCCGACGCTCACGACCGTCCGGCAACCGCTCGCCGAGATGGGCCGGACGGCAGTCAGCCTGCTCACACGCCTCCTCGAGCGTCAAAGCTTCGAGACGCTCCACGTCGAGCTCGCAACGCGACTCGTCGTACGCGAGTCCAGCGGGCCTGCGCCTTCTTAAGGCGAAAGTGCTGCGCACTTTCGCCTTCTGAGGATCCCGCTTCGCGGGAGCGGACGCGGGCGAAGCCCGCGTCCTCTTGTGCGTGTTGGCGACGGTTCGGTTCTGCGCGCGCGG
>PLJC01000026.1:135042-150290 GCA_003139545.1 Actinomycetota bacterium
GCGCGCGCGGAACATCCCTCGGCCGACAGACCTAAGAGCTCGCGGGCTCCGCCCGCGAGCGCTCCCGCGAAGCGGGTACCTCTTCAGCCTAAAAGTGCGGAGCACTTTCAGGCTCTGAGCAGTCGTCGCAGACGCCGCGCAGGACGACGTCGTGCGCGACGGAGTAACCAGTGTCGCCCTCCACCTTGTGTAGCGCCTGCTCGAGCTCCGGGTCGGCGAACGCCTCCACCTTGCCGCAGTCGCCGCAGACGAGATGGTGGTGGTGCTCGCCGTCCGGCTGGACGGGCTCGTAGCGGGCGGTCGGGGCGCCGACGTCGACGCGCTGCAGGAAACCGTCGCGTGTGAGCTGCTCGAGGCTGCGATAGATGCTCGCGATGCCCGCGGGGCGGCCTTCGTCGCGCAGGCCGTCGAAGATCTCCTGGGCGGTGACGCAGCATCGCTGCCGGCCGAGCAGCTCGATGACGGCGCGGCGGGCGGCGCTGTTCCGCCTGCCCATCCGGCGTAGCGACTCCGTCGTCGTCTCGACCCACTCGGTCATCGACCAGATGATAACGATTATCGGTAGACTCTGCGACCCATGCGCCTCCTCCTCGCAGCCCTCGCGTCCACCGTCCACATCCACGTCGTCGCCGCCGAGAACTTCTGGGGCAGCCTCGCCGGCCAGCTCGGCGGCAACCGCGTCCAGGTCACGAGCGTCATCACGAATCCGGCCACCGACCCGCACGACTACGAGCCGAGCGCCGTCGACGCCCGCACCTTCGCCGGCGCGCAGATGGCGATCGTCAACGGCGTCGGGTACGACCCATGGGCGTCTCAGCTCATCGCAGCCAACCCGGTCCACGGCCGCGTCGTCCTCACCGTCGGCGACGTCGTCGGCGTCAAGCCAGGCGGCAACCCGCACCGCTGGTACTCGCCGGCGAATGTGCAGCAGGTCATCTCCGCGATCGTCCGCGACTACTCGACGCTCGATCCGAAGGACGCGGCGTACTTCGCGCGCCAGAAGGCGCAGCTCGAGACGAAAGGCCTCGCGGAGTACAAGCATCTCATCGCGACGATCAAGCGGCGATTCGGCGGCACGCCGGTCGGCGCGTCCGAGAGCATCTTCGCGCCGCTCGCGCAGGCGCTCGGGTTGAAGCTGATCACGCCGGCCTCGTTCCTGAAGGCGATCAGCGAGGGCACAGAACCAACGGCGGCCGACAAGACGACCATCGACCGCCAGATCGCGAAGAAGCAGATCAAGGTCTGGGTCTTCAACAGCCAGAACAGCACGCCCGACGTCGCCCGCCTGACCGACGCCGCGCGGAAGCAGGGCATCCCGATCACGACGATCACCGAGACGCTCACACCCGCGTCGGCGACGTTCCAGCAGTGGCAGGTGCGCCAGCTGAAGGCGCTCGTGCTCGCGCTGGCGAAAGGCGTACGGCCGTGACGGCCGTCTCGTTCGAGGGCGCCGAGGCGCGCATCGGCGGGACGACGATCTGGCGAGATGTCTCGCTCACCGTGGAGCGCGGCCAGTTCGTCGCCGTCCTGGGGCCGAACGGGTCCGGGAAGTCGACGCTCGTTCGCGCCGTGCTCGGATTGCAGCCGCTCGCAGCCGGCAGCGCGTCCGTGCTCGGACGGCCGCCGGGCGAGGCGAACGACCGCATCGGCTATCTGCCGCAACGGCGGAGCTTCGACGAGAGCACGCGCATCCGAGGCGCCGACGTCGTCCGCCTCGGGCTCGACGGCGCCCGCTGGGGCCTGCCACTTCCGGGCGCGCGCAGCCGCGCAGCCACACGCCGCGTCGCGGAGGTGATCGAGCTCGTCTCGGCGACGGCGTATGCGGACAAGCCGATCGGCGAGCTCTCCGGCGGCGAGCAGCAGCGATTGCTCATCGCGCAGGCGCTCGCGCGCCGCCCGCAGCTGCTGCTCCTCGACGAGCCGCTCGACAGTCTCGACCTCCCCAACCAGGCCGGCGTCGCGGCGCTCGTGCGCAGCATCTGCCGCGAGGAGGACGTCACCGTCCTGCTCGTCGCGCACGACGTCAATCCGATCCTCGGCTACCTCGACGGCGTCATTTACGTCGCGGGTGGAACCGCGGTCGAGGGTGCGCCGGAGGACGTCATCTCCGCCGAGACGCTGAGTGCGCTGTACGGCGTGCCGATCGACGTTCTCCGCGCGTCCGATGGGCGGCTCGTGGTGGTCGGCGCGCCCGACCTGCACGGGCACCATGCTCACTAGCTCGGTCTTCACCGGGCTCTCGTGGAACCCGGTCGACGACGTCCACGCGCTCTTCACGTACCCGTTCATGCAACACGCGCTCGCGGCGGGGACGATCGTCGCCGTCATGGCCGGCGTCATCGGCTGGTTCATGGTGCTGCGCCGGCAGACGTTCGCCGGGCACACGCTCTCGCTCACCGCGTTCACCGGCGCGTCCGCGGCGGTGCTCGCGGGCGTTCCCATCGTCCTCGGGTACTTCACCGTCTGCGGCCTCGGCGCGCTCGCACTCGCCGGCGCGTCCGGCCCCCGCCGCAGCCAGGGAACCGAGTCGGCGGCGACGGGCTCGATCCAGGCCTTCGCGCTCGGGCTCGGCTTTCTCTTCGTCAGCCTCTACCACGGCGTGCTCAACGGGCTCGACTCGCTGCTCTTCGGGACGTTCCTCGGCATCACGAGCTCGCAGGTGCTCGTTCTGCTCGTCGTCGCCGTCGTCGCGATCGCCCTCGTCGCCGTCGCCGCGCGGCCGCTGCTCTTCGCCTCGGTCGATCCCGACGTCGCCCGCGCGTCGGGCGTCCGCGTGCAACTGCTCGGACTCGGCTTCCTGCTCGTCCTCGGTCTCTCCGTTGCGGAGACGAGCCAGATCACGGGCGCGCTGCTCGTCTTCGCGCTGCTGGTGACGCCGGCCGCGACCGCGCAGCGCCTGACGACACGGCCGCTCGCCGGCGTCGTGCTGTCGGTCGCGCTCGCGCTCCTCGTCACGTGGCTCGGGCTCGCGCTCGCGTACTTCTCCGTCTACCCGGTCGGCTTCTACATCACGTCCCTCTCGTTTGCGCTCTACGTCCTCGCACGGGTGTTTGCCTGATGCTCGCGCAGGAGTTCATGCGCAACGCGCTCGTCGCGGGCAGCTTCGTCGCCATCGCGTGCGGCCTCGTGGGCTGGTTCGTCGTGCTGCGCGCGCAGGTGTTCGCCGGCGATGCGCTGAGTCACGTCGCATTCACTGGCGCGCTCGCCGCCGCAGCGCTCGGCATCGACATCAGAGCCGGCCTCTTTCTCGCGACCATCCTCGGCGGCGTCGTCATGGGCGCGCTCGGCGACCGCGCACGCGCCGACGACGTCGTCATCGGGACGCTCTTCGCCTGGACGCTGGGGCTGGGCGTCCTCTTCCTGACCATCTTCACGACGAACGGCAGCGGCTCGAACGGGACGGCCGGCGTGCGCGTGCTCTTCGGGTCGATCTTCGGACTGAGCACGACCGACGTGCGCATCTCGGTCGTGCTCGCGGTGGCGGCCGTTGCCGTCCTCGCCGTGCTGGGCCGACCGCTGCTCTTCGCCTCGCTCGACGGCGCCGTCGCGGCTGCCCAGGGCGTCCCGGTGCGCATGATCGGGCTCGTGTTCCTCGGGCTCGTCGGGCTCGTCGCGGCCCAGGCGACGCAGGCGGTGGGCGCGCTCCTCCTCCTCGGCCTGCTCGCCGCGCCCGCCGGCGCGGCGCACCGGCTGACGGGGCGGCCCTACCTCGGCCTGGGGCTGTCCGCGCTTTTCGCTGTCGGCTCCGTCTGGCTCGGGCTCACCCTCAGCTACGTCTTCCCGACCCTGCCGCCGAGCACGATGATCATCTCGACCGCAGTCGGGATCTACGTGACCGCGATGAGTTTGTCGCCGCTCCGTCGTCTAGTAGGTTGAGCCTCAGGCCGACGAGACCCGAAGGAGACGACATGCCGAAGACTTTGCTGCTGGTCGGGACCCGCAAGGGCGCCTTCCTCCTGGAGAGCGACGCCGACCGGCGCGACTGGAACCTGCGCGGCCCGTACTGCGAGGCCTGGCAGGTCTACCACGCCGTCCACGACGCAGTGACGGGCGCTATCTACGCCGCCGCCGCGAGCGAGTGGCACGGCTCCGCCGTCTGGCGGAGCAATGACCTGGGCGAGACGTGGACGCACTCGAGCGAGGGCATCTCCTACGGCGAGGACAGCGAACGCAAGATCTCGAAGGCCTCGACGCTCGCGGCACGAAACGGCCGCGTGCTCGTCGGCGTCGAGGCGCCGGGCATCTTCGAGAGCAAGGACGGCGGCGAGACGTTTTCGCTCCTGACGACGCTCGCGGGGCAGCCCGGCAGCGAGGCGTGGGACGACCCGGCGAACCAGCCGCCCGGCCATCTCGGCATCTCCGCGATCGCATTCGACAAGGAGAACGACTCGCGCTTCTGGGCGATCGTGCAGGGCGTCGGCCTGTTCGAGACGACGGACGACGCGACCTCGTGGACGCCGCGTAACCGCGGGCTCCGCGCCGACTGGCCGCGGCCGCACGAGGAGGTCGGGTTCTGCGTGCACAAGGTGGTGCGCTCCGACGACAAGCGGCTGTACCAGCAGAACCACGTCGGCATGCACCGCAGCGACGACGACGGGCACACGTGGACCGAGATCACCGAGGGCCTGCCGACCGAGTTCGGCTTCGCCGCCGCCGCGCATCCGCACGACCGCGACACGTTCTATGTCGTGCCGCTTGCGCCGTTGCACGGCCGGACGATGCCCGACGGGAAGGCGACCGTCTGGCAGACGAAGGACGCCGGCTCGAGCTGGAAGCCGCTCCGCAAGGGCCTGCCGCAAGAGGGCGCGCACCTCGGCGTGTTGCGCGAGGCGATGGCGATCGACACGTACGACGTCCCCGGCCTCTATTTCGGCACGAGCACGGGCCAGCTGTTCGCATCGAACGACGAAGGCGGCAGCTGGAGCGCGATCGCGAGCTACCTGCCTCCGATCTCGTCGGTCGAGGTTGCAATCCTCGACTGATGGCTGACCTGCATCTCCCCGGAACGCTGACGCCGCTCTTCCCCGGCCTGCCGCGCCGCCTCGACATCGAGGCGGCGACGGTGGGCGGCGCGATCGAGGAGCTCGAGCGGCGCTGGCCCGGGCTCTTCGACCGCCTGTGCGAGCCGGGCCCGAGCCTGCGGACGCACATCCACGTGTACGTCGACCGGGAGCGCGCAAGTCTTGCGACTCCGCTCGAGGCGCGCTCCCGAGTCGACGTGATCGCCGCGATCAGCGGCGGCTAGCCGATACCCACCTGAACGAGTCGCCGCGTCGAGACGCCGGCGAGGAGGTTCTCGCCCGGCTTGCGTGCTCGTACGAAGAGCACGAGGTCGCCGCGGCGGAGCGGCATCGCGCGCGTCGGCTGAAGCGTGATCGTCGCCCAGCCGGTCGAGTCCGTCGGCTGCTCGGGAGCGTTGAACGTCCACCCGTACGGCAGCCCCAGCGCGTACACGAGCGCGCCCTGCACCGATAGCCCCTTCGCGTCCTCGACGTGGAAGCGCGCCGTGACGGGTGCGGTGCGGGAGACGATCACGTTCGGCGAGAAGCTGACCTTGTCGATCACGAGCTGATCCGGCAGGGACACGCGCGTGATCGAGATCGTCGTCGCGGGCGGAGTCGCCCCCGTGACGACTGCGGTCGGGTTGCTGAACACCGAAGTCGACCCGTGCGAGTTCCTCGCGGTCACCTCGAGGCGCATCTCGTGACCGATGTCACCCGCCGTCAGCGTGTACGCCTTCACGTGGGAGTGCACGATGAACGTCACGCAGTTGTTTCCCGCGGTGTCACAGCGCTGCCACGAGAAGTCGAAGCTGATCGGCTGCGCGCCCGTCCAGTCACCGCGGTCCGCCGTCAGCGTCGAGTTCTGCTGCGTCGTCCCCGAGAGGTTGGGTAGCCGGGTGGCCACGGGCGCGTGCCCGCTCGCCGACACGGTCCCGGTCGGCCTCGACGTGGCGGATCCGTTGCCGTTCGCGTTCGTTGCAGTCACGACCACGCGCAGCGTGTGGTCGACGTCCGCCGAGCCGACGGTGTACCGGAAGCTGTTCGCACCGGCGATCGACCCGCAGCTGCCGCCGGCGGTGTCGCACCGCTCCCACTGGTAGGCGTAGGACGTCGGCGCGCCGGTCCAGTTGCCTTTGCTCGCCGTGAGCATCGAGCCGTCGCGCGCGGTTCCGGAGATCCCCGGCAGGCCCGTGTTCGAGGGCGGCGACCCCGCGGCGGAGGCAGAGCCGACGATGCCACCGGCGAGGAGGAGTGAAAGTGCAAGTAGTCGTCTCATGCACTGCGTGTTCCCGCCCGCTCGTGCGACAAATCTCGTCCGCGAAAAAGCCTTACAGAGGTCTTACCGGATGGACACGAGCGTCTTCGGCGTCACGTACCAGCGCAGGACGTTGTCGTCGATGCGGACGACGCCGCCCTTCTTCAGCTCGATCCGGACGGCGTCGAGATCGGCGGTGAGCAGGATCGAGATGAAGTGCGACAGGTACGGATCGTGCCCGACGACGGCGATGGACGACGCCTCCGGCCGTGCGCCGATCGCGTCGAGCCCGTCCGCGGGCGCGCGCGACGCGCCCAGGAGGTCGCTCCGCTCGGGCGAGGGCCAGCCCGCCTCCTCGTGCAGGATCTCCGCTGTGCGCCAGGCGCGCACGTACGGGCTGCTGAGAACGAGGTCGACCTCCGGCACGAGCACGCGCAGCCCGCGCGCGGCGCGACGGAAGCGCTTCTCGCCGTCGGCGCTGAGCGGCCGCTCGGAGTCGTCCGACCAGCGTTCGGCGTCGCGCTCCTCCGCGACCGCGTGACGGACGATGTAGATCGCGGTCACTAGCTGAGCACGCGCGCGAGCAACTCATGCGCGTGCAGCATCCACATGTGGCCGCCGGCGAGCGAGAGCTCGCGGTAGTCGGCTCCGAGCGCATCCGCCAGCGTCTGCGCGTGCCCGCGGGTGACGAGGGTGTCGCTCGAGCAGCTGACGACGAGAACCGGGATGCCCGCGGCACGGACGCGTGCGCACTCGCGGCGCAAGTCGAGGGCGCGCACCTCCTCCGCCAGCGCGAACGCGGCACGCGGTGCGCGCGCGACCGCGGCCAGCGCGCGGGCGGCGGCCTCGCGCGGATAGATGCCGCGTCCGACCTGCCGGATGAAGTCGACGAGGCTCGCCGAGATCGGTTTCTGCAGCGGCATGCCGGCAGGGCCGACGAGCACGAGGCGCTCGACGAGCTCCGGCGACTCCGCCGCGGCGAGGATCGCGAGCGCAGCGCCCATCGAGTGCCCACCGAGCGGCGAGCGGCCTGCGCGGGTCAGCTCGTGCCGCGCCATTTGCGATACGCCGTGAGCGAGCCGCCCGATGCAGCAAAGCTCGGCGGCTCGAGCGCTCTCCACGCGTCCGGCAGTCCCGGCTCGTACAGCGCTGCGGGTGCACCCCAGCGAAGCTTCACGGAGTGATGTCGTTGGCGAGGCCCGGCGTCGGCGTCGTCGTGACGTGGAAGTCGTCGCCGTCGTCATTCGAGGAGGCACCGTCGGGTGAGCGCGCAATGCTGTCCCCCGTCGTCGGAGCGGGCGCTGCCGCGCCGACGACCCACGCGTTCGTCGCCGTTCCGTAGCCCATCTTCGCGACGATCGTGAGGTCGGGATAGAGAAGCGCGATCCCGCCGCCGGACGTGTCGAGCGAGTCGGTGTCGACTGCCAGCCATCCGCCCGGGTCAATGGGGGTCGAGCTCGGGAAATGCACGATCACCGAGTCGGTCGTGCCGTTCGCCGCGCCCGCGGGACGGAACATGAGATAGGCGCCGGTCAGGTCGACCGTCGCGCCGGTGCTGTTGTACAGCTCGACGAAGCCGCCGCTGCCGGTCTCGACCTCGTTGATGGAGACGCCGGCGAGGCTCTCCGGCGTGAAGGACGGGCCGGTCGCCGTTCCGACGTCCGGAACCTGCACGCTCACGGCCCCGGTGGATGCGCCCTCCGGCACGGATGCGGTGATCTGCGTGTCGGAGTCGACGGTGAAGCTCGCGTCGGTGCCGTGGAACTTGACGTGGCTCGCGCTCGTGAAGCCGATACCAGTGATGACAACGCTCGTTCCGGGGAGCCCGGCGGCCTTGTCGAGGCTGTCGACGCCGAGCAGGGCGAACGGATGGGGCGCCGTGACGCTCAGCGTCGGGCCTTTCTTCACAGTGATGGCCCCGTCGACGGCGCCGCTCGCGGGGACGTCAACGGTGAGATCGCCGTCGTTCACCACGTTGAGGCTCGTACCGGGGAAGCCGTTGAAGTCGACCTCGGTAACGCCCGTGAAGCCGACACCGCTCAGCTCGACCTGGTCGCCGTACTCGGCGAACGTCGGATCGACGGTCGTCACTGAGAACGTGGCAGTGAAGGGTGATGCGGAAGGGGCGGATGTCGCGAGGACGCCGCTGACGTCGGTCTCGACCGCGAGAGACCCGGTCGTCGTGCCGGACGGGACGACGACCTTGAACGAGGTCGCGGTGACGCTGGTTGGCGTCCCGTCGCCGCCGGCACCGGAGAACGACACGAAGTCGGCGCCGACGAACCCGGTGCCCGCGACCGTCAACGTGGTTCCCGTCGGACCGCTCGTCGGCGTGAAGCTCTTGATCACGGGGGTGACCGCGAAGCTGTCCGAGGTCGTGCTGCCGCCGGCGTTCGTCACAGTGATCGGCTCGCTGACGGCGGTCGTCGGTACGGCGAAGGTCAGGCTGTTGCCGTCGGGAGCCACGGTGAACGACGCCGAAACGGTGCCGACCTTGACACTCGTTGTCCCCCTGAACGTTTTGCCCGTAAGCGTGATGTGCGCGCCGGCCGCACCGTGATCGTTCGACCCGGTCAGCGAGTCGATTGTCGGCCGGATCTTGAGCGTCGTCGGACTGATGGCCGTCCCGTCGCCGTTCACAGCCTTGACCGACCCCGTCACGGTGTCCGGGACCGTGAACGTGAAGCTCGTAGCCGACTCGGAGCACGGGCAGAGGGGGATCGCGCCGAGGGTCGCGCTCAACGCGCCGTTCGCAGTGAAGTTGGACCCGGTGACGGTGACGGTGTCGCCGAACTGATAGCTCGCATGGTCGAAGCCCGTGATCTTCGGCAGCGGCTTGAAGGTCGCCGTCGTCGGCCGATCGCCGTCCGGCATGTTCACGTGCAGGGGGCCGATGGTCGCATCAGACGGCACGACGACCTTCACGGAGGTTGCCGTCGTCGACGTCGGGACAACACCGGAATGGCCGGTGAAGTCGACGCTCTGGGCGTCGATGAGACCGCGGCCGGTGATCGTGACCGTCGCTCCGGAGGCGGCGGACGCCGGCGTCAAGCCGGTTACCGCCGTGATCGTGAAGATCTGCGTCGAAGTCGCCGTCCCGGCCGGCGTCGTCACACTGACCGCTCCGCTCGTCAGGAACGCGTTTGGCACTACTGTGTCGAAGCCGGTCGCGCTGACGCCGGACGGCGCGCCTGCGGCCACCGTTCCGAATTTGACCGCCGATGCCCCCAAGAGGTTCGTGCCCGTGACGTGAACGGAATCGGTCGGAATGCCGTCGACGGCGCTCAGCAATGTGATCTTCGGCAACGGCGAGAAGGAAGCCACGCTCGTCGCGCTGTCGGGGACTCCGTTGTTGACAGTGAGCGTGCCGTAGGTTGCGTCAATCGGCACCACAACCTTCGCCGACGTCGCCGTCGGCGTCCCCGATACCGGCACGCCGGTGTGGCCCGCGAAGTCGACTGTCGTCGTCCCTCCCAAGCCGGTGCCGGTGATCGTCACCGTTGAGCCGCCGATCGCCTTGAGCGGCGTGAAGCTCTTGATCTTCGGCTTGACCGTGAACGTCGCAACATCCGTGCTCGTCCCGCCGGTCGTGGTGACGGTGACGTTCCCCGACGTCGCGGCCGCGGGAACGACGGCCTTCAGCGTCGTTCCGTTCGTCGCAACAGTGTTGAACGTTCCGAGCACGCCGTTGAACTTCACCGACTTCACACCGAAGAAGCCGGTGCCGGTCACCGTGAGCGTCGTCCCCGTGAAGTCATGGCTGTCGGAAAGGAGCGAGATCGACGGCTTCTGTCCGAACGTGTTGGTGGCCGTGGCCGTCCCGCCAACGGCCTGAACTGTCACCTTCCCGGTGGTGTTCCCGCTCGGCACGGTGACGGTGAGGTGCGTCGGCGTAGCGACGGTCACGGTCGCCGCGAAGTTGTTGAACTTCACGATCGGCGGATTGGGATTGACGCCGAAGAAGTTGGCGCCGGTGATCCCGACCGTTGCGCCCGCGGTCGCCGACGTCGCGTCGAGCGTGGCGGTGGGCGCACCCATCTGGTAGCAGCCCCGCTTCGCATTGCTCCACTCGAGCTGCGTGTCGTACGCGTCGCCGTTGATCAGCTGGTTGTAGTTCGACCCGAGCAGCGAGCCGTACGAGTCGATGCATTTGTCGTCGGACTCGTTCCCGGAGGCGTCGAGCCAGGCGTTCCCCAAGGGGTCGTCGGTCGACTCGCGCATCTCGTGGCTCATGTCGTCGAGGACGACGTCAACCTGCCCGTTCGGCGTGGGCTCATCGGTCACGAAGTTGTTGTGGCAGGCGGCGACGGGCTCGTACGGAAGGTCGAGATAGATGTACGGGGCCGACGAGCCGGGGGGATACCAGGCGTGGTACGCGCAGAAGTAGTTGTCGGAGCAGTTGGCGTCGGTGGTGTCGTAGCACGACTTCACCGTGTTCGGCAGGATGAGCGCAAACTGGCTCGTCAGCCCGCCCGGCCAGCCCTCGGCCACGGCGACGGAGTGGACCTCGTTGTAGAGATCCTGGTCGGTCAGGCACGCCGACGCATCCGTGACGCCGTGCACGTCGGTGAGCGGACAATCGGGCCCCACGTAGGGACCGGTGTCGACGTACGCGCCGCCGTAGTGGACGTTGTAGGCCCCGTGGCCCGTGGTGTCGCCGTACTGCGAGATGGTGCCGAACGCGTTCGACGTCGTGAGGTCATCGTGGGCGACGTCGTGGACCCACTGCTCGACGCTGTTCTCGTAGGCGGTCGAGTCGCTGGAGTTCGAGCCGTAGTAGTAGCCGCTCGGCACCCAGAAGATCGCGTACACGTTCTGCGTGTGCATCACCGGGCCGCCGTGGTAGGTGAGCTGCAGGGTCGGGTCGATGGCGAAGCCGATCGGCGCCGAGCCGCTCTTCGCGCCGGCCGTGGGCGTCGCCAGCGCGGCGGCGGGACGCGCCCCGGAGTCGGACCTCTTGATCACGCCCAGCGGCTTGGCCGCGGACACCGGGCCGCTCGGCGCCGCCGCCCCCGCCGACCCGAGGAAGATGCACGCGCACGCAACGAGCACCGCCCCCGATCCGACTTTCAACCCCATCGCCTTCCTCACACTACGGGGCAGGCCGAAAAGCGCAAGGGAGCCGGGCGGGCCCGGAGGGCCTACCCGGTCGCTTGCATCGGTCCTAGCCGCCCGGCGGCGGTGGGGGTGCGGAGGGGTCGTGCAGAGGCGCGGCAAGCGGCTTGGGCGTGGTGGTCACCCCGGCGCCGCACACCACGTCGTAGCAGTCGGCCGGCACGTTGAGGGAGCCGGTGTTCAGCTTGCCCGGCGCCCCGTAGTCGGCGTGGAAGCCGTAGTCGCCGTTGCTGCTCGCCTTGTTGCTCGAGAACGTCAACACGTTGTAATACTCGTAGTTCTCGGAGAGGCGGAAGCCCTCGTCGGTGTTCGAGGCCGCACTGTTGCCGGTGATCGTGTTCCGGCCCGGGTACTCCAGATTGAAGCCGTACACGTTGTCGTTCGCGCTGTTGCCCGTATACGTCGCGTTGTACGACGCGTAATCCTCGAAGCCGTAGTCGCCGTTGTCGTTGGCCTTGTTGCCGCTGATCACCGTGTACGGCGCAGAGTACGTCTCGTCGTTGTAGTCGTAGTAGAGGTAGAAGCCGGCGTCGGAGGCCTCCGACTCGACGTTGTTCTTCGCGATCACGGCACCGTACTCGTCCTCGTACAGGTAGAAGCCGTCCGTGCCACCGGTAGAGGTGTTGCCGATGAACTCGTCGAGGTCGGAATACTCGTCGTAGTAGTTGTAGTCGCTGCTGTTGGTGACGTGGTTCAGCGTGAACTCGTCGTGAGCGTCCTCGTCCGTCTCGATCCCATCGGAGCCGGCGTTCGTGATCGCGTTCCCCTGGACGAGATCGGAGGCGCTGTACTCCATGTAGAGGCCCTCGCCGCTCTCGCCGGTGATGGTGTTGGACATGATCTTCGCGGCCGTCTCGTAGTCCATCTCCACGCCCTCGTCGCCGCCCGTGAGCGTCAGCAAGCTGGCGACGTCGTGCGACGAGTCTTCGAAGTCGACCTGCTCGTCGCCGCCGGAGATCTGCCCACCGGTCACCGCCGCCTTGTCGGCGTCGCTGTACACGCCCGTCTCACCCGAGTCCACGGTGAGCGTGTGGTGGCCGAGGTTCAACGTCACCCCCGCATCGAGGGTGAGAGCGGTCCCCGCGTACCCCGAGCAGTCGAGGTTCCCCGTCAAGGTCGTGCTCACCGTCAACGTCGCCCCACAGGCCGGATTCGCATTCCCGATCACATGCGGCGGCAGCTTCGGCGGCGCCGGCCGATTCGCACCCGCCGACCCCGCAAACACCAACCCCGCCGCGGCGAGGAACGGAAACACCATTCGAGCCATCGACCTCATGACTTCTCCTTTATCGAGTCCGGCACTCAGCTCCCGGGTGGGGGTGGGGGTGCGGAGGGGTCGTGCAGAGGCGCGGCCAGCGGCTTGGGCGTGGTGGTCACCCCGGCGCCGCACACCACGTCGTAGCAGTCGGCCGGCACGTTGAGGGAGCCTGTGTTCAGCTTCCCCGGCGCCCCGTAGTCGGCGTAGAAGCCGTAGTCGCCGTTGCCGGTCGCCTTGTTGCTCGAGAACGTCAACACGTTGTAGTACTCGTAGTTGTCGTAGAGGTCGAAGCCCTCGTCGGTGTTCGAGGCCGCGCTGTTGCCGGTGATCGTGTCCCGGGCCGGGTATTCCAGGTAGAAGCCGTACTCGTTGCCGTTCGCGCTGTTGCCCGTGTACGTCGCGTTGTACGACTCGTAGTCCTCGAAGCCGTAGTCGGTGTTGTTGTTTGCCTTGTTGCCGCTGACCACCGTGTACGGCGCAGAGTACGTCTCGTCGTTGTAGTCCCCAAAGAGGTAGAAGCCAGTGTTGGAGGCCTCCGACTCGACGTTGTTCTTCGCGATCACGGCACCGTATTCGTCCTCGTACAGATAGAAGCCGTACGTGCCGCCCGTGGAGGTGTTGCCGATGAACTCGTTGAGGTCCGAATACTCGTCGTAGTAGTTGTCGTCGCTGTTGGTGACGTGGTTCAGCGTGAACTCGTCGTGGGCGTCCTCGTACGTCTCGATCCCGTCGTTGCTGGCGTTCGTGACCGTGTTCCCCTGGACGAGGTCGGAGGCGCTGTACTCCATGTAGACGCCCTCGCCGCTCTCGCCGCTCATCGTGTTGGACATGACCTTCGCCGCCGTCTCGTAAGACAGATTGACACCGATTACAGCGCCGTTGAGCGTCAGCGAGCTGGCGACGTCATGGGACGCCTCTTCGAAAAAGACTTCAGAGGTGCCGCCCGAGATCTGCCCGCCGGTCACCGTCGCCCCGTTGGCGTCGCTGTACACGCCGACATGGCTCGAATTGACCGTCAACGTGTGGTGGCCGAGATTCAACGTCACCCCCGCATCCAGCGTCAGAGCCGTCCCCGCGTACCCCGAGCAGTCGAGGTTCCCCGGCAAGGTCGTGCTCACCGTCAACGTCGCCCCACAGGCCGGATTCGCATTCCCGATCACATGCGGCGGCAGCTTCGGCGGCGCCGGCCGATTCGCACCCGCCGACCCCGCAAACACCAACCCCGCCGCGGCGAGGAACGGAAACACCATTCGAGCCATCGACCTCATGACTTCTCCTTTATCGAGTCCGGTACTCAGCCGCCGGGCGGCGGTGGGGGTGCGGATGGGTCGTGCAGGGGCGCGGCCAGCGGCTTGGGCGTGATGGTCACCCCGGCGCCGCACACCACGTCGTAGCAGTCGGCCGGCACGTTGCCGGAGGCGACGTTCCCCTTCCCCGGCGCCCCGTAGTCGGCGTAGAAGCCGTAGTCGCCGTTGCTGGTCGCCTTGTTGCTCGAGAACGTCAGCACGTTGTAGTACTCGTAGTTCTCGGAGAGGTCGAAGCCCTCGTCGGTGTTGCCGTTCGCCGTATTTCCGGTGATCGTGTTCCGGGCCGGGTATTCGAGGTAGAAGCCGTACTCGTCGTTGCCGGTCGCGCTGTTCCCCGTATACGTCGCGTTGTACGACTCGTAGTCCTCGAAGCCGTAGTCGGTGTTGTTGCTGGCCTTGTTGCCGCTGACCACCGTGTACGGCGCCGAGTACGTCTCGTCGTTGTAGTCCTCATAGAGGTAGAAGCCGGCGTTGGAGGACTCCGACTCGACGTTGTTCTTCGCCACCACCGCGCCGTAACCGTCCCCCTCCAGGTAGAAGCCGATCGTGCCGCCGGTGGAGGTGTTGCCGATGAACTCGTCGAGGTTCGAATACTCGTCGTAGTAGTTGTAGTCGCTGTTGGTGACGTGGTTCAGCGTGAACTCGTCGTGGGCGTCCTCGTACGCCTCTATCCCCTCGTCGTTGGCGTTCGCGATCGTGTTCCCCTGGACGAGGTCGGAAGCGCTGTACTCCATGTAGATGCCCCGGTCGCCCGCGCCGGTGATGGTGTTGGACTTGATCGTCGCCGCCGTCTCGTACTCCATCTCCACGCCATAGACGCCGCCCGCGAGCGTCAACAAGGTGGCAGTGTCGTGCGACGAGTCGTAGAAGGACACCTGCTCGTCCCCGCCGGAGATCTCGCCACCGGTCACCGTCGCCTTGTCGGCCTGGCTGTACACGCCCGTCCAGCCCAAATCCACCGTCAGCGTGTGGTGGCCGAGGTTCAACGTCACCCCCGCATCAAGCGTCAGAGCCGTCCCCGCATACCCCGAGCAGTCCAGGTTCCCGGACAAGGTCGTGCTCACCGTCAACGTCGCACCGCACGCCGGGTTCGCATTCCCGATCACATGCGGCGGCAGCTTCGGCGGCGCCGGCCGATTCGCACCCGCCGACCCCGCAAACACCAACCCCGCCGCAACAGCCGCCCCCACCAGAACCGACACCAACGCACGAGACCTCTCCACCACCACTCCCCTCTCGAAAGGTTCCCCCGGCGCGCGGGAACGCGCGCCGGGGCGGATCCATCCGCTCTCAGCCGCCCGGCGGCGGCG
>PLJC01000005.1 GCA_003139545.1 Actinomycetota bacterium
CGCGGCCGCTGGGGCGCCGCCGCGCTCGGCGGAGCCATGCTGGTCGCCACCGTCGTCGCGGTACCTTCCGCGCCTGCGGCTTCGCTTGCCGCCGCCGCCTGGCTGACCGCAGCCGCAGTGGCGTTTCGGGCCAGGCGCGCGTAATCACTGGGGCCTAGGGGTACCCTCAGCCGCGCAATGGTGCTGCGCTCGATCGAGCAGAAGATCGAGGCCCTCTTCGAGGGTGTCTTCGGCCGGGCCTTCCGAACGAACGTCCAGCCCGTCGAGCTCGCGCGCAAGCTCGCGANNGTCTACGTTCCGAACGAGTACACGGTCTATCTGTCGTCCGGCGATCGCGGACAGTTCGAAGGCTACGAGAACTCGTTGCAGTCGGAGCTCGAGGAGTACCTCGGCGAGCATGCGCGGCGTGAGAGCTACGCGCTGTTGACGCCGCCGCGCGTCGCGCTCGAGACCGACGAGGACCTCGCGCTGGGCGAGTTCGGCATCGCCACGCGGATGGTGCAACCACGGCACGGCACGCGCACCGACGAACCGGAAGAGCAGATCGAGTCGGGCGCCACGATGATCTACAAGCACCCGGTCCCGGACGCGGAGGAGGCCGCCTCGCCGGAGGAGCCTGGGCTGGAGCGGGAGGTCGGCGTGCTTTCGTGGGACGGTCAGCGCCTCCGCGTCGACAAGCGCCACGTCGTCCTCGGTCGCTCGCGCGAGTGCGACATTCAGATCGAGGACGCAAACGTGTCCCGTCGGCACGCGGAGCTGCGGCAGGAGGGCACGAGCTTCTGGATCGTCGACCTTGACTCGACCAACGGCATCGAAGTGAACGGCCGGCGTGTGCAGCGGGCCAAGCTCGAACCGGGTGACAGCTTCACGGTCGGCTCGACCGAAGTGACGTTCTCGACGGAGCGCGAATGACGCTGGCGAGCACGCGGCTCGAGGAAGTCCTGCTCGCACTCAAGATCGCGTTCCTCGTCCTGCTCTACGCGCTCATCTGGCGCATCATTCGCACCGTCTCGCGCGACATGCGCGTCGCGCCTGCGCAGGAGAGCTTCATCATGGCACCCGTCACCGGCGGCCCCGCCCCGCCTGCACCGGGCGGTCGCCTCGTCGTGCAGGAGAGCCCCGTGCTCAAAGAGGGCGACGAGTACTCCGTCGACTCCGCGCCGCTCACGATCGGCCGCGGCGGTCAGAACGACGTCGCCATCGACGGCGACGAGTTCGCGTCCTCCCGCCATGTGCGCTTCGAGCCGCGCCGCGACGGCGTCTGGGTGCAGGACCTGGGCTCGACGAACGGGACGTACGTGAACGGCGTCCGGATCGAGGGCGCACAGCGGCTGGAGCCGGGCGACGTGATCCGCGTCGGCGAGACCGACCTGAGGTTCGATCTTTGACCGTCGTCGGCGCATACGCAGCCAAGACGGACACCGGCCGGAAGCGCCGGCGCAACGAGGATGCGTTCGTCCTCGCGCCGCCGCTCTTCGCCGTCGCCGACGGCATGGGCGGCGCGCAGGCCGGCGAGGTGGCCTCGAAGCTCGCGGCGGCGGCGCTCGAGGACACCGACCCCGGTCGCCTCACCGGGCCTGAGCGCGTCGCGTCGCTCATCCAGGAGGCGAACCGGCGCGTGCACGAGCGATCGAGCGTCGATCCCGCCACCTCGGGAATGGGGACGACCATGACCGTCGCGCTCGTCGAGAACGACGGCGTGGTGATCGGCCACGTCGGCGACTCCCGCGCCTACCTCGTGCGCGGCCGGGAGATCGAGCAGATCACCGAGGACCACTCGCTCGTGAACGAGCTCCTGAAGACGGGCAAGCTCTCGCCGGAGGAGGCGGAGACGCACCCGCAGCGGTCGGTGATCACACGGGCGGTCGGCACCGACCCGGACGTCGACGTCGACTCCTTCGTCGTCGACACGCAGGACGGAGACGTCTTTCTCATCTGTTCCGACGGTCTCACCGACATGGTCGACGACGAGCACATCCTCGCCACCGTCGAGCGCTATCGCAGCAATCTCGAGAGCCTGACGAAACAGCTCGTCACGGCGGCGAACCGCGGTGGCGGAGAGGACAACATCACCGTCGTCGCGTTCTCGATCGGCGAGCCCGACGTCGGCGCCGACCTCGGCGATACCGCGACGATGCAGGCGGTCTCGCTTCCCGTCGACGACGCGACGACGGAGAACGTCGGCGTGCGGGCGAGCGCGGTTGCTGCCGTAGGGCCGTCGGCTGTGCGGGTCCGCATCGTCCTCGCCACGCTCGTGCTACTCGCGATCGTCGTTTCGCTCCTGCTCTGGGGGCTGATGCACTGACGCTGAGTGCCCGGAACCGCGAGCTCTTCTATCTCGTCGTCGTCGGCGTGCTCACCGCTATCGGCTTCGCGAGCGTGTACATCTCGCGCAGGTCGCACATCTCGACCGCGTCGCTCACGTACGCGCTCCTCTTCTTCGTGCTCTATCTCGCCGCGCACGTCGTCGCGCGCTTCACTGTTCCCAACGCGGACCCGTACCTGCTCCCTCTCGCCGGCCTCCTGACCGCGATCGGGCTGACGGAGATCTACCGGCTCGGGCCGTCCAACGCGTTCAAGCAGGGCCTCTGGGTCGTCATCGGTGTCGCCGTCTTCGCGCTCGTGATCGTCGTGCTGCGCCGCGACTACCGGCTGCTCGAGAACTACAAGTACATCTTCGGCCTGAGCGCAATCGGACTGTTGTTCATGCCGCTGCTGCCGGGCATCGGGCAGACGGTGAACGGCTCCCGCCTCTGGATCCATGCCGGCGGCCTGCAGTTCCAGCCGGGTGAGCTCGGGAAGCTGGCGCTCATCGTCTTCCTCGCCGCGTATCTGCGCGAGAAGCGCGAGGTGCTCGCGCAGGGACGCGTCAAGGACTGGGGGCCGCTGCTCGTCATCTGGGGCAGTGCGATGCTCGTCCTCTTCGCCACCGGCGACCTCGGCAGCGCCCTTCTCTACTACGGCATCTTCCTCGCGATCCTGTACGCGGCGACCGCCCGGCTGAAGTTCGTCGCGGCGTTCATCGGGCTCTTCCTCGTCGGCTCGGCAGCGGTGTACGAGGGCACGCCGCACGTCCGCGAACGCGTGACCAACTGGCTGCACCCGTGGACGACGCAGAAGGTGTACTGCGCCCTCAACGGGCATTACACGCTCCGGCAGGACTGCGCGAGCTACCAGATGGTGCAGTCGCTGTACTCGATCGCGCACGGTGGGTACGGCGGGACGGGGCTCGGCTCGGGCGTCTTTCAGAACGCACAGGGAGCGCCGCTGATCCCGTTTCTGAGCACGGACTTCATCTACTCCGCGGTGGCGCAGGAGCTCGGGCTCGTCGGCGCGGCCGCACTCATCCTCATCTACATGGTCTTCGTGCTGCGCGGCTTCCGTGTCTCGCTGGCGGCCAACGACGGCTTCTCGAAGCTGCTCGCCGCCGGGCTGACCTTTGGCTTCGCGCTGCAGACGTTCGTGATCGTCGGCGGGATCCTCCGTGTCATCCCACTGACGGGCATCACGCTGCCATTCGTTTCGTACGGAGGATCGAGCGTGATCTCGAACTTCATCGTCGTCGCAGGGCTGATGCTCGTCTCCGATCGGGCGAACGCGTGAACACCCAGCTCAACCGACTCGCGCTCGTCGCACTGATCATGCTCGCCGCGCTCATCGTCGCGACGACGTACTGGCAGTCCTGGGCCGCGGGATCGCTGGCGGCGAAGCAGGACAATGCGATCGAGCTCGTGTCGCAGTTCGAGGTCTCGCGCGGCCTCATCCTGGCCGCGAACGGCAACACCGTGCTCGCCGCCGACCGGAAGGTGAAGCGGAACGGGCAGACGTTCTACTTCCGCCGCTATCCGTCGCACGGGCTCGCCGCGCAGACGATCGGCTACTCGACGTCGGCGCTGTCGCAGACGGGCCTCGAGCTCTCGCTCAACGACTACCTCACCGGAGCGACGAGCAACCTCAGCAATGCGATTCAGCGGACGCTGAACCAGATCGGCGGCGGCACGGTGTACGGGGACAATGTCGTGCTGACGATCAACGCCGGGGCGCAGGCGCTCGCGCAGCAGCTGCTCGGCGACCGGTGCGGCGCCGTCGTCGCGATGAACCCGCGCACGGGCGCGATCTACGTCATGGCGTCGTCGCCGACGTACGACTCGAACCTGATCGACAAGCCCGGCGGCTACGCCAAGGTCCTGAAGACGAAGGGCGCGTGCGGGGATGCCTCCGCCCTGTTGAACCGTGCGACCTACGGTCTCTACGCCCCCGGATCGACGTTCAAGATGGTCACCGCCTCGGCTGCGCTCGACAGCGGCGCCTTCACGCCGACATCGGGCTTCAACGACCCCGGGTATTGCGTCGAGTACGGCAAGCACGTCTCGAACGCAGGCAACCCGGACCAGAACGGGCCGGAGACGTACGGGCACGTGACGCTCGCGCAGGGCTTCCAGCACTCGATCAACTCGGTGTTCTGCAACGTCGGCAAGCAGATCGGCGCCAAGGTCATCCTCGACTACGCGAAGCGCTTCGGTTTCTACTCGACGCCTCCGCTCGAGACACCCGCCAACCAGCGCCTCCCGAGCGGCCTGTACAAGAACGACAAGCTGTGGTTCCCGAAGGACCCGGCGACGGAGGTCGATCCCGGCCGCCTCGCATTCGGGCAAGAGCGGCTCCAGGTGACGCCGCTGCAGATGCTCATGGTCGGCGCGACGATCGCGAACGGCGGCGTCGTCCCCAGGCCGTACATCGTCGACCGCGTCATCGGCCACGACGGGTCGGTCGTCAGCCGGACGAGGGCGTCGACGCTCGGGCGCGCGATCAAGCCGGAGACGGCCGCGGAGCTGAACCAGATGATGGTGTCCGTCGTCCAGGCCGGGACCGGGACTGCGGCGCAGATCCCGGGCATCCAGGTAGCCGGGAAGACAGGCACCGCCGAGACCGGGGTGAACAAGGTCTATACCGCGTGGTTCGTGTCGTTCGCGCCGGCGAACAACCCGCAAGTGGCCGTCGCCGTCGTGCTCGAGAAGCAGCTGAACGGGTTCGGCGGCGCAGTCTCAGCGCCGATCGCGAAACAGATCATGCAAAAACTCCTGCATCGCTGAAGTGGCATCTACCCTGTAACAGCCCAGTGGCCGTCTCCGACTCGCTCATCGGCACGCTCTTCGACGGGCGCTATCAGATCCTGCGGAAGCTGGGCGCGGGCGGGATGGCGAACGTCTACCTGGCCGAGGACCAGGAGCTCGGGCGCCGGGTGGCGATCAAGATCCTCAACGACCGGCACGCGAACGACGAGCAGTTCGTCGAGCGCTTCCGCCGTGAGGCCAAGAACGCCGCCGCGCTCTCGCACCCGAACATCGTCTCGATCTACGACCGCGGCGAGGCGGAGGGCACGTACTACATCGCGATGGAGTACCTCGACGGCCGGTCGCTGAAGGAGCTGATCCTCTCCCGCGGCGACCCGCCGATCGCAGTGGTGGTCGAGTACACGCGACAGATCCTCGATGCGCTGCGCTTCGCGCACCGGCACGGGATCGTGCATCGCGACATCAAGCCGCACAACGTGCTCGTGGACGGCGAGGGACGCGTCAAGGTCACGGACTTCGGCATCGCGCGCGCCGGCGCGAGTCAGATGACGGAGGCCGGCTCGATCGTCGGAACTGCGCAGTACCTCTCGCCGGAGCAGGCGCGCGGCGGCGACGTCGACCAGCGCTCGGACCTGTACTCGCTCGGCGTGCTCATGTACGAGCTGCTCACCGGCGAGGTTCCGTTCTCCGGCGACACGCCCGTCGAGATCGCGATGAAGCACCTCTCTCGGACACCGGAGCCGCCGTCGACGATTCGGCCCGACGTGCCCCGCGAGCTCGACATGGTCGTCATGCGCTCGCTTGCGAAGGATCCCGACGATCGCTACCAGAACGCCGAGGAGATGGCGGCCGACCTCGACCGTGTCGCGCGCGGTGTCGGCGTCGCACCCGAGACGGAAGAGACGGCGACGCAGATCATGCGCTCGCCCATGTCGGGGCCGCTCGCGGCGACGGCGGCGACGATGATCACACCGCCGCGGCGAGCGGGAGGCGCGGCGTCGCCGCCGCTGCCGCCGTCCGTCTACTACGACCTGGACGAGCCGATCCACCGCCGGCCGGTCTGGCCGTGGATCGCCGCACTCCTGTTCGTCATCGGCGCCGGCATCGGCGGCTGGTTCCTCTACCACCAGATCTCGAACAAGCTCTCGTCGTCGACGCCGATCGCGGTGAGCAACTACGTGAACGAGACGGAGCAGCTCGCGACGCAGAACATCCAGGCCGACGGCTTCCACCCGGTGGTGAAGCACCACCCGAGCCTCACCGCGCCGAACAACTTCGTGTACCAGCAGGATCCGCCTGCCGGCCACAGGCAGTCGAAGGGGAACGACGTCACCATCTTGGTGTCGACCGGGAAGCCGAAGGTGGCCGTGCCGACGCTGAAGGGTCTGAAGTCCGAGGACGCGATCAAGGCGCTGAAGGCCGTGCACCTCGTGCCGGACGTGCACGAAGTGGTGTCCGGCGTCCCGGCCGATCAGGTGACCGCATCCGACCCCAAGGTCGGCACCCAGGTCGTCTCTGGGACCAAGGTGCGCATCAACGTCTCCAAGGGGCCAACGCCGGTCAAGGTGCCCGGCGTCGTTGGCGAGACGATCGGCCAGGCGACGGCGACGCTCAACCAGGCCGGTTTCAAGGTGAATCCGACGTACGTCGACTCCGACCAGCCCCAGAACACTGTGGTCAACCAGACGCCGGGCCAGAACGAGTCGGCGGCCAAGGGCTCGACGATCGCACTGACCGTCTCGAACGGGCCGAAGACGATTGCAGTGCCCGACGTCCGCACGCTGGACGTCGGCTCGGCCACCTCGTCGCTCCAGAGCATGAATTTCAAGGTGAAGTTCACCTACACGACCGTCACCGACCCGAATCAGGATCAGATCGTCCTCGACCAGAGCCCGGAGGGCGGCCAGCAGGCGAAGCCGGGGTCGGTCGTGACGCTCGTGGTCGGGCGCTGTCCGTCGGGCGGCTGCCCGGCGACGACGACGACGGCGGCGACGACGACGACGACTGCCACGACGCCTTGACGGCGCGCCGACTGCGCGTCGCGCTGCTCGCCGGCGGCCGGTCGAGCGAGCACGATGTCTCGCTCGCGTCGGCGCGCTCGGTGCTGGAGGCACTCGATCCGGCGCGCTACGACGTCGTCGGCGTCGCCATCGGCCGCGACGGACGGTGGGCGTTACAGAGCGGTGACGAACACGTATTGGTACCTGGTACCGATACGGAAGTGTCACCGGCAGAGACATTGCCAGTGCCGGCCGAGGTCGGAACGCTGGCGGCGCTCGGCGCCGTGGACGTCGTCCTGCCGATCCTGCACGGCCCGTTCGGCGAGGACGGCACCGTGCAGGGCCTGCTCGAGCTCGCCGACGTTCCCTACATCGGCGCGGGCGTCGCCGCCTCCGCGCTCGCGATGGACAAGGATCTCTTCAAGAAGGTGATGCGCGACAGCGGGATTCCCGTTGCGCGGCATCACACGATCCGGCGCGGCGACGCCGTGGACAACCCGATCGGCTACCCCGCGTTCGTGAAACCCGCGCGGCTCGGTTCCTCGGTCGGGATCTCGAAGGTGCACGACGACGCCGAGCTCGAGGCTGCGGTCGCGCTCGCGCGCCGGCACGACGAGAAGGTGCTCGTCGAGGAGCTCGTGTCCGGGATGGAGGTCGAGTGCGGCGTGCTCGGCAACCGGTTGCCGCCGCCCATCGCGTCGCTGCCCGGGCGCATCGACACGCTCGGACACGACTGGTACGACTACGCGTCGAAGTACGACGAGGGCGGCATGGAGCTCGTGATCCCGCCCGAGCTGCCGCAGCGCACGATCGAGCTCGTGCAGCAGCGCGCCGTCGACGCGTTCGTGGCGAGCGAATGCGAGGGTATGGCGCGCGTCGACTTCTTCGTCCGCGACGACGGAGAGGTCGTCGTCAACGAACTGAACACCATTCCGGGGTTCACCGCGACGAGCGTGTACGCGAAGCTCTTCCAGGCGTCCGGCATCGCCTACGCAGAGCTGCTCGACCGGCTCATCGAGCTCGCGCTCGAGCGGCACGAGCGCCGCTCGCACCTCGAGTTCTAGTGGGATTCTTCTACCGCATCGCCGACGGCTACCCGCGCGCGCGTGCGGCACTCGCACTCGTGAGCATCGTCGGGGGCGCGGCGATCCTCGTCGTTGACGGGAACGCCGTGGGCTACCTGCTGATCGCAGTCGGGCTCGCGCACCTCGCGCTCGCGGCCGTCGGCTTCGCCCGGCGTTCCGCCCGTCCCTCCTAGCCGGACGTGACCTCGCTGATCGCCGCCTTGCCGCCGGGCGGCAGCTGCGTGATCCAGACGACGTAGTACTGCGCCGTCGCGCCGTTCAGGTGGAACGTCGTCGCCGAGCTCACCGTCTGCGACGCCGAATCGTCGGCGAACGGCCCGTGCGGTGAGCTCCCCGCCTGGATCTGCGCCGTGAAGCCGGGCGTCGGCGTCCGGACGGTGAGGGAGCCGAGCTTGACGCTCCGGCCCGCGTCGACGACGAGGCCGAGGCCGGGCATCAGCCCGCCGAAGGCCGGACTGAAGTAGTGCTGCGTCATCCAGTCCGTGGACGGATTCCCGTCCGTCGCGGCGGACGCCGTGTTCGCGTGCTTGTCGGGCGGCCCGCTCGGCTCGTAGTTCCCGACACCCTGGAGCGTCACCCCGTTCACCGTTCCGCCGCCTCCGCTGGGATGCCGCGGGCCGTTCCCGGAGCCGCCGAACACGATTACGGCGACGACGACCGCGATGAGGACGAGCCCGGCGAGCGCGAGCAGCGTCGGCAGGTGGCCCCGCCGGCGCCGTGCTCGAGGCTTCCGGGCGGTGCCCGGCGCAGCGACGACCGGGGTGCCCCGGATGAGCGTTCGTTCCGTCTCCGGGCCGCCGAGCTCCTCGCGGCAGCGGCGCAGCTCGTTCGCGAACGCATCCATCGACGCGAACCGCTGCTCCGGATCCTTCTCCAGCGCGCGCTCGACCGCCTGCGCCACCCGCGGCGGGACGTCGGCACGCTGGTCGAGCAGGTTCGGCGGATGCTCGGTGACGTGCTTCATGGCGACGACGACGAGGTTGTCGCCGCGGAACGGCACGTCGCCGGCCAGCAGCTCGTAGAGGACGACTCCGAGCGAGTAGATGTCGGTCGCCGGCGTGACCGGCTTGCTTGCGGCCTGCTCCGGTGAGAGGTAGTTGCTCGTCCCGAGGACGGTTCCCGTTTCCGTCATGCCCCGCTCCATGTCGAGCGAGCGGGCGATGCCGAAATCGGTCACCTTCGCGTCGCCCGCTTTGTCGATCAGGACGTTCTGCGGCTTGACGTCACGGTGCACGAGGTCGTGCGCGTGCGCGAAGGCGAGCGCGTCCGCGATCTGGATGCCGAGCTCGAGCACGCGATCGACCGGCATCGGCCCGGTCCGCTCGACCAGCTGCTTGAGGTTCTCGCCCTCGACGAACTCGAAGACGATGAACTGGTGGCCGTCGCTCGACCCGCGGTCGATGACGGTCACGATGTGGGGATGCGAGAGCTGCGCAACCGCGCGCGCCTCGCGCCGGAAGCGCTCGACGTAGTCGGCGTCGTCGCCGAAGTGCGCGTGCAGCACCTTCAGCGCGACGGTGCGCTCGAGCAGGCGGTCGTGGCCGCGGTACACGCTCGACATGCCTCCGTGCTCGACGAGCTCCTCGAGCTCGTACCGCTCGTCGATCACCTCACCGACCATCGGGCCTTTCCGCGATTACGCGAGAACCGCATCCAACGCGTCGCCCCAGGCGCCGAGCGCCTCCTCCAGCTCGTCGTCGCCGATCACGAGGGGGCAGAGCACGCGGATGCAGTTCGAATAGGTTCCCGCCTTCAGCAGCAGCAAGCCGCGCTCCGCCGCCGCCTCCGTGACCGCCGAGGCCAACTCCGGAGCAGGGCGCTTCGACGCGGGGTCCTCGACGAGCTCGATCGCGAGCATCGCCCCGAGGCCCCGGACGTCGCCGATCTGGGGATATCGACGCTGCCACTCCTGCATCCTGCCGCGGATGGTCTCGCCGATGCGCCCGGCGCGGTCGACGAGGCCTTCGTCCTCGATCACGTCGAGCACGGCTCCGGCGGCCGCGAGCGCTACGGGATTGCCGACGTAGGTTCCGCCGACGCCGCCCTCGTCCGGCGCGTCCATGATCTCCGCCTTCCCCAGTACGCCCGAGAGCGGCAGGCCGGCGGCGATCGACTTCGCGACGACGAGCAGATCCGGCTCGACGTCGTAATGCTCGATGGCGAACATCCGGCCCGTGCGGCCGAACCCGGTCTGGACTTCGTCGACGACGAGCACGATCCCGTGCTCGTCGCAGATGGCCCGGACACCCTGGAGGAACTCGCGCGGCGCGACGACGAAGCCGCCTTCGCCCTGGACCGGCTCGATCACGATCGCAGCGACGTTCTCCGGGGCGACCTGCGTGACGAGCGCGCGCCTCAGCGCGGCGAGCGCATCCGTTGTGTCGATGCCGCGGTATTCGTACGGGAAGGGGACGCGATACACCTCGGGCGCGAACGGCCCGAGCCCGGCCTTGTACGGGTGCGTCTTCGACGTGAGCGTGAGCGACAGCAGCGTGCGGCCGTGGAACCCGCCCTCGAACGCGATCACTGCCGGCCGGCGTGTGTACGCGCGCGCGAACTTGACCGCGTTCTCGACCGCCTCGGTGCCGGCGTTGAAGAACGCCGCCTTCGCCGGCCCGGTGAACGGCGCCGCAGCGATGAGCCGCTCGGCGACGTCGACGTACACCTCGTACGGGACGATCGTGAAGTCCGTATGGAGGAAGCGCGCCGCCTGCTCCTGGACGGCCTCGACGACGTGCGGGTGGGCGTGGCCGACGTTGAGGCAGCCGACGCCGCCGCCGAAGTCGAGGAACGTGTTCCCATCGACGTCGGTGAGCGTCGAGCCGCGGCCCTCGGCGGCGACGACAGGGAGATACACGGACAGCGCCGAGGAGACCACCGCGTCGAGGCGGGCGAGGATCTCGCGGGAGCGCGGCCCCGGAATCTCCGTCTTCAGCTGGATCGAGCGGACGGCAGCCACGATTCCACGATATCGGCGTCCCGGCCCGGCCGCCCCCGTTACGATCGCGACGTGGTTCTCTCCGACGTGACGATCGCCCGGGCTCTGTCGGAGGGCCGGATCGAGATCGATCCCTACGACGACTCTCTCCTGCAGCCGTCCAGCGTCGACGTCCGGGTCGACCGGCTCTTCCGCGTCTTCCACAACAACCGCTACCCGTACATCGACGTCAAGCAGGAGCAGGAGGAGCTGACCGAGCTCGTCCGCGTCGAGGGGGACACGCCGTTCGTGCTCCATCCGGGCGAGTTCGTCCTCGGCTCGACACTCGAGCGCATCCGCCTGCCCGACGATCTCGTAGCGCGACTCGAGGGGAAATCGAGTCTTGGCCGCCTAGGCCTGCTCATCCACTCCACCGCAGGGTTCATCGATCCGGGCTGGGACGGGCACGTGACGCTCGAGCTCTCGAACGTCGCGACGCTTCCGATCACGATCTACCCAGGGATGAAGATCGGACAGATCTCCTTCATGCAGATGACCGAGCCCGCCGCTGCCCCGTACGGCTCGTCATCGCTCGGCTCGAAGTACAAGGGTCAGGAAGGCCCGACGCCGAGCCGCTACTACAAGAACTTCGAGTGACCGTCCTCGTCACAGGGGGAACCGGGTTCGTCGGCGGCCACGTCGTGCACGCACTGCGCGCGCGCAATGTGACGGTGCGCGCGCTCGTGCGCGATCCGCGGCATGCGCGCAAGTTGTCGGCGTGGGGCGCGGAGCTCGTCGTCGGCGACATCGCGGATCTCACCGTGCTGCGAGCCGCCTGCGTCGGCGTCGACGCGGTCATCCACCTCGTCGCGGTCATCAAGGGATCGCGGGCGGACTTCGAGCGCGTGATGGAGCACGGCACGCGCAACCTCGTCGCTGCCGCCGAAGGCGCAGGGGTCGGCCGCTTCGTGCTCGCGAGCGCGCTCGGGCTCGACGAGCGGTCGAAGGACGCCGTGCCGTACTTCACGGCGAAGTGGGAGATGGAGCGCGCGGTGCGCTCGTCCAGCCTCGGCTACGTCATCTTCCGGCCGAGCTTCGTCTTCGGACAAGACGGCGGCGTGCTGCCGACGTTCGTGCGGCTGGCGCGCTTTGCGCCCGTGACGCCGATCGTCGGCGACGGGCAGGCGCGGCTGCAGCCGATCTGGGTCGAGGACGTCGCGGAGTACTACGCACGCGCGATCGACCATCCGGCCGCGGCCGGACGCGTGTTCGAGATCGGCGGCCCCGACGCAGTGACGTGGAACGACTTCTGGGACCGCCTCAAGCGGGTCATCGGCGCGCGTCGCCCGTCCGTGCACGTGCCGATCGGCCTGCTCCGCGCGCAGGCCGCGTTCACCGAGCGACTGCCCGGCGCGCCGGTGACGCGCGACCAGCTGACCATGCTCGAGCTCGGCGACAACGTGGTCGCGGACGACAGTGCGGTCGAAACGTTCCAGCTGCCGCTCGTCCCGCTCGACGAGCAACTGCGGCGCGCCGTCTCGTGACACGCGGCGTCGTCTACGCCGAGGCCGGCGCGGAGCCCGTCGTCGAGGAGATCGTTCTCGATCCGCCCGGCCCGCACGAGGTGCAAGTGCGCATCGAGGCCTGCGGCCTCTGTCACACCGATGTCCATGTTGTCGAGACCGGCGGCTGGGGCATGCCGTTCCCGATCCTGCTCGGGCATGAGGGCGCGGGCATCGTCGAGGAAGTCGGCCCCGACGTGACCTCGGTAAAGCCGGGCGATCGCGTCGTCCTCGCGTGGCGCGCGCCGTGCGGCACGTGCCGTTCGTGCAAGCGAGGGGATCCGCGGCGCTGCTCGTCCGCGTTGCACGCCGAGCCGCGCGCACACCGTGCCGACGGACAGCTCCTCTCAGCGGTGCTCCGGTGCGGCACGCTCGCCGACCGGGCGATCGTGCACGAGGCGTGCGCGGTGAAAGTGCCCGTCGAGCTTCCGGTCGAGCAGGCGGCGCTGCTCGCGTGCGGGTTCTCGACCGGCGCCGGCGCGGCGCTGTGGGCGACGCCCGTCCACGAGGGCGCATCGGTCGCGGTCATCGGCTGCGGCGGCGTCGGCCTCGCCGTCGTCCAGGGGGCAAAGCTCGCCGGCGCGGAGCGGATCGTCGCCGTCGACGTCGCCGCCGAGAAGCTCGACGCGGCGCGCGCGCTCGGCGCGACCGACGTCGTCGACGCGTCCGCCGGCGATCCGATCGCTCAGGTCAAGGAGCTGACCAAAGGCGTCGACTACGCGTTCTCGGCCATCGGCGCGGCGTCCGGTCTCGACCAGGCGGTGCGCATGTGCGCGTACGGCGGCGTCGCGACGCTCGTCGGCGTTCCGTCCACGGGCGCGACGCTCGGCGTCGACCTGTACCGCAACGTCTTTGGGCCGAAGGTCTCGATCGCAGTCACGCACGGCGGCGACACGATCCCGCAGGAGGACTTCCCGTTCCTTGCGCAGGCGGCGCTCGAAGGCCGGCTCGACCTCGCGCGGTTCGTGTCGCGGACGCTGCCGCTCGAGGAGGCCCCGGAAGCGCTCGGCCGCCTGGGCCAGAACGGCGAGATCCGCGCGGTGGTCCTGCTCTAGGACTTGCCGAACGAGGCGCGCCGCTCGACGTCGTCGGGATCGACCATGTGGCCGTCGCGCTCGATGTAGCCGCCGCATCCGCCGACGATGAAGAGCACCGCTTCCTCGTCGAACGGGTTCGACACCTTGCGCGGTGTCGTCGACTCGGCGTGGAACAGGCCGCCGGGGCCGAGGTCGCGCGTCTCGCCCTCCACCTCGACCCGCACCCGCCCGCGGTGGACGAAGTACAGCTCGTCCTGCGTGTCGTGGTAGTGGTGGAAGCCCTCGAAGTTCGGCGGATACACGACGGCGTTCACGCCGAATGCGGTTACGCCGAGCGCCGAGCGGACCTTCCGGAACCCGGGCCCGTCGCCGAGCTCGTCGAGGGAGGAGAACGCGTGGCTCATGCGTTGCACGTGCCGGCGTCGGCCAGGGGCAGCCGGCCGAGGAGCTCGGCGAGCTGGTCGTGCTCGTCCCCGCTGAACCGCGAGGCGAACAGCTCCTCGATGTCGGCCAGATGGGTGACGTGCGCTTCCTCGAACTTCGCCACCCCGGCGTCCGTGAGGACGGCATAGGTCACCCGGGCATCCGATGCGCAGTGGTGCTTGGCCACCCAGCCGGCCCGCTCGAGGCCCTCGAGGAGGCGGGTGATGCCGGACGGGCTGAGGATGACGGTCCGGGCCAGGTCGATCCGCCGCATGCGCCGGTCGGGCGCCGAGTACAGCTGGACGAGGACGTCGTAGTCCCGCAGGGACAGGCCGTGGGCGGCTTCCAGGCGGCCGGACAGCTCCCGGGTGAGGGCGGAGTGCGCCCGCAGGAGCCGGATCCAGGCCCTATGCTCCTGGGCGATTTCTGTTTGCGTGCTCAATACTTGACTCATCATGTTTCTCTCGCTATGATTGCTTGCGAAGTCAACTATACCAAGGAGATTCCACCATGTCCACCATGTCCACCATCACCAGCACCACGAAGTCCGCGCCCGCCGGCACCTGGAGTGCCGACCCGGTGCACTCGAACGTCTCGTTCGAGATCGCCTATGCCGGCGTGAACACGTTCCGCGGCAGCTTCCGCGACTTCACTGCGACACTCGTCGACGGCAAGCTCGAGGGCTCCGCGAAGGTCGCCAGCATCGAGATCAAGGACGAGCAGCTGAACGGCCACCTCCAGACGCCCGACTTCTTCGACGCCGAGCGCTTTCCGGAGATCACCTTCAAGGCGGACGGCCTCGACGGCGGCGAGCTGACGATCAAGGGCGTCACCCTTCCCGTCCAGCTCACCGGCTCCATCTCGGAGCCGAACGTCGACCCGTTCGGCCGCGAGCGCGTCGGCGTCAAGCTCGAGACGACCATCGACCGCAACGCGTTCGGCATCGTCTGGAACGCACCGAACCAGGGCGGCGGCAACTACCTCGGCGACGACGTGAAGCTCATCGCAGAGCTCGCGTTCGTGAAGCAGGAGGCGTAAGCATGAAGATCCTGGGCGTCTCCGGCAGCTCCCGGATGGAGTCGTTCAACACGGCGCTCCTGCGGGAGGCGGCGAAGCTCGCCCCCGCAGGCGCCGAAGTCGAGCTGTGGGAGGGCATCGGCGACCTGCCGATCTACGACCAGGATCTCGAGGCCGACGTTCCCGACAGCGTCCGCCGGCTCCGTGAGGACTGGAGCTCGGCGGACGCGATCCTTTTCGCGACGCCGGAGTACAACGGCTCCGTCCCCGGCGGCCTGAAGAACGCGATCGACTGGGCCTCGCGCCCCACGACTGACGCCGCCCTCCGCAACCGGACGGTCGCCGTCGTCGGCGCGAGCCAGGGCCAGTTCGGCGCCCTCTGGGCGCAGCAGGACCTGCGCCGCATCCTCGGGATCGCGGGTGCGCGCGTCGTCGGCGAGCCGGTCCCGGTCTCCCGTGCCCACGAGGGCTTCGACGAGTCCGCGATCGACGGCATTCGGGACGTGCTCGAGTCACTCGTCCAGGCCGCCGACCCCGCAGAAGCAGCTGCCTGAATAAACGAGGGGCCACCTTTCGGCGGCCCCTCGTCGGTAACCAACGCTGGATTCGGCAGAGTCGCTTCGGCCCCTACGCTGGCTAGGCGGTTCCCGGTGGTCCCGGGGACTGCGCCTCTACCCGCTGGTACCTCCACTGGCCGAAATACTTGATGTCAACTCCGGACCACCTCCTTTCCGCGGTAGAGCAAAGATATCAGCGGAGGATGACGCTGAGCTCCAGTCCCCGGTCGAGCGGAACGGTGACGCTCGAGAGCGAGGGATCCGCCTGCCGAGCGGCCGAGTACTGCGCGAGCGGGTCGGGGTGTGAGAGGACGTTGTCGGCGACGACGAGGCCGCCCGGCTCGAGCTTGGCGCGCGCGAGGGCGAAGAGCCGCTCGTAGTCGTCCTTCTCCGCGTCGAGGAAGACGATGTCGAAGACGTCGTCGATGCGCTCCAGCGTCTCGAATGCGTCGCCTTCGAGGAGTTCGGCGCATTCCTCGAGCCCCGCGTCGGCGATGGTGCGGCGCCACGCCTCGGCCTTCGCCGGGTCGTTCTCGAGCGAGAGGACCCTGCCCCCCAGGTGTCTGACGCCGGCGGCGAGCCAGACGGTCGAGTAACCACGCGAGCCGCCGATCTCGAGCACCTCGCAGTCGACCTGCGGGGCGACGAGGGCGAAGAGGAACTGGCCCGTCGTGCGCGCCACCTGGCGGGAGCGCTCGGAGGCCGCGGCGCCGCGCTCGCGCTCGTCTGCGTCCTCGCGTTCGAGGCGCTCGAGGACGGATCTAACCTGCTCGTCGAGCACGTTCCACCTCCTCGCGGACCCAACAGTCCGGGATGTGGTCGTTCACGATCCCGCATGCCTGCATGGCCGCGTACACCGTCGTCGGGCCGACGAAGCGGAAGCCGGCCGCCTTCAGTCGCTTCGACAACTCCTTCGACTCGGTCGTGTCGCGGTACTCCCACATGAGGTCTTCCAGCGGTGTGCCGGCGTCGCGCAAGGCGAGCACGCCGCGCGCGTTCGCGATCGCGGCTTCGATCTTGCCGCGGTGACGGACGATGCCCGCGTCGCCGAGCAGGCGCTCGACGTCACGCTCGCCGAAGCGCGAGACCGCGTCGGGATCGAAGCCGGCGAAGGCGGCGCGGAAGTTCTGCCGCTTGCGCAAGATCGTCAGCCACGAGAGCCCGGACTGGAACCCCTCCAGGCAGAGGCGCTCGTACAGGCCGCGCTCGTCGCGTACGGGCCGCCCCCATTCCTCGTCGTGGTAGGCGAGGTAGAGCGGGTCGGTCGTCGGCCAGCACCTGATCTTCTCAGCCAACCTCGACCTTCACGGTTCCGTCGACGATGCGCACGGGATACGTCGCCACCGGCTCGAACGCGGGCAGCGACATCGGCCGGCCGGTGGCGAGGTCGAAGGCGGAGCCGTGGCGCGGGCAAATCACGCGGCACGTGTCCTCCTCCCACGTTCCCTCGCACAGCGGGCCGTCGTCGTGCGAGCAGCGGTCTTCGATCGCGTACAGCGCGCCACCGCAGTTGTAGACGCCGATGACCATCCCCGGCCCGGCGACGATCAGCTTCGTGGAACCGGGCGGGAACTCGTCCGCCGAGGCGACCTCCAGCTCAGCCACGCGCTAGGTGAGCTCGAGCTCGTCGAAGCCGGCGAGCCCCTGCGGCAGCGGCGTGCCCTTCGCCTTGTGCAGCGCGACCTTCAGCGTCGTCAGCCCGAGCATCGCGCACTTCAGGCGCACCGGCGTGAGCGGGATGCCGATCTCCTCAAGCAACTCGTCCTTGTCGAGGACGGCGACCTCCGATGCAGTCCGTCCCTGCACCATCTCGGTGAGCATCGAGGTCGCCGCCTGCGAGATGGCGCATCCGCGGCCGGAGAACTTCACCTCGTCGATCGTCTCGCCGTCGTCCGCGAACGCAACGTAGATCGAGACCTCGTCGCCGCACAGCGGGTTCTGCCCCTCGGCCTCGGCGTCGGCTCCTTCCATGACGCCGTGCCCGCGCGGGTTCTTGTAGTGGTCGAGGATGACCTCGCGATACATCTGCTCGAACTCGTTCATCTAGGCAAACACCTTACGCACGGTGTACAGGCCTTCGGTGAGCTGGTCGATCTCCTCGGGCAGCGTGTACAGGTAGAAGCTTGCCCGGTTCGTCGCTGCGACGCCGAGCTTGTGCATGAGGGGCTGGCAGCAGTGGTGCCCCGCACGGATGGCCACGCCCTGGCGGTCGAGGATCTGCGCGACGTCGTGCGGATGGATGTCGTCGAGGTTGAACGACACGACACCGGCGCGCCGCTCGGCCGGCGGGCCGTACAGCGTGATGCCGGGCACCTCGCTCATCCGTGCGAGCGCGTATGCCACCAGCTCGTGCTCGTGCGCCTCGATCGCGTCGAGCCCGGCGGCCTCGAGGTAGTCGACGGCGGCACCCAGTCCGACTGCCTCCGCGATCGGCGCGGTGCCGGCCTCGAACTTGTGCGGCAGCTCGCCCCAGGTCGTCTTCTCGTAGCGGACCGAGTTGATCATGTGGCCGCCGAGGAGGAACGGCTCCATCGCCTGCAACAGCACGCCGCGTCCCCAGAGCGCGCCGATGCCGCTCGGGCCGCACATCTTGTGGCCGGAGATGGCGAGGAAGTCGCAGTCGAGCGCCTGCACGTCGACGCGCATGTGCGGCGCGGCCTGCGCAGCGTCGCAGACGAAGATCGCACCCTGTTCGTGCGCCCAGCGCGTGAGCGGGGCGACGTCGTGGATCGTTCCGAGCGCGTTGGAGACGAGGTTCGTCGCCACCACCTTCACCGTGTAGTCGCGCGCGATCTGATCCAGCCCCGAGAGGTCGATCTCGTGGTTGTCGTCGAGCGGCAGCATCACGAACTCCGCGCCCTGCCGGCGCGCGATGTACTGCCAGGGGACGAAGTTCGAGTGGTGCTCGAGCTCGGTGACGACGACCGCGTCGCCCGGTCCGAGGTTGTTCCCGCCCCAGGAGTAGGCGACGAGGTTCAGGGCCTCGGTCGCGTTCCGGACGAAGATGATCTCGCGCACGTCGGGCGCGTTCACGAACGCGCGCACCTTCTCGCGCGCGCCCTCGAGGCCGGCCGTCGCGCGCTCGCCGAGCACATGGACAGCGCGATGGACGTTCGCATACGACGTCTCGTAGAACGTCGTCATCGTGTCGAGCACCTGCCGCGGCTTCTGGGAGCTGTTGGCGGAGTCCAGGTAGGCGAGCGGCTGGCCGTGGATCAGCTGCTCGAAAATGGGGAAGTCCGCACGCAGAGCGCGGGCATCGAGCTTCTTCTGGCCGGTGGTCACAGCCACGCAACCATGGTAACCGCCTAGGGAAACCCGAAAGCGGAGCCACACGCCTCCGCAACAGAAATCACAGCATCGCCTGGCAGAGTGCGCCGATGTTCCAGGCCCTCCTTGTGCTCGTCGCCGCGCTCGCGCCGACGCCGGCCCAGAAGCTCGGGTTCCCACCGGTGAAGCCGGGGCCCGTCCCCGGCTACGTGATGATCGCCGACCGCAACAACAACCGGATCATCATGATCTCGCCGTCGAAGAAGATCGTGTGGCAGAAGGACGGGCTGCATGACCCGGACGATGCGTTCTTCACGCCTGGGTACAAGTCCATCTCGACGAACGAGGAGTACAACCAGACGATGGCGCTGATCGGCGTTCGGTCGCGCCGCGTCGAGTGGTCGTACGGGCATGCCGATGTGCGCGGGTCGTCGCCCGGTTACATGTCGAATCCGGATGACGCGTACCTGCTGCCGAACGGGCTCATGCAGGTGGCCGACATCGAGAACTGCCGCGTCATCTGGGTGGACCGCGCGCACCGCATCGTGCGCAGCATCGGCCACGCCGGCGACTGCACGCACGATCCGCCGAGGACGCTCAGCTCGCCGAACGGCGACACGCCGCTGCCCGACGGCGGCGTGCTCGTGACCGAGATCGGAGGTTGGGTCGACCGCTTCAGCGCGAGCGGCAAGCTCGTCTACACCGTTCGGACGCCGACGACGTACCCGTCGGATGCGCAGTTGCTGCCGAACGGCGACATCCTCGTCGCGGGGTTCAACATGCCGGGCCGAGTGGACGAGATCACTCCGAGCGGCAAGATCGTGTGGACGTGGCAGCCGACGGGTGAGTGGACGCTGAACCGGCCGTCGCTCGCCGTCCGCTGGCCGAACGGGATGATTGCGCTCACCGACGACTGGAACCACCGCGTGCTCGTCGTGAATCCGCGCACGAAGAAGGTCGTGTGGTCGTACGGCCACCTCGGCAGTCCCGGCATAGCACCCGGCTACCTGAACAAGCCCGACGGCCTCGACCTGCTTCCGGCCGTCCCGGGCGGCGTGAAGGCGGCGCGGAAGACGCTCGTGCAGGTTCCGAAGATCGGCTCGCTGCCGCAGGCGCTGTCGAAGGCATCGGCGGTCGCGCTCCCGGGCGGAAAGCTGCTCGTGCTCGGCGGCGAGACCGGCGGTTCGTCGACCGACCAGGTGCTGCTCGGGACGCCGCAGCGACTCCGCGCTGCCGGTCGTCTGCCGGTGCCGACGCACGACGCGGCGGCGGCGCTGCTCGGCGGCCGCGTCTTTCTCTTCGGCGGCGGCCAGGCGGTGTCGACGAACGCGATCGTGCGCGTCGATGCGGCGAGCGGACACGCGCAGGCTGCTGGGACCCTCGACGAGCCGCTCTCGGACCTCGGTGCGGCGGTGGTGGACGGCAAGGCGTATCTCGTCGGCGGCTACACGGGCGCGACGTACGCGAGCGCGATCCTGCGCTACGACGGCGCCGGCCGGACGTCGACGGTGGCGCGCCTGCCTGCGGGGACGCGCTACGCCGGCGTCGCCGCGCTCGGCGCGACGATCGTCGTCGCCGGCGGCCTGACGCCCGCCGGCCTGACCTCAGCCGTCTACTCCGTCGATCCGCGCACGCACCGCGTCCGGCGCCTGGCGACCCTGCCCGCGCCCGAGGCGCATGCGGGAATGGCGGCCCTGGGCGGCGCGCTCTATCTCGTCGGCGGAAGCGACGTGCTGCGCATCGCCGGGCGCTCCGTCACGGTCGCCGCGCGCCTGCCTGTCTCGCTCTCCGACCCCGCCGTGGTCGCGCTCGGCGGGCGCATCGTCATCGTCGGCGGCGGTACCACCGGCGTCTTCGCCTTCACGCCCCGCTAGGCTGACGCCGTGCGCTGGCTCGTCGTCCTCCTCGCTTCGCTCGCCCTTCTCGCCGCCGGCTGCGGCGGCGGAGGCGGCAAGACGCAGTCCCACTCGGTGCTCGAGGTCTCGAAGGCGTTCTACGACGCCGGCCTTCCGTTCACCGGGGTTGTCACCGGCAACCAGTACGTGACGGGCCAGGTGCCGTTCTTGCCGCTCGCCCTCAACCGGAGCGACGTGCGCTTCAACGTTCAGGCGCAGCTGAGCGGGTCGAATACGACCTTTCATACGGGCGAGGTGGTGTGGGTGTTCGACACGAACGCGCACGCACAGCAGGCGTTGGCCGCCGTGCCTCTGGTGAAGTGGGGGACGGGACCGCAGCACATCGTGCGCGAGCAGCTCGGCAACGTCATCGTCATCGCGTCGGGTTTCACCGGCGCGTCGAAGGCGAAGCTCGACCAGGCGCTCGCGGCGCTTCGCTAGCTCGTCGAGCAGCTCCCCGCGAGCGCGCTCGTCGTTCCGTTCGGCCGTATGAGGACGATCGCCGTGCGCGCCGAGCAGCGAGGCGCCGACGCGGAGATGAGGAGGTCGACGCCGTCCCACGACGTGCCGACGCCGAAGACCCGCGCGCGCTGGTCGGCCGGATGGCCGCCGCCCTCGAGGTTCGCCACCCAGACGCCGCCGGCCCGCGAGACCGCGACCTCGAGGCTGTTCGGCGACCAGCTCGGTGTGCCTGGGTCGTGAAGGTTCGATGCGAGGCGCCGCGGTGGCGCGATGCCGTCGGCGGTGACGACGAAAAGCTCGTGCCCGGCCGTGTAAGCGATCCACTTCCCGTTCGGCGACCAGGCCGGCTGGCCGGGATTCGCGATCGAGGCCACTCGGCGCTCCGCGGCAGGCCCCGTCGCGACGTAGATGCCGTCGTCGCGCTGGAAGGCGAGCATCGTGCCGCCGGGGCTCCAGGCGGGACGTCCGATCGCGTTCCGTGCCCAGAGGGCAGGCCCGACCCAGAGATCCGTGTTTTGCGCGCCGTGCGCCGTCAGATAGGCGAGCGCCGTGCCTCCCGGCCGCCACGCCGGCGCGAACGACTTCGTCGGTGCGAGGTAGCGGTGCTTGGCGCGACCGTCGGCGTTGACGACGTAGAGGACGCCACCCGCTGCGTAGGCAAGTTCGGTGCCATTCGGCGACCACGTCGGCGACAGCTGGCCTGCGCTCGTCCCGACGCGGACGGTCCGGTTCGTCCGCGCGTCGAGGACGTACAGCTCCATGTGCTGCTCGTAGACCTTCGTGAACGCGACGTGGGCACCGCCGGGAGCGGCGACGGGCCACCAGAAGCCGAGGACGAGAGCGGCGGCGGCTGCGAGCATGCGCCCAGCGTACGAGCCATCCGTTAGCGGTTCGTCAGCGCGCTGTTACCTTTGGCTGCGTGAGCGACTACATCTTCACGATGTACAGGGCCGACAAGTTCTACGGCCCCGACCGCCAGGTTCTGGCGAACATCTCGCTGTCGTTCCTGCCGGGCGCGAAGATCGGCGTCCTCGGCCCGAACGGCGCCGGCAAGTCGACGCTGCTCCGGATCATGGCGCTGAAGGAGGAGCCGTCCTCCGGCGTCGCCGAGCTCGCGCCGAACGCGACGGTCGGGCTCCTAGAGCAAGAGCCCGACCTCGATCCCGCCAGGACCGTGCGCGAGAACGTCGAGGACGGCGTGCGCGCGCTGCGCGATCTGCTCGACCGCTTCAACGCCGTCTCGGCCAAGTTCGGCGAGCCAGATGCCGACTTCGACGTGCTCCTCGTCGAGCAGAGCAAGGTGCAGGATGCGATCGACCGCGCCGATGCGTGGCAGCTCGACCAGCATCTCGACCACGCGATGGACGCACTGCGCGTGCCCGACGGCGACCGCGACGTCGGGACGCTCTCGGGCGGTGAGCGTCGCCGCGTCGCGCTCTGCCGCCTGCTGCTGTCCGCCCCCGACCTCCTGCTGCTGGACGAGCCGACGAACCATCTCGACGCCGAGTCGGTCGCGTGGCTCGAGCGTTTCCTCGCCGAGTACAAGGGGACGGTCGTCGCGGTCACGCACGACCGCTACTTCCTCGACAACGTCGCCGGCTGGATCCTCGAGCTCGACCGCGGCCGCGGCATCCCGTTCCAGGGGAACTATTCGTCCTGGCTCGAGCAGAAGCAGGAGCGCCTCGCCGTCGAGGAGAAGACCGAGTCGGCCCGGCGCCGGACGCTCGCGCGTGAGCTGGAGTGGGTGCGCATGTCGCCGCGCGCGCGGCACGACAAGTCGAAGGCGCGCCTCGCCGCGTACGAGCGTATGTACGCCGAGGAGCAGAACGTCAAGCTGGACAAGGTCGAGATCCACATCCCGCCCGGCCCGCGCCTCGGCGACATCGTCATCGAGGCCGAGGGCGTGCAGAAGGGCTTCGGCGACCGGCTCCTCGTCGAGGACCTCACGTTCTCGCTTCCGCCCGCAGGGATCGTTGGCGTCATCGGCCCGAACGGCGCCGGCAAGACGACGCTCTTCCGCATGATCGCGGGCGAGGAGTCGCCGGACGCGGGCGTGCTGCGCGTCGGCGACACGGTCCAACTCGCGTACGTCGACCAGGCGCGCGCCGATCTCGAGCCCGGAAGCAGGGTGTGGAAGGAGATCAGCGGCGGCCTCGACACGATCGAGCTGGGCAAGCGCGAGGTGAACTCGCGCCAGTACGTGTCGTGGTTCAACTTCAGGGGCTCCGATCAGCAGAAGCGGGTCGCCGACCTCTCCGGCGGGGAGCGCAACCGCGTTCATCTCGCGAAGCTCCTCCGCAGCGGCGGCAACGTGCTCCTGCTCGACGAGCCGACCAACGACCTCGACGTCGACACGCTGCGTGCTCTCGAGGAGGCGCTGCTCGACTTTGCCGGCTGCGCGGTGGTCATCACGCACGACCGGTGGTTCCTCGACCGGGTGGCGACGCACATCCTCGCGTTCGAGGGCGACAGCCAGACGACCTGGTTCGAAGGCACGTGGGGCGAGTACGCCGCCTGGGTGCGAGAGACGCGGGGCGCCGAGGCGCTCGAGCCGCACCGCATCAAGTACAAGCCGCTCGTCAGGTCCTGACGAGCGCGTCGGCTCGCGGCTGAGCGCCGCTGAGCGCCCGCGGCAGCGTCACCGTGAACGTCGAGCCGGCACCGCGTCGGGAGCGGACCGAGAGCAGCCCGCCCATCTGCTCGACGATCTCGCGCGAGATGTAGAGCCCGAGGCCGGAGCCTCCGACGCCGCGGGTCATCTCCGCGTCGAGGCGATAGAACTTCTCGAAGATGCGGGCCTGCTCGGAGGGCGGGATCCCGAGGCCCTCGTCCTCCACGTCGATGCGGAGCCGGTCGGGCGTGTCTGCGATGCGGACCTCGATGCGCCCGCCCTCGGGCGAGTACTTGATCGCGTTCTCGACGAGGTTGACGAGCACCTGCTTCAGGCGCGGCGGGTCGCAGCGCAGCGGGCGCGTCGTCGGCGGGGCGACGAGCTCGAGCCGGATCGACTCCGGCTTGCGGGAGTCGGCGGCTTCGAGCACGGAGGCGCAGAGCTCCGCCACGTTGCAGTCGCGCTCTTCCATGCGCAGCCGCCCGCGATCGATCTGCGCGGTGACGAGGAGCTGGTCGACGATCTGCGCGAGATGCTCGGACTCCTGCTCGATCATCTTCAGTAGACGCTGGCGTACCGGCTCGGACAACTCGTCTTCGCGGTCTATCAGCGTGCGGATGCTGCCGTACACCGCGGTCAGCGGCGTGCGCAGCTCGTGCGAGGCGGTGGTGACGAAGTCGGCGCGGGCGCGCTCGAGCACGTGCTCGGACGTGGCGTCGCGCAGCGTGACCACGCGGCCTCCGTCGAAGCGGCTGAGCGAGATCGCCAGCCAGCGCTCCTCGCCGCCGATGCGCACCGGCGTGAGCTCGCCGCCGGACCGCTCGATGAGGACCCCGAACTCGGGGAAGATGCTGCCCGCCGGCCGTCCGAGCGCTGCCTCCGCGGGGACGCCGAACAGCTCCTCGGCGGCGTTGTTCCATGAGAGCACGCGCGACCCGTCGTCGAGCATCACCACCGCGTCCGAGACATGCGCGAGCGCACGGGACGCATTCGCGCCGTGCTCTGCGCGGATACGCGCCTGCTCCTCGTCCGAGTAAAGGCTGCGAAGCCGCTCCGGCACACGTCGCAGGAGGAAGATCGCAATCACGAGGGCGAACAGGCCGCTCGCCGCCAGGAGGCCGATTGCGCGCGTGAGCGTCCGCCGCTCGTCGCTGCGCGTCTGGTCGACGAACGCCGTGATCGACGCCGACAGTGATTGCGAGTTGACGCGGAACCGATCGAAGAGGCGCTGGCCGCCAAGCACGTCCGTCCGCGCCCGTTGCTCTCCTAGCTGCCCGTCCGCCACGAAGGTGATCTGCCGGTCGAAGTAGCCGTCGAGCGCCCGGATCTCGTACCGAATCGGCTTGAGCTCCACCTGCAGGCCGGGTCGCGATGCCGTGAGCTGCGAGAGCTTCGCCAGGTCGGTGAGGACGTTCTTCCGTCCGAGGAAGTACGGCTGCAGCGTGCGCCGGTCCGAGGTGAGCATGTAGCCGCGCACACCCGTTTCCTCGTTGACCATCTGGAGGATGAGATCCTGCGAGTGCGTCTTCAACGGGAACAGCGTGTGGATGTACCGGTCCTCCGCGGAGCGATAGAGCGCGAACGTGCTGTACACGCCGGTTGCGAGCAGCGCGCCGAGGAGCAGGATGAGGACGGCGAGGGCGATCTGGACGCGCCGCTTCGCGGCGACCGCGCGCTCGAGCTCCTTTCCGATCCGCCAGCGCACGCGCTCAGCTCCCGACGCCGCAGCCTGTGACGAGCGACAGGTTCGTGAGTGGCCGGAGCTCGGCGCCGTTCGGCAGCGCGCCGCGCGTCGTGCGGACGCTGTTCCAGAAGCCGGCGCCCGAGATGTCGACGCTCGCGCCGAGCAGCTGCCATTGCGCCGTCGCGTGAGGGCAATGGTCGGTGAACTCGCGCCGCGCGGCGATCATGCCCGTGCGGTCGCGCGACCGCGGCCCGAGGCAGTGCGGGTTCGGCAGGTAGGCGTCCATGTACATGCCGCTCGGGATGTCGAAGAGGACGAGGACGATCTCGCCGTTCGAGGCGATTCGATAGCGGTCGACGACGACGTGGAGCCGCCACGTGTTGAGCTGGAAGCTCGTCGTCCGCCTGGTTCCGATCAGCTGGGGCGAGCGCAACTTTGCGATCTCCGGGATCGTCGTCTCGATCCGGCCGAGGTGCACCTTGGCACGCTGCGGGTCGCTCAGATTCATCAGCCGCCACGCCGGCCCGCCGCACCACGACCCCGGCGAGACATGCGTCGGCGCGGCCCGGGCCGCGAGCGCGCTGGAACACACGGCGAGTGCCGCGAGCGACAGCATCAGCATGAGTCGTTCTGGGCGACGCATCACGATGCGCCGCGGACGGTACCAGCGCCGCATCGGGCGCATGGAAGGCTAGCCCTGCGGGATGCGGGCTTCGAGCGCGGCCGTCACGGCCTCGCGGACCGGCTCGAGCTCGATGCGGTCGAGCACGTCCTGGAAGAAGCCGCGGACGATGAGGCGCTCGGCCTCGGTGCGCGGCAGGCCGCGCGCCATCAGATAGAAGAGCTGCTCGCGGTCGACCCGGCCGACGGTCGCGCCGTGCGTGCAGCGTACGTCGTTGGCGAGGATCTCGAGCCCCGGGATCGGCACCGCATGCGTCGTGGGGCTCAGCATGAGGTTCCGGCACTCCTGGTACGCGTTCGTCTTCTGCGCGTCCTTCTCGACGCGGATCATTCCGCGCCACACCGCGGTCGCGTGGTCGCGCAACGCGCCCTTGAACGCGAAGTCGGACGTGCAGTCCGGCGCGATGTGCTCCTGGAAGGTGTCGTAGTCGAGGTGCTGCGTGCCGTCGGCGAAGTAGGCGCCGGTGACGCGCGAGGTGGCGCCCGGCCCGTTGAGGTCGTTCTGGATCCGCGTCTTCCCCTTCTTCGACCCGAAGCCGCCGGCGACCCAGTCGAGCTCGGCGTCGCGCTCGACGCGCGCGTGATGCGACGCGAAGTGCCACGTCTCGCGGGAGAGGTTCTGCAGGGAGACGTACTCGAGCTTGGCGTTCGGCTCGACGAAGAGCTCGGTGACCGCATTCGAGTAGGCCTCGGTGTCGGCGGCCGGCGACGCGTACTCCTCGATGAGCGACGCGCGCGCGCCCTCCTCGGCGACGACGACGAGGCGCCAGAACGTCTGCCCGGTGGCGGCGATGCGCACGTACAGCGGTTTTTCGAGGACGACGCCCTTCGGCACGACGACGAGCAGGCCGTTCTTCCACATGGCCGCGTTGTGGGCGGCGAACTTCTCGTCCCAGCCGACGAGCGAGTACAGGCGCTCGTAGTCTTCCGGCAGCGGCGCGAACGTCACGCCCTCCGGCGCCTTCGCGATGTCGATGCCGTCCGCTGTCACGGTGGCGTACCCACTGACGTCGAGGTCGAGCAGCGTCTCGATCTCGGCCGACGCCGCCCCTGCGAATGCGTCCGGGTCGAAGCCTGCCAGGTCGGTGAAGCGCCAGTGCTCCTCGGTGGTGTCCGGGAGCGGGAGCGCGCGGTACGCCTCGACGGCGGCGCTGCGGCTCATCGCGCGTAGTTCCTGTGCAGCATCAACGTGTTTCCGTCCGGGTCATGAAAGACGCCCATGTGGCAGACACCGGTGTCGAACGGCTCGCCGCCGAACTCGACACCCTTCGCTTCGAGTTCCTTCTGCGCCGCCGCGACGTCGGGCACGCGGAGCGCGATCGATGCGGTGTGCGGCCCGGTGAACGAGCTGCCGATGTTCTCCATCTGCAGCAGATAGAGGCTGATGTTCTCACCCAGCTGGTACTCGGGAAAGCCCTGCTCGGGATGCTCGATCTCGGGCAGGCCGAGGGTCTCCCCGTAAAACTGCTTCGCCCGCTCCATGTCGGTGACGGGGACGGAGATGAAGTCCGTCCGTTCGACGATCAACCGACGGAGCCTTCCATCTGCAGCTGGATCAGCCGGTTCATTTCCACCGCGTACTCGAGCGGCAGCTCCTTCGTGATCGGCTCGACGAAGCCCGACACGATCATCGCGCTCGCCTCCGCCTCGGAGAGCCCGCGCGACATGAGGTAGAAGAGCTGTTCGTCGCCGATCTTCGACACCGTCGCCTCGTGGCCGATGTCGACTTCGTTCTCCTCGATCTTGATGTACGGGTACGTGTCCGAGCGCGACTCCTCGTCGAGGATCAGCGCGTCGCAGACGACCTTCGACTTCGAGCCGGTCGCGCCCTTCGCCACTTCGAGGAGGCCGCGGTAGCCGGCGCGGCCGCCGTTCTTCGAGATGGACTTGGACGTGATCACCGACGTCGTGTGCGGAGCGACGTGCACTGCCTTGCCGCCCGCGTCCTGGTGCTGGCCCTTGCCTGCGAACGCGATCGACAGCACCTCGCCGTGCGCCCGCTCACCCATGAGCCAGATCGCCGGGTACTTCATCGTCAGCTTCGAGCCGAGGTTCCCGTCGACCCACTCCATGGTCGCGTCCTTGTAGGCGACCGCGCGCTTCGTGACGAGGTTGTAGACGTTGTTCGACCAGTTCTGGATCGTCGTGTAGCGGCAGCG
>PLJC01000037.1 GCA_003139545.1 Actinomycetota bacterium
ACGGCGCGGCGCGCGGCATCGCGGGTGCGATAGAAACGGGCGAAGAGCTCTTTCTGCTCGTCGGCCGGAATGCCGATTCCGCTGTCGCGAACCGACAGCAGCACTCGGTCGTTCAGGCAGGCGACGCGGACGGCGATCGAGCCGCCCGCCGGAGTGAACTTGACCGCGTTCGACAACAGATTGTCGACGACTTCGCCCAACAGACGCCGGTCACCGAACACGGTCGCGGGCTCGGCCGCGAGCTCCATTGCGATCGAGCGCGACGCCGCGCTCGGCCGTACCGCGGCAATACACTCCCGCGCGATCGCCGCCACGTCGACGTTCTCACGCTCGAGCCGCATCCCGTCCGACTCCACCTGCGCCATCAAGAGCAAGTCGGAGATCAACGACAGCAGGCGTTCCGCGCTCCGGCGGATGACTCCCAAGAACTGCGCTTGTTGGTCGGTCAGCGGCCCCGCATCCGGCGCCTGGAGAAGCTCCAGATACCCCACGATCGATGTCAGCGGCGTGCGTAGCTCGTGCGAAACGGTCGCGATCAGTTCGTCCTTCAGCTGATCGAGCTGCAGCAGCCGCTCGTTCTCGGCGAGCAGATCTGTCCTGAGATCAGGCTCCTCGACCAGGGACAAGGGAAGCGGCACGGCGTTCACCGTGCAAACGCCTCCGGCGCGAGCGCGGCGACCCGGCTCACCAGCTCGTCGGCGGTAAACGGCTTGCCCAAGACCGGGTCGGCGCCGCCGCCACCCGGCAGGGCGCCGTATCCCGAGATGAACAGAACCTTCAAGCCCGCGATGCGCTGCCTGAGCGCATCCACGAGCGCAATCCCTCCCTCGGGCGGCATGACGATGTCCGCAACCACGAGCGCAAAGCGTTCCCCCGCGAGAGCCATCGCCTCGTCGCCGGACGCCGCCTCGACCACCCGGCAGCCGCGATCGCGCAGCACATCGCCGATCAGCCCACGCAACTCGTCGTTGTCGTCAGCCACAAGAATCGCCGCTACGTCGTTGGTGTTGTTCATGCCGCAGTCTCCTCACCAGAGAATCGACTCGGGCCTGCGCGACCGATATACGACGTTCCGGCCCGGCGGTCACCCGATCGGGGCAGCCGACACTCCGGAGTCGCGCGGTCCGCCTCGAGGCGCATAGTTCACGGCGTGCAGACCGAGCCGCAGCAGGGCGGCGGGGCGCGATCGGACCGCGACATCACCACGCTCGCCGCAAAGGCGACGGCAGCAGCTGTCGCCGTCATCGCGTTTGCCTTCGGCCTCTGGCAGGTGCGGAGCATCGTGATCCTGCTGGTGCTCGCACTGACCTTCGCGGCCGCGATCAGGCCTGGAGTCGAATGGCTCGAGCGGCGCCGCGTCCCGCAGTCGGCGGCGATCCTCTTCTTCTTCGTCACGATCATCGGCACGGTCGTTCTCTTCTTCTGGGCCGCCGTCCCGCCGGCGCTGCACCAGATCGGCCATGCCCTGAACCAAAGCCACGCGAGCCAGACGACCGTCCCCGCGAAGGGCTTCAAGCACGACGTGCTCACCTGGATCAGCCGTCATCTGCACGAGCTGCCCACCGGCACGCAGCTGCTTCATCCGGTCACGACCTACGGAAAGAAGGCCACCGAGGCGGTCGTCGCGGTCTTCTTCACGCTCGCCGCGACCTGGTACTGGGTCTCAGAGCGCGACCGGATGATCGACCTGCTGTCGATGCTCACATCCAAGCCGAAACGGGAGAAGGCGCGCCGGACCTACCTGGCGATCGACCACCGCCTGGGCGCGTACACCCGGCTGCGATTCGTCATGGTGATTGCGGTCGGAGGGGTGCTCGCGGCGGGGTTCTACCTCGTGGGGCTGAACTACTGGCTGCTCGTCGGCGGCTTCGTCGGCCTCGTCGAGATCGTGCCGGTGATCGGGCCGTTGATCGGCGTCGTCCTCGTGCTCGCCATCGGTCTCCCACAGTCCGTCCATGTCGCGGTGCTGGCCCTCGTCGTGCTCGTCGGCGTGCGCGAGGTCCAGACCTCGTCATCAACCCGCACGTCATGGGGCATACGGTCGGCCTGTCGCCGCTCGTCACGCTCGTATCCGTCTCCGTGGTCGGGCTCCTGTTCGGAGGCCTCGCGGTCGTTCTCGCCATCCCGGTCACGTCCGCCGTGGCGACACTGATCGACGTCCTCGTGCTCGAGCACGAGCCGCCCCCGGAACGCGTGTTCAGGCGGGCGCTCCCATCTCTTCATGCAGAGCGTGCAGCTTGAATCCGAGCACGATCATCGCAACGCCCCGGAATAGCGTCAGGGCGCCGACCCACGCGACGAGGAGCGTGATGCTGCGGTTCCAGTAACCCGCGGCCCAGAAGCCGAGGCCCACCTCGATCGCGCCCGACACGAGGCCGACCCACCGGCCGTGGAACGCGGACCGCGCAGCGAGCGCGTTCACGATGTCGAACGATCCGGCGAGCACGAAGAAAAAGCTCGTCAACGCCGCAAGCGCGACGAATGTGTTCCCCGGGGTGAAGAGCGAGACGACGCCGAGCGCAATGAAGAGGGCGCCGACGATGGAGCGCATGATCCTCCAGCCCTTCGTCGAGGCCGCCGCGGCGGCGAACTCGAACATTCCGGCCGCGATCGCGATCCAGCCGAACAGGAAGCCGATCGCAAACACGGAGACGTAGTCGAACCGGAAGACGATCAGGGAGACAAAGAGCCACGAGACGCCGGAGAGGACAAACAGCCACCACCGTCCGGTGGCTTGCTCCGTCACCTCGCGCGGATGGAGCCAGAAGCTTGGCATGGAACGACCTCCTGGGTAGCTCCGGCGATTCTCTCCGGTCGCACGCCCGCTGTCGAGCGGTGCGGCCCGCCGTTCAGCGGGTGGCGCAGAGCAAGCGCAGCCGCGTCAGCCCGGAAGCAGGCCGCGGCCTGTGATCGGCGACGAGGAGCGCCCCGCGCAGAGCGACGAGCTCGCGCTCGCTCGGGAGCAGCTGCATGCGCACGCCGGCGAGCCGGAGCGCGGAGATCTCTTCGGCGATCGAGGTTGCCGCGGACGAGCCGATGCCTTCCAGCGCCACCAGGAGCCGGCTGATCTCGTCCTGTGTGAGGGGAACCGTGTTGCGGGCGATCGTGACCTCGACGCGCGGCGCAGCCGACGCGGACGCCGACGTCATCATGCGCCGACCTGCGGATCGTTCAGGTTCGGGCGCGTATCCGTCTCGATCGTCGTGCCGTCGGTCGGATTGTCGCGCTGCGACTCCTTGCGAGCCTTCTTCCGCTCGCGCTTTTCCTTCACTGCCAGCTCACGTGCTCGCTTCGCCATCGTTTCGGGTCTCCTGGAAGCCATGCGCCTCCTCAGTCGCAGAATGGAAAGAGCTGCGGGGCCGCGCGGCCCCGCAGCTCGAATCGGTGCTAGCCGGCGACGAGCTCGACGCTCTTCGCCTCGGGGCCCTTCGCGCCCTCGGCGGCCTCGAACTGCACCTTCGCGTTCTCAGCGAGAGACTTGTAGCCCTCGCCGACGATCGCGCTGTGGTGAACGAACAAGTCCTTACCGCCTTCATCGGGGGTGATGAATCCGTACCCCTTGTCGGCGTTGAACCACTTGACGGTTCCGGTTGCCATAGAAAAAACACCTCCTCCACTGCTCAGGAACGGGCAGGGAAGGCGCGTCGTGCGCATCCGGTACTCGCTCAGTAGTACCCAACAGGGTACCAGGCTTATGGCCTGGTTCAGTATCGGCGCCGGCGGTCGCCCGACCCATAGATCTGCCGGCCGCAGCGCGGGCACGAAGTCGAAGCGGGAAACAGCCGCAAACGCTTGCTGCAGTGCGGGCAACTCCAGCGGCGCGTATACCGCTGTCTGAAGGCAGAGAACACGCTAGAGCCCCAGGATCACGGGACGCCGGCGTGCGAGCGAGACGGCGGCACCGCAGAGCCCGGCGGCGGTCGCGCTCGTGATCAGCAACAGCGCGGACGCGAGCGAGAAGTTGATCGCGACGTCCTTGCCGACTCCGAGTGCGAAGAGAATGCCGGCCGTGGCGCCCGCGTTGACGACGGCGCCCCCGGCGGTGATCGGGATCACGCCCGCGGCGGCGCTGAGACAGAGGACGCAGAGGGCGATCGTCGGAGAGAACTTGAAGCCGAGCGCGCTCAGGAGCAGCGCGCTCCCGACGGCGCGGGTCGTCCAGCAGAGAAACAGGTAGATGCCTGCGATGGCGGCACTGCGCCGGCCTTCGCGCGTTCTGTGCGCCGCGACATGCTCGGAGACCGTGCGCAGCCGGCGACTACGCCGGAGCAGCGGCAGACGCACGAGCCATGCGCTGCCGATGAGCAATCCGGTGCAGCCCAGGCCGAAGAAGACGACGATGAGCAGCGGCCCACGGAAGCTCGCCGAGCTCGTCACGGTCGCAGAGACCGAGAGCGGCAGCATGGCGACGGCGTCGACCATCCCGAGCGAGATGATCGAGAGCGCGATCGCCTCGAGCCCGATCCGGACTCCGCGAAGCTTGCGCAGCGTGCCGATCTTGATCAGGTAGTCGAGGCGGAAGGGCAGCACAGCTCCGCTGGCGGCCGCGGCGCCGACCGATGCGAGGCAGCGAGCCTGATCGGGTTGCTGCTCGCAGGGGAACAGGCGATGCCAGCCGCGCGCCCGGAGGATGAAGCTCGCGAAGTAGCAGACCGCGGCAAAGACGACGTACACGGCGCTCGCATGCGCGAGCGGCCAGCTCGAGCCGGTCAGCCGCTGCCCGACGAGGACGCAGGCCGTCACCGTCACGGCTGCGAACACCGTTCCGGTCAGCCATCGCCGTCTGGACACCCTGCTCCTTTCAACCGCGGTACCTGCGGGAGTCGCAAAGGAGATGCCAGAGCCTCGGCGGCTTGAGCCCTCATGGTAGCGCCGATCGGCTTAGGCCGTTCGTATGCGACAATGTTGGGGCGCGCGAAGGTTTTTGCGCGGTCGGCGACGAGGCAGCCCATCCTCTTCGACTGCCAGAGCTGCAGAGAGGAGCAGGGCGTATGGAGATCACAGCTGATGCGCCACGAGTTCGGCCGAAGCTGCGCGGTGTCCTGCACGCGGTGGCCTTCGTCGTCGCAGTGGTCGTCGGCGCGGTCTTCGTCAGCGCCACCGATGGACGACGCCTCGTGGCGGCGGCGGTGTTCGCCGCCTCCGCAGCGATAATGCTCGGCGCGAGCGCGCTCTACCACCGCGTCACCTGGAGCCCGCGCGCGCGTCCGGTCATGCGGCGCGTCGACCACGCCGGCATCTACATCCTCATCGCGGGGACGTACACGCCGGTCGGGTTGCTGAGCCTGCACGGAAGCATCCAGCGCACCGTGCTCGGCGTCGTGTGGGCGGGCGCAGCGGCAGCGATCGTCACGAAGATCTTTTGGGTCGGCTCCCCGAAGTGGCTCTCGGCGGTCTTCGGGATCACGCTCGGTTGGATCGGCATTGCGGCGATGCCACAGCTCGCACATAGCGCGGGGATCGCCGCTGTCGCACTGCTCGCAGCAGGAGGCGTCGCGTACACGCTTGGCGCAATCGTCTACGCGCGCCGCAAGCCCGATCCCATTCCGGCGGTCTTCGGCTACCACGAGGTCTTCCATGCGCTGACCCTTGTCGCGCTGGTCTGTCAGTACGTCGCCATTGCACTCTTCGTCGTGAAGGTGGGCTGAACATGGAAGGCTCGATGCTCTGGTTCAACGTCGACAAGGGCTACGGTTACATCCAGTCCGACGCCGACGAGCGGTTGTACGTCGATAGCACCGGCTTCCTCCCCGGGCACGAGCCACCGCCGCGCTGCAAGGGTGCGGCGGTCACCTTCGAGCGGCAGGCACAGGCGGGCGAGGGCGAAGCGCATGCGATCGGCGTCGCCTTCATAGTGCAGGGCGACTCCAGGCGAGCCCGCCTCCGCCACTCGCGCGGGGGTAGCTCGCTCTAACCGGCCGTCGCATTCGGCGGAACGGTCGGCGCCGGCAACGTGGACAACAGCATCGGCGTCCCCTCGTGCCATTTCGCCGTGAAGCACTCGAACCTCGGCGTCAGCGGCGAAGCCGTCGTCTTCATCACTCCGGGCCAGACCGCGGCGACGTTCAAGCTCGCGAAGAAGGAAGTCCCCGGCGCGGTCACTGTCTCCGGGATCGGCAACAGCGCTTTCTACACCGCGAATACCGGGTCGATCGAGATGCTGAAGGGCAACACGGTCGCAAGCGCGCAAGGCGTCTTCCTCGACGCGAACGCGCACCCGATTACGTCCGCCAAGATGAAGGCCGACGTCATCGTGCTGGCGAAGGCCGTCGCGAAGCACCTCTAGCGCCGCCTCGCAGGAAGTCTGGCCGCCACGGCGAACCCACCGCGAGGCCATGTTCAACGGCGCGAACACTGGGTTCATGCTGCTCGCCGCCAGCCTGGTGATGTTGATGACTCCCGGGCTCGCGTTCTTCTACGGCGGGCTCGTCGGCCGCTCGAACACGCTGACGATCATGATCCAGAGCTTCGCCTCGATGGGGATCACAACGATCCTGTGGTGGGCGATCGGCTACTCGTTGTGCTTCCACGGCGGCTCGAACGGGATCTACGGCGACTTCCATCTCGCGTTCCTGCGCCACGTCGGTGTGAACACGATCTACAAGCCGTCCGGCATCCCACTCACCGTGCTGATCGCGTATCAGATGATGTTCGCGATCATCACGCCCGCGCTCATCACCGGCGCGTTCACGAACCGGGTGACCTTCAAGGCGTACCTGCTGTTCCTCGTCGTCTGGCAGATCGCCGTCTACTACCCGTTCGTGCACATGTTCTGGGGCAACGGCCTGCTCGCGCACTGGGGCGCGCGCGACTTCGCCGGCGGCATCGTCGTGCACGCCAGCGCCGGCTGGGCCGCACTCGCGTCCGTGATCTACGTCGGCAAGCGCAAGTTCTCCGACGCGCCGCACAACATCCCCTTCATCGCGCTCGGCACCGGCCTGCTCTGGTTCGGCTGGTACGGCTTCAACGCCGGCAGCGAGCTCAAGGTCGACGACATCACCGCGACCGCGTTCCTCAACACCGACATCGCCGCCTCGTTCGCCGCCATCACGTGGCTGTTCGTCGAATGGTGGTACTCGAAGAAGCCGCACTTCGTCGGCCTGCTCACCGGCGCGGTGGCGGGCCTTGCGACGATCACGCCGGCGGCAGGCTACGTGCCGATCTACGCCTCGGTCGTGATCGGAATCGCAGCCGGAGTCGTCTGTTACTACATGATCCAGCTCAAGAACCGGATGCACTGGGACGACGCGCTCGACGTGTGGGGCGTGCACGGGATGGGCGGGCTGCTCGGCATCGTCCTGCTCGGCGTCTTCGCGGGGACCGCGATCAATCCCGCCGGCGCGCAGGGCCTCGTGCACGGATCGGCCACCTTCTTCCTCAAGCAGCTCGCTGCGGGAGCCGGGTGCTCGGCCTACGCGTTCCTCTTCACCTACGCGATGCTGCGCGTGATCGACTTCATCACCCCGGTCCGCGTGGGCGCGGAGGCCGAGGAAGGGCTCGACGCCTCGATGCACGGCGAGTCCGCGTACGCGCTCGGCGTCTGAACTACGGCGAGGTACACACGACGTGCGTCTCGCCGCCCGTGAACCCGGCACGAACGACGGTCTTGCAACCGGCGGGCGGCGCTTGATGGCCGCGCTCGCTCATGACGACGGCGACGGGAGCGAGCGCCACCACCAGCGCAGCGACGGCGCCGATGAACCAGATATCACGGCGCCTGACGCGCCGCCGGAGGCGCTCGCTCTCTGCAGGCATCGCTAGAAGCGCACCGCCACTCCGCGGGGAAGAACGAGGACAGGACAGCCCGCCAGCTCGATGAGATAGTCGGCGGCGGCGCTGATGGTGACGCGGCCGTTCACCGTTCCCGGCTTCGAGCCGACGACGACGAGGTCCGGGCGGTGTCCCGGACCGTCGACGACCTCCGCTCCGAGCTTCTGCGCAAGCGCGTCGGCAGTCTCACGCGTGGTCGGATCGCCGTCCTCGCTGACCGCTCGGATCGTCGCGATCGCCTTGTGGCTCGCGTCCGCGTAGCCCGAGGGCGCGAGCGCGAGCGCGACCGGGCCGCCCTCGAGCAGACGCTTGGCCGTCGCCTGCGGGTCGACGTGGCCGGGCGCGGTGCGGTATTCGGAGCCGAAGACGATCATCTCCGCCCCGCGCGAGAGCGCTAGCTCGCGCAGTCCCTCCGCCGTCGACGGGTTGTCGACGACGTGGAACGGGACATCGGTCGGCGAGTCCGGCTCCGGCTCGCGCCGGTGGCTGACGTAGGCGAGCTCGAGCGACGCGCCCGCCCCGGCCAGAACCCGGCCGAGGGCGAGCGCGTCGCGGTCGTTGTCGGTTCCGTCGTACGAGACGATGACGGTCGTCACGTCGCGGGCGCAGCTTCGCTCGTGATCGTGGCCAGCGCACCCGCGGGGATCCCGGACGGGAACGCGAGCGACGGGATGTCCGAGGGATAGACCTCGTGGCCGTGGACGGCGAGGTCGCCCATCTCCATGTCCGCGTCGCTCATGCGCAACGGCACGAAGAGACCGACGAACTTCAGGAGGATGAATGTGGCCACGCCCGAGAAGATGATGACCCAGATCGCGGCCAGCGCCTGCCACTTCAGCAGGTGCAGCCCACCGACGACAGGCGCCATCGCGGAGTCCGCGAGCAGGCCCGTGAGCAGGCCGCCGAAGAGCCCGGCGAATCCGTGCGTGTAGACGACGCCGAGGGTGTCGTCGACGCTCCGGAACGGGCGCAGTCGCGCGAGGTAGTTGTACGCGATGTAGACGAGCACCGAGGCGGCCGCGCCGATGGCGATCGCGCCGAAGCCGTTGACGTACCCGGCTGCCGGCGTGATCGCGACGAGGCCGACGATCATGCCGTTGACGCTTCCGAGCAGCGACGGCTTGCGCTTCGTGGCGTAGTCGCAGCCAACCCACACGAGGAACGCAACCGCGGTTGCGAGGTTCGTGTTCAGCACGGCTGCTGACGCCTGCGTCCCGACGTTGTACGGATCGCCGCCGTTGAAGCCGTTCCACCCGAGCCAGAGGAGGCCGGCACCGACCGCGACCATGGCGAGATTGTTCGGTGCGTCGATCTCGCGGTCGCGGGCGAGACGCGGGCCGATCACCCAGGCGGCGACGAAGCCGGAGACGCCCGCCGACAGGTGGATGACGTAGCCGCCGCTGAAGTCGACGGCGCCCTTTTGCGCGAAGTAGCCCCCGCCCCACAGCAGGAACGCGTTGATCGTGTACACGCACGATCCCCACAGGACGACGAACGGGATCCACGCCTTGAAGTTCACACGGCCGAGGACGGAGCCGAGCATGAGGATCGGCGTGATCGCCGCGAACACGAACTGGAAGTACACGAGGGATGACTGCGGGAACCCGGTCTTCCCGACGAGGGGGATGTTCCCCTGGGCCTGCAGCGACTTATGGTCGAGCACTTGCCCTGGCTGGCCGATGAAGTTCCCGAAGAAGCCCGAGTGCGACACGCCGTGCCAGGGGTTGCCGAACCCCATCTTGTATCCGTAGAACACCCACTCGACGAGCACGAGCGCGAACGCGATGAACGCCAGCATCATCGAGTTCACGGACCAGCGCTTCTGCATCACGCCGCCGTAGAGGACGACCAGGCCTGGAACGCTCATCAAGCCCACGAGTGTCGCTGCCGTGAGCTGCCAGGAATTTGCTCCTGGGCTCAGCCAATGCGGGTACACCATCTACGTCTCCCCTCGTTCCGCCAACAAAAAAAGCCCCAGGTCTCCAAGAGAGACCTGAGGCGACACTGCCTCCGCGAGGCTTCTTTGCCGACCGCGTGCGCGGGACGATACACGCCCCTCCGGCCGGATCGACACTGAAAACCGGTCAACCTCGGCGACGCACGGACGTACAGTTGCGCGATGGAGATCGTCGAGCGCGAAGCGCGGTCGGCCCGCGAGGCGCTCGCGCAGCTGACGGACGCACGCGTCGACGCGGGGCTCGACCACGTCGTCGAGCTTCTGTCCGAGCGCGCAGAGGTAATCCTCGCCGCGAACGCCGAGGACCTCGAAGCCGCTGACGTCGACGAGGGGGCGCGCGACCGGCTGCGGCTCGACGAGGGGCGGATCGATGCGATCGCGGACGGCGTCCGCGCAACGCGAGCGCTCCCTCCGCTCGAGCGCAACGTGCGCACGTGGACGCTCGCGAACGGGCTCGTGGTGTCGGAGCGGCTCATCCCCGTCGGCGTCGTCGGCGCGAACTTCGAGGCGCGGCCGAACGTTGCCGTCGACATCGCGACGCAGGTGCTGAAGAGCGGGAACGCCGTCGTGCTGCGCACCGGATCGGCCGCGCTTCGCACAGTGACGGAGCTGGTCGACACCGTGCTGCGTCCGGCGCTGGGCGAGGCGGTTGGCCTCGTGCGCACCCCCGGTCATGACGGCGCCGAGGCGCTCGTGTCGCTGCCGGAGCTGATCCCGCTCGTCATCCTCCGCGGCAGCGGCGCGTCGACCGCCGCGCTCGCACGTCGCGCGGCGGAGCACGGGGTGCGTGCGCTCGCGCACGCGGAAGGTGGCGGCGTCCTGTACGCGCACGCCGCAGCCGACCCGGCGAAGCTCGAGCAGCTCGTGCGCGCGAGCCTCGACCGGCTCGGCGTCTGCAACCGGCTCAACCTCGCCCTCGCCGACACGCCGGAGCTCGCACAGGCGATCGCCGCCGTCTGCGCCGAGCTCGGGATCGCCGTCGAGGACACGCTGCCGCCGGAACGCGAATGGGCGTCGGAGCCCGGGCGCGTGAAGACCGTCACGCTCCGCAGGGTGAACGGCGTAGACGAAGCACTCCGAGCCGCGAACGAGGAGACGTCCGGCCTCGCCGCCGCGATCGTGACCGAGGACGGCAACGCAGCCGAGCGCTTCCTCGACGGCTATCGCGGCACGGCTGCGTTCTGGAACGCGCCGACGCGCTTCGCCGACGGCTTCGAGCTGCTCGGCACGCCGGAGACGGGGATCAGCGTCGACCGCTTTCCCGGCCCGCGCGGGCCGGTCACCTACCGCGACCTCTGCCTGCGCCAGTACCGCGTCGTCGGCGACGGCACGCAGCGCCGGTGACCGTCGTCGTCAAGCTCGGCTCGTCGCTCGTCACCGACGGCGCCGGGCGCATCCGCCGCTCCGTTCTGGCGGCGCGCGCAGCCGATGTGGCCGAGATCTCCGAGCCCGTGTGCATCGTCTCGTCCGGCGCGATCGCGCTCGGCCTGCCGCTGCTCGGCATGGCGCAGCGTCCGCGCTCGACGCCGCAGCTCCAGGCCGCGTCGGCGGCCGGCCAGGTGCGGCTGCAGCTCGCATGGGAGGCCGCCTTCCGCAAGCACGGACTGCGCGTCGCGCAGATCCTTCTCTCCGCGGGCGACCTCGCCGAGCGCGCGACATACCTGAACGTGCGCAATGCGCTCAACGCGCTCCTGAAGCTCGGCGCAGTCCCGGTCGTGAACGAGAACGACGCGACGGCGACCGACGAGATCACGTTCGGCGACAACGACGCGCTCGCCGCACAGGTGGCGGTCTTGCTCGGCGCGCGGCTGCTCGTGCTGCTCACGGAGGTGGACGGCGTGTACAGCGCAAGCGCGGAGCTGCTCACGAGCGGCGACGCCGTCGACGATGCGTCATTCGGCCCCGGCAGTGCGCTCGGCCGCGGCGGCATGGCGAGCAAGGTGACGGCAGCGCGCCTCGCCGCAGCTGCAGGCATTCCGACGGTGATCGCGTCGGGTCGCGGCCCCGGTGTCGTCCGTGCGATCGCGGCCGGCGAGGCGCGCGGAACGGCATTCGCGGCCGCGTCGAGACAGGCGAGCGCGTTCAAGCTGTGGCTGCGGCACGCAAAGCCGACGGCCGGGAAGCTCGTGCTGGACGACGGCGCCCGTGACGCGATCCTCACGGGCGGCCGCAGCCTCCTCGCCGTCGGCGTGGTCGCGTGCGAGGGCGAGTTCGACGAAGGCGACGCGGTCGAGCTCGTCTCAGCCGACGGAACTGTGCTCGGCAAGGGCATTGCAGGCGCGGGCGCAGCGGAGCTGCGCGGCCGGCCGCGCGGCGTCGAGGCCGTGCACCGCGACCGGCTCGTTCTCTACTGAACGCGGACGGCCCAGTGGACCGCGTGCGTGCCCGAGTGGCTGACGAGCGTGGCGGTGAACACGTAGCGGCCTGAGCGTGCGACGGTGAAGACGGCCTTCCCGGCGGCTGCCTTGACGCGGATGGTGCGCACGGCGAGCTTCTTCCCGGCCCGTGTCTCGACGATGGTCAGCTTTCCGGCTTCGCCTGCCGCGAAGTAGAGGGTTACACGGTGTCCCGCAACCGTCGGCCGCTTCGCCGACGCGAAGACGTGCACGAACCGTGCGGTAACGGCCTCTGCGGCGCTCATCGTGACGTCGCACGTCGTCTTCTTCCCGGTACAGGCGCCTGCCCAGCCTGCGAAGACGAATCCTTTTCCCGGAGCCGAGGCGACGAGTGTCGCCCGCCCATCTTGGCTGTACTCCTGCGTGCACGTCGTTCCCTTGGCGGTGGTGCTCGTGCAGGCGCCGCCGGTCGAAGACACGCTGCCGAGGCCGGAGACGCTGATCGTGAGCCGCTCCACGCCGGGCTCGGTTGCGGTGGTGAAGGTGGCCGTGACGCTCTTCGCGTTCGTCATCGAGACGGTGCACACGAAGCTCGATCCGGCACACGCGCCGCCGCTCCAGCCGGTGAAGGTCGCGCCGAAGCCCGGGCTTGCACTGAGGGTCACGTTGGCGCTCGCGGCCTGTGGGCTCGTGCAGCTCGAGCCGCCGCTGGACGTGCAGTGCAGGCCGGCGCCGGCGATCGACCCGTTTCCCACCACTTGCCCGGTCAGCAGATACGTCGTGTTGCCACCGGCGAAGTTGGCCCCGACGGTCTTGGCGCCGGTCATCGTCAGCGTGCAGGTCGTCGCCGTGAACGTCGAGCAGTCGCCGGTCCAGCCGGTGAAGTCGGCGGTATTGCCGGAGGCTGGGACGGCGCTGAGGGTCAGCGAGGTGTTTCCGGTGACGTTTGCGGTGCACTCTGTCCCACCTGCCACAGTGCAGTAGATGTTCCCGGTAGAGCTCGTCACGTAGCCGTCACCGAGCGCGCTGACGCTCAGCGAGAACGTCGCGACGGGCGGTGCGGTGCCACCGGAGAACGTGACCGTCACCGAGGCCGGGGTCGTGCCCATTGCGACAGTGCATGTGACTCCCGAGGAGCTCGCGCAGCCCGACCAGAACACGCTTGCGCCGGTGGCTGGTGCCGCGGTCAGCGTGACGTTCGAGTTCGGCGGCTCGCCGGCGGTGCACGTCTGCGGCCCCGGCCCGCACGTGATCGCGCCGCCCGACACCTGGCCGAGCCCGGTCACCGTGACCGACAGCGGCACGAGCGGGTCGAACTCCGCCGTCACCGTACGACTGATGTTCATCTGGACCGTGCACGACGGCTGCAGGCCGTTGCAGGCCATGCCCCAACCCGTGAAGGCGTAGCCGCTTTGCGGCGTCGCCGTCAGCCCTACAGTCGAGTTCGGCGGCTCCTGCTTGTCGCAGGTCGATCCTGCGCCGCACGAGATACCGCCGCCGGTTACGGCGCCGCCTCCGCTTACCTGCACCTCGAGCGTGGTCGGGGTGGTGCTGACCCAGGTTGCGCTCACGAAATCGTTTCCGTTGACGTAGACGGCGCAGCTGACCGCCGTGCCGCCGCACGAGCCGCCCCAGCCCGAGAAGAAGTTGCCCGCGTCTGGCTGCTCGTCGACGGTGATCGTCGAGCCCTGCAAGACCGTGAGGCTGCACGCCCCCGTTCCTGTTGTTCCGCAGTTGATCGGGTAGTTCGCCGGATCCGAGCCGTTCGCAACGGTGCCGGTGGTCGGCGAGGCTAGCGCGACGCCGAACGTCTCCGACTGGACGGCGGCAGTGGTGGTGAAAACGGCCGTCGCGGTAGTGTCACCGCTGACAGGGACCGGGCAGCCCGTAGCCGAGCCGCACGTCGCGCCGTCCGTCCAGCCGCTGAACGTCCAGCCCGCGGCGGGCGCCTCTGTCAACGGGACGGTCGGTGTGGCGGACGCGTAGGACGCGTAGCACGTCAGGCTCCCGACGCCGCAGTTGAACCCGGGCCCGGTGACCTTCCCCTTGCCGATCACCTCGATCTTCAGACTCGGCGGGGTCGTGGCCGCATGCGCCGACGCGCCGCCCACGGCGACCGAGATCGCTGCTACCAGCAGGAGTGCACGCACAATCCGACCCACCTTGGGTACATCATCACCGATCCGGGGGGTCGAAAACGCCGCAGCTACGCGCCGAGCGTCTGGATGATCGCCTCGGCGATGACGCGCATGGGGCGCCCGGACGTCTGGCTGGCACGGCGGAGCCGCGCAAATGCGTCCTGCTCGGTCAGCCCCTGGTTCTGCATGAGGAGGCCCTTCGCGCGCTCGATCGCCTTGCGGGCGGCAAGCGCCTCGGCAAGCGAGTCGACCTGCTCGCGCACGGCCGAGAGCTGGTCGAAGCGTGCCCGTGCGGTCGCGATCGCGGGGAGGAGGTCCTCCTCGCGGAACGGCTTCGCCAGGTAGCCGTAGACGCCCGCCTCGGCCGCCCGCCGCACGAGGCTCTTCTCCGTGAAGGCGCTCACGATCACGATCGGCATCGGCCGCTCGTCGAGAATGCGGCGCGCCGCCTCGATCCCGTCGAGACGCGGCATCTTCACGTCGAGGACGGCGAGATCCGGCTCCGCGGAGTCGGCCAGCTCGACCGCCTCGACGCCGTCGCGCGCCTCGGCGCACACCTCGAGGCCGGCGTTCTCGAGCATCCCTTTCAGGTCGAGGCGAATGAGCGTCTCGTCCTCGGCGATCAACACCCTCACGGCTGCACCACACGGACGTCGAGCGAGCCGTCTTCTGCGCGCTCGATGCGCACGGGCCACGCGTGGCCGCTCGACGACGGGAGATCCACATCGATCTGCTTCGGCTGCTCGGTGCCGAGCCGGCGGCGCGCTGCGAGCAGCTCCGCGTGCCGGGCGGCGGCGGCGTACAAGGCGGGCGCGACGTCTCCCTCGCGGAACGGCTTCAGGAGGTACCCGAAGACGCCCGCCGCGACCGCCTTGTCGACCGTGGCGCGATCGCGAAACGCAGTCAGCATGACGATCGGGAGCGGCCGCTCCGCGTAGATGCGCCGCGCGGCCTCGATTCCGTCGAGGTTCGGCATGCGGACGTCGAGCAGCGCGGCGTCGGGCTGCGTCGACCGCGCCAGCTCCACCGCCTCGAGCCCGTCGCGCGCCTCGGCGCACACGGTGAAGCCGTGCCGCTCGAGAATCGCGCGCAGGTCGAGACGGATCAGCGTCTCGTCTTCTGCAATGAGGATCTTCATGCACGCCTCCTTCGGTCGAAAGACTCACGAAGGCAGCGTCGCCTCGAACGCCTATGACGCTAGCAAATCGCGCGGCGGATGCCACGCACGGCCTGTGCGATGCGCTGCTCGTTCTCGACGAGCGCGAACCTGACGAAACCTTCACCGTCGGCGCCGAAGCCGCTGCCGGGGCTGACAGCGACGTGCGCCTCGCGCAGGAGGCGCAGAGCGAACGCCTGCGACGCCTCGCCCGTCGGGATCGGCGCCCACACGAACATCGTCGCGCGGGGCCGCTCCACCTCCCAGCCGACGCGCGTGAGGCCGTCGCACAGCGCGTTCCGGCGTCCCTCGTACACCGCCGCCGCCTCGGCCGGCTGATCCCGCGCCTCGCGGAGCGCAACCGTCGCGGCGATCTGCAGCGGCTGGAAGCTGCCGTAGTCGAGGTACGACTTCAAGCGTGCGAGCGCGCCGACGACGTCGGCGCGACCGAGCACGAATGCGACGCGCCAGCCTGCGAGCGAGAAGCCCTTCGTCAGCGAGTACAGCTCGACGGCGACCTCGCGCGCGCCGTCCGCCTCGAAGATCGACGGCGGCCGATAGCCGTCGAAGGCGAGGTCGGCGTACGCGAAGTCGTGCACGAGCACGAGCTCGTGCTCGCGGGCGAAGTCGACGAGCCGCTGCATCTCGGCCAGCTCGACGCACGCCGTGGTCGGGTTGTGCGGGAACGAGGCGAGCAGCACGCGCGGCCGCGGCTCCGCGGCTTCCCATGCCTCCTGGACGCCGGCGACGTAGTCGAGCGCAGGAACACGGTGGACTGTCGCGCCAGCGAACCCGGGCGCGAACAGATGGATCGGATAGCTCGGGCTCGGCACGAGCGCGGCGTCGCCCGGCCCGAGCAGCACCCAGAGGAGGTGGACGAGGCCTTCCTTCGCCCCCAGCGCCATCGTCGCCTCCGTCTCGGGGTCGAGCTCGACCCCGTAGCGGTCGCGGTAGAGCTCGCAGATCGCGGCGCGCAGGTTCGGCAGCCCGCGGCTCGAGGAATACCGGTGGTTGCGCGGGATGAGCGCGGCCTCGCGCAGCTTCTCCACCGCGATCTCGGGCGGCGGCACGTCGGGATTGCCGAAGCCGAGGTCGATGACGTCCTCGCCGGCGCGCCGCAGCTCGAGCTTGAGCCGCTCGACCTCGGCGAAGGCGTACGGAGGAAGCGCGTCGACGCGGCGGAACTCGGTCACGCCGCAGATCGTCGCACCGCGCGCAGCGACGCGCGGAGCGCAACCACCTCGCCGATCACGACGAGGGCCGGTGTCGGCAGTCCCTCCGCCGCGCGGGCGATTGCGCCGAGGGGCGCCGTGACGACGCGTTCGTCGGGCGTCGTGCCGGCGGAGACGACGGCGGCGGGCGTGCCGGCGGGGCGTCCGTGCTCGATGAGCCGCACGGCGAGCCGCTCGAGCCCCGCGAGGCCCATGAAGGCGACGAGCGTGCCCGGCGTGTGCGCGAGCGCCTCTGCGTCGAGCCCTTCGACCTCGTGCGCGGCGAATGCCGTCACGGCCGATGCGACTCCGCGGTGCGTGACGGGGATGCCGGCGAAGCCGGGGACGGAAGCGAGCGACGAGACGCCGGGGATGACCTCGAAGGGCACGCCGGCGTCGGCGAGCGCGAGTGCTTCCTCGCCGCCGCGGCCGAAGAGGAACGGGTCACCGCCCTTGAGCCGCACGACGTCGTCGCCGCGGCGGCCGAGCGCGACGAGCAGCTCGTTCACCTCGTCCTGCTCGAGGCGGTCGCGCTCGATGCGGAGCGCGTCGTGCGGTGCTTCGTCGACGAGCTCGGGCGCGACGAGCCGGTCGTAGACGATCACGTCGCACGCGCGCACGCGCTCGAGACCCTTCACCGTGATCAGCCCGGGGTCGCCCGGGCCGGCGCCGACGAGCCAGACGGTCATCCGAGGGCCTTCGCGACGGCATTGCGGAAGAAGTCGCGCCGCTCATCGTACGAATCGAACGTCTTCTTCACCCACGGCCGCACGCGGCGCAGGTCACGCGCGAGCTGCTCGTGCTCGAAGCCGATCTGTGCGGCGAAGCGGTCGCGGAGCCACTGCGCAAGCGCGGGCGACGCGCCACCCGTCGAGACCGCGACGGTGATGTCGCCACGCCGGTGCAGCGCCGGCAGGATGAACGTGCACAGCTCGGGAACGTCCTCGACATTGCAGAAGATCTGCCTGGTGCTCGCGTCCGCGAAGACGCGCTCGCCCTGCTCGACGTCGACGACCACGACGAGCCAGGCGTCGTCGAGGAGCTCCGGCTCGTAACGATCGACGGAAACGACCTCCGCGCCGGCGGCTTCCAGCGCGCGAACCTTCGCATTCGACCGCCCGACGACGAGGCAGCGGCGGCCGGTCAGGTCGAGGCACGCGACGTAATGCTGCGTCATACGCCGACGGAGTGGATGCGCGCGCCGGCGCGGTCGAGCTTCACCGACAGCTCGAGCCCGTCGACGGCGATGGAGACGAGGAACGCGCCCGGGCCGGAGGACTGCACCGACACGCGCTCGACCGTCTTTCCTTCGAGCGCCTCGAGCGCCGAGCTCACCTCGCGCGCGCCGTCGGCGAGCTCGCGTCCGCCGGGCAGCCGGCGGTACGTCTTCAGCGCAGCCTGCTCGCCTTCGGGGCCGTACACGCTGCGGATGCGTCCGGTGGTGAGGCCGAGCTCGATCAGCTCCTCGAGCGCCTGCGCCTCGTCCTCCCCGAGCTCGCCCTCCTGCACGGCCGCGACGAGGTCCGCGAGACGTCCACGCCGCTCCTCGTCGTGCACGAACGCGAGCACCGCCTGCGCCTCGCCGAGCGCGACCTCGGCCGCCTCTCCGCGCAGCGCGATCATGCGTGCTTCCCGACGATCGCGTGCAGCTCATGCTCGAAGCCGCCATGCTCGATCGAGCAGTGCATGCCGCACTCCTTCGGCGCGTTCGTCTCCCACCACCAGCGGCCCGCGCGCTCGTCCTCGCCGGCCTCGGTCGCGCGCGTGCACGGCGCGCAGCCGATCGAGGTGAACCCGCGCGCATACAGCGGGTGGATCGGGACGTCGTTCTCGCGCAGGTACGTCCAGACGTCGCGGCCGCTCCATTCCGCAAGCGGGTTGATCTTCACGATCGCGCCGTGGTCGTGGTCGATCTCGACCTTGCGGATGTTCGTGCGTGTCGCCCACTGGTCGCGGCGCAGCCCGGTGATCCACGCGTCGAGGCCGTCGAGGTGCTTCGTCAGCGGGATGACCTTGCGCACGTTGCAGCAGAGCAGTCGGTTCTCGACGGAGTCGCGGAACAGATCGGGGCCTTTCAGCTGGACGAGCCGCTCCACGTGCTCCGGGTCCGGTTCGAGGATCTCGAGCTGCAGCCCTGGGTAGCGCAGGCGCAACGCGTCGGCGAACTCGAGCGTCTCGACCGGCAGGCGCCCGGTGTCGACGGAGAACACGCGGACGCACGGATCGATCGCGTACGCCATGTCGATGAGCACGGAGCCGTCGATCTGGAAGGCAGTGGAGATGGCGATGTCGGAACCGAACTCGCCGAGCGCCCACTCGAGCAGCGCCTGCGGCTCCTCGCCCTCGAAGCGGATCGCGAGCTCGCCCGCGTCCAGCTCGTCGAGCAGGATGGTCATGCGGCCACCCGCTTCTTCGCGGGCTCGAGACCGGCGAGCGCGCCGAGCTCGTCGTCGGACAGGCGGCGCTGAAAGTCGGTGAACGTCTCGCCGTCGCCGCGCCCGTCGATCCAGCCGCGCACGAGTCCCTCGACCGCGGGCTCGAGCCGCTCGGTCGGAATGCGGCGGAAGAGCGAGCCGCCGATCGCTGGCGCCGGGCCGAGCGAGCCGCGCACGAAGATGTCGTAGGCCGAGACCCGGTTGCCGTCCTCGTCCTTCCCGGTCGTCGCCTGGAAGCCGAGATCGCCGACCCAGTGCTGCGCGCACGCATGCGGGCAACCGTCGAGGTGCAGGCGCAGGTCGCCGACCTGCGGGCCGAACGTCGACTCGAGGTGCTCGACGAGCGTCTCGAGGCGCGTCTTCGTCTCGCCGACGGAGAAGTTGCAGTGCGGCTCGCCGGTGCATGCGATCGAGTTGGCCCAGATCTCGTTCGTCTCGAGCGGCAGGCCGAGCTCGGCGAGGCGCACGAGGGTCTCGTCGACGCGCGCGTTCGGAACGCCGGTGACGATGAGGTTCTGCTGCCGGGTGAGGCGGATGTCGCCGCCGAGCTCGTCGGCGAGGTCTGCGACGGCGATGAGCTGGTCGCCGGATGAGAGACCCAGGCGGACGGGCACTCCGATGGTGGAGAGCCCGTCCTGGCGCTGGGCATGCACGCCAATGTGCGCGGAGGGCTGCGCTGTGATCGGCGGCAAGGTGAAACGTTCGAGCGTGCGGCCGAGCTTCGTCTCGACGCGTTCGAGCACACCGTCGGGGCCGAGGTCGTCGACCATGAACTTCAGGCGCGCCTTCACGCGCGACATGCGGTACTTCAGATCCTCGCTCCACACGGAGGTGACCGCGCCGAGGATCTCGATCGCGTCCTCCTTCGGAACGAAGACGCCGAGGTCGCGCGCGATGCGCGGAACCGACGCGAGACCGCCGCCGACGAGAACGCCGTAGCCCTCGCGTCCGTCGTGCACGACGCCGACGAGCGAGACGCAGTTGATCTCCGGTGCGTTGCAGCGGTCGGGGCAGCTCGCGATCGAGTACTTGTGCTTGCGCGGCAGGTTCGCCCACGTCGGGTTGCCGTAGAACTCGTCCGTCGCAGCGTCGATGACCGGGGTCGAGTCGAAGAGCTCGTCCGCGAGGAGGCCGGAGACGGGGCAGCCGGTGATGTTGCGCACGGTGTCGCCGCAGCCGCCGGCGCTCGTGATGCCGGCGTCCTCGAGGTCAGCGAAGACGTCCGCGAGCGCACTCAGCTCGAGCCAGTGGATCTGGATGCATTGCCGCGTCGTCAGCTCGGCGTCGCCGCGCCCGTAGCGGTTCGCGACCTCGCCGATGCGGCGCAGCTTCGCCGGCGAGAGGATCCCGGCCGGGATCTTGACGCGCAGCATGAACGTCCCGATCTTCGGCTTGTCGTGGTAGAGGCCCCACCACTGGAGGCGCACGACATCCTCCTCGGCCATGGCCTCGTAGCCCTGAGCGACGAGCGCGGGCAGCTCCTCGCGGATGCCGAGAGGCGGCTTGTCGCGCTTGATCCGCTCGACCGAATTGCGCTCGTAGACGGTCGGCCAGTCCATCCCGCGACGTTACTATCGAAAGTAAAGCGGCGGCCGGACGGTTGTTCGGTTAGCTACTAGGCTCTCCCCGTGGACCCCGCCCCGACCCCGCGTTGGCGCCGGTTTCTCCAGTTGCTCGCAGCCGTCCTCGTCGTTGGGACCGCTGCAGTCTGGTTCTCTCCCGTCAACGGCTCGGCGGCGACGAGCGTCGAGTGCCAGCACCCTCTGATCACCGGAGAAGAAGCGATCGATCTACGGCACGTGAGCAGCGACGTTGCGTGCCGGATCGTCCGCGCGATTCCGGCGTATGAGCGGGCCAACCACGTGACGCCCCTCTACCGGTGCGTCGGCGGAGATTCGCAAACGGGGCGTCCATACCATCCCGTCACGGCGCTCCATCACTTCCACGGATGGAATGTCGGCGTCGTCAAGGGTCGGCTGAGCTTCTGGCGTGGCACGAGCTTCTTCTCCGTCACCGGTACGGACTTCGGTGCCTATTGCGACTAGTTCCGTACCCGTCAGCCGGTGTTGCGCAACCCGGCCGCGATGCCCGCGATCGAGCGCAGGAGCGGCGGCGCCGCCTCCTCGTCCCCGGCGCGGTAGCGGCGCAGCAGCGAGACCTGGATGGCGTTGATCGGGTCGACGTACGGATTGCGCAGCCCGATCGAGCGCTGCACGACGGGATGGCGGTCGAGCAGCTCGTCCGCCTCGACGATCTCGAGCACGGCGACGACGGTGCGCGCATGCTCCGCGGCGATCGGCTCCCACAGGCTCGGCTCGTCAACGAGCTCGAGGTACTCGGCGGCGATCTCCATACTCGACTTCGCGAGCGTCATCTCGAGGTTCTGCACGAGCGCGCGGAAGAACGGCCAGCGGCCGTAGAGATCGCGCAGCTCTCCGATGTCCGCCTCGGCGAACGCGGCGCCGCAGCCGTACCAGGCCGGGAGTAGGCAGCGGTTCTGCGTCCACGCGAACACCCACGGGATGGCGCGCAGCGAGGCGAGGTATTCGGCGCCCTCCGGCCGGCGTGACGGACGGGAGCCGATGTTGAGCAGCGCGAGCTCGTCCACGGGCGTGAACGAGCGAAAGAAGCCGACGAGGCGCGGATCGTCGACGAGCTCGCCATACGCGGCGCGCGAGCGGTCTGCGAGCGCGACGATGAGCGTCGTGTCGACGTCGTCCTCCGCGCGGCTCGCAGCGAGCACCGTCGCGGCGAGCGCGGCCTCGAGGTTCCGGTGCGCGAGCTCGGGCAGCCCGTACTTGAATGCGATCGTCTCCCCCTGCTCGGTGATCTTCAGCCGGCCTGGTGGCACGCCTTGTGGCTGCGCGAGGATCGCGTCGTACGTCGGTCCGCCGCCGCGGCCGGCGCTGCCGCCGCGGCCGTGGAAGAACGTGACCTCGGCGCCGCGGCGGCGCGCGACCTCTGCGAGCGCGACGAGCGCGGAGCGGATCTCCCACTGCGCGGCGAGATAGCCCGCGTCCTTCGCCGAGTCGGAGTAGCCGACCATCACCTCTCGGCACAGCAGCTCCTCGTAGATCTCGGGCGCCGCGCGCAGCGCCTCGACGGATTCGAAGAGCGGGACGACGTTCTCCGCCGGCGTCAACTTCTGGACCCGGCGCACGTCCTCGGCCGACGACACGCCCGAGACGATCACCGTGTCGCCGGCGGCCGCGAGCAGCGCGCGGATGCGCTCGTCGGGGTCCACGGCATCGCGTGCGTGCACACGCACCTCGACGTCGGCCAACACGAAACCGAAGAGCTCGACCCGCCGCCGTAGCGCTGCGAGCGCGCCGTCGGCGATGCGCTCGCCGCGGTTCGCGCGCAGGCTACGGTCGACGACGTCGAGATCGTCGGCGAACGCGTCGTACGCGCCGTCCTGCAACCGACGCCAGACGAAGCTGAGCTTGCGCCGGTACGGCTCGTCGAGGTTCTGGTCTCCGATCTCGACCGTGTACTCCGGCAGCTCGGCCTCGTCGGCCGCGATGGATCGAAGCAGCTCCTCGGAGACCGGTGTCAGCCGCGAAGACACGCCGAGCTCGGCCGCGAGCGCACGAACGTCGGCGCTGTAGCGCTGCAGGAGCAGGCTCGTCGCCCGGTCGCGCGCCTCCGCGAGCGTCTCGACATTCGTCTGCGGATTGCCGTCCGCATCGCCGCCGATCCAGCTGCCGAACCGCAGCGGCACCGGCGCATCCGGGAGACGCCGCCGATACTCGGCGAGCAGACGCTCGGCCGCATCGATCAGGCTCTGTTCGAAGAACCAGTGGCCGTTGCGGATCTCGTCCACGACCTGCGGCCGCCGCGTGCGCACCTCGTCCGCCTGCCACAGCATCGTGATCTCGCCTGCGAGCGCGTCGGCGACGTCGTCGCCCTCGTCAAGTGCGGCGAGGAGCGCGGCGATGCGCAGATGCGCGGCGAGCACCGTGCGGCGCGCGGCCTCGGTCGGGTGCGCGGTGAGCACGAGCTTGAGCGAGACGTCGGCAGCCGGGGCGTCGCCCAGCTCCGCGAACGCGGCTGCGAGCGACTCGCGCCCCATCCGTTCTTCGCGCGCGTACGCGCGGCGGCGCCGGATGCGGTTGTGCTGCTCGGCGACGTTGGCCAGCTGGAAGTAGAGGGCGAATGCGCGGAGGACGCTGGCCTGCCGTGCGAGCGGCAGCGCCTCGACCGCGTCGCGGAGCTCGTCCCGGCGCGTCCCCTGTCTCGCCGAGCGCGCGAGCGCCCGCACGTGCTCGACGTCGGCGAGCAGCGTCTCGTCCTCCTGCTCCACGAGCACGCGGCCCAGGAGGTCGCCGAGCAGGCGAACATCGCGGCGGACGGCTTCCACCGGGCCAGCCTACGGCGAACCTTCCTGCAAAACCGAACAATCGCTCGGAGCCTGGACGGCAATGGGCTAGCCTCGAACCATGGGCCGCACGCTGTTCGAGAAGGTCTGGGACAGCCACGTCGTCACGCACGACGAGGGCCGGCCCGATCTCCTCTACGTCGACCTCCACCTGGTGCACGAAGTGACCTCGCCGCAGGCGTTCGAAGGCCTGCGTCTGGCCGGGCGAAAGGTGCGCCGGCCGGACCTGACGGTCGCGACGATGGACCACAACGTCGCCACCGGCGACGACACCCCGGCCGATCCGCTGTCCCAGCAGCAGCTGGACGCACTGGCGACCAACTGCGCCGAGTTCGACGTCCCGCTGCACGCCACCGGCAGCGGCCGGGAGGGCATCGTCCACGTCATCGGCCCCGAGCTCGGGCTGACGCAGCCCGGCAAGACGATCGTCTGTGGCGACTCCCACACATCGACGCACGGCGCCTTCGGCGCGCTCGCGTTCGGCATCGGCACGTCGGAGGTCGAGCACGTGCTTGCGACGCAGACGCTGTCGCAGAGGAAGCCGCGCACGCTGCGCATCCACTTCGAGGGCGAGCGTGCACCGGGCGTGACGGCGAAGGATCTCGTGCTGGTCGCCATCGGCGAGATCGGCGTCGACGGCGGCGTCGGCCACGTGATCGAGTACGCCGGCCCCGCGATCGAGGCGCTGTCGATGGAAGGCCGCATGACGGTCTGCAACATGTCGATCGAGGCGGGCGCGCGCGCCGGGATGATCGCGCCCGATGAGACGACGTTCGCGTATCTCCGTGAGCGCGGCGTCGAGATCGACGAGCGCTGGCGGGACCTGCCGAGCGACCCCGACGCGGTGTTCGACCGCGAGGTCGTGATCGACGTCGCGACGGTCAAGCCGCAGGTGACGTGGGGGACGAATCCCGGGATGGTCGCGTCGATCGACGACGTGGTGCCCGAGCCCGCCGACGAGGCGGCCGAGCGCGCGCTCGCCTACATGGCGCTGACGCCCGGCACGCCGATCCGAGAGATCACGGTCGATCGCGTCTTCATCGGCTCGTGCACGAACTCGCGCATCGAGGACCTGCGCGCGGCGGCCGCGGTCGTCCAGGGGCGGCACGTGCATCCCTCCGTGCGCGCAATGGTCGTTCCGGGCTCCGCTTGCGTGAAGGTGCAGGCCGAGGCCGAGGGCCTCGACCAGGTGTTCACCGCCGCCGGCTTCGAGTGGCGGCGCGCCGGCTGTTCCATGTGCCTGGGCATGAACCCCGACGTGCTCGCGCCTGGCGAGCGGTGCGCGTCCACGTCGAACCGGAACTTCGAGGGCCGCCAGGGCGCGGGCGGTCGCACGCACCTCGTCAGCCCGGAGGTGGCCGCCGCGACCGCGCTCGAGGGCCACTTCGCGGTGCCGGCATGAAAGCGTTCCGTTCGGTCACGTCGACGGCGGTCGTGCTCGACCGGGCGGACGTGGACACCGACCAGATCATCCCGAAGCAGTTCCTGAAGCGGATCGAGCGCAGCGGCTTCGGCGAGTTCCTCTTCTTCGACTGGCGCAAGGCCCCCGACTTCGAGCTGAACCACCAGCGCGGCAAGATCCTCATCGCCGGGCGGAACTTCGGCTGCGGCTCGTCGCGTGAGCACGCGCCCTGGGCGCTGGAGGACTACGGGTTCGAGGCCATCGTCGCGCCGTCCTACGGCGACATCTTCCGTCAGAACTCGCTCAAGATCGGCCTGCTGCCGGTCGAGCTGCCCCCCGAGCAGGTGCGCGACCTGATGGATCGCGCGCGCGCGGGCGAGGAGCTGACGGTCGACCTCGAGGTGCGCACTGCGGGCGGCCATCCGTTCGAGCTGGACGACTTCTCGCGCAAGTGCCTGCTCGAGGGGATGGACGAGATCGCGTTGACGCTGCGCGACGAGGCGGCCATCGCCGCGTACGAATCCGCGCACGCGTAAGCGTTCGTGGGACTATGAGCGAGGATGAGAGCGGTCGAGCTCGTCTTCGCTGTCGGATGGGCGGCCTTCTGGCTGTACTGGCTCGTGGCCGCCTTCTCGATGAAGCGCGGCCGCGTCGCCTGGGGCCGCGAGGCCCGCATCAGGGTCGTGCTGATCGTCATCGTGATCGTTCTCGTGCGCCTCGGAGCGCTTCGGGGGCACGGCGTCCACACCGATCCGCTGCGCGAAGGCATCGGTTTGGTTCTTTTCGTCGTCGGGCTCGCATTCGCGATCCGGGCTCGCCTGACCATCGGGCGCAACTGGGGAACGCCGATGTCTCAGAAGGACGAGCCGGAGCTCGTGACGAGCGGTGCCTACCGCCTCGTGCGCCACCCGATCTACTCGGGGGTCCTCGTCGCCGGCGCGAGCACCGCCATCGCGCTGAGCTGGTGGTGGTTGGTCCCCGTGACGCTCGCCGGGATCTACTTCATCTACAGCGCGACCGTGGAAGAGCGCTACCTGACCGAGCAGTTCCCGGACAGCTACCCGGCGTACAAGCGCTCGACCAAGATGCTCGTGCCGTTCATTCTCTAGCCACCTCGCGCTTCACGAGATCGAGCAGCTCGTGGTACAGCTCGGCGAGGCCTTCCGCCGACAGCGGCCCGCCTGAGCCGTTGTCCCCTTTTCCGCCCCATTCCGGCACCCGGAGGCATAGCGTTCCAGGCGTGCACGAGTCGACGGCCCGCCTGACCGGCCTCCTCCTTCCCCGCTAGGGGAAGCCTGCCTGCGCACATACCCGTCTACCGTTCTGCAGGACACCTGCGTCTTCAGGAGACCACCGTGCCGATGCCATTTCACAAATACGCGCCATATGCGACCGTCGACCTTCCCGACCGGACCTGGCCGGACGTCGTCCTGACGTCCGCGCCGATTTGGTGCTCGACCGACCTGCGCGACGGCAACCAGGCGCTCGTCAACCCCATGGACACGCACCGTAAGCGCCGGTTCTTCGCGCTGCTGCTCGAGCTCGGCTTCACCGAGATCGAGGTCGGCTTCCCCGCCGCGTCGAAGGCGGACTTCGACTTCGTGCGCACGCTCGTCGAGGAGGAGCTCGTCCCCGACGGCGTCACGATCGCCGTGCTCACGCAAGCGCGGCCGGAGCTGATCGAGCGGACGTTCGAGTCGATCGCAGGCGCGCGCCGGGCAATCGTCCACCTGTACAACTCGACATCGGTCGCGCAGCGCCGCGTCGTGTTCCGGCTCGACAAGGCCGGGATCACGGAGCTTGCGGTGCGCGGCGCGGAGATGTGCCGCAGGCTCGCAGACGACGACGTTCGCTTCCAGTACTCGCCGGAGAGCTTCCATCACACCGAGCTCGACTTCGCGCTCGAGATCTGCGAGGCCGTCGCGGACGCGTGGAGGCCGACCCGCGAGGCGCCCATGATCGTCAATCTGCCGACGACCGTCGAGCACTTCCCCCCTAACGTGTATGCCGACCGCATCGAGTGGTTCGCCCGCAACTTCACGCGCCGCGACGCCGCCATCATCTCCGTCCACCCGCACAACGACCGCGGCACGGCAGTCGCGACCGCGGAGCTCGGGCTGATGGCGGGGGCGCAGCGCGTCGAGGGCACGCTGTTCGGCAACGGCGAGCGCACTGGAAACGTCGACCTCGTCACGCTGGCGCTCAACCTGCTGACGCAGGGCGTCGACCCGGGCCTCGACCTCTCCCAGCTCGACGACGCGAGGCGCATTGTCGAGGAGTGCAACGAGCTGCCCGTTCACCCGCGCCACCCCTGGTCGGGAGAGCTCGTCTATACGGCGTTCTCCGGCTCGCATCAGGACGCGATCAAGAAGGGCATGCACGCGCAGCAGCAGCAGGCCGACGACGCCGTCTGGGATGTCCCGTACCTGCCGATCGACCCGCGCGACGTCGGCCGCACGTACGAGGCGATCATCCGCGTCAACTCGCAGTCGGGAAAGGGCGGCGTCGCGTACTTGCTCGAAGACCGGTACGGGCTCGACCTCCCGCGTGGGCTGCAGGTCGAGCTGGCGCAGAAGGTGCAGGCCGTCACCGACGCGGAGGGAGGTGAGCTCTCGGCGGACGAGATCTACCACCTCTTCCGGTCGGCGTACCTCGAAGTGAACGCGCCGTACGAGCTCGCCGGCTACGTGCACGAGGCGAGCGAGCTCGGCGACCACCTCACCGCGCGGCTCCTCGACGGCGGGGAGCCCCTGGAGCTCGCCGGCGAGGGGAACGGGCCGATCGCGGCGCTCGTGCACGCGCTCGCGAAGGGGACGGGACACGCGGTGCACGTCCTCGACTACCACGAACACGCGACGAGCGTCGGCGAGGATGCAATGGCGGCGGCCTATGTCGAAGCGGACGTCGACGGCGACCCCGTCTGGGGTGTCGCCGTCCACGCGAGCATCGTCACCGCGTCGTTGCGCGCCATCGTGAACGCGCTCAACCGCGCGCTGCTCGTCCGCGCCGAGCAGGCGACCGCGGCCCGCGCGTTCGACACGGCCTGATCGTTACGCGGGCAACACCGCGAGATCGACGTCCAGCAGCGGGCTCGAGAGCATGAAGTCGGCCGTCGCGCGGTTGCACGCGATCGGCACGTTGTAGACGACGGCGATGCGCAGGAGCGCCTTGACGTCGACGTCGTGCGAGTGCGGCGCGAGCGGGTCCCAGAAGAAGACCACGAAGTCGATCCTTCCTTCGGCGATCGCTGCGCCCACCTGCTGGTCGCCGCCGAGCGGCCCGCTCAGGAACCGCGTCACCGGCAGGTCGAGCTCGCCGGCGATGAGCGTGCCGGTCGTTCCTGTCGCGTACAGGTCATGCCGCGAGAGCGTCCCGCGGTTGAACTTTGCCCACTCGAGCAGGTCGGCCTTCTTGTTGTCGTGCGCGATGAGCGCGATCCGCTTAGCCGCCACTCTTCTGCACTTCCCGCTTCATGAGGTCGAGCAGCTCGTGGTACAGCTCGGCGAGCCCTTCAACGGATAACGGCCCGCGATTGCCGCGCTGCAGGTACTGCAGCATCCACTCCTCGCGCGCGAGATCGACGAACCCGATGCCGTGCTCTTCTTTGTACCGCTTCAACTTCGCCACGAGGCGCAGGCGCTTGTTCACGAGCTCGACGAGCGCGCCGTCGACGTCGGAGATCTCGCGGCGCAGGTCGCGCACGAACGGATCGGTCGAGGCCGAGACGTCGGCGCTCATGACGTCACCTGCGCGGCGTCGTACACGCCGACGATGCGGTGCGACCGCGTGAGGCTCGCGAGCTCGTCCAGCGCGCCGCGCACCTTCGCGTCCAGCGGATGGCCCGCGACGACCGCGTCGAAGCGGTAGCTCCACGGGCTCGCCGGAAGGGGCCGCGACACGAGCCGGACGAGATCCAGTCCCGCGACCGCGAACGGTGAGATGGCGGCGTGCAGCGCACCGGGCCGGTGGTCGGTGACGAACGTGAACGCCGTCCGTGCCTCGTCCCGCTGCCCGCCGAGCCACGTGAACGGCGCGACCGACACGAAGCGCGTGAACGCAGGCCCGTCGCCGACGTCGTCCCGCAACGTCACGAGCCCATACAGCCCCGCGGCTTCCGGTCCGGCGATCGCCGCAGCGGCGTGATCGCCCGACTCCGCTGTCTCGCGGGCCGCGTCGGCCGTCGTCGACGCCGGAACGATCGCGGCGTTCGGCAACAGGTCGAGCAGCTTCCGACACTGGTCGAGCGCGGACGGATGCGAGCGAACGATGCGAATCTCGTCCAGCGCGACGTCCTCCGGCGCAACGAGGCAATGGCGGATCGGTAGCACTGCCTCGGCGACGATCGAGAGCGCGCGCTCGTGCAAGAGGTCGTGCGTCTCGGGCACGCTCCCGGCGAGCGAGCTCTCGATCGGGAGCACGCCCTGCTCGACGTCAGCCCGCACAACCGCGTCGGCGACCGCGCGGAACCCGCTTAGCGGATGGAGCTCCGCCGCCGGGTGCAGCGCAAGCGCGGCCGCGCCGGAGTGCGATCCCTCCGGGCCCGGGTACGCGACGACGCCGCTCACCGGAGCCGTAGCGGAACGCGCAATCCGCATCGCTGGCAGATGGTGACCGCAGCGCCCTTCCGCGCCGCGCGCTGCACGGGGATCGGGTCGGCGCACCCGCACGTGGCGTCTGTCGCCGCCGCAGTCTTGAGGATGGATGCTGTGAGTTCGGTCATCGAATCGACTCCTCCAGGGGAGAGCTGATGCACTAGCCGGCGGTGGGGGGACGAGAGCGCCGGCTAGCCGATAAAGGCGTACGCAAAGAAGCCGTTGAAGACGGAAATGCGGGAAGCGGCTTCGGGCGCGTGCGCCATTGCCTTCACCCTAGGCACCGCTCACGCCGTCGTCAACGCCAATTGTTCCCTTACCACCGCTCCGAATTCGGCCGTGCTCGCCGAGCCTCCGAGATCGGATGTCGGCGAGGTAGCCAGCGCGTGCTCAACGGCACGGACGAGCGCCTGCGCCTCGGCTGTCCGCCCGAGGCCGTGCTCGAGCAGGAGTGCCGTCGATCGCAGCATCGCGGTCGGGTTGGCGATCCCGCGCCCGGCGATGTCGGGCGCCGACCCGTGGACGGGCTCGAAGATCCCGGGGCCGGAGTCGGACAGGCTCGCCGACGGCGCCAGCCCGAGGCCGCCGGTGACCGCCGCGGCGAGGTCGCTGAGGATGTCGCCGAACATGTTCTCGGTCACGATCACGTCGAACTGCTGCGGCGTGGTCGCGAGCTGCATGGCCGCGTTGTCGACGAGCATGTGCTCGACGCTCACGTCGGGAAACTCGGGTGCGATCTCGTTGACGACACGCCGCCACATCCGCGACGTCTCGAGGACGTTCGCCTTGTCGATGGACGTCAGCGCGCCACGGCGCGTCTGCGCGAGCGCGAACGCCCGCCGCGCGACGCGCTCCACCTGGCTCGGGTGGTACTCGCAGGTATCGAAGACAGTGCCGTCGTCGCGCACGCCGCTCGCGCCGAAGTAGAGCCCGCCGACGAGCTCGCGAACGACGAGCAGATCCACGTCACCCCACACGGATGGCCGCAGGTTCGCGTACGCGTCGAGCGCGCCGCGCAGGCGCAGCAGTCCCTGCTCTGGCCGCACGTCCGCTGCGTCGAATTCCGGGTCCCCGACCGGGCCCTTCAGGACCGCGGTCGCGTCGCGGCAGGCCGCGAGCGTCTCCCCGGGCAGGGGATCTCCAGCCGCGCGAATGGCGGCGGCGCCGATGAGCCGCTCCTCCACGGCGACATCGGGCGCGACGAGCTCGAGAACGAGGCGCGCTTCACGCGCGACCTCCGGCCCGACTCCGTCGCCGGGCAGGAGCACAACGGTAGGGCTAGACATCCTGGAAGGCGCTCTCCCCAATGGCTCTCGGTTGACGGCCGCGCGGCCGCGGCGTGAACCCGGCGGCGTGGATGGCGGCGTTCCAGCTCCCGAACACGCGGCTCACGGTCTGCCGCGACGGGTGGTTCTCTCCTGCCTGATCCCATTCGTGCGTGAACGGCGGCCGGCTGTGCTTCCGATACCAGAGCGTGATCGCGTACACGATCGTGTCTGGCGTCCAGCGGAAGCCGGTCCGCGGACCGGTCCTCATTCCACACCTCCCTTAGACATGAACACCGAGTCGCTCCAGGATGAGGTCGGCGTCCGGTTCGACGAGCACGGGCTCGAAGGTGTCGGCGACGAGCGCCGGCGTCTTCAGGCCGTCACCGGTGACGAGCAGCACGACGCGATCGTTCTCGCCGAGCTCGCCACGACGGACGGCTTCTCGCAGTGCACCCAGCGCGGTGGCGGGCGCGGTCTCGCCGAAGACCCCTGTCGTCTCGGCGAGAAGCTTGATGTTCTCCGGGATCTCCTCCTCGGGGACGGCGCGGATCGTGCCGCCCGAGGCGATCGCGGTGGCGACCGCGAGGTCGCCGTCGGCCGGGGAGCCGATCGCGATCGAGCGCGCGATCGTGTTCGGCCGCACCGGCTTTACCTTGGCACCGTCTGCGAAGGCACGCGCGACCGGCGCGCAGCCCTCCGCCTGGCCGCCGAAGATGCGCGGCCGTGCGCCCTCGACGAGCCCGAGCTGGAGCAGCTCGCCGAAGCCCTGGTGCACCTTCGAGTACATCGCGCCCGACGCGATCGGCGCGACGACGGCGTCGGGAAGCTCCCATCCAAGCTGTTCCGCGATCTCGAACGCGAGCGTCTTCGACCCCTCGGCGTAGTACGCGCGCAGCTCGACGTTGACGAAGGCCCAGTCGAGCTCGAAAGACAGCTCGACGCTCAGCCGGCTGCAGTCGTCGTACGTGCCGTTGACGGCGAAGATGGTCCCGCCGTAGACGGCGGTGGCGATGAGCTTCTCCGGCTCGAGGTCGGCCGGGACGAGGACGGCGGACTCGATTCCCTCCGCCGCGGCGCGAGCGGCGACGGCGTTCGCGAGGTTGCCGGTCGAGGAGCACGCGAGCGTCGTGTAGCCGAGCTCGAGCGCCTTCGCGCACGCGACCGCGACGACGCGGTCCTTGAACGAGTGCGTTGGATTGGCCGTGTCGAGCTTCAGCAGCAGCTCGCCGACGCCGACCGCCGACGCGAGCCGCGGCGCGGAGACGAGCGGCGTGTTGCCGGGAGCGAGACGCGCTTCGGCGGGCGGCGCGACCGGCAGCAGCGGTGCGTACCGCCAGATGTTCGGCGGCCCGGCCTCGATCTCGGCGCGGGTCACGGTCCGATCCGCGGCGTAGATCGGCTCGAGCGGGCCGAAGCACCGCGAGCAGACCCCAACGGGGTCGAGCGGGAACTCGGTCTCGCAGATGCGACAACGAAGTGCGGTGGCGGGCATTACAGGGACTCCTTCCGTCCGGGGCTCGGCATCCGACCGGGTTTGGCACCACGCTCCGTTGGAGCAGGTTGCCGAGGCGTCACAGGGCCGGTTCCCTCAGCCTCTCTCGATGCGGAGCCGGACAGCGTCGTCCGCCTCCTCGTTGGTGGGACTATACAAAATAAAGTCATGTGAGGACGGCTCCTTCGGAAGCCGATGAGACGTACTTCGCGTACCGCGCGAGCACGCCCTTCGTGTAGCGGGGCGCGGGCGGCGTGATGTCGGCCAGCCGGGCCGCGATCTCGTCCTCGGAGAGCTCGACCGACAGCCGCCTCGACGCGACGTCGAGCTCGATCGTGTCGCCGTCACGCAGCGCCGCGATCGGGCCGCCGCGCGCGGCCTCGGGCGCGACATGCCCGACCATCAGGCCGTGCGTCGCTCCCGAGAAGCGTCCGTCGGTGACGAGCGCGATCTCCTCGCCCAGCCCCTCGCCGACGAGCGCGGCGGTCACGTGCAGCATCTCGCGCATGCCGGGCCCGCCCGCCGGGCCTTCGTAGCGGATGACGACGACGTCGCCCGCCTTGATCGCCTTCGCCTTGACGGCGGCGAAGCAGTCCTCCTCGGAATCGAACACGCGCGCCGGCCCGCGATGGTGCAGACGCTCGTGCCCTGCGAGCTTCACGACGCAACCTTCCGGGGCGAGGTTGCCGCGCAGGATGGCGAGGCCGCCGGTCGCCTTCAGCGGCCGCTCGATCGGGACGACCACCTCCTGCCCGGGTGTCTCGACCACCGCGGTCGCGACTCCCGAGAGCGTGCGGCCGTCGACGTTCGGCGCGTCGCCGTGGACGAGCCCGGCCTTCAGGAGCTCGCGCGCGACGAGCGCGACGCCGCCGGCGGCGTGCAGGTCGGTGGCGACGAAGCGGCCGCCGGGCTTGATGTCCGCGACGACGGGGGTGCGTTCTGCGATGCGGTCGAAGTCCTCGAGCTCGAGCGGGATGTCGAGCTCGCGCGCGATGGCGAGCAGGTGCAGGACGCCGTTCGTCGAGCCGCCCGTTGCCGCTATCGCCGCGACGGCGTTCTCGATTGCGTCGCGCGTGATGATCTGCGACGGGCGCACGTCGTCCCGCACGAGGCGCATGACGATGCGGCCGGCCTCGTACGCGGCGTCGGGCTTGGCGGGATCGGTCGCCGGCACGTCGTTGAGGCCGGCCGGGCTGATGCCGAGGAACTCGAGGACGGTCGCCATCGTGTTGGCGGTGAACTGCCCGCCGCATGCTCCCGCGCCCGGGCACGCGACGCCCTCGAGCTCGTGCACGTCGGCGTTCGACATCGTTCCGGCGGCGGCGGCGCCGACCGCCTCGAACACGTCCTGAATGGTGACGTCGCGGCCGCGGAACCGGCCCGGAGCGATGGAGCCGTTGTACAGGACGAGCCCGGGAACGTCGAGCCGCGCGAGCGCCATCACCGCCGCGGGAATCGTCTTGTCGCAGCCGACGAGGCACACGAGCCCGTCGAGCAAGTGGCCGCGCACGACGAGCTCGATCGAGTCGGCGATCACCTCGCGCGAAACGAGCGATGCCTTCATGCCCTCGGTGCCCATGGACACGCCGTCGCTGACCGCGATCGTGTTGAACTCCATCGGTGTGCCGCCCGCTTCGATGATCCCGCGCCGCACGTGCCGCGCGAGCTCGCGCTGGTTCCAGTTGCACGGCATCGTCTCGATCCACGTCGTCGCGATGCCGACGAGCGGGCGCGCGAGCGCCTCGTCGTCGAAGCCGATGCCCTTGAGCATCGCGCGCGCGGGCGCGCGATCAGGACCGTGGAGCATCACCGAGCTGCGTCGCGTCGAAGAGGTGTCAGGCATGCGCGGAAGCANNCGGTGGGACGCGCGTACGGATCGTGCTTGCTCAAAGAGGCCCCGCTCCGGTCGAAGTGACGGATAGCGCGCGAACCTCGTGGTCGGGAAAACGGTCCGCGAGCTCGCGCTCGACGTCGGCCGCCCGGCCGCGCTCGGCCCAGACGAGCACGGTCGGCCCTGAGCCCGAGAGCGCGGCACCGAGC